>JAMPFF010000040.1 GCA_023664605.1 Clostridium sp.
TCTGAATACTCATTTCAGTCAATTTACGGAGTAAATTTTTTACATAGTAAATTTTCTGTTTTTTATGAATTTTCAGGGTTGCATTACTGTTGATTCGTCAAAGATAATTTTTTCATCGAAGATAAATTTCTTATCATAGACAAATCTTTTGTCAAGGTACGGTTTTTGCACATATAAAATATAATTGTGCGACTTTCATATAATATCAGATGAAAAAAGGATTGTCAACGGATTTATTCAAAATTTTTTATATATTTTTTTAATTTTTTTATATTTTATTCAGGCGTCAAAGAATCAGTGAAAATGACAATGTATAAATGCCAAAATAATCCAACGCCCGATATAAAAAATAGGCACAAATGAGAGCCTCCCCCAGACCCATAACGGCTCCCAGTATTTTATCAAGTCCATGAATAAGTGAAATATTCATAATCGCTGTAACCGGTTTAAAAATAAGATGGCACAGTTTAAAAATAATGCCAATACCGATAAGTCCTATAACACATACTGTCAACGTACTGAACGTATGCGCCACAACACTGCTTATCGACAGGAAAATAAGAGTAATGCATACAAGGGAAACAATAATGGACACAATGTTAATAACCTCTTTCATCATACCATTCCTGAAACCCTTTTTTATTCTCCATACAACCAGCAGACAAATAATCAGGATAAAAACAATTTCCAAGTTAGCCCGCACCTTTCCAAATAGAAATGTCTGCAAAGGCAGCCATATCTATACGTTATTTCAGTTCCATTGTATCTATGGAATCTGCCGTAACCACTACATATTTATAAGAAGAAGCAGTCGGAATCAATGTATAAACCGCCTTTTCAAAAAGTCCGTTATATTTTTCCACACCATTCATATCATAGATTTGGCACTCCGCTTCATTATAAATAATAATCTGGTCATCTGTAAATACAATATCCGTATATTCCATATCAAAATCAATAGAATTACTTAACTGTCCGGATTTATGGTATACGTCTAACCGATATCTGCTGTCACTTTCCGAACTGATAAAGACCAGGCCTACATATTCCGTACCATAATAAATTCTCTGCACATCTTCACTAAGCAGACACTCCGCCTTACTGACAGGTATTTGCGTACCTTCAAAAAACATAATACGATCATCGGAAACGGCAAACAATGTTTTTTCATCCAAAAACCGTGTATACCCTACAATAACATCCCGATAGTCATAACCGCTGACATAATTATCCGGCTTATTCTGCCCTACCGCGCCAAAATTGTAAAAAGCCACGCTGGATTTTAATTCCCCGCTGTCTACAAACAAATAAGACACGCACAAAAGCTGCCCATTGGGCGATATGGCAAGCCTGAACGGGTAACCGCTGTCTTTCATTGTCGTTCTGATACGCACTAATTCTTCTCCCTGCATATCATAGAGATAAATATAAGTAAGATTGGCGTCATCCAGCACAACCGCCACCACACCATTCGCCGCCACACAGAAATTTCTGATAGGCTTATTGGTCGTAATTTGTCCTAATGAACCACTTGTACTCATTACATAAAGATTTCTTCCATTATAATCTCCAATCGCTACTACATTCTGGCAAATATCAATCATGGGGTTCTGCATTTCAAAAGTTTCATTCCAGACTGCATTGCCTTTTGCATCTATACAGCTTGCGCCATCCTTACTATAAGTTAATATGTACCCCGAAAAAGAAACCATATTTCCATTTTGTGGTTTTGCAGTAGCAATGGAAGAAACAACCACGCTTTCCGTATAAATCTTATTTTTCCACTGAATCACCATGACTGCCGCTGCTGCCGCTATAAGCGCTATCACTAAAATACTACGGTAAAAAATCATAAATTTGTGACTCTTGATTTTTTCCATATAACTGATGCGCTGTGTTTTTTCTTCCCGCTTTACTTTATTTCTAAAGTAATCTCTAACGTTTGCCATACGTTATTCCTCTTTACATAAAAGTGTATATAACACCTAACTGCATTGTTCTTATTCTAAAAACTCTTTTCGTATTATTGTAACACATATTTAGCTAGGGCAGTAATATTTTTTGCCCGTATTTAATATTATCAGGGTCTTTAATTTGATTTAACTCACATATCTCATTAACTTTAGAAGTATCTCCGTATAATTTAATACTGATAGTATATAGCGTATCCCCCTTTTCAATTTGATAGTATTCCGCAAAATTCCGCCCATATGCCTGTTGGCTTGGCGCCGCTTCCTCCGTCGCATTTCCTTCTTTCATGCTCGCTTCTTCTATCGCTTCTTTATCTTTTTCCGCTTCTTCCTTTCCTGTTTCCGTTTCCTCTTCCGCCTCCATTTCTGTTTCTATTTCTTCCTTTTTCACTGCCTGATTCTCTTCCTCAAATTTTGCATCCAAATCCGACAAACGCAAAACCGTTCCCTCCGTTGGAATATCCGCTTCCTGATTTTCTATTGCAAAAAAAACTTCCACGGCTGCCTGATTCAATTCTTCCAGCTTCGTATAACTATTGGTGGAATTAATGACAATCGCAATCAGAATAACAAAAATAGCAGATAACTGCACCGCCATCAGCCCGTTTCCTTTCTTTTCGTCATTTTTAGCCGCAAAATTTCTCTTCTGCTGCGCTTCCGCCTGTTTTCGCGCATCTATCGCTTTTTGTACATCCGTGTTTCTTTGCACTCTTCTTTCCTGTGTCTTCGTCTCCGCCCCTGCCCTGTACTGTACTTCTTTTCTATGTTCCACCATATAGTTTTGCATCGCTTCATTGCTCTGATAAAAAATGTCGTATCCTGCCAGTTCGTATATTCCCGTATCTTCTTCAATGGAAAATACCGGCATGTCCATGGTAAAATGACATCGTATTTCTTCCAGCAATACATATTGCTTAAAGTATGTAATCTGCCTCTGATTGCCCGCCCCGTAAATATAATATCTTTTCCTGTCCTTTTCTCTTTTTCCGTAGAAAAAAAACGCATCATCTTTATCTTTGTAATTTTTTAAATATGATATTACATAGTCTTCCACATATAGCTGGTATTTTTCTTCTTTTTCCCCTTTGTGAATCACAATATCCGTTGTCGCCATCTCGCCCATCACGCCTTTCCTGTGTCTGCCATAAGCAGGCATACTTTTTCTCAATATAGCACAGACGGCTTGCGAAATTTATCAAATCCCGCGTATAGACACAAAAAGCGCAAGCCAGATGACTTGCGCCCTAAAATATTTTCACCATTTCTATTATATTTTACTGTATTGCCATATTTATGGAAGAAATTGATAAACCGTTACCGCCTCATAATCTCTGTCCGGTCCAAATACAACGGACGGAAATTCCGGTTTGTTAATGCTGTCCGGAAAATACTGTGTTTCCAGACACATTCCCATTCTTGCCCCGTAAAGCGTTCCGTCTTTACCCGTTTCCTCTTCGATACAATTTCCTGCATAAAACTGTACGCCGGGCAGCGTAGAAAAGGCCTTGATTTTCCTGTCGCTTTTGGGATCTTCCACAACAGCGATTTCCCTAAGCGTTCCATCCGCTCCATCAATCACAAAGTTATGGTCATAGCCAAACGTCAGCTTTAACTGTTCAAAATCATCCCTGATATCGCGTCCAATCGGCTTCGGGCTTGTAAAATCCATTGGCGTTCCGGCTACCGGCGCAATTTCACCCGTTGGTATTGCACCGGGAATAACAGGCGTATAATGGCTTGCATGAATCGTTAAAAGATGGTCTTCAATGCTGCCCGCCTGATGACCGCTTAAGTTAAAATAGGTATGGTTCGTCATATTAATTAATGTATTGGCGTCAGAGGTTCCATGATACGCCAATGTCAGTTTATTATCATCTGAAAGGCTGTATGTCATGGAAATTTTTTTATTTCCCGGGAAAC
This sequence comes from Clostridium sp., assembly GCA_023664605.1. Taxonomy (GTDB): domain Bacteria; phylum Bacillota; class Clostridia; order Lachnospirales; family Lachnospiraceae; genus UBA3282. Next base: position 3,891 of record JAMPFF010000040.1, read on the forward strand.
CCATATCGCCATCCGGCGCCGTTATTGAAAATGTTACACTGTTATCATCCGCAGATTCAATATCCCATACGCGTTTATGATACCCCAGTTCTTTATTGCTGTGCAGATTGTTCACGCCGTCATTAATATCAAGCTGATATATTCTGCCGTCAATCCGGAAGCTTGCATTTCCTACACGGTTCGCACTCGGTCCTATCGTCACCCCAAAGAAGCTTTCATTTCCATAATAATCTTCCAGCTTGTCATATCCCAATACCACATCCGCCAAATTACCATTTTTATCCGGCACATATAAATTTACTAAAACCGCACCGAAATTCATGACTCTGGCTTTCATGCCGTTTGCATTCTTCAGCGTAAAAGTATATACATCCTTACCATCTTTTGCGATTCCGAAAAACTCTTTTACCATACTCATACTACTTTTCCTTTCTACAGTTCCGTTCTTCCCTCCAGCGCACGCAGCAATGTTACCTCATCTATGTATTCCAAATCGCCGCCCACCGGTACGCCGCTGGCTATTCTGGTTACTTTTACACCGGTCGGTTTTATCAGCTTACTGATATACATAGCGGTTGTCTCCCCTTCAAGACTGGAATTTGTCGCAATAATGACTTCCTGCACATCCGCCTGTAAGCGCTGCATCAGTTCCTTTAATTTAATATCGTTCGGTCCGATTCCCAACATAGGAGAAATTGCTCCATGCAGAACATGATAAACACCGGTATATTTCCCGGTTTTTTCATAGGCCGCCAAATCTCTCGTGTTTTCCACCACCATAATCGTTTTATGGTCTCTTCCGGCATTGGCGCAGACAGGGCAAATCTCCTGATCTGTCAGGGTAAAACATTCCCGGCAGTATCTGACATTTTCCTTCGCTTCCAGTATCGCCCCCGCAAGCCGCTCTACCCGTTCTTTCGGCATATTAATCAAATGAAAGGCAAGCCGCTGTGCCGATTTCGTACCGATTCCCGGCAATCCTGAAAGTTCTTCAATTAATTTATTAATATGTCCACTATATAAGTCCATTAGAACGGAAATCCTCCGCCGAGTCCAAGTCCGCCTGTCATCTTATTCATAATTTCCGAATTTGCCTCTTCCGCCATACGAAGCGCCTCATTAGCAGCCGCCATAACAAGGTCTTCCAGCATTTCCACATCATCCGGGTCCACTACTTCCTGCGACAATGTTACCTTGGTAATCTCTTTTTTTCCTGTTACCGTTACTTCTACCGCACCGCCTCCGGCCTTGGCCGTAAACTCTTTTTCCTCCAGTTCTTTCTGGCTTTCCTCCATCTGCCGCTGCATTCTCTGTGCCTGCTTCATTAAGTTATTCATATTCCCGGGCATTCCGCCTCCGGGAAATCCTCCGCGTTTTGCCATATTATCCTCTTTTCTCCTTTCATTCTATTTCTATTTCCATATGAATGACCTGGCTTAAATCCACATAATTTTGGTCGAAACTTTCTTTATTCTGAATACTCTGGATAACTGTTTCCACTTTCTTGCCTGCAATATTGGATATTATCTGCTCTAACAGTTCTTTATGCCCCTCCTGACGCAGAAAATAATCCGACGCCATTCCATCCTCTACCACTACCATAAGCTTATCATCACCGCCCAGACTTAAACGCGCCTCTTTCAAGTATTTTTTCATTGGCATGGAAGTCTCTCCCACTATTGTCTGCCATTCGCTTACAATCTTCTGGATATCTTCGGGAATGGCTTTCGGCAGTTGTAAAAGCTTCTCTTTGGCCTCTGTGCTAAACGCCTCCTGATAAGACGCAGCCTGCATTCCTGCCGTCGGCGCCGCTATTACGCCTTTTTCCACTTTTTCTTCCAGTGAACGCACCCTGTCCGATAAAGATGCCGTATCCGTTTCCATCCCCGGACGACACAGTTTAATCAGCGCAATCTCAATTAAAATCCGTTTCTGTGACGCATACTTAATCTGTCCGGAAAGTTCGGAAAAAATACGGATATAACGCATCACCGTTTCCGGCTCCGTCATCTGTGCTTCTTCCCGTAACCGCATCAGATTATCGGAAGAAACATCTATAATATCTTCTACTGCATCCGAAGTCTTCACGAGCAGAAGATTCCTTAAATACCATGTAAAATCCGTAACAAACTGCGCCAGTTCCCTGCCCTGCATTACAATTTCTTCTAACAAAGCAATACAACCCAGCACATCCTGCTTCAATACGCACTGGAGCAGTCTGCTGAATACCTCCGTATCCACCGCTCCTAATACATCCAGCACCTTATCATAAGTAAGTTCCTGGCCAAAATGAAACGCAATGCACTGGTCAAGCAGACTGAGCGCATCACGAAAAGAGCCATCCGCCGTCTTAGCAATATAGCGAAGCGCTTTGTCCTCTACCGTTATCTGTTCTACGTCCATCAATTCCCGAAGTCTGTCCGTAATGGTTTCAATCGTTATTCTTCTGAAATCATACCGCTGACAGCGTGATAAAATCGTGATAGGAATTTTATGCACTTCTGTTGTCGCCAGAATAAAAATGACATAAGACGGAGGTTCTTCCAACGTTTTTAACAGTGCATTAAAAGCGCCAATAGACAGCATATGCACCTCGTCTATAATATAAACTTTATACTTTCCTTCTGTCGGAGAATAGGACACTTCATCCACAATCTCTCTAATATTGTCTACACCGTTATTAGAAGCCGCATCAATCTCTATGACATTCATGCTGACGCCTGCCGCAATCGCCTTGCAGGTCGGACACTCCCTGCAAGGACTGCCCTCCACGGGATGCTCACAATTCACCGCTTTTGCAAAAATCTTAGCAATAGACGTCTTTCCCGTTCCTCTTGTTCCGCAGAAAAGATACGCGTGTCCGACACGCTCCGCCTTAATCTGATTTCTCAATGTTGTTACAATATGTTCCTGCCCCTTTACCTCTTCAAAACAATCCGGCCGGAACTTCCGATAAAGCGCTGTATATGACATTCTAATCCTCATTCTTCCTTAAGCAGTCTAGTCGCCAAAACTAATGCCCGTCATTTTAGCCTCCTGCACAATAGTTGCATCCGGCGCTACCATTTTCAGTTTTCCTGCAACCTCCTCCAAAGGAACTTTAACTACTTCTCTGTTTTTATAACCAACCATAAAACCATATTCACCCTGTAAAATCAGCTTGCCTGCTTCTGCACCGAGACGGGTTGCAAACACACGGTCATAAGGACATGGGCTTCCGCCGCGCTGCGTATGTCCGGGAACCGTCACACGCACATCCTGGCCTGTCTTTTTCTGAATACGGTCCGCAATTTCATAAGAAACCGAAGGATACTGATAGTTTTTCATCTTCTCCTTATACTCTTTCTTGGAAAGTTTCGCATCCTCTTTGGAAATCGCCCCTTCCGCTACCGCCATAATTGTAAATTTGGAACCTCGGGAACTGCGGGCATTAATCGCTTTAATAATCTTATCAATATCATAAGGAATCTCAGGAATCAAAATGATATCCGCTCCGCCTGCCATACCGGCATTCAATGTCAGCCATCCAACTTTATGTCCCATAACTTCTACGATAAAAATACGTCCATGGGAAGCTGCCGTCGTATGAATGCAGTCAATGCAGTCTGTCGCAATATCAACTGCACTCTGAAAACCAAACGTCATATCCGTTCCCCATAAATCATTGTCAATCGTCTTGGGAAGCGTTACAACATTCAAGCCTTCTTCCCTTAACAGATTGGCTGTTTTATGAGTGCCGTTCCCGCCCAAAATAACCAGACAATCCAGCTTTAATTTATAGTAGTTCTGTTTCATTGCTTCCACTTTATCCAGTCCGTTCTCATCCGGCTCTCGCATCAGCTTAAATGGTGTTCTGGAACTGCCAAGAATCGTACCGCCTTTCGTTAAAATGCCTGAAAAATCCATGCCCGTCAGCATACGAAAATCGCCATAAATCAAGCCTTTATAGCCCTCCAAAAAACCATAAATCTCTACTTCTTCACCACTACAGGATAAGCATTTTACAACGCCCCTCATTGCGGCATTTAACGCCTGACAATCTCCACCACTGGTCAACATACCGATTCTTTTCATTCCGATTCCTCCTTTAACAATATATGTTTTTGATAATATCCCCGACGGATATCTCTAATCAAATATGATAAATAAATTATATAATATTTTGGGAAGTATCACAACTGATTTATTTTATATGCTGTTGTTTCAAAATATCCATTAGAATTTATCCAAAAAAGAATGAAGCATTTGTAAATACCATTACTCCTGCTTCATTATCTTTATGAGGTCATGTAATACCTGTATCTGTTGACTGTTTAACCCTGTCGCATCTAATACTGTCATTGGCGCATCCTGCTCCTTTCCCAATAAATAGTCCGTAGAACATTTATAGAGATAAGATAACGCAAGAAGATTTTCCGTACTCGGCGTACGCTCCCCGGTTTCATAACCGGAAACAATCGATGGCGATATTCCGAGCATAGCTGCTACTTCTTTTTGTGAAAGGCGATACTTCATGCGAAGCATTTTTATCTTTTCGGGCAACCCTTTTATCATTGTAAATTCCTCCTGCATTGAAAGTATTTTGCAAGCTATTACAACGCTCTAGGAGAATTGCTAAAACACTTTTAGTGTTGACAAGCCTATAAACCACTAGTAGAATGAAAACAAATTTAAGAAAGAATGGTTTAAGTATGCAATTTAATTCAATACATTTTATGATTTTTTTCCCTATCGTTCTTATCGTTTACTTTCTTATTCCAAGAAAGCTGCGGAAATTCTGGCTGCTGATTGCCAGTTATTACTTCTATATGAGCTGGAATCCTCGATATGCCGTTTTAATTTTTACAATAACAATACTATCTTATATTGGTGGTCTGTTAATAGAGAAAATAGAAGAATCTTCTAACACCGGACGAAATAAATCGCAGAAGAAAATGATATTAACTATATGTATATCTTGCAGTTTATGTATCTTAGGCATATTTAAGTATGGAAACTTTTTTATAGAAACCTTAAATAAGCTTTTACAGCATTTACATATCAATATGATTGAACGCCGTTTTGATTTTCTTCTCCCTGTCGGCATTTCATTTTATACCTTTCAGGCAGTAGGCTATATTATTGATGTTTATCGACAGGATATAAAAGCGGAAAAAAATCTTATAGAATTTGCCTTATTCGTTTCTTTTTTTCCACAATTAGTGGCAGGACCGATTGAAAGGTCTAAAAACCTCTTGACACAGATACAGAATATCGCAAGCATCCAATTATGGAATGCAAAACGCATTGTTTCCGGCTGCATATTAATGATTTGGGGCTTTTTTATGAAAATGGTTATTGCAGACAGAGCATCTATTTTGGTTGACACTGTTTATGATAACTATCTCATGTATGGAAGTACGGAATTATGTCTTGCGACTATTTTCTTTGCTATCCAGATTTACTGTGATTTTAACAGCTATTCCCTTATTGCAATCGGCGCTTCAAAAATTATGGGCATTACTCTAATGGAAAATTTTAATACGCCTTACTTTGCCCAAAGCATTAAAGATTTCTGGGATAGGTGGCACATTTCTCTAAGTACATGGTTTAAAGATTATTTATACATCCCGCTTGGTGGAAACCGCAGGGGAAATATTAGAAAAGGAATAAATAAAATGTTGGTTTTTCTAATCAGCGGGCTATGGCATGGCGCGAGCTGGCATTATGTTGTATGGGGCGGATTACATGGCTTATATCAGGTAGCTGCAGATTTTTTTCACCCTTTTCGGCAAAAGTGGGTGAAAAAATTTAATATAAACACAAATTGTTTTAGCTGGAAACTATTACAAATTATCATTACTTTTGGCCTTGCAGATTTTGCGTGGATTTTTTTCAGGGCAGACTCCGTCCTGGATGCACTCCGTCTTCTCAAACGCATATTAATCCGCCCTACTCCTTGGCTGCTTTTTAACGGTGGTATTTTTCAGCTCGGTTTAGACCGGGTTGAAATGAATGTATTAATATTTTCATTATTGCTACTTATTTTGGTAGACCTAATCAGATACAAACAAAAAATATCCATAGATATTTTTCTAATGAAACAAAACATATGGTTTGAATGGATGGCAGTCATTGCTCTTATCGTTATGATTTTCATATATGGAGAATATGGACCGACATTCAATCCACAGCAATTTATATATTTTCAGTTTTAAAAGAGGCGATTCTACGATGAAAAAATCCGTTATCAGAATATTTTCTTTTCTTTTTATTTTAATGCTGGTCTTATACTATGTTAATGCTGTCTTTTCATTAAAAAGAGGCGATGGTATATATGACCTTACAAAATTTTATGAACTGGAAGACGATACCGTGGATGTTTTAGTCCTCGGCAGCAGCCATGCTTTTGAAAGTGTAAATACGGGAATGCTTTGGAATGAATATGGTACGGCGTCTTTTGTCTTAGGCGGTTCTTATCAACAAATGTGGTATACTTACCATTATTTAAAAGAAGCATTAAAAACACAGACACCGCAATTAATTATTTTGGAAGCATATATGACAGTATTTGATGCGGACTATTATCCCGGCACTGTTGTAAATACATACGGACTAAAATGGTCAAAAAACAGAATCGAGTCCATTAAAGCAGCCGTACCACAAGAAGACCTAAGTGAATATATGTTCAGCTATATGCAATATCATACAAGATATACGGAATTATCAAAAGAAGACTTTCTAAAAAATCAGGGGAATCCACTATTTGAAAACTGGAAAGGCTTTGCCTGTAATATGAAAACCGCTCCTTTTGAAAATCCTGATATATCCCATATAACGGAAAGAAGCCCTCTGACCGAAAAAACTGAAAAGTATTATAGAGGAATCATAGAATTAGCTGCCGAACACAATATCCCCTTATTAATCGTTATCAGCCCATATGCCGGCATTACAGAAAGGGCACAGGCTATTTTCAATACAGCCTCCGATATTGCTTCCGAATATAATGTCAGTTTTATCAACTATAACCTGCTATATGAGGAAATAGGCATCGATTTTACCTATGATGCCGCTGATTCAAACCATTTAAATTATAGGGGAAACCAAAAATTTACTCATACATTAGGTGAATATATCTCTAATAATTTTAATATTCCCGACCGGCGCGGAAACGACAAATATCAATCATGGGAAGCAGACAGTCAATATATATCCGCCCTCATCAAAAATCAGGAATTCATAGAATCAACTGATTTTTTAAGTATCATAGACAATATCAATAACCAGGAATACACATTATTCATTTCTGTCGATGGACATTGCAATACGTCAGTTCCTGAAATGGCAGCGCTTTTTGATATATTAAAAATTCCAAAGGATAGGGGCAATGAACTCTGGTATATCAATAATAAAACGGGCATTCTGCATACAAGTTATGATAAAGAGTGCAATATAGATTTTCGATTGGATTCTCATGATGTATGTATGACCAGAACTTTAATCAATGAAGACACCGGAGAATATAAAAACTCTGTAATCATTGATAACGAACCTTATGGCAAAGTTACTGACGGTGTCAACATTACCGTTTATAATCCGATTACACAAAGTATTGTAGATTCTTTTGGATTTGATATGCAGGATAATTATAACTTAGTCCGATAGTGGAAAGAGCATCGAGAGTAAAGAGTTTTACTTCCGATGCTCTTATAGCGGAGACGGCGGGATTCGAACCCGCGTGCCCCGAAAGGCAAACTGATTTCGAGTCAGCCCCGTTATGACCACTTCGATACGTCTCCACATAAAACAAATTATATCCATTTCATCGCCTCACGTCAACTAGCTTTCTGCTTAAAAATAATAGCATTTTAAACAAGGATAGAATAACAGGCTTACATATGATAAAATAAGTTCATAGTATCAACCGGAATCATAAAGAAAGAAACGGACAGGCTAATGACCCTTGATGAAAAATATATGAAAGAAGCAATAAAACAGGCTAAAAAAGCTTATGCACTGGGTGAAGTTCCCATTGGCTGCGTAATCGTCTATCAGGACAAAATTATCGGAAGAGGATACAACCGGCGCAATACTGATAAAAATACCCTTGCCCATGCGGAAATAACCGCCATCAATAAAGCCAGTAAAAAAATGCACGACTGGCGTCTGGAAGGCTGCACCCTCTATGTTACCTTAGAACCATGCCAGATGTGTGCAGGAGCGATTGTGCAGGCACGCATTACTGAGGTTGTTATGGGTGCGATGAATCCGAAAGCAGGATGCTGTGGGTCTATTCTAAACATTCTGGACATGCCGCAGTTTAACCATCAGGTTCGTGTAAAAAGAGGCGTATTGGAAGAAGCCTGTTCTTCTCTACTAACATCCTTTTTCCAGGAACTGCGGATACGCAATAAAGAAGAAAAAGAAGAGGCAAAGAATAAAAAAATGCAGCGCCAGAAACAAGTTGACAAATAAAGAAAAAAACATTATACTTATAAAACCGTGCAGCCGGGGCGTTAGCGGTGCCTTGTACCTACAATCCGCTCTAGTAGGGGTGATGCTTGATTGAGGGCTTTAGTTTGTGCAGCTGCCCTTTATAAGTGGCGTTGAAGTTCGGGTCTTACGCAATGGGAATCCATGAACCGTGTCAGGGTGGGAACACAGCAGCACTAAGTGGAAGCTTCCATGTGCCGTAAGAGCGCCTGGCGGAGTCAACTGTAAAGGTAACGTGCATGAGCTGTGTTCGAGAAAAAGCGCACGGTTTTGGATTATACCAAACTATGTTAAAGTTCTACTTTGCGTAGATAATAACCGAATTTTCCTTCTTCTGCCTCTCCCCCTTCACATTCAAACGCCTCAAATCCAAACATAAGCGCGACCATTTTTTCCCTCTCATAGAAAACGCCCGGTACGCCAAGATAAAATCCGCCCTCTTTTCCCAGAATCAAATAACGGTAATTATAGAACCCATGCAGCAAAAAACTATTATTCACAAGATGCTGATAATTTTCCCGCAGCACAATAAAGTCTTTCGGCTCCAGCTTCACGTATATCCTGCTATCGCCGTATGGATGTATCTGCTCATAGGTAGACAGAAGCTGTTCCCATTTATTTTCATATAAAGGCTTGTGTTCCGAAACCGGCTTTATCGGGGGCATCCCTATCAAAGAATCCCTTACCGGCATTGTTTTTATCGGCGCTGCTTTAACTGCAGCTGCCTTAGCCGGAGCAGTCATAGACTCCGCCCGCAAAACAGGTTCTCTTTCTTCATCCGGTAATTCTTTCGGCTCCTCCTGTGGCGCAGTCTCTGCCACGGCTTTTTCCTGTTTGATGACTTTTTCCTTTACTGTTTCCTGCTCTTTTCTGCTTTCTCCCTTGATTCTCTCAGCATCCGATATTATAATTTCAACCTTTAAAACAGACTCGTTTACCGTTCCGTTCCATTTTCCGGCTCCTTCTTGTATCATAAGCGGACCGGTCTCCTGCCAGCCTGTCTCACTTTGTAAGCGAATGGGGAAACTTCCCTCCATCGCTGTCGGAAGCTTTTTTACCTGTACTTCTAATTGACACACATTCTGTCTTTTCTCTGATTTGAGATAACCGACGCATTCTTTTTTTATCTCATTCTCAAACAGACTCATATAAATAATTTCTTTCCGGTACATGCTCTCACCTCGCCCTATGTTCTATATATATGTCCAAAACGCAAAAAAATGCCAGATGATTTCTCACCTGACATTTTATGGTTCACATCAACCACCATGATTTGATTTTTTCTTAGTCTGCGATATTTGTGACTGAAAGGCACAATATTCGCGGTTGAAAAATCTTTGATTTTTCAACCTAGTATTCCAGAGAATCCAGATACTTCATATAATTCACTACCATTAACGCAATTTTAAAAGTCAGGGCATCATCAAAGATGCGAATGTCCAGCCCCGTACTCTTTGCCAGTTTCTCAATCCGATATACAAGCGTGTTTCTGTGAACAAACAACTGTCTGGAAGTTTCCGATACATTAAGATTGTTTTCAAAGAACTTATTAATCGTTGTCAAAGTCTCTTCATCCAGCTCCGCCGGTACATTAGAGCCAAAAATCTCCTGAATAAAAATCTGGCAGAGATTAACGGGAAGCTGGTAAATCAATCTGCCGATTCCCAGTCTGTTATATGCCGTCACTTTTTTCTCCACATAAAAAATCTTGCCTACATCCAGTGCCATTTTCGCTTCTTTATAGGATTTGGAGACATCCTTTAATTCGTCCACAATCGTTCCGTAAGCCACCCGGACATTCATCATCGCTTCCATATTCATCATATCGACAATGGTACTGGCGATATTCTCCAAATCGTCATAGTCCTCATTTTGCACCAACGATTTAATCAAAATCACATTACATTCATCCACTGCCGTAATATAATCGCCAGCCTGCACCGAAAACATACCGTTTAGCAATTCCGATACAATACTTTCCTTTTCGCTTCCTGTCTCTATTAAAAATACCGTCCTCGGCACGGACACTTCGATATGCAGTTTTTTAGCGCGGTTATAAATATCCACCAGCAGTAAATTATCCAACAGAAGGTTTTGAATAAAATTATTTCTGTCAAATCGCTCTTTGTACGCAATAATCAAATTCTGCAACTGGCTCACCGCAATCCTGCCAATCATATATGTATCTTCACTGGCGCCCTTTGCATCCAAAACATAAGCAAGCTCATTCTCATCCAGTATCTTTAAAAGATGATGTACCCCGATTACCTGACTGTCTGCCGGAGACTCCGCGAATTCGATAATCAGAGATATGGAAATATCATCCAATTCAAAAGTGGACGCTACAGTATTCCCTTCTAAGTCAAAGACACATAAATCGACTTTTGTAATGGATTTTAATTCTTCTATGCTCGTCTTAATAATTTGACTTGAAATCATATGGTAACCTCACTCTACTGATGGAAAAAGGGGATGCGCTTCCGCATCCCCCTCGTAATCATCATGATTAGTTCGTAATAACCTGCTCTGTCTCTTTGTCAAATACATGAATCTTTTCAACATCAAATGCAAACTTAACTGCATCACCAGGTCTTGCTGTTGTACGGGAATCAACTCTAGCTGTAATAGGGAACTCAGCAAGGTCAAAGTATAAGTAAACTTCTGCACCAAGTAATTCATATACTTTAATACTGGATTCAAATACACATTTAGCTGACTGGATGTACTCGTTGGAATCATATACATCTTCCGGACGAATACCGAATGTAACTGTCTTTCCTGCATATCCGCCATCAATCAGTTTCTTGGATTTTGCTGCCGGAAGAGGAATGCTGCTGCCAGCTACTTTCAAGCTTGCCGTATCGCCGCTTACTTCAACAACTGCGTCTAAGAAGTTCATCTGCGGAGAACCCATGAATCCTGCAACGAACAAGTTCTGCGGTTTCTCATATAAGTTCTGAGGTGTATCAACCTGCTGAACAACGCCATCTTTCATAACAACGATTCTGGTACCAAGCGTCATAGCCTCGGTCTGGTCATGTGTTACATAGATGATGGTTGTGCCTAATCTCTGATGCAGTTTTGCAATCTCGATACGCATCTGTACACGAAGTTTAGCATCCAAGTTGGAAAGAGGCTCATCCATAAGGAATACCTTAGGATTACGCACGATTGCACGTCCCATAGCAACACGCTGTCTCTGTCCACCGGATAAAGCCTTCGGCTTACGGTCAAGAAGAGGAGTAAGGTCAAGAATCTTAGCTGCTTCTTTAACCATCTTATCAATTTCATCTTTCGGTACTTTTCTCAGTTTCAAACCGAATGCCATATTGTCATATACTGACATATGAGGGTACAGAGCGTAGTTCTGGAATACCATTGCGATATCTCTGTCTTTCGGTTCAACATCGTTTACAACTCTGTCACCAATCTTTAACTCACCGGAGGAAATATCTTCCAAACCTGCAATCATACGAAGTGTTGTAGATTTACCACAACCTGAAGGTCCTACGAAGATAATGAACTCCTTGTCTGCGATTTCAAGATTGAAATCCTTGACTGCTTCAAATCCGTTAGGATATACTTTGCAGACATTTTTTAACGATAAACTTGCCATGTGCTTGTGCCTCCTAATATTTTTGAGTTTTTATTCAAGATTATTATGATTAATAATCAAGTCTGGATTTAGTATAACGAATTTTTCTACTCTTTGCTATACCACTATTTCACAAATATTTTGTATTCCATTGTAAAAATTGCTTATTTTCAATAAAAAACTGTTTTCCTTTTGACAAATTGACGAGGAAATGATTGCTTTATTGTACAAATTGCCTAAAAGTATATTTACTCTTTCGTGCTTTCGTCCATGTCATGATAAAAGGCAAGCTGGTTCTTTCCTCTCTTTTTCGCTTTATAAAGCGCCTGATCCGCCGCCTTATAAATATTCTCAAAGCTGTTCCCCTCCTGCGGGAAGATAGCGACGCCGATACTTGCCGTCGCGGAATATTTGGTATATTCGCCCGCTTTAAAGTCCTTAAAAAAGTCCTCCACTTTCTTTGCTTCTTTTTTGATAGCTTCCATATCCGCGATATCTTTCAGGAAAATAATAAATTCATCACCGCCGGCACGTCCGACAATATCCGTCGCCCTAAAAAGAACCCCTATCTGTTTTCCTAAAGAGCGAAGCACCTCGTCGCCGAAAGCATGTCCCATGGTATCGTTTATCTTTTTAAAGTTATCAATATCCAGTATGAACATCATGGACTGCTTATCCGGATATTTTTCAATAAATTCTTTAATCTTACGTTCTGTCGCCAGCTTATTATTCAGCCCTGTCAAAAGGTCTGTATCCGCCTTTTCCTCAAGCTGCTTCTGCTTTTTGGCATTATAAACCTTACTAAGCATATTGATACCGATAAGGACAAAACAGAATATAAGAATAACTGCTGCCAGCTGATAAAGCATATTTCTGGCATTTCTCCATTGCAGGCGGACCTGCTCATCCACATACTCCTGCTCGATACTGACAAGCAGCGCCCAGTTATTGGCGCCAAGCGGGGCGTATGCAAACGAGTACGCTGCATCCTGCATGGCGACTGTGCTGGACATACCGCTCAAACGTCCACTGATACGGTTTTTGATTCTTCTGTTGATATCGATATCATCAATTTCATCATAGACGTTGTCTCCCTCGCTCCAGTGCGCGCCCGTACAGGACGTTGCCAGAACCATGCCGTCTGCGTCTATCAATGTCGAAGCTTTCCAGCCTACAGTATCCGCCTGTTTTACTACCGCCTCAAAATTGGCAAGCGGATAATACAGCACCAAATTACCACTTTCTTTCTTCGCATTCACCGGAATAGTTACGATAATAGCGCTTTGCTCCTTTATGCCGTCATCCATAGTAAAAAGATAGACGACGTCATCCGCTTCGCGAATCTGCTCAAAATAATCCGTCTGCGCAATGGAAATTTTTTCTCCGGCGCTATTAATGCCTTGTCCATCTTCACCGCATATGTAAGCTGCATACGCGCCCGAATAGCGCATCGCAATTTCCGCCAGCTCCACGGCATGGGAAGATTCCAACGACGATTCTTTTTCCAAAAGCTCACTGACGGGTCTGCCGACGGTTTCCAGAAGTTCAAGCCGCTCCTCAAATTTCAGCGCGCATATTTCCACCGCCGTCGTCATGTTTCTGCTGACCGCATCATTTGCACTCGCCTTACTCTTTACGGAAAAATTAAAGAGCATGACGCCTATTATGAATATCATAATAATCGTCGGGCCAATCCACTGTACCAAAATTGATTTCGTTTGTTTATCCATTATTTTCCTCGTTTTCCTCTTCTGTTTGCACGGAAAATTCATAGTCTGACACTACCGGCTCCGCCTCCGGCTCATACTTCTTAAAGATTCCGCTGAGTAAATGTGCTGAACAATATGCCGGCAGTGAAATACCAAACATAAATACAAAAATAGCCGCGTAAGTTGAAAAATATAAAACAATAAACGGAATAAGCTGTATAATAATTAACAGCAACGTCTTGGGTAAATTCAAAACCGCCATGCAGAAAGCATTTCTCAAAGTATTCTTAACCGTATTATCAAATCTCGACAGAACCGGGAAAACATAGACCACTACCATTATCAGAACCAATGCAATCGCCAGAATCGCCACGATAAGCGCTGTCGGAAATGTCATCCCGGAATATCTGAATATCAGAAAATCTCCTACATAAACCCCTATCACAAGCAGTATAATCAGCCACAAAATCGTAGCCTGCTTAAAATTCTGCTTAAAGGACTTGAAAAAGCCTTTTACCAGATAACCTTCCTCTCCCCGCACGATTTTTATAAGCACATAATACATCCCCGTACAGGACGCGCCGATTGTAATAATCGGAATACAGCAGATAATCATTAAAAAATTCAATATCATCAAATCTCCGACTAAATTCAAAAACCGCATAAAAGGACTGTCTAAATCAAATATACGCCCCATAATTACCTCCTATTTCTTAAAACGCTTACTAAGCTGCGCATACTGAGAGTTCAACATCTGATATGTCTTCATAACTTCTGTTGACTCTTTTTTTACATCCTGCATAATATTATCATAGAAATTGACAAAGACTCCAACTGTCTGTCTGTCAAGGCGGTTTTTGGATGCCTCATCATTTAAAATGGTAATCACCTGCTCTTTTGACAACGGTTCCCTGTAACTTCTTTTATTTGTCATGCCGGTAACTGCATCCGCTATCTGCAGCACTTTCTGTTCCTGCGACATCTGATGCGCCTTTAATTTTCTCGGATAACCGCTGCCGTCGCCTCTTTCATGATGTCCTAATACGATAGACAGCACATCATCCCGCAGCATATTGTTCAATACTTTTTCCGTTTCGTCAACATGCACCCTGACTTTTTTAATTTCTTCGGAATTTAACTTTTTCGGCGCATCCACGATATTTCTGGGAATAGCCAGCATACCAAGGTCATGAAGCAGCGCGCCGTAATACAGCTTTTCTTTCGCATCTTCCGTCATCAACATTTTGCTTGCCAGCTCGTCGCATATATGTATCGTCGTAATGGCGTCAACCACGCATTGTTCATTCCTAAAGCCCGTGGAATACATCAACATATCCAGGAATTTTTTCTTTCCCTCGTTGGAAAATATCATATAGTCAATGATATCCTCTAACTCCTTTTGATAATCGCCGTTCTGAATCTTCGTAAAGATATCATATTTTTTCGCAACCGTATAAAAGCGGTTCAATCCCTCTTCCGATAATTTCGTTCCCGCCTGTTTATGGAACATCTGCATATTAAACTGGCTTCCCATCGCAGAATAATAGATATCCATTTTTTCCGCAATATTAATATACGCCGCCAAATCTTTATAGGCATATTCCACTTTCTGAAGCTGTTCATAATCCATATGATGATACATAATGACTTTAGCCAGTTCTTCTACGGGCGATAAATATTTAAAAAATAAATAGCCGTAAATGGTATGCGCCCTGCTGTCTCTGGATTCGTAGCGCAGCATATCGTTTAAAGCGCCCGCCTCCGTCTTATACGCGCCTATATCATGAAAAGTAGCGACCATGACGATATCCGCCAGTTCAAACTCTTCATAACCGCCCTTATCCTCTAACATTTTATAAACCATATAGGCAACCCTGTAACCGTGGTCTATCGGTCTGGGATGAATCAGCCTTAATGTATTTTTCATTAATACAAAAATATCCTTGCTCTTAATATACTCCATGATATTCCATCCTTTTCTTTAATTTGGCGTGTTGACGTACAAAATCCATTCGGTTTACAATATAAACTCCATCGGCGTATATTTAATACCGTCTTTTTCTTCCTCAGGGCGTAAATCCCTAAACCCCAGTTTATGATAAAAAGCAACCCCGTAAGGGGCGGCATTGACCGTTACCCTGCCGACGCCCGCTTCTGAAAGCAGATACTCCCGCAGATACTCTATCAATGCGCGTCCGATTCCCTGTCTGTGATATTTCTCATCTACAAAAAGGAGGGAAATGTGCGAAGCGTCCCGCAATGTGAGCATACCCACTATCCGCTTTTCTTCCAGCGCCACAAACATCTGATACGCACCCATGATAAACATACGGTACAAGGTTGTGTCCGTAATAAAATCCTCAAAATTTCTAATGCCTTCCGCGGTATAGCCGTCTGCCTCAAACTGCATAAAAGTCTTCCATGCAAGCGCCATCGCGTCATCCCATTCATCCCGATATGCACTTCTAATCTGATATGAATTTTGCGACACTGAAATGTCTCCTTCCCCACTATTTTCTATTTTAACGTATTTCAGTTCGATTTACAAGCGGTAGTCCATTTTCTAATGCATATGCGTTTTCTAAAGTTTCTTTTGCGATTGCCTGCATCGCTTCTTTCGTAAAAAAGCCCATATGGGAAGTAATCAATACATTAGGAAACGTCATCAATCTTGCCAAATTTTCATCCTGCATAATTTCATTGGATTTATCTTCATAAAAAATACCTTCCTCCTCTTCATAAACATCCAAACCGACGCCCCCAAATTTTCCCTCTACCAGACCGTCTATCAGGGCATCCGTATCAATCAGTCCGCCTCTTGACGTATTGACAAGATAGACGCCCTCTTTCATCAAGCGTATACTCTGCGCGTTAATAATATATTTCGTTCCCGACGTCAGCGGACAATGCAGGGAAATAAAATCGGATTTTTGAAACAACTCCTCTAATTCCACATATTCCACTTCCAGTTTGGAATTGGGAAACGGGTCATAAGCCAGTACCTGCATACCAAAACCATTGCAGATTCTTATCATTGCCTGCCCTATTTTACCGGTTCCGATAATGCCCACTGTTTTATGATACAAATCCACTCCCATTAAGCCGTTCAGGCTCATATTGAAGTCTCTTGTCCTATTATATGCTTTATGCAGATGGCGGTTGACCGTTAAAATCATTCCCATGGCAAACTCCGCTACCGCTTCCGGTGAATAATTCGGTACGCGAAGCACCAGCATCTTATCTTCCGCCGCCTTAATATCCACATGATTAAAGCCCGCGCTGCGTAGTAAAATGGCCTTTACTTTCATCTCATATAATTTATCTATCATTTCCGCCGTAATATAATCATTTACAAAAATACAGATAGCGTCATAATTTGCAGCAAGATAGATAGTCTCCTCACAAAACGGCACTTCATAAAAATGAATATCAAACCCGTATTCTTTTCCCATAGGCTCAAACCAGATTTTATCATAAGGCTTTGTACTAAAAAATGCAATTTTCATCATGATTCCTCCATTCTCTCTATTAATCTTTTTATTGAAAAAGCAAACACCATAACTCTTCAATTTAGTATAGCTCAGGAAGAAAAAAACATTCCGGATTTTACCCGGAATGTTGAAATATCCTTTATGGATGATAAAAATATATCAGGAAAACAGATTCTTAAAAAATCCCGACACGGCATCCGCCAAATCCTGAAAAAAACCTTTTACGGCAGATGCCACGGCATTTTCCACCGCTTCGTTAATTGCCTTATTCGCACTTTCAACAATCTCCAGACCGTACTTTTCATACAGACTCTGCGCCTGCTCTATTAAATAATCCGCATTTAACCCAAGAGAATCCAGTTTTTTCAGCAAATCAAGAATCTTGTTTTTCTCATCCTCTGTCAAGCTGACGCCAAAGGTTTTCTCACCCTCCGCAATCGCCTCCCGCACGCTTTGTTCGTCTCCGATATCCAATTCCTTGCTGGCAATCTTATTCTTTAACCATGCAATCAAGGCCTCGATTTCATCGGATCCGACCTCTCCCTGTATACTTTCCGCTAATTCGCCCGTCGTTATCAGTTCATCCAGCGCCGTATCTAACGCTTCGTCTGACACTTCCTTATCCGCCATCACCTCATACGCCTTTAACGCTCCAATGAGTCCTGCCGTTCCGGAAATCGGCGTCGGTGCGACAACCAGCACTTCCGTATCCTCCATGCCCGCAGTCATTAAGGCATTTCGATACATCCCCGTTGTGCAGTAATTGATATTTTTCGTTGTCACCAAAACTCCGCTGCCGGATGCCGCTTTCGTAATTTTTACACTGGACAGCGACTTGCTTCCTATAACGGATGCATCCAGATAGGCGTCCAGATATTCATGTTCCATGGCGTTGGTAATGAAAATAACGGTACAGTCCGCCAAATCTTCTTCTGTCATTCCCATTGATTCCAGTACCGCGGCGCGCTGTTGTTCGGATAAATCCGCTCCCAGAGCAACGACTGTCTTATCGCCGGATGCCGCCTCTGCCATACCGACATAGCAGAAAAACAACAACGCTGCTGCTGCCATACATACCATTAATTTTTTCATAATCTCCTCATTTCAAATCTTAGATACGCTGCAAAATCCAGCGGTAAACGTCTTCGTACACTGACGTCCTGTCCGTCTCGTTCAATAATTCATGCCGATCGTTTTCATACAATTTCATCTGTACATTCTGCATACCGGCGTCTAAATAGGAATGATATACTTTCTCAATGCTCTTCCCATAGTCTCCTACCGGGTCGTCCGCTCCGGCAATCAAAAAAACAGGGAGGTTCTTTGGCATACTTTCCAGTTTTTCTTTATCATAACAATTATGAATCAGCTTAAATAATGCCGCAAACGCGTTTAAGGTAAAAGTGAAGCCGCACATCGGATCGGCTATATAGCGGTCTACGTTGGCGGTTTCTCTGGAAAGCCAGTCAAATGACGTCCTTGCCGGTTCAAATCTATTATTAAAGCTTCCAAAAGACGCTTTATCAATAAATTTACCAATATGTTTTGGCCCGCAGAAAACTTCCTGGACTGCGGTAATCGTTCTTGCCAATAATAAAGTCGCCTTAGACTGCATTCCCGTTCCTACGATAACCGCACCGCCCACTCCGCTTCCATAGCGGAACAGATAATTCCTCAAAATAAAAGATCCCATGCTGTGTCCCAGAATCAGATAGAGGACGCCGGGATACTGTTCCTGCATTATTTTTTTCAGACGATGCACATCTCTTACCAGCACATTGGCTGCGTCGTGTTCGCAAAAATATCCGTAAGTTCCGCCCTCCGGCACCGACTTACCATGCCCCAGATGGTCCTCTCCCACGACAAGAATGCCTTTGCCCGCTAAAAATCTGGCAAACTCGTCATAACGGTCGATATGCTCCGCCATGCCATGCACAATCTGAAAAATGCAAACCGGTTCTTCCACATCAGGAACCCATTTAATGGCGTGTATTTTATTTTTCTTATCCCTTGAATCGAAATAAAATTCCTCTTTCCGTATCATAAAATTCTCCATTCCGGAGCGTCACAAATTGCCGATTGAAAAATAAGCTATCAGGCTTATTTTTCAATCTATGCTCCTTATTTCAATTTTAGCAGATTTCCGCGCCGGCAGGCATCATCTTTTCAGGCGTCATAAGCGCCAGATTACCCTCCGCGTCCTCCGCGCACAATAACATTCCCTCCGATACCATTCCCGCCATCTCTCTCGGCGCTAAATTAACCAGCACCATTACTTTTTTCCCGACCATTTCCTCTGCACTGTAATACTGTCTGATTCCCGATAAAATCTGTTTTACGCTGGAACCGACCCGCACTTTGGAACAAAGCAGTTTCTTGGATTTTGGCACTTCTTTACATTCTAAAATCTCGCCGACCTGAAACTGGCACTTGCTAAAATCATCATACGAAATTGTTTCTTTCGGCTCTATATCGACCACATCCTGCAGGACATCTTCACCCGCCGCATTATCCGCACTGTCTTTACCTTCTGCTTTTCCTGCATCCGCTTTTCTTTTGGCAAACATTTCCTCTACTTTTTCCATCACTTCCGCAAGGTCACGACGGGCAAACAGAATATCCGGCGTTTCCGTCACTTTGCTTCCGGACGGATAAAGTTCTGCCGCTTTGTGCGTATCATGATTCTTCGCACATTCCTCCAATACTGCAAAATCGATTAAAGGCGCGTGAATCTGTTCCGCGATTTTTACGGCGGTTTCCGGCATATACGGCTCCAATAAACTTGCGCCCACTAAAATGCCGTTTAATAAATTATATAAAACGGTGGCAAGTCTGTCCTTTTTACTTTCATCCTTTGCCAGCGCCCACGGCATCGTCTCGTCTATATATTTATTACAGCGTTTAAATAAAACAAATGTCTCGGAAATTGCGTCGGCTACGCGCAAATCATCCATCTTTTTGCTGACTCTCGCATAGGTATCGGTCAAAACATTCCACAAATCGGCGTCCACATCCTCTTCGCCCGCCGCTGCGCCGGTTTTCTTATTTTCCACCACGCCGTCGAAATACTTATTGCTCATGGAGATGGTTCTGTTTACCAGATTGCCAAGCGTATTGGCAAGGTCGGAATTGAGCCTTTCCACCATCAAATCCCATGTGATAACGCCGTCGTTTTCAAAAGGCATCTCGTGCAGTACAAAATAACGAACCGCATCGACACCGAAGAAGTCTATCAAATCCTCCGCGTAAATTACGTTTCCCTTGGATTTACTCATTTTCCCGTCGCCCTGTAAAAGCCACGGATGCCCAAAAATCCGCTCCGGCAGCGGCTCCCCTAACGCCATCAAAAAAATGGGCCAGTATATCGTATGGAAGCGGATGATATCTTTGCCAATCAGATGTAACTGCGCCGGCCAGAGTTTCTTATACTGTTCCGTGCTGTTACCATCCGCATCATAACCGATGCCCGTAATATAATTTGACAGCGCATCCAGCCATACATAGACAACGTGTTTCTCGTCAAAGTCCACCGGAATGCCCCATTTAAAGGAAGTTCTGGAAACGCACAAATCCTGCAGACCGGGCAGCAGAAAATTGTTCATCATCTCATTTTTACGGGAGACCGGCTGGATAAATTCCGGGTGCGCATTGATATGTGCTATCAGTTTATCCGCATATTTGCTCATTTTGAAAAAGTACGCTTCCTCTTTCGCCGGTTCTACTTCTCTTCCGCAGTCCGGGCATTTCCCGTCCACTAACTGCGACTCCGTCCAGAAAGACTCGCAGGGCGTACAGTACAGCCCCTCATAAGCGCCCTTATAAATATCTCCCTGTTCATATA
>JAMPFF010000041.1 GCA_023664605.1 Clostridium sp.
TGGGAACAGGAAAAAATGGCATGGGAGAAGGCGGTGATTGAAAAATATGATAATGCTTGATACAAATATCGTTTTGCGTTATCTATTAAATGATAATGAGCAGATGGCGTCTGAAGCTGAGGCAATTATCAAAAATATGTCTGTTCAAGTTAATATAGAAATTATTGCAGAAGTGATTTATGTCTTGAAAGGGGTATACCATATTGACAGAATGGAGATTGGGCGGTGTCTGCTTGCCTTTTTATCAGAGGTTAATACACCGGAACCAGAGGTGTTGAAATATGGTATTGAAACTTTTATGGAACAAAATCTGGATTTTCCAGACTGCATCTTATATGCTTATCATGTAGTCAAGGGATATGAAATTAAAACATTTGATAAGAAATTAAATAAATTGCTGACACAATGAAATATCAGCAATTTATTTTTATGATATAAACCGAATATTTGATAGTAATAGCGGTATTGGTATGGTAGAATGGTATTCAATAAAAGGGCGAAACAGGGTTTATTGCAAACAAAAAAATGCACTATAAAGTCAGCATTTGAGGAAATAATATGAAAAAATTAGGATTAGTGGGCGGAATGGGACCTGAATCAACAATTCCATATTATCATGATATTGTTTATGGGGTACAAGATAGAGTCGGAAAGAATTTTTTTCCCAATTTAGCCATTGAAAGCGTCAATGTATTTGACGTTTTGAAATTATGCAACGAACGAAAATATGATGAATTGACAGATTATCTAATGCGAGCAATTAAAAATCTGATAGCAAGTGGAGCCGATTTTATAGCATTATCAGCAAATACTCCGCACATTGTATTTGACAGATTACAAGAGCAATCGACAGTGCCGATAATTAGTATTGTTGAAGCTGCGTGCAATGAAACAATTCGATTGCATAAACGTAAAGTCGGTTTATTGGGAACAATCTTTACTATGACGGAGGATTTTTTTAAGAAACCATTTTACAGCAGTAATATTGAAGTCATTACACCAACTATGGAAGAAATGGAATATATCAATTTAAAAATATCTTCGGAATTAGAACTTGGTATTATAAAAGAAGAAACGTTACGGGGCTTTCAAAAGATAATACAGCGTATGCAGCAGGATGATAGTATCGAGGCTGTTATATTAGGCTGTACGGAATTGCCTCTTTTGCTTAATGATGAAGTAAGTCCTGTGCCATGCTTAGATACTATGAAAATACATATACAGCTTTTAATTGATTTGATTATTGAATCGCCAGCAGAAAATTAGGAAAAGAGGAACCCCACCATGGAAGTCATATTACAAAATCTGACAAAGAAATTTCCAAGCCGCGACAAAAAGAAGCATGAGGATGTAATTGCCGTCAATGACTTTACGTTTACCATACCGGATGGGAAGCTGATAGGACTTCTCGGACCGTCGGGATGCGGCAAAAGCACGACGTTAAACTTGATAAGCGGCTTACAGAAGCCGACCGGTGGCCGGATATTTTTTGGAGAGGACGACGTTACCGATCTGCCGCCGGAAAACAGAGGCATTGGTCTGGTTTTCCAGAACTATGCGCTCTATCCGCATCTTAGCGTAAAGCAGAATATTTTATTTCCGTTGCAGAATTTAAAGGGGAAAGACAAGCTCTCCAAGGAACAGATGTTAAAAAAGGCATATGAAGCGGCAAAACTGGTGCAGATAGACGAATTGATGGAGCGTAAACCGGGAGAGCTTTCGGGCGGGCAGCAGCAGCGTGTGGCGATTGCACGTGCCTTAGTCAAGATGCCGCGGGTGCTTTTGTTGGACGAGCCGTTGTCTAATCTGGATGCCCGTCTGCGCTTGCAGACACGGGAGGAAATCAGAAGAATCCAGAAAGAAACAGGGATTACTACGATTTTTGTAACGCATGACCAGGAAGAAGCTATGAGCATTTCCGATATGATTGTGGTGATGAAGGACGGCATTGTGCAGCAAATCGGAAAGCCGCAGGAGGTTTATGACAATCCGGCGAATCTTTTTGTCGCCAGATTCCTTGGAACGCCGCCGATTAATGTATTTGATGGACAGATTCGGGGCGGTAAGCTGTGGATAGGAGACGACGCCGTTTTAGACGTAAAAGAAAAAGACAGCCGTGACGTCTATGTGGGAATCCGACCGGAAGGCTTTGTTTTGCGGCAAGATGGAGAGCTGCGCTGCGAATTAAGCGGCGTAGAGGTGATGGGGCGCGATATCAGCGTTGTATCGACGCATAAAGCTTCTTTAAATCCGACGGTCCGTGCGATTGTCGGAACGGATAATAATATAAATATTGATAATACTTCTGTCAGGTTTGCACTGCACCCTCACAAAGTGTTCTTTTTTGATAAAATGACAGAGAAGAGATGGAAGCCGGGAGAGGAACGTGGTGATTGATATGGAAAAGAAAAAAATCAACTGGACTGCTCTGAAAGGCTGGCTGTATCTACTGCCCGCGATACTTTTTTTGGGCGTTTTTATGGTCTATCCATTAATCGACGTATTTGTCTATTCTTTTGAGGAAGGCTACAATTCGGCGTCGCAGACGTATTTTGGCATTGGTCTTTATAACTATTCCTATGTTCTGCATGACCACTATTTTTTGCAGGCTGTTAAAAATACGTTTTTATTAGTGATTATCACGGTTCCGTTATCAACGGGAATCGCGCTGCTTATTTCGGTTGGTTTAAGTTCCATAAAGCCGCTTAGGAATCTGTTTCAGACCATATATTTTCTGCCGTATGTCACCAATACGCTTGCCGTGGGACTTGTTTTTATGATTTTATTCAAAAAGACGGCGTATACGGACGGGCTTATCAACCTTATCATTACATGGTTCGGCGGCAGTTCAGTTGATTTTATCGACGGGCCGTACTGGGCGAAAATGTTTGTCCTGTGTTTTTATACGATTTGGGTGGTTCTGCCTTTTAAAATACTGATTCTGACAAGCGCGCTTGCCTCCGTCAATCCGGAATACTACCGGGCGGCAAAGGTGGACGGCACGTCAAGGTTTCGGACTTTTATGCGGATTACGCTGCCAATGATATCGCCGATGTTGTTTTATCTGATTATTACGGGATTTATCGGCGCATTTAAGGCATACAGCGACGCGGTGGCGTTATTCGGCACAAATCTGAATGCTGCGGAAATGAATACGATTGTCGGCTATGTATACGATATGCTTTACGGCGACAGCGGCGGTTATCCGTCCTATGCGTCGGCTGCGGCGATTATACTATTTGCGATTGTGCTGACGATTACCTGTATCAATCTGCTGGCCAGCAGGACGGGAAAGGAGCATGGTTAGAAAATGGATTATCATAAAATGGAGCAAAGAGCAAAGCGGCGTAATACTATTTTGACAACGCTCACATATGTGCTGTTGATTTTCTGGGCGCTCATTGTGCTGTTTCCTTTTTATTGGATGCTGTTGACGTCGGTAAAAAGCTACAGCGCCTATAATGCGGAACATATCCCGAAGTTTTTTACTTTATCGCCGACGCTGCAAAATTATGCGGATGCTTTTACGGCGGTTCCGTTGGCAAAATATTTTACGAATACGCTTATTTTTACAATAGTAACGACGGCGGTTATGCTGGTAGTGATTACGCTGGCGGCCTTTGCATTTGCCAGACTGGATTTTAAGGGAAAAAATATTGCGTTTTTATTGTTTCTTTCCCTGATGATGATTCCTACGGAATTAGTAGTGATTACGAATTTTGTCACGATTACCGACTGGAATATGCGAAACACGTTTCCGGGGTTGATTCTGCCGTCCGTAACCTCTGTTTTTTATATCTATCTTTTAAAGGAAAATTTTGAACAGATACCGGACAGCCTGTACTATGCGGCGAAAGTGGACGGTACGTCGGATATGAAGTATCTGTTAAAAGTTATGATACCGATAGCAAGGCCTACTTTGATAACGATAACGATATTGAAAGTGATTGAGTGCTGGAATTCCTATGTGTGGCCGCGCCTGATTACGGATGATGAGAATTACTATCTTGTGTCTAATGGGATTCAGGAGATTCGGGAGAACGGATTCGGGCGGGAAAACATTCCGGCAATGATGGCGGCGGTTGTCGTTATTTCCGTTCCGTTAATCGTCCTGTTTTTACTGTTCCGTAATAAGGTAATGGCAGGTGTATCAAGGGGGGGATTGAAAGGATGAAGCAGAGGCGGGAATTTAAGAAAGTAAAAAAGCTGCGGTTATGTGCGGCGGCATTACTTACCGGCTGTCTGTTTACGCTGACGGGCTGTCATGGCAGAGAGGGGATGGCGGCGTTTGAGATACCGGAGCAGTTTGACGTTTCTAAAGAGTACGAGATTACATTCTGGGCGAAAAATGATACCAATAAGACGCAGACAATGATTTATGAACAGGCAATCCGTGATTTTGAGGCGCTTTATCCGAACATTACCGTGAATCTGCGCTTATATACGGATTACGGGAAAATCTATAATGACGTGATAACGAATATCGCCACGAATACGACGCCGAATGTCTGCATTACCTATCCCGACCATATCGCGACGTATTTAACGGGTGTGAATCAGGTTGCCCCGTTAGAGGAGCTGTTTGCGGATGAAAAATATGGGCTTGGCGGGAGTGAGGTACGTTTTCAGTCGCCGAAAGAGGAGGAGATGATTCCCCAATTTCTGGATGAATGCAGTTTTGACGGACATTATTATGCAATCCCCTATATGCGTTCCACGGAGGCCTG
Source organism: Clostridium sp. (assembly GCA_023664605.1). Taxonomy (GTDB): domain Bacteria; phylum Bacillota; class Clostridia; order Lachnospirales; family Lachnospiraceae; genus UBA3282. Next base: position 4,728 of record JAMPFF010000041.1, read on the forward strand.
TTATATCAATAAAACTTATGTAGAGGCGCTTGGATATACGCTGCCGGACGTGCTGACATGGGATTTTATCTGGGAAGTTTCCGAGGCGGCAATGGCGCAGGATGAGAATGGAAACTTTTTAATAAACGGACAAAATGTAATGATTCCGTTTATCTATAAATCGACCGATAATATGATGATTCAGATGCTTCGGCAAAAGGATGCAGGGTATTCTACGGATGCCGGCGAGATACTTCTTTTTCAGGATACGACTAAGGAACTGCTGCTTACTATCGCCGAACACGCTAAGACAAGGGCGTTTTCCACCTTTAAAATATCGAGTTATCCGGCGAATTTTTTAAATGCCGGACAGTGTGTTTTTGCCGTGGATTCTACCGCCGGGGCGACATGGATGGGAACTAATGCGCCCCTGTCCGATATCAGCGAGGATAAGATAGTGGAGTTTGAGACGGTGGTTATGCCGATACCACAGTTTGACACGGAACATATGCAGATGATTTCACAGGGACCGTCTGTCTGTATATTTAATAAAGACAATCCGCAGGAGGTGCTTGCTTCGTGGCTGTTTGCGCAGTATCTTTTAACAAATGAAGTGCAGACCGCCTACGCTGAGACGGAAGGGTATATCCCCGTGACCGCAAAGGCACAGGAATCGCCGGAGTATCAGGACTACTTATCCAGATGCGGTGAGGATAACAATTTATATTATAATATTAAGATTCAGGCCGCGCAGCTTTTACTGGACAATATTGACAATACTTTTGTTACGCCGGTCTTTAACGGTTCGGCTTCGCTGCGGGATGCGGCGGGCCAGCTTATCGAGAATACGGTGAAATCGGTCAGGAGAGGCGAGACGGTCGATGATAAATATATGGAAGATATGTATGCCGATATTACTTCTTTGTACCGCTTAGACCAGTTGGCGGGGCAAAACGCCATGCACTCGTCCGATAAGGCGGACTTGGGAAAACTGCCGGGCGAGGCGCGTATCCTGCTTGGTTCACTGGCGGCGGCATGGGCGTTGATTCTTGCTTATGCGGCGGCCAAAATCGTGAAAAAGAAGCGAAATCAGCAATAATGCTATTGATTTATCAGGAATTTCGTGTATAATTATCTCGATGTTATTAATACAATTCTATCAAATACGGCTCATGAGAAATGATGAGAACGTAAAAGAGGAGAGGAAAAATGAAAAAGATTTTAACATTACTTATGGCGTTGACAATGGCGGCTGTTTGTGTCGGCTGCGGTTCCTCAGGAGGAAGCGCGGCAGGAGATAGCGATGCGAAATCCGAGGGCGTTATGACGTATGCGGAATATGCGGCGGCGGCTCTGGACTCGGAAGTTGTCATTGAGGCTTATGTACAGGCAAAGCAGGCTTGGTGGGAAGATAAGGCAACCGTATACGCACAGGATAAGGACGGCGCATACTTTTTGTATGAGATGGCTTGCTCCGAAGCTGATTACGAAAAATTGACGACAGGCACGAAGATTAAAGTAACGGGTTACAAATCCGAGTGGTCGGGCGAAGTCGAGATTACGGATGCGACATTTGAGATTGAAGACGGTAATTATGTTGCAGCGGCAGAGGATGTGACTTCCCTGCTTGGCACGGATGATTTGATTAACCACCAGAATAAGTTCGTATCTTTTAAAGGCATGACGGTAGAAGCGGCAGGACAGGACGCATCCGGTAATGACGTTGCTTATCTTTATAAATGGGATGGTTCCGGAAGCGACGGAGACGATTTGTACTTCAACGTTTCCTTAAATGGCGAGACATATACCTTTACGGTAGAATCCTACTTATGCGACAATACGACGGATGTATACGCCGCAGTCAAGAATCTGAATATCGGCGATACGGTTGATATGGAAGGTTTCTTATACTGGTATGAGGGCGTGAATCCGCATATTACTTCTGTAACCGTAAAATAAGAAATTAAAAAATAAATTTTTTAATTGCAAGTTTGCACAGACGCTATGCGCCGCGCAAACTCGCGGGTGTGTGGAAAGCTGGAGCGTGGCTCTGGCTTTCTTTTTTTAATTAGGAAGTCGGCTTGCGCAGCGGGCAGTTCGACATGCTGATTTTGTCTTTTAAGACGTCCAGTCCGCAGTCTGTCAGATAGTCCTGTAAAATCGGGATAGACTGTGACGAGGTCGGTCCGATAATGATTTCCACAACCAAATCGGACAGGTGCATCCCGAGTTTTCCGCACATCCTGTTCAAATCGAGCGGATAATATTTCTTGATTCTTTCCGTGGTGACATGATATTTTGGCTCTACCGCAAATTCACGTAAAATAAACGGTGAAACGACAAGACGGCTTTCTTTTTCACTGGCGAAAGAGGGATGCTTAAACGCCGCGGACTGCACCCAGGCGTCGTTCATCAGGCTATGAAGCTTGGGAAGCGTTGGCGAAAACTCTTTCGTCTCTTTTATCAGATGATAAAATTCATCCACAAGGCGGTGTTCTCGCATATCTTCCTGATAGTACACGGTTTGGAGGGAGACGGCGCCGCCAATCATTTGTTCCATCCTGTCTTTATGGAAAGCGATACATACGCCTTGGCCGAGATGCCCGTACCGCTCCCACTGCGCCGCGTCATCCCGGTACTTGGAAAAACACGCCGCGTATGCCGAATAGTGGAACTCTTCCGCCATTTCTTTCTGGAAAAAGGCTTCTATCATGCGGCTTTTTTCATTTTCCCCGTCTAAAATAAGCTTTTCGGAAACGGCCTTGCAGATGCCGTTCATAAACAGGCGCATTTCCGAGGTGTCGTTCATGTTCAAAATATTATTCAACCGCAGTTCCGCACAGCGGATGATGCCGTCAAAAGCAGCAAAGTCAGTATAATGATATAACAAAGCCTTTTACCTCCATAAATCAGATATAAAATACATTAACGCTGCCCATGTATACACGGAATAGAAGATACCTTTTGTATCTTTTCCCGCCTTTAGGATTTTTTCTGCCTCATCCTTGGCGAGAAGATGAAAACCGTGAAAAAGTTCGCTGCCGACGGCGCCTTTCTGGGAAAGAGACGATAAATCCGTAAGATTGATAACTGCACATACAAGTGCATTGCTTTCGTCCGTCATACCCGGTGAGGAAAAGAGCAGGGGATTGATAATGGATAGTGTGTCGCCATCCTGCAGTTTAATACCGGTTTCTTCCTGTAATTCCCTTGCGGCAGCGGATAAAACGGGGTTTTCAGACGCTTCGTCCGCCTCATCCAATAGCCCTGCCGGAGGGCTTAGAAGAAACTGCCCGGCGGGATAACGGTATTCTTCCGTTAAAAGAAGTTTCGGCTCTTTTTCGGATTCCTTAATGATAACGACACAGGTTACTGCATCCGGAAGCATGGAACCAAACGCGTCTTTCGTTTGGATGGCGCAGAGCTTGTCAAGTTTCCTGCGGCTGGCATTATAGTAATGCTTTCCCTCCCCATACTCCAAGTCGTAGACGTTGATATAAGCGGATGTAAATAATGGCGTGACATTTTCTTTATGAATTACAGGTTTCATATACTCGGCGGCCTTTCTTACAGATGATTGATAATAATTTTATTTTAAGTCAATAGATTATTTATGGTGATGATTCTGTTTCTATTGTAATATAAATAAAACGGATTGGCAAACGCATTAGCGTGACAATACCCGTATTTTGTGATACTATGGTAAAAATGCCAACAGTCGGCGGGATGATGATATCCGTAAGACCGGGAAAGTGAGAGAACATGATACTACATATTGTAATTAATATCGTACAGCTTATCGGCATCCTTGTTCCATTCGCAGGATGTGTCGTTTTATTAAAAAGAGCCAAAAGCAATGCCTCCATGTATCTGCTGCTTGCTAATCTGGGCTGTTTGATTATCAACGGAAGCTATTTGCTGCTGTTGCTGTCCACGACGCAGGAGGGCGCGCATATCGCCATGAAAATGGAGTATTTCGGCACAACGATTTTCTATTTGATGTTTGCCATGTTCCTATGGACTTATATGCGCCTAAAGCCGAAGAAATGGGCGGTATCGCTGCTTTCATGCTGGGCGGTGTTAGATGTGATATTCCTCTTTTTAACATGGACGGGGGATATTTTCGGTCTGGTATTTCAGGAACTTGATTTTATATGGGATGAGAGGACGGGGCTTGTCTGGATTCATGTGGTGCCGGGCATTGTCTATTTCTTGCATTACTGTATTATCTGTGTCATAGGCGGATGCGGCGTGGTTTATACCTTTGTCAGGATGTGCCTGGTGCAGATTAAAACCGAAAGAAACAACCTTGCCAGACTGCTGTTGGCGCAGTGTGTGATAACGGCTGCTTTAGCGGTCATGCTGTATTTTAATCCTTCGTTTGATATCGTACCGATTTGTAATTCCTTAGCCATTCTTGCCATCATTGTCAGTATTCACCGTAATGAGTTTTTCGGCATCACGGACCTTGGACGGCAGTGGGCGTTTGAGCAGATGGAGGATGCGTTTATTGTCGTGGATGGTATGTATGGTTATCTGGATTCCAATGCCTATGCGAGAAAAGTATTTCCTGATTTAAAACGTATGCACAAGAACCAGATTGTGCCGGGCGACGTGTGCAGGCTTTTTATGGAAGAAGGCAAAATACAGCAGATTCAGGGGAAATATTATAATAAGAAGAAAATGGAGATATGGGAAAACGGCAAACTCACCGGTTATAGTATGATGCTTATGGATATTACGGAGCAGTATGAGTTGATGGAACGCGTTAAGCAGGAAAAAGAGCGCGCGGACGAAGCGAACCGCGCTAAATCGGCTTTTGTATCGAACGTTTCCCATGAAATCCGCACGCCGATGAACGCCATTGTGGGCATGACGCAGATTATGCTGCGCCGGGAATTACCCGCGCAGGACAGGGAATATTTGATGAATATCCAAAATTCGGGAAACGCGCTCTTAACCATTGTCAACGACCTTTTGGATATGTCCAAGATTGAATCGGGCAAGATGGAGCTTGTGGATGAAGAATACAGCTTTATGTCCATGTTAAGCGACCTTGGCATGATTATCTTAAACCGCATCGGCGCTAAGCCGGTGGAACTGTTATTCGATATTGACCCGGCTGTTCCGGCGAAACTTTACGGCGACGCGCTGCGAATCCGTCAGGTGATTATCAATATCATGAATAACGCAACCAAATTTACGGAAGAAGGATACGTTTGCCTGACGGTCAGTGTAAAACAAATCAAAGAGGATGATATTGAACTGTATATTTCCGTAAAAGATACCGGACAGGGCATCCGCGAGGAGGATTTGACAAAGCTGTTTGGTTCGTTCCAGCAGGTGGATACGAAGAAAAACCATCATAAAGAGGGAACAGGGCTGGGGCTTTCCATTTCTAAGCAGTTAGTGGAATTAATGAACGGAAGTATCGGCGTGACAAGCGAATATGGAAAAGGCAGCGAATTTTATTTTACCATCCATCAAAAGATTGTGGATGAAAAAAGCGCCGCCCGTATTTCACCGGAAAAAGAAAACGCGGCGGTTGCGGGCAGCATGAGAAGCCAGGCGGCAAAAGAGATGTTAAAAAAGCTTACGGACGCTTACCGCCTTTCGTATATCGAGGACGTTTTAGCTTATGAGCCTGTGGAAACATCCGTCAAATTATTCTATTTTACGGACTGCTATGATACGGTAAGCGCGGAAGAGAAGCGGAAGCTGGAAGAACTGGACGCCGTAGTATGCGGTATGTTAAATCCGATGACGGAAAATAATATGCCGGAAGATATGCTGACGATGAATAAGCCTCTATATAGCGCCAACTTCTGTAATTTAATTGAAAACGGACAACATATGGAGGAACAGATTGCCGCCGGTGAAAGCGTGAGCGCCGTCACGGCGAACGAGACGCCGGAAGAGGGCGGCGCGGACGATATGAACTTTACAGCGCCGGAGGCAAGCATTTTAATTGTAGATGATAATGAGATTAACTGCATGGTGGCGGAGGAAATGTTAAGACCGCTGCAGATGCAGATGGAGGCGGCTTCGGACGGACAGCAGGCGCTTATGATGGTACAGAAAAAGCATTATGATTTGATATTTATGGATCATTTGATGCCGGTTATGAACGGCGTAGAAGCAACGCAGGCTATCCGCAGATTAGAGGGAGCTTATTATAAAAATGTGCCGATTATCGCGTTGACGGGCAATACCGCGAAAGAACAGCGGGATGAATACAAAAAAGCGGGTATGAACGGTTATCTGTCAAAGCCGCTGGATATGGCGGATATTTATAAGATAGTCAGAAAATGGATTCCGGATAAAGTAAGGGAAAATTGATAAAATATGGCGCATATGATTTTTCAGGACGAATAATGTCAGCTTTACAACATTTTCATAAAGGACGAGCAGAGGTTCTCCGATAGGATAAGTAAATAAGCAAAGGAGGATAAGGCAATGACAATTAATGGAATCAGCGGAGCCGGTGCGGGGATGTCCGCAGGACAGTCCGGAATGCCGCAGGGCATGGACCCGGTCAGCAAAGATATTCAAAATCAGATATCCAGATTGCAGAAACAGCTTCAGGAGCTTTCCGCCAATACGGAAATGTCTGGCGAAGCGAAGATGAAGAAGCGTCAGGAATTGCAGAAGCAGATTAATGATTTGAATGTGCAGCTTCGCCAGCATCAGGTGGAGATGCGCAAAAAAGAACGGGAGGAAAAAGAGTCTTTCGACGATATGCTTGGCACTAAGCCGCAGAATGCAGAGGCGAACGACAAAGGACAGGGAATGCCGTCCGCGGGTATGGAAGCGATGATTTCCGCCGGAGTGACGATGGAACAGGCGAAAGTGAATGGTTCTGTAGCCGCGAAAATGGAGGGACGCGCGGGCGTTCTCAAAGCGGAAATATCTCTGGACGCGGGGCACGGCGGAAGCAGTAATGCAGAATTAAAGCAGGCTGAACTTGCCGATGTGGAGGAAAAAGCCATGAACGCCACGGCTTCCCAGATGGACGCGCTGTCTAAAGCAAACGAGACGATGAAAGAGGCAGGAGAAGCATCCGGAGAGGAGACTTCCAAGGCAGATAAAGACTCCAGGACAAATAAGGGCGAAGAAGAGAAAAATGCAGAAACAGTGGATGGAGAAAGTGTCGTGGAATCAAATCAGGACAATGCAGAACAAGCAGAAATGGCGGACGCGGCTTCCGTAATCGCGCCGGTAAGACAATATACGCCTGTAGACGTTCGGTTATAGGCGGCTGCTGTAATCGTGGTGGGAACTTAAGCGCAAGCTGTGGAGCTTGCGCTTTTTTATGGTACAATTTTTTTGATAGCGTCTACGGCGCTTTGCACTAATGTGTTGATATTAAAGTCTGAAATACCGGCAATGATGTTGTCGCAGTAGTTGAATGGAATCAGAACGCGTTTAGCGCTGCTTTGTGCAACCGCGAGCGCAATGTTTGGCGTGACCTCCCCTAACAGGGAATCTGCAATAACAATGCCAACCGGACCTACGATGATATCCGCTTTGCGGCAGCCGACGATAACGGCGTTTTCGCCCGTAGCCGCGTCGTGTGCGCCTGCTTTTAACATAGCGGTCGTAGCGGCGCTGTTGGTGCCTACGGCTAAGATGGATGCTGCCGGAATATTTTGTTTGATTGAGGTAATAAGCTGTCTGCCGAAGCCGCCGCCCTGTGCATCAATTACTAATATTGTCATAGGCAAAATCCTCCGAATCTGAAATTGTTATATGTATTTAATACTATATCATATATTTGACAGATTTGCTATAATGATAGCAGAGAAAATCAGGAGGTGCGCTGTGAGCGGGCAAAGAGGGAACAGACGGCTTTTAGGCGTTGTGATTATCATACTTTTTATGGTTTTTATCGCGGGGGTTGTTTTTTTATCGTTAGAAGAGGACAGACAGACCGCGGTAGCTTTCGGAGAGGACGGCATTGCCGTTTCCGGAGCGGGTGTGTCCGTGAGGGGGAATAGCGTCGTCATCTCGCGGGGAGGTTCCTATCTGATAAGCGGAGAGACGGCGGATGCGCAGATATATGTGGATGCGGGAAAAGAAGAGCGGGTGGAGCTGGTTTTAAACGGCGTTGATATTGTTAATGAGGATGAAGCTGTCATTTACATAGAAAACGCGGAACATACGGCAATCGTACTTACGCCGGGAACGCGAAATATACTGCAAAGCGGCATGGAAAAGGGAAACGGAGCGAAACAATCCGCCGACGAAGAGACGGGCGGCGCGGTTATTTACGCCAAAGACGATTTATCCATAACAGGCGCGGGCTCTTTGTATGTGGCGGGGTATATCCATAACGGCGTCCATACGAAAAATCATCTGTTGATTGAAGGCGGCAGCATAGAAATAGAGGCGGCAAACCATGCGTTAAAGGGCAAAGATTCCGTAAGCATCACGGGCGGCAGCCTTGTGATAAAAGCGGGCGGCAAGGGAGTGGAGTCTGACCTGGAAGCGCATATCACGGGCGGCAGTCTGCGCATTGTCGAGGCGGCGGAGGGGATAGAGGCAAATCAGGTAAAAATAGACGGCGGCACGATAGATATTACCGCTTCGGACGATGGCGTCAATGCGAACGGAGGAGCGGCGAAGAAGAAAAAGAAACCCTCTGATGACGTGGTAGAGAAAATGCCGAATCTGCTCATTACAGGCGGAGATATCAAAATCAATGCGGAGGGAGATGGTCTGGATTCCAACGGAAATCTTATTATCGAGGGCGGAAATGTAGTGATAGACGGACCGACGCACGACGGAGACGGCGCGCTCGATTATGGCACGGAAAACGGCGGCGTCTGTAAGATAAGCGGTGGTACGGTGCTTGCCATCGGCAGCGCGGGCATGGCAACGGCATTTGATGAGGATTCCGAACAATGCTCTTTCTGCCATATCTGCGAGTCCGCCTATGAAGCGGGCAGCGAAATTGTGATTTGCGACGCCGACGGACAGGAAATATACCGCCATACGGCAGCAAAAAGGGGAGCGTCCGTTGTTTTCAGCTCCCCCGCGCTTTCCATAGGAAAAACCTATCTTTTGTCAATTGGAGGAAAAAGTGTGGAAATTACGCTCCCCACAATGTAATGATTACAAAAAAGAATATTTTTCTACTTTTTTAGATATAGTGCAGTTCAATCTGCCCAAAGTTGGTTTCGCCGTGGATGTAAAGTATAGGCGCACCGCTTACCGCGCAGCTTCCGACCTGGCTGACGTTGCCGAAAGCGCGGCTGATGTCCGTATGCACCTGCCATTCTTTCGGGATATAGAGTATGGTCTGCCCGAAATTATTTTCCACCTCGACATATGCCTCCCCCTCTTGTATTATAGCATTGTCAAAATAGATAGTCATGCTTCCGAAGTTGTTTTCCAGATGGGCGTCGCGGAAATTATTGGAATTGACATAACGGATGACGGCGCCTAAATTATTTTCGCAATGCATATGTTCATCTATACACTGTTCATAGTCATAGCTGCCCGCGTCTTTTTTCCCGTGATGCCTTTCCATACGGATATCCATGTGGCGGTGCGCCCATTTTTTATCGTGGAACAGCAAAGAAAGCCCGGCGCTTAACAAAAACGCGGCGGCTAAAACCGTCCAGGGAGTCAGTGCTTCGATGCCCAGCGGTTCGTCATAAATAATACAAATGCACGCTATAGGGAGAAGAATTTCAAAAAAGCTGGCGTGCCGGATGCCCTGAAGCGACACCCAGAGTAAAAATAGCGTGGCAAGGATGGAAAATACATTGATATCCGGCATAATGCCAAGCTTACCGGTAATCACAAGCGCTGCCGCAAGGATGAAAAAAATGCCCCAAAAAATTTTATTTCTTCTCATTGATGTAACCTCTTTTCTTCTAATTTACTGATTAATGGTTTGTAGTAATATCTGGAAACGTAGACCTGCTTGTGCGTGTTATAAAATGACACGACGCTTGATGCGGTCAGGTTCCTGTTGATAGAGTAAATATGGCTGGTATTTATAATAGTGGATTTGGATACTCTCATAAAAAATCCGGGGAGGATGTTTTCCAGCTCGTATAACTTATATTTGGTCTGGTAAGCGTCGGTTTTGGTATGGGCGCTGATGCCTGTTTCGTCCGTTTCAAAAAAGTAAATCTCATCTAAGGAAAGATAATATTCAGTATTTCCCCTGTAAAAAACAAGCTTTTGCACCGCACCTGCCGCCTCGCTGACCGCTTTTTGTATGGAAGATATCTCATCCGTCAATTTCCGGCAGCGTATCAGCACTTCATCCTCCGCTAAGGATTCTTCAATTTCAATTTTTATCTTCATGATTTGCTCCCTTATCGGCTGCTCTTTATTGCATATTTCTATTCTAAAAAAATAAACCACCGATGTAAATAGTTATACACCAAGTGGTTTGTTTTTGCCGGTAAGAGGTTAAATCAATCAGTTGAAAGCTCCCATCTCTGCGCTGTTTTTCGCCGCAAGCAGAAGTTCCACGAATGTGTCAGCCTTGGATACCGCCTCTGCGCCGATGCCGGATTTTAAGCTGACCATGCGGTTTGTTAATAATGTGTACATGGTAATCTTTTTCCTGTCCAGATTAAAAATAAAGCGTACGCCGGTCATCATGGAAGCCTTTGTTCTGGGTTCGCTGATGCGGGAGGCGTTAAAAATCTGGATTTGCTTGGGATTATATGAAGAAATAAAGCCAATCATCCCGTTTTGTACATCGATTAACAGCATTCCGGCTCTGCCCGTAAAGGTGCTGTCAAAATGATACGGAAGCGAATCGACATTCTTGGCGGTGCGTTTCACAACGCCCTTGGTAAAGTTGCCCCATGCGATTAACATCAGCAACATAATCCATATGAAAACGCCGAATCCAAAAAAACTTGCTACAAAAGTTATCATATCAAACGGAGCGCCGTGCATAAGCGTTAAGATAAGGGAAATGCCAAACGGCAAAGCGATAGCGACGATAAATACAAGAATCAGAAAATAACTGCCCACGCTTTGAAATTTCTCAGTTTCATTTGGTTTCATAATTCATATCTCCTTTAGCCTCATAAGTATAGTATGTGCATAAGCAATATGCCCATTAGCACATTTCAATAAAAACGCCGCGCAAAATGGGCGGCAAAAAGCAGGATACGGGAGTCGGACCCGCCTCTTCAGCTTGGGAAGCTGACATACTACCGATGTACTAATCCTGCATGGAATTAGTATATCATTAAATTTCATAAAAGAAAAGAAAAAATATACCTCATTTATAAATGATTTGCAAAGAAAGTAAAATAGAGTATTGACAAAATGATTCAATGTGATATCATAATGATATCAATTAAATACGGTTGTATTTTCAAAAGAGGGAGGTTTTTTTAATGGAGGAGAAAATTTTAACAGGGAAAAAACACGGGATGCCGGTATTGCTTGGGGTGATTGCCCTGTATGTACTGTCGGTTGCGGGGATTGTTTTTACAGAGTTGAGCAGGGAAAAGGTCATTAGGAGCGGCAGCGCTGCATTTGTAAGCGGCGGAGGCGGTATTGCGGTTATGGTTGTCTGTGTGATAATCATTTGTACGGCATGGATATTGCTGTGCGGCTTAAAGGTGTTGAAGCCGCAGGAAGCTTTGGTGCTTACGTTGTTCGGCAAGTATATCGGTACATTAAAAGAGGATGGATTTTACTTTGTCAATCCTTTTTGCAGCAGCATCAATCCGGCGGCAAGAACACGTTTAAGCCAGAGCGGAGACGTGAGAGACGCCGCATCTTTACAGGCTATCGCTAATAATGCTGTGAGCATCAATACGGAGTCAGGCGGTAAAAAGATTTCCCTGAAAGTTATGACGTTAAATAACAGCCGCCAGAAAATCAATGACTGCCTTGGAAATCCGATAGAAATCGGTATTGCCGTGACGTGGCGGATTGTCGATACGGCAAAAGCAGTATTCAATGTCAATAACTATAAAGAGTTTCTTTCCTTACAATGCGACAGCGCGCTGAGAAATATCGTCAGAATCTATCCTTATGACGTGGCGTCCAATGTGGATACGACGGGCGACGGCGTGGCGGATGAGGGAAGTCTGCGCGGTTCCAGCGAGATTGTCGCGGCAAGAATACGCGGCGAGATTCAAAACAGGGTGGAGGAAGCCGGAATCGAAATAGTAGGGGCGCGCATTACCTATCTTGCCTATGCGCCGGAGATTGCCGCGGTTATGCTACAAAGGCAGCAGGCGTCCGCGATTATCGACGCCAGAAAGATGATTGTGGACGGCGCGGTCGGCATGGTGGAAATGGCGTTAGAGCGTCTGAATGAAAAACAGCTGGTGGAGCTGGACGAGGAGCGCAAGGCGGCAATGGTCTCCAACCTGCTTGTAGTGTTATGCGGCAATCATGACGCACAGCCGATTGTTAATTCGGGAAGTTTGTATTAAAATAATGATAGAGCAGCTTGTGCAGTAAATGCCGCAGGTTGAGAGAAAGACGTGGTTATTAATATGGGTGATTCAGGTAAAAAACAGGTTCCGCTCAGGCTTTCTTCTAAATTATATGATGCGATTGCAGCCTGGGCGGAGGATGACTTCCGATCCGTCAATGGGCAGATAGAGTATCTTCTGACAGAATGCGTGCGCCAGCGTAAGAAAAACGGCAGATATGTTTCGGATGAAATAGATGTGCCGCCCAAACTGGATATAGAGTGAAGCGGATGGAGTGTTTTTATGAATAAAGGAGATTAAAGGAGGAGAAGAAGATGATCTTAGTCAATACTGATTATATCAGCGGAAAGGAACTGGAAATGTTAGGGCTTGTAAAAGGCAGTACCATCCAGTCCAAAAATTTCGGAAAAGATATCACACAGAGTTTCAAAACATTAGTAGGCGGCGAATTGAAGGCTTATACGGAAATGATGAATGAAGCCAGAGCGCTTGCTACGAAACGCATGGTGGAAGAGGCGGAAAAGCTGGGAGCGGACGCGGTTGTTAATATACGTTATGCGTCGGCATCAGTGATGCAGGGAGCAGCGGAAGTCATGGCATATGGTACTGCCGTAAAATTCAGATAATAACTATGAAAGCGCAGGCAAGACGACCTGCGCTTTTAAAATCTTTTTTTAGTTTGCTTTTTTAGTCCATATTGTTATCATCTGCGGTATTTTGCTTTATTTTTTCATTCATGCTTTTGGCAAGTCTCCGGTAATGAAATGAGAAAAAAAGCCAGATAAGAAAAGCCACCGATAGTTGCAGCAGAGCAATTAAAATACATTTTCCAATACCAAAACTGACCGGAAGCCAGCCGACATAGAGAGCGGTAATGAAATAAACGATGCATCCGATGCCCATGTGAAATAAAAACTGAAAAGAAAAGGGTAACTTTTCATTGCTATATATTTCAGATGGAGCCGAAAATGCGATGCCGATAATCATAGAAGCGACAGCCTGCTTCGTATAGGCATAGTTTTCCAGCAGATAATTACCTTGATATACATTATCAAATATGATGCCGATAAGCGTATAAATCATACAGGAAATAGCCATTCCCTGTAAAGAAATAAGTGTTATTTTTTTAATTCGTTTCATATGAATATTTCATCCTTTCATAAATTATTTCAAACCCAGATATTTTTTAAACGCGGGGAGATATTTTCTGGAAATATAGTCTTTATCCCCGTTTTTTAGTACGACAAGCATGGTTCCGTTAAAAGAGGGTTCCACGCTGCTTAATTTTTTCAAATTGATAATAGTGGATTTAGAAATTCGCATAAATTTACTTCCTAACAAATTTTCCATTTCGTAGAGACGTTTATTGGAAATGTATTTTTTCTGCTGGCAGTAAATCACCAACCGCTCATTTTCTATCCGCAGCATATAGATATCAGAAGGCTGCAATATGATAATCTGTTCTTTGTCAATCGCTGTAATTACATTGTCGCAAGACCGGATTTTATCATACACGCGTTGAATCTCGTCTGTCATTTGATTGGAATAGATAACAGCGTACGGCTCTTCAATATCCGGTGATATTTGAATTTCCACTTTCATGAGAAAACCTCCTTTCTGTGTTTATCAGTGTCCTAATCATACGATAAAAGCGGGGGATTGTCAGCAATAATGCGGTATGTGGCATAAATCAGGCGGGGAGATGCTCAAATTTCCTATGTCAAATGCAGCCGCCTTACATTGAATTGGGAAAAGCCATATGGTAAAATAAACGCAGATGCGAATTTGTGTCATCGTTGTTAGCGTTGGGGCAAGCAAATGCCGCAGATTGAGAGAAAGGCATGGTTATTAAGATGCAAGAAGGTAGACCGCAATATTTTGAAGCCGCTTTGTCGGATTTCGTGTTTGACGTTGCAGCGGGAGGCGCCATCAGGCATCTGGTGGACAGAGGGCATTCCGTAGAGCAGATGATGGGGGAACTGGATTATCCGGTTCCCCGTTCCAGAGTGGAGAAAGCCGTATACCGCTATATGCTGGAATCAGAGATTCTTTTGGAAAATCTGCCGGATGAAAAAGACGGGCTGCAGATATGCCCGATAAAAGAAAGAAGAGAAAAACTCCCTGAAACGCTGGCGGCGTATCTTGACAAATACGGAGAGGCAAACGTCTACATGGAATGTCCGTTCGGACAGTGGATAAAAAACGATGAAAAAAAGCTGAATCAGATTCTTTCCTGCCTGACGGTAAGGGAACAGGAATACATCCTCGGCGTCCGCTGGGGAAAAAATGTGATGTACCACAGACTAACCAGCCGTATGCGGGAAATCGCCATGAAGCTTGTGCTTCATACGGAGGAAGAGTGGAGGTTTTATTGTTTTAAGAAATAATATCGTTTTTTACTTGAATAATCTGCGGAATGATGATAAACTATTCGCAAAGCATAACAATTCTTTAATGTCTAGAAGTCATTTTTTATTCTTTATTTCAGAAATCTATGCTTTTACATCCAAACACAAGTTAAAAGCAGGAGATTTTTGAAGATGATGCTCCTGCGAAAAAACAGGGCGGAGGCGGTTAAAATGAGCATATACGAGTTTGATGAGGAAAAAGAATGGGAATTGATGCGGGAAGCCGAATACAACGCAGGTGTGGAAGATGGCATAGAAAGTGTCGCATTCCGTATGTTTTCAGCGGGAACCTATACTCTGGAAGAAATTGTCAATATTTCAGGATTGCCATTGGAAAAAGTAATGAAATTGAAAGAGTCACGGAATATTTAGGAAACAATATGTTTTGTATAGGAATCAAAATGTAGTTTAGAAAAATGAAACAAAATGAAACAGGAAAAAAAGGGGTTCGATTCTTTGCATGAAAAAGCCGAAACCCATGAAAAATCAAGGAATTTCGGCTCTTCCGTGAAGCGTGTGCAAACACACATAAAGACGTGCGTTAGAGGATTCGAACCCCCGACCTTTTGGTCCGTAGCCAAACGCTCTATCCAGCTGAGCTAAACGCACATATAATATATATAGCGTTCGCACCGCAACATAAAAATTATAAAGAGTTTTACGGAAGTTGTCAAGTAAAATAAACAAAAAAAGGAGAATGCTTTCACATTCTCCTTTTTGAAACGCCAGCCGATAAGCTTGCGCTTATGATTATTATTATTATTATAATTGAAAGAACGCCACGCTGTTATTCAACTGCTCAACAACGGATTTCAGCTCGTTAGCCTGTCCTGCAACTTCTTCGACATTTGCACGAAGCTCCTCCGTAGAAGCGTTTGCCTCTTCGGCGGAAGCGGCGTTTTCTTCGGAAATACCGGACAAATCGCTGATGGAATCCACGACGCTGACCTTGCTCTGGTCTACGACGGTAACGATTTCCGTAATCTTGCCGACTGCGCCGGCGGCTTCGGATATATTATTCTCTACATCATCGAAGCTGCGGTTTACACTCTTTAAAGCCTCTGCCTCTTTGCCGACAGCATCCTGAATCTGACCTGCGATTTTGGTACATTCCTCTGTCTTTATCGTAATTTCCTCGATAATAGTCTGAATCTGCTGTGCGGATGAATTGGACTGCTCCGCCAGTTTTTGAATCTCGCCTGCAACAACAGCGAATCCTCTTCCGGCTTCTCCGGCTCTTGCAGCCTCAATACTTGCATTTAAGGAAAGTAGATTGGTCTGGTCGGAAATA
Source organism: Clostridium sp. (assembly GCA_023664605.1). Taxonomy (GTDB): domain Bacteria; phylum Bacillota; class Clostridia; order Lachnospirales; family Lachnospiraceae; genus UBA3282. The sequence goes on from JAMPFF010000041.1 coordinate 20,837, forward strand.
TCCATAATCATCTGTGCCGCAGTAGTAATCTGCTGTACGGCGTCGCTGACGCTCGTAATACTGGTGATAACGTTCTCCGCGCTTGCCGTGGTATAGGTATTGGCTTTTAACAGCTCGTCCAGATTGGATTTTGCAGTATGGCTGACGCTGGAAACATTTTCGGTTACTTCTTTCGTAGCATGGGAGCTTTCCGCGATTTCCGTGATGTTATTGGAAATTTCGCTCATGTCAAATGCCTGTTTTTCAACGGAGCTTGCCATGCTCTGTGCGCCGTAGGCAAGTTCCTCCATCGTGGTACTTAAATCCTTAACAGCCTGTGCGCAGTTGCTAAGAGAGTCGTCTACATGGGAAACGGAAGTATCTACCGTACCGGAGCAGCTTAAAATCATCTGTACAACGTCCACTAACTGCGTACGAAGTTTCTCTGCGGCGTCCGCCACCTCATATAACTCCTTGATTTTATTTTTGTTCTGTACTTCAAAGTTCAGTTTACCCTCGGAAAGCATTACGGTTTCATCGCGCAAAACCTGGATGCGTTTAGCAACGATTTTTCCGACGAGAACTGCAACCACGGTAATGACAATCAATAAAACAATGCTGATAAGAAGAATATAAGACATATAGCTGTTCATAGCTTCCGTTAATTCCGAACTCGGCTTACCGGTGAAAATCATACCGACAACGCCGCCGTCCTGTTCAATCGGAATATAGTAACCATAATAGTCCTTGCCGCCGATATCAATATTTTTGGCAAAATATGTATTTCCCTGATTTAAAACAATTTCCTTTACGGTATCGGAACACTGCGTCATCAGCATACGCGTTCCATTCTCCTGTAAAACTGTCGTTAAATACCGGGTGTCTCCATAGAACAGAGTACATTCGATATCGGTTTTTTCTTTGATAAAATCGATGACGTTGATACGCTCATTCAAGTTGACGCCGCCTTTATAGAGAAGATTGCCGGAAAGCCAGTAGGAACCCTCGTCCATGGAGTCAAAAGTCTCAAGCAGTGTGTAACCCGTAGCCTGTAATGTTCCTTCGATTTCAGTTTCCGTAGTGGACTTCATATAGTCCGCCGAGGAAATAACATTAACGACGATAGAAAGAATGGCAGGCAGCAGACAAAGCAATAATAGAATAACAGTAATGCTAGGCTTTTTCTTCATAGTTTCATTTCTCCCATAATGTAAGATTTATTAGATGTCAGTACAGCGGCAAGAGAATGCACACTGCGACAATATAGTACTTCTAGTATAATAGAAATGAAAGAAAATGGCAAGAAAAAAACACTAAAACCCAAATTTTATCACTAAAATGAGGCAAAAGACATATTCGGTTGCAGTTCGGCATGTTTCGTGCTAAAGTATGAAAGGAATATTTTTAGAAGCGATAAAGCAGTCAGGAGTCGGTATTATGCAGAAAAAACTTGCGGTCATTAACGATATATCAGGATTTGGGAGATGCTCGATAGCAGTGTCTTTACCCATTATTTCCTATCTGGGCGTCCAGTGCTGTCCTGTGCCGACCTCCATTTTTTCCAATCATACGGGCTATCCGCATTTTTTCTTTGACGATTATACGGATAAAATGACAGAATATATTTCTAATTGGAAGAAACTCGGACTGTCTTTTGAGGGAATTGCGACGGGATTTTTAGGTTCGGCCAGACAGATTCAGATTGTCAGGGAGTTTATCCATGAATTTTCAAAAGAAAATACGCAGATTATTATAGACCCTGTTATGGGAGATTACGGAAAATTATATTCCACTTATACGGAAGAGCTGTGCCAAGAAATGAAAAAGCTGATTGCCTTTGCTGATATCACGACGCCGAATCTGACGGAGTGCTGCAAACTGACCAATACGCCGTACAAAGAAAGCGGCTGGAAGAAGAAAGAACTCTATCGGATGGCGCAGATGCTTTCCGAGCAGGGGCCGGAGAAAGTAGTGATTACCGGAATCCGGCAGGGTGAATTTATTGCGAACTATATTTATGAAAAAGGAAAAGAGTCCAAGTGGATACGCACGCACAAGGTAGGAACGGAGCGTTCCGGTACGGGAGACGTGTTTGCTTCCGTGATTGCTGCGGATGCGGTCAACGGCGTTGCCTTTGAAAAATCAGTCAGGAAAGCTTCCGGCTTTGTGAAAAAGTGCATTTTAAAATCAATAGAGCTAAATATTCCCAGGACGGACGGCGTGTGTTTTGAAGAGATTTTGTACCGCTTGAAAAGAGACTAAAAAGCGGCTAAAAAAGATTGGATAAAGTCAAATGCAGTCAGATACAGAAGAAAGGACTATGGTGATAGAAATGGTAATTTTATATGAAGTGCATGAAAATTTATATGTGAATATGACAAACCGCTGCCCGTGCGCTTGTACATTCTGTCTGCGGCAGACAAGGGATGAAATGAATCACTCCGGGAGTCTGTGGCTGGAGAGGGAGCCGAGCGTGGAAGAGGTCATTGCAGAGTTTGATAAGTTTGATATGAAAAAATATAAGGAATTGGTATTCTGCGGCTTTGGAGAGCCTACCGAGCGGCTGGAGGATTTATTGAAAGTGGCGGCATATGCAAAAGAGAAATTTCAGATACCGACCCGTCTTAACACCAACGGGCTTTCCGATTTAATCCATGGAAAAGATACGGCACCCATGTATAAAGGCTTGATTGATACAATTTCGATTAGCTTAAATACGCCGGATAAAGAGGAATATTTAAAACTGACGCGCAGTAAATTCGGAATAGAATCACATGAAGCCATGTTGCGGTTTGCCGGTAATGTGAGTAAGTATGTGCCAAATGTCATTCTTTCCACCGTTGCGACCACGATTACCGAGGAGGAAGAAGCTCGGTGCCAAAAAATCTGCGATGAACTGGGCGTGACATACCGAATCAGGCCTTTTGAATAAGTTAAAACATCTGCGATGCTTTAACTGCAAAAACATCTCCGATGTTTTCGCTGCAAAATCTCAAAGATTTTTTGATTGGAGATACTGTAACTCGAATGGATAGCCGCTTTTTTTATTCTGGGCGGATGAAGTATCGGTTTCAATAATACAGAAAGAATCGCCCTTTAAAACTTCTTTCATTTCTTCCAGTACAGACCCTGCCATATGGACAGAGATTTTACGGCAGATATAGTTTCCTGCGGGCAATACGCGAAGCGCATCCTTATCCAGAGGTATCTCCGCTTCCGGTGCGGGTGCGTTTTCCAATACGTCCGTATTCACGGTCAGAAACATATATCTTGTCAGTTTGCCGTTTTGATATTCATGCAGGACGCCGGAGGGATAGGCGGCGTTTACACCCATCTGCTGCGCGGTCACGAAAAGTTTCAGAATATATTGTCCATAATATTTCGGCGTGTCCATATCCTCCAACGGAACGGTCAGAACGGTGCGCTCGCCGAGGGTACTTTGATAGAAGCCGTCCGGCAGAAGAATACCGGCTTTGCTGGTTGGAATCTTAGCCATGCCGCTGACGGAGGTGGAAAGTTTCTGCAAAGTTTCCTGTAATGCTTCAAGGCATTGATGAATATCCATGATTTTTTCTTCGGCCAGAATTTTGCCGTCATAGAGAAGCTTCTGCAGATTGATGGCGTCATGCTCCACATAACGGTTCAGGTCTTTTAACGGAATCCCCAGCTTAATGCAAAGCGTAATCGCATCCAGAAGATAGAGCTGTTCCTCGGTATAGTAGCGGTAATTGGTTTCCGTATTGACAAAAGCAGGTTTTAAAATACCGATTTTATCATAATAGCGCAACGATTTGATGCTCACGTTTTTCAATTTGGAAACTTTTCCGATGGATAAATATTCGCTCATTTGACGGCTCCTTTTTCAAAACTCTAACCCGATGTCACAGTTGATTATCTCTACTATGCCACATTTTTTCCCGAAATGCAACCGTTTTTTTATTTCCGCGAGCAACGAGCTAAGTAGACGTGCTTGCAGAGATGCTTGCATCTCTTGTATATCTTGGCGACTGCCG
>JAMPFF010000042.1 GCA_023664605.1 Clostridium sp.
CGGGCGTGGCGGTATGGGGCGTCATTAACCTGTTGGAAGGCTACGGCAACGACAATCCGGGCGCAAAAAGCCAGGGGGTCAAGCAGCTCATGGCGGGCGGTGGTATCGTAATTGTGGCGCAGACGGTAATCCCACAGCTTACGAGCCTGTTTTCATAAGATATGGGCGGCATTATACAGAAAATCACTGACCTCATAAAAGATATACTGCAAGGATGGGTTCTGTCCAACCTCGATACGATGTTTACGGACGTAAATAATAAGGTGGGAACGATTGCGGGAGAGGTAAGCAGGACGCCGAGCGCATGGAATGCGGGGATTTTCGGCATGGTACGCACTTTGTCGGAAAACGTGATTATCCCCATAGCGGGCATGGTAATCAGTTTTGTGCTGATTTACGAGTTGATTACAATGGTAATTGATAAAAACAACATGCACGATTTTGATACGGGTCTGTTTTTCCGCTTTCTTTTTAAAGCGTGTATCGCTGTCATGCTGCTTAGTAAGACTTTTGATATCGTTATGGCAGTATTCGATGTGGGAAGCCACGTTGTAGCGCAGGCTTCCTCAACAGTATCGGGTTCGACAAGCCTTAACGTGGGGGCAACGCTTGTTTCCATGTTCAACAGTCAGATTGATGCAATGAGCGTCGGGGAACTTATCGGACTTGGCTTAGAAACCATGATAGTAAGTCTTGGCATGAAAATCATGTCCGTGCTTATTACCGTCATTTTGTACGGGCGCATGATTGAAATATACCTTTATGTGTCAGTGGCGCCGATTCCGGCGGCAACCGTAACCAACAGGGAATGGGGCGCAGTCGGAACAAATTATTTAAAGGGGCTTATCGCCCTTGCTTTTCAGGGATTTTTCATTATGGTGTGCGTGGCGATTTATGCGGTGTTAGTATCCGGCATTGCAGTAGCGTCGGATTTACATTCCGCCTTATGGTCGGCGGGCGCATATACCGTAATATTATGTTTTAGCCTGTTTAAGACAGGCTCTATATCAAAATCTATTTTCCATGCGCATTAAAGGGCGGGCATTATGCTTTGCCCTTTTTGCGGCGTGGTGGAAGAAAGGAGCAGCAAATGGCAATTTCAGTTCCAGTGCAAAAGGATTTAAGCGGCATCAAGACCAAAGTCGCGCTTAACCTGACGAAAAGACAGATTATCTGTTTTGGCGCGGCGGCGATTACCGGAATCCCTTTGTATTTTTTAACGAAAGGAAGCATAGGAACACAGGCGGCAGCGCTTATCATGGTAGGTGTGATGCTGCCTTTCTTTTTTCTTGGCACATATGAAAAAGACGGGTTTGCGGCGGAAAAGATTTTATATTTTATGCTGCGGCAGAAGATTTTAACGCCGGGCATAAGACCATATAAGTCGGAAAATCTGTACAGGAAATTAGAAGAAAAAGAAAAAATGAAAAAGGAGGTGCGTTATCTTGAAGCGAAAGCAAAAAGAAGCAAAAAAAAGGCAAAGTCCAGATAGGGCGGGTCTTAGCTTTTCTGAAAGAAAGCGGCTTAGGGAATTAAGGCGTACCCTTTCCGGGAATGGGAAAGAAAAGAATATGCCTGATACCGCGCAAAAGACGATTACGTTTGAAAAGATGTACCGTGACGGCATCTGCCAGGTCACAAAAACGTATTTTACAAAAATGGTAGAGTTTTTTGATATCAATTATAACCTGCTAGAGATAGAGGAGCGGGGATATATCTTAGAAGAATACAGCAGGCTTATCAATTATTTCGACCCATCGGTAAAATTCCAGTTATTCCTTTTTAACAGGCAGGTCAGCGAAAAGGAACTCTCGGAAAGGTTTGACGTTCCAAAACAGGCGGACGCCTTTGACGATATCCGTCTGGAGTATGAACAGATGCTTAAAAAGCAGTCCGAAAAGGGAACAAACGGCGTTGTGAAGTCAAAATATATGATTTTCGGCACGCAGTGCGCGGGGTATAAGGAAGCAAAGGCAAAGTTAGAAAACATAGAAAAAGACGTTATCTTAAACTTAAATAACATGGGCGCGAATGCGAAGCCGCTGGATGGCAGAAGCAGGATTCGGATACTGCATGAGTATTTCAATCAGGGGGCGAAAGAGCCGTTTCGGTTTTCCTTTAAGGAACTTTCAGAGTCCGGCAAGTCGGTAAAAGACTATATCGCGCCGCCTGCGTTTGACTTCCGCTATCCGAGCCGTTTTAAGTCGGGCAGCATGTATGGCTGTGTGTCCTATCTGGATATGATAGCGCCGCGTTTTAATGATGAACTGGTAAAAAGGCTGTTGGATATAGACGACAATTTAACACTTACCATGCACATGCAGACTCTCGACCCGGTAAAGGCGATAAAGATGCTAAAGAACGCTCTTACCAATATCCAGAAAATGAAGATAGAGGAGCAGAAAAAGGCGGTCAGAAGCGGCTACGACATGGATATCCTTCCTACGGATATCTTGACGTATGAAAAAGATACGCTGGAACTGCTTGACGATTTGAACAGTTCCAATCAGAAGATTATCAAGATGACGTTTTTAATTACCTGCTTTGGGCGGACGAAAAAGGAACTGGAAGCAATCACGCAGCGCGTATCGGGCATTATCCAACAGGCAAACTGCAACTTACGCTGCTTACAGTATTTACAGGAAAGAGGGCTTATGGCAAGTGCGCCGATTGGCTGTAACAATACGGAAATAGAGCGCGTCCTTACGACCAAAAGCACGGCGGTTTTAGTGCCTTTCTGCACACAGGAACTTTTCATGTCCGCGCCCGCTATCTATTATGGTCTAAACGCCCTTTCAAACAACATGATTATGGCGGACAGGAAAAGACTCAGAACGCCCAACGGCGTTATCCTCGGCACGCCGGGCAGCGGCAAGTCGTTCAGCGCAAAAAGGGAAATCATGTCATGCTTTCTTCTGACAAAAGACGATGTCATCATCTGCGACCCGGAGGGGGAATATTTCGCGTTGGTGGATGCGCTTGCCGGACAGGTCATAAAGCTGGCGACTAATTCCAAAGACTATTTAAATCCAATGGATATCCAGCTTAGCCATAAAAATGATAAGGAAGCGTTAAAGCTAAAGAGCGATTTTCTGATTACCTTATGTGATTTGATTGCCGGGGGAAAAGACGGTCTGGAAAATGACGAAAAGGGCATTATAGACGATTGTATCAAAATGGTCTATGATAAATATTTTGCCAATCCCATACCGCAGAATATGCCCATCTTAGAGGATTTATATAACGCCCTTATAAAATACGACCCGAAAAATGTTGCGCCGGAGCTTGCAATGGAAGCAAAGGCAAAAGCGGTCAGGATTGCCAACAGTCTTGTCTTATATGTGCATGGCTCGCAGAATTACTTTAACCATAGGACAAACGTGGACAGTAAAAACCGTATCATCTGCTTTGATATTAGGGATTTGGGCAACCAGTTAAAAGAAATCGGCATGTTAGTCGTGCAGGACGCAGTCTGGAACAGGGTATCGCAAAACCGCGAAAGAAAGATAGCGACAAGGTATTACTGCGATGAGTTCCATCTTTTGTTAAAAGAAAAACAGACTGCCCTCTATTCGGTGGAAATCTGGAAGCGTTTCAGGAAGTGGCATGGGATTCCGACCGCTTTGACGCAGAATGTGGGCGACTTTCTAAAGAGTGAGGAAATAGAGGGGATTTTAGGGAACAGCGATTTTATATACCTCTTAAACCAGAACGCAAAAGACCAGAATATCCTTGCAGATAAGTTAGGTCTTTCGGAAAAGCAGCTTTCCTATGTCACGAACTCGGAACCGGGAAGCGGTCTGATTTTATTTGACAATATCGTTATCCCTTTCGTGGACAAATATCCGGTAAACACAAAGTCGTATGCGATTATGAATACCAGACCGGAGGAAAATACAGGGCAGGAAGAAACAAAAGAAAGCGGGGTGGCACAGGATAGAAGCGGACAGAATTATCAATAAGGATTGCTATGCGGCATTAAAAGAAATGCCGGACGAAAGCGTTCATTGCTGTGTCACATCGCCGCCCTACTATGGACTGCGCGACTATGGGATGGACGGGCAGATTGGCAGGGAAAAAACGCCGGAGCAGTATATCGGGAAGCTGACAGAGATTTTTTTAGAGGTTTACCGTATACTTAGGGCGGATGGGAGTTTATGGCTGAATATTTCCGACACATACTGCGGCACGGGCAGCAAAGGGGGATGTGTAGACCCGAAAAACCCGCAGGGCAGGAATGGACAAAAAGTGTCCATTGCCCAAAATGTAGCGGGGTGTAAGCACAAGGATTTAATCGGCATTCCCTGGATGTTGGCATTTGCATTAAGAAACAGCGGATGGTATCTGCGCAACGATATCATCTGGCAGAAAGGGAACGCCATGCCGGAAAGCGCAAAAGACAGGCTGACGCGCAGTTATGAGCATATTTTCCTGTTTAGCAAGTCAAGGAAATATTATTTTGACGCATTGGCGATTGCCGAACCGATAGCGGCAGGCACGGCGGAGCGGTACATGAGAGGGCGCGGGATGAGTCATAAATATGCGAAAGAGGTACCCGGACAGGCGGGCGTGCAGAAATTAAACAGACCCCGGAGTGTGGGGGAAATTAAGGAAAGCGATATTTCGCCCGTCAGGAATTGCCGGGATGTATGGCTTATCAATACCGTGCCTTGTAGGGAAAAACATTTCGCGGCGTATCCCCCGAAGTTAGCAAAAAGGTGTATCCTTGCAGGCTGTCCGGAGGGCGGCATTGTCCTTGACCCGTTTATGGGAAGCGGCACAACGGGCCTTGTGGCGGCGCAGAATAACAGACACTATATCGGCATTGAACTGAATGCGCAGTATTGCGCCCTAGCCAAAAAGCGGATAGCGGGCGGCTGTGAAAATGGGGAAGATGCCGGATAATGGATAAAATACAGGGAAAGAGGATGATGTAGAGCGATGAACAGCTTTGTAAAATGGGTGGGTGGAAAGTATCTTTTAAGAAAACGGATTTTAGAGGAATTTCCACAAGAAATAAATAGTTATGTTGAGGTGTTTGGAGGAGCCGCATGGGTGATGTTTGCAAGGCAGAAAAATCATGGCATGGAAGTTTACAACGACATTAACCATGACCTCGTCAATTTGTTCCGCTGCGTCAAATATCATGCGGGAGAACTGCAAAAGGAGTTACAGTGGTGTCTTATTTCAAGAGAGGAGTTTTTGAAAGCGAAAGATGAGGTGCATAGTCCTTATTTGACAGATATTCAAAGGGCGGCTCGTTTTTTTGTATTGGTAAGGTGCAGTTTTGGCGCAAAAATGGATACTTTTAACGGGAAACGGGTGTCTTTGGGAAATGTTGTAAAGGATTTGGAAATTTTCAGTGAGCGTCTGCGGATGACAGTAATTGAGCAGTTGGATTTTGAAAAACTGATTCCCTTATACGATACAAAGGAGACGCTGTTTTATGCCGACCCGCCATATTATGATGCGGAAAGGTATTATACGGCGGAGTTTCAGCAGGCGGACCATTTGAGGTTAAGAGCCTGCTTAGGGAATGCGGAAGGGAAATTTATTTTAACTTACAATGACTGCCCATATATCAGGCATCTATATGAAGATTACCATATAATCCCGCTTGCGCGTCAAAATAATATGACTTCCTGTTCAACAAAAAAATGCTATCAGGAAATCATTATCAAAAATTTTTAGCAATGCCTAAAGGCGGGAGAAAATTAAGGAAACTTGAAAGAGTTTTGACAAAGGAGGAATAAATGGCGGAAAAAAATCAAAAAGAAGATGCCTTTACGGACTTAGGAACAGGAGATTTTAAGGAAACGGACGCGCAAGGGTTTAGCGGCAGCAAGAAGTTAAAAAGAAAGGAAAAGCAGGCGCAGAAAGCCGCGAAAAAGGCTGATAAGGCAAAAGAAAAAATCCCTAAGAAAAAGTCGTATCGCATAGAGCGGGTTTATGATGAAAAGAAAGGAAAAGGGAAGTATGTCATTGCTTCTTCCATGACAGAAAAGCCTTATAAAAAGCCGGGAATCGTAAAAAATGCGCTAAACGGGATGCAGTATGAGGGAAGAAAATACATCCATCGTAAGATAGCCGAAGAGGAAAAGGACAACGCCGCAGTCGAGGGCGCACACAAAACGGAGCAGAAAGCCGAAGAAATGCAGCGTTTTGTAAAAAAGCAGAAAAAGCATAAGGGAAAGAAGCTGAAAGAAAAGGCGGAAAAACTGGAAAAGAAGCATTTTAAAAAAGAAGTGAATTTCCAGTACCAGAAGTTTTTGGAAGAAAACCCGAAAATGCAGAAGAAAGCGCTGCAAAAGCGCATCCAGAAGCAGCGCATTAAAAGAGAGTATGTAAAGGCAAGGCAGAATAAAAACGCTTCTAAGGCGGCAAAAGAAGCTGTAGGAAAAAGCAGTAATGTATTTACATCAGCGGTAAAAAAAGCAGGGGAAAGCGCAGCAAAAAATGCAGGCGTCCTTATAACGGCGGGCATTGTGGCGGTTTTATTCATGATAATTACAGCGTCTATATCTTCCTGCGGCGCAGTGTTTATGGATGTGCAGTCTACGGTCCTTGCGGCAAGCTATTTCAGCGAACCGTCAGAGATTGACAAGGCGGATTTAGCGTTTACCCGCTTGGAACTTAACCTGCAAAGTGAAATAGACCGTATTGAAACGGACTATCCGGGATATGATGAGTATGCCTATAACCTTGCTGAGATTGGGCATGACCCTTTTGCATTGATTGGCTATTTATCCGCCGTCCATACCGAATTTAGGGCGGATGAAGTGGAAAGCGAGATAGAGTCGCTTTTTGATGAGATGTATACGCTTACGCTTCTTCCCGATACGGAAATCCGGGTAAGGGAAGTGCAATCCGTAGACGGCATGGGAAATCCTTTATATGACGAAAGCGGCAACCCTGTCATGGAAGAGGAGGAATACGAGGTCAGCATCCTGCGGGTAACGCTGACGGCAAAGCCGCTTGCAGAAATCGTTTCCGTAAAAATGGATGCAGAGCAGTCAGAAATCTATGCCATGTATGGGGAAACAAAAGGTCTTTTACAGGTATTTGATTCTCCGGTGGATTTGTATTGGTATCAGTATATTAAAAGTTATTACGGATACCGTAAAAATCCGGAAAGCGGCATGGAAGAATTTCACAAAGGCATTGACATTGCCCTGCCTGCAGGCGTAGAAGTCTATGCCGCCCATGACGGCGTTATAACGGCTGCCGCTTACGATAGCCATTATGGGAATTATGTAGCGGTTGAAAAAGACGGGTATGTGACAAAGTATGCGCATATGGATTTTCTTTCTGTAAGCGCCGGGCAGAGCATTAAAAAAGGCGAAGTGATTGGAAAAAGCGGGAATACGGGAAGCAGCACGGGAAGCCATCTGCATATCGAATGTTTATATGACGGGGAATACTATAACCCGTTATTTTATTTTTGTGCAGGCATGGAAACGATTTACGGCGAGGGAATCGGCGGAAGTGTTGCAGCGCCGGATTCATTCGATGACGCTACGGTGCAGGCTTTATTAGAGGAAGCGGCAAAATACCTTGGATACCCTTATGTCTGGGGCGGTTCCAGTCCTGACACGAGTTTTGACTGCTCCGGCTTTATCTGTTATGTGTTTACGAACAGCGGCGTACATGATTTGCCACGCACAACGGCGCAGGGCATCTATAACCAGTGCGCCCCGGTATCGGCGGCGGATGCAAAGGCGGGGGATATCATCTTTTTTACGGGTACATACCAATCCGGCACACCTGTTACCCATGTGGGGATTTACTGCGGAAACGGCGTTATGATACACTGCGGCGACCCGATAGGATATGCTTCCATAAATTCGCCTTACTGGCAGAGCCATTTTTACGGGTTTGGGCGTTTGAACTGAGAAAGGAGTGAGGGAAAAGAATGACAAAAGAAAGAATCAGGAAAGAATTGGAAAAAGTCCGAAAGCAGCTTGCCAATTTGCAGGAAAAGGAAAAGGACTTGGACGCGCAAAGGCAGATGGCGGAGGACGCCGAAGCGATGAAGATTATCAAAAAATATAAAATTTCCCCCGAAAAACTGACACTTCTTAACAAGGTCAGCGAAAGGGAAATCATGCAGCTTTTAGAAAAAAGAGAAAAGGAGAGTTTAGCAAATGAAGAAAAAGAAAACAGTTAATGCACTCATGCCGCTTTTACTTATGGCGGCATTATTTTGTACCATCATGGGAGGACTTTTAGTAAGCGGTTCTGATTCGATGTTTGTCCATGCAAAAGAAGCGGAAGTTCTGGCAGAGGGCGAAGCAGCGGAAGAAACGGAAAAAGCAGAAGAAACAGGCAAAACAGACACAGCAGGCGAAACGGAAAAAACGGACGAAACGGACGAAACGGTTTCCGGCAATACGGTTCCGGAGCCGGAATGCAGCTGCAAAGACAAATGTTTTCCGTATGATTATGATGCCGGATGCGTCATCTGTAATGCGGATTACAGTCTTTGTCAATATGTAGAGCCGGATGTAAAAATCACAATCGCATCACCTGCCGGATGGCACAGCAGCACAACAAAGGTACATATATCCGTTGAGGATATCGTAAAGTCGGGGAATTTTACGGTAAAGTCCGTACAGGCGAAAGTGTCGCAAAACGGAAGCTGGATGGATATAACGGAGGATATGTGGGTGGAAATTTCCGAAAACTGCTCCGTCTATGTCCGTGTGAGCGACCAGAAAGGCGGGATATATGAAAAGAGCCGTTATATCCGCTGCTTTGATTATACCGCCCCGACACTAAACGCGGCAGTCAGCGAGGGAATGTTAAGCGTAAAGGCGCATGATACGGATTCCGGCGTGAAGTCTGTCTATGTAAACGGCTATGAATTTATGGATGTCGTAAACGGCACGTTAAATATAAGGCTGCAACAGTTTGATGCGGGATATGAGTATTTTACGATTTACGCAATGGACAATGCGGGAAACATGTCCGAGGTCTATAAGACGAAAAATCCCTATTACCAGAGTGAGGAAAATGCTTCCGGCAGCGAAAAAGACCCTGCAGGGCAGCTTCCCGTAAACGCACAGGCAAGCAAACCCTCATCTGCAACGGCGCAGGTTACGGAGCATACCGTGACAGATAGCGAGGGGAACACGACAGCGGAAATGAGCCTTGCAGAACAGAAAAAAGCCGCTATGCGGGAAGCGTCTTTAGCAGAAAGCGTAGACGAAGAAAAAGAGCAGGCAAAAGATACTGAAAAAGGCAAAGAGTTTTATACTATCCGGACAGACACGGAAAAAGTGTTTTACCTGATTATTGATAAGGACGGCGAGGAAGAAATGGTTTATTTCTTAACAGAGATAGACGAAAACGACTTATTAAACGTAACGGCTGATATAAGCGAAACGCTTCCGAAAAATTCTGCGGCATTAGAGTCGGCAATCCCGGTATTGGAGGGCGCACTGCCAAACAATGAGGAAAGTGGAATTATCCCGGATGAAGATACTAAAACAGATATGGACGCTGAAGCGGAAAGCGGCGAAATGGAGGAAGATACCAAGCAGGAAGAGGAAAGCCAGGCGGCGACCTATATCATCTTGGGAGTTGTGGCTCTTATCGTTATCGGCGGAGCGTATTATTTTAAAGTTGTCCGTAAAAAAGAAGATTTTCTGGATGAGGATGACGAGGAAGATGAGGACGAAGAGTATGCGGACGATGAGGAAGAGGAGAGCGATTCTAAGGATGATTTTTTAGAAGATGAGGAGGATGATAAGGCATGAAATTAGTCATTGCGGAAAAACCAAGCGTAGCAAAGAACATCGCTGCCGTAATCGGCGCAAAGACGCAGAAAAACGGATATCTGGAGGGAAACGGCTATCTTGTTTCATGGTGTGTGGGGCATTTAATAGAACTTGCGCCGCCGGAGAGCTATGATGACGCTTACCGGGAATGGAAGCGTGAGAGCCTGCCGATTCTGCCGGATAACTGGCAGTATGAGATAAAAGAGAAAACGCAGGCGCAGTATATTATTTTGGAAAGCCTGATACAAGATGACAGGGTTACATCCCTCATATGCGCGACAGACGCCGGAAGGGAAGGGGAACTTATCTTCCGGCTTGTCTATGAGATAGCGTGCTGCACTAAGCCTGTAGAGCGTCTTTGGATATCGTCTATGGAAGAGAGCGCAATCAAGGACGGATTTAGGAATTTAAAACCGGGAAGCGATTATGACAGCCTTTATGAATCCGCTCTTTGCAGACAGCAGGCGGACTGGCTTGTGGGGATAAACGGCACAAGGTTTTTTACGGCTTTATACGGCGGCAGGGTTTTAAAAGTAGGCAGGGTACAGACGCCGACCCTTGCGATGCTTGTAGACAGGGAAGAACAAATAAAAAATTTCCGGAAAGAGAAATACTATACGGCGCATATCTTAATGGACGGGATGGAAGCTGCGACAGGGCGCATTGATAAAAAAGAAGATGCCGAAGAAATCACAAAAGCCTGTAAAAATGGACAGGCTTTTGTCATGTCCACATGCAGGGAAGAAAAAAGCATCCTGCCGCCGAAACTCTATGACCTTACCACGCTCCAGAGGGATGCGAACCGTCTGTTTGGCTTTAGCGCAAAGCAGACCTTAGAGTGTGCGCAGAGTTTGTATGAGAAAAAACTTGCCACTTATCCGAGAACGGACAGCCGTTTTTTATCCGATGACATGGAACAGACGGCAAAAGATGTGGTTGCGGCGGTGTTTTCTTCCCTTTTATTTGAAGAGCCGCTTTTATTTAACCCCAATGTCAAAAATGTGCTGGACAGTAAAAAGGTAACGGACCATCATGCGATTATCCCTACGGTGGAAATAGAAAACGCCGACCTTTCCACGCTGCCGGACGCGGAGCATAAAATCCTGTCATTGCTTGCAAACCGCCTTTTGTGCGCTACGGGGGAAAAGCATCTGTATGACACTATAAAGGCGGAATTTTCCTCTAACGGGCATACCTTTACGCTTTCCGGGAAATCCGTTACCCACAGCGGATGGAAAGACTTTGAAAAAATCTTTCAAAATGCTTTCCGCCTGAGCGTGGATAAGGAAGATGGCGCAGAAAAAGACAGTAAAGAGGAAGAAACGAAAGGCGCGGAAAAGACGCTGCCAAAGTTGGAAAAAGGGCAGACGCTTTCCATAACAGGCACAAGCGTCCGCGAACACTTTACCTCGCCGCCGGGGTATTATACGGAAGATTCCCTGCTTTTGGCAATGGAAAAGGCAGGAAGCGGCGATATGGAAACGGACGTAGAGCGGAAAGGACTCGGAACGCCTGCAACAAGGGCGGATATTATCGAGAAGTTAGTAAAAGACGGCTATATAAGGCGCGATAAGAGGAAGATGATACCGACTGCGGACGGCGTCAGACTGATAGCGGCGCTGCCGGATATGTTAAAATCCCCGAAACTGACTGCGGATTGGGAAAACGCCCTTGCCCGCATTGCCAAAGGGGAGTTGGGGCAGCTTGATTTTATGGCGGATATCAAAATGATGATATCCGCCATTCTTAACGCTTCCTATGAGGTAAGCGATGAGCAGCGGGAAAATTTTGCACTGATAAAAGAATCTTTCGGCGTCTGCCCGCACTGCGGCGGCAGCATGGTAAAAGGGAAATCCGGCGCATACTGCGATAATAACTGCGGCATGAGCGTGGGCAGGTATTATACGACTTACTTTACGGATGGGCAGATAAAAAGCCTGCTTGCGGGAAAGAAGATACTCTTAAAAGGCTTAAAAGGAAAAGCGGGCAAGCCGTACAGTATGTATTTAAAACCGATGGGCGTAGAGAGTTATTCCTACAAAAAAGACGGAAAAGACGTGACAGGGTATCAATTTTCCTATGAGAAATCTTATCCGGATGAAAAAAGAAAATAAAAAAGGTTTAGAAAGGAATGGTCATCATGATAAAAAAGAAGAAAGAGAAAGTGTGGCGGCGCCTTATGGCGCTGCTCGCAGCAGTCTGTATGTTTGGCTCCATACCGTATATGCCGGTATATGCAAGCACAGATATAAATGTAATCGGAATGGAAACGGAAGATACAGAAATTTTGGAACAGGAAAAAGAAGATGATACAAAACCGGAAACAGGGGAAAAGGATGATACCGGACTATTAAAAGATACGGAAGAAACAAATACAGAGGATGAGGAAAATCCTGAAGATACGGAAAAAGAAACGGACGATATCAAAAAAGACGAACCCCAGAAAGAGAAAGAGCCGGAAAAAAATCCGGAAGAAGAAAAGGAAGAAAATCCCGAAGAGCCAGGCAAAAAAGAAGATACGGACGGGGAAGATGGCGAAAAGAGCGAAACAGAAGAATTAGACGAAGTGGAAGCCGAAGAAACGGAAGATATAGAAGAAGCGGAAAGCGGGGAAGAAAATACCGAAGAATCCATTATGCTGCTTGATGATGCGGCAGAGGGGGAAGAAAACGTCGTGGACGCTTCCTATACGGATGCAAACGGCATTATCTACCATTATTACGGCTATGAGGACGGAACCGCCAATATTTATGAACTGGAAAATTATTGGGGGTCTTTTGGCGTGGGATATTCAATAAACATTCCCGCCTATATTGACGGCTATATGGTAACAAAACTTACCTTTATATCAGATTCATCTGCAAAACATCCTGTCGTCACGATTCCGGAAACCGTAACTTATATGGGGGATTATGCTTTCCGTTTTATGAGAATTGTGGATTTGTACTATAATGCTGAATGGGCAGAAGTAGGAACGTACAAAGAAAGGGGCGGCTGTTTTGCAAGGGCAACCATTGATAATTTACACATTGGGGAAAATGTAAGGGCAATCCCTGATTATCTGTTTGTAGGCGCGGAAATGACGCTGGATGAGTTGACGCTAGATAAGGAATATATTGGAACTTATGCGTTTGACAGGAATGCGCAGATTACAAACTTAACGATTGGCGAGAATGTCAAAGAAATTGGCGCGCTTGCTTTTGCGGGAAGTAAAGTCACAAATTTTCATTATAATGCCATAAATGCCGCACTGAAAAGCGAGTACACATCAACAGGCGTTTTTTCTTATATTACCATGTCAAGCATATCTATCGGGGAAGGGGTAGAGGCAATTCCGGATTGTCTTTTTAGTACAGTAACCTGTACGGTTGATAATCTGACATTTCCTGAGAGCGTTACCAAAATCGGGGCATATGCTTTTAATGGTTCAGGATTTCATATAGGGGAGCTGACAATCGGGGAAAACATAACGTCTATTGGACTGATGGCTTTTGCAGACAATACCATAGGAACATTAAATTATAATGCCGCAGAAGTGGAAATACCGGGAATTGGGCCATCCCTGCATCACAGGAATCCGTTTTGTTCCACAAAAATTGAAAACTTATGTTTTGGGGATAACGTCAAAGTTCTGCCTGATTATCTTTTTTACTGCGTCAGGCTGAATCAGGATGAACTTATCATACCGGATGGCATTACCTATATCGGAAAGGATGTGCTTTCCAGCGCGGCTGACAATAACGGACGCGGTAAAATAATCATAGGAACGCTTATAATCGGGAAAAATGTTACCCACATAGGCGCGTGGGCGTTTGGAAAAGGAACATATGATAAGGTCATTGTTTATGCCACGGAATCGGACAGTAAGGTAATGCCGTTTTACTATGATGACTATTTATCGACCTGCGGCAGCGTGGAGATTCATAGGAATGCCGAAAGTTATGAGTATTTTACGGCAAAAACAGAAGCGGATAACATTACGCTTATGTGTGAAGATTTTGAAACGACATACGGCGATGAATATTACGATGAGGAAAAAGACTCTTTCGTAACCGTCATAACAGATATCTGTACCGTATGCGGATATGAAAAAGTAAATGAGGAATATGCGGATGCGTATACCGTAGTATTTCAGCAGCCGGACGGCACTGTCATATCCCGCCAGCATGTGCATTCTGGAGAGGACGCCGTTGAACCAACGGTTCCAGAAAAAGCGGGATATGAGTTTAACGGATGGAACAGGGGTTTTACAAATGTCACATCGGATATTACTGTTACCGCACAGTATAGAGTGAAGTTTTTTACCGTCACTTTTAAAAACGGGGATGAAGTTTTAGACGAACAGAGAGTAGCGTATGCGTATAGCGCCATAGCACCGGAAAACCCGGAAAGGGCAGAAGAAGCGTGGGGAAGATGGGAGTTTACCGGATGGGATAGCGACTATAAGTATATCATACAGGATGAAGTCATAAACGCAGTGTTTCTAAAAGTCCTAAACCAATATGAAGTGATTTTCTATGATGCAGAGGGAAACGTCCTAAGCAGACAGGAAATAGAGCATGGAAAAAGCGCGGAATGTCCGGATGCGCCCCAAAAGCAAAAGACAGAGCAGTATACCTACACTTTTAGTGGATGGAGCGGCGATACGGAAAATATTACAGGAAATACAGGCTTTTATCCTGTTTATGATGCAAGGACCCGCTCTTATACCGTTACTTTTATGGACGGCGATACCGTACTGGACACACAGACGGTACTATATGGCGAAGCCGCCAGTACGCCTAAAGACCCGGCAAGAGAGGGGGAAGAAGAATGGGGAACATGGAAGTTTAGCGGATGGGATGGCGATTATACAAATATCGTAACAGACGTTATCATCAAAGCGCAGTTTGAAAAAGCATTCCATGAATACGAAGTCATTTTTTACGATGCAGGGGGCAATATCCTAAGCAGACAGACCGTTAAACATGGGCAGTCTGCAAAAGCGCCCGATGCGCCAGAAAAAGAACCCACAAAAGAGCAGTGTTATCCGTTTAGAGGATGGAGCGGCGATGTCACGAAGATTACCGCCGATACTGCATTTTATCCGACCTATGGAACCGAAACGCGCTCTTATATGGTTACATTTATGAATGGCGATACGGTATATAACAGGCAGAGTGTAAAATACGGCGGAACGGCAATAACGCCTATCGAACCCAAAAAGGAAGCGGACGCAGAATACAGCTATCATTTTAGCGGATGGGATGGCGATTACAGCTTTATCGAGGGCGATACGATTATCCATGCGCTGTATGAGAAAAAGGCGCTCCCACAAAAAGATGAACCGGAAAAAGAATCCGGGAAAAAGGAAGAAGAACCCGGCGGCAGTGGAAAGGATGAGGAAAACGGCGATAACGGCAGCGAACCTGCTCCCGATGACGGGGGAAATGCCAATCCGCTCATTATTACCGGGCAGACGGATAAGGCGGAAACTTCTGTGGACGCCATACTGAAAAGCAAACTTCCTACCATGAAATCTGAAAGGATGGAATCCGAACCGGAAATGCCTGAAGAAACAGTGACAGAAGAAATGACAGCAAACGAAAAAGACGCTGCAGAAGATACGGAAAGTACGGAACCCACAAAAGATAAAGACATGGATAATGCAGACAGGGGCGGGAATATATCGCTTCTTGGATGGATACTGTTATTCATCGGCATTATCCTTTTAGGACTGCTTTTCTTATGGCTGCTTTTAGCATATTTTGCCAAAAGAAAAGTGTATGGAACGGTACTTTATGAGTCTGGCGATGTTCCCTGCGGCATACAGCTTACCTTGTCGGGAAAAGACATTCTGGAAACGGAACTTAGTGCGGATGGCAGTTTTTGTTTTGAGAACCTGAAAAAAGATGATTACACGTTAAGCGCCTATGATGAGGATGGGAACAAGATATTTGCAGCGGATATCTGCATGGAAAGCGGAAGTGAAAAAGAAACATTCATTATCCTTTCATCCGACTGCATCAGGGAAGAAATCAACGGGATAAAAGGAAATTATGAAGTGAATTTAACAGTCTAAGCAGACAGGGCATAGGAAAAGGCGTGTGGAAAATACCATGCGCCTTTTTACTTTTGCCGGAAAGGAGGGTTTCATGGCATCGACCTATGAATATATATCGAAACTGGCGGATGATACGGCATCAGGCGTCATAAAGAGCGAAAGCGAATGGAAAAAATATTTAACAAGCGCGGCAAGGCTGTATAAATACTCGTTTAAAGAGCAGCTTCTTATCTATGCGCAGCGTCCGGATGCGACCGCCTGTGCGACGATTGAGGTGTGGAATCAAAAGATGCACTCATGGGTGTACAGGGGTTCAAGGGGGATTGCATTAATTGATGAAGAATGCGAGCGCGGCGGGAAGTTAAAGTATGTGTTCGATGTATCTGACGTTTACAAACGCGGACGGATGGGGCGCGACCCGAACTTATGGGCACTTAGGGAAGAACATAAAAAAAGCGTGTTAGAGCATCTGGAAACGGTCTATGGAAAGACGGATGATACGGCGCCGTTTGAACAAAGGCTTATTGAATTGGCGGATATAATAGCGGCAGAATATTACAAAGACTTCCTTCCGGATTTATTATACTTTACGGATGAAAGCTATTTAGACGGATTTGATGAGCAGAACATCAGTGTGCGGCTTCGGGAAACCTTATCTTCCGGCATTGCCTATATGCTCCTTGTACGCTGCGGCGCAGACATGGAAGTGTGGGGGGATTCCATTTCTTTTGAGTTTATCCATGAGTTTAATACCAAAAGTGTGCTTACAATCCTTGGAAACGCCACATCGGATATCGCAAAGGAAGTCCTTACTCAAATCAGAAAGACAGTCCGCGCTTATGATAAACAAAAGCAAAGGGAGCAGACAAAGGAGAGCAGTAAAGAAGATAAACGAAATAAAGTTTATAATAATAATAAAAAAGAACTTGTAAACGATGACAGTATACATTATAATGATTTAAAGCGTGAAAGTGAAACGGGGCAGGACGGACAAAAAGGAGGAAACGGCTATGACAATAACTTACGAGAAGATGGGCGACTATCTGATACCGAACCTAAAAGCGGACGAGCAGCCGCAGGGAACCGTAACGAAATACGGGATGCTTCGGGAAACATTCTTAAAGGAACACCACAGCGGAGTCTATTCGGCGTTTCTTCTGGACGGGAAACTGAAAGCGCATCTTTTGGAGATACAAGAGCAGGCGGAAACGCGGATGGAGGAGATGACGGAAAAGATGGCAAGGGCACAGGGAGTGGACGGGAAGCTGAAAGAGGGAAACCAGATGCTTTGGGTAAAAAAGATGAACAGCATCCGGGCATCAGCGGAGGAAATCGTGTTAAACGAACTGATATACACTCTGTAGATGATAAAAAGCCGGAAACAGTATATGAGCAGTTGAGTCTTTTTCCAAGCATCGGGGAACAATTAGGAACTATAGCGTTAGAAGAAGCGGGCATGAAATATAAAATGCCTGCTTCTTTTTCTTTTGCGAAAGAAAACATAGAAGAAATCCTGCGTACAGGGGGCGGCAGGCAGCATAGTAAAATACGCATTTATGCCAAGTATGCTGCCGGGAAAACGCCGGAAGAGATGGAGCAGTTTCTAAAAAAGGAATACGGCGTTATGGGCAAAGGCTTTTATTTTGGCAATGACCCGGTATCGGTCTGGTTTGATGAAAACGGTATGCGTATCGGCTACGGCACATCGGCTCTGCAAAATCCTGTCGCAGCGTATGACTGGAAAAAAATCGAGGAAACTATCCGCACGATGATGAAAAAGGGAGATTATATCAGTAAAGGCGTGGTGCTTTTTACACATGATATAGAATGTGCGCGTGTGGCGCAGGACCTTTTTTTCTTTTTCCGCGATGGCATAGGGCATATGCCAAAGATGCTTGAAGAAGAATCTAATAGTTTCGATAAATGGCAGGCGAATGTAAAGAAACTATTGTCCGAAAAAGAAAGCCTTGAGCAGATAAAGGAAGAATTAAAGTTAATAAAAGCGGATTTAGACAGCGGAAAGAAAGAACTAATCTGGCGGTATGTAAAACGCCCGGAAACGCTTATTGCGGAACTTGATGATTTGGGCGCAGAAAAAATCAAATATCCTTTACAGGATAAAGTTGCATTTAGGAGAGAGGACTTTATCACGCAGGATGAAATCGACTATGTGCTAACAGGCGGCGGAAACATAGAAAAGAGTAAATTCCGTATTTATGAGTTTTTCATGGCAGGACATTCCCATAATGAAAATATCCGCTTTTTAAAAGAGGAATACGGCACAGGTGGAAGAACCCACGCCCTGCCGGGAAAAGATTCTTCTTATGAGGACCATGACTATAAGGGGATTGCTTTGAAAAATAATCTGTACGCCGAGTCCGGCGTAAAGATATTGTTAAACTGGAAATGCGTGGAAAAGCGGATATCCGAATTGGTGCATGAGGGGAAATACTTATTTCCTGAAGAAGTGGAACTTTACAAAGAGTATCAGCGTGAAAAAGCGGAAAAAGCGGAAATTTCGGAAGAAATAGAAGCTGCAAAAAACCCGGAAGAAGCAGAAACATCAGAAGAAGCGGAAATTCCCACAAAATATGAAATTGAAGAACTGGAAAAAGACGGCTGGATAAGCATGGAGGGGAAAGCCACGCCTTTTGATGAGGAAGAAAGCTATTTTAGGGAATTGTCTGCATCCCTACCGGATAGAGGCAGGGCGGTCAATTTCCGTATCAAAGAAGAGGAACCTATAAAGCGCAGTCAGAAAGAAAAATTCCGGCAGAATGTTGACGCTGTTAAGCTGTTACGCAGGATTGAAGAAGAAAACCGTTATGCCACGGCAGAGGAGCAGGAAATTTTAGCGGCGTATACGGGATGGGGCGGTCTTTCTGAGGCTTTTGATGAAACGAAAACGAACTGGAGGGAAGAATACCAAGAATTAAAAGATTTGCTTTCCAATGAGGAGTATATATCAGCAAGGGAAAGCACGTTAAGCGCCTATTATACCCCGCCCGTTGTGATTAAGGGCATTTACCGGACGTTGGCAAGAATGGGATTTGAGAAAGGCAACCTTTTAGAGCCGTCAATGGGAATCGGGAAGTTTTTCGGGATGCTTCCGGAAGAAATGGAAGAAAGCAGGCTTTACGGCGTGGAACTGGACGGCATTACCGGGCGGATTGCAAAACTGCTCTATCCTAATGCCGATATTAAGGTGCAGGGATTTGAAAAGACAGACTATCCCGATGACTTTTTCGATGCCGCCATCGGAAACGTGCCGTTTGGCGCATACCAGACGGCGGATAAGCGGTATGACAGACACCATTTCCGCATCCATGATTATTTCCTTGCCAAAAGCATTGACAAGGTACGGCAGGGCGGCGTCATTGCCATGATAACCTCAAACGCGCTTGGCGGCGGCACAATGGACGTAAAGGATGGCAGCGCAAGGAATTATTTTGCGCAAAGATGCGACCTGCTTGGCGCGGTGCGTCTGCCGCAGGGCGCTTTTGCGGATACGGAAATGACAACGGATATCCTGTTTTTTAAGAAGAGGGAAATACTCAGGGATTTGAATATTGATATGCCGGAGTGGGCGCAGACGGATATCGTCCACGAGAGCGATGATAAGACAAAGGACGGCAGGATAGTCCATAATACGTTGCATATGAACAAATATTTCATAAGCCATCCGGAAATG
Source organism: Clostridium sp. (assembly GCA_023664605.1). Taxonomy (GTDB): domain Bacteria; phylum Bacillota; class Clostridia; order Lachnospirales; family Lachnospiraceae; genus UBA3282. The sequence continues at coordinate 19,514 of JAMPFF010000042.1, forward strand.
GTATTAGGCAAGCCGGAAGTGGTAAGCGGTCCGTTTGGGCCGCAGTTAGTCTGTAAGGCTGAAGGGGAAAGCCTTGCAGTAAAACTTGAAAACGCGCTTTTGCATATCGAGGGGCATATCGAAATGGTGGAGCCGGAAGAGATTGACGATATCGGCAGCATGGAAAAAGATATCATACCCGCCGACCCGGATGCAAGGAATTTCAGCTATACGGTTATCGAGGGCGATATCTATTACAGGGAAAATTCCCTTATGAAGCGCGTGGAATTATCCGGCACGGCAAAAGGGCGCGTCATGGGCATGAGCGGTATCAGGGATTGCACGGAAAATCTGATTGAGATGCAGCTTGGGGAATACACAGAGGATGAAATAAGAATCGTACAGAAAGAATTAAACCGCCTGTACGATAGGTTTGTGGCAAAGTACGGCTATCTTAATTCCACTGCCAATAAGCGGGCGTTCCAGCAGGATTCCGGCTACTGCCTTTTATGCTCTTTGGAAAATACGGATGACGAGGGCAAAGTGACGGGCAAGGCGGATATGTTCTATAAAAGGACGATTAAAAAAGCAGAGGTCGTGACAAGCGTTGATACTGCAAGTGAAGCGCTTACCGTATCCATTTCCGAAAAGGCATATATTGATTTTACCTATATGGAAGAACTTTCCGGCAAAGGAAAAGAAGAACTCATAGAGGAACTGCGCGGCGTTATTTTTCAAAATCCGGTCACAAAAGAATGGGAAACGGCGGACGCCTACCTTAGCGGAAGAGTGCGGGAAAAACTTGCGATTGCCAGGGAATATGCCAAAGAAAACCCAGCGTATTTCATAAACGCAGAGGCGCTTATGGGCGTGCAGCCAAAAGAACTGGAGGCGGGGGATATCGGCGTGCGCATCGGCGCGACTTGGATTGACGTGCACTATATAGAAGATTTTATGAAAGATGTCTTTGAAACGCCGGAATTACTTTTTGAAAGGGGAAAGATTGGCATCCTCTATTCTGACGCAACGGGCGAATGGCGCGTAAAGGGAAAGGACAATGACAGCGGAAACAGTCTGGCAAATATGACTTACGGAACAGTCAGGGTAAACGCCTATAAACTTTTAGAAGATTCCTTAAATCTAAGGGATTGCCGCATTTATGACATGGTTACGGAAGAGGGAAAAGAAAAGCGCGTCCTCAATAAAAGGGAAACAATGATAGCAAACCAGAAACAGGAGGTTATCCGCGAAAAGTTCAAAGAGTGGATATTTAGTGATGCAGAGCGCAGAAAGGAGCTTGTGGCAAAATATAACAGGCTTTTCAATTCCACAAGGGCAAGGGAATATGACGGTTCGCATTTGACATTCCCCGGCATGTCGCCGGAAATCGAATTACAGGCGCACCAGAAAAGCGCGGTGGCGCATATCTTATACGGCAATAATACGCTGCTTGCGCACTGCGTAGGGGCGGGGAAAACCTATGAAATGGCAGCGGCGGCAATGGAAAGCAAGCGGCTCGGACTATGCCGGAAAAGCCTGTTTGTCGTGCCAAACCACTTAACGGAGCAGTGGGCGGGGGAGTTTTTGCGCCTTTATCCGGGGGCGAAAATCCTTGCGGCAAGGAAAAAGGACTTTGAGCCTGCAAACCGCAAAAAATTCTGTTCCCGTATCGCAACGGGAAACTATGACGCGGTCATCATCGGGCATACGCAGTTTGAAAAAATACCGCTTTCCTTAGAGCGGCAGGAAGCCGTCATTGAAAAGCAGATACAGGAAATAGAAAAAGAGATTATCATGCTGAAAGCGCAGAAAGGAGAGCGTTACAGCATTAAGCAGATGGAAAAGGTAAGGAAATCCTTACAGACAAGGCTTGAGCGTTTAAACGACAGGAGCAGGAAAGACAATGTCGTCTATTTTGAGCAGCTTGGCATAGACAGGCTTTTTGTCGATGAGAGCCATTACTATAAAAACCTTTTTCTGCATACCAAGATGCGCAACGTGGCGGGCATCGCGCAGAGCGAAGCGCAGAAATCCTCTGATATGTTCGCAAAGTGCCAGTACATGGACGAACTGACGGGCGGGAAAGGGATTACCTTTGCAACGGGTACGCCGATAGCAAACAGTATGACGGAACTCTACACAAATATGCGCTATCTGCAATACGATACATTAAAACAACTCGGTCTGGAGCATTTCGATAGTTGGGCGTCCTCGTTTGGGGAAACAATTTCCGCTGTGGAACTCGCCCCGGAAGGAACAGGGTACAGGGTAAAGACCAGATTTGCCAAGTTTTATAACCTGCCCGAACTGATAGGGATTTTCAAGGAAGCGGCGGACATAAAAACCGCAGATATGTTAAACCTTCCGGTCCCGGAAGCGGAATATACGAATGTAAAGATGAAGCCGAGCCGGTTCCAGAAAGATATCGTTGCGTCGCTTGCCGAGCGCGCGGAAACAGTCCGGAGCGGGGGAGTGTCGCCGGAAATCGACAACATGCTCCGCATCACAAACGACGGGCGCAAACTTGCCTTAGACCAGCGGCTTATCAATCCGCTTCTGCCGGATGAAGAAATTTCCAAGAGCGCAGAGTGCGCAGACAGGGCGTTTCAGATTTGGGAAGCGACAAAAGAAAAGCGGTCGGCGCAGCTTATCTTCTGCGATTTATCTACCCCGAAAGGCAGAACAAAAGCCACGATAGACGGTAAAAGTGAGGAAGCGGAGGTCGTAGATGCTTTTGAAAATATCTATGACGATATCAAAAAGAAACTTATAACAAAGGGCGTTCCGGAGGAAGAAATCGCCTTTATCCATTCAGCGGATACGGACGTTAAAAAGGCAAAGCTGTTTGCTCATGTAAGAAGCGGGAAAGTCCGTTTTTTATTCGGTTCCACGCAGAAGATGGGAGCCGGAACCAACGTACAGGACAGGCTGATTGCGCTTCATCATCTGGACGTGCCCTGGCGTCCGGCGGACATAGAGCAGCGGGAGGGGCGTATTTTACGGCAGTTTAATACGAATGAGAAAGTGCATATTTTCCGCTACATAACAGAAGGAACCTTTGACAGCTATTCATGGCAGGTCTTAGAGAATAAGCAGAAATTCATTAGCCAGATAATGACGAGCAAATCCCCGGTGCGTTCCTGTGAAGATGTGGACGAGTCCGCGCTTACCTATGCGGAAATCAAGGCGCTTGCGACAGGCAATCCCTACATAAAGGAAAAAATGGAACTGGACATTCAGGTATCGAAGCTAAAACTCATGAAAGCAAACCATACGAGCCAGAAATTCCGCCTTGAAGATGATATCGCCATAAAGTACCCGCAGAAAATAGCGCATCTGGACGCTGAAATAAAGCAGCTTACATCCGATATCGAGATGTACCGCAGCAAAAGACCCGCTAATAAAGATGATTTTTCCATGACTGTCCGGGATAAGACCTATACGGATAAAAAAGCGGCGGGTTTAGCCATCATGCACATAGGCGAAAATGTAAGAGCCTTTCAGGTTGGCACAAAGGTAGGGGAATACTTAGGGTTTAGGCTGGAGGCTTCCTACCAGAGTTTCAGCAATACGCTGACTTTGGATATCATGGGAAAAAACAGTTACCGGATAGAAATAGGAACCGACCCGATTGGCAATATCACGCGCATCAATAACGCCTTAGACGGACTTCCCAAAAGGCTTGAAAATACGAAAGAGATTCTCGATAACATAAAACATCAGTTGGAAAATGCCAAAATTGAGGTAGAAAAGCCGTTTGAAAAAGAAGAGGAACTCTCAGAGAAGTTAGGACGCCTTACGGAATTAAACGTCCTGCTTAACTTGGATAAAAAGGACAATGACGCGCTTATGATGGATGATGCGCCGGAAGAGGATAGCGGGGATGTGGCTCTATCGGCGGAAGTGGAAGCGGAAACGGAAGAAATAGCGGGAAGCGATGCGGCAAAAGATATGGAAAAACCGCAGGAGCGTCCATCCCTAAGAGAAAGGCTGGAAACAATGAAAGAAAAGTCGGAAAAACTGGCTGCGGAAAAGAAAGAGCCGCAGAAACATGTGGATAGAGGGGCGTGTATTACTTGATTTGTATTAAGGCGTAATAGGAATCATTTGACATTCTGCCAAAGGAAAAATAGTCGGAACTTATCAGGGAAAAGCCTGCTTTGCGAAAAAAGGCAGGTATAACTATGTAAAATGAGATTTACAGAAAGAAAATGCTCTATGTAGAGGGCAAAAAGATTAGAATAGCTCTGCGTATGATAAATATGCAGGGCTTTTATCTGTCTTTCGGGGAAAAAATCTGTACGTCTGGAATTACGGTTTTTATATGCTAATAAATCATGTATAATACAAAGGGGGTATTGCATCCACACCACAGCAGCAATCACCTAAACATAAAACAGCAAAGGAGGCATGAACCAATGCTTCAGATAGCAGTCTGCGAG
>JAMPFF010000043.1 GCA_023664605.1 Clostridium sp.
AAATTGATATCGGTATATTTTTATGTTTTTTAGAATTATGCCTTGAACATAATGCCGTCGATTTTGAATGTACACATTTTATTGATAGCGGCACAGATGAAGAAAAGACAATCGCAGCAACATATAGGTTGCTCTGATAACTTGGAATTGATGGCGGTGGAAGATGTTCTATTTTGTAAGACATGGTGAGACAGATTATACAGAAAGAAATTCAAAAATTTATCAGGGCTTTGGAGTAAATCTTGCAGGACTTTCAGCAACAGGAATGCAGCAGATTCAAAAGACTGCTAAAGATGAAAGATTGCAAGGTGTAGATATTATACTTAGTTCTCCATATACACGCGCTTTGCAGACAGCTGCAATTTTATCCAAGGAGTTAAACGCTCCTATTGTTGTAGAAACAAATCTTCATGAATGGCTGGCAAATAAGAATTACATATATGAAGAAGATGTAACAGCAGAGCAGGCATACTTGGATTATACCTTCAATCATGGAAGTTACCCAAAGGATAAAGAACAAATCTGGGAAGATGCAAAATCTATAAAAGAAAGAGTTTTGAATGTTCTTAAAAAATATTCTGACTATAACAAGGTAATAGTTGCCAGTCATGGAATGATGATTCAGGCAGTAACAGAGATTGAGAATTATCCACAAAATGGTGAGATTGTGGAATTTAACTTATGTGTTGAGTGAAAGTTAAATTGGGGTTTGTCTTAACAGACAATCAGTTGCTTTTTTCATTTTCAGTAATATCAACGCATCACAGAAAGTTTTCTTGATATTTGTATAGATAACATGGGAATATGTGATAAAATAAAAGATAAAAAGAAGTGTTTGCATGATAAATGTTACTTGATTTTAAATCCGGCATATGCTATATTATGCGAAAAGGTTTTGGTAAGAGTAATGGCAAAAGGTTCAAAGTTATAATTAATAGCCCAAAAGCCTTGATAAACGATTCCTTTTATGATATGATGATTGAAAGATAGTAGCGAATAATTCGAGGTAATAAGAGTAATGATATATTGGTGTGTAATGAATAGCCACGCCATCCTTTTCTGTGAGGAAGTTAAATATGCACAGAATATGACCTGATTGGGGTAGGAAAACCAATCTGCTATTCAATAATAGACTGTGGGTAAAACCATAGTCTATGATTTTCGGGAGAGAATATGTACAGAGAGATAAAAGAATTGGATGAGATACTTGATGATTACGAGAATGAATTGTGCAGACGTATTTTCAGGTATCAATTAAATGACAAAATAAATATCGAAATAATGTTCTATAAAGAAAACTTTTGTCATCTGTTAGGCATACAGCATATTTATGGAAAAAATAAAAGATATCTTGGAATAAATGGCTATAATGAAATAAAGAGTGGAAAGTTAAAAAGAAGTAATGATAAGAGTAAATATCAATACATATCGGGTCAAGAGTGTAAAAGAATTACAAATTTTGAAATTATTGAATTGGATAAGTAAATTTTAAGGCATATCGGATGTAAAAGTCTTATTGAACAGACTACGTTAGAGAATCATATTCCGTTTAAGGCAATCCATATTCAAAGTAAAGAACAGGCGCAGACAGTACCCAGTCCATGCACATCTTATGCAATGTTTTATAATGGAGAATTTCTTACAAATGAACAATTTAATGATAAGAAGTTTTTGAAAATGGTACAATCAAAATAGAGAAATTTATTTTTCAACAAATACATCTTCCATGCGAGTGAAATAGTATAGGAACAATTCTAAAGCAAGCATATTTGTCAGGGTAGAGACGAAGAAGTATAATGAATTTGAGAAAAAACGAATGAAATTATAGAAACCGCAAAAGAGGAAATAGAAGTGCATCTGGTCGGGAAAATAGATAAGGATATTTATAAATGTATAACGGATAATATTGTTACGGATGAAGTGATTATCACGGATGAGCGGATTGCACACATCAAAGAGCGACATCCAAAGGATTATAAAACAGTAATCCAATATATGAAAAAAGCTTTACAAAGACCAGATTATATTTTGAAAGATGAACGTATTAACACTGGACTTATTATTAAATCTATACAACAAGACCATGTTCAGGTCGTTTTGCGAATCCATACATCAAAGGATGAGATGGGATATAAAAATTCAATTATTTCATGTTGGAAAATCAGCGAAAGAAGATTACAAAATTATTTGAGGAATAAAGAAATCCTTTACAAAAAGGAATAGGAGCGGTAATATATTTATATACTATTAGAGCTTTAACCGAATAGTTATTTGAGGTGGTAAATTTCGTTGCGACCACGCGCCGATGGTATGACAGGAGAAATCCGAGAGATGCAGGAGAGGCGACGCCTGCCAAATAATTATTCGGTTTAGCCAAATAGAAAAATTTTAGTTAAGAAAGACAATCAAACCGATTGTCTTTTTTATGTTTTGTGGTATTCTATTAGAGATACAAATTGACGCAATTTTTAAATAAACGAAAGGAATTTTCCATATGAACAGAGAAGAAGCAAGACGTAAAGCAAAAGAACTGGTAGACAAGATGACGATAGAGGAGCGCGCTTCGCAGCTTCGCTACGACTCACCGGCGATTAAAAGGCTGGGCATCCCTGCCTATAACTGGTGGGGGGAAAGCCTGCACGGGGTGGCAAGAGCCGGGAGCGCGACTGTCTTTCCGCAGGCAATCGGCATGGCGGCGACGTTTGATGAAGAACTGTTGGAAAAGATAGGCGACTGCATTTCCACGGAGGGGCGGGCGAAATATAGTGAATACGCGGCGCATGAGGACAGGGATATTTATAAGGGGCTTACGTTCTGGTCGCCGAATATCAATATCTTTCGTGACCCCAGGTGGGGGCGCGGGCATGAAACGTACGGAGAGGACCCCTATTTGACTTCCCGGTTGGGCGTTGCCTACGTAAAAGGACTGCAGGGAGACGGAGAAACACTAAAAGCGGCGGCGTGTGCGAAGCATTTTGCGGTTCATTCCGGACCGGAGGCGCTGCGGCATGAATTTGACGCCAGACCGACGCCGAAAGATATGGAGGAGACGTATCTGCCCGCTTTTGAGGCGCTGGTAAAGGAGGCGCACGTCGAAGCGGTTATGGGCGCGTATAACAGAGTGAACGGAGAGCCATGCTGCGGCAGTAAGACGATGATTCAGGATATTTTGCGGGGAAAATGGGGATTTGAGGGACATTTTCTCTCGGACTGCTGGGCAATCAGGGATTTCCATGAACATCATATGGTGACCGATACCGCGCCGGAGTCGGCGGCGATGGCGATAAACGCAGGCTGCGATTTAAACTGCGGCAATACCTATCTGCATATTCTGACGGCATACGAGCAGGGGCTTGTGACGGAAGAGACGATTACACAGGCGGCGGTGCATTTGTATACGACCCGCTATCTGTTAGGATTGTTCGACGGAAGCGAATATGATACGGTTCCTTATGAAAAAGTGGAGTGTGAAGAACATCTTGCGGCGGCGGATAAGGCGGCGAAAGAAAGCGTTGTGTTATTAAAAAATGACAATACTTTACCGCTTTCACTGGATAAAATACAGACAATCGGCGTCATTGGTCCGAATGCCAACAGCCGTATTGCTTTGATGGGAAACTATCACGGAACGTCATCTGAATACATCACCATATCGGAGGGGATTCAAAGATATACGGAGGGAAAAGCAAGGGTGTTATATTCCGAGGGCTGCGCGTTATGTAAGGAAAAAACAGAATCGCTTGCACAAACAGGTGATAGATATGCCGAGGCGCGGATTGTAGCGGAACATAGCGATGTGGTTATTCTCTGTCTTGGTTTGGATGAAACATTAGAGGGTGAGCAGGGGGATACCGGCAACAGCGCGGCGTCCGGCGATAAACTGGATTTGCTTTTGCCAAAGCCGCAGCGGGAGTTGATGGAGGCTGTTGCATCCGTCGGCAAACCCGTTGTATTCTGCCTGATGTCGGGCAGCGCCATAGATTTAAGTTATCCGATACAGCATTTTGACGCGATACTGCAGCTTTGGTATCCCGGAGCAAGGGGCGGTAAGAGTGTGGCGGATATTTTATTCGGAGAGGTTTCCCCGTCCGGGAAACTGCCGGTTACTTTTTACCATGACACTAAGAATCTGCCGGAGTTTACGGACTATCGCATGGAGAATAGAACATACCGTTATATGGAAGAAGAGTCGCAGTATCCGTTTGGATTTGGACTGACTTATGGAAAAGTGGCGGTTACGGATGCCCAAATCATTCGTGTATCGGAGAAAAAAGATGAGTTTGGATTACCGGATGTATCCGTAAAAGTGACGCTGACCAATCAGGGCGCATATGATACGGACGACGTGGTACAGCTTTACGTGAAGAATACGGATTCCCCGTATGCGGTGAAAAATCCCGCACTGTGCGCTTTCAGGCGCGTGCATGTAAAGGCGGGAGAGACTGTGGAAACGAAGATTGTCATTAACGGCAGGGCGTTTTCTGTTGTCAATGAGTGCGGCGAGAGGCTTGCGGATGGCAGCCATTATGATATCTATGCCGGTACGTCGCAGCCGGATAAAAGGAGCGTGGAGTTGACGGGTGAAAAACCGGTAAAGGTGGAAGTTGTATTTTAACAAGAGGAAAAAAATTTATGAATGTTCGGACTGATAAAAAACGCAGTGTGTTATTGACATTACTTATGATAGCAATAGGCATAGCGGCGTTAGGAATAGGCGGGTTTTGGTGTGTCTATGGCATACCGAAGCCCTATATACCAAGAAAAGAGCCGATAGATACTTCCGCCATGGGAGAAGAAACGCCGCTTAAAATAGTAACCTTAAATGCCAACATATCAGATATATCATCGGATGAAGATTATGAAATTGCATATTTATTGGGAGATAAGGGCAATCTTTATGCACTATGTCATGATGCGGAAAAATATTATGTCGCGTTGTGGCATCCGGAGTTCTGGAAAGATATTGAAATCGTTGATATATGTGCGGAAAGTTCGTGCAATTATGCGGCGGCGTTAGATAGGAATGGGAATGTATATGTATGGGAAAAAGAGTATTTAAAGGAATCTCAATATGAAGAGGGAGAAATAGAAGTTCAGATAAAAATAAATAAGAGAGAGAATTGGAAAATATGGCAGTTGGAAAATATACCGAAAGTAACAGAAATTTATGCGGTATATAAGAAGTTTGCCATCGAGACGGATAAAAAAGCTGTCTGCATGTGGTCTCCAAAGGAGAATATTAATCCGGGTATGGAGGATATGGAAATTATTGACATGGAAACGCCAATGTTAAGTATTGCGTCTACCAAAGAAGAAGTGTTTATCCTTGACGAGAATCATATTTTATGGAATATGGAAGATGGAGCGAAAAGCTTTGTAACAGAAAACGTAAAAAGTATGGTACAGGGGAATAAGGGGCTTGCTATTCAGATGATGGATAATGAAAATGAATTATATATTTATAATATTGATTTGTATAGACATCATTATGAAACAGCCACATTTGCAGATAAGTATGAAGTAAGCAGAATAGTATTGGCAGATAACATCTCTTCCATATCGCTTAATCAGAACGTAGGCGTCGCATGCACTGACAAAGGGGAAGTTTATCGGTGGGGATGGCGGGAACCGACTAAATATGCGCATGTAGCCGTTCCTGCCGTAACCGTATATGAGAAACCTGTGAAAGTTGATTTAACGGATGTAAAGTATCATATGGCTATTGGGAAATATTTTATTTACATAGATGAGGATGATGAGATGTTTGTTTGGATGTAGGGAAAAAACAGGAGATAAAGGAAATGGCGGAAGAAAAAGCAACGAAAAAACCAGCGCTTATTGCGCTTTTAGGTCTGCTGGGTATTATCTTCCTTGCCTGTATGCTGTTTATGGACGGTGAGCAGGGATTTTTCTATTTAGACCGGGATTTACCGGAAGATATCAATGAATATAGCTATTTTAAAGTGTATCGCCACCATGGTTACAGCGAAATTACGGATAATTGGTATTCCTATGTATTATGATATTAAAGCAGATGAAAATATCGGAGCAGTCGGAAAGAAACAAGAATCTTTCCGGCTGTTTTGCTTTTAAGCTGTTTTTTGGTATGTTATGTACCAAATCGGGCATTTTGTGTTATAACGCCTTGTAAGCCGGCAGCGAGTGTGATATGTTCTGACAGGAGAGGGGTGAAGCCTTGAAGATAGAAATTAATGTGGATGAAAATATAGCGGATACACATATTGCCATTTCGTGTAAGAAACTGACGCCGGAGATAGAGAAAATGCTGGCGATGCTTCATATTCTGGAAAAGAAACTGACCGTGACAAAAGATGACGAAATCTATTTTCTGGATGTTTCCAAAGTGGTCTATATAGAGGCGGTGGACAGAAAGACTTTTATCTATACGAAAGAGAGCGTATATGAATCCAACTTTAAGTTATATGAATTGGAGCAGCAGTTGGAGGAGTGCGGATTTTTCCGGGTGAGCAAAGCCTGTTTGTTACAGTTAAAGTATGTACAGTCGATGAAAGCCGACTTAAACAGAAGAATCAGGGTCACGCTGGAAAACGGGGAACAGATTATGGTGTCCAGACAGTATGCGGAGAATCTGAAAGTCAGGCTGGGATTGAAGAGGAAAAACAATTCGTATGTCGAGGAAAGCGAGGCGTAGCATGGAAGAGAGAAAAACGATTTTTGACTATATCGGTCAAGTTCTTGTGATTTTTGGCGTGACAGTATGTATTTTAAATGTATTCTGCACTTTATTCGGTGAGAGCGCAAAAGAGTATTCTACAATATTTGAACTTGGCAGCAAGGGACTGACGGTGTCCACGATGATGCAGTTTTTACTGGTGTCTGTTTGTACTGCAGCGCTCAGATTTTTCTTTTTTACAGATACATTTATTAAAAAAATGACAGTGCCGCATAGAACAGTCTGCATGGTGACGGCGGAAGTGGCTGTTATCGCGGTTTTCATCGTGAGTTTCGGATGGTTTCCCGTGGATATGTGGCAGCCGTGGGCGATGTTTATTCTTTGTTTCGCTATTTGCTTTATCGTGAGTGCGGCGGTTACCGTCATTAAGACACGTCTGGAGAATCAGGAAATGGAAAGGGCGTTAGCGCGACTAAAAAGTCAGGAGGAGGAAAACTAGATGGCGCAAAGAAAAGATAAGACAATGGCGGCGCTTGGCTGTTTTATTTTCGCTTATCGGAAAAGTGGCTTATCGTAACCTCCTGCTCCGTATCCGTATTGCGTCTTTCTTTCATAAGTTTATAGAGCTAGAGATAGAGCCAGAGTAAAATCGGCAGTCCGATGGTAGCAAACAGGCAGGCGGCAAACCAGTTTTCCGTGCCCGGGAAATCCAGGCAGGCAACGATTAACGTTACCAGATACATGCCGGCCAGAATCATGACACAAGTAAGAGCGGCAATTTGTTTTGCCGTTCTTTTTTTCTTTTCTTTTGCGCCGTTTTCCATTTCCATTGTCATGTTCCCGCCTTTCCGCGGTATTTCCAGCAGGGATGCCTTATTGCAAACAGCCGGTATGATTACTTAATGATTTATTATAATAGGAAGCGAAAATAAATGCAAGATGGCGGATTAGATGGTATAATGTAATGGCCGCACAGCAAAAACAAGCGGCTGTGAAGCAGACATTTGTTTTTGCTGCGGCATGAACGAGCAAATGGCCGATGAAATCGGACATAGAGCGCGAAAGCGCGGATTTGAGAGTGGAGAAAAGGTGCAAAATGTTTCGGAACGGAGATTAAAATGAAAACAACAAAATTGAATCAAAACTGGCAGATGAAGATTCTTGGCGATAATGTCTATCATATTACACAGGAATGGATGGATGTGACGATTCCCGGCAGTGTCTATGGCAATTTGCTGGAAAAAGGGTTGATGCCAGACCCATATGACAAAATGAACGAACTGGACGCGCTGAAACTGATGGAGCAGGATTTTTGTTTTGGCACAACCTTTTATTTGACAAAAGAACAGCTTGAGGCAGACTGTTTGCTGTTGTGCTTTCAGGGGATTGATACTTTGTCAGATATTTATTTAAATGACATATATCTCGGGCATTGCGACAATATGCACCGTACTTGGAAATATGATATACGGGGAGCGGCTAAAGAGGGAGAGAACCGGCTTAAAGTGGTAATTTATTCTCCTACGAAATATATTGCCGCGGAAAATGAAAAGGTTTATACCGGAGGCGCAAAAGAATGTATGGAAGGCTTTCCGCATCTTAGAAAGGCTCACTGTATGTTTGGCTGGGATTGGGGGCCGAGGCTTCCCGACGCCGGTATTTTTCGTGATGTTTCCATTATCGAGGGAAATAAGGCAGGGTTGGAACAGGTTTACATAACACAGGAGTGGCAGGAGACATTGCAAGCAGAAACAGTATATGCGGCAGCGGAAACGGGAAAGGCAGTAGGTGCAGAAGCGTGGCAGGAAGCGGCTACAAAAACGCAGCAGGTAACGGTTGTGTTGGATGTGACGATAGAGTATTTTACGGATGATGCGCCGCAGGAAAACGAACTTGTCATAAAGACAGCGTTATTTGACCCGGAAGGGGTGCGGATTGCGGCTAAATCCTCCATATGCAGGGATGAGGAGGGATTTGTCCATACAGTGGCGGATTGGGATAGATTAACGGTGGAAAATCCCAAGAGATGGTGGCCGAACGGCTACGGAGAGCAGCCTTTATATACGGTAGAGGTTGTATTGGAAGATGCGGCGGGAGTAGTTTTGGATTCTTTTATCCGAAGAATCGGCCTGCGTACCATGAACGTGAATACTGATAAGGGCGAATGGGGAGAATGCTTCGCGCATGAGGTAAACGGCGTTAAAATTTTTGCCATGGGGGCGGACTATATTCCGGAGGATAACATTTTGTCCAGAGTTACAAAAGAAAGAACGCGGAAGCTTTTGGAAGATGCCGCAGCGGCACACCATAACTGCATCAGGGTATGGGGCGGCGGTTATTATCCTGATGACTGGTTTTATGATGCCTGTGACGAGCTGGGTTTCATTGTATGGCAGGATTTTATGTTTGCCTGCGCACAGTATGAGCTGGACGAAGAATTTGAAAGAAATATCAGCGCGGAAATTCGTGATAATATCAGACGAATCCGCCATCATGCCTGCCTTGGGCTGTGGTGCGGCAATAACGAGATGGAGACACAGACGTTAGATGGGGCATGGCAGCCATCTATTAAGCAGAAGTATGATTATATTAAGCTGTATGAATATATTATCCCCAAAATCGTGAAAGAGGAAGACCCGGCAGCTTTTTACTGGCCCTCTTCCCCTTCTTCCGGCGGCAACTTTGATAATCCGTGGGATGAAAACAGAGGGGATACGCATTATTGGGATGTATGGCATGGCAATAAACCTTTTACGGAATATCGAAAGTTTTATTTCCGCTATTTGTCCGAATTTGGTTTTCAGTCTTTTCCGTGTTTGAAGACGGTAGAAACCTATACCGAACCGGAGGACAGGAATATATTTTCCAGAGTGATGGAGATGCACCAGCGAAACAAGGCGGCAAACGGCAAGATTTTGAATTATCTGTCGGCGACCTATCTCTATCCGGCAAACTTTGAGATGCTTCTTTATGCGTCGCAGCTTTTACAGGCGGATGCAATCCGTTATGGAATTGAACATTTCAGGCGGCATAGGGGCAGATGCATGGGAACTGTTGTCTGGCAGCTTAACGATATCTGGCCTGTTGCATCATGGTCGGGCATTGATTACTATGGAAGATGGAAAGCGCTTCATTATGCGGAAAAAAGAGCGTTTGCTCCGATTATGATTTCCTGTGAGGAAAAGGGAGAGTTAAGCGAAAGACCCTATTGTATTGAGCAGCCTGCGCCGATTGAAAAATCCGTAAGGATTCATGTGGCAAATGAGACCATGCAGGCGGTGGCGGGAACGGTTTACTGGGAACTTTGCGAGCCGGACAGCACGGTTTTATTATCCGGGAAAGAAGACGTTGCCGTGCCGCCATTAGACGGCAGATGGCTGGATAAACTGGATTTTTCAGATTATGATGAACTGCATATTTATTTGCGCTGCAGGTTTTGTGTAAATGGTGAAACTGTCTCCCGGAATGGGTGTCTTTTTACGGCTCCGAAACATTTTGCATTTGCAGACCCGAAGCTGTCATGGCGCAGGGAGGGCGACAGCCTGATAATATCATCCAAAGCCTATGCGAAAAGTGTGGAGATTCAGGGCGTGGACGGGGATGTAAAATTGTCGGATAATTTCTTTGATATGGACGCAGGCGAGAGACGGGTGGAAATACTGGCGGGCGACGCACAGGACTTTTTATTGCAATCGGTGTATCAGATAGGGAAATAAAGAAAAAATAAAAAATTACGCTGCGTAATGTATTGCTTGTTACGCAGCGTTATATTGTATATTAGCCTCAGAAAGGAGGATATGATATGTCAATGTACACGACCGGAGAACTGGCAAAAAAGTGTAATGTTTCTGTAAGAACAGTTCAATATTATGATGAAAGAGGAATACTGGTACCCAGTAAACTATCAGAAGGAGGAAGAAGATTATTTACGGAGGCAGACGTGGCGACACTGGAAACCATCTGTTTTTTAAAGGAACTGGGACTTTCGTTGAAAAGCATTGCGGATATTCTCGATTCATCGGAAGCGAAAGAGGTAGTTTCGCTTTTGCTGAAACAGCAGATGACAGACCTGGAAAAAGATATTTCAGAAAAGAACGAACAGCTTTTAAGAGTCAAAAGAATGCAGGATATGATGCAGAATTTTGATGAAATATCAGAAAAATCAATTCATGACATATCAATGATTATGGAAAACAGAAAAAACTTAAATAAGATTTACAGGAATATGTTGATGGTGGGGATTCCGATTGAGGCGTTGGAGATTGCCGGTTTTGTTTATGGTATTTATACAAAAAACTGGATGCCTTTTGCGGTTAGTATGGTATTGGTGATTGGCTGTATTTTCATTTTGTTTCCGTATTGGTACAGGCATATAAAATATCTCTGCCCGGAATGCCATACGACCTTTAAACCCTCAAAGACGGAGACAATGTTTGCGAATCATACGCCCAAAACACGCAAATTAACTTGCCCATGCTGTAAGAGGAAGATGTGGTGTATAGAAATGAGTGATGATAAGGAGGAGAGTAACAATGGTAATCAGTAATGCAGCATTAATTTCATGCCTTGCTATGGCGGTTTGCGGGCTTGTTTTGCCGATAATTCTTGTAGTTGTGTGGAAAAAGAAAACAAAACAGCCGTTAAAACCTGTTCTTGTTGGCGCGGCAACATTTTTTATATCAGCGGTTGTGCTGGAAACCATTCCTAAATATTTTCTTTTATTGCCCAATAATCCTGTAGGAGAAGCAATATCAGGCAATGTTTACGCTTACTCTTTGACGGCGGCGCTTTTGGCAGGACTTTTTGAGGAAACCGGGAGATTTATAGCCTATAAATCTATTTTGAAAAAGAATACAGACAGACGAATAGCCATTTCCTATGGAATCGGACATGGCGGATTTGAGGTTATGTATATTTTAGTAAGCGTGGGAATTTCCTATTTTGTATATGGGTTAGTGATTAATGCAGGACAACTGGATTTGCTGATTGCGCAGGCAGGAGGGGCGGCAGAACAAATCGAGGCAGTAAAGGCACTGCCACAGACAATCGCGTCGATATCATTTTTTAATGTTGCTATAGCCGTGTTAGAAAGAATCAGTGCGCTTATGTTTCATATTGCCTGTTCTATTTTAGTATTTTGCGCGGCGCATGATAAAAAGAAGCTGTGGTTATATCCGGCGGCAATTCTTGTTCATACAGCTATAGATATCATGGCGGCGTTTTATCAGGCAGGTTTGCTTCATATGTATGTCATGGAAGCGATAGCGTTCCTATCCGCTGCTGCATTATTTAAGGCATCTTATGAGCTGGTATATAAAAAATGTGGAGAGAGCGGGGGAGAAGTATCTTGATTTATCTATTTCTACTGCAAGTTGAAATTCAGTCAAGATTCAAAAAGCAGTCTATTTTTTCGACCAATCTGCTGTGATATACTCATCCTGAAAGGATGGTAATTCTATGGGAAACATAATCGGAAAAAACATTCATACATTGAGAAAAAAGCAGGGTCTTACGCAAGAGGAACTAGCAGGACTCGTCAATGTTTCATTCCAGGCGGTCTCAAAGTGGGAAAATGGCGTTTCTCATAGTTAAAGATATTGGTTACTAGATTTGTTTCCCTGCGGCTTTTGTCACAGGGAAGATTTTTGTTTTAATCAATTTTACCAATAAAGCGGTAGTATATCTCTACTTCCTGCACTCTGTTTTTATTTTCATCTTTCACAGCTTCATGGACTATGATTTTTTCTATGAGCGCATTCAATAATTCAGATGTCAATTCAGTAGGCGGTACATATTGTTTTATGAGTGCTATCCACTTTTCGGCATCCGCTGTTTTCTGCGTATCTTGTGCAAGCTGTTGATGCAGTAAATCAATGTTTTGTGAAAGCGTTGCCTGTTCTGTTTGGTATTTATCGGACAGCATGGAAAAATTGCGTTCCGTGATTTTATCCGCTATCCTATCTTCATACAGTTTGGCAAAGAGGTTGTCAATTTCAGCCTGCCGCTTCTGTGCTTTTTTCAGTTCAGATGCCGCTTTTTTCTTTGATGAATTGCGCTCACTGTCACTGCTTTTAAGAATCTGTTTTAAAATCCGGCTTTCATCTTTCTGTACTTCTTTGCAGTAATATTGAACCCTTGACAAAACGCAGGCATAAAGCACATCATAACGGGTATAGTGGGGAGAGCATTGCCCTAACCCCTGCCCGTATTGACTGCAAGTATAGTGGCTATAAGGCGTTTTGTTCTGTCGGTTTGTGCCAAAACGCATCGACCAGCCACAGTCTGGGCATTTTACAAGTCCGGCGAAAATCTGCGTCGTGCCATCTTTTTGTTGTCTGCGGCGGCTAGTAATCATCTCTTGAACGCTTTCAAAATCTTCTTTTGAAATGATAGGTTCGTGCGTGTTCTCTACTCTCCACCATTCATCCTGCGGCTTGCGAACCTTGCGCTTATTCTTGAAAGAAATGTTGCTCTGCTTGTTGTGGACGCTGTTGCCGATATAAGTTTCATCCTTTAAGATGCTTTTCACCTGTGCAATCGTCCATGCGTAGGCTTTTTCCGGCGGCGCACCCGCATAGATATTTGCAAATGAACCGTGTTTTTTGTAGTTTAACCAGCCAGCAGTAGAGACTTTTTCAGCAGTCAAAATTTTTGTAATCTTTGCCGCCCCTGCCCCTTGAAGTGCTAAATCATAGATTTTTTCCACTATCCAGCGCGTTTCTTCATCAATTAAAAGATGCCCTTTTTTGTCTGGGTCTTTGATATATCCCAGAGGCGCATATGTGCTGTAGTGTGCGCCCGCTTCATTTCTTGTGCGCAAGGCGCGTTTGACTTTCCTGCTGATATCTCTGGCATACCATTCATTGATGATATTTAAGAACGGCGTAAATTCATTGTCCTGCTGATTTTCACTGTCTACATTGTTGTCAATGGCTATATACCGGACATTATGCTCTGGAAAGACTACTTCCATATAGTAGCCTGTTTGCAGATAGTTTCTGCCAAGCCGTGACAAATCTTTTGTAATCACACAGTTTATTTTACCTGCTTCTATGTCGTCCATCATGCGTTTAAAATCCGGTCTGTCAAAGTTTGTGCCGCTATAGCCATCGTCCACATATTCATTGACGACTGTAAAAGAGTTCTGCTCTGCGTATTTACGAAGCATCATGCGCTGGGTAGATATGGAGTTGCTTTCGCCCTGTAATTCATCATCACGGGAAAGGCGTAAATATAATGCTGTGTTGTATGCTGTGGGTTTCATGTTTCATCCTCCTTTTAATAAGCCCACGCATATAATATACTTCTTGCTGATATATAGTATATCACAGAACAGGCTATTTTTCAAGGTTTTATGCCGTTTTTTGGTTGTTTCCAGCTTCTAAAATCACTTTTTCAAGTATTGATTTTAACGCTCTGCCGTCATTTCTGAAATGCTCATTTATTATTATTTTGTTATTCCCTATGACAAAATATTTGTTTTCATGGGGAGCGTGTTCATGTTCCATATGTCTATTTTCAACGCGGATATGTGTTTCGCGGGGGGTATTAGTCTTGTCCATGTTCTTTTCCTTTCCGGCTTGTTACTGCCGCCGTTTTTGTGGCTTGATGCTCTTTTATATGTTCAGGCTTTGCGCTTATGAAGTAACAGGTGTCTGTCTGGACTAATCTTTCGGTCTGGGGGTCTGATTCCAGATTGTAGATGCCTATGTTTATGAAGTTTCTGCCGTTTTCGTCGGTTTCAATGATTCCGAAATTAGGGGTAAAACCGTTTAGGTCGCTGTTGTCATCCATATCGTAAGATACGGTAGGTTTAGACAATCCTTGTGAATTAAAATATCTTTTCTTGTTGTACATATTTTTATCTGTCAGCAGGGCGGCAGTTACATATTTTGTGATATAGGATGCGGCTCTTTCCGGACTTTCAATCTTTTCACAGTCGCTAAAACCGTATTCCCATTCTGTCAGATTATATACCTGTCTGTTATGCCTGATAATGGGTTTTCCGGTCTTTGGGTTTATGGCTTCTGCAAAGTAGGCGGGTATATTGCCTAATAGTCCGTGGAAATGGACTGCACCGGACTTATGCAGTTCAGGAACCAGCAGATAATCAAACCGTTTATGTCTATTCCTCATTCTCCGGCACCATTTTAGAAGAATGGTTTTTGCCGTTGCATAGTCGAAACTGTCTACTTTTTCAGGGTTAAAGGTAAGCGTCACGAACCAGCGGAAGTTATTGGAAAGCGCATAGCCTTTTATTTTTCGTCTGATTGCATATATTTGTCGGCGTGTCCGTGCCTCCTGCGCCTTGTCAGACGTTTCGCCTATCCTGCCGGATGACTCTTTGCGCTCTCCTACATAGAGGAACCGTGAGGGATGGTAAGCCGCTACTTCTATCTTCCCGTTTCCATAGTCCGTTGTGCGTCGGTTATATTCTTTATAATTACCAAAATAAGAACTTTCTGTTTCCATGTCAATCTGCCTCCGTTTCTATGTTTTCTTGCGCTATCGTCGCAACATTGCCATTTGTCAAGTAATGGCAATGTTGCGCCCGCCTGTTTCCCCTGCCGCCGCACATCCGCAGGGAGACAGCGGCAAGAAGCAGCAAAGCCGCCCCTTGCCGCCATTCCCTGCTTTGTGCGCCGCCTTAAAAAAGCGGGCGCGCAACCCCTACGGGTCATAGGGCGGCTGGGGAATCCGGCAGGCTCACGTTTCCTTTTTGCGAAAGGCGGGTGTAAAACGGTAGCCGTCGGCAACAATAGCGCGGTAGCCTTTCTCTGTCGGCAGAGGTTTTTCTTTCAGATAATCTAACGCATACCACCGCGCCATCTGCCTTTTGTCCGTACTGATGATGCAGGTCTCACCATTTTCCAGTTCCAGTGCATGGAACGCTTTAATGTCCATCGCCATATGGAGTCCCCCTGTCTCTCAATTCTTTTAACAGCACTAAGCATTCCCGCATATTTTCAGGAAACAGGGGCGTTTCAATATAGCAGGCTCCGGCAGTGTCCGGCGTGACTGCATAACCTTTTCCCACGCCCCCCTTGTAGATGTTTCCGGTGTCTTTCTTATACATTCCGGTTGCCTGATGAAAGGTTTCTTCTGAAACATTCGCCCCCAAAATAATGCGCGTCTGGCATTGCTCTGTTATGGATTTTGGCAAATCGGTTGCATTTAACTTCTGCGCCGTGAGGACGATTGAAAATCCGGCGGCTCTGCCTTTTAGCGCAATCTGTCCAAGCAGACGCTCAATCTCTGCTTTATCCTTTTTGTCAGCGTTAAACAGGACAGAAAGGACTTCATCAAAAATCAGGATATGTCCTTGCATCTTCATATCTGCAAAATCTGTGTAACTGCTGTCTGCAAGAAGCATGGAATAGCGTTTTTCCATCTCCTCTACAAGTACGGTGAGCAGTCGGATAATTTCTTCCGTGTTTGTGGCAACCGGAACGCCAGCATGACGGAATAACATCCCGAAGTCGGAATTTTTGGCATCTATCACGTACAGTCTGTGCTGGCGTTTTAAGACCATGCCGCCTAAATATGCTAAAAGGCGTGTTTTTCCGGCTCCGCTGGGAGCAATCAAAAGGATGTGGAGTGCTTCACTCTTAAAGTTCCAATCTACCCCGCCATAAATGGGAATCGGTTCATAACTTAGCATCGGCGTATAATGCCCCGACACTTTGTCCATCCCCTCCGACATTTTTTCCACAGCGTCAAAGCGTTGGGGCGTCTGTCCGAAGATATAGCGCGCCATGTTGTCATGCTCTTCATATTTGATGAGGGTTTCCCCCAGATATTCCGACAGCCTGCGTCCTATGTCCGCGGTGTCTTTTTCCAGTCCGTTCGGGTATAAGACGACTGTAATCTTTTCATTTTCCACGCTATACCGCCATCGGACGCAGTGGAGGAAAACCCCATCTTCTTCCGCGTGCAGGAACATTCTGGTAAACAGGATGATTTTTTTGCGGATTTTAAGCCGCTTTATGGGCGAATAGCGCGACAACAGCCATACCGTCAGGGAAAGGACTGTCAAAAGGGCGATACCCGAAACAAACATAATCTGTAACATCCGCCGGATTGCAGGAGAGGCGGTTGCGCCTCTCCTGCCTGCAATGGCGGGAATGGTTATAAAGATTAAGGACATAAGCAGTAATAATTGTTTTGTGATTGTTGCCGTTTTTCCGTCGGTGCGTATTTTTATGCCTTTCATTTTTTAGTTCCCCCTTACTTCTTCCAGTTTGGTTGCCATTACTCTTAGACCTCTTGCGGCATAACCGCTAAACTTCCCGTCTTTCATATTTGCTGAAAGCGCGAATGTGAAATCAACTATGCGGAACTTTTTGTTGATTGCTTCTTCTTTTAACTCTGCATTAAGAAGTGTCAATTCAAAGGAGAGGAAATCCTCTAAGGTTGTTCCGCTGATGACTTCGATTTTTTGGGATGTGGTTTTTGTTTCTTTATCCTCAAAAGGCTTTCGCACCTTTTTCACAACCACCACTTCCGGCAGAAAAACAAGTTTCTGCAATGCCGCCTGCACTTCTGGGCGTGCAAGCAATTCTTTAACGCTTACACCCGTGATATCCATATACGCAGGTTTCACATCAAGGTTATTTCCGCTGGCGGAATTTTCCGCCTTTGCCGGATTTGTTGCGTTTGTTTCTATAACTTCTTTATTCATGTTTTTTGCTCCTTTCAGAGAAAATATTGTTAGGTTGACAGTTACTCTGCGCCATGTTTAAAACGTGGCATATTGAAACATTCAATAGGAATCCCCCCTTTCAAAATAAGCCATTTTCCAGCTGTTATAATCATTATTGCTTTGACCATATCCGGTGAATTAGACATTCAATAAGTTTTTGAAAAAATTTATTGAATGTCTAAAATTCTTTTGTCAAAGTTCTTCATCCAAGAGGTCGGAAAGCCTGCATTGAAGCGCA
Source organism: Clostridium sp. (assembly GCA_023664605.1). GTDB lineage: Bacteria > Bacillota > Clostridia > Lachnospirales > Lachnospiraceae > UBA3282. The sequence continues at coordinate 17,596 of JAMPFF010000043.1, forward strand.
TTTGCAATGTTTATGACTGTTTTCAATTTAATGTTGTCGCTGGCGCAGGACAGGTAATTTGCATAAGTGGAAAGGGAAACGCCAGCTTTGTCTGCTAAATATTTCTGGGTATATTTAGGGGAGGCTTTCTGGCGTTCTTTCCGTATCTCTTCAATTTTCTTCATAATAACCTCTATGGACATGTAGTTTTCCGTATCGGCTATTTCACGTTCAGCAATCTTTTCATTTTCTAATTCGCGTTTCAGTTTTTCATTTTGCATATGAATTGCTTCATATAATGCGCATTATAATAACTCCTTTCATCATTTTTTTGGGAACCCATCATTTTGTAAATTTTTTGTTAATTTTTTCATGAACCGCTTGACAAAACCCATCCAAAAAGACATAAATATAAAGAGAGGTTGTAAAGAAGTGAGACAGGCTTTGCAAGCAATTTAATAAAAATTTTTATCGTAAATAAAAAGGGGTACGGGGATTATCCCCGAGAAAAAAGGCAAAACGTATGTTTTGCCCCTATAAGATATAAAAAAATTTAGTTTGAAATGCAGTGGAATGATAAAGAAAAGCATTAGAGGGAGCGGGAGACGCTCTTTTTTATTTTGGAAAAATCAGAAAAAGCCAAAAAAACAGCAGGGAAAGAATCCCTCCTGTCTTGTGTGCTGTGTTTTAGTTTGCCTTGTCATGGTAATTCGTAGGTTCACCCTTTGCAAGATGCTCTTTTGAATGTTCTTTCCATGTGTCATTTTCATTATCAGATAAGCCGTAGGTGTAAATATCCATGGTATAACCACAATTACATATGCGTACGCCAATCGGTTCAGAAGCAACTTCTGTATCTGTTGCCGGCGCGGTTGCTGTAGACAATACCACATTGCCCGCGATACGGATGCCGCTCACGCCAAGTTCCGTGGACAGGTAGGACGCATCGCCTTTGGATAAGCCTACAACATAGCCTGTGGTGTCAACTTCATCCGCAAAGACAATGTCCAGATACCAGAGACCGTCATCACCCTGCGTTACAGTGATGTTCTTGTAGTATACAGGGTTTCCGTCTTTGTCCGCCACGCTGAAAGTCGCTTTGCTGATGCCGCAGTGGTACACTTCATAATAGGTGTGGTTGAAGTTCATAACAACGCGGAATTTCTGTCCGCCCGTGACATTCATTGTCACGTCGTTTGCATTCTTCTTAGGCGCGGAACTGGAAGAGCCGCCATTGTCGGAGGAACTGGAAGAACCGCCGTCATAGGAACTGGAAGAACCGCCGTCATAGCTGGGTTCGGAATAGGAAGAGCCGCTGTCGGAGCTTCCGCTGGAAGAGCTTCCGCTGGAAGAGCTGGAACTGCCGCTGTTGGAACCAGAAGACCAATAATCATCGGGCATTGTTCTTCCGCATTCATATCCTCCATCTGTTCCAGTGAATCCCTGTGCATGAGCCGTCATTGCCTGATTAGGGAGTGCAAGGATAAGCGCAAGTGCGAACATTACTGCAAAGATTTTGTTAAGTTTCTTCATAATTGATTACCTCCATGTTTTGTTTTGTTTGGTTGGCAAAAAAATTGAATGTATTCATGCCATTTCATACATACAGTAAAATCTTGAACAGTCCGGCAGAGAGGGGATATCATAACCCCTCTGCCAATCTGTCAAGATAAATAATAAAGCGGCGCAGGAAATCTGTTTTCCTACACCGCTGATATATCAAACACCACAACACTTTCTATCCAATATTAGCCTGATATACTTGAAAATATCAGGCAAATTGATTACAATAAGGTAGGTGCAATAATATTGCTGTGTGGGAGAGTGCAAGTCTCCTGCATAGGGTGATAAGGGGTTGCCGCCCCTTATCATCTGCCTTTAATTACTATTTATCTTGTTTCTCTATTATATCAAAGTAAAATCAGATTAGCAAGGGAATAATGACATATATATGGAAACATTCTACAAAAAATAACATTATTTACCATAAATAGCCGTATCAGTCAGCCGTGCTAGATTCGTGCAAGACCTCATCAAGCACTTTGTGACAGCCTAGACGCTAGGCGTGTTATTATCAAGGAAATAAGGGAGAGTGCAACTTCTACTTTATTGTCAATAAATGAAATACTTTTCAAGCTGAAAGCGGCTTTTTCCCTGTTCTTTCCGGTATATCCCTATATAACAGCAAGTAGTATAAGCGTGGACTTTTGATGTAGTATCTTTAAGTGTGGGAAACAGGTAATTCGCTCCCGGATATTTCCGTATTGCCATTTTTGGCAAATGCGTTACATTGTAATATTGATTCACTTCTCGGATATGCCGCAGAACAGCAGAAGATTACCGATTATGAAGAACGCTATAAAGTGGATGGATATTATTGGGGAATCCAGCCCTCCAATATGTGCTATGAAGTGATGAAACTATGTCCGCCGGTAAAACCGCTCCGTCTGCTTGATGTGGCTTGCGGTGAGGGGAAAGATGCCGTATTTTTTGCAAGAAATGGATACAATGTAACCGCTTTCGACGCAGCTAATTCAGGGCTTGAAAAGGCAAGGCAACTTGCTGAACAGATGCAGGCAAAAGTAAATTTCTTTCAGGCAAATATGCTGGATTTTAGGATTGAGGGAACATTTGATATTATCTTTTGTTCGGGGGCTTTGCACTATATACCGCCAAAACTCAGGGAAGAAATTTTAGAGAATTACCAGAAACATACTTCTAATGGAGGGCTTCATGCACTTAATGTTTTTGTAAAAAAACCATTTGTAAAGAATCCTCCTGATGATAGTGAATTTCGACACAAATGGATTTCCGGCGAACTGTTTACCTATTATGCCGACTGGCTCATAAGGTCGTGTAACGAGACTGTTTTTGACTGTATGAGCGGGGGTATACCACACAAACATTGCATGGATACGATATACGCGATGAAGCAGACTACTATGCTATAATTGGAGGGGTGTTATGAAAAAAATAATTTCAGGTAAAGTCAGAGATATTTATGAAATTAATGAAAAGGAACTTGTAATCGTTACTACAGACAGGATTTCGGCATTTGATGTTATTTTAAAGTCAACAATAAAGGATAAGGGCGTTGCCCTGAATCTCATATCGCAGTATTGGTTTGACTATACCGCGAAAATAATTCCCAATCATGTTATTTCCACTAATCTTTCCGATATGCCTGCTTATTTTTCCAAAAATCCTGCATGTTATGAAAACCGCACCGTTCTTGTACGGAAACTGAAAATGCTGCCTTATGAATTTATTGTAAGGGGATATATGTTTGGCAGTATGTGGGAAGAATACAAAACCTATCATACTTTCTGTACACAAGCTGTGAAGGGGGAATACAAACTGGCACAAAAGCTGGCACAACCCGTTATAACGCCATCTGTAAAAAGCAGCACGGAACATGATGAGTATATTTCCATCGAGAGACTGAGAAAGGAACTTGGAGCAGAGGCAGCAGACAAAATCTGTGATATTAGCCTGAAACTTTATTGTACATGCTATGAAAAGGCGTTAAAAAATGATATTATAATTGCAGATACAAAGTTTGAGTTTGGATATGATGAGAATGGTATGCTTATCCTCGGAGATGAAATTTTTACGCCGGATTCCAGCAGGTTTTGGTCGTTGGCTGATTATCAGGTCGGCGTATCGCCAAAATCATATGACAAACAGTTTGTTCGTGATTGGCTAATTGAACATGAATTGAATGGTGTAACGCCTGCTCCTGAACTTCCTGAAAATATCGTGAATGCAACAGCCAATATTTATAGAGAATGTTATCATAAAATAACAGGGCGAATTTTATAGCAGAAAGTAATGATATGGACGGCGTGAGTGATATTTTTGATTGACATTCCACATTTTTTGTAATACTATGATAGTAGAAGTGAGAACTTCGATTTGAGAGGTTTGTCAGATGTACCTGTCTTAAAAAAAACTGAAGAAATTGTGAGGGGTTCGTCAGATGTACCTGTCTAAAAAAAGCTGAAGAAATTATCGGGAACCGAGTGGTTCCCGTTTTTATGTCAAGACGCATAGAAAAATCTATGCGTCTTTTTTAATAAAAATATGTTGACTCTCACGTTACGTGATAATATATGCTTATGAAAAATGAGGTTCGTAATCACCTATATCCCGTTATTAGAATAAGGAGTTAAAAATGAAAACAGTGAGCCAGGTTGCAAAATTAACAGGTATCAGCATACGCACATTACAATACTATGATGAAATAGGGTTGCTAAAACCAAGCGAAGTTACTTCATCCGGTTATCGGTTGTATAATGATGAAACTTTGCAGACACTGCAGCAAATTCTCTTTTTTAAAGAGTTAGGTTTTCAGTTAAAAGAAATCAGGGAAATTTTGGAAAAGCCTGATTTTGACAGAATGCTTGCTTTTAAAAAACAAAAAGAACTGCTCCTGTTAAAACGTAATCGCCTGGACAGATTGATACAACTTCTTAGCCGATTAGAGAAAGGGGAACAATGTATGAGTTTTAAAGAATTTGATTTGTCTGACTATATTGCGGCACTGGAAGATTTTAAACATAACAGTGCAGATGATATTGTTAAGTATTGGGGCAGCATAGAAAATTTTGACATGTTTATCCAAAAAATTAAGGATGACGAAACAGAAATAGCAAAAGACGCCATTGCGCACTTTGGAAGTGTTGAAAACTTTACTGAATCCGTGAAATATAATCTTGCACATTTTTCGGAAGTCGTGGAGGAAAAGTTATCCAAAATTCCGGAAGAACTAAAACAAATAGATTTATTCCAAAAGTTAGCGTCTCATAAAGATAAAGATGTATCTGCTGATGAAGTACAGGGTATTGTCAAGGAGATAATCAGTTTTGCATATGGAAATGTTTCGCCTGACATATTGGGCAATCATGAGGACTATTGCAAAACAATTATAGAAATATATTCTAACGATTATCTGAAAACAATGTTTGATACGAGAAATGGGAGCGGCAGCGCAGATTATGTTGTCAAAGCGTTTCAGTATGCAAAGGAAAAAAGCAATGCAGAGGTATCATTGGGAAAATACATTTAATGCGAGAGATTTAGGATATACTCCAACAACTAAGGGCAGCTATATCAAATATCAAAGATTTATCCGCAGTGACGCACCATGTAAAATATCCGATGATATTAAGGATTTTTTAGTAGCAAAGAATATCAAGACAGTTATAGATTTACGGAATGAGAACATTGTAAAAATCAATCCAAATGCTTTTACGGATGATACAAGGTTTTTGACATATAACTTTCCGTTGTCGCTTAACCCCAAAGCGCCAAAATCAGAGGAAGATGTCATTGAAAATTATTTCAAAATGCTTGAAAATGATAAAGCTATATTTCATATTTTTCATACAATGGCTGATTCAGAGGGCGGAACGCTTTTTCATTGTCAAGAGGGGAAAGACCGAACAGGCGTAATTTCAGCGCTTTTGTTATTATTGGGAGATGTAGCAGACATTGATATTATTGCAGACTATGAAATATCAAATGCTTATCTGTATGAAATGACAAAAGCAGCAAAAACTATTCCGAATGGTATTCCCGGTTATCTATTATATATTAAATCAGAATACATGGAGAATATTTTGACATACTTACGAAAAACATATGGAGGAATAGAAAACTATCTGCTAAAAAAAGGTGTTTCACAAATGGAAATGATAAAGCTGAAAAACAAATTGTTAGAGTAGACATAGAAGCGGAGGACAGAAAGAATTTAATGAAAATGAAATAGAAATATAAGCGTGATTGTGGTATGATTAGAGAAATATAAATCAAAATTTGTAAAGACAGAAATGCGTTAAAAGAATATTTGGAGCGCAAGGAAACGGAGGTTGTAACGATTATGATGAGTTTATTT
>JAMPFF010000044.1 GCA_023664605.1 Clostridium sp.
TGCAGACAGATAGACGAAGAGACAGTCTGGGCGTTAGGGGAAATGTTAAATATCAGTGCGGAGAAACTAAAGGACAGAACATCAGCAGAAGAAGGAGGAAGAGCGGATATGTGCAGAGCGATAGAAGAGTTAATAGCGGATGGAAGAGCAGAGGGAATGACGGAAGGACGCATAGAAGGTAAAACAGAGGGGCGTTTGGAGGGAGATGCCGCAAGAATTGTCAAAAGCATCGAATCAGTTATGAAAAATCTCAAAGTCGAACTTACCAAAGCATGTGAAATTATCGGCATCACGCTAGAAGAATACCGGAAAGCAAAACAAACAATTATGGAATGACAAAACATAAAGGAGGACTGCGCCGTATGCCAAACCTGAAAACGATTCCAGCCGTAAATCAGGATAACGAACATATCATAGACAATATCCGTTGTTTTGCGCTGGACATGGACGGAACGGTTTATTTGGGCGAACAGTGGATTGCGGGCGCGAAAGAATTTCTTGCTGGGATAGAGGCATCCGGGCGAAGCTATGTATTTTTGACAAACAATTCCTCCAAAAACCCTGCGGTCTATGTGGAGAAACTGCGCCGTATGGGATGGGATGTAACGGAAGAAAAAATCATTACCTCCGGGCAGGCAACGATTTTTTATTTACAAAAGCATTTTGCGGGGAAAAAAGTTTTCCTGCTGGGGAATCCTTTATTACAGGAGGAGTTTGCACAGGCGGGCATTACTTTGGACGATACGGCGCCGGACGTCGTGGTGACTGCGTTTGATACCTCTCTTACTTATGCAAAAATGTGCAAAGTATGCGATTTTGTCAGGGCAGGACTGCCCTATCTTGCGACCCATCCGGACTATAACTGCCCGACAGAAACCGGATTTATCCCGGACGCAGGCGCAATCCATGCGTTTATCCACGCATCTGCATGCCGCTATCCCGACCGCATTATCGGCAAACCAAACAGCGATATCGTGGATTATCTGACACAGCGCGTTCAAATAAAGCGGGAGCAGATAGCCATGGTAGGAGACAGGCTCTACACCGATATTGCCGCGGGCGTAAATAACGGGCTAAAAAGCATTCTGGTGTTAAGCGGGGAAGCGACGCTGGAGGAAGCGGCAGCCTCGGACATTACTCCGCATTTGATTTTTCACTCTGTACGAGATATGATTCCATTGCTATAACAATATTTTTCACCCAAAATAAATACAGATGACTGCAAAATCTTAGTTTCACAATCATCTGTTAAAAATAATGACCAAAAGGAGCAACGCTTATGAAAACACAATCTCCCCCTTTTACCATCAAAAACTACGCTGTAAAATCCCCGTTTGCCAGTTTCCTTCCGGGCATCGCCGGGATATACGGCATTCCCGGTTGGTGCTATTATGTAAACCGAGGACAGTGCGTTTCCTGCTTCGGCGTGGAAAATAAAGACCATGCTATTATGGAGTTTTATCCCGCGCATCAGGCGTATCAGAACGTAAAACGCACGGGCTTCCGTACGTTTTTAAAGGTAAACGGCGTCTATTTTGAGGCTTTTGCGGATGAAAAAGAAGAGCATAAGATGATAATTTATCAAAACAGGCTCGAACTGGAAGAGGTAAACGCCGCGCATCAGTTACAGACGCACGTTACTTATTTTACGCTGCCGGAGGAAAAGGCGGGTGCGCTTGTACGCAAGGTGACGGTTACGAATATGGCAAATGAACAGATAGAACTGGAAATGCTCGACGGCATACCTGCCTGCATTCCTTACGGCGTCAGCAATGAGGATTTAAAGACGATGGGGTCGCTTGTAAAAGCATGGATGCAGGTGGAGCATGTGGAGACAAAAACGCCGTTTTACCGTGTCAGGGCAAGTATTGTGGATACTGCTTCCGTAACGGAGGTTATTGGCGGGAACTTTTCGTTTGCCTGTCTGGAGGATGGCAGCAGGCTTTCCGCTATTGTAGACCCGGACGTGGTATTTGCCTATGACACATCGCTGACTTATGCGGTCAATTTTAGGGATAAAGGCATAGAGGCGTTACAGAATATGGAGCAGGTAACGCAGAATCAGTTCCCGTGCAGTTTTTATGGAACAAAAGCGGCGCTTAAGACGGGAGAATCGCTTACGATATATGAAATGACCGGACAGGTGGAAAGTTACGGCGCTTTGCAGAAGTTTACGGCGAAGAAAATGGACGGCGCTTATTTTGAGGCAAAATTGACACGGACGGAAGAAATCGTGGACGATTTGTGCAGCCGCATTGATACGCATACCGCATGTGAGGCGTTTGACGCGTACTGCCGCTATACTTATATGGATAACGTGCTGCGCGGCGGTTATCCGATTGTGCTGGGCGGGAATAAAATATTTTACATTTATTCCCGAAAACACGGTGATTTGGAAAGGGAATATAATTATTTCAGTATGCTGCCGGAATTTTATTCCCAGGGCAACGGAAGTTACAGGGACGTCAACCAGAACAGAAGATGCGATACATTCTTTACGCCGTATGTGGGAACGGAGAATATCAGGACTTTCTATAATTTGATTCAGTTGGACGGCTACAATCCGCTTTCTATTGAAAAAGTGACTTATGTGCTGCCCAAAGAGGACGGGGAGCGCATTTTTGCAAAGCTTGCGCCGGAAGAGAAAAAACGTCTTGTGGATGCATTAAGCAAGCCCTTTACGCCCGGTGCATTTTTCAGGCTCGTGGATGGGATGGAAGAAGAGGCGGTCAAAGAGTATTTTGAAAAAGTGATGGACAAGTCGGTCGGTCAGATGAACGGCAGTTTTGGCGAGGGCTACTGGTCAGACCATTGGACGTACAATCTGGATCTAATCGAGAGCTATTTACACATTTATCCGGAAAAAGAGCGGGAGATATTACTGGACGACAGTTATACATGGTTCTTATCGCAGGCGGCTCTTAATCCGAGGAAAAAACGGTATGTGAAGACGGCAAACGGCGTCCGCCAGTATGTATCGTTAAATGAGGAAAGCAGGCGGGATACGGCGGAGAAATTAGTGCGCGGCGACTATGGGAAAGGCGATATTGTGCATTCCACGCTGCTTGAAAAGATTCTGCTACTCTGCGTGACAAAATTTGCGGCGCTGGACGCTTACGGCATGGGCGTGGAGATGGAGGGCGGCAAACCGGGCTGGTACGACGCGCTGAACGGACTGCCGGGGCTTTTAGGCTCCTCCATGGCGGAAACGTATGAGTTAGGAAGAATGTTAGAGTATGCGATTGCCGTGCTGAACAGATTCCCGGGAAGTCTTTCCATGCTGGAGGAGACGGCGGCGTTTATGGAGGATGCGGCGGCGCTTGTAGAAGAGGAGAAAGAAGCTCTTTTGCGGGAAAAGGAAGTTGTCCGCTACTGGAATAAAGTGAATGATGTGAAAGAGGCATACTGGGCAAAGGTCTATGACGGCGTCAGCGGCAATAAGACACAGAAAGACACAAAGCGGCTGGTTCAAATATTGGAGCGTTTCCACGAGGTGGTATGCGCGGGCATTCAAAAGGCGTGCGCGATGGAAAACGGCATCTGCCCGACCTATTTCAGTTATGAGGTAAGTGATTATACAGAGGATGAGGACGGCATTTTACCGCTGCATTTTGAAGTGAAAAAAGTACCGCTTTTCTTAGAGGGGCCGGTGCGTTTCCTGAAATTGGATAATCCGATGGAGGAAAAAAAGAAGCTGTATGCGCAGATTAAAAACAGCGATTTATATGATGAAAAACTGTCTATGTATAAAGTAAACGCCTCGTTAAAAGATGCGTCTTACGAAATCGGGCGCGCTAAGGCGTTTACGCCGGGCTGGCTGGAAAACGAATCCATCTGGCTGCATATGGAATATAAGTATCTGCTGGAGATTTTAAAATCCGGTATGTATCGGGAATTTGCGGATGATTTTCATAAGGCGGCGATTCCGTTCTTAGACCCGGAAGTTTACGGCAGAAGCATATACGAAAATTCCTCTTTTATCGCCAGCAGCAAAAATCCCAACGCCGGATTCCACGGCAAAGGGTTTGTGGCAAGACTGAGCGGTTCTACGGTGGAATTTATCCATATGTGGTCGTTAATGATGTTCGGTCTGCATCCGTTTACGATAAAAGATGGAAAACTGACGCTGGCTTTTTCGCCGCTTATCCCATCCTATCTTATCGGGGATGAAAAGCGGATAGAGGCGGCGTTTTTAGGAAAAACTAAGGTGATTTATCATCTGGAGGAAAAGAAAGATTATATTCCGGAGCAATATGAGGTAAAGCGGATGCAGTTATGCGATAAAGCGGGTGGAAGGCGTACCGTGGAGGGCGGCGTTTTATTGGAAAAAGATGCAGAGGCGGTCAGAAGCGGCGGTATAGACTGTATAGAAGTAACGATACAGTAATGCACGGATGGTGATATGCCTGATATAACTGATAAGGGAGTCTGCCTGGCAGACTCCCTTTGTGCATTGTGGACAATTTTTACAGAATCATTTTTACTATTATTACTAAAAATAAAAACATACGAAATTTTCTTCTTGCCAAGAGAAATGAAAAGAGATATGCTGATTTCAATAGATTGGAAACGTTACCGGAACCAATTCCAAAACGGTTGCCAACGGTTCTTTTTTTAGATACAGGGGGTCGAAACAATGAGAAAAAGCGGCGTATTATTACCGGTTTCCAGTATTCCGTCAAAGTATGGAATCGGAACCTTTTCCAAACAGGCATATGAATTTATTGATTTGTTAGAACAGGCGGGGCAGTCATACTGGCAGATACTGCCGCTTGGTCCGACCGGATACGGGGATTCGCCCTATCAGTCTTTTTCCACCTTTGCAGGCAATCCTTACTATATTGACTTGGAAACGCTGATAGAAGATGGTCTTTTGACGAAAAAGGACTGTGACGGCTGTGATTTTGGCGACAATATCGCATATATCGACTATGAGAAAATCTATATGTCTCGGTTTAAGGTTCTGCGTAAAGCTTTTGAGAATAGCCATATAGAAAATGACAGGAAGTTTCAGGATTTTGTCAGTGAGAACAGCTACTGGCTGGACGACTATGCGCTGTATATGGCGGTGAAAAATGCCTTTGACGGCGTCAGCTTTATCGAATGGGATGAAGATATTAAACTGCGCAAAAAGGATGCGCTTTTGGCGTATCGGGAAAAGTACCGTACGGAAGTCGATTTTTACCGCTTCCAGCAGTTCCTTTTTGCAAAGCAGTGGAGGGCGTTAAAAGCGTATGCGAATGCCAAAAAGATTCAGATTATCGGCGATATCCCGATTTATGTAGCGTTTGACAGCGCCGATACATGGGCAAATCCCGCATTGTTCCAGCTGGATAAAAACTTGGAGCCGATTGCCGTTGCGGGCTGCCCGCCGGATTCCTTTTCGGCTACCGGACAGCTTTGGGGCAATCCGCTTTATGCGTGGGATTACCATAAAAAGACGGAGTATGCGTGGTGGATGAAGCGCATAGCTTACTGCTACCGGTTGTATGATGTTGTGAGAATAGACCATTTTAGGGGATTTGACGAATACTATTCGATTCCTTACGGGGATGAGACCGCCGAGTTCGGACATTGGGAAAAAGGACCGGGATTTGATATCTTCAAAACTATGAAAGAAAAGCTCGGAAAGAAAGCGGTTATTGCGGAAGATTTGGGATTTTTGACGGATTCCGTATTAAAGCTGGTGAAAAAGACGGGCTATCCCGGCATGAAGATTTTACAGTTTGCGTTTGATTCCAGAGAGGAAAGCGATTACCTGCCGCATCATTATACGGCAAACAGCGTCGTATATACGGGGACGCATGACAATGATACGGTGCTTGGCTGGTTACAGTCTTTGAACAGGCACGACAGGATGTTTGCCAAACGATATCTGCATATCCGCACTAACAAAGAGATTCAGTGGGAGTTTATCAGAGCCGCCATGGCGAGCGTGTCCGATACCTGTATTATCCCGATGCAGGACTATCTTGGTTTAGGCGCGGAGGCAAGAATCAACATTCCCTCGACGTTAGGCTTAAACTGGAAATGGAGAATGCTTCCCGGCGCGTTTGACGAGACGCTGGCAAAACGTATCAGGGAAATGACGAAACTATACGGGAGACTTTAGTAAAAATACAAAGAAGTTAGGAATACAAAGAAGTGGCTGAGGTAGCAAATGGCTGAAATTACCATCAAGGATATAGCAAAACAGTGTGGCGTGGGCGTCAGTACGGTTTCCCGTGCGATTAATAACCATCCGGATATCAATCCCAAGACGCGCCGGATGATTATGGATGTGATTGCGCAGACCGGATTTATTCCCAATAACAGCGCCAGAAATTTGAAAAGAACGGATGCGAAGTGTATTGCGGTTCTGGTAAAAGGAATTGCCAATCCGTTTTTTGGCAGTATGATTCAGATAATAGAAGAGGAAACCCAGAAAAATAAATACGCGCTTGTACTGCGGCATGTGGAGGCTTACGAGGATGAGGTGGACGTCGCGCTTGCGCTTGTTAAGGAACAAAGACTCCGCGGCATTATCTTTCTGGGCGGCGCCTTTTATCATGCGGAGGAAAAGCTGGAAAAGCTGACGGTGCCGTTTGTTTTCAGTACGATTGGTGCGAAAGCATCGGAAACGGCAGACGGCATAAGTTATTCCAATATTGCGGTGGATGACAGGGTAGAGAGTAAAAAGATGACGGATTATCTGCTGCGTCTGGGACACCGCAGGATAGCCATTATTACGGAGGGGTCGGAAAAGCCCAGCGTAGGACAGCTTCGCCTGGAGGGATACAAGGATGCCTTTCGGGAACATCATCTTACAATAGATGACGATCTGATATGGTATGTGCAGGAGGATATCGAGCATTATTCCATGGAAAACGGATATTTGACAACCAGGCGCATGTTAGAGTCCGGCGCGGAAGTTACAGCGGTCTATGCGACGGCGGACTTACTGGCGGTTGGCGCGTGCAGAGCGATTTTGGAGGCGGGAAAAAGAATCCCGGAGGATATTTCGGTGGCCGGTTATGACGGTATCTCGCTTGGAGAATATTATAATCCGAAGTTGACGACAATGAAGCAGCCGGCGGAGGATATGGCGAAAAAAACAATTCAACTGCTGTTAGATGTCATCGATGGAAAAAAAGAGCATCAGCAGATTATCTTTGACGCTAAACTTGTGGAAAGGGAGTCTGCCAAAAAGCCGTATGCACAATAAGCGGACGCTGGCGTTACAACAGTCCGCGGCGGCTTAAATTGGAATTATGATAAGCCGGATTATTGGTGACGTCTTCATCAAACCAGTCAACCGGGCGGAAAGCTTCGGCGGTTTGGGTATCCGGAAATTCCACTTCGGCCATGATAAGGCCGGAAAAAGGTTCATCAAAAATATCCAGTTCGATAGTTAGACCAACTTGGTCAACAGAAAATGCCGTATCCGTTGTAAATTGTGGATTTTCAATCGGAATCAAATATCGTTTCTTAGAAATAATATTGCCATCGGCTTTTTCGCGCAGATGATAATAGGACGTTTCATTTAACGGCAGGTTATATTCTTCCCTCGCCATAAGCCCTTTTCCCTTATAAGTCAGATAATATTCGTCGTCCTGTTTCCTGATTCTGATAACAGGGTCGGTATTTAAGTATGCCTGTTCAATCACATGAAAAGGGTATTGTTCTAAATGTCCGGGTAACGATTTGACTGTGAATTTGCGTTCAATTTCCATAAAAGACTCCTTTTTGGTTTATTTATCGGCTTTGCACTTACCTGAATGGCGTTTCATTACATTATAACATAAGCGGCGAAAAATATCTTGTCGGAATGCGTTCTTTTTATTCCTGTATTGAATATCAGACAAAAGTAGATTACAATATAAGCGAAAGTAGAGAGTATATGGCGGCAAATATCGCAGACTGAGAGAAAGGAATGGGTATTGAAAATGAGCAAAGTATGTGTTTTTTTCGCAAATGGATTCGAGGAAATCGAGGCGTTGACGGTAGTGGATATTCTGCGCAGAGCCGGTATTGACGTGGATATGGTTTCCATTACAGGGGAAAAGAAAGTGACCGGTTCTCATAAAATTGCGGTAGAGATGGACAAACTGATGGAGGAGGTTGATTTTGATAAAACCGATATGATTGTCCTTCCGGGCGGTATGCCGGGAACTACGAATTTAGAGGCGTCGGAGGCGTTGATGGCGAGGGTGGAGGATTTTTATAAAAAAGAAAAATACATTGCGGCTATCTGCGCGGCGCCGAGCATCTTTGGACACCGCGGTATGTTACGGGGAAAAGAGGCGTGCTCCAATCCCGGATTTGAAAGCCATTTAGAGGGCGCTATAGTAAAGAAAGAACCGGCGGTCGTTTCGGGTCATGTGATTACAAGCCGCGGCATGGGAACGGCGATTCCTTTCGGGCTTGCCATTTTAGAGCAGTTACAGGGAAAAGACGCCGTTATGCAGATGAAAGATAAAATTGTTTTTGAGACAGATAAGTAATTACTAAAACTTACCAAAATATTTTTTTTCAATCCGCTTATACTAACATCAAGATAAGTGATATGAGTACGCTTACACAGATAACGTAATCCGGTTTCGGGTTGTCATGAAAATTTCTGGGATAAGCGGTACGAAAAACGCTTATCTTGGATATAGATAAAAGATGAATGTATTTTCGGAGGTGAAAGAAAATGGCAAGTAACAAAACGAATAGAGTTGAGGTTCCGGAAGCAAAGGCAGCAATGGACCGTTTTAAAACAGAGGTTGCTTCTGAATTAGGCGTAAACCTGAAAGAAGGTTACAACGGTGACCTGACATCCAAAGAAGCCGGTTCTATCGGTGGCGAGATGGTTCGTAGAATGATTAAGAAGCAGGAAGAGCAGATGAAATAACAGGCTTTTCAAAAAAGATAAGAATGGCCCGCCTGAATACAGGCGGGTTGTTTTTTGCGTGACAGTGTAGTACAATGATATCTGGAATGATTTGCTAACCTGAAAGGTTCGTCCTGACAGGGAATCACAAAGATATTCTGACGCTCGAAGATTTGTTCTGAGAGGAAAGGCGGCTGGTATGATATCGTTATGGTAGTGCGCCTTAAATCCGGCGTGCTTTTTTATTGGCACGAATCATGAAGAAGAAAAGGAGTACGGACATGAAAAGAAAATTGACGGCAATCATCATAAGTATGGTATTGGCGGTATCGATGCTGGCAGGATGCGGACAAGAAAAGACAGAAAATGCGGACAAGATGGAAACTACCGAAAACGTGGAGGCAGACGTTACGACAGATGTGCATATAGGGTCTTTGAAAGGACCTACCTCTATAGGGCTTGTCTCTTTGATGGAACAATCGGAAAAAGGAGAAGCGGAAGGCAGTTATCTGTTTACAATGGCAGTGGCGGCAGACGAATTGCTGCCGCAGATTTTATCCGGCGGGCTGGATATTGCGTTAGTGCCGGCCAATGTAGCCGGTGTGTTGTATCATAAGTCAGAGGGAGCCATTTGTGTGATTGATATTAATACGCTGGGAGTGCTTTATATGGTGTCCGGAGACGATTCCATACAGTCCATGGCGGATTTGCGCGGAAAGACAATTTATTTGACGGGAAAGGGAACGACGCCGGACTATGTATTGCAGTATCTTTTAGCGGAAAACGGCTTGACGGCGGATGAGGTAGCTTTGGAATATAAATCGGAGGCAACGGAGGTTGCGGCTTATCTTTCCCAAAATCCGGAGGCCGTCGGAGTGCTGCCGCAGCCCTTTGTGACAGCGGCATGTATGCAGAATGAATCATTGTCGATTGTGATGGATTTAACAAAAGAATGGGCGGCGCTTCAGGGAGAAAGCGGCAGCAGTCTGGTAACAGGAGTTACCATTGTCAGAAAAGAATTTCTTTCCGAGAATCCCGAAGCGGTGGCAGCGTTTATGAAAGAACATAAAACCAGCGCCGCGTATGCCAATGAAAACATAGAAGAGGCGGCGGAACTTGTCGTAAAGTATGGCATTATTGAAAAAGCGCCGGTAGCGCTCAAGGCGATGCCATACTGCAATATTACTTATATGGATGGGGAAGATATGAAGGCTGCGCTTTCGGGATATCTGGAGGTTTTATACGGACAGGATGCGTCCTCTGTGGGCGGAAGCCTTCCTGCGGATGATTTTTACTATATTCCATAGAGAAAGGTACTGTTGTTTGTGACAAAAAGAAATAAAATTTTTTTAAAAAAGAGCATGGTAATCCTCTTTTGGCTGTGTGCCTGGCAGGCGGCGGCAGCATTGATAAATAATACGATTCTTTTAGTCGGTCCGTTACAGGCGGGCAGGGCTTTTCTGGAAAATATGGTAAAAGAGGATTTTATCCGGATTATTTTATCTTCTTTTAGCCGGATTGGGCTTGGTTTTCTGGCGGCTTTTTTGAGCGCGTTCCTATTGGGCGCGTTAAGCTGCCGCTATCAACTGATGGAGACATTTCTTGCGCCGCTTATCACGACGCTTAAGTCCGTTCCGGTTGCTTCCTTTGTAGTGCTTTTATTGATATGGTTCGGTTCGGGCCGCCTGTCTTTTTTTATCAGTTTTTTCATTGTATTTCCGAATGTTTATGTGAACACCATCGCAGGGATGAAAAGCGCGGATGCGCAGCTTTTGGAAATGGCGCGGGTCTTTGGCGTTTCCCGAAAAATGCGTTTTTTTTATATATACAGACCCGCGCTTATGCCATATCTGATAAGCTGTCTGCAAGTCAGCCTTGGTATGGCATGGAAGTCGGGCGTGGCGGCGGAGGTTATCGGTATGCCGTCTTATTCTCTTGGCGAGCGCATCTATATGTCCAAGGTCTATCTGGATACGGCGGGGCTGTTTGCATGGACTTTTCTGGTCATTTGTCTGAGTTTCCTCTTTGAAAAGGCGGTGTTATATGGCATGAGGCGTTTTGCGAAATGGCAGCCGCATCTTCGTCCTGCATACCGCGGACAGGAAAAAGAAAGAGCGGGAAAATATATGGAAAATGATATTTTTATCAGAAATATCCGCAAGTTTTATGACGGCAAACGGGTGTTGGATAATTTTTCACTGATATTGAAAAAAGGTGGGCATTATTGTCTGATGGCGCCCTCCGGCGGCGGAAAGACAACGCTTCTTAGACTGTTATGCGGTATGGAAAAGGCAGACGGCGGCGCGATAGAGGGCGTTCCGGCGCGTGTAGGCATGGTATTTCAGGAGGACAGGTTGTGCGAGTCATATGATGTTATCACGAATCTGCGGATGGCGGTAAAAAAAGAGAGCGTAACAGAAGAGGCGCTTAAGCTTTTGCCGGAAGATTGTTTGACCCAATCGGTCAATGAATTAAGCGGCGGTATGAGAAGACGCTGCGCTATTTTGCGCGCGATGCTTTCCGATTCGGACATTATCGTGATGGATGAACCTTTTACCGGGCTGGATGAAGAAAACCGCCAAAGGGCGGCGGACTATATATTGGAACGGTTGAAAGGAAGAACGCTTCTTGTAACAACGCATAGAAAAGAAGACGTAGAACTGTTTGGCGCAAAGCTGGTGGAATTACAGGCATAAAAGCGGCGCAAAAAATTAAAAAGAGGGAGATAACGGGATGGAGACGAGAGTTGCAATGCTTGGCATTATTATAGAAGATATGGAGGAAGTCGAAAGACTCAACCGGATATTGCATGATTACGCTGAATATATTATCGGAAGAATGGGGATTCCTTATAATAAGAAGAAAATGCACGTTATCAGTATCGTTATGGATGCGCCGGAAAATCAGATTAGCGCGTTGTCGGGAAAGATAGGAATGTTAAAAGGAATGACTTCCAAAGTTATTTATGGAAAGAAATGCTAGTATTTTTGGACTGTTTGTGCTATAATTTCTAAATGACTGTGACTGGGAAGCAGAGTCGATTGAAGGAGGAAATAAGTTTATGAGTTTACAGGTAGAGAAATTAGAGAAAAATATGGCAAAGCTGACAATCGAGGCAGCCGCTGAAGAACTGGATAAGGCAATCGAGTCCGCTTATCAGAAACAAAAAGGAAAAATCAGCATTCCGGGCTTTCGGAAAGGTAAAGTACCCCGTCAGGTAATTGAAAAGATGTACGGAAAAGAAGTATTTTATGAAGAGGCTGCAAACGCCCTGATTCCGGGTGCTTATGAGAAAGCTTTGGATGAATGCGAAGAGGATATCGTATCATCCCCCCAGATTGAAGTAACGCAGATTGAGGCCGGAAAACCTTTTATCTTTACGGCAACGGTTGCGTTGAAACCGGAAGTAAAATTGGGAAAATATAAAGGCGTTAAGGTAGATAAGGCGGATGCGGAAGTTACCGAGGAAGAAATTAACGCCGCCATTGAAAAAGAACGTGAAAACAATGCAAGAAATATTGCGGTAGAGGACAGACCGGTCAAAGACGGCGACATGACGCTGCTGGATTTTGAAGGTTTTGTTGACGGCGTCGCTTTTGAGGGCGGCAAAGGCGAAAACTATCCCCTGACTATCGGTTCCGGCGCATTTATCCCCGGATTTGAAGAGCAGCTTGTCGGTGCGGAGATTGGTAAGGAAGTGGAAGTTAATGTAACATTTCCGGAGGATTATCAGGCTGAGAATTTAAAAGGCAAAGCGGCGGTATTTAAATGTACGGTAAAAGAAATCAAAGAGAAAGAACTTCCGGACATTGATGATGAATTTGCAAGCGAAGTATCGGAATTTGACACATTAGAGGAATACAAGGCTGATATTAAGAAGAATCTGGAAGAAAAGAAAGCAAAAGAAGCGAAAGACGCAAAAGAGGCAGCCGTTATCGAAGCGATTGTAGAGGCATCCGAAATGGATATTCCTGAAGCTATGATAGAGACACAGCAAAGACAGATGGTAGATGAGTTTGCACAGCGGATTACCATGCAGGGTCTTTCCATGGAACAGTATATGCAGTTTACGGGCGCCAATTATAAACAGATGGTGGAGCAGGTAAAACCGGAGGCGGAGAAGAGAATCAAATCCAGACTGGTACTGGAAGCGGTTGCGGCGGCGGAAAAGATTGAAGTCACCGACGAAGACTACGAGAAAGAAATCGAGTCCATGGCGGAAGTATATCAGATGGAACCTGCCAAAGTAAAGGAAATGCTCGGTGAAAGAGAAGAAAAGAATCTACGGGAAGACCTTGCAGTAAAGAAAGCGGCGGAATTTGTGGTAGAGCAGGCAAAAGAGAAATAGAAGCAGTAACAGACGGGAAATCAGTAAGGAGGAATTAGTATGGCATTAGTACCTTATGTCATTGAGCAGACCTCAAAAGGGGAACGCTCCTATGATATTTATTCAAGACTTTTAAAGGAAAGAATCATATTCCTTGGCGAAGAGGTAAATGAGACAACGGCAAGTCTGGTGGTTGCACAGATGCTGTTTCTGGAATCGGAAGACCCGGAAAAGGATATTCATTTATATATTAACAGTCCGGGAGGTTCCGTTACGGCGGGCATGGCAATTTATGACACGATGCGTTTTATTAAATGCGACGTTTCCACCGTATGTATCGGTATGGCGGCCAGTATGGGGGCATTCCTGTTAGCAGGCGGCACGAAAGGAAAGAGAATGGCGCTTCCGAATGCCGAAATCATGATACACCAGCCGCTTGGAGGCGCGCAGGGGCAGGCAACGGAGATTGAAATTGCCGCTAAACATATTTTACAGACCAAAGAGAAATTGAATAAAATATTAGCTGAAAATACAGGGCAGGATTATGAAGTGATTGCGGCGGATACGGAGCGTGATAACTGGAAGTCAGCGGAAGAAGCGCTTTCTTACGGTTTAATTGACCGTGTTATAACCAATCATGCTGAGGCAGCAAAAGAATAGGCGGAAAAATCAAAGATTTTCGGCCGCGGGTTTGTGATGATACACAAACATCACAAGTTGAGGAATGAAGTTGTTATAGAGAAAGGCATGGCTATTGAAAATGACGGGAAGAAATTCTGATGACAAAGTAAGATGTTCTTTTTGTAATAAGACGCAGGATCAGGTTCGGAAGATGATTGCCGGACCGGGCAGCGTGTACATCTGCGATGAATGCGTGGATATCTGCGCGGATATTATCGAGGATGAATACGAAGAGGAAACGGAAATCGGCACAATGGAGATTAACCTCTTAAAGCCGGTGGAAATCAAGAAATTTTTAGACGATTATGTGATTGGACAGGAGGATGCGAAAAAGGTTCTTGCCGTATCCGTTTACAATCATTACAAAAGAGTGACGGCGCCTCCGGATAACGACGGCGTGGAACTGCAAAAGAGCAATATCATTATGATAGGGCCTACCGGCTCCGGTAAGACATATCTGGCGCAGACACTGGCGAAAATCATCAATGTGCCTTTTGCCATTGCGGACGCAACGACGCTTACGGAAGCCGGATATGTAGGAGAGGATGTGGAAAATATTCTCTTAAAGCTGATTCAGGCGGCGGATTATGATATTGAACGCGCGCAGTTTGGTATTATCTATATTGATGAAATCGATAAGATTACCAAAAAAAGCGAAAATGTTTCCATTACCAGAGACGTTTCCGGCGAGGGCGTGCAGCAGGCGCTGTTAAAGATTATCGAGGGAACGGTGGCAAGCGTACCGCCGCAGGGCGGAAGAAAACACCCCCATCAGGAATTGATTCAGATAGATACCTCGAATATCCTCTTTATCTGCGGCGGCGCATTTGACGGGCTGGAGAAAATCGTTGAGGAAAGACTGGATAGAAATTCTATTGGTTTTAATGCACAGATTATCGAAAAAAGCAGCAAGGATATCGGAACGGTATTAAAAGAAGCCGCGCCGCAGGATTTGATGAAATTCGGTCTGATTCCGGAATTTATTGGACGTGTGCCGATTACCGTTACGTTAGAGGGATTAGACAGAACCGCGCTTATCCGGATTTTGAAAGAGCCTAAGAATGCCCTGATAAAACAGTACCGGAAGTTATTCGAGTTTGATGAAGTCAATTTGAAAATAGAAGAAGATGCGGTAGAGGCGATTGCGGATTTGGCATATGCCAGAAAGACCGGTGCAAGGGGCCTTCGTTCCATTATGGAAAATGTCATGATGGACGTTATGTACGAAATTCCGTCAGATGATAATATTTCAGAATGTGTTATCACGAAAGAGGCGGTAGAGGGTAAGGAACAGCCGATTGTTCATTACCGGAACAGATTATTGCAGGCATAATAAAAACGTCGCCGAAACCGGGCGGCGTTTGTCTTTTTATCATATAGGAAATTGAGGGGGATGGCATGGTTATAAGAAGTGTAAATTTGGAAAGAGTCTGCGGGATTACAAGCAAGCTGCCCAAAAACCAGCTTATGGAATTTGCTTTTGCAGGGAAAAGCAATGTCGGTAAGTCATCCCTTATCAACGGGCTGATGAACCGTAAGTCGCTGGCAAGGACGAGTTCCAAACCGGGAAAGACGCAGACCATTAACTATTATAATATCAATGAGCAGATGTACTTCGTGGATTTGCCGGGCTACGGGTATGCCACGGCCAATGAGAATGTGAAAGCGCAGTGGGGAAAACTCATTGAAGATTATCTGCATCAGTCCAAAATGATTAAGGCCGTGTTTTTGCTGGTCGATATCAGACATGCACCATCTGAAAACGACCGTATCATGTACGACTGGATTGTAAAAAGAGGCTATCAACCGATTATTATTGCCACAAAATCAGATAAAGTGAAGCGCAGCCAGATTACGAAACAGAAAAAACTGATTCGCGATACCCTGCAGTTGGAAAATGACACGATTATCATACCGTATTCGTCTTTGTCAAAGCAGGGACGAGAAGAAATATACGCGTTGTTGGACACAATGACGGCGCAAGAATAGCAGCAGACCCGCCGATTGATTGGGAATGGGGGAATTTCGTTATGAAACAGAAGTCAGTCACATATATAAAAGTAATCTTAAATCTATTGACCGCATTGGTCATACTTCTTTTGTGTATTTTTCTACTGCCCAAAGCGATTATGTTTTTTATGCCTTTTATCATAGGTTGGATTATTTCCCTGATTGCGTCGCCGCTTGTCCGTTTTTTGGAGGAAAAGCTGAAAATCCGAAGGAAAGCGCTTTCGGCGTTTGTCATCATAGCGGTTTTGGCGGTGGTTATTTTTGTTGTGTATAGCGTCGTCGTGAAACTTGTAAGAGAGACTATCGGCTTTATTAATGAACTGCCTGTTTTATGGAAGCAGATAGAGGCTGAGTTTGCGCGGATAGGAGCCAATTTACAGGGAGTTTATGTACGGCTTCCGCATGATATCCAGGAAAAACTGACGCAGATTTCCAATAGCCTGGGAGATTATTTATCTGATTTTATCGGCAGTATCGGAACTCCGACCTTTACGGCGGTAGGTAATTTTGCCAAGCAGCTTCCCGATATGTTTATGGCGGTGATTATGACGCTGCTTTCCTCTTACTTTTTCGTAGCGGATAAATCCTATTTATCCGATTTTATGAAAAAATATATGCCTAAGGCGATTTATTACCGTTTTAATCTGATACGAACCAGTTTTCGGGATGCCGTGGGCGGTTATTTTAAGGCGCAGTTTAAAATAGAAGTGTGGATATATATTTTATTGGTAATTGGGCTTTTGGCGTTGGGAATTAACTATGCGCTCATCATCGCTTTAGGAATCGCCTTTCTTGATTTACTTCCGGTGTTCGGCACGGGAACGGTTATGGTTCCCTGGGCAGTGATTGAGATATTGAGCGGCGAATACAAAAGAGCCATCGGTCTTTTGATTATCTGGTGTATCGGACAGCTTGTACGGCAGGTGATACAGCCCAAGATTATGGGGGATTCTATCGGCATCGACCCGATTCCGACGTTGTTTTTACTCTATATCGGCTATCATGTCGCCGGCGTTTTGGGCATGATTGTTGTCTTGCCGATAGCGATTATTGTGATTAATTTAAACGAAGCCGGTGTTTTTGATACGACAAAGGAAAGTTTCCGCATTTTAGTGGCCGGGTTTAATAAATTCAGGCGGCTGCATGATGAGGATGAAGAGATTGTTATTGAATATGAAAATGAAATTCAGGAAAGTTATGAAAAGAAAGAGGATTGACTATGCGAGTTACAGTATATAATTGCAGAGAATTTGATGAAAAGGATTTATTTGTACGCTATGGAAAGGAACTTGGCATAGAGCTGGTTCTTTGCGCGGACGCGCCGGATATGGAAAATATAGCCCTATCCAAAGGAAGCGAATGCGTGGATATCATTACATCCCAAATAACAAGGCCGTTAATGGAGGCATTTCATAATAACGGCGTAAAGTATTTGACAACAAGGACAATCGGATATGACCATATTGATATGGAAGCTGCCAGGGAATTTGGCATAAAGGTGGCGAATGCGCCTTATGGCCCAAACGGCGTGGCTGATTATACGGTTATGCTGATTTTAATGTCTGTCCGGAAAATGAAAAGGATTATAGAGCGCACCAATATACAGGATTATACGCTGGCGGGCATTCAGGGGAGAGAGATAAAGGATTTGACGATAGGCATTATCGGCACGGGCAGAATAGGAAGATGCGTGATTCACAATCTGTCCGGATTCGGCTGTAAAATACTGGCCTATGATTTATATGAAAATGAAGAAGTCAGGCAGTATGCCGATTATGTTTCACTTGATGAACTGATTGCGCGTTCGGATGTGATTTCCCTGCATACACCGCTTACGGATGAAAACTATCATTTAATTAATGAAAAAAGTATTGCTAAGATGAAAGACGGCGTCGTTATCATTAATACAGCAAGAGGCGGACTGATAGATTCACAGGCTTTGATTAGCGCGGTGGAATCCGGAAAAATCGGCGCGGCGGGTCTGGATGTTGTAGAAAATGAGTTCGGACTATACTATTATGACCACAAATCGGATATATTAAATAATAGAGAGTTGGCAGTTTTGAGAGGTTTTCCCAATGTCACCGTATCCCATCATATGGCTTTTTATACGGATAACTGTGTGGAAACCGTTGTGCGTGACTCATTAACCGGTTGTAAACTTTTTATGGAGGGAAAAGAAAATCCCTGGGAGGTCGCTTAAGTGCAAAAGTGGATAAAGTTTGTTTTTGCTGTCTACCTTTTATTTTTGATAAAAGTCATTATTTTCAAATATCCTTATGACGAATTGTATGCAATCGTGCAGACATGGCGTAAAGATGTCATTTTGGAAGGATTGGGAACGGCCAACTTTATACCTTTTAAAACCGTTAAGATGTATATAAGATATGCCGATAAATTAAACAGTTTTGAAAACCTGGCAGGCAATATATTGTTATTCGTGCCTTTTGGCGTTCTGCTTCCGTTCATTCGCACGGCAAAAAGCAAATTAGTGGATGTTTTTGCCAATGCGCTGCTTCTGGTGTTGGGAATTGAAGTGTTCCAGCTTTTCAGTGCGTTCGGGGCATTTGATGTGGACGATATTATTTTAAACTGCTTTGGCGCGGTTTTAGGCTATTTTGTGTATAGAGCGGGCTGTATTTTATTTCCGGCATTGCATAAAATCAATTCATGCAGCCGGGAGGAAAAAGAAAAGGAGGATAACTATGGAGCGTATTTTGAAAAAAATTAGGACGAATGTAGTAATATCGGCGTTGATTTGTATTGCGCTGGGCGTCGTATTGGTGGTATGGCCGGGAATGTCCGTGCAGATTGCATGTATGGCAATTGGTGCGGTACTTGTTTTGAACGGTATCAGCAGACTGTTGAATTTCATTTTTGAAAGAGACGGCAGCCTGTTTTCCCAGATGAATTTGATTATGGGAATTATCATTACGGTAATCGGCGTTTATATTTTATTGCAGCCAAGTAAAATTATCGCTATGATACCGATTCTGGTAGGCATTATCATTATCATCCACGGCGTCAATAACTTACAGCAGGCGGTCAGCCTCTGTAAAGGACAGTATGATAAGTGGTGGGTGGCTCTTATACTTGGACTTTTGACGGTCGGTTTCGGTATTCTGCTTATCTGCAATCCTTTTGAGGCAATCGATACGCTTGTTATGTTTATCGGACTGTTTTTAATCTATGACGGCGTTTCCGATATCTGGATTGTTTCCCGCGTATCTTATACGGCGAAACAGGTAAAACAGGAGTTAGGGGCGATAGATGTAGAGGCAAAAGAGTAATTGTTGACTGGACTTTATTCTCTAATGGTGCTATAATGTATTTGATTGATACCATTGATTTATTTCAGGAGGTGGATAATATGCCTGGTGATAAAGAAATGATAAATAATCTGATTGATATTTATTCAAATTTACAGCGTATTAAAACTGCCGAAAATGCTGAAAAAGAACTGGATTATCAGTTGACTTTGGTAAAGGCAAAACTTGAGTCTTTTGGCATTGTGACAAGTGAGTTGGATATTAGAAAATAATGACTGGTGTTATCATAAAAATAGCGCAGTAATAAGAAAGGTGGAAATATTACTATGAGAATCGGCGGTATTGGAAACGTTTATCCTACATATGTTTATAATCCCAATACGGTAAGCGCGAATAGCATGAATAAGTTATCCAGAATATCGGACGACGTACTGGATAAAAAAGTAGATTATACCCAAACAGCGGCGGCAGAGAATGAGAACCCGTTGAAAAAAGGGCAGACCTTGGACTTTGAAGGCATTCTGGCGAAGCAGATGCAGCAGGGGCAGAACCGCGCGGCTCGTATCATGACAAATAAAACAGAGGAAACGCCTGTAGAAAACAATACAAGTATTATGCAGATGCAGAGAGCAATGCAGGCATATGGATTTTCTATGATAGCATAAAAATAAAATCCTCATTTAATTTTTTGTGAATGAGGATTTTTTTATGCCTTTCTTTAGTGGTAATGCTAAAAAAGGCATTTTTATTTATACATAATTCGATAACAGTTGATTTTTGGAGTCTCAAAATGCCGACTTCCTGCAAGGCAAAGTGACAGTACAGATAATTGGCATGTACAAGGTCCGCCTGTGTAATGCCATCAAGATATCGGTTGTTATTATAATTGGTAACCAGTACGAGATTATCAGTAGCAAATATCTCACAGTTATATTCATATGGAAAGAAAGGAAAGGATGGACGATAAGAATGGAAAAAATCATAGTGCGGCAAGTATCGCATGAAAATCAGGATTTTATTATGTTGTGCGGGGAATTGGATGAATTTTTGAATCACGCGATTGGCGGAGAGGAAAAACGGGAGAAGTATAAGAAGTTCAATCATACGGACACGATGGATTATGTCGTAATTGCTTATGACGGCGAAAAACCGATAGGGTGCGGTGCATTGCGCGGATATTCCGAAAAAGAGGTGGAAGTGAAGCGCGTATTTGTACGGGAATCTTATCGTGGACAGAATATTGGCGGTATGATTTTAGAAGCATTGATGCTGCGGGCAAAAGAATTGTCGTTTGAACGGATGATTTTAGAAACGGGTGTTTTTTTAGGGGCTTCCGTCCGCCTGTATCAGCGCTACGGCTTTGAAAAGATACCGAATTACGGGGCATATCGGGATATGCCGGAGTCTTTATGTATGGAACGCGATATCAGGAAAGATGCCATCCTGCGGGAACCGTGATTCCCGCAGGACAAATAAGACATTTATGATTCCTGCGCCAGAGCTTTAACCCTTGCCATAGCGCTTTTTACGGGCGGAAGTGATAGAATAACAATAGTTATCAAAGCTTCAGCCAGAATGTAGGCGTAGTTATAGGCAATCGGATAAACGGGAGCGAGAGCCTGCGGGAAAGATTCGGACATATAGTCCATCCAGTACAGATAACCGCCGATAGCGTGCATCGCCCCTCTGACAAAGATAGCGAAGAGGTATCCCTTTAGCAGACCATTCGTTTTCTGGTAGAAGAAACCGGACAGACCCAGCGCGGCGAACGCAAGGATATAATCCAGACAGACCTGTAAGGGAGAGAGTATGTAGTCTCCTCCGCCTTGTATGAATTGCAGGAAACCATAGGCAAAGCCTGCCGCCAGACCGATTTTGGGACCGTACCAGTATCCGATTAAGGTAACAAACAGCATGGAGCAGAGTGTTACGGAACCGCCCCAGGGCATATGCACTATCTTAATATAGGAAGTGACAAAACCGAGAGCAAGCGCGACAGCGGAAAAAACGAGCTGTCTGGTAGAAAAGAGTCTGCTGTTTCGGGTTTCGGATTTTCCTCGGTTGGTAAAGAATGCTGTCAGAACTACTAGTGCGGCGATGATGGCAACAAATAGAATAACACCAGTTGTTGTTAGGGAATAGTAACCATCCTCTTGTTGAAATAGTAATAACATAAAAAATCCTCCTTCGTGTGCGCGAGGAGGAACAACATCATATCACAAAATAACATCACCTGTTATTTTGTAATGCCGTGCTTCCCTACGCCGGTATTATCCGGGTCAGGTAGTGAGGGTTAGGAATATTCTGTATCAGTAATATTCCAGTCTCAGCGATGCGCTCCCCTAGCGAGTTTATTTCCGCG
Source organism: Clostridium sp. (assembly GCA_023664605.1). Lineage (GTDB taxonomy): Bacteria > Bacillota > Clostridia > Lachnospirales > Lachnospiraceae > UBA3282. Next base: position 21,504 of record JAMPFF010000044.1, read on the forward strand.
AGCAGCGAGCCAGGCGGCTGCTTGCAGCGGAATTTTTGATTTATGGAATAGTATAGGAGGTTTTGGCGGAATTGTCAAGGTACTGTTTACTTTCAGTTTCCCCATTTTTAAAATAAGAAAGCTTCCTATCCCACCGCCCTATTTCACTGTATTTGATTTCAGCATTTTTATCTCATCGAGAAGCGCATTGATAGTTTTCTCCTTTTCCGCGATAATCTTCTTATCTTTGGCAATGATTATATCTTTTTCCTCAAGCATCTTCTTATCTTCCTCAATAATTTTTTTATTTCCTTCGATAATCTTTTTATCTTCTTCAATAATCTTTTTATCTTCCTCAATAATCTTCTTATTTTCTGCAACTTCTCTCTCATACGCCCGCAAATCCAGATAGTACTCTTCGCGGTCACGACAGCGCTTAAGAATTTGGTCCTCGGCGCTTAACTGAAAAATGGTTTTGGACGCTTCATTAATATATTGGTCTTTTGCTGCTAACATCTTGATTTCCTCCCATGTGGTGGCTTTAAAAAGTTTAGCCCAGCAATCAATATGATATTCTTTATCGTCGTCGGTTGCTAACTCTATATGAGATAAGTCTACCACACTTAAGGTCAGTTTGTCACTATAAAGATGATGATTTTTTACGTTAAGAAGTTTATAAGTGGCATAAAATTCAGGACAATCATTGAACAAGGTGTAGTCTAAAAAACCGATATGTATGACGGGTTTAACCTCTGTATAGTCTTGCCCATGATTAAGCATATCAAAAGAGCGGCAGAGATAACTGACGGAACGGTTGGACCAGATGAGCCTGCCCGTCACCTGCATTTCAAGATTAATATGTGAGAAGTTATTCAAAGTAACATTAATGTCCAAGCGAAATTCTTTGCTTTTAATGGATTGCCCTAAGATAATGGGGTTTGTGATTTCTACGGATGCGATATCTTCTTCACGAAGATGGAGCAGTGAACAGATAAG
>JAMPFF010000045.1 GCA_023664605.1 Clostridium sp.
GTGTTGGGCGGGAGCCATTCCATCGGCGTGCCGATAGCCGTCAGCACGGATTATTCCTATATTGTGCCGAGCGGTACGATGGTAATTCATCCGGTCAGGTTAAACGGTATGGTGATTGGCGTACAGCAGACCTTTGATTATTTTAAGCAGATACAGAACCGTATTACGGGGTTTGTGTGCGAACATTGCAAGGTTTCCAAAAACCGTCTGGAGGAGCTGATGATGGAAACCGGAATGCTGACAAAGGATGTGGGAACCGTATTAGTCGGCAAAGAAGCGGTCGAAGAAGGGATTATTAATGAGGTCGGAGGCATCAAGGATGCCATCGCCCATCTTCATGATATAGTAGAAAGAAAAAAGACAGATACAAAATAAGGGATGACAAGTATATCCTAAAATGATATACTAAGGAGAAAAGGTAAAAGATATACGCGGAGGTCACTCATGGCATCGAATCAGGGGAGAGGAACGGGAAAGAGCGGTTCCAATGCTTCCACAAGGAAAAAAACAACGAATAGAAAAAATACCGGCAGCCGAACAAGCAGTGCGAAAAAAAGACGCGGCGAGCCGATGGCGCTGGCAATCCGTAACGAGATACTGCTGATTGTTTTTTTGGCGCTCGCCGTTATTTTGTTTTTGTGCAATTTCGGCATTGTGGGAACCGTCGGTGATGCGGTCAGCTCTTTTATGTTTGGCATTTTCGGGTTGATGGCATATGTCGCTCCGGTTATCATATTTTTATCCATTGCTTTTGGCATGTCCAATATAGGCAATCATATTGCGACGAGAAAGTTAGTCGCGGGTATCATATTATTTCTTATTATCAGCATGGTTTTTGAACTGATAAACGCGGATTATACGCAGATGGACACTTACCGGGTTGTGGAAATTTATAAAAGATGCAGTGAAAACAGAAGCGGCGGCGGCGTCATAGCGGGTTCCTTAGCCTATGCGCTTCATAAGCTGCTTGGCATGGTGGGTACGGTTTTAGCCATGATTGTGATTGCGATTATCTGTGCTGTCATTGTAACGGATAAGTCCTTTATAAACGGCGTTGCCAACCAGGGCAGAAAGGTATATGAGCGTTCCATGGAGGACGCCGCCTACAGACGCGAACGGGCAAGCATCAGGGCGCAGGAGATGGAAGAACGCCGCGCGAAAGAAGCGGAGCGCAGAAGACAGCAGGAAGAGGAAAAAGAGAACGAGAAGATTCTCAGAATGGATAAGAAAGTCTCCGGCGTGATGATTGACACGGCATTGGGCATTTCCAAAGACGATATCAGTGGAGAGGACAGACAGGAGGAAGCAAAGCTTCGCGATGATATCCACGAGATTATGATAAATGATGATGCGGAGGAAGAAGAGCCGATTATCAGAAGCCGCGATACATATCATTTTATTGAAAACGAGTCGGACGAACTCGATGAAATCAAACTGCCCGTGGAGGAAGATGAACCGGAGGAGACAGAAAGAGATAATAGAACAGCGGACGAGGAAAAGATTTACGAAACCCCTGCGCCGCATATCGTAAGGGAACGCCCGGCTGCTGATGACGCTCATACAAAGGAAGAGCCGACGGAGCCGCCAAAGAGTAACGCGGCTGCGGCCAAGGTTTACCATTTTCCGCCGTACAGCAGGCTGGCAAAGGGAAAAGGAAAGGGAAACGGCAGTTCCGATAAGGAACTAAAAGAGACGGCGCAGCGCTTACAGCAGACCTTAAATACATTCGGCGTAAAAGTGACGATTTCGGATATCAGCCAGGGACCGTCCGTCACCAGATATGAATTACAGCCGGAACAGGGCGTAAAGGTAAGTAAAATCGTAGGACTTGCCGACGATATTAAATTGAATCTGGCGGCGACAGATATTCGTATCGAAGCGCCGATTCCCGGTAAGGCCGCGGTCGGTATCGAAGTGCCGAATAAGGAAAACGCGGCGGTTGCCTTAAGGGATTTGTTGGAATCCAAGGAGTTTAAGGAGTTTCCGTCCAATCTTGCTTTCGCGGTAGGTAAGGATATCGGCGGTAAAATCGTGGTGACGGATATCGCCAAGATGCCGCATATGTTAATAGCGGGAGCGACCGGTTCCGGTAAATCGGTTTGTATCAACACGATTATTATGGGAATTTTATATAAAGCGCATCCGGATGATGTAAAGATGATTATGATAGACCCGAAAGTCGTGGAACTAAGCGTTTATAACGGCATTCCCCATCTTTTGATTCCTGTCGTGACAGACCCCAAAAAAGCGGCGGCCGCGCTGCACTGGGGCGTAGCGGAAATGACGGAACGTTATAAAAAATTCGCGGATTACAATGTCCGTGATTTGAAAGGTTATAATAAAAAAGTAGAAAGCATGAAAGCGCAGGGGGACAGTGAAGCGCCGGAGAAGTTACCGCAGATTTTGATTATCGTGGACGAGCTGGCGGATTTGATGATGGTCGCGCCCGGCGAAGTGGAGGAATCCATCTGCCGTCTGGCACAGCTTGCCAGAGCCTGTGGCATTCATCTTGTCATTGCGACGCAAAGACCTTCGGTTGACGTTATTACCGGTTTAATCAAGGCGAATATGCCAAGCCGGATTGCCTTTGCGGTATCGAGCGGCGTGGATTCCAGGACGATTCTGGATATGGTCGGCGCAGAGAAACTGTTAGGAAAGGGCGATATGCTCTTTTATCCGCAGGGATATCCCAAACCGGCAAGGGTACAGGGCGCTTTCGTTTCGGATAAAGAGGTGTCAGATGTTGTTGACTTCTTAAAGAATCAGGCAATCGGCAACGTCTACAGCGAGGATATCGAAGAAAAAATCAAAAATATCGGGACTTCGGCAGGCGCAGCAAACAGTGCAGGCGGCGCGGATTCTTCTTCGGAATACGACCAGTATTTTGCGGAAGCGGGCAGATTTATTATTGAAAAGGACAAAGCATCTATCGGTATGCTGCAAAGAGTGTTTAAAATCGGCTTTAACAGGGCGGCCAGAATTATGGACCAGCTATGCGAAGCGGGCGTTGTCGGAGAGGAAGAGGGAACAAAGCCGCGCAAGGTTTTAATGACGGAAGACGAATTTGAGCAGCTTGTCGAGGAGATTATTTAATAAGGAGGAGTATCGTTGAAGACGGATATTGAAATCGCACAGGAGGCAGTGCTGGAGCCTGTCACCGGGATAGCGGAAAAACTTGGCATAAGAGAAGACGATTTGGAACTATATGGGAAATATAAGGCCAAAATAACGGAAGAGTATTTGGACAGCCTGCAAGATAAGCCGGACGGGAAGTTGATTCTCGTGACCGCCATCAATCCCACGCCGGCAGGAGAAGGAAAGACGACGACCGGCATTGGGCTTGCGCAGGCCTTTAGTAAGATAGGCAAAAAAGCGGTGTTAGCGCTTAGGGAGCCGTCTTTGGGACCTTGTTTTGGCATTAAGGGCGGCGCGGCAGGCGGCGGTTATTCGCAGGTTGTGCCGATGGAGGACTTAAATCTTCATTTTACCGGAGATTTTCATGCGGTGACTTCGGCCAATAATTTACTGGCCGCCCTTTTGGACAATCATATTCAGCAGGGAAACGCGCTTGGCATCGATACGAGACAAATTGTCTGGAAACGTTGTCTGGATATGAACGACAGAGTGCTTAGGAATATCGTGGTGGGGCTTGGAGCCAAGGCCGACGGCACGGTAAGGGAAGATCATTTTGTCATTACCGTAGCGTCTGAAATTATGGCGATTTTATGTCTGGCGTCAGATATGCGCGATTTAAAAGAAAGACTTGGGCGTATTATCGTTGCTTATAACTATGAGGGCAAAGCCGTGACGGCCGCCGATTTGGGAGCGGTCGGCGCAATGGCGGCGTTATTAAAAGACGCTATGAAGCCGAATCTGATACAGACGCTGGAGCATACGCCCGCGCTTATCCATGGCGGCCCGTTTGCCAATATTGCCCATGGCTGCAATTCCATCAGGGCGACCCGCGCGGCGCTTAAAATGGCGGATTATGTTGTTACGGAGGCGGGATTTGGCGCAGATCTTGGCGCGGAGAAGTTTTTTGACATTAAATGCCGTATCGCGGGTATTAAACCGGATGTTTCTGTTTTAGTGGCAACAATCAGAGCATTGAAGTATAATGGAGGTATACCGAAGAGTGAACTATCCGTAGAGAATTTGGACGCCTTGAAAAAGGGCATTGCCAATCTGGAAAAACATATTGAAAATCTGCACGGATATGGCGTGCCGATAGTGGTGACCCTCAATTCCTTTGTCACGGATACGCCCGCCGAAATAGATTATGTAAGGCAGTTCTGCGAAGAGAGAAACTGTAAATTTGCGCTTTCTAACGTATGGGAAAAAGGCGGGGAGGGCGGCATCGACTTAGCGCATAAGGTACTCCATGCGATAGAGGAAAAACATACCGATTTTCGTATGCTGTATGATGACGCGCTTCCTTTAAAGGAAAAAATCCGTACGGTGGCGCAGAATATATACGGGGCAAGAGACGTCGTATATCTTGCGGGCGCAGAGAAACAACTGCGCAAGCTGGAAGAGGACGGTTTTGGCTCTCTGCCGGTCTGCATGGCAAAAACGCAGTATTCGCTTTCGGATGACGCCTCGCTTTTAGGAAGACCGGAAGGGTTTGACATTACGGTCAGGGAAGTCTATGTGTGCGCCGGAGCGGGATTTGTCGTCGTATTGACAGGCGCGGTGATGACAATGCCGGGGCTTCCGAAAGAACCCGCGGCCTATCGGATAGATGTCAATGATGATGGCGTGATAACGGGGCTTTTTTAGGGAAGAGCAAGAGAGAGGAGTGAGCATGATGCCGCAGATTATTAACGGAAAGGAAATTTCCGCACAGATAAAAGAGGAATTAAAGCAGAAAGTATCGGAAATGAAAGAAAAAGGCATTTCTCTGTGCCTTGCTGTCATTCAGGTAGGAAACGACCCGGCGTCGAGCGTATATGTCGGCAATAAGAAAAAGGCGTGTGCCTATATCGGGATTGAATCCCTTTCCTACGAATTAGCGGAGGATGTGGCGCAGGACGAGCTGCTTTCGTTAATCGCGTCGTTAAATGAAAGAAAAGACGTAAACGGTATTTTAGTGCAGCTTCCGCTGCCTGCTCATATTGATGAAGATACCGTAATCAGGGCAATCGACCCGAAAAAGGACGTAGACGGTTTTCATCCGCAGAGCGTAGGCGCGCTCTGTATCGGGCAAAAGGGCTTTGTCTCCTGTACGCCGGCGGGAATTATACAGCTTTTAAAGCGTTCCGGCATTGAAATTGCGGGAAAGGAGTGCGTTATTATCGGCAGAAGCAATATTGTCGGCAAACCGATGGCGCTTCTTCTGCTTAGGGAAAACGGAACGGTCACGGTAACGCATTCCAAAACGCGGAATCTAAAAGAAGTGACAAAAAGAGCGGATATCCTTATCGTGGCAATCGGAAAGCCGAAAATGATAACCAAAGAATATGTCAAAGAGGGCGCGGTTGTTATCGACGTAGGGATCCATAGAAATGAAAACAATAAGTTATGCGGCGATGTGGATTATGATGATGTCGCTCCTGTCTGCAGTGCAATCACACCGGTTCCCGGCGGCGTCGGGCCGATGACGATTGCCATGTTAATGCTTAATGTTGTGGAGTCGGCTGCTTTAGAGGATTAGAGAGGAAGCTGCTTATGAAATGCCCAAACTGCGGGGAAGAAATGAAAGAAGGACAACTGATTTGCGAAGCCTGCGGGAATGAAATTCAGATTGTGCCTGATTTTGAACCGGAAATTGAAAACAGCATCACGGAAACGCTTTCCACACTGGTCGCGCTGGATGAAGAAGCGAAAGAAGCAGGAAAGCCGGAAGATGATGCGCCGAAAACAGAAGAAATAAAAGAGCCTGACGCGGGTGAAACCAAAAAAGCGGCGGATGAAGAAGAAGAACGGAATTTGAAAAGCCGCCGCATTGGCGCGGTCATGACGGTTGTTACTGTGGTTTTGGTGGCGCTTTGTTCTTATCTGCTCTATTTTCATCATATACATACGGCGGAATATCAAATTGAAAAAGCCATAGAGTATGCGGGCAGGGAAGAGTACGAGCAGGCGATTGCCTATCTGGATGCGGCCTACCGTACGGATGATACGCAGGCGCAGCCCCTGTTTTTAAAGGCGGATTACTATTATCTGATGCAGGATAACGAAGCCGCGCTGCAGGCGTTAAAACTTGTTATTGATAAAGACATTTACCCTTATGAGGACATAGAGGACGCCTATGATAAAATGATTGCCATTTACGCAAAAGAAGCCCGCTATGAAGAGATTAACGACCTTTTGCTGGCCTGTAAGGAAGATTCAATCGTCAATATCTTTCAGGGGTATATGGCAAAAGAGCCTGACTTTAATTATGTAGAGGGTGATTATGCGGAGGTAATTCCGTTAAAATTAAGTTCCAATACCTCGGGTAATATTTATTATACAACGGACGGTTCCACGCCGACAAAGGCCAGTTCCGTTTATACAGCGCCGCTTTTTCTGGAGAGCGGGGAACATCATATCAGCGCGTTTTTTGTCAACGATTATGGGATTGAGAGTGAAATTGTCAGCAAAACGTACCATATCAACCTGGAAGTGCCGAATGCGCCGGAAGTCGTTTTATACAGCGGGGAATATATGGAGCCGACAATGATTTCCGTAAACGGGCAGGAGGGCTGTTCTATTTATTATACAACGGATGAATCACAGCCGACCAAGGATTCCGTTCCTTATACGGGGCCGATTCCGATGCCGCTTGGCACGACAAACTTTAAATTTGTCAATATCAGTGAAGCGGGCGTATCAAGCGATGTTACGATGCGTACTTATACGTTGAGGTTAGACGGTACGATATCCACCAGGGCGGCGGTAGATACGCTGGTAAAACGGCTTGTGGAAACCGGATATTTACTGGATACGGCAGGTAAAACGGCGTTGTTGAGCGGTTCCTACAGCTATCAGTTCAGCTCCGTATTACAGATAGAGGGAGAGGCTTATTTTACCATCAACGAATATTATGATGGCGGAACCGGCGTACTGAGCCGGACGGATAAGGTCTTTTTGGTGCAGGCGTATACGGGCGCCACGGCAAGGCTTGGTTATAATGAAAAGGGAGAGTTTGCAGCGGTACCCGTTTAACAGGATGTATTTGAACAAAAATGATGGGAGGAAATAGAAATCATGTACAAGATTTTAGAGGCAAAAGAACTGGCGGCCAATATTTACCTGATGGTGGTGGAAGCCGGACGTGTGGCGAAGTCCTGTCAGCCGGGACAGTTCATTATTGTCAGAATGGATGAAAAGGGAGAGCGGATTCCGCTTACCATCTGCGATTATGACAGACAAAAAGAAACGGTTACGATTGTCTTTCAGGTAGTCGGCGCGGCAACGCAGATGATGTCGCAGTTAAAGGCAGGGGATGCGTTCCACGACTTTGTGGGGCCTTTGGGCTGCCCGTCCGAGTTTGTAAGCGAAGATATGGAAAGCCTGAAACAAAAGAAAATGCTGTTCGTAGCGGGCGGCGTCGGTACGGCTCCGGTATATCCGCAGGTGAAATGGCTGCACGAACACGGCATCCAGGCAGATGTTATCGTGGGAGCCAAGACAAAAGATTTATTGATTTTGGAAAAGGAAATGGAGGCTGTCTCCGGCAATCTTTATATCACGACCGACGACGGCTCTTATGGCAGAAGCGGCATGGTAACGCAGACCATCAAAGACCTCGTGGAAGAGGGGAAAAAATATGACGTTTGTGTCGCTATCGGACCGATGATTATGATGAAATTTGTCTGTAAAATGACGGAGGAATTGCAGATTCCGACGATTGTAAGCTTAAATCCGATTATGGTGGACGGCACGGGCATGTGCGGCGCCTGCCGTGTGACCGTAGGAGGCGAGGTGAAGTTTGCCTGTGTGGACGGACCGGAGTTTGACGGTCATAAGGTGGATTTTGACCAGGCGATGAAACGCCAGCAGATGTATAAAACACAAGAGGGCAGGGCATTTTTAAAGGCCAAAGAGGGCAATACCCATCACGGCGGATGCGGAAACTGCGCAGACTAAAGGAAGGAGTCAGAGTATCATGGTAGACGTATTAAAGAAAGTGCCTGTTAGGGAACAGGATGCTAAAGTGCGCGCCACAAATTTTGAAGAGGTGTGCCTTGGTTATAATAAAGAAGAGGCGATGAGCGAGGCCGAAAGATGTATTAACTGTAAAAATGCGCAGTGCATCAAGGGCTGTCCGGTTGCGATTAATATTCCGGGCTTTATCGAGAAAATAAAAGACGGCGATATTGCGGCGGCGTATCAGGTTATCAGCGAAGATTCTTCCCTGCCCGCGGTCTGCGGCAGAGTATGCCCGCAGGAGAGCCAGTGCGAGGGAAAATGTATCCGCGGCATCAAGGGTGAGCCGATTTCCATTGGTAAACTGGAGCGTTTTACGGCTGACTGGGCAAGAGAAAACAAAATCAAACCGAATGGTGCAAAAGAAAAGAAAAATAAGAAAGTGGCAGTTATCGGTTCCGGTCCTGCAGGACTTACCTGTGCGGGCGACCTTGCGAAAATGGGGTATGAGGTGACGATTTTCGAGGCGCTTCATGAAGCAGGCGGCGTGCTTGTTTACGGCATTCCGGAGTTTCGTCTTCCGAAAGCGGATGTGGTTGCCAAGGAGATTGAAAACGTCAAATCGCTTGGCGTCAAAATTGAAACCAATGTTGTTATCGGTAAATCGGTGACGATTGACGAACTGATGAAAGAAGAGGGGTTTGACGCGGTCTTTATCGGTTCCGGAGCCGGACTTCCAAAGTTTATGGGGATTCCCGGAGAGCAGTCTAACGGCGTTTTTTCGGCGAATGAATATCTGACAAGAAGCAATTTGATGAAAGCTTTTGAAGAGGAAGGCAATACGCCGATTATGCGCGGTAAGGAAGTGGCTGTTGTAGGTGGCGGCAACGTAGCGATGGATGCTGCGAGAACGGCGCTAAGGCTTGGCGCAAAAGTGCATATTGTATACAGAAGAAGCGAAGAAGAACTTCCTGCCCGTGTGGAGGAGGTGCATCATGCCAAAGAAGAGGGCATTATCTTTGATTTATTGACGAACCCGACGGAGATTCTGGCGGACGAAAACGGATGGGTCTGCGGTATGAAGTGCATTAAAATGGAGCTTGGCGAGCCTGACGCTTCAGGCAGAAGACGTCCGGTGGAAATTCCGGGTTCCGAGTTTGTGATGGACGTCGATACGGTCATTATGTCGCTCGGCACCTCGCCAAATCCGTTAATCTCTTCCACAACCGAGGGACTGGAAGTGAATAAGTGGAAATGTATCGTTGCCGATGAAGAGCATGGAAAGACGACCAAAGAGGGCGTATATGCCGGAGGAGATGCCGTGACGGGCGCGGCTACGGTTATCCTTGCCATGGGCGCGGGAAAAGCCGCGGCAAAGGGCATTGACGAATATTTATCCCGCTAATACTAAAAAACATAGTCTGTTACGAAATGCAAACTAAGAAAATATTAATAATTTTCCTTATAATTCTTTAAGGAAATGACTTTATAATGATATCAACAAAACCAAACAGGAATTTGTTGATATGCTGTGGAGGGTGAAAATGGTACATCATATCGTATTATGGAACTTAAAAGAAACGCTGTCGGAGGCGGAGAAAAAGGAAGCGGCATCCCGCATCAAAAAAGAGCTGGAGGCATTAAAAGGGCAGATACCCGGCCTCGTTTCCATACGGGTTGTGACGGACGCTCTTTCTTCCACTAACAGGGATGTCGGGCTGATTGCCGTCCATGAATCGGAGGATGACTTAAAAGGCTATCAGGTGCATCCGGCGCACGTGGCGGCAGCTTCTTATGTTCGTTCTGTGACGTGTGAGAGAATCTGTTTTGATTATGAGGAGTCAAAGACCCCGCCGCAAGCAACGGGGCATCAAGCTTGAAACGCCCCAAGGGGCGGGGGATTTGACCCTCGCGGCAGTCGCCAAATATACGTGCAAGCACGTCTACTTGGCTCGTTGCTCGCGGGAATAAAGTTTACCTGACAGAGTTTACCGGACAAAAACAGGGGGAGACTATGAATTTACTGGAACGGGATGAAGTAAAAAAGAAAGAAACAAAAAAATCAAACGGACAGGATAGGATGGAGCAGCCGGAAGCGTTGGGAAAATTAGAAGATTTGGATACAGACGAGGACGAGAGGCGGGCAGATATGCGGGGCGGGGAGAAAAAGCCGCCGCTTACGGCGATTCTTCTGGGCGTTATCGTTGTACTGCTTATCTGTATCGGCGCGCTGCTTTTAATGTTGACCAACAGGCAGAAGAATGCCACAGACAGCACGGAGGCATTGCAGCAGGACATTGAAGATTATGCGAATGAGCAGAAGCAGAATGATAAGGTGACGCAGCCGTCCGCACAGGAAGCAATTATCGTGGAACCCGATACGTCCTTAGAGACGTCCGAAGAAGAAAGCGGGCATGAAACGGAAGCCGAAGAGGTTGTTGTGGAGTCCGATACGCTTGATAAGACGGCGATTGTCGTAGATGTGGAGGATGAAAACGACGTTTCCTATACGAAAGAGTTTATTTTAAACGAAATGCTTCCTTATTTTGCAGATAACAATCTGAATGCCGTGTGGGATTTGGCGCATTTAAAGCGTTATGTGAAACTTTCCACGGAACTTAAGGGAACAGACTCCTACTACTATATGGGGGATGTGAACGCAAATGGCGCGCCTCATGGTAAAGGACTTGCCATCTATGAAAATAATACATATTATTATGGTTCCTGGGTCAACGGGCTTAGAAGCGGCGACGGCAGATGGTACCGTTTCTATATTGATGAAATAGGCAAGCCGACGACGAAAAAAGTCTATCAGGCGCACAGCTATTCCGGAGCGTGGAGTAACGACTTGCCAAACGGAGAAGGCGCGGAGCATTATGATGTGGATATCTCGCAGTTGGAAGTAAGAGAACGCGTCATACAAAATGTTATCGGTAATTTTTCGGATGGCCTTTATGATGGCGATATGTACGCCAATACCGTCGATTATACCGGCAATGTGGAGGAGTGGAACGCGGTTGCCCAAAAAGGCGTATTCGACCTCTGGCGCGATATGAGCAGTATCGGGGAATGTTCCGTATGGCAGCACCGCGATAATCTGGATTTGTACATGGATATTGATAAATCCGAGAATAAAAATCAGGGAATGCGCGAACTTCTGCGCATTACGGTGACGAATAAAACAACGGATAAAGCGGCAGATAAGACGAAGAAAAAATAACAAGGAGATAACGATATGCAGACGGCGGACGAAAATGCACAGATGACGGCGGACACGGGCGGTTGGCGAAGTGCCTATCAAAACAGCGCGCAGAAAGCGGAGGACAATAAGTCGTCCGCCTATATGCTTTTGCTTCTCGGCGCAATAGGCTTAATCGCCTGTGTGCTTATTTTAACGGGCGTGATTCCGTTATATCAAAATGCCGTGACGACCAGATACTTTGTCTGTGGCGTAATGGGCGCGCTTTTTCTGCTTTTTATGATTTTCGGCGTGATATCCATGAAAAATTTTAAGATATTGTCCGTAAAAGCTGCCTCAGAGGATTCTCTGGTAGAGGAAATGACGAAGTGGTGTAAGGAAAACCTGTATGCCGACGAGATTGATAAGGAGCTGTTTGACGGACAAGATATGCCGGAGGAACAGAAGTATTTTCTGCGGGCGGAGAAGATGAAAGAGCTGATTCAGGCGCAGTATATGAATCTGGACGACGCCTTTTTGGACAATTTTATAGATGATTATTACCAGAACTTATTCTAAAACCTGTTGGCGGATAGCGGATAAACCATGAATATTACCATTATTACAGTCGGAAAAATAAAAGAAAACTTTTACCGCGGCGCGATAGAAGAATATAGCAAACGGCTTAGCCGCTACTGTAAGCTTGCCATCGTAGAGACAGAGGATGAAAAAACGCCTGATAACGCCTCGCCCGCTGAAGAAGAACAGATTAAGGAGAAAGAAGCGCAGCGTATCTTAAAACATATAAAAGACGACGCATATGTGATAACTTTGGAAATTGCAGGAAAAATGTACGATTCCGTCGAATTTGCAAGAAATCTTGCAAACCTTGGAATACAGGGAAAAAGCCATATTCAGTTCATTATCGGCGGCTCTCTGGGGCTGCATGAGAAAGTATGCAGGCGGGCGGATATGTCGCTTAGTTTTTCCCGTATGACGTTCCCGCACCAGTTGATGCGGGTCATTTTATTGGAGCAGATTTACCGGGGCTTCCGCATCATAAACGGAGAGCCGTATCATAAATAGGAAAGGAATGAAGAACAATGATTGCCGATTGGTGCGCGCGGGGAATTGCGGCGGCTTTGTTTAGCCTGTTGATAGTAAGTGAAAATCCCATAGCGGAGACGCTGCAGGAAATGTCGTTGGAAAAAAACGGCGTCGTGGAGATATATAACGGCGGAAAGATGATATGGATTCCCGAAAATATCACGGCAGCGCAGATATCGGTGCGGGAGGCATTATTGGGAAATCCCGTCCGCTATGACCGCTTCCGGGCTGACGGATGGATTTTTGAGTGGCTGGTTTCCGATTATTATGATGATGACGGGGAAGACGCCGTGCTTTTCGTATCGCGTGGAGGCGATACGGCGGATACGCAGATGATTCGGATAACGGGCAAGGATAAATACGGCGCTCCGGTTGCGCCGGAACATAAATTTCAGTATATGGACGTCAATTTTGATAATCTCCCCGACCTTTTGATATGTGCGGGACATCATGGCAATCAGGGGGCAATTTCCTATTATTGTTTCATACAGACAAAAGACGGCTTTGTGGAGGCTCCAAGCTTTATTGAGATTGCCAATCCTTCGGTTGATGTGGAGAATAAAATGATTTTAAGCCAATCCCGCGGCGGCGCCTCCACGCATTATTGGTCGATGTATCAATGGCAGGATAATGAATGCGTTTTATACAGGCAGTTGTGCGAAGAGTCGGTTAGAGAGGAGAAAGACAGTGGTGAGACCCGGGTATGGGTGTGGAGCATAAACGGGGAAGAAGCTGCCAGAGACGACGAACTTTCCGAGGAGGAGATTGTGGAATTTCTGTATGGTGAAAACAGCGAATGGAGAATTGCGGACGACAGATGGCGGACGATATATAATCACGGCATGATAGTGGATTACAGTATCTATAACGAACCGTAAGCGGCAGGCAAACATGCGAAAGGAGTTTATCCATCACTATGAGAATGTATGATTTAATCATGAAAAAACGCGGCGGCGGAGAATTGACGAAAGAGGAAATTGATTTTATGATTGCGCAGTATACGGCGGGAGATATTCCCGATTACCAGATGTCGGCAATGATGATGGCAATTTACTTTCAGAAAATGACGCCGAAAGAGACCGCCGCCCTGACAATGGCGATGGCAAAGAGCGGGGATATGCTCGATTTATCGGCGATTGAGGGCGTCAAGGTGGATAAACACTCGACCGGCGGCGTGGGCGATAAGACTTCTATCGCGCTTACCCCCATGGTGGCGGCGTGCGGCGCAAAAATTGCGAAGATGAGCGGCAGGGGGCTTGGGCATACCGGCGGAACCATTGATAAACTGGAAAGTTTTGCGGGTTTTTCCACAGGCATTACCGCCGAGCGTTTTATAGCGCAGGTCAACCGCATAGGCGTTTCCATTATGGGACAGACGCTTGATATTGCGCCCGCGGATAAAAAACTCTACGCGCTGCGGGATGTGACGGCGACGGTAGACAATATGTCTTTGATTGCCAGTTCCATTATGAGTAAAAAGTTAGCTTCCGGTGCAGACGCTATCGTGTTAGACGTAAAGACGGGCAGCGGCGCGTTTATGAAAAGCGAGGAAGACGCAAAGGCGTTAGCAAAAGAGATGGTATCGCTTGGAAAACACGCGGGCAAAAATACGATTGCCATCGTTTCGGATATGGATGAGCCGTTAGGTTATGCAGTCGGCAATGCATTAGAGGTAAAAGAAGCAATCGAGACGTTACGCGGGAAAGGACCTGCAGACTTCGTAGAACTATGTATGACGCTTGGCAGCCAGATGTTAATCGCGTCGGGATGCGCCGAGGATGACAGGCAGGCGCGGGAGATGCTGCAAAAGGCGATAGATGACGGCAGCGCGCTTACGAAACTGGCGGAATTTATAGAAGCGCAGGGCGGGAACGCGGCGGCGGTCTATGATACTTCCCTTTTGCCACAAGCTTCCATCGTAGAAGAAATTTTATCGGAAAAAGAGGGATATATCGAGAAGATAATCTGCGACGAAATCGGTATCTGTTCGCTCATTTTAGGCGGCGGCAGGGAGACGAAAGAAAGCGTTATTGATTTATCGGTCGGATTAATTCTGCATAAAAAAGTCGGCGATTATGTAAAAAAGGGAGAGTTCCTTGCCACAATCCACGCCAACGACAGGCAGAAGCTGGAAGCGGCAAAGGAGCGTTTTTTACAGGCTTATCATTACAGCGATACGCCGATTGCGCCTAAAACGCTGATAAAAGAGATTATTGCATGATGTGAAACGGCATAAAAACTTCCCAGTCATGAACGGCTTTTTATTCTCATATAGTGTACTATGAGAAAAATAGCTAAAAATTCATTATCCAGACAAAAAGAAATCATTGTAGAGTCCTTAAAGCTGCCCAAAGATTCCATGTTAGGAGACGCTATCGTCACCATAACGGGCAACAGGGAGGCCTTTATCGAAAACTATAAAGGCATTTTGGAATATACAAAGGAATCCATTGTCTTACAGGGGAAAAACTGCAAAATTTCTTTTCAGGGCAAAAGGCTTTCCATCGATTACTATACGAATGAAGACATGAAAATAGGCGGACATATTGAAAGCGTCCGCTATTTTTAAAGCGGATAGTGGCAAAAGTTAAATACCCCGCTGCAAGCAACGGGGTATTTGACCCTCGCGGCAGTCGCCAAATATACGTGCAAGCACGTCTACTTGGCTCGTTGCTCGCGGAAATAAAGAAAGGCACGGTACTTTATGCTTCATTGGATGCAATATATAAAAGGTTACGTCACCATCAAGGTATGGGGATATTCCAGAGAGCGTTTCCTGAATTTATGCGGCAATCACGATATTTTGGTATGGGATATTGAAAACCATGGCGACTACGATACGATGAAAGTAAGTGTACAAGGTTTTTTTGCCTTAAAGACGCTGCTGAGAAAAACCGGAACGAGGGCATCCGTTTTACAAAGACATGGACTGCCTTTTTTTGTGCCTAAAATAAAAAGGCGTAAAATATTTGTGGCGGGCTTTCTTATCTGTATTTTATTCTGGCTGCTTACGGCGCGTTATATATGGGATATTAAAATCGAAGGAAACTATTCTTTGACAGAAGATGTGCTGATGGATTATTTAGAGAGCCGGGGCGTCCATACGGCGATGAAAAAAAGCGGCCTGCAGATAGAAGAACTGGAAATGGACCTCAGGGAAGAATATGATATGATTACATGGGCATCCCTGAAAGTAGACGGCACGACGCTCATTATCCAGATACGGGAAAATGAAATGCCAAACTATGACTACTTGGGTCAATCGAAAGAGAACGCCGCTATGCCGGATGAAGAGATGAAAAGCGGAAAGGATATCATTGCCACAAAAGACGGCGTCATTGTATATATGATTACCAGAAAAGGGGTTCCGCAGGCAGCGGTCGGCGATACGGTGGAAAAAGGGCAGATTCTTGTAAGCGGCGCCGTGCCGGTTTATAATGACGATACGAGCATACGCCTGTACCAGTACTATGAGGCGGATGCGGATATTATGATTTCCTATGAAAAATCGTTTTCGGTGAAAAAAGATACCGTCTATCAGGATAAGGAGTATTCCGGCAGGGAGAAAAAAATACTCTCACTAGGCTTTCGGGATAAGGAATGGAATCTTTCCCTGGGAAAAGTGGATTATGAAACTTACGACCTGAGAGGAGAAAAAAAGCAGGTGCAGTTGTTAGACCATCTTTTTTTACCGGTTTATTACGGCACAAAGCAGGCGAAAGAGTACCGTGTGGTGAAAAAAACGCATACGGAAGAAGAGATGCAGTCCATTATGGAGGAAGAATGGAATAAAATATTACAGGTTTTAGAGGAAAAAGGGGTAGAAATTGCTCAAAAAAATGTTACAATAAATAAGAATACAGATAAATGGATTTTATATGCCAGGATGCAGTTGGTGGAAGAAGCCGTTACAAAGAGCGATAATCAGACACAGCAGATTCCGGCTGCGGAAAGTGAAGAGGAAACGATAGAATAACAGTATGGAAGAATTTTCAATTAGAATGGATGTTCCGATGGAGCATATGCAGAATCTTTTCGGGGAATATGATACTTATGTAAAGAAGCTGGAGGACGATTTTAGAGTGATGATTGTCAACAGGGACGGCTCTTTTAAGATAAGCGGCGAAAAAGACAATGTGGAGAAAGCGGCGAGGACGATAGATGAGCTGGTGACGCTCTCAAAGAGAGGAAACGTTTTGCAAGAACAGAATATTGATTACGCCATTGAATTGGGCAAAGAAAATAAAGAAGAAGCCCTCCTGACGATTGACGCAGACTGCATCTGCCATACGACAAGCGGCAAACCCGTAAAGCCGAAGACGATAGGGCAGAAACAGTATGTGGACGCGATAAGGGAGCATATGATAGTATTCGGGCTTGGCCCTGCCGGAACCGGTAAGACGTATCTGGCAATGGCGATGGCGATTACGGCCTTTAAAAATAACGAGGTGGGCAGAATCATTTTAACGCGCCCTGCTATTGAGGCAGGCGAAAAACTGGGTTTTTTACCGGGAGATTTACAAAGTAAGGTAGACCCTTATCTAAGACCCTTATACGACGCGCTCTACCAGATTATGGGAGTGGAGAGTTTTTCTAAGAATATGGAAAAAGGCTTGATTGAAGTAGCGCCGCTTGCCTATATGAGAGGACGGACGTTAGACAACGCCTATATTATTTTGGACGAGGCGCAGAATACGACGCCGGCGCAGATGAAAATGTTTTTAACCAGAATCGGCTTCGGCTCCAAGGTGATTATTACCGGAGACGCTTCCCAGAAAGATTTGCCGCCGGACGCCAAATCGGGATTGGACGTGGCGGTCAGGGTACTCTCCAAAATAGACGATATCGCTTTTTGTAATTTAACGAGTAAGGATGTTGTCAGACACCCGCTTGTACAGAAAATCGTCAAAGCTTATGAGGCGTACGAGGCCAAAAACAGTCCGGATAAAAGTAACGGTAAGGGTTATGATAAAAAACGCAGGAGCAGGAATGTAGAATATGGAAGAAAATAATACGAAACAGGAAGCAAAACTGGTAAAAAAACAAAAAATCATGAAAATACTCATGCCGGTTATCATGTTTCTGGCCGCCGGAGCGGTTGCGGGGCTGGGAAGCCTGCTGTACAGGCAGGAAACGCAGGAGATTATCTGTAATATTATCATGGTGATGCTGGGAACGGGCATTGTTATCTTTGCGCTGAAAGCAAGCGAGGTCTATGGGTTATATTATTACGACCACGACGACGATTACAGGCGGTTTACGCTCTTTTATCTGGCGGGGCTTTTGCTCTCCGTCCTGTTTCCGCTGTTACCGGCTTCCGGCTGGCCGTTTTTGATTATCTTTGTCATTTTAAGCCTGTTTAGCAACAGCATTGCCGGTCTGGCGGCAGGAAGCGTCTGTTTGATGCTGTCGGTGCTGTTAGCGGATACGGGAGGCTGCCGGGAATTTGTTTTATACTTTTTCAGCGGGCTGGTAGGCATTATGGTATTCAGCAGGTTAAACGAAACTTTTAAGATCGGGCTGCCGACATTTATCTCCCTGATTGCGCTGGCGCTTTGTCTTAGCGCCAATATCCTGCTGTTTGAACAGGAGCGTTTCTCCCTCTCGCAGTATATGTTTGTCGCAATCAATATTATGTTAAATTTCATCCTGCTTTTGGTGGCCTTGAAAATATTCAGTAACAGCGTCATTCACAGAGACCAGGATAAGTATATGGATATCAACGACCCGGAATATCCGCTTTTGGTGCAGTTAAAGGAACTGAATAAGGACGAGTATTACCACGCCGTACATACCGCATATCTGGGAGACAGAATCGCCAAACGGCTAGGCCTTAACGATGTTGTTATCAAGGCTTGCGGCTACTATCACAGAATCGGTATTTTAAAAGGGGAAAACACATGGGAAAATGTGGAGGCAATCTGTAAAGAATACCATATTCCGCCGGATACGAGAAAAATCCTCAAAGAATACACCGACCCGGCAACGAAAGTGACGGCTAAGGAAACGGCGGTTTTATTATTTACGGACTGTATTGTCACATCCATTTTCCAACTGTTTGCCAAAGACCCCAAGGCGGAACTGGATTATGAGAAAATCATCGACACAATTTTCAAGACGAAATTGGAGTCCGGGGAATTGAACGACAGCGATATTTCCATTGCGCAGATACGGGAAATGAAGAAAATCTTTGGCGAGGAGAAACTATATTATGACTTCCTGCGTTGAAAATGAGACCGATAACGTATTTTCTTTCGATATGGAAGAGGTTTTTGAAAAAGTGGCAAAAGCGGTTTTAGAGGCCGAAAACTGTCCGTATGAGGCATGTATTAACCTGCTTTTGACAGACAATGAAAATATCCGCGCCTATAATAGAGAACACCGGGGAATCGATAAAGAGACGGACGTTTTATCCTTTCCTAACCTGGATTTTGAACGGCCGGGCGATTTTTCCATGGCGGAAACAAAAGAAGCGGACTATTTTGACCCGGACAGCGGGGAATTGATACTCGGGGATATTGTGATTTCGGTGGATAAGGCCGTGGAACAGGCCGAAGAATACGGACATAGCCAACTGCGTGAGTTTGCCTTTTTAATGGCGCACAGCATGTTTCATCTATGCGGCTATGACCATATGACAGAGGAAGAGTCCGCCGTTATGGAAGAAAAACAGGAAAATGTGCTGACACAGCTTGGTATTGTCAGAGAGTAGAGACGAAAGGCATCCATATGAAGATACAGAAGAGAGAAAATTTTTCCGCCGGCGGCAAGACCCGGAAGGACAATAAAGGTAATGTCGCGTTGTATGCGGGCATCATTACCTATATCATCAGCCTGGCAATGAGAATCCCGCTTTCCGGCGTGATTGGCGATACGGGAATCGCCCTGTTTGCACCGGCGTACGAACTTTTCATTTTATGTACGCTGGTATTTTCTTATGGCATTTCCAGAACCATGTCGGGCTTGATTCGTTACCGGATGAAAAGGGCGCAGTATCGAAGCGCCAGAAAAGTATTTCAGATGGCGTTGAAGATATCGCTTATCATCAGCGTTTTGCTGGCGCTTGTTATGGTATTGGCCTCCGAATACCTCTCGGAAGTTGTGGTGTTGGAGTCCATGAGCCGAAAAGCGATTATGGCCGTCGCGCCGTTATTGATACTGACCGCATTAGTCAATGTATTCAGGGGTTATTTTAACGGCAACGGTTTCGGCATTTTAGTGGCGCATTCCCAATATATTGAAAAGATTGCGATGGTAATCGCCGCCATAGCGGGCGGCAGGGCTGCCTATGAATACGGACTTAAGGTGGAAGCTTTGGTGAAAAACAATGCGGTGGCCTATGCGTATGGCGCGCTGGGCGTCATGCTTGGCATCATGGCGGCGCAGCTTATTACGCTGTTATATCTGATAGTTGTCTTTGCCGCTTATGCAGGCACATGGAAAAGGCAGCTTTCACAGGATAACGGCAGAAGAGCGGAAAGCGACGGGGAAATTATCAAAGTGCTGTTGGGAAACAGCATTCCGGTTGCGTTAGCCGCGGTTTTGTTCAATGTTTTTATGCTGATAGACCAGAGATTTTTTAACTACTGCATGAACCGTAAGGAACTTGCCGCCACAAGAGCCGCGCTTTGGGGTTCCTATTATGGAAAATTTGCGGTATTTGCCGGAATCGGCGCCGCGCTTGTCTGTCTTGCGGTACATGGCGTCGTGACAAAAGCCATTACGGCTTATGAAAAGGAAGAATACCATGTGATGCGGGAAAAAATCGCCGCTGCGGTCAAAAGCCTGTGCGTTACGGCATTCCCGATAGCGATTTATCTGGCGGTGCTTGCAGATGCGTTTATCGGCGGCTTTTATAAAGGAGAAAATCCGCAGGCGGCCGGTCTTTTAAAACAGGGAACCGTGATTATTTTCCTATACGGCGCGTCCTATCTGTTCGGACAGCTTTTATTGAAAACGCATATGGTTAAGGAACTTTTTATTTCTTTGGTTGCGGCATTGGCCGTTCATCTGGGAGCCTTATTTTTACTGGTCAGAAAGAGCCTGATGGGGGCAGAGGGAGTATTATATTCCGTTATCCTGTTTACGCTTGTCATGGCGGCGGCATTCTTTTTGTTTGCGGCGCAGAAACTCAAATACCGGCAGGAATGGCTGTATTCTTTCGCCTTTCCGGCGGTGTCGGCTGCTGTTTCCGGACTGGTCGTGATGCTTCTCGGCAAAGCCCTTTTGGGGATTTTGGGCAATATAGCGACTATTTTAATAAGCTGTTTTGTCGGCGTGATTTTATATATTCTGCTTTTAATGGTGTTACGTGTCTTAAACGAAGTCGAGTTAGGCGATATGCCGCTTGGCAGAGTCTGGATTGCCATAGGGCGCATGATAGGCGTATTATAATGAATTTTGCATAAAAAATAATTTTTGACTGATACTGATTATAAGAATCGAGGGAAAGGGCAGGAATGACCTAAGATGAGGATTGTAAAACGTATCAGTCTTTTTTTTATAATGGCGGGGCTTATGTTCGGCGCGGGAAGTTATGCGACGTTAAAAGCGGAGCAGTTTTTTTATCCGAACAGGTACGGGCAGACGCAGACAAAGAAAACGGCGGGCATAGAGCGGGCGGTGGAAGAAGCGCCCTCCGAGGAAATAGGCGAAATTACGGATAGGACGGATAAAAGCGAAGCCGCAAAAGAACAGGTGATTGAGACCGCTATGGAAAAAGCGCCTGTCATTACTGCAGATACGCTCTATCTGATAGAGAAAGTCAATTTGACCGACGGCACGGTGGAAGAAAAAAACGAACAGGTTCCCGTCAAATATATCGGGCTGGACAGACTGCGGCTGATAGAAGAGCTGTCAGAATATGATAAAAACCCCGCGCTTTCCGATTTAAAGTTAGGGTTTCAAAACAGCGAACTGTCCAGCTTTTCCAAAGACCGGGTCGTTATCTGCAAATATTACAGGCCCGAAGAAGAAAACGAGGGGTTTTATCTGATGGTTGCCGACCATTATATCATCGTCTATGAGGGCGACAAGCAGACCGTACACCTGAATACGGATATTTTGCTTTCTAATTTAAACGAAGAACTGCAAAGCGAGATTATACAGGGAAAGTATATAGAGGACGAACAGGAACTGTATCATTTTTTGGAGTCGTACTCAAGTTAAAAAATGAATTAAAAAAAGGCAAGATTTTCAAGGTAAACGCAACACCTCTTGAAATACCGAAACGCAACACTTT
>JAMPFF010000046.1 GCA_023664605.1 Clostridium sp.
TTCCGTGTATTCTTCAGGCAGTTCACTTCCGATAAAAATATGTTCCGCATTTTCAGCAATTTCGTAATAATCCCTGACATATTTTTCAAGATATTGCTTTACATCATCCCAGTTAATCTGACGTTTACCTTTGAAACGTATATCGTTAATCAAGACCAGCTTTTTGCCATCGGCATCGGTTATGATGTTTACATTCCTGTTTTCAATCATCTCTTTTGTTTCCTCTTTTCTCTTGATTTGTAGACATTAAAGTGTTTCTTACACCTTTAGTTTTTCATAAGGATAGAAATAAGAAAGGCGATAATGCCAATAGGAAAAACGAGATGAACATTAACAAGTGGGAAGCCTTGACTTCCCACATTTTATTTGTAACTTATATTTAACTATCCAACGCATCCTCTTCCCGGTTATTATACTTAGCAAGAATCTTATGAATCTTATCTGTCGGGGTGTAGATATTGGACATAGACACATCATGGTTCATAAAGTTAATAATCGTGGCAATAAACTTGCTCATATCCGCTTCCTGATAATAGGGCTTGTCCTTTAATTCCGGCAGTTGATAACACATATTCGTTGTAATAATACGGTCGAAATAACATTGTTCATAAGCTTCGTCAAAAGCGGCAAGTCCATCGGTGAACAGACCGAAAGTACAGCAGATGAATACGCGCTTTGCATTCATCTTTTTTAATTGCTTTGCGGTATCAATCATGCTGCCGCCGGAAGAAATCATATCGTCGATGATAATGACGTCTTTGCCGTCGATATTATCACCTAAAAATTCGTGTGCGACAATAGGGTTTTTACCGTTTACGATAGTAGAATAATCGCGGCGTTTATAAAACATACCGGTATCCACGCCGAGTACATTGGCGAAATATACGGCTCTGTCAAGCGCGCCCTCGTCGGGGCTTATGACGATAGTATGGTCTTTGTCAATTAATAAATCGCCCTCCGTATGTAGTAACGCCCGCATAAACTGATAGTGCGGCGTAAAATTATCGAATCCTTTTAAAGGAACGGAATTTTGCACTCTCGGGTCGTGAGCGTCAAAGGTGATAAGATTCGATACGCCCATATTCATCAATTCTTTGATGGCATAGGCGCAGTCCAAAGACTCCCGTCCGTTCCTTTTATGCTGTCTGCCTTCATAGAGGAATGGCATAATGACATTGATGCGGTGTGCTTTTCCGTTAATTGCCGCAATGATTCTTTTTAAGTCCTGATAGTGGTCATCAGGTGACATATGGTTCGTAAAACCGTTCATTTGATAGGTAATGCTGTGGTTGCAGACGTCTGTCAGGATGAAAATATCCTTTCCTCTGACCGACGCGTTGAGAACGGCTTTTCCCTCGCCGCTGCCAAAACGTGGACATTCCACCACGGTCAGATAGTCATCTTCCATATATCCGAAAAAAGCAGGGTCATTTTTGAAACTATTGTTCAAATTCTGCCTGAATCCCACCAGATAGTTGTTGATTCTCTGTGCCAGAGGCAGGGCTGCTGCTGTTGTTAAAATACTAATTGGAGCAACCGGCATGGCTGTCTTTAGTTGTTCAATATTGGGCATCACATTCTCCAATCTGTAAAAGATATCTCATTTTCTTTATATCATTATCCTATCACCACGTCAAGATTTTTCTCACCCAAGCCATGCAGAAAATTATACACAATCTGCGCGTGAAAGCTTGCTTTCTAAGCGCAAATTGTGCATAATTTTCTATAGGGCGCAGCCCGAACCGAGATGGAGCGAAGCGGAATCGAGGTGCATGGCGCAAGAAGAGTCGCATGGCATAATATTCTTAAAGTTATTCATGCTTCATTCCCAAAAGCCGAGATGAGCAAAGCAAAATCGAGGTACACAACGCAGAAAGGAACCAACAACCCAATGTCACACACTCCACACACCATTAAAACAGTCCGGAAAAATTCCATAGCAGAGGAACTCGGCATTGCGCCGGGCGATATCCTGCTGCAGATAAACGGCGAGGATATCACCGATATTTTCGATTACCAGTATTTGATACAGGACGAATATATCGAAGTTTTAGTGCGTAAGCCGGACGGTGAAGAGTGGCTGTTAGAGATTGACAAGGAATATGACGAAGATTTGGGTGTGGAGTTTGAAAACGGACTGATGGACGATTACCGTTCCTGCCATAATAAATGTATTTTCTGCTTTATCGACCAGATGCCGAAAGGAATGCGGGAGACATTATATTTTAAGGACGACGATTCCCGCCTGTCTTTTTTACAGGGAAATTATGTGACGCTGACGAATATGTCCGATAACGATATAGAAAGAATCATCCGCTATCATCTATCGCCGATTAATATTTCTTTTCAGACAACCGAACCGGAGCTTCGCTGCATGATGCTCAATAATCGTTTTGCGGGAAAAGCGCTTGCACAGGTGCAAAAACTGTATGAAGCGGGCATTACGATGAACGGACAGATTGTTTTGTGTAAAGGCGTAAACGACGGCGCGCATCTGGAACGGAGTATTTCCGATTTAACCGCCTATCTGCCGCATTTAGAGAGCGTATCGGTTGTGCCGGTCGGTCTGACGAAGTTCAGGGAGGGTCTGTATCCGTTAGAGCCTTTTGAAAAAGAGGATGCGCTGGCGGTGTTAGAGTGTATCCATGGATGGCAGGAGAAATTGTATGACAAATACGGACTGCATTTTGTCCATGCTTCCGACGAGTGGTATATTTTAGCGGAGCAGGATCTACCGGAGGCGGAGCGTTATGACGGCTATCTGCAATTAGAAAACGGCGTCGGGATGCTGCGGCTTTTGATGGATGAATTTACAGAGGCAATATCAGAGCTTTCCGACAGTACTGCTGCACAGCCACGGGTACATACGAAAGAATTATCTCTTGTAACGGGAAAACTTGCGTATCCTTATATCAGACAGATGGCGGACGTCCTGATGGAGCGTGTTGCCGGACTCATTATATATGTCTATGCCATTACCAATGATTTTTTCGGGCAGCGGATTACGGTGTCCGGGCTTTTAACGGGAGGCGATATTATCAGGCAGTTAAAAGGGCAGAAATTGGGCGAGCGCATTCTTTTACCGCAGAACGTACTGCGCAGCGGCGAAGATTATTTTTTGGATGATATTACGATAGAAGAGATGGAAAAAGCTTTACAAGTGGAAGTAGATATTGTAAAATCAAGCGGATATGATTTGGTTCATGCGATTGTAGGGTGAAAAGAAATGGAGGCACTATGGCGAAGAAAAAATCCATGCCGATTGTAGCGGTAGTGGGCAGACCTAACGTCGGAAAATCCACATTGTTTAACGCATTGGCAGGGGAAAAAATTTCCATCGTGAAAGATACGCCGGGTATTACAAGAGATAGAATTTATGCGGATGTTTCATGGCTGGACATGAATTTTACATTGATAGATACCGGCGGCATCGAACCGGAAAGCAAGGATATTATTTTATCCCAGATGCGGGAACAGGCGCAGATTGCGGTTGATACCGCGGACGTTATTATCTTTATGGTGGACGTCAAACAGGGGCTTGTCGATACGGACGCAAAAGTAGCGGATATGCTGCGACGTTCGGGCAAGCCGGTTGTACTGACTGTCAATAAAGTAGATGATTACCAGAAATTTATGCCGGATGTATACGAGTTTTACAATCTGGGAATCGGCGAGCCTTTCCCTATTTCTTCCGTCAACAAAATGGGTCTGGGAGAATTGCTGGACGAAGTTGCCTCTCATTTTGATAGGAATCTGGCAAAAGAAGAGGAAGAAGACGACCGTATTAAGGTTGCTATCGTCGGTAAGCCAAATGTCGGGAAATCCTCTATTATCAATAAGCTGATAGGGGAAAACAGGGTTATTGTATCGGACATTGCAGGTACGACGCGGGATGCGGTCGATACGGAAGTTACTTATCATGGAAAAGAGTATGTTTTTATTGATACGGCGGGGCTCAGACGGAAAAATAAGATTAAAGAAGAGCTGGAGCGTTATATGATTATCCGTACCGTTTCAGCAGTGGAACGCGCCGATATTGTGGTTCTTGTTATT
Source organism: Clostridium sp. (assembly GCA_023664605.1). GTDB lineage: Bacteria > Bacillota > Clostridia > Lachnospirales > Lachnospiraceae > UBA3282. The sequence continues at coordinate 4,054 of JAMPFF010000046.1, forward strand.
GACGCCGCAGAGGGCGTTACGGAGCAGGATGCGAAGATAGCGGGCATTGCCCATGACAGGGGAAAAGCGACGATTATTGCGGTCAACAAGTGGGATATTATCGAAAAAGATAATAAAACCGTGAATCAGTTTACGCAGAAAATCAGGCAGATACTTTCCTTTATGTCCTATGCGGAGATTACGTTTATTTCCGCAGTGACGGGACAGCGGTTATTCAAATTATACGAGTTAATAGACGCGGTATATGAGAATCACGCTATGCGGGTGGCAACAGGCGTTTTAAATGAAATTTTAACGGAGGCGGTGGCATTACAGCAGCCGCCCTCGGATAAGGGAAAAAGACTGCGGCTTTATTATATGACGCAGGTTGCGGTCAAACCGCCTACGTTTGTTATTTTTGTAAACGATAAGGAATTGATGCACTTTTCCTATACCAGATATATTGAGAATCAGATTCGGGAGGCATTCGGTTTCAAGGGAACGCCGCTAAAATTTATCATCAGAGAAAGAAAGGACAATCAGTAAAGTGGAACGGATAATTTGTTTAGTAATCGGTTATATTTTCGGTCTTTTCCAAACGGCATATATTTACGGGAAGTTACATGGGATTGACATTAGAAATTACGGAAGCGGCAATGCCGGAACGACAAATACGCTGCGCGTATTGGGTATAAAGGCGGGGCTTTTGGTGTTATTCGGTGACATTATGAAATGTATTTTAGCGATTGTCGTGACAGGACTTTTATTTGATAAAAGCCATCCGGATATGGTTTATCTTTTAAAACTTTATGCCGCTGCGGGAGCGATTCTCGGACATAATTTCCCTTTTTATCTGAACTTTAAGGGCGGTAAAGGAATTGCGGCAACGGCGGGTCTGATTCTGTCGTTTCATCCCTATTTTATTCCGGTGGGCGTCATCCTGTTTTTCGGTACATTTTTTACGACGCATTATGTATCGTTAGGTTCCCTGCTTGTTTATGCGGGATTTATGATTGAGATAGTGCTGCTTGGACAAATGGGGATTTTCGGGATGAGTCAGGCGCATTTGATTGAGCTTTATGTTATCGCCGCTTTTTTAACGGTGATGGCTTATTATAAGCATAGGGAAAACATTGCCCGCCTGTTAAAAGGGGAAGAAAGAAAAACGTATTTGACACATAAAAAAGAAGATAAGAAAGAAGAGTAGAGAAGGAGAAAGACTATGGCGGATATTGCTATTATCGGCGCGGGAAGCTGGGGAACGGCGTTAGCATGGCTGTTAGACCGGAACGGACATCAGGTGACGGTCTGGTCGATTATGGAAAAAGAAATCGAGATGCTTAGGACGGAACATGAACATAAAGAAAAACTTCCGGGCGTTAAGCTGCCGGAGGATATGGTGTTTACAACGGATTTGGAATCGGCGGTCAAGGGAAAAGAGATTCTGGTGCTTGCCGTGCCGTCTCCCTATACAAGAAACACCTCGAAAAGCATGGCGCCTTATGTGGAAAAAGAGCAGATTATCGTCAACGTGGCAAAGGGCATTGAGGAAAATACGCTGCTGACGCTCTCACAGATTATAGAAGAAGAGATTCCGCAGGCGCAGGTGGCGGTCCTATCGGGTCCCTCCCATGCGGAAGAAGTAGGGCGGGGAATCCCGACAACGATTGTGGTTGGAGCCGAAAAGAAAAAAACAGCGGAATATTTACAGAATATTTTCATGAACGAGGTGTTCCGCGTCTATATCAGTCCGGATGTGCTGGGTATCGAACTTGGCGCGGCGCTGAAAAATGTCGTGGCGCTCGCGGCGGGTATCGCGGACGGACTCGGCTACGGCGACAATACGAAAGCGGCGCTCATTACAAGGGGAATTGCGGAAATCGCAAGGCTTGGAACCGCGATGGGCGGCAGAATAGAAACATTTACCGGTTTGACGGGAATCGGCGATTTGATTGTAACCTGCGCTTCCATGCACTCCAGAAACAGGCGTGCGGGCATCCTGATTGGAAAAGGGTATACGATGGAAGCGGCGATGGCGGAAGTGAAAATGGTCGTAGAGGGCGTTTATTCCGCCAAAGCCGCTATGGGGCTTTCCAGAAAATACAATGTCCAGCTGCCTATTATCGAACAGGTGAATGAAGTATTGTTTGAGGGAAAATCAGCGGCGGAGGCGGTTGCCAGCCTGATGCTTCGTGATAAAAAAATTGAGAATCCGCTGATACCTTTCCCAGACTAAATCTGCGCTACAATTTCCGCCGTTGTTTTCGGCCAGTTCATGGTGTAGATGTGGATGCCGTCTACGCCGTGCGCTTTCAAGTCCGAAATCTGGCGGACAGCGTAGTCGATACCTGCTTTTCGCATATCTTCTTTATTTTCCCCGTGGTTTGCAATCATATCCGATAACGCTTTCGGTACGGAAGAACCGGAGAGCGTAACGCTTGTGCCAATCTGTTTTGCGCTGATAACAGGCATGATACCGGCGCAGATGGGAACGGTGATGCCCGCTTTTTCGGCGCGTTCCCTGAAACGGTAGAAAATATCGTTATCAAAAAAAAGCTGCGTAATCAAAAAACTTGCGCCCGCATCCACTTTTTCTTTTAAATGCGCCAAATCGCTTTCAAAGCTTTCCGCTTCGTAGTGTTTCTCCGGATAACAGGCTCCGGCAACCTGTAACGAGGTATGCGCCTTTAAGTAGCGTATCATATCGGAGGCGTAGAAAAATTCCCTGCCGTTATACTGTTCGTCCGTCATTGCCTGCGGTCTGTCGCCGCGAAGCGCCATTACATAGCGGACGCCCTCTTTTTCCAGCAGTTCGCAGTTTTTCCTAAGGTCGTCCTGCTTAAAACCGACGCAGGTCATATGCGCGATAGTGTCAATATGTAACCGATTTTGGATATAGGACACAATTTCAACGGTCTTTCCTGCCCTTGAACCGCCCGCGCCGTAAGTGCAGCTGATAAAGTCGGGCTGCAATGCCGCAAACGAGTCCAGCTTGCCGAAAACCGCCTGAAATTCATCTTCCGTTTTCGGCGGGGAGACCTCAAAAGAAAGGCTTGTTTTTGTTTTATTGAGTAAATCACTTATCATTTTGTTTTCCTTTCTGCTATCGGATGTCTGTATATAAAATTCTTGCTTTTAAGCCTAAAATATCGTAACATAAATTTAGATATTTAGCAAGAAAAGCATATTTTATAGTAACAATAACAAAAATAAAGCTAACCGGAAAGGGAAATCAGGATATGAGCGAACAAAACAACACATTTCAAAGCACTTCACAATATGTGGCGTCCAGAGAACTGCTTGCCAGCGTCAACGTTGCCGTCGCGCTGCAAAAACCGCTGTTAATAAAAGGAGAGCCGGGAACCGGAAAGACGATGCTGGCACAGGCGGTTGCGGAATCGCTTGGTAAAAAGCTTGTCATATGGAATATCAAGTCTACGACGAAAGCGCAGGATGGTCTGTATATGTACGATACGATACAAAGGCTTTACGACGGGCAGTTCGGGGAAGAGGGCGTAGACGATATTGCCAGATATATTAAACTCGGCAAACTGGGAGAGGCGTTTGATTCCGAAGAACAGGTTGTTTTATTAATTGACGAAATCGACAAGGCGGATTTGGAATTTCCTAATGATTTATTGTGGGAATTAGACCAGATGGAATTTTATATCCACGAGACGAAGCGTACCGTAAAAGCGAAACACAGACCGATTGTCATTATTACGTCCAACGCGGAAAAAGAACTGCCGGACGCTTTCCTTAGAAGATGTATCTTCCACTATATAGATTTTCCGAATGAGGAATTGATGGCGGAAATTGTCAAGACGCACTATCCGGATGTGGAGGAGAAGTTATTAAAAGATGCGATGGAGGTCTTTTACTGGATACGTTCTATTAAGGATATCCGTAAAAAACCGAGTACATCGGAGTTGATTGACTGGATTAACGCTTTGCAGATAGGCGGCATTCCGACGGACAGATTAAAAGAAGAACTGCCGTTTATCGGGGTAGTCGTTAAAAAAGACGAGGATTTGGAGACGTTAAAGCATCGGACTGACTAAGATTTGACGGGCGCTGCGCAAAGCGGCTTGAGAAAAGGGCGTGGTTATCTATGTTTAGCAAATTTTTCTATACGTTAAAGGCAAAGGGGCTTCATGTTACCTTAACGGAATGGCTGACGCTGCAGGAGGCGCTGTCGAAAGGGCTGTGCAACAGTTCCTTAACGGATTTTTATTATACTGCAAGAATGATACTCGTGAAATCGGAAACGGAATTTGATAAGTTCGACATGGCGTTTGACGAAGTGTTTAAGGGCATTCAGTCGGAAAATGAAATCAGCAAGAATATGTTAAGATGGCTGGATAAGTCGGACATGATAGATGAGCAGCACGAAGAGATGCGGCACGTTATGAATGAAGAACAGGTGACTATTGATAAAGAGGATGTGGAGCAGAAATTTAAAGACCGTCTGCGCGACCAGGATTCCGAGCATAACGGCGGCAGCTTTTGGATTGGCACGATGGGAAAAACTTCGTTTGGCAATACGGGCGGCAATATGGGCGGTATCAGGGTCGGCGGCTCTACCGGCTATCAGTCGGCGTTTCAGGTAGTCGGCGCAAGAAAGTACCGGGATTTTCGCGACGACAGAATTTTAGACAACAGACAGTTCCAGATGGCGCTTAGAAAACTGAGGCAGTTTTCTTCAAAACTGGATATACCGAAAACGGAGCTTGATATCGACGGTACGATTGATAAGACCTGCAATAACGGAGGGTATCTGCAGATTGTGATGGAAAGACCCAGAAAAAATGCGGTCAAGCTGCTTTTATTAATGGATTCCGGCGGAACGATGATTCCGTATAGCAATTTGTTGAACGAACTGTTCCAGTCGGTGCATAGGTCGAACCACTATAAGGATGTCAAAACCTATTATTTCCATAACTGCATTTATTCCAAGCTGTATAAAACACCGGAGTGTGAAAATGGCGACTGGATTGATACGGAATGGATGTTCAGGAATCTGGACAGCGATTATAAAGTGATTATCGTCGGAGACGCGGCGATGGCGCCGGAGGAACTTTACTCCACATCCGGCAACTACAGAGGACCAAACGGCGGACTTTCCGGTATGGAATGGCTGCAGCTTATGAAGAGGCACTATAAGAAAATCGTCTGGCTGAATCCGAAAATGGCGCCCGGACACGCGCCTTGGAGAGAGGCGGAGACCGCCATCAAAGGGATGTTCCCGATGTATAAGCTGACGGTGGACGGATTAAACAGGGCGATGGTGAAGTTGATGGTGAATAAGTAACAGCGGTGAAAAGTTGATATAAAAGAAATTTATCCCTTGACAAACCAGCCGATATCAGATAAGATACAGATTATAGTTAATTAACTAGAACAACACAAATAACACAGGCGTTGATGGGAACAAGTAGTAAATGATGGAACGGACAGAAAGCAGCCGGTTGATGAGAGGCGCGCGGGAAATCTTTTATGAATACATCCCGGAGCTTCATGACAGAATATAAAGACTGCTTCTTTATTAGTAGGTCATGACGGAGGAATGCACGTTACAGCAGGAGAGTATCATCACAGGTTACAGATTGCCTCAAGCGGCATACGGTGATTTGCAGATTGTACTGAGCAAGGTAAACAGCGCGAGCTGTTTATGAAGATAGGTGGTAACACGGGTTTTAACCTCGTCCTTTCATAGGACGGGGTTTTTTGTGCTTGAATTGATAACACAAGGTTTATAGGTAAAGAGAAAGGAATGATTTTAAAAATGAAAATCTACGAAGAACTGCAGGCAAGAGGCTTGCTTGCGCAATTAACGGACGCGGAGGAAATACGCGAATTGATTAATGCGGGAAAGGCGACTTTTTATATCGGCTTTGACCCGACCGCGGACAGTCTGCATGTAGGGCATTTTATGGCGTTATGTCTGATGAAGCGGCTGCAGGAAGCGGGCAATAAACCGATTGCTTTAATCGGCGGCGGTACGGGTATGATAGGCGACCCATCGGGCAGAAGCGATTTGCGTACGATGATGACAAAAGAGACCATTGCGCATAACTGCGATTGCTTTAAGAAGCAGATGAGTCATTTTATCGACTTTTCCGAGGGGAAAGCGTTAATGGTAAACAATGCGGACTGGCTGACGGACTTAAATTATATTGAGTTTATCCGGGATATCGGCGTGCATTTCAGCGTCAACCGTATGCTGACGGCGGAGTGCTATAAGCAGAGGATGGAAAAAGGGTTAAGTTTTCTGGAATTTAACTACATGATTATGCAGAGTTACGATTTTCTGGAGTTATATCAAAGATACGGCTGCAATATGCAGTTTGGCGGCGACGACCAGTGGAGCAATATGCTTGGCGGCACGGAATTAATCCGCCGTAAACTCGGAAAGGACGCTTACGCCATGACGATAACCCTGCTGCTTAACTCCGAGGGCAATAAGATGGGAAAAACGCAGAAAGGCGCGGTATGGCTTGACCCGAACAAGACTTCGCCGTTTGAATTTTACCAGTACTGGCGCAACGTGGCGGATGCCGATGTGCTGAAATGTTTAAGGATGCTGACCTTTTTACCGCTTGAGCAGATTGACGAGATGGATAAGTGGGAGGGCAGCCAGTTAAATCAGGCGAAAGAAATACTTGCTTATGAATTGACGAATCTGGTACATGGCAAGGAAGAAGCCGAAAAAGCCAAAGAAGCGGCAAAGGCGCTTTTTGCAGGCGGCGGAAGTTCCGAAAATATGCCGGTGGCAAAACTGGATGATGATAAATTCACGGACGGCAATATTGATATTCTTGGTATTTTGGTTGCTGCGGGGCTTGCAGCGTCACGTTCCGAGGCGCGCCGCGCCGTAGAGCAGGGCGGCGTTACCGTCAAAGGCGAGAAAGTAAGCGACATAAAGCAAAGCTATAGCAAAGACGAGATTGCCAGTGAAGAATTTATCGTTAGAAAAGGCAAGAAGAACTTTAAGAAAATTACAGTAGGATAGGTTGAAAAATCATAAATAAAAAGGAGAAACAACATGGGCAAAAAAGAAAGAACATTGATGTCGTACACACCGGAAATCAAAGTCATGGACTGCACGCTAAGAGACGGCGGTCTGGTAAACGACTTTTTCTTTACCGACGAATTTGCCAAGGATTTATATCAGGCAAATATCAAGGCGGGCGTGGACTACATGGAATTTGGCTATAAGGCGTCCAAGGAGATGTTCGACGTCAAAAAATTCGGCAAATGGAAATTCTGTGATGATAAGGATATCCGCGCGATTGTCGGCGATAACAAGACGGATATGAAGATATCCGTTATGGCGGATGTGGGACGCTGCGATTTTAAGAAAGATATTTTAAATAAAAAGGACAGTCCGATAGACCTTGTCAGAATCGCGACTTATATCAATACGATTCCGGCGGCGGTGGAGATGATTGAGGACTGCACGAAAAAGGGCTATGAAACGACGGTCAATATCATGGCAATTTCTAAATCAAACGAAGTGGATATCGACGCGGCGTTAGAACTTTTAGGACAGAGCAGCGTGGGCTGTATCTATCTGGTAGACAGTTACGGCTCTTTATATCCCGAACAGGTCAGCAGGCTTTCGGATAAATATCTGGAAGTTGCGGATAAGTATAATAAGAAAGTGGGCATTCACGCGCATAATAACCAGCAGCTTGCCTTTGCGAATACGATAGAAGCGTTAAGAAGAGGCGTCAGCTACTTAGACGCTACGGTCAACAGTCTTGGACGTGGCTGCGGTAACTGTCCGAGCGAATTACTGTTAGGCTTTTTGAAAAATCCTAAATACAGAATTAATCCGCTCTTGAAATTTATTGAGAAACATATTGTGCCGATGAAAGAGTCCGGGGTCGTATGGGGCTATGACGTACCCTATCTTTTGACAGGTATTTTAAATCAGCACCCCAAGACGGCAATCCAGTTTATGAAAGAGGAACGGACAAATTATCACGATTTTTATCTGGAACTTTTGGATAATTTCTAAAAAGTGACGCCGTGCAATGCGGCGTCACTTTTTATATAATAGGAAATTCCTGTAATCACAGTGATTACGTCTCTGTGGATGGTTGATAAACGGCATGTAAGTTTTCTAATTTAGCGCCCATATTGACAAGCAGGGCATCCAATATGGTAATGGCAGCCATGGATTCCACAACAACGACAGCTCTTGGAACGACAACGGGGTCGTGTCTTCCCTTGATATTGATTTCAATATTTTCGCCCTGTCTGTTGACTGTCTGCTGTGTCCGGAAAATAGAGGGCGTAGGTTTGATATGCGCGCGTAAAATAATCGTGGAACCGTCGCTGATACCGCCTAAAATGCCGCCCGCGTGATTGGTGGCTTTGCAGACTTGTCCATCTTTCATAAGGAAAGCATCATTATTTTCTGAACCCTTGCGCATGGATACGAGAGTGCCGTCTCCGATTTCCACGGCTTTGACCGCGCCGATAGACATAATGGCTTTGGCAAGGTCAGCGTCCAGTTTATCAAAGACGGGTTCGCCGATACCGGCGGGGCATCCCGTAATTTTACATTCAATGACGCCGCCCGCGGAATCCTGGGATTTCATACATTCTTCCAGATAACTTTCCGCTTTTTGAGAGGCTTCATAGTCGGGCATACAGGTCGGTGTATCGAGGATGGCCTGCGCGTTAAAGGCGTTATCGTCAATCGTGACAGGACCGATGGAACGGGTATAAGCCGTCAGCCGGATGCCCAGCGTATTTAACAGTTTAGAAGCAATGGCTCCGGCGGCAACGCGCCCGATGGTTTCTCTCGCGGAGGAACGTCCGCCGCCGCGGTAGTCGCGGAAACCGTATTTTTGCTCAAAGGTATAATCCGCATGGCCGGGGCGGTAATAGCCTGCAATCTCGCTGTAATCGGAAGAACGCGGCGAAGTGTTGCGTATCATAAGGGAAATTGGCGTACCGGTTGTTTTTCCCTCAAAGATGCCGGAGAGAATTTCCACTTTATCGTCTTCTTTTCTGGGTGTGGAAATTTTAGTTCTGCCGGGTTTGCGGCGGTCTAAAAAAATCTGGATATCGTTTTCGGTTAAAGAAAGTCCGGCAGGGCAGCCGTCTATGACGACGCCAAGCGCCTCTCCATGGGATTCGCCCCACGTTGTAATTTGGAATAGTCTGCCATAAGAGGAACCAGCCATAATCTAATCTCGCTTTCTTGTCTTTTTTATATTTTGTCAGTATATCATAATTTGGAGAATTTGGAAAGAGTTGGTCAATTTGTACAAATTTTCGCAAAATTTCCTGAAATTTTTTTTGATTTACATAATAAAAATGATTTACAAATCAAAATTATATGTTATGATATAAGTTAGGTATATATACTTTACATAGTGGATGTGAAAAAATGAAGAAAACTTTTCGGGAAAAAGCCATGCGAAGGTGCATGGAAATTGCAAAAAAGAATAGGTTATTAAAATATCCCGCTCTTTTGATTCTGACGGTAGTGTTGATATTTTACTATATAGGAAGACATTTTGCAACAAATGGGAAACGGTATGTGGGTATTGCCGTTACGCTGTTGTTTTTCATGTCAAGCTGCAGCTTTTCCTTTGCCGTTTTTGAAGGGCAGGCCGGTTTCGTCAATGCGAGAGAGGCTTACCGTGACGTTGTTGTAGAGGATTCTGATGTGGCTCTTGCTGATGAAATTGAGATAACGCCGGACGAAAATATGTTGTTGGAAGAAACGGAAACGGTTAAGGAATACAGTGATTCTGATGATATCACGAACATGGATTCTTATACGTTAGACGATATTTTGGAAGCGACGCAGAACTATGCCCTGGAAGATGAAACGGTGGAGGAGTCGGAAGACGAAATCGTATTTGACAGCAGCGACTGGCGGCTTTTGTTAGTGAATAAACATCATCCGATACCGGAGGATTACAGTTTTAATCTGGGTACCATTAAAGGCAGTATGCAGTGTGATGAGCGGATTATTGCCGATCTTTTACAAATGCTTCAGGCGGCGAAAGCGGACGGTATCAATCTTGCTATCTGTTCTCCCTATAGAAATCTGAACAGACAGGAAGAGCTTTTTGAAAATAAGATTACGTTGTATATGGGCCAGGGATATTCCTATATGGAGGCTTATAAAACGGCTTCCCGCACGGTCACGATACCGGGCGCAAGCGAACATCAGATAGGACTCGCCATCGATATTTTCTCAGACACTTATACAACGTTAGATGAGGGATTTGGAGAGACGGAAGCGGGCAAATGGCTGGCGCAGCATAGCTGCGAATATGGTTTTGTCATCAGATATCCGGAAGATAAAGAATATATTACGAGTATTGAATATGAACCGTGGCATTTCCGCTATGTTGGTAAAGAAGCGGCCACGATTATGACGCAGGAAAATATCTGTCTGGAGGAATTTTGGGATAAGTACCTGTAAAGATATCTGACAGCGGGAGATTGAAGTTCATGTATAGAGTGATAAAACAGGAAGGCAGGGCGAAACGCGGCGAACTGCAGACTGTGCATGGTGTGATACAGACTCCGGTTTTTATGAATGTGGGAACGGCGGCGGCTATCAAGGGCGCCGTATCGACATTGGATTTGGAACAGATAGGAACACAGGTGGAGTTATCCAATACCTATCATCTGCATGTCAGGCCGGGCGATTTGGTAATAAAAAAGCTTGGCGGCCTGCATAAATTTATGCTCTGGGATAAGCCGATTTTAACGGATTCCGGCGGCTTTCAGGTCTTTTCTCTGGCAAGTCTAAGAAAGATTAAAGAAGAGGGCGTCTATTTTCATTCGCATATTGACGGCAGAAAGATTTTCATGGGACCGGAAGAGAGTATGCAGATACAATCCAACTTAGGTTCAACAATCGCCATGGCTTTTGACGAATGCCCGTCGAGTGTGGCGGACAGAAGTTATGTGGAACATTCAGTAGAGCGTACAACGAGGTGGCTTATGCGCTGCAAAAAAGAAATGGCGCGCCTAAACTCACTGGAAGATACGATAAATCCGAAACAGTTATTGTTCGGCATCAATCAGGGAGCTGTTTTTGACGATATCAGAATCGACCATGCCAGAAGAATTGCGGAAATGGAGTTGGACGGTTATGCGCTTGGCGGCCTTGCCGTTGGGGAGACGCATGAGCAGATGTATCATGTGCTGGAAGAAACCGTACCGTATCTGCCCGTGGAAAAACCCGTTTACTTAATGGGAGTCGGCACACCGGCCAATATTTTGGAGGCGGTGGAGCGGGGCGTTGATTTTTTCGACTGTGTCTATCCGACCAGAAACGGAAGACATGGACATCTTTATACGAACCATGGCAAAATTAATCTGTTTAATGCCAAGTATGAACTGGACGAGCGTCCGATAGAGGACGGCTGTGGCTGTCCGGTCTGTAAGAAAGGCTATTCGAGAGCCTATATCAGACATTTATTAAAGGCGAAAGAGATGTTGGGTATGCGTTTTTGCGTACTGCATAATCTGTATTTCTATAATATGATGATGTCGGAAATCAGAGACGCGCTGGATATCGGCGAATTTGCGGCGTATAAAAAAAAGAAACTGGAAAATCTATAAAAGATATGCCATAATGGAATGGTATGGAAAGAAAGGAGTAAACTATTATGGGAATTTTATTAACTGAAGAAGTACCGGCAGCGGGCGGCGGAATCCTGATGATTCTGTATATGGTGATAATCTTTGGCGTTATGTGGTTTATCATGATTCGCCCACAGAAAAAAGAGCAGAAGCGGATGGCCGCCATGTTAGCGGAACTGGAGGTCGGTGATTCCGTACTGACAAACAGCGGTTTTTACGGTGTTATCATTGATATTACGGACGATACCGTTATTATCGAATTTGGCAATAATAAAAACTGCCGTATTCCGATGCAGAAAGCGGCGATTGCCCAGGTAGAAAAGCCGGATGCGGAATAAGGAATAAACAGAAAGTGAAAAATAAAGTAAGATGCATTTCGGTGCATCTTATTTGGTTATAATCATCGCAGGTTGTAAGAAAGGCAGAGGTATTAGTGTGAAAAATCACACTGATGCGCTGATTTTTCACAACTCGCTCAGAAATGGAGATTAAAATAATGGAATTACATATTACATGTATTCCCGGAGACGGGATTGGACCGGAAATTGTAGCGCAGGCCAAAAAGGTATTGGACGCGGTAGCGGACAAATACGGACATATGATGCAGTATACGGATATTTTGATGGGAGGCGCTTCCATTGACGCATACGGCGTACCGCTTACGGATGAAGCAATAGAGACGGCAAAGAGTGCGGACGCCGTGCTTATGGGTTCTATCGGCGGCGATACGACGACTTCCCCTTGGTATAAACTTCCCCCGAATTTAAGGCCGGAGGCAGGGCTTTTGGCGATTAGAAAGGCCTTGAATCTATTTGCGAATTTAAGACCGGCGGTATTATATGAAGAACTGGCAAAAGCCTGTCCTTTGAAAGAAGAGATTGCAGACGCAGGTTTTGACATGCTGATTATGAGAGAACTGACGGGCGGTCTTTATTTCGGTGAGCGTAAAACGGTCGAAGAAAACGGCATCCGTAAGGCGATTGATACATTGACGTATGATGAGACGGAAATCCGCCGGATTGCCATAAAAGGCTTTGAAATCGCCATGAAGAGAAAGAAAAAGGTGACAAGCGTGGATAAGGCTAATGTCCTGGATTCTTCCAGATTGTGGAGAAAAGTAGTGGAAGAAGTAGCGAAAGATTATCCCGAAGTGACGTTGGAGCATATGCTGGTCGATAACTGCGCAATGCAGCTTGTCAAAGACCCGGCGCAGTTTGACGTCATTCTGACGGAGAATATGTTCGGGGATATTTTATCTGATGAGGCAAGTATGGTGACAGGCTCTATCGGTATGCTGGCGTCTGCATCCTTAAACGATACCAAATTCGGGCTTTATGAGCCGAGCCATGGTTCTGCGCCCGATATAGCCGGAAAGGATATTGCCAATCCTATCGCAACGGTTCTGTCCGCGGCTATGATGCTTCGTTACAGTTTTGACCTCGACAGGGAGGCGGACGCCATAGAAGCGGCAGTCAAGAGAGCGTTAAAGGAAGGATACCGGACAGGGGATATTATGTCCGAAGGCTGCAAGCGGGTCGGCTGCTCGAAAATGGGAGATTTACTGGCAAAATATATAGGATAGGCGTTAATAGGAGTTGACAATGAAAAGATTATGGGAGAAGCAGGGAAAAAAGAATATAGAATCTGTGCTTTTTCTGCTTCTGCTTTTGTTCATGGCGGTTTATTACGGCTGGCGTCTTTTTGCCCTGACGCCGTGGTATGATGAGCTTTATACATACTATTATTTTATCAGCAGAGGACCGCTTTATGCGGCGATTCACTGGCCGCTGCCTAACAATCATGTGGGATATTCCGTTCTTTCGGCTTTTTTTGATTTATTTGGAAATGCGGCGGTAGGGTTAAGAGGTGTATCATGGATATGCAGCCTGATTAGCTTATATCTTTTATTTGCGATAGGAAAAAAATGCTTTCCCAAAGGCTTTGCCCTGATACTGCCGTTACTCTATATTCCGATAGAGCTTGTCAATCAGCTTGCGGTACAGGGAAGAGGTTATGCGCTTGCCTCCTGTCTGTATCTGACGGCGATTTACGAACTGATACGGATTATTGTGTTGCAGGAAAATAGCAAAAAGAATTATATCATACTTGCATGTGCTTTGATATGGGCATTATATACGTTGCCAAGCAGCGTTTATTTTGTAGTGCCGCTCTGTATCATAGGCGGCAGTTTTTTGCTGATTAAAAAAAGAAAAAAGGAGTTTTGCAGGCTTTTTATAACGGCATGTGTGAGCGCGGTATGCACAATAGGATTGTATGCGGTGATATGGCTTGCCATCGGTTCTAATCTGCTTTCTAAAATACCGGACGGGCCTTTTTATACGGCGGGGCATATTGATATCATATTACATGCGCCTTTTAAGTCGTTACGGACGGGTATTCAATATATGTTAGATACCCCTTATATTCAGAGTGTGGGAAGAGAGGGTTATCTGTTCAGATTTGAGGAATGGATAAAAACGTTGTTTGAATGTTATTTAACCGGACTTTCAACGCCTTTGCTCATAATAGCGGGAATTGGTCTTGTCTGTATTGCGGCGGTTCTTACCAGGAAAAAGGGCGGCTTTTTAGAATGGTATCTTTTGCTGTCGTTTATTTTGACGCCGCTTATGTTAATCATACAGGCAGCGCTGCCTTATTATAGAGTGTTTTCTTTTTTTGCGGTTCCGGTAGTAATGCTGTTTACATGGTTAGCCGCCCGTGTTATCAGTTTTATAGGGAAGCCTGTGCTTATATTGGGAGTGAATGTATTTGCCGTATGCTTATGTCTTGCATTATTATTGATGCCGTCTTATTCGGCGCAGTATGGCGGCAGAGAGGCGGCAGTGGAAGACGCTTATGAGCATATGAGTCTGGAAAATGGCAGGAAAGTCTGCGTAACGGACTGCGACCAGGAATATTTGATGAAATATCTTTTTGATACGGAAGATGTGCTTAGGACAATAGAAGGGGCGGACTATGTGCTGCTTGATAAAGAACTGCTTTTATCGGAGAATACACAGATATCTGCAGGAACATTAGCTGCGGATGCGTGGAAACTGTATTTGACCCGTGATGAGATTGACCGGGATTATCTGGCAGAAAAAATGCGTATATGTTATGAGAACGATAGATTTGCGCTTTATGAGAGAGCTCTTTATTGACAGTATAAAAATATTGTAATACGATTGAATGAGATTTTCATGCAAAAGGAGAGAAAAGATGGAAAAAATCTCTGATGAGCTTTTTTCCATCTGAAATTTGTGCAGAAGCGTCACAAATTTCCCTGATTGCAGAGCAGAATTTGAGATTCTGCTCGCACCCTCAGCGTAAAACGCTTCGGAATGGAGGAAAAATGAGAAGTGACAATGTAAAAAGCGGTATGCAGCAGGCGCCGCACAGAAGTTTGTTTAACGCACTTGGATTTACACAGGAAGAGATGCAAAAGCCGATGGTCGGCATCGTTAGTTCCTATAACGAAATCGTGCCGGGGCATATGAATTTGGATAAAATTGTAAACGCGGTAAAACTGGGCGTTGCGGAAGCTGGCGGCGTGCCGGTTGTGTTTCCGGCGATTGCGGTATGCGACGGTATTGCCATGGGGCATATCGGTATGAAATATTCTCTTGTGACGAGAGATTTGATTGCCGATTCCACGGAATGTATGGCGCTTGCGCATCAGTTTGACGCGCTTGTTATGGTTCCGAACTGCGATAAGAACGTGCCGGGTCTTTTGATGGCGGCGGCAAGAATCAATGTGCCGACCGTATTTGTTTCCGGCGGACCGATGCTTGCCGGACATGTGAAAGGACATAAGACAAGTCTTTCCTCGATGTTCGAGGCAGTGGGTTCCCATGCGGCAGGCACGATGACGGAAGAAGAGGTGCGGGAATTTGAAGAAAAAGTATGTCCTACCTGCGGCTCCTGTTCCGGTATGTATACGGCGAATTCCATGAACTGTTTAACGGAAGCTCTTGGCATGGGGCTTTGCGGCAACGGTACGATTCCCGCGGTATATTCCGAGAGAATCAAGCTTGCCAAACATGCGGGCATGGCGGTTATGGAACTGTACCGCCAAAATATCAGACCCAGGGATATTATGACAAAAGACGCTATTTTAAATGCACTGACAGTGGATATGGCCCTTGGCTGTTCGACCAATTCCATGCTGCATTTACCGGCGATTGCGCATGAGGTGAATTTTGATTTTGATATTTCCTTTGCCAATGACATCAGTGAAAAAACGCCGAATCTGTGTCATCTGGCGCCGGCGGGTCCGACGTATATGGAGGATTTGAATGAAGCGGGAGGTGTTTATGCGGTTATGAAACAGCTTGCCGATGCAGGACTTCTGCATACGGAATGTATGACGGTAACGGGAAAGAGCATCGGAGAAAATATTGCGGATGCGGTCAATAAAAACCCGGAGGTTATCAGAACACTGGACAATCCTTATTCTAAAACAGGCGGTCTCGCCGTATTAAAAGGAAACCTTGCGCCGGACGGCAGCGTGGTAAAACGTTCCGCGGTCGTAGAAGAAATGATGGTGCATGAAGGACCGGCGCGTGTCTTTGAGTGTGAAGAAGATGCGATTGAAGCGATTAAGGGCGGAAAAATCGCCGCGGGCGACGTTGTCGTTATCCGTTATGAAGGACCGAAAGGCGGACCGGGTATGCGCGAGATGTTAAATCCGACTTCGGCGATTGCGGGAATGGGTCTTGGTTCAAGCGTGGCGCTTATCACGGACGGCAGATTTTCGGGAGCCTCCCGCGGCGCATCTATCGGTCATGTTTCACCGGAAGCTGCTGTAGGCGGGCCGATTGCGTTGGTAGAAGAGGGAGATATTATCAGTATCAATATTCCCCAGATGAAGCTGGATATCAAAGTTTCGGAAGAGGAAATGGCGGCGAGAAAAGCAAAATGGCAGCCGAGAGAGCCGAAAGTGACAACAGGGTATCTGGCAAGATACCGTGAGCAGGTGACAAGCGGAAACCGGGGCGCGATTTTGGAGATACCCAAACAGTAAGAGACGTTATAAGAGGCATGAATCAATAGAAACAGACAGCGTATCAGCGAGGAGGAAAAAAGAAACATGTTACTGACAGGTGCGGAAATTGTTGTAGAATGTTTGAAAGAGCAGGGAGTCGATACCGTTTTCGGTTATCCCGGCGGCACTATTTTGAATGTATATGATGCTTTGTATCAACATAGTAATGAAATAACCCATATTTTGACCTCTCATGAGCAGGGAGCGGCGCATGCGGCGGACGGCTATGCAAGGGCGACCGGAAAAGTGGGCGTCTGCATGGCGACGAGCGGGCCGGGAGCGACCAATCTCGTAACGGGCATTGCAACAGCATACATGGATTCCGTACCTATGGTGGCGATTACCTGTAACGTGAATCTGCCTTTGCTGGGAAAAGATTCCTTTCAGGAGGTGGATATTGCAGGCGTTACCATGCCGATTACGAAACACGGCTATATTGTAAAAGACGTCAATATTTTGGCCGATACCATCCGAAAAGCGTTTGCGATTGCAAAAAGCGGCAGACCGGGTCCGGTACTCGTGGATATTACCAAG
>JAMPFF010000047.1 GCA_023664605.1 Clostridium sp.
CGGCAGTCGCCAAGATATACAAGAGATGCAAGCATCTCTGCAAGCACGTCTACTTGGCTCGTTGCTCGCGGGAATAAAGAAACAGAAAGGGGAATTTATTGTGCAAAAAGAAGATGCATCCGAAGAAATGACCGTGGATTTGGATTTAGATGACGGAACTCACGTTTCCTGCGCCGTCGTCACGATTCTTACCGTAGCGGGGCAGGATTATATCGCATTACTTCCGCTCAATGAGAAAGGCGAAAATGAAAACGGCGAAGTGTGGTTCTACCGTTATTTTGAAGACGAAAAGGATCCGAATAAAGAACCGGTTCTGGAATATATCGATGATGACGACGAATACGAAGCCGTCGGCGACGCCTTTGACGAGTACCTGGATACGGTGGAATTTGATGAAATGATTGATATGGAAGAGGAAGCTCAACAATGAGAAGCTCACTTATTGAGCTTTCTCTTTTTTTAGTAACGGCGATAAAAAGCGCGACGCCACATCCTTTCCCGCCTCTTTATCGCTAAAAAGAATGTATAGCGACTTTTTCGCCCTCGTCATTGCCACATAAAACATGCGCCGCTCTTCTTCTATCGCTTCTTTTGTCACGGACTGTTTTATGGGAATTTTCCCTTCATTGACATCCGGCAGATAAACCGTATCAAATTCCAACCCCTTTGAGGCGTGCATGGTCATCAGGCTGACGCCCGTTTTTTTCGTTTCTTTTGTATGCTTCTTTTCTTCTTTTTGTAATTCTATCGTCTTTTTATATTGACCGATATAGTCATTCATTTCCCGGAAGGTTTTAAATTCCCTGGCAAACGCCTGAAAATCGTCCGCTATCCGTAACAGCTTTTCTGCCGTTTTCGGTTTGTTATTTTCTTTTAGATAAGAATCATACCCGATAATCTGTCGGATATAGTTGACGGCAAGGTGCGGACGCATCATCTTTATCCGCCCGATATCGTAAAAGAGTTTACGCACCGTCTCCTGCATCGCTTTGTCATTATGATAGTATGTAAGCAGTTCGTTTTCGCTAATCTGCTGCGTTTTGGCGCAGTCTTTTTTCAGGTAGCGCAGCGGCCTGTTCATAAAAAGGGCAAAAATCTCCCTGCTTGTATTTCCATGAGCAAATTCCAGATAGGCCAGCATATCCTGTATGACAAAATGTTCAAAGCGGCTGCGAAGAGTCTCTTTCATCACAAACGGGATTTCATGAAAAAGCAGTTTTTCCGCCAGCAGTCCGCATTCGTAATTCGTACGGCAGATAATGGCCGTATGGCATAGTTTTTCCGCTTCCGTTTCCTTTACCAGCGTTTTTAACTTTTCTAGCAACCACTCCTGCGCCTCTTTATGCTCTGAAAAAGGCTTTAATTGCACCCCTTTTCCGTCTTTATGAAAGGCGCGGATTTTTTTAGGAAAGCGGTTTTGGTTGACGTCAATCACCTGCATGGAACTTTCCACAATCTGTTCATGGCAGCGGTAGTTTACATCTAACAGTAACTGCTTTGCCTGCGGGTAATCTTCCATGAATTGTCTCATGATATCCGGTTTTGCGCCTCTAAAGCCGTAAATCGACTGGTCGTCATCCCCAACGACAAACAGATTTTCCGAGGCCGCCAGCATACGGATAATCCGGTATTGCAGCGGATTAATATCCTGAAATTCATCTATCATGATATATTGGTATTTATGCTTCCAGACAGACAAAATTTCCGGATTTGTTCTAAATAGCGACAGGCATAAAAGCCCCATATCGTCAAAATCCATTTTTTTCATTTCCCGTAAATGCGCATTATACTGTCCATAAATGCTTTGTATCTCTTCTTTTGTAAATAATTCCGTTTCGCATTCATCAAAACTTTCGTTATTATTTTTTATCCGGCTGATGGCATGAAGCATATAGTCAACTTTTTCGTTTCCCTCTAAAAGCCCGGTCACGGGCATACGCATAATCCGTAGTAAAAGCTTTCTTTTTTCCGATTCTGTAATCAGGGTATCATTCCGATAAGAAACGCTCTGTTTTAAGATATGATAAAAGATTGCGTGAAAGGTGCCAAATTGTACGAAAGAATCTGTTTCTTTCATCAGTTCATGAAATCGCCGCTGCATTTCCCCGGCGGCGGCCTTGGTAAAGGTAATCACTAAAATCTCGGAGGGGTCTATGTGATAATGTTCTATCAGATAGCGGATTCGCCGGGTAATCACAAAAGTTTTGCCACTGCCGGGACCCGCAAGCACCTGCATGGGTCCGGCAGCAAACGTAATTGCCTCCTGCTGTATGGAATTTATCGTAAACTCAGTCATGTTGTAACTTCTCAATCCCCTTTCTGATTCGCTTAAGAGACTCTTCTTTTCCTAACACTTCCATGATTTCCGTCGCGCCCGCAGGCGTCATCTGCTTACCGGACACCGCCGTCCTGACAGGCCACATGACATAGCCGTTTTTACAGTCTTTTTTCGCCACATAATCCGTCAATGTCTGATACAGCGCGTCGTTGCTGTAATCCTCCTGCTCCTCCAGTATCGGGAGAAGTTCCGTTAAGACCTCTAAGGAAGACTCTTTTGTCGTCTTCATCTTCTTATGGGTATACATCTGTATATCATATTCGGGTAACTCGTCAAAAAAATCCACCAGTTCCTTGATATCGGGGAAAATCTCTATTCTTGTTTTCACCATCTGCGCGATTTTTTCCAAATCCAAATCTTTATGCAAGGCTTCTTTTAAATAAGGCTCTGCCATCCGATAGAACGTATCAAAATCCATCGCTTTCATATATTCCCCGTTCATCCACTTTAATTTCGTATAATCAAAGACCGCGGGGGATTTGGACATATGGTGATAGTCAAACTTCTTTACAAGCTCCTCTAACGTGAAAATCTCTTCCGTTCCCTCCGGCGACCAGCCTAAAAGCGCAACGAAATTGACGACTGCCTCCGATAAAAAGCCCTGCTCTATCAAATCTTCATAGGAAGAATGCCCGCTGCGTTTTGAAAGCTTTTGATGCTCCTCGTCCGTAATCAACGGACAATGCACATATTTCGGCACTTCCCATCCGAACGCCTCATAGAGACGGTTATATTTCGGAGAGGAGGAAAGATATTCATTTCCCCTGACAACATGCGTAATGCCCATCAAATGGTCGTCCACCACGTTCGCAAAATTGTATGTCGGGAAACCGTCGGATTTTATCAGTATCATATCGTCTAATTCCGCATTATCCACGGCAATATCGCCGTAGATATCATCATGGAACACCGTCGTTCCCTCCGTGGGGTTATTCTGCCTGATAACATACGGCTTTCCGGCTTTTAGGTTGGCCTCTATCTCTTCTTTTGACAGATGCAGGCAGTGTTTGTCATAGACATTGATTTCCTTGCCCGCCACCTGCCTTGTCAGCGTGGCAAGCCTTTCCTTATCGCAAAAGCAATAATACGCCTCGCCCTTATCAACCAATTTTTTGGCGTACTCCAAATAGATGCCCTGCGCCTGTCTTTCACTCTGCACATAAGGCCCCGCTCCCATATCCTTGTCCGGTCCCTCGTCGTGTACAAGCCCGGTTTTGGCAAGCGTACGGTATATAATATCTACCGCGCCATCTACATAGCGCTCCTGGTCGGTATCTTCAATTCTTAATATAAAATCGCCGTCCTCATGCTTGGCAATTAAATAAGCATATAGGGCCGTCCTTAAATTTCCTACGTGCATACGTCCTGTCGGACTCGGTGCAAATCGTGTTCTTATTTTCTGTGCCATAATAAAATACGTTCCTTTCCTTAGTCTTCTTTATATAATAGGAAATTCCTACAGGCATCATCAAGAATTTGCTATGCAAATTCTTGTAATCGTCGGTTTCTCACGACGATTTTTTATCTGGAATCCGTTGTTTCGCGGACGCCTTAAAGCTGCCTACCGCTTTTGTTGCCTGCGGTATAGCGATATTGGTTCCCGCTCCGGCGACGCATCCGCCCGGACACGCCATGCCTTCAATCAGACAGCCGTTCTTTTTCCCCGCCTTGGCAAGCATCAATATCTTTTTACACTCCGAAAGGCTTTCCGCGTGTTCTATATTGACCTCCACATCAGGATAATATTCCCTGATACAATCCTCAATCGCGCTTGCCACGCCGCCCGCCACGCCGTATCCGCGCCCGGCTCCGGTCGCGCCCTTTAATTCGTCCAACGCCTGAATCTCTTTTAATAAAATGCCCTTTGCCTCAAACATACCGGCAAGTTCTTCAAAGGTAATGACAAAATCCACGTCGGAACGGATGGTTCTTCTGGAAGCTTCCAGCTTCTTCGAGGCACACGGCCCGATAAATACCACTTTTGCCTCCGGATGCTCTTTTTTGATTATCCGTGCGGTCGCCACCATAGGCGTCAGCGCATTGGATATTTTATCAATCGTCTCCGGGAAAAACTTCTTCGCTAACACCGACCATGACGGACAACATGAAGTCAGGCTGAACGGCTGTCTGCCCGTCGCCACTTCTTTGACATAATGCTCCGCTTCCGCCAGCGCGCCCATATCCGCGCCGACGGCCGTTTCGTATACGTCATAAAAACCTAATTGCTTTAAAGCGGTCTTTAGCATGTCCGGCGTTACCTCCGGTCCAAACTGTCCCGCAAAAGCGGGCGCCACCTGTGCAATAATCATCTGCCCCGATTGCAGTGCGCGGATTAACTGAAAAATCTGCGACTTATCCGCAATCGCCCCGAACGGGCAGTTTACCATGCACTGTCCGCAGGAGACACAGATTTCACTGTCAATAACCGCCCTGCCTTTTTCATCATTCTTAATCGCATTCACCCCGCAGGCTCCGGCACACGGCCTGACCTGATGGGAAATAGCATCATATGGGCAGACCGCTTTACATTTTCCGCATTTAATGCACTTTTCCTGGTCGATAACGGACTTTCCGCTTTTCATGGAAATCGCGCCCCGCGGGCATACCTCCCTGCACGGATGCGCCACGCAGCCCATGCACTTATCCGTTACCTGATAACAATTCTCCGGGCAGGCGTTACATGCCGACGGAATGACCTGCATTAACGGCGGTTCGTAATATTTTTCGGAAATATTACTCTCCTCTAAGCCCTGCGTCAAATGGACGGGCTGATTCTCCGGTCGCAAAGATAAGCCCATTGCCAGCCGGATGCGTTCCCGCACAATCGCCCGCTCTCTATAGATGCTCTCATATTCGGATTCGTCATAATCCACAATTTTATAAGGTAACGCTTCTATATCGTCTTTTAAATTATCAGACTGATATGCCAGATTTGCCACTTCCTTAAAAATCCGGCGTCTGTTTTTGCGAACCTGTGTATCTATTCCTCTCATATATAAACAACAACCTTTCCCCGATACGTTGTTTTCATGGTTTCCCGTATTATTTTTGCACAAACCGGCGGGGAAGTCAACCGCTTCACATTTTCCTTCTGCGCCACCAGATAATAAAACCCGTTATCAGACTAAGCGTCGGTACAATGAAAATCAAAACCAGATTAACAATGGCTGCCGTTCTTGTCGAAAATACCAAGGCCGTGGAATAATACTTCACCGGCAGCATTACCGCGCTTTCATGCTCCACTAACGTTCCCGTCATACCGGCAAACAATTTCACATGGTTGCCGGGAACGATACGGTCTGCATCTTCCGTAAAAACCTGCTCGGAAGATACGATAACCGCCCGGGAAGCCAGACCGTCCGTAAGCGTCTTATCCGCCCGCAGCGCAATTACAAAAGGACCATCCACATCCCCGTCCGCTTTGGAAAAATCCGTCATGATCTGCATACCATCCTGCTGATACGATTTACAATAGGAAGACCCGCTTGTTTCCAAAAGCGGCGTATACAAAATATCCTCCGTCTGTTCCTCATACAGAATGGCTTTCGCATACGGCACGAAAACATTCATGCCATAGACGCTGTCCGTCATTTCATCATAGTCAATCTGCGGGAACAAGAAATAAGGAATATCGCCGTAATATTTATCCGCATCCCCCTCCAAAACAATACCGTCCATAAGAGAAATCCCATAATAGTCAAGAATCCTGTTAAAGTTAGGAAGTTCTTCGTCCGTCCATGCCGGAATGATAATGGCATTACCGCCTTTTTCCAAATAGGCAATCACCTTATCCGCCTCATCCGCCGAATAGTCGCGAAGCGGCGCGCTTAATACAATCGCCTGTGCATCATCAGGAACGGCATCCACCTTTAATAAGGACAATGTTTCATAAGCAATGTTTTCTTTCTCAACGGCCTGCATAAACTGCCGCTCTAACTCCCATTCCTCATGTCCTGCCACAACATAGATTTTCGGCATTTCATTGGTCGTAACATAGGAAAGCGCCGCGGCTATCTGCCCTTCCCCGTCATAACCCGTAATCTGATACTCTGTATAAGAATAGTATTCCACTACATAAATATCGTTATAGTCAAGCACCTTGCTTCTTGCGGGTCCGACAATGATTAAACTGTTATCGGACGGCTCTGTATCCGTATAATTGGAATAAAATAACGGATTGGCTATCGGATTGACATATGTTACCGTGATATGCTCCGATAAATCCGCCATTTTCCTAAGCGTAGTGTCCAGATTATCGTCTTTATACGTTTCGTCCGTCAGTACATAAACGGTAATATCATCCGATAATTTTTCCACAAACTCTTTTGTCTGCTCCGTCAGGGTATATATTTTATTAGACGTCACATCAAAAGAGCGGATATTCTCCGGCAGATAATGAACCAAAATATTGACTACTACAGTCAAAGCCGCTGTTACGGCAATCACACCGATATGATAGATACCTGTTTTTAAATCTTCTCCCGCAATGCTGTATCTGCGCTTTTCAATAGACTGCACCGTACAAAACAGGAAAAAAAACGTAACGGAGAGAAAATATATGACAGACGGCACATAAAAACTGCCGATTAACATCAACGTAAACTTGTCAGCCATATCGAACGCGCCCAATATTGCAGTCAAAAAATTGCCGGTCTGCGAAATCATGCTGCAGATTGCCGTCATCTGATATCCTAAAAATAAAGCGATAAACGTAAGCACCGCCGCTATCACAATGCTTTCCGTCAAAGATGACAAAAACAGCCCAAGCGCAAGCCCTGCCGCGCCATACAGGAAAAATCCGCATAACGCCGTATAGGATACCCCTATTTCAAATTCCCCAAAGAAAGACAAAATAACCGGCGCAAGCCCCAATATCATGACCGGAACCGCAAAAACCGTCAGTAACGCCAAATACTTCCCCAGCACGATTTTAACTACCGATACTGGCGCAGTTAAAATCAACTGGTCGGTTTTTAGCTTTCTTTCTTCCGAAAGGCTTCTCATCGTCAAAATCGGAATCGCAAATAAAAACAGAACCACTACTCCCTGTAACACATAGGATAGATTCGGATAGCCGTTTAGGATATTATAAAAAGTAAAGTAGATGCCCATCAATAAGAACATTGCCGCAAAAAAGAGCCATCCGATAAAAGAATGCAGAAAAGATTTTACTTCTCTTTTATAAATCGCTATCATCTTTTTCCTCCTCTACATCACTTTCCGCCTCCATTGTATGGGAAGCATCAGTCAACTGAATAAAAATATCCTCCAATGATTTTTCCACCTTATTCATGGCTAACACCGGCATATCCGCATTCGTCAATGCAACGGATAATTCTTTGCGGATATCCGCATTTTCTTTCGTTATGATTTTTATGGTAATTTCTTCGCCCGCCGCTTCCAGTTCAAAAGACTGCACCTGCTCTATCCCGCTTATTACCTCTCTTGCCTTTTCTTCCGTTCCCGACACCGTTACGGCAATCTGCGTAGATTTATCCATCAATTTCTGTAAATCCTCCGGAGAGCCGCTCGCCACTAACGCGCCGCCGGCAATAATTAAAATATGGTCGCATATCGTACTAATCTCGGATAAAATATGGGAACTTAATATAATCGTATGCTGCTCGGAAAGCCTTTTTATCAGCGAGCGGGTTTCCAAAATCTGCTTCGGGTCTAGGCCGACCATCGGCTCATCCAATATGATAACTTCCGGATAACCGATAATGGCCTGTGCCAGCCCGACTCTTTGCTTATATCCCTTGGATAAGTTTTTAATCAGACGCGTCTTTACATCCACAATGCCCACCATATCCATAATTTCCTGAATCTGCGCGCTTTGCTCTTCCTTCGGCACACTCTTTAACTGCGTGACAAAACGCAGATATTCAAGAACCGTCATATCTGGATAAAGCGGCGGTATTTCCGGCAGATAGCCGATGCACTTCTTGGCCTGTTTGGACTGCTTTTGTATATCATATCCGTTTATCGTAACCGTACCGGATGTTGCCGCCAGATACCCCGTCATGATGTTCATCGTGGTGGTCTTACCGGCTCCGTTTGGCCCTAAAAATCCATATATCTGCCCTTTTTGCACCGTAAAAGATAAGTCCTTTACGGCAACGCGGGTTCCATATTTTTTTACCAGATTTTCTACTTTTATCAAGGTGGCGTTCTCCTTTCTGAGTAAGCAGGGCGCTCTGCCGCCGTCGGCACTTATGCGCCGTTACGAGCGGCAATGCAGCTTAAGCGTTTCGCAATTATCCATTTTAAATCACATTTGTGTCCATTCTCTTTCCATCCTGTGAAATAATTGTGTTCCCATCTGTAAATATTTTGCTTTTAAAGCACACGTTACCAATTATATCATATTATATTATCAAAATCATTATGAATCTTTTATAAAAAGAAAGGATAATTTATGAAAATAAGAGATTATAATTTCAAGGAAGATTGCGATAGATTTCCGGTCGCTATGGCGTATGTGCCGTGGCAGCGTTTGACAAATATCTATGAAGATTTGGACGAAGCGCTCTTAAACGGAACTATCTTTCCGGAATTAAACAAACCATTCATGGGAAGGAGATGCTGTCAATGACAAGAAATTTTCGTAACGAGCAGGAAAAACTGCTCCACAACATCGACCTTATGGGATTCGTCATCGTAGAAATGAACGAATATCTGGATACGCACCCGGACGACACAGAAGCCATCGACTATCTGAAACACTATGTACGCATGAAGAATCAGGCAATGCGCGAATATGCATCCAAATATGAGCCGCTCACTATGGCTACCGCAGACGCCTCTTCATGCAAAGAATGGATTTGGGCAACATTACCTATGCCATGGGAAGGAGGCTGTAATTAATGTGGAATTATGAAAAAAGATTGGAATTTCCGGTAAACATCACCGCACCCAACGCGATGCTCGCACAGGCAATCATCAGCCAGTATGGCGGACCCGACGGTGAAATGGGCGCATCCATGCGTTATCTGTCACAACGTTATGCCGCACCTTACAGAGAGGTTGCTGCGGTGCTTACGGATATCGGTACCGAGGAACTTGCACACCTTGAAATCGTCGCTACTATCATCCACCAGCTTACGAAAAACCTGTCTATGGAGGAAATTGAAAAATCCGGTTTTGCCAACTACTATGTAGACCATACCATCGGCATCTGGCCGCAGTCCGCAGGCGGTTTCCCGTTCAGCGCGGCACAATTCCAGTCAACAGGCGACATTATTACGGATTTGACGGAGGATATGGCGGCAGAACAGAAAGCCCGTACCACTTATGATAACATTCTGCGTCTTGTCCGCGACGACCCGGATGTCTGCGAACCGATTAAATTCCTGCGTGCAAGGGAAGTTGTGCATTTCCAGAGATTTGGGGAAGCTTTGCGCATCGTGCAGGATAGATTGAACGAGAAAAACTTCTATGCGTTTAACCCGGGATTTGACTGTAATCCTGATAAATGTGCAAACTAAGATTTGTAAGATATTGTCATAATATTGATAAAAGGGTGCCACTATACCATCAACACAGGTAAAGTGGCACTCTTTTTGTTGATTTCTCCACTTTTATTTTAGAATTGCAATTAAATCGTTAATCCATGCCTCACAAGGTTCATCAATAGGCGCAATATCAGTTCGCTTTTGTCCGAAAGATTCTACCACTGCTAAAAGCCAGTTGTACCCTACTGAATCCAACTGAGACGGCAACAATCTTCCCGTTTGCCATTTTACCCATTCCTCAAACGATAGAATTTTGATATCAACCCCAGAAACACTCGCAATTTCCTCGGCTCGATTTACGATTTCACTCCTTCTATCTGGATCTCTATCGACAACAAAACCCGCAATTTTAACTCCCGGAGAGGCAAGGATTTTATCATCAAGTTCCTCTAATTCATCGCGGAGATACGGCTTTCCATACTTTGCATCCCACGATTCAACAATAATACGTCCATCAATCAGTTCAATATCTCCAATGTTGCCATGCTTTTTATTGGCAGAACGCATTTGCGACATTGGAACCAACTGATAATCTCCTAATAGATGCAATTCCTGTAATGCCTGCATAAATCCATGCATTACCACTTCAAAAGCACGAGCAGAGTATCCTGTCTCATTAAAAAACCGGATCAACATCTCTTCGATATGGTTAAACGTATCTCCTTTATGTTCAGCTACTAATGCTACAGCCTGGTCGGTTTTATCCTGAAAAGAATCAGACCTATTCTTAAGCAGAGTTAAAAGATAGCTTAAACCAAGATCGGCAGGCATACTATTGTCTTCAAGTGCATCGACAATATTTATCCACTCGTTAAATGGTCCGCGCATTTCAGCCTTATACAGCTTTGAATACGGATAATTTTCTGCAAGACTCCTTGTCATAAAAACACCATATTTGTTAACATTCAATAAGCCGTATTGTCTCAAAAAAGGCGTAATGTACGATGAATCAATAGTTCTCATTGAAATCCCGTCAACCCACGAGAAACTTCCCCGTCGTGTTGTACCCTTGTGAAGACGAATACTCTGTTCAGGAACTATAGCCTTAATGGCAAGCTGAAGAAAAGCAACCCCAACTAAAGCACGTCCAACTTCACTTGTTATGCCTTCTACTAAATCTCGCAGAAGTGCCTTGTTTTTATCAGACAATCCCTCATAGTTCTCCTCTTCCAGTTGCTCAATCTTGCGGTCTAAAAAGCCATCGGATAAAGTCGAGTTGATAAGCTCATAGCGACGCTGAGTCTCGGCATTTTGAAATCCCTCCATATACACCATCACATGTTCTTCCAAATGCAACTCCGAGCGGTCGCTATACACATCAAGATGAATCTCATTATTTTTATTATCTTCGTTGTTCATTTTCTTACCTTCTTTCTAAGCTGTACGCTCAATTTAGTAAGTGTCGGAAAAGCATATGGGAGGAGCCATTCACCCTCGACAATTTGAGGATTAGTATTATGATTTCTAATCTCATATCCATAAAGCCTCAGTTTTTCCGCAACCTCTAAAACCGCGTTTTGATTTACACCCCATTTATCTGCAAGAAATCTTGTAGATAGAAGCATACCAACGCAATCTCCACTAACGACATCCTGCAACACGACATCAAAGGATGTTGGATTTTTGCATTCATATTTGCATTGCAACTTTGGAGTATACTGATAGTAACCATTCAACTGGACGATATCAGCCTTAATTGCGTTATCTATTAATTCTCGTTCAAAGACTTTCCACCCTACTGTGAAACTATCCTCGCTGTCAGAATGAATAATAACTATCACCTTTGACACACCAACGTTCCAGTTACCATTCCTCGGTTCAATAGTAATTGAAGCGCACTTTTCTGAAGACGGCTTTGATAGGTCAGTAATATTTATCATCAAATCAGTTGACCATTCAACGTCAACCTTGTATTTTGCATCTTTCCTAGGTTTCACTTTATAATCAAAGTTGTCATCCATTGAGCAATAATAAGTTCTTGAATCTGGCAATATTTTCTTTTCCTGCTTTATTGATTCAATTGCCATCTCAGCCTTCTTTCTATAAATAGCTGTAAGTGCCCTCTTTCTTTTTCTAAAAGTAAGCTCTTCTCCGTCCGGCAATAAAGCCAATGAAAAAGGAAATTGTGTATTAAATACCTGTTGGCGAATTGCAATCGCCATAATTCTTGCCATCTGTGGCGGAACAGAATTGCCAATCTGCTTAACAGCGGTTTGCTTTGCTCCACTGATTTCATATGCATCAGGAAAAGTTTGAAGCCTCTTGTATTCTGTGTAAGCAAAAAATCTGTTTCCCCAATGAAACGGTCCTGTATACGCTCCACCTGATGCCTTTATTGTCCGAACAGGTTCGTTTGGATCTGCCTTGTACAGGAAATCTGAAAATTTTGATCTCCAAGCGAATACAGGTTTAGGATGTCCCATTTCCTCTGTATAAAAGCTGTAATTTAGCCCAGGAGGAATATCATCCAATAAACTTCCGTATCGTCCGCCAATTCCTTGTGCCGCCTCTAATTCAGTTAGAACAACGCCCTCTATAGCAGTCTCGGCATTGTAAAAAGGCTGATCATCATAGGAGTCTGGTCCATGAGTTGGTCTTGGGAATAAAAATGAGCCTTCTTTTAGACCTACAATAATCAGTCTCTCTCTATGCTGGGGAACGCCATAGTCCGCAGCATCAATTATTCGGTAGAAAAGTTTATAGCCCGCTTCTAAAAAACTGTTTTTAACCTCCTCCCAAGCCTTGCCTCCTTGAGCGCCTACAATTCCATAGACATTTTCAAAAAGAAATCCCGTAGGCTTTAATTGCTCCAAAAGTCTTACATATTCACGAAATAAGACACCTCTGGCATCAGTTGTTCCAAGCACACCATTGGCTCGTCTCCCCGCTGCACTGAATGTTTGGCATGGGGGACCTCCAATAATAAAATCGATTTTCCCGAGATTTCGGCCTGTATATTCCCTTATATCAATACAATTAACTTTTGTCTCTTTGAATTGTTTCCCCTCACCTGAATTAAGAATCAATGTCTCACAAAATTTACTTTCAATTTCAACCGATTCAATTATGTCAAACCCAACATCGGAAAAGCCTATATCAAGACCACCAGCTCCAGAAAATAAACTCAATGTTCTGATAGGGGATATCTTATTTTCGTCTAAATATCGAGTAAGCTGTTTTCCAAACACATCTGGCCATGCCGGAGCATTTCCTTCAACGTCTAAAGACTCACAAATTTCGCTAAAGGTACTTTCTTTCCCTTTATAATCAAACAAACTCATCTGTTTCATTTCGTTATACTCTCCCCAAATTTTTTGTAAGTAATTCTCGTATATACCTTATCTAATACACGATACATATATCTTGCTGCAATGGATGATAAGGACTCCACTTTTTACAAGTCTTGATTATCGACGCCTTTGATATGTCCTCCGTCTCATAAAGCCATCTATACGATTGGAGAAACGCACCATCTTCGTATGGGAGAATGTCATCTCGTTGCAAAACAAATAACAAATACATCTTTGCTGTCCAATCACCAATTTCTCTTACTGTCTTTAAGGTATTGATTACTTCTATATCATTCAGACTCGAAAGTCTCGCCAAAAATTCCGGTTCATTTTTATGACATCAGTTAAAGCATTAATATACTGAACTTTGACCGTGGAAATTCCAATTGATTTTAGTTGTTCAAACGGTATAGTACTTATTTTTTCAGGTGTTATATCCTCTTCACACAAATCGTTTAGCCGTGAAATCATATTATCGGCGATTTTATTAGATAACATTTGTCCAACAATCTCGCACACTAAAAATTTATATCCATTCAAGTGTTTTTTTACCTCTATCGAACCTATTGAATGAATTACTGTTTTAAGTCTTTCATCGTTTTCTGAGAGATAAATTATTCGATTGTCATCCAACTGTATCTTCATCATAAACCCTCACCATCTCATCCCGACTCATTCTTCCGTTTGTGTTTTTGCCTTTATATGATAGCTGATACCTCGCTCTTTGCAGAAAGCAATGACTTCCTCTGTGCATTCATTATAAAAATGCTTGTTTTCCTTATAGGCGGAGACCATCTTGTTGTAGTTCGTCCTACCGAAAATAATCCTATCTGCAAAGTTGACAGCCTCAAGAATCTCTCCAAGGTTCTGCTTTATCAGATTCGGTGTAGGATATGGCTCTATGCTTACCCATGTCTTACAGCCAACATTGTGTAAAGCCTTTAATGCGGCAAGTCTGTCTGCGTAGGAAGCGGTGCCTAGTTCAGTTTTCTCTCGGTAATCTTCATCAAGAGAAATCAGCGTAATCCCATATTCGTTCTTAGCGTATAAATCCTTCAGTTCTATCGGCAGCAGTCCTTTTGTGAGGACGCAGCATTTTATATTATCCGCATTCAACCTTTGTATGGCAGAAAGGCTCATTTCCTGAATTTCCGGATATCCATACATAAACGGGTCGGTAGTAAAGCAAAGCTGAACAGACTGTATCTTGCTTTTTAATCTGGGTATCTCTTTATCAAGCAGTTCAAGTGTATTGGATACGAGAAACGGACGGCACCACTCCTCATATGTCTTAACCTGACCGAATCGTTTTTTAAGCAAAAAGGCATAGCACGGATATTTACAGCCGTGTGAACAGCCGAGTACATGATTCATCGTATAATCTCCGTACTCGACACCAGTATGGTAGAGCATACTCTTTCTTTCTATGTATCCCGCCACTTTCATCACTTCACCCACTTTACTGATACAGTTTGGCCGTGACCTTCTGTCATAAAGGTTGTCGATCTTTTCGTTTTTTCAGAAAAAGCCGGATTTCTGTCTGCTACAAGGTGTCCTTCTTTTTCTAATGCCTTTAATACCTTTGCAATCTCTCCAGATTTGCAGATCGCACCATATTTCACATAAAACACTGCTTCCGCCTCGGTAAGAGATATCCAGTCATAACACTGTGAAAAGTGTTCAATGACTCGCTCTCTTATTGTAGATTCATCTATAATCTGGTTATTAAAATCCTCTTGAAAAAGTGTCAATTGTCCGCCACTTTGAATATCCTTTAAAAGCTCCCATCGATTACAGATATTATCTGCCATCAGAACGCATCCTGCGGGATGATTTGTAGCATGAATCATTCTGTATTTCGGATGCTGATTTTGATGAATACGAATCGGCATATTCAGCACATATGTATAGCTTTCGCTCAAACGCCGACAGTACTGTTCCGAGAAGTATTCTTCAGCCTTATAACCGTCAATCTCGCCATTTTTATACTTTATTATAATTTCCTTCCAATAATCACCTCCGGCTATTCGATTCAAAGATTCAATCGACTTATCGGTCTCATCCAGTATAGTGGGATCATATTCAACAAGGTCATCAAAGAAACCGCTATCATCGACTTTGAACTTCGTACCCATTGCATTGCAGGCTTCTCGAATAAAACCAAAAGAGTTCATATTAATCAGCAACTCTATTGTATTAAACTGTCCATTTGCAAAGACATCAAACTTCGAGCAGTCAATATCCTTTATTCCATATGGGTCAATGTACAGAAATACATTCCATCCCGTTTTGGATTTTAGGAGTTCATCAATGGCGTCCTCGTAAGCACCGGAGACAATTTTCACTCCCGAATAGGCACTAAGATTTGTCTCTAAGTCATTTGCATAGTTCAAATCGATAAACGCCGCAACGATCCGAGCTTTGCCATCCATTTTCGTTTTAGCAAGACCTTTCTGGAAGATATCAAGGGCTATAAGAGGAGAACCTGGATTCCCATCATCAAATTTTCCCTTGCCAGCAAAGCAATCTACATATACCATCGGCTTATATGTATATAGAATCTTCGCAACATAAGGTGTCAGATAGCATCCAAGTAACTCATCCTTCACTTTAGACCACGGCTTTTTTTCTACGAAAAAGTCATCATTTTTCTTTGCCATGTCTTTCCACCTCGATTCTCACCTTTATCAATTAAACGGAAGTGCCTCATCAAAAGGAAATTGTTCTTCCTCCTACTCTGCCTGAACCTCCGTATGCGGCTTCAGCAACTTTTCATTAAGGAGCATTGCCATTTTTCCCGCAATATTTACAATAGCACGCATTAACGACATTTCTGTGAACATATCCATATCTTTCAATTTTTGAAGTCCATTTTGCGGATTATATCTTTGAAGTATACTTACTACCGAATTACATTCTTCTTTTTCAATAAATACTCGTACACTCTTGCCATTACATTATATAATAAACCAACGACTTTAGAATACTTTGTTTTCTAGCCACTAATTTTAACCGGTTTCCCTATATTTTTATTCTTTGTATATGTTTTCTGAATTTTTAGACTTGTACTTATCCATAATCCATTACCTATCCAAATTTCTATTATTTTAACATTTTATATTGAAAAAGGAAAGAATTTTAGTATCTAAAGGCGTAAAGAATTTATCATCAGAAAAGATAACTACAGTGATGTGACCATTTTACACGACTTTGAGATGCACAATTTCAATACCGACATCGGTACAGAGGAACTCGGCCACCTTGAAATGGTAGCAACCATCGTTCACCAGTTAACCAAAGATTTATCTATGGAGGAAATTGAACAATCCGGTTTCGCCAACTACTATGTAGACCATACCATCGGCATCTGGCCGCAGTCCGCAGGCGGTTTCCCGTTCAGCGCGGCACAATTCCAGTCAACAGGCGACATTATTACGGATTTGACGGAGGATATGGCAGCAGAACAAAAAGCAAGAACCACTTATGATAACATTCTGCGTCTTGTACGCGACGACCCGGATGTATGCGAACCGATTAAGTTTTTGCGTGCAAGGGAGGTTGTTCATTTCCAGAGGTTCGGTGAAGCTCTCCGCATCGTTCAGGACAGATTAAACGAGAAAAACTTCTATGCGTTTAATCCGAGATTTGACTGCAATCCTGATAAATGTGCGAATTAAGATTTGTAAGATATAAGTCTTAATAATGACAAAAAGGGTGCCGCTGCATCAGCAAAACTGATGGATAAGTGACACCTTTTTCTTTTAAATACTATCTATCCCTATAGTGTGAACCACATTGCAGTATTTCCATCTGTTCCCCGGAAATCCGAAATACAATTCGATTTTTATCATCTATCCTGACACTCCAACATCCCGCTAAATTGCCGGTCAAAGCTTCCGGCTTTCCGGTACATTGATCGCCATTTCTATCAATATCCGTAAGCAGTCTGTTTATTTTTTTCAGCGTTTTCTTATCCGGCATCTGCCAATATAAATAATCAGCCCATGCCTCATCATGCCATATCTTTTTCACTATTGTACCTCGATAAGTTCATGTTCTGCCATATTTATTCCGGCATCTGCATCAGCGATTGCCTCTTCCAAGCGTTCCATATTCGCTTTGCCATAGAAAGGGTCTGCAACAATTTCAAACGGTATTCTTTGCTCTCTCGTTACTTTTGTAGCAAACATCGTGAAAGCAGATGTCAACGTAAGTCCCATATCTTTGCAAGTTTGTTCCATATTTCTTTTCAACTCTTCATCCATTCGGAAATTAACCATTACTTGTGCCATAAAATCACTCCTTCACTTGCTATTATATGCTCTTTGCAGACATATATCCATCATTTGTCATCATTTTCTTTACCACATATAAAATTTTCATAGTTCAATATCCTATTTAATCTTTCACACAGAACTATTATACATAATTATAATATGCCTTTTCTCAAAATACAATCCATCACTTTCCTGGTAAACGCCAGCTTTCACGCCGCTTACTTCTTCCATTTACCTTAACAAAGGCATACTCCCTGTCAGCTTGTTGACTTTTTTCTTTGCCCCGCAGATTGCTATGCCAAAGTAATGCAAGTCAATTTCCGGTACGGTTTTCATTTTCTCTATCAATTCATCATATGTTTTACAGCCTTGCGCCAAATCCGAAAAATCCACAACGGTTAAATCTGAAAAATCCGGCTCATATAGTTTTTCCCGCATCGCTTTGATACTTTCATAAGTTCCCCTTAAAATTGGCACAGGAAATTCAATAATCCCTAAGTGACTGTTTCCTGTTTTATCTATAACGTCCGCACCAACCACTTGCGGCAATTTCTTTCCTAACGTAATTCCCATAATTGCCGCCGTATTTGCAATAATTCCTAACGGTAAACTTTCATCAATTACCATAACGCATTTTTCATTCTGTAAATCCATCTTTATAACCATGCCTTTCCTCAGCCTTCAAATTTACACCATCAGGCACAACTTTCTCACCTTTCTTTTCCGTCTTATACTCCGACAAAAACAAGCCTATCAAAGTCAAGACCGTTCCTGCCCCTGCTAATATTGTCAACTGCTCATGTAAAACCAGAACAGATGTAACTACAGTGATAACGGGAACCATATAGATGTAAACGCTTGTTTTCACCGCTCCTAATTCTTTTACGGCAAAATTCCATGTTACAAAGCAAAGCGCAGACGCCCCTAATCCCAAATACAGGATATTGAACAGATAAGTAACATTCGCAAAGCGTGTGAAGTCCATCCGGAAATCAAAGAGAATAAGTGCCGGTATCATAAACAGTATTCCATAGAAAAAAGTACGCCGTGTAGCAGAAATGACTGGATAGCCAAAACTGCTGATTTTTCTTGTCAATATGGAATAACAAGCCCATACAAGCGCGGCAAATAAAGCCAGTAAATCCCCCGCGGGATTTAGTTCCAGTTTAGAACCATGAAAGCTGATGAAAGCTATACCAAGCATTGCGATTGCAAACCCGATAAAAAACCGTGCCTGCAATTTTTCCTCCGCTTTTATAAAAAAATGCACTAATAATGCCGTAAAAAAGGGCGCAACGGAGATAATTACGCCTACATTGGAAGCCAAAGTCAATGTCAACGCTATATTTTCAAGCAGATAATACAGGCATATCCCGCATAATCCCGCCGCAGCAAATGTTAATTCCTGCTTGAAACTGACGCCTTTTAACCGCTTGGGATATGCCGCCAACAAAGCTAAAAACCCCATAATAAAACGGAAAAAGAGAATTTCTACAGGCAAGAAATCAACCAGCAGGATTTTCGTAGAGATAAAAGTTGTTCCCCATATTAAGATTGTTAATAATGCCGCCAAATGTCCTGTCGTCTTTTTATTCTCCATTTTACGTTTCATATTCCTTATCCTTTTCAAAAAATATCTCATGATAAACGCCGGGAGTAAGCCCGATAAAGCGGCTAAAATAATTTGTAAAATGGCTTTGGTCTGAAAATCCCGTCTGCATGGCGGCTTCTACGGGCTGGATTCCTTTCCCTAACAATGTCTTAGCTTCATTGATGCGGATAGTTTCTAAATAACGATATGGGGTAACGCCTTTTGATTTGGTAAAGGCACGCAGAAGGGTAGATTTGCTAAGCCCCGCATAGCGGCATATTTGGTCTAAATAAAGCCTTTCGTTGTATTGCTGCCTGATAAATTCACAGGCTTTTTCTATTTCCTGCCGACATTCCGGCACACAGCTTTCATAAGGCTGTCCGTAATTTTGCAGTAATAAAGAAATAAGAAAAAGCAGGCTTTCTTCTTTCGCAAAATCAGGAGCGCCATTCATAACCATTTCGTGAAGCGGGCGCAGATAAGCGGTAATTTCATCATCACAAATGACATTCTCTGAAAAGCCGGGCAGTGTTCTCTTTCCTGTAACTTCTTCTGCTAAATCAAACATTATGCTCTTAGGAATATGAAGCCCACGATAATCAAATGTTCCGTCATCACTCTGCACACAGGCATGGTTATCCCCCGGATTAAAAAGCACAATAGTTCCTTTTCCTATGCGGTATTCTATATTTTTGCATGAAAGAGCGCGCTCCCCATCCTCAACGAAACCAATGACATAATGCTCATGGAAATGGTTCGGAAACGGCTGGACAATCCCCTCAAAACGATAGGCTTCTATTCCCAGCTCATCATCATAGACTACGGTTTTTATCTCTTTTTTCATTTTTATAACCATGCCTTTCCTCAGCCTACAAAGTTTGTGCCGCGCAGTCTGCGCTTAGGCACAATCTTTGCTCCTTACCGTAATCATTGTAACGCCGGAGAAATGGAATGTCTTGTAAAATATCTTCATTTTATCGGCTTGGGTTGAAAAGCCCTTAATCAAGATGTAACATTAAAACCCGTTTTAACGATATTACTGTTAGCCATATCCTTTAGCTGCCCATTTTCAAATCCAATACTCAAATACATATCGTCAATACTGTTTACATCTGTTGCAGTAATTTGTTTTATATATTCCTCAAAAATATCGTATGCTGCGCCCGTAAAGCCTGACGAAACTTTTGCCGACTCCCGGACGCCTGTTTTAAATACATCCAAAATATTATTACCATTCCCGTCCATAAGACCGTCTTTTGTCTGCGTAAATTTTTGAATATCCAAGCCGGTGTATTCCCGCAGCATACTTGCCGCTTGGTATTTTGCTAACACATTTTTATTTATATTGACGCTTCCAATACTGTTTAGAATATGAAAAAATAACTCTTTTGCATTTCCATTTTCATTCAGTAAAGTTTCCATTTGCGACATGACGGATTTATCGGCATTGCCTTCTACAAAAAGCTGATATGTATATGGATTGATAAGAAAAGTAAAATTGATATTTTTATAAGAATCCTGACTGATTCCGTTATTTGTAAAA
>JAMPFF010000048.1 GCA_023664605.1 Clostridium sp.
CGTAGTTTTGCCCGCCCCGTTTGCTCCCAAAAATCCGTATATTTCCCCTTTTTTTACATGGATATTTACGTTTTCAACTAAATTTTTACCGTCGATGATTTTTGTGAGATGATTTGTCTGTAAAATATATGGCATATTGACTGCCTCCTTCCAAGAACACGTTTTGTTCTTGAAACCTATTGTAACAGTTAAGTTTTTCAAAACTCTTGACTAATTCTTACAAATTTCTTTCGTGATACATCTTAATACCTAAACTTCTGCAATTCTAATGTAAATACCGTTTTTACATTCGGCTCGCTGTCCAAAAAAATATCTCCCCCTAACTGAACGGCAAGGTTTTTGGCGATTGTAAGCCCTAATCCGTTTCCCTGTATCTTACGGTTGCGGGAGTCCTCCATTGTATATAACCTTTCAAAGATACTTTGAGCAAACTCTTTCCCGATTCCTTTTCCTTTATCAATCACATCAATATAGACATGGTTTCCACTTTCCCGCAGTGTCAGACCTATATATTTTCCATCGCTTCCATAACGCACTGCATTTGATATTAAGTTAGACAAAATCCTTGTGACGGCGTCATTTTCCCCTTGCGCAAAAATATCTTTTTCCGGAATGGATATATCTACCACAAAATCTTTACCTTGCAGAATATCATAAAAGCTCAATATGCTTTCCCGGCACAGCTCGCTGACGTTGATTTTTCCTATTTCTATATTCATATCACCGGCTTCCAGTTTCGCCAGTGTAAAAAATTGATTGATGAGCTCCATAACCTGCTTTGCTTTTGCTTCCACTTTCTGTAACGTATCATCATCCGCATGATTAAGGCGCATCATTTCAAGATATCCTAAGATAACAGTCAAAGGCGTTTTGATATCGTGCGATATGTTAGAGAGCATTTTTTTAGACGAAATCTCCTGTTTTCTAAAATCGCTCTTTATCTTCTGGCGGTTTTGCAGCAAACGGTTAATCTGTCCGGTTAAATCCATAAGTATTTTGTTATCCGTAAATATCATAATCTTTTCATCAGTGTCATTTTCTACAATATCAGACAGTTTTTCGTTAATCTTTTTTATCTTTGCTCGTATGCCTTTCGTATAGGCAAACTGCTGATATAAAATGATAAACAGCAATATAACAATAATGCATATCAAAAAAAATATCATCATTTCACTTCTCACTCCATATCCCCCAACTTGTAGCCTATCCCCCAAACTGTAACTACAATCTGCGGATTGCGGGGATTATCTTCTATTTTGTTGCGCAGTCTGCTGATATGGACATTTACGGCATTTTCATCCCCAAAGTAAGCCTCGTTCCAGGCATGGGAATATATCTGCTCTTTGGTGTAAACCTTTTTCGGGTTTTTCATAAGGAGCTTTAAAATTTCAAATTCTTTTGCTGTTAATTCAATGTTTATCCCATTTTTCAGTACAGAATAATCATTTATATTCATGACAAGAGCGCCGCATTTTAAAACCTCTTCTTCCTTAGCAGTTTGTACTGCATACTGTGTACTTCTTCTAATATTGGCTTTTATTCTTGCCAATACCTCCGTAACCGAAAAGGGTTTTGTAATATAATCATCTGCGCCCAAACTCAATCCCAATGTTTTATCAGAGTCCGTATCCTTGGCGGATATGATAATAATAGGCACCGTATTCTTTTCCCTGATTGCTTTCATCACTTCCATGCCGCTCATTTTCGGTATCATAAGGTCAAGCAGCACAAGGCTGTAATCATCTGCAAAAAATTCCCGACAGGCGCTTTCCCCGTCAAAAGCTGTCACTACTTCAAAATTTTCTGTCATTAGAAAGTTTTTTAACATATCACTGATTTCCATATCATCTTCTACTAATAAAATCTTCATTTGACTGTTTCCCTCCTCATACGCTTCTATTTTAGACGGTCAGACAAATAAGTACAACTGCTTTTTACACAATAGCTTCGGACGTCGGCTTTTTTATATAATAGGAAATTGTTCTTCCCGCGCCCGTATGCTATAATAACCAAATGAATATAAAATTTTGAGAAAAAAGAAGGGCTAGTGTGAAAAATCACACTGATGTGCTGATTTTTCACAGTCTGAACAAGTTCAGACTGCAATTATGAGTCAGAGCCTCAAATATGCCTTGAACGCAGCCGAGAATTTGAGATTCTCGGCGCGGCATCATCGCAGCAAGCTGCTCTGATATGGAGGTTGAAAATAAAGATGTTCCCAGACAGAGAAGAAGCAAAAAGACTATTAACGGAAGCGCAAAGCCACAATCCCGGCGCGTGGGTAAACCATAGCGAAACCGTCGCTTACTGCGCAGAAAAGATTGCCGAAGCGTGTCCTGACTTGGATGCGGAAAAAGCCTATGTCCTGGGACTTTTACACGATATCGGCAGGAAATTCGGCGTCAAACACTTCGGGCATATTTACGACGGGTATAAATACATGACCGAACTTGGCTATGACGAAGTGGCAAGAATCTGTATCTCCCATTCTTTTTCCATCCAGAAAATCGAAGATTATATCGGCAATTTTGATGTTACGGACGAACAACAGCAAGTCGTCGAAGACTATCTGCACCAAATGGTCTACGACGACTACGATAAATTGATTCAATTATGCGATTCCATCGGATCCGCCGACGGCATCGTCCCCATGGAGGAGCGGATGAACGACGTCAAAAGGCGCTACGGCTCCTATCCGCAGGATAAATGGGATAAAAACCTTTCCCTGCGGGAATATTTCAGTAAAAAAGCGGGCAAAGACGTTTATCTGCTTTTTTAACTGCCGCTTTCTCCGGCTGCCGCTTCGGAAGTCCGGGGTGTTTCTGCTTGTTGTGATTCCTGTAACAGCCGTCTCCCCGCTTCGCTTACTTCCACCGTATCGATTCGCACCAGACTGTTTGCGCGGATATCGCTTTCCTGAGACGCTGCGCCGCCATCCTCTTTTTTATCCTTTGCCTTATCGACCGATTTATCATCCCATTTTTCTTCTAATTTTTCCTGTGCTTTCTCATATTCCTCCCTGCGCTTTTTCACCGCCTCTTCCAGTTTTTCCATTTCACGCTCCCGCATTTCTTTGGCGTCCTCTTTCATGCCCTCGTCCGCAAGTTCCTGATAGGCGTCCGCTTTCCCCGCAAAATCGCCGACATACCCCATGGCGCGCTCCATCGCCGCGTAATCGTCCTTTCTTCTTGCCTCCTTATACACACGCATCGGCACATCCGCCATCTTCATATTCATGCCCGCGCCGATTAATCCCTCCATTGTCTTTGTCTGCATCGTATGACCTCCCTATCCGTATATGATTATGGCTTATACTACTTTTTTCGGCGCTGTTTCTTCTCATCCTGATAACAATGTCTCAAACAGCCCGTTCGCCGTCATGTGCGGCGTTCGGACATAGGAATCAGTATTGAAATGTGGAAAACGTTTTCCTCTACTTTTACATTCATGGTTCCCTGATAACGCCGCAGCGTCTCTTTGATATTGGACAATCCCAGTCCCCGCTCCTTTTTCCCTCTTTTGCCGCTGTATTGCAGTTCGTGGATATCCCGCATAACGGTACTGTTTTTTACCTCCATCAAAAAACACTTCTTCACCGTTTTCGCCTCTATCGACAAAAAACGCGGCTCCCCGTCCGGCATTTTTACGCATGCCTCTATCGCGTTATCCAGTATGTTCCCCAACAGAATGCAAAAATCGTAAGTCCCCGCCGGACATTCCGGTAAAATCTCCATATCGCACTCCCATAAGATATGCTCCTTTGTGGCCAGTTTCCGCTTTCCATAGAGCAGGGCGTCTATCGCCGCGTCGCCGGTTATCTCTTCGCCGCTTTCCATATCCGCGCTGTCCATGATTTTCCCAAAATAATCCCGCATCTTCCCCCATTCCTCTTTTTCCAGAAATCCCTGTAAAGCAAGAAGATGATTTTTAAAGTCATGCCTTACCCGTTCCATGTTCCGGTACTGCTCCCCCGCCATTTGATAAGCCGCCGCCTGCGCGTGGTAATATTCTTTCTTTCGCTGTTCCAAATATATCCTGTTCATGCCGAACAGATAAAACCCCAGCGCCAGCAGCGCGCATAACGATAATATAGCGTTCGCTCCGTGAGTGAAAAGTTGGTCGTAATATACCCCCCAGTTGCCGCCGCTTCTTACCATGATACCGTAACCCGCGCCCCAGTCCGCCATCTCATCCATCAGAACCGCCATCCATAGCGGAACAGCCGTTATGATATACCATTTTTTCATTTTTCCCTCAAAAAGCGGCGCAAAATAAGCAGCGGATCGGATAATCACCGCGATGCCCGCCGCGTATACGATGCAGACCATCAAATAAGAATAGAGCGCGTAAACATTGAATACGGGCTGCGCCTCTTTTTTTACTATATGCAAAAAAAGCAGAACCAGACAGGAAAGAAACGAGTCCAATGCCTTCCACACATATCGTCTCAGCGTCATAAAAACTGCCGCCGCCAGCAGTTTTTTCTCTTTCTCCGCCCGGAAGAAGATCTGTACCAGACAGATAAAAATAATATCATATGTTATTTTCCAGATGACCTCCGCCCCGTAACCGCTTCTGATGAGTGCGGCTGCCGCCAGCATGAAAGCAAAAAACAGCGCAATAAATAACAATTGTTTTGTTTTCGGAGTTTTTAATACTTTCCGGATAAATCCCTCGCATACCGCGGCTTCCCCCAGGCTGCACAGTGTCAATACCAGTATTTCCAACATATCCGCGCCCTCTTTTTTATCATATATGAAATTTCTACAGGCATCATCAAGAATTTGCTATGCAAATTCTTGTAATCGTCGGTTTCTCACGACGATTTTTTATTTATCTTTGCATATAAGCAAGAATTTCTTTACAAAAAGACTCATAACGCCGTTTGGCTATCATAATCCTTTCCCCGTTATCAAGGATAACCTCACATCTTGTATAGCTTGCGACATACTGCAGGTTAATAATATAGCTTTTATGGCAGCGAAAAAAGCCCTTTCCCTGAAGGGCTTTTTCTAAAACGCCAATCTGTTCATAATATGTCACGATACCGTCCGTTGTATGGATATCCGTCTTTCTTCCCCGAATCTCCAGATAGTATATCGTATCCAAAAACAGCTTTTTTGTCTGTCTTTCCTTACTGATAAACATAAATTCGCGGGACATCTCCTGTGTCTGCATAACGGCTTTTTGCAGTATTTTTGCCAGTTTTTTCTCATCGACCGGCTTTAACAGATAGTGAAAAGCCTCCACGTCAAATGCCTCCAGCGTATATTCCCTGCTGGAAGAAATAAAGACGACAATCCCCCGATAATGCTTTTTTTCCCTTAACAGCCTTGCCGTCTGCATACCGTCCGGTCTGCACATCATAATATCCAGAAAAATAATGTCGAAATGTTCCGCCGCCTGTAACAATTTCTGCCCGCTGTTAAACTGGCGGACTATATACGATATTCCCATTTTGTCCATTATTTTCCCGATTGTTCCCGCTATATGGGCGCACTGTGTTATTTCATCATCACATACCGCAGCCGACAGCACGGCTATCACCTCCCTGCTTTTTATATCGGCATTTTTACCGTCTCTGTCTGCTTTATGTCATAAACGGGCGCTTTTTCGTTATATCCGGTTAAGATAACCCCGCTAACAGCTTATACAAAAGCTGATATAGCATCTGCGCCTCTTTCGGCTCTACATTGACGCAGGCGCTTAAGCTGGCGGGGATTTCCACCGCCTGTTCTTTTAAGTTTTCGCCCTCTTTGGTAATGGAGACTATCAGATTGCGCTCATCCTCCTTGGAACGCTTGCGCACGACATAACGCTTTTCTTCCAGTTTCTTAAGCAGGGGCGTAAGCGTACCGGAATCCAGATACAGGCATTGCCCCAGTTCTTTTACCGTTACTTCTTTTTTCTCCCACATTACCATCATCGCGATATACTGTGTATACGTCAAATCCAGTTTATCCAGATACGGCTTGTATCTTCTGATGACCTCCTTGGAACAGGCGTAAAGCGGAAAGCATAGTTGATTTTCCAATTTCAGGCAGTCGTATTTATTATCCGGCATATCATAAACTCCTTATTCTCTCATTTCTTTCATCCATTCAGCCATTTATCAAATCGGCTGTTATGCCTGCGCCTGTGCCTTTTGCGCTTCATACGCCGCCCTGCACGCTTTGGCAAGCTGGTCTGCACAGGAAGTCGGTCTGCGTCCGCAGAGTACGCCCGATAATTTTTCCTCAATCTCTTCTACCGTCCAGCCGTCCACCAGACGCGGTATCGCTTTTAAATTGCCGTTGCATCCTCCCGTAAAGGAAATATTGGTAATAACGTTGCCGTCGATGGTAAGCTTGATTTCACTCGAACAGGTATCCTGCGTCTTATAGGTATATTCCATCACGTTTTTCGCCTTTAACAGCCCTGCAACCCGTTCCTCTACCACTGACATATCCG
Organism: Clostridium sp.; assembly: GCA_023664605.1. Lineage (GTDB taxonomy): Bacteria > Bacillota > Clostridia > Lachnospirales > Lachnospiraceae > UBA3282. The sequence goes on from JAMPFF010000048.1 coordinate 6,451, forward strand.
CCGTCGGCTCGAAGCGTTCCACTACATTGCCCTGTTTATCGATTAAAAACTTCGTAAAATTCCATTTGATATCGCTACTCTTTGCATAATCGGCGTCCGTTCTTTCGAGCGCGCTCTCTAACATCGGCGTCAACGGATGCTCCGGGTCAAATCCCGCAAAGCCTTTCTGCGCTTTCAAATAAGTATAGAGCGGGCTTTCATTATCTCCATTCACCTCGATTTTTGAAAAAATCGGGAAAGTAATGCCATATGTAGCATCGCAGAATTTTACGATTTCCTCATTGCTGCCGGGCGCCTGATGCCCGAACTGGTCGCAGGGAAAGTCCAAAATCACAAATCCCTCGTTCTCATATTTTTCATACATATCCTGCAGACCGTCGTACTGCGGCGTAAATCCACACTGCGTTGCGGAATTGATAATCAAAATGACCTTTCCGGCATAGTCTTTTAAAGAGATATCGTTCTCCTCTGCATCTTTTACGGTAAAATCATAAATATTCATGGTATTATCCTCTCTTTCTTATCTTCTTTATTTTATCATTATTTTTCTTTATTTTATCATCATTTTTCTCTTTATCTTATAATAATTTTGTGATTTGTTCCTCTAACTTTTCCGGCGTTACGGTCGGTGCAAAGCGCGCTGTTACATTGCCTTTTTTATCCACCAGAAATTTTGTGAAATTCCACTTGATATTATCGCCCATAACGCCCTTTTGCTGCGATTTTAGAAAGGTATATAACGGTTCCGCCTCTTTCCCGTTTACCTTGATTTTCTTAAACTGCCTAAAAGTTACGCCATAGCGTGACTGGCAAAAATCCGTAATCTCTTCGTCGCTGCCGGGAGCCTGATTGGCGAACTGGTTACAGGGAAAGTCTAAAATCTCCAATCCTTTCTCCTGATATTTTTCATATAAATCCTGTAAACCGTCATACTGCGGCGTAAACCCGCACCCCGTCGCCGTGTTGACAATCAAAAGAACTTTCCCTTGATAATCCGCAAGTGCGACGTCGCTGTCATCCTGCGCTTTTACGGAATAATCATAAATACCCATTAAACATTTCTCCTTTCTTCTTGACTTCAATTTAATAAAATTTAATTGTGTACAATTTATATTTTGATTGTACACAACTAAATTGAGGTTGTCAATACTTATTTTTATAAATTTCTGTAAAAATTTTCCACGGTATTCATTTCGACTGCAATTACGGCAATTTTCCATTACATAAAAAAGAGCCGACCTTTCAGCCGACTCTTTCCTGCTCTCATTTTATTTTTACAACAGCCAGTTCCCAAGTAAACTGGTATTATAGGCATTATTCATCACATTCCCGTAAGCCGACGACGCCAGCATTCCCAGCCCTGTGTAACCGGACAGACTCGCCGTATACGGGGAATATCCGTAATTTAAGAGGCTTGCACTGCTCCCGCCGCTGATTAACTGCTGCATCAGGTAACTTTGCAGCGCCGACTGCCCGTTTAGCTGATAATCGGTCTGCGTCTCCTCTTTAATCTTACTCATGACCGACTCTTCCCATTCCGGGTCCTCTTTCATCTTCTCTAACGCTTCCCTGATAATAATATTTCCCGCCCAGGTCGAGCTGTAGTTAAGCGGCGACACGCTCTGTTTATCCAGCGCCGACTGCATCGCGTCCGAATAGCTCGTTTTACTTGCGCTGCTTGTGCTTTGCTTTGTGCTGACTGTCTTTGCCGCAGTATTTTCATAAACATGAGAGGCGGTTCTTTCCGCTCCCAAATCGTTGATGTACATTTTTGTCGCCATCCTTCCTGATTAGTATAATAGCCAGATGATTGTAAAAAATCTCCGATAACGTCTGGCAGAAAGTAACATATACAATCCATAAGCGGGTACTGTGAGACCGCCGGTGGTTATATGCGGTACTTTCGCATATTAGCACCGCTGCGGTTGAACTGTAGCGAAAGCGACCCGTGTTGGATTGTATATGTTACCCACACAGCCTTTTGAAAATTTCACAATTATTTATTAGTATAGCACAACCTCCTCTCTTTGTGCAAGAAATGTCATCAAAAGCGGCAAAAATGACATAAAATATCAGGTCATCAACATAACCGTCACTATCACGCCATTTTCCTCCTGCTCTATCGCCAGCGTGCCGAAATACTTTTCCGCCACCATTTTGACATTCTGCAGTCCCAGCCCGTGTATCTGTCCGTCCTCCTTATCCGTTTCCGGCAGTCCGTTTTCGCCCAAAGAGAGCATTTTATCATAGGAATTGCGCACGCTGATAAAATACGCATTTTTCCTGACCGCAGAGTGAATCGAGATTTCCCGCTCTGACAGTTTCGTCTTTTTCACTGCCTCAAAGGCGTTGTCCAGAAGATTTTTTAAAATAATGCTGATATCGAAAACGTCGATACCGCCATCCGGCATAAAAGAAAAAGCGGAATGAAAAGCAATGCCCGACTGTTTTGCCTCCCTGTCTTTTCCATTAATAATAACATCTGTTACCGGATTTCCCGTTTTTATCGGAAAATCAAAATGCTCCATCGTACGGCACATGGTTTCCAGATATTGGCTTGCCTGCGTATACTGTTTTTGTTCCAACAACTGCCCTATGATATGCGCATGATTATATAAATCGTGCCGGAGACCCCGCATCCCCGTATAAATACGCTCCACTTCCTCGATATGAGAGTGCATATCGCGCACATGATTCTGCAGGACAATCCGGTTCTTTTCATCCTCCTGCTTCTTTCTAAGCCCCTGAAACAGGTAGAGTTCCACTATAACCGCCGCAAGCGTTATCAAATAGCATAGACTGAGTAAAAGCGCAATCGAACTATTGGCAGCATAAAAATTAAGCAGTTCTTTTGTCGTCACCTGAAAAAATACCGCTTCATATTTTCTGCGCAGCATATGCACGCAAAATCCCGCCCCGGACGGAATCAGTAAAAGAAATATTTCCTTCCAACCGTATTTTGCGCTTTTATCATAAAAAGCCCTGTTAATTAGGCGCACTGCCAGAAACATCAACGTAATCTCCACCGCATACATCATAAGCGTGGATAAAACGTATGCGCCAAAATATATCTTCCATGCGTCAGGATTCGCCGCGTCCACGCTTTGAGAGAATGCTCTCCACATTTTTTCCGTACAAAGCACATACAATTCCATGGCAATATTGCATGATAAATCCCGTATGGAAAAAAACACCAGAATCAAATAGACCTTAATGGAAAACTTTGAGAGCCAAAAACGTCCATACTGTCTTTTTTCTTCCAGAAACATCAAAAACAGACATACGCCGCTTGCAGTCATATGCGCTATCATAACCCCCATATATACTGGAATACAATACTGTATTTCCAATAGCGCCAAATAAATAATGCCAATCGCCCATATCTGCTTCTTTCTTCGGAAAAATCCCCTGCAAAGCAGACACAAACAGCCTGCGCACGCTATCTGTTCCACATTATCCATAACAGTAGTTATTATACTGTAATACAATTCTATGTTTTCCGGTTCCATAGTTATCCCCGCGCCTTTTTCTAAACCGCCCTATTTTTCGTCTTTTCTCGCATATTGAAAGTAATGTTTTACAAATTCCTCATACTTCTGTTTCGCCATAATAATGCGCTCCCCATTCTCCAGCGTGATGCTTGTCGCATTATAGCTTGACACATACCGTAACTGTACCAGATACGCCCTGTGCGGTCTGAAAAAATCCCCGCCCAGCTTCTTTTCCAAATCGTTCATCTTCCCATAAAACTCCAGCTCGCCGTCCGTTTTATGGAGAATAATCTTCCGGTTAAACACTTCCGCATAAATGATATCTTTTATATAAACCTTAAAAGTCACTCTGCCGCTTTTGATGGAGATGCTCTTTTCCTCCTCGTCCAGGCGTCTCCGGTTCTGTCCGCACTTTTTTACGGCGGCGCTTAAAACCTCATAAAATTTAACTTTCTGAAACGGTTTGACAAGATAATGGAAAGCCTCCACGTCAAACGCCTGATATACATACTCTTCTAACGCCGTCACAAAGATTAAAACCGCGTCTTTTCCCCTTTCGCTCTCCCGAAGCTTTTTCGCCGCCTCCATCCCGCTCATGCCGTCCATCTGAATATCCAGAAAGATAATGTCAAATGCTTCACCGGATTGTAAAAGCTTTTCTCCGTCCTCATATAAGTATATCTCCGTCTGCGGATAAAGAGATTTAATTTTCCCCGCAATATCTTCCCTGACTATCTTTTCGTCGTCACACACCGCAATTTTCATCTTTATAACCATGCCTTCTTTCAGCCTGCGAGTTTACGCCATCAGGCACAACCTTAGCCCTGTTTCTTATCTGCGCATATCTTCATTTGCACACGCACGTTATTTTATAATATCGGCTATTTTCCCCCTGTTGATAAAGAATATGTCGTAAAACGGACTTTTTTTGTTGTCAAATCTCATAAAAAGACAAAAAAAGACAACATCAGCCGCCAAGTGTTCCTCCGGGATATTCTATGTGTGAACCGAGACACTGGCGATACGTTTTACCGTACTCCTCCCAGAACTGCTGTTATCAACAATATAGTATCAAATTCAGGAATGACACGCCGAAACAATTATCTGCATATCACCCTGTAAGTAAATATCTCCATAGCCGCAAGGTAAAATCAAATTATCCCCCTTACAAATCATTTGTCCGTTTAGCAGTCCGTCCCCTTCTATCACGCTCATAATCATAAACGGATGCTCCTGCTTCATACAAAAACGCTTTGTAATATCTAACTTCCAGACATTATAATAATCGCATGAAATCAAAAGATTCATCTTATTCTTGGGCAGGTTTTGGGTCTTTACCATATTATTATCCATGGAAACGGATGGAATGGCGAGAACATCCATTCCCTTTTCAAAGTGAAGCTCTCTTGCCCTGCCGTTCTCCAAGCGGTCATAATCGTATACCCTGTATGTAATATCGCTGCTTTGCTGTATTTCTAAAAGCATGATGCCGCCTTTTACGGCATGTAAGGTTCCCGGCTCATTCTGGATGAAATCGCCTTTCTGCACCGGAATTTCACGCAGCAGCTCCTTCCATTTTCCCGCTTTCGCCATCGCCTCAAACTCTTCTTTAGTCTTGGCATGATGCCCTATAATCAGCGCCGAATCCTCTTTACAGTCCAAAACGTACCAGCACTCGGTCTTGCCCGACGCGCCGTTTTCTTCTTTCTTCGCATAGGCGTCGTCCGGATGTACCTGCACGCTCAAATCCTCTCTGGCGTCTATTATCTTGACAAGAAGTGGAAAGCCGTCCGCCGTTTTATTGCCGAATAGTTCGGGTTTTACTTTCCACAGTTCGGATAACCTGTATCCCGCATATTCTCCCTCTTTTATGAGGCAGTCGCCGCCTGGATGTGCGCTGACCGCCCAGCATTCCCCGGTATGATTGCCCGGAATCTGATAGTTCCATTCGCTACCCAGTCTCTCTCCGCCCCATATTGTCTGTTTAAAAACAGGAGAAATAAACAATAACGGTTGTTTTTTATTGTTGACGTTTAATAAACGCCCGTTTGTACTGATAACATCCTGATACCAGAATGCGGAATCCTTAGCGATTCTTTTCTGCGTGGTAAAATCCACATGCACAATGCCGAAACGCTCCGTATATCCCTTATCCCATTCAAAATTATCTAAAAACGTCCATAGAAAATATCCTCTGACGTCCGCGCCGTCATCATTCGCCCTTTGTAATGCCGATAGATAGGAATCCAGAAATTCTATTCTGTTCGGGTCATGCACCTGCCCGTCGGATGATACGATATCGTGGCAGGACATTCCGTTTTCCGTAATATATAAAGGTTTCTGATATCTTTCATATAAAAACTTAACGCCCCAATAAAAACACTCCGGCGTAACGGGCCAGTTCGCGGCGGTTTTCGGATGTCCGGGCTTTCTGTCCACATATTCCGGCTCGCCGTCCTTACCGGCGCGCACCGCATATCCGTTATAAATATTCTGCCCCATAAAATCCAAAGGCTGCGCAATTAATTTCATATCCTCGTCCGTTATCTCGGGAAGATATTCTTTGAATTTTGTAAGCCCCTCTTCGGGATATCTGCCTAAAAAGACGGGGTCGGAAAACCATGTCACATTCCATGTCCAGTTATCCATCGAATTTCCCACAGAAAATAACGCTTTTCTTGCCGCCTCAATATCCGCTTCACTCTCTGTCTCCGGATAAGCCATGCCGCAGGTGGGCGCATAACCGATTTTAACGGGTCTTTTCGCATATTTTCTTAAATTGATAACTGCCTGTCCATGCGCACGCAGCGCATTGTGCGCAATCTGGAACGTTTCCGCATAACTCATCTTTTTACCGGGAGCATGGACGCCCGCAAGATGCCCAAGCCCCACGAAGCACTGAGGCTCGTTCAATGTGAAATAATATTCACACAAATCGGAAAAGTTCTCGGCAATCACCCTTGCATATTCCCCGAACCACTGAATGATTTCCTCATTCAGCCAGCCGCCCCTATCCTGCAATGCCTGCGGGAGTTCCCAGTGATACATTGTCAGATACGGCTCTATCCCGTTCTTTTTCATTTCCATAATCATATCCCGGTACAGGGCAATGGCTTTCTCATTTACCCTGCCCGTACCCTCCGGCATCAATCTTGCCCAACTGACGGAAAACCGATACGCTTTTATGCCAAGAAGACGCATCAGCGCATAGTCATCCTGATAGCGGTGGATATTATCACAGGTTGTGGCGGCGGACTGACCGTCTAAAATATGCCCCTCTTCGGTAAACGTATCCCAAATCATCTTACCACAGCCGTCATCTGCATCCCTGCCCTCTATCTGATAGGCGCTGCTTGCCACGCCCCAAACAAAATCGTCTCTGAACATAAAACCGTAATCTCCTTTTTTGCCTCTGTCCATAGCAAAGTACTCTATATCAGAAAATATTTTCATATGAATCTATTGTACTATCCGTTTATGGAAAAGACAAGCAAAAACCATGTTTCATTTTGTGCAGCGGGCAAACTCTTTTATCACTCTCTGGCTTCCGGCAGACGAAGACGTAAAAACCGCTTGGCAAGCTGCCTGGGATTTAATGGCAGAATCGGATAAACATAGCTTTTATCGGATAATGTCTTATTGCAGACAATCGCCAAAAGTAGAATAATAATTGCCGCCACATAGCCATAGACGCCGAAAATCGCCGTTAAAATCAGATTCAAAATCCGCATGAATTTTAACGCGTATCCAAGCTCATAACTGGACTGCGTATAGTTAGCAATGGCAACGAAAGCCATGTATAACATAACTTCCGAGTTGTGTAAATATCATATGTTATATAAATACTTATAACTTTTTAATAGCCGTAATATCAGGATTTTTAAATGTGTATGATTTTACATAACTACTCATATTTTATTATTAAAATAAAAAAAATGGTGTAAATTTTGGTGTAAATACCATATCAAAAACTTAAAATGGTGTAAATTAAATACAACCTCGCATCACTTTATAAAATTCTTCATTTACAAAATCATCATCAACTGATATATATACATTTGCTGTTGTATTATATGAACCATGACCTACGATTTTTTGTAATGCAGTTGGATTCATATTCAACTCTGCCATTCTGGTGCAAAATGTATGTCTGCATATATGGCAAGATATATTTGGAAGTTGGTCATCATGACTATCGTTATATCTTTTTACAACCTTTTTTGCATAATCATTAAAACGAGCTGTTAAAATGGGTAATCCTGTTCTTGTGTGTAAAACGAATCCTTTATAACCATCAACTTCTGCATTAAATTTTAATGAATCAAAATACGTTGTTTCTCTTAATAACTTTAATAAATCATATACATCATCTGACATTGGCACTTTGCGGATTGCATTAAATGTTTTTGGTGTATCAATATGATAGGTTGTCCTGCTATTTTCATCTCCTTGTACAAATTGGTGATTGACATTGATGATTCTTTCTTTGAAATCAATGTCAGACCATGTTAGCCCCTCTACTTCACCAATACGCATCCCTGTTAAAAGCATAAGTTTAAAACCTAATAAGTAATTTTTACCACATTCCCATGCTTCTGCGGTTTCAAGAAATTTGGCAGTTTCTTCCTTTGATAGTGCAATTCTTTTACCAGTCTCTTTATATGGCTCAATACATGAATATGCAAAGTTCCTGCGTATCATGTCATCTTCATAAGCCATATTTAAAGAACCGTTTATATATTTATGAATACACTTTATTGTACCATTTGCATATCCCTTTTCCTTTAATTCCTTATAAAATTTTGTAATATCAGATTTGACAATATCTTTGATTCTTTTTTTGCCCAACCAAGTATTTTTAATCCATCTACTATACTCGTCTTCATACTTATGTTTTACACGCGGTTTTATATTGATATTTTGCTCAATATATCTTATAAACAGTTCATTTAATGTAATATCGGTTGTGTATATACCATCAGATATATCTTGATTAATTTCTTCCTCCTTTTTTCTTAAAATATCAAGTGTTTTTCCATATATACATTTCCTTTTGCCATTTAAATCTGAATATCGGTACATATAAGTACCGTCAGCTCTTTGATTCTCTCCTTTCCTTAAAACTCTACCTTTTTTATCTTTTCTACGTTCCATTGTTTATTGCTCCTTTCTAAATAAAATGTGAAAAGAGCCTTGATATGATATAAAATTATATCATAAAAAGGCTCATATTCAAATATTTGTTTACCATACACTTATACTATCTAAGTATTCCTCAAATTGCTTCCGTTTTATTAAACGATGGGTTCCTTTGAATAAAACAAATTTGCAATCTGGTTCATCTGTTTTACTTCTTAATTCATTCACGCCAATATTCGATAATGCTGCCGCTTCTGGTAATGTTAAATTAATTTTTTCCCATATAGGAATGCCCATATCATTTTTCCTCAATAATAACACCTCCTATTTTTACAGTATTTACTATTTTTTACATTACAATCATAATATGTATTTATTGTTTCCCCGTACTACCAAAACCACCACGATTCTTACAATTAAGATAATCAACTTCTTCAAACTCAATCTGTGGCTGATGTTTCACAATCCTAAATTGGCATATTCTGTCGTTTACATGAATCTCTGTATCTTTTACTGCATATACAGGCATCTTCCATTCATCATTATCCCCACAGTAACTCTCATCTATTACACCCATATGATTAGTCTGAATAATCCCAAAACTCTTAAAAGTGGAACTTCTGGGAACGATATGCGCCTCATATCCTTTAGGTAGTTCCATAGCAACGCCTAACGGAATCAGTTTAAATTCTCCAGCTTTTAAAGTTATATCTTTTGCTGCTCTTAAATCAATCCAATTTGATTTATCACCGTCTATATATTCTAATTTGTCTATCTTATCTATAAAATACTTTATTTTTATTGTTTCGCTTTGCAATCTTATACGATCTCCTCTTCTTTTATCCCTGCTCAATTAATAACATTATTAAAACAACACATATAATTCCTACAAAAACATATCCTATTCTGCTCATATTATTATTCCTTTATAATTTTCGATTTATTTAATTCTTTCTCAATTCTATGATTGATTACTTCTAACATCTTATCGTAATTACCATATTCACAATAATAGAATGGAGCATACTTATCATGTGTGTTATAATCATAAACATTTATATTTACAACATCTTCTCCTAAAATAACTCTTAATTCGCATTCTAATACTGTCAACTTATTATATTTGTAGACCGGAAACTTATATGTATATACTTCTTCAGTGTTATCACTAAACATTTTGTTATAATAAAATCCATTGGATAATAACCAGTCTTTAGTCATATTCTGTTTAATATATTTAGTTTGAATTTTATTTTTCTCTTGTATAATATTAATCACTCCTTTCGTTTCTCTTTGTTATCACAGGGTATACACTGCCCCCAATAATATGTTTTCTCTTTTACATTGCAGTACACTTTTACTCTTGCTTTATCGGATTCGTCAATTACAGAGTGAATGCACTGTTCACATTCACTCGTTATAATCATGTTTTCCATAATATTATCTTCCTTAGTTCTAATGACTGTTTTATATTTATTACCCTCTGATTTGTTGAACCACACCATTTAAGTGTAATATCTCGTTGAGAATCTATATACCTACCATCTATTAAGACATCACATTGCCGTATAATAGTTTGTCGCTTTCGTGTGTTTCTATCTGGATAAGATTTATCATAATACGGATATCCAACATATTCGCCCATATAATATTCTTGAAATATGTCTTCAAATTGATATCCGGAATAAATCCATATAGATTTCTTTGGACTTGAAAGACGAATTTCATCGGCGTTATCATTCGATATATTGTGATTATCTCCATTACTACCCTCTATATATTGTGGTGTATTATATCGTTTGTTTACTTCAGTAACTAAATCTAATACATCATCAAGGCTGCTTTCATAAAGTGGATCACCACCAGTCAAAGTCAGACCCGAAATATAATCCTTGTCTAATTCTCTAAATAATTCTTCTTTCGCTGATTCATCAAATGGTATTCCACTATTTTCATCCCATGTTTGAGGGTTCTGACAGTTATAACAATGATGACTACATCCTGAGAGCCATAATACGACTCTCAGACCTTCGCCATTATTCATATCTGGATAAGTTAAATTATGATAGTTCATTAGCTTCACTTGCATATAAATCAAATATATCAGCAACGAGGTTAATCGCATCAACCTGTGCTTGGTCATTTTGATAAATATACTCTCCTCCACATTCTCTTGCTAAATCATGTTTTTGGGAATATTTTTCTATTAACTGCATTATTTTTTCTTCCATTACAATCATCCTTTACATTTTTAATATTAAAAGCATTGATACCGTATGAGAACACCGTTTGTTTATACCTATCTATGTTTTTTACACGTTCCCAATTCTCAATGCTTTATGGCTTTATGTACCGTTCAAGATATAGTTACTCATAAATCTTATACGCATTCATATTTACTTTCTTTATATCTCCTTTGAATCTATCTCCTTTGAATCGCTCGGCTCATAGGCTATATTACTCACATCGAAACACGATCTGAAATCTCCGCATTTTTCGCTTCATTATATCTCGTTTCTCCGTGAACTCTGGTAAATCCTAAATATCCATTCATACGGTCAATTTTTGTTATCTTACTGCTACCACATTTAGGGCATATATCCATTTCTACCTGCTGATAACCACAATCTTCGCAATAGCACATTGCCAGATTTACACCCTCATAAAAGCCTTTCTCCATTGCTCTAAGAACAAGAGTTTTTATTGCTTCAATGTTATACCCTAAATTGTAACGGCAATACTGGATTTTTCCTCCGTTGAAGTACGACCAAAATCTTTCTTCTTTATCCTGTTTTTCAATAGGGGACATTTGTTCTGATACATGACAATGAAAGCTGTTACTCACATAAGGCTTGTCTGATACATTTTCGATAATTCCATATATTTTACGGAATTGTTCTATCTGTAAACCGCAAAGGCTTTCTGCTGGTGTACCATAAATCGCATATAAAATATGGTCTTCTTCTTTGATTCTATTTACATATTTCTGAATATATTGCATTACTTCTAATGCAAATTCTCCATCTTCACGGATAGATTTACCATTATATAATCGTTGTAATTCGTTCAAAGCAGTAATTCCATAACTTATTGTCATAGGTGGAAGTATTGATTTTATTTTTTCATCTGGCTTTAAATTACCACCATATAATCCACCTTCACAAAATGCTATTGGATTTACACTTGCTCGTAATTCTCCTATATAATCATATGTTCGCTTATGTAATCCTCTTATAAGTTCAAGGTAGTATTCCAATACTTCATAAAAATCTTTTGATTCTTGTCTTGCTTTTGCTAATATCATAGGCAAATGAAGCGAAACTACACCAAGATTACAACGTCCTTCAAATGCTGGTTTATCTTCTTCATCTACTGGATGCATACCGCCTTTTTCATACCAAGGAGAAAGAAAGGCACGACAGCCCATCGGTGACACGATTCTACCATATTTTTTATACATATCTGGCACATATCCATTACCTGTTAAGGATAACCAATCAGGATACATTGTTTTACTGCTACAATCAATTCCTACGTTAAACACGTCTGCACTTGGATATCTGTCACTACCATCACCATGTAAGTTTTTATCATACAAGAATACAATCTTTGGAAATAGTACAGGACGCTTAAATCCTTTTTTCCCCTGACCTTCTTTATGTACATTTAACAATGTAATAGCCGCCATCTTACCGAATTTATCTGTTGCTAATCCAATAGTCATTGTAACGAATGGATAATCACCTCGACTAGAACCAACCGTATTCAATTTATATTCTATTCCTTGCCAACCTTGTTCAAAGTCACGTTGAATCTTGCTCATAACCCATTCTTCAGCACTGGAAGTATTACTGATATTTATATTATTATCGTTCTCAACATATCCACATACATCTGCATATTCTTTTCTATACTTCCAGTACGACTTCTCAGCATATAGACTTAAAATTTTATCTACTTCTGGTACTGTAAATCCACCATATTGTTGTGCAGCAGTTGAAAGGATAATATCACCCATTACATCAAAAGCAGTATCAAGAGAATTTGGCTCATTATACCAAACATTTCCCATCTCAAAGCCACCTTGCATAATATCACCAATGCGCATTAGACAACAATTAAATGTATCTAGTCTTGCACTTCTATCATGGATATATATGTAACCATCTTTCATAGCTTGCTTTTCATCTAATGTAAGGAAAAATTTTTTATATAATTCTCCGCTCAATTCATTATAAATAAGACTTCTTTTCGTTGCTACTAAAGCGGAATCAGTGTTTGCATTACTCTTATCTCCAATATATCTAATAGCTTGACTTCTCTCATATACCTTGTCCATCATATGTACGAAGTCTTTTTTATAGTTACGATATTCTTTATACATCTTTGCAACTAAAGGGTAAAATTCTTCAAGCACAGCTTCTACAATATTGTGCATTTCATAAATCTCTGTATCTTCTAAGTCATTCTCTGCTAATT
>JAMPFF010000049.1:0-18568 GCA_023664605.1 Clostridium sp.
GTGGACGATGATTTTGAAATATGCAGCAGCGTATCAAAAATGTTGGAGAAAATCGGCATGGAACCGGATTGGACGCTGTCCGGCAGAGAGGCTGTTTTAAAAGCGGAAAGCGGCATTGAAAGAAACCGGCCGTATTACACATACATAATCGACTGGCAGCTTCCGGATATAAACGGAATCGAAGTGGCGCGCAAGATTAGGAAGATTCCCGGGAATGAAGCGCCGATTTATATATTGACCGCATATGACTATACGGAGATAGAGGACGAGGCAAGGCAGGCGGGGATTACCGGGTTCATACAAAAGCCGTTGTTTCTCTCAACGCTTCGGAATATGCTGATACAGACGTTAGGAGGCGGGAAAGCGGAAACGCCTTTGGAGGAGAAAACGTTGCAGCTGAAAGGCATAAGGCTTCTCATGGCGGAAGATGTGGAATTGAATGCGGAAATTATGGTGGAAATTTTGGGCAGTGAAGGCATAGAACTGGATGTTGCGGCAAACGGGCAGGAAGCCGTGGATATGTTGAAGAAATCCGAGCCCGGATATTATTTTGCAGTGCTTATGGATGTACAGATGCCCGTTATGAATGGATACGAGGCGGCAAGAGCGATTCGTGCGCTGGAAAATAAAGAACTTGCCGGGATTCCCATCATTGCCATGACGGCAAATGCGTTTGAGGAAGATAAATCGGAAGCGTTTGCAGCGGGGATGGACGCTCATGTCGCAAAGCCTGTGGAGGTTGCGGCGCTGACAGATACATTGGCGGGTTTTTTAGCGTGATGTTTATGCTTTAACTCCCATACGCGCAGACGCGGAAATTAAGTTTCAGTTATCGTTTGATTTTAAGATGGCGAGGTAAAATAGTATGAAAAAGAGAAAAAAACCAGAGTATATAGAATCAGAGTTTATAAAATTAAATGAAATTAATTTTGCAACGAAGTTAAAATATGAGGAGATAATTGCGATTGCAGAATTATATATTAAGAGCCAAAAAGAACCATATGAAATGGACACAAAAAATATTTTATATGATACAAATTCATATGTAATTAATGAACCTGTATGGTATGTAAATGTAATTCCTAAAAAGGTAAAAGAAACGTGGCCGGACGCCTATGAATGTCTTGCAATTTCTGATAGAGAGGGTCGAGTGGCATATGTTCACAATGACCATGGAGTAGTTGTTAAAATGTTTAGAAATTAAACTTCCTACCGAAACGGCAGGATGATGTCGAAAGACCCTTTAGAGAGTGTGTGTGAAGCCCGCGTTGTAACGGAAAACTTAAATATCGTGGAAATAGACAAGTCACATCCTATGAAATTTTTTGTGAAAATGCGGCTAAATGTGGAGTAACGTATGGGATTAGGGGACTTTAAAAAGTAAAATAAGTATCGCATATATTATATCAAAGTAATGAAACAGTAAGTTGCCCGACATCAACAATTCACAAGCATGGTACTTTGGAGCCGTCGGTGCTTAGACGCTGTATTATAGCGTCTTATGCACCGCTGCGAGCGACAAGTAGTGAGAGTGTGCCATGCGGTGATTTGCTAACTTGACAAAGCCAAATCGAAAGGCATATAATTTGACTGGACATAAGAAACATACGGGCAAAGAGGGAGTCTTTTGCATGGTAAAACACGGGTTTGACAAGGCAAATAGCAAATATTATATACTCTGTTTTTATCCGGTTTTCGGCGTTGTTATCGGAGCCGTTATGTATGCTTTCAACGCGCTCTGTCTGCACTTTGGTTTCGGACAGGCGTGCTTTGCGCTGATAGGCGTGTTTGTGCCTGTTTTATTAAGCGGCGCGCGCCCTTTAGAGGAATTTATCACTACGGCGGATATGCTGATTACGGCTGCTTATCATGGGAAAAAGAAAGCAGAGCCCGCAGAGGATGCGCCGCCCGGCGCATACGGCGTTATTGCAGGAGCCGCTTACTGTATGTTATATGCGGGTTCTCTTGCGGTTATCTGGAAAGACAGACAGCTTGTGCTTTTGGGGATGGGGTATATGATATCCAGAACCTTGTACAGTATGGCTTATGTATGGTTTGGGGAGGCAGAGACGGAAAAAAAGCTTACGGCGTCGCTTTCTGCCATGCAAAGACGGACGCTTAGGCTGATTCTTGGCGTTATTTTAGCGCTTTGCTTTGGTACCTGCATTGCCGTTTCTCCTATCATGGGAATGCTGGAAGCTTTGATTTGTATGTGGATATGGACATATCATTATTATCTGTCCAGGCGGCTAAGCGGCGGCGTTACGAAAAAACTGTCGGGGTATTTTCTGACATTGTGCGAACTTGCGGTTGTGTTGTTTGTCGGTATGTTTGGACGGGTTTTATTATAAAGGCATGATTGTAGTGTGCCCGTCGCAAAAAACGCTCCGGAATGGAGATTAAAATGGATAGAAAGAAACTTGTTATTGGAATTTTAGCGCATGTAGATTCGGGAAAAACAACATTAGCGGAAAGTATGCTCTATATAAGCGGCAGTATCCGCACGGCGGGCAGAGTAGACCACGGGGATACTTTTCTGGATACGGACGTTCAGGAGAGGACGAGGGGAATCACTATTTTCTCCAAACAGGCGCAGTTTTCATGGAAAGAAATGGATATCACGCTCTTAGATACGCCGGGGCATGTGGATTTTTCGGCGGAGATGGAAAGGACGCTTCAGGTTTTAGATTACGCGGTTTTGGTCATAAGCGGCGCGGACGGGGTACAGGGACATACCGTAACCTTATGGAAGCTGTTAAAAAAATACCGGATTCCGGTCTTTCTTTTTGTGAATAAGATGGACCAGCCGGGCGCGGACAGGCAAAGCCTGATGCAGGATATCGGGAAAAGACTGAGCGGGCAATGCGTTGACTTCACGCAGGATGACGGGGCGGAGGAAAGACAAGAGACGCAGGATGACGGGATAGGCGGCAGAATCATCGGAAAACTTGCGGAGGATGTTGCCGTTTGTGATGAAAGGCTGCTGGAAAGCTACTTGGAGCGTGGAAGCGTGAGCCGCCGGGAGACGGCGGCGTTAGTAAGTAAGAGACGCCTGTTTCCCGCATATTTTGGTTCGGCGTTAAAAATAGAGGGCATAGAGGAATTATTGGACGGTATTTTACGCTATACAAAAACGCCCCAATATCCGTCCGAATTTGGCGCACGAGTATATAAGATTGGCAGGGACGCCGCAGGCAGCCGCCTCACTTATATGAAGATTACCGGAGGCAGTCTGCGTCCGAAGCAGGTTGTAGACGACAAAGAAAAAGATTGGGAGGAAAAGACGGACCAGATTCGGATTTATTCCGGCAGTAAGTATAAATTGGAAAAAGAAGCCCCGGCGGGAACGGTTTGTGCAGTAACCGGACTTAGCCGGACTTTTTCAGGGGAGGGGCTGGGCATGGAAAAAAATGGCGCCGCTCCGTTGTTAGCGCCCGTTATGACATACCGCGTCATCTTGCCGCCCGAAGAGGATGTGCATACGGCGTATAAGAAGTTATGTCAACTTGAAGAGGAGGAGCCTCTTTTGCATATCGTCTGGAAAGAACAGCTTGAAGAAATTCATGCGCAGTTAATGGGCGAGGTGCAGATAGATATTTTAAAGAATATGATACAGGAGCGTTTCGGCATTGCGGTGGAATTTGACGTCGGCAGCATCGTTTATAAGGAGACTATCCGGCAGAAAGCAGAGGGGGTAGGGCATTTTGAGCCGCTTCGCCACTACGCGGAAGTACATCTGATACTGGAACCGGGAGAGCCGGGCAGCGGTCTTGTTTTCGATACGGTATGCAGTGAAGATACGCTGGATAGAAACTGGCAGCGTCTTGTGCTGACGCATCTGGAGGAAAAGGAGCATCGGGGTATTTTAACCGGTTCGCCGATTACGGATATGAAGATTACGCTGGCGGCGGGCAGGGCGCATATCAAACATACCGAGGGCGGCGATTTCAGACAGGCGACTTACCGTGCGCTGCGCCAGGGACTCCATAAGGCGGACTGCGTGCTGTTGGAACCGGTATACGAATTTCGTCTGGAGCTGCCGCAGTCTGTCATAGGACGCGCCATGTCGGACATACAGGCAAGATACGGGCAGTTTGACGCGCCGCTTACGGACGGGGAGACTTCCATATTGACCGGAACGGTTCCTGTTTCCGAAATGCAAGGATATCAAACGGAAGTCATGGCGTATTCCGGCGGCAGAGGACGGCTTGACTGTACGTTAAAAGGATATGAACCGTGCCATAACGAGCAGGAGATTATCGCGTCGTTTGGATATGGCGCGGAGCGCGACACGGACAATCCGGCGTCGTCCGTTTTCTGTTCCCACGGGGCGGGCATGGTGGTGGCATGGCAGGATGTGGAAAACTATATGCACATCGGAAGCGTTCTGGAAAACAGGGCGGTTCCGGCGTCTGAACAATATAATGACATAAGTGTCAGAACAAAACCGTCCGCCGCAGTCAATGAAAAAGAGTTAGAAGAGATATTTAAACGCACTTATGCCGGAGGCGGCAGCAGAGGCAGATGGAATAAAGCGAAAGGCCGCGCGCGCGAAAAGGGAACGGACAGCGCGGGCGGCGCGGGAAAGACGACGGAGGCGAAAGTTATCCGCGCGCAGCAGATGGACGGCGGGGAACGAAAGAATAAAAGTGAATCGACCGATACAGTCAACAAAGAATATCTGCTCGTGGACGGCTATAATATCATCTTTGCATGGGAGGAATTAAGCGAACTGGCGAAAATAAATTTAGACAGCGCCAGAGGGAAGCTGATGGATATACTAAGCAATTATCAGGGGTATCGGAAGATGACGTTAATCCTTGTCTTTGACGCCTATAAGGTCAAGGGCAGTCCGGGCAGCATTTCCGCTTATCATAATATTTATGTCGTATATACGAAAGAGGCGGAAACCGCCGACCAGTATATAGAAAAGACGACGCATGAAATCGCCGGTAAAAATCAGGTGACGGTAGCGACGTCGGACGGGCTGGAACAGCTTATTATTATGGGACAGGGCGCAAGGCGTTTGAGCGCGAGGGAGTTAAAAGAAGAAATTATGTCAACCAATCAGGAATTGCGGGAGCTGTTTCTGGATAAAGAGGCGGGTCATAAGAGGTATTTACTGGACGAGCTGCCAAAGGAGCTGGCAAAGCATATGGAAGAAGTACGGCTGGGAAAGGAGGTGTGAGGATATGTATTTACTGTATTTTTTATTATGGGTTATCTTTAACGGGAATTTTACGTTGGAAATAGCCGTTTTCGGGGTGATTATCGCCGCGGCGCTCTTTGCGTTTACCTGTAAATTTACGGATTACAGCGTTGCCAAGGAAAAGAAGCTGATGCGCAATATTTTTCATCTGCTGCATTATGTCGTTGTGCTTGTCATCGAGATTGTGAAAGCGAATTTTGCGGTTATCCATCTGATTTTATCGGAGGAAGAGGAAGTGGAACCCGCGCTGGTGACTTTTCAGGCGGATTTGCATACGTCGATGGGGCGCGCCGCTTTGGCAAATGCGATTACGCTGACGCCGGGGACGATTACGGTTTTACTGGACGATAACTCGTATACGGTGCATTGTCTGGATGAGACGCTTGCCGAGGGAATCGATAAGTCCGTCTTTGTGGATATGATTAAAAAGTGCGAATAGAGAGGAGTTTTACAAATGGGAAAAGGAATAGCGGGATTAGATAATGCCTATCACATTTTATTTGTTTTCGTGCTGGTTGTTTTGGCAATCATGATTATCCTGTGCCTGATTCGGGCGATTAGGGGTCCGCGGGTCACAGACAGAATCGTTGCTACCAATATGATGGGAACGATTGTCATGGTCATTATTGCCATATTAGCCATCATGTTACAGGAAGGATACTTGGTGGACATCTGCCTTATTTACGCTATGATAAGCTTTCTGGCGGTTATTGTGCTGACTAAGGTATATATGGGTGTTTATCGGGAAAAGAAGGAAAAGGTTGAAAAAAATCTCTGATGAGCATTTTTTTCAACCTGGAATTTGTGCAGAAGCGTCACAAATTCCTTTGATTGCAGAGCAGAATTTGAGATTCTGCTCGCATCCTCAGCGTAAAACGCTTCGGAATGGAGGAAAAAGATGGAAGTCATTGAATGGATTCGTTTTTTGGCGGGCGCTTTTTTCATGCTTTGCGGGCTGCTAATTTTTTTCATTGAAATGGTCGGGGTGTTCCGTTTTAAATATGTTTTAAACAGGATGCACGCCGCGGCGATGGGAGATACGCTTGGAATCGCCTGTTCGCTCATCGGGCTGATGATTATGAGCGGTTTTACCTTTACTTCGTTAAAACTTTTCTGCGTGATTGCCTTTTTGTGGTTTTCATCGCCGACGTCCTCACATCTGATTGCGAGGCTCGAAGTGGCGACAAACGAGGACAGAGAGGCGCATTATACTATCAGTCCGCTGGATGAACTTGAGACAAAATCCGGCGCGGCAAAAAGCGCAGACAGACGGGAAAACTAAAAGGAGGCGTTATAATGCAGATATTTACAAATATTTTACTTGCCTTTTTAATTATATGCGCGATTGCGGCGAGTTTATCGAAAAATCTGTTGAATACCATATTAATTTTTATGTCGTACAGTCTGGTGATGTCTATTATCTGGATCCTTTTAGAGTCGCCGGATTTGGCGATTACGGAGGCGGCGGTAGGAGCGGGCGTTACCAGCGTACTCTTCTTCGTTACCTTAAAGAAGATACAAGCCATGGTGAAAACGGAGCATGAAGAGGAGGAAGCGGGCAATGAGCAGGAAAGTCACTGAAAAAGAATATGAAAAAACGCTGTCTTTCCGTTTTAAGCGCTGGCTGGACGGTACGAAAGATTCCTTTGTTGACGTTGTGGAAATGCAGCCGCAAAAGGAGTTTACAGAAGATGACAACACTGTCATAACAAGGGAAAAAGAGCGCAGACAGCGCCGGGAGAGAGTTTATGATTTGGCGAATAACTGGGAGGTCAACGGCTTTGAAAAGCTGTATAAGATTTTCTGCGGGTGTTTTTGTATTTTCCTGGTGGCAATGCTTTTGATTGCGGTTTCCTATCTGCCCTCTTACGGACACATGGAAAATCCGGTCAACAACGAGGTATCGCAGCGTTATATCGAGGACGGGCTGCAAGAGACCGGAGCGGTCAATATTGTAACAGGCATGATTTTGGACTACAGGGCGTTCGATACGCTGGGGGAATCCCATGTGCTTTTCATTGCGACCTGTACGGTTTTGATACTGCTTCGCAAGGATAAGAAAAAAGATGAAAACGGACAGGATATCGAGGTGAGCGACCGTATCTATGAGCCGAAAAACGATTTGATTTTACAGACTGCGGCGCGCGTTTTAGTGCCGCCGATTATCATATTCGGC
This sequence comes from Clostridium sp., assembly GCA_023664605.1. Classification (GTDB taxonomy): domain Bacteria; phylum Bacillota; class Clostridia; order Lachnospirales; family Lachnospiraceae; genus UBA3282. Next base: position 7,386 of record JAMPFF010000049.1, read on the forward strand.
ATTTATGTCATCTTAGGCGGACATTTAGGACCGGGCGGCGGTTTTTCGGGCGGCGCCATTATCGGAGCGGGATTGATTCTATATTTGAATGCGTTTGGCTTTCAAAAGACGGAACGCTTTTTTACGGCGAAAACCTATAAGGTGTTAAGCGTCTGCGCGCTGGGCTGTTACTGTCTGGCGAAAAGTTACTCTTTTTATACGGGCGCGAACCATATCGAGAGCGTGATACCGCTTGGCACGCCGGGGGCAATTTTAAGCAGCGGGCTGATTTTGATTTTGAATATCTGCGTCGGCATTGTCGTTGCCGGAACGATGTATACGTTTTATGTCATGTTCCGAAAGGGAGGCTATTAAACATGGATGTTGCGAATTTTTTAACAAACTATGAGGAAGCCGTATCTATGATACTGTTTGGTATCGGCTTCTCCAATCTGCTGATGCAGAAAAATCTGATTAAAAAAATTGTCGGTATGAATATTATGGATACTTCGGTCTATCTGTTTCTGGCGTTAAAAGGTTATATCGCGGGACATAAGGCGCCGATTGTGGTAAACGGCGTCCAGAGCGTGGATGCGTATATCAACCCGATTCCCAGCGGACTGGTATTGACCGGTATAGTCGTTTCCGTGTCCGTAACCGCATTGATGCTTTCCTTAACTATCAGGCTCTATCAAAGATATCATACGCTGGATTTGGACGAGATATCGACATTGTTGAAAAAGGAGGGACGATAATGACGCTGCTACAGAATTTTCCCTTTGTTTCGATTTTATTATCGCTCTTTGCAGGTCCCATTTCGTCCGTATTAAACGGTAAATGGGCAAAGCGGCTGAATCTGATTGTGATTACGCTGATTGGGATTATGTCAGGCGCAGTCCTCTGGTTTGTATTAAAAACCGGACAGGAGTACATTTATACGATGGGACACTTTCCCGCACCCTGGGGCAATGAAATCAGGGTCGGCATCTTAGAGGCCGCGATGGCGTTATTCTTCTGCATTATTATGTTTTTGTGCGTGATTGGCGGCGTGCTGGAAAGAGAGCTGGAGATAGAAGAGACCAAGCAGAATTTGTATTATATTATGGTAAATCTGCTGCTCTGCTCCCTGCTTGCGCTTATCTATACGAACGATTTATTTACGGCGTATGTGTTCGTGGAAATCAATACGATATCCGCCTGCGGGCTGATTATGATACGCCAGACCGGACGTACGATTGAGGCGGCGACTCGCTATATGATTATGAGCCTTTTGGGTTCTGGTCTTTTACTGCTTGGCATCTGCTTTTTATACAGTCTGACCGGACATCTTCTGATGAGCAATATCAAGGAGGCAGCGGAGCAATTACAGGCGTCCGGCGAGTATCATATACCGCTTTTAACGGCAATCTGTTTAATGTCGGTAGGTCTTGCGATTAAGAGTGCGCTCTATCCGTTCCATACATGGCTGCCGGACGCATACGGTTATTCCACCTTATCTTCTGCGGCGATTTTATCCTCGTTAGTATCGAAAGGCTATATTTTCCTGCTGGTCAAGATTTTCTACCGGGTGATTGGCTTTGACATTATCCGGGAAAGCAAGGTTATCAACGTACTCTTTGTTTTTGGCGTCGCGGGTATGATTATGGGTTCCGTCAATGCGATTAAAGAAAACGATATCAACAGGATGATAGCCTATTCCTCGGTGGCGCAGATTGGCTATATTTATATGGGGTTCGGCTTAGGAACGACGGCGAGCATGATTGCCAGCATTTATCATATCGTTTCGCACGCGGCGACCAAGTCGCTTCTTTTTGTGGCGGCGTCGGGCATTACGGACGCTTCGGCGAAAAGCAAGAATTTCTTTGATTTGACCGGGGCGGGATATCGCAATAAATTAGCGGGCGTCGCGTTTACGGTCGGCTCCCTGTCAATGGTCGGTTTTCCGATGTTTTCCGGCTTTATCTCCAAGCTGTTGTTTGCGCAGGCGGCGGTCGGGAACAAACATAAAATTATGATTACGTTAATCGCTCTGGCTATCAGCGTTATTTTAAATGCGGTCTACTTTATGAAAACGGTCATCCGCATTTATACGCCGGAGAAAAGAGAAGTGGTGATTGATAAGGGATTCGAGGAAATCCATATGTGGGAACAGCCCGCCAAAAGCGCGGCGCTGCTATGTTTCATCGCCCTGAATCTCTGGCTGGGGTTAAGTTCCGAACCGGTTATCAATCTGATTGAACGCGGTCTTGCAATGTTTGCGTAATTTGAGAGAAAGGCATGGTTACTATGATGAATCGTATATTTGATAATTTATGGATAATGCTGCCGGTGTTACTATCGACGATATCTGGCGTCTGTCTGCTTGTTTCCTCTTTTCTGGAACATACCCGCATGGCGGGAGGAGAAGGCGAGGAGACATCGGGGAAACGGCTGCATCTTTTGGTCGGCGCCGTGTTGACGCTGTCGGTTATGATAACGCTTCTTACCATATGGACAAAAGATGTGGAGCTTACGCTGTTTTATCTGATGGATGAGATACCGGTCTATTTTCATGTGGATGCCCTTGGCAGGCTTTTTATAAGCGTGACGGCAATTATCTGGCTTGCGATAGGGTTTTATGCGTTTTTATATATGAAGCATGAGGGGGATGAAAAAAGGTTTTTTGGTTTTTTCCTGATTGTCTATGCGGTGCTTATTGCGCTGGAAGCCGCGGGCAATCTGGTAACATTATATTTCTTTTATGAACTGATGACGCTTACCTCCGTGCCGTTTGTACTGCATAACGGTTCTAAGGAGGCGGTTATGGCGTCGCTTAAATATCTGTTTTACTCCATGTGCGGCGCGTATTGCGCGCTGTTTGGCATTTACTTTTTATATCAGAACTGCGATACCTTAACATTTGCCGCGGGCGGCACGTTAAATATGACACTTGCGTCAGGTAACGCCGGGATTTTGCAAATCGCCGTTTTTCTTATGCTGATTGGTTTTGGCGCGAAAGCGGGTATGTTTCCGCTTCATGCTTGGCTGCCGACGGCGCATCCGGCGGCTCCTGCTCCTGCTTCGGCGGCGCTGTCCGCGATTATCGTAAAAGGCGGCGTGCTGGCGGTCATCCGCACGGTATATTATATTGTCGGAGCCGGTTTTATCCGGGGAACCTGGGTGCAGACGGCATGGATGGTTCTGACGCTTCTGACGGTGTTTATGGGTTCCATGCTTGCTTATCGGGAAAAAGTGTTTAAAAAGCGGCTTGCGTACTCTACGGTATCGCAGCTATCCTATATCCTGTTCGGCTTATCGCTTTTAACGCCGACCGCGTTTGCCGGTTCTTTGCTGCACGTCGTTTTTCATGCGTGCATTAAGTGTATTTTATTTTTGACGGCGGGCATATTCATTTTCCGCACGGGCAAAACGAAGGTGGAAGAGTATACAGGTATTGGGAAACAGATGAAAGTGACGCTTTGGTGTTATACGTTCGCCTCCCTTGGGCTTATCGGAATCCCGCCTATGAGCGGCTTTATCAGTAAGTGGTATCTGGCGCAGGGCGCATTAGAGTCCGATACCGGCGTTTTCAGGATACTTGGTCCGGTCATTTTGCTTATCAGCGCGCTTTTGACGGCGGGGTATCTGTTGCCGGTTACGATAAATGGCTTTCTGCCGGGACAAGATACTGTCATAGAAGAGAAAAAGGAACATATCGACATCATGACGGCGGCGTTGCTGATTTTAACAATTATGACACTGCTGTCGGGAATCCTGCCTAATCCGCTTATCCGATATGCGGGTGAAATTGCGGCGTCGCTTGAATAAGGGGGGGGAAAAGAATATGAATGCTTATATGATGGTTATTGCGGTTTTACTGCCGATGTTTGGCGGGGTGCTGATTCCGCTTCTGCCTTTTCGCAAAAGAAATGTGATGGCGGTTTATATTGAAGTTATCGTTATTATCACGTCGATTATAACAGGGCTTTTGATTTGTAACCCTCCGGCGCAGGATTTTGTATTGTTCCGCTTTACCGGACAGCTCAGTATCAGTTTGAAGTTAGACGGGGCGGGCAGCGTGTTTGCCACGATACTTGCTTTTATGTGGCCGTTTGCAACGCTGTATTCCTTTGAATATATGAAGCATGAGGAGCGTGAAAAAATATTTTTCATGTTCTATACGATTACTTACGGCGTAACGCTTGGCATTGCTATGGCGGAGGATATCGTGACGATGTATTTCTTTTATGAAATGCTGACGATGGTGACGCTTCCGCTTGTACTGCATACGCTTACAAGAGAAGCCGTGCTGGCGGCGCGGACATATCTGTATTATTCGTTGGGCGGCGCGGCGTTTGCCTTTATCGGTATGATTTTTATTTTGATATACGGAACGACTTCCAACTTTACGCCGGGCGGCGTGATTGATATGGCGCAGCTTGGCGATAATGCCAATGTACTGCTTTTCATTTATGTGCTGTGCTTCTGCGGTTTCAGCGTCAAAGCGGCGATGTGTCCGTTCTGCGACTGGCTGCCGCAGGCTGGCGTTGCGCCGACTCCGGTGACCGCGCTTTTACATGCGGTGGCGGTTGTCAAGGCGGGTGCGTTTGCGACGCTGCGGATTACTTATTTTAGTTTTGGAACGGAGTTATTACGCGGCACATGGGCGCAGAATGTACTTATGGCGGTTACGATGGTTACGATTGTATACGGGTGCAGCCGGGCGTTAAAGGAGACGCATTTTAAACGCAGACTGGCTTGGTCAACGGTCAGCAACCTCTCCTATATTCTTTTCGGCGTTCTGCTGATGACGCCGCTTGGGCTGACGGGCGCGCTCAGTCATATGCTGTGCCATGCCCTCATGAAAATATGCTCTTTCTTCTGTGCCGGAGCGGTTATTTATAAGACCGGAAGGACCTATATCCACCAACTGGACGGTCTGGGACGGAAAATGCCGAAAGTCTTTATGATTTTTACCGTATCGGCGATGGCGCTTATGGGCGTGCCGGGGCTGTGCGGTTTTGTCAGCAAGTGGAACCTGGCGAAAGGCGCGGTGACAAGCGGCAATCCTCTTGCCTATGTTGGCGTGGGCGCAATATTAATTTCCGCGCTTTTGACGGCAATCTATATGCTGACGATTGTTGTGCGTGCCTTTTTTCCGGGAAAAGAGTTTGATTACGGTACGCTTTCGGACGTCAAAGACCCGAATTGGATGATGATACTGCCGCTTGTCATTTTTGTGGTGGGGATGTTTGTTATCGGTCTGCGTCCGCAGTGGATGATGGAGGCGTTAGCGGGCGTTGTGGAGGCTTCGTTTTAAATACAAATTGAGTCATAAAGGGGCGTGATATATTATGAATGAAAATTTGATTCTTGCCGTACTGGTGTTTTATCCTTTTCTTGGCGCACTTTTGTCCGCCGCGGCGGGTGCAAAAAAAGAAAGTATCAGGAATTATACGGCGGCTTTTATTGCCATTAGTGAGTTTCTGATAACGTTGCTATTGCTGATAGGCAATATCGGTACAAGTGGAGCAGAGACGCTTTATCGCTGTTATCTGCCCGAAATATGCGGCATGGGGCTGACATTTACGATGGATGGCTTTCGGCTGGTTTATAGCACGGTGGCGGCTTTTATGTGGATGATGACAATGCTGTTATCCGGGGAATACTGTAAGCATCATGAAAATACGAACCGTTTTTATCTGTTTATGCTGGCGACGTTAGGGGCGACAATGGGCGTATTCTTATCGGCGGATTTGTTTACGACGTTTATTTTCTTTGAGATTATGTCCTTTACTTCCTATGTGTGGGTGGCACAGGAAGAAACGACAAATGCGCTGCGGGCGGCGGCGACGTATCTTGCAGTAGCGGTTATCGGCGGTCTTGTCATGTTGATGGGTATTTTTATCCTCTATCATGAACTTGGCACGCTGCAGATTGACGAATTATTCTTTGCTGCGGGAACTTATGAAAATAAAGCGGTATTATATGGCGCGGGTGCTTGTCTGTTAATCGGTTTCGGTGCAAAGGCGGGTGCGTTCCCGCTGCATATCTGGCTGCCGAAAGCACATCCGATAGCGCCTGCTCCGGCATCCGCACTGTTGTCAGGTATTTTGACGAAAACGGGTATTTTCGGCATTTTGATTGTAAGCTGCCGTCTGTTTTTGTTTGACGCATCATGGGGCGCGCTCATTCTGGGAATCGGCGTGCTTACCATGTTTGGCGGTGCGCTTTTGGCGATATTTTCCGTTGATTTAAAGCGCACGCTTGCCTGTTCGTCCATGTCGCAGATTGGGTTTATCTTAGTCGGCGTCGGTATGCAGGGGCTTTTGGGCGCGGAAAATATGCTCGCCGTGCATGGTACATTTCTGCATATGGTGAATCATTCCCTGATAAAACTTGTTCTGTTTATGGCGGCGGGCGTTGTCTTCATGAATACGCACGCACTTGACTTAAACGAAATCAGGGGCTTTGGAAAAAAGAAACCGCTGCTAAAGATAATCTTTGCCGTCGGCGCGCTTGCCATCAGCGGCATTCCGCTGTTTAGCGGCTATATCAGCAAGACGCTTTTACATGAAAGTATTGTAGAATACGGCGGCGCAAGCCTGATAAAAGCGGTGGAAGTCATTTTCTTAATCAGCGGCGGATTGACGCTTGCCTATATGACGAAATTATTTGTGGCTGTCTTTATCGAGAGCAATCAGGATGCCGAAAAACAGAAAAAGTATGATGAGAACAAACAGTATATGAATAAAACGAGCGGTTTTGCCCTGACGGGGAGCGCGCTTGTCTTATTCGTGTGGGGGCTGTTTGCGCATACCATTATGGATAAGGCGGCAGGGCTTGGAGAAAGTTTTATGAATTTCATGTACCCTCTGCTGGAGGGCGGCGCTGGAGAGCGTGTAGCGTATTTTAGCCTGAATAATCTAAAGGGTGCGTTCATTTCCATTGTCATCGGTGCGCTTGTTTATATCGTTATTATCCGAAAACTGCTGATGAAAAAAGAAAGTTATATCAATGCGTGGCCGAAGTGGTTAGATATTGAGAATCTGCTGTACAGACCCGTGCTGCTTGCCTTTCTGCCGACGGTATGCGGTTTTTTGTGCAGGATTTGTGACAGCATAGTTGACACGATTGTCGTTTTTCTTAGAAAGACATTCTATAAAGATTCCCCTCTGCCGCACGAGAGAAAAGAGGGCAATATGATTACGGCATTTTTAGGCGGTGTAATGAACTGCTGGCAGTCGCTTCGCAACCGCTTGTGGGGCAGAAAGCATCCGACGCACAAGGATTTTGTGCATCTTGCTGCTGCCGGTGTGGAGGACTTTAGGGAGAGTTTTATGATTATCCAGCGAAGCCTTTCGTTCGGGCTGTTGATGTTTGGTATCGGGTTGTCATTGACGTTAATTTATATTATACTGTGGTAGGAGAATATGAGGCGGCAGCCGTAATGTACAGGTAAAAAGGAAATCTTACATGAGAATTAGAAAATATAGCAGAATTGCAAGAGGTTTTCTTCTATTGATAATGGTCGTATGCCTGATACCGATAGTATGGGAATATGCCTTATCCGTGGAACACAGCATACAGAAGAAAAATTTAAGCAATGTACTGTCCGGTCAGCAGCAGGAAAGTATAAGCAGCGTTTCGGAAACGGAAAGCATCACTGCAGTGCAGCAGACGGAAAGCGTAGCCCCGCCAATGGAGGAAGTGGTGGAAGCCGCCAAACAACAACCCGTGATGCTCGATAAGTTCGCAGAACTTTACCCAGTCAATCATGAGATGGTCGGATGGCTTTCCATACCGGATACTGTCATAGACTATCCGGTCATGCAGTGTGAGGACAATGAGTACTATCTGCACCATAACTTTTATGGAGAGGAAGATAAATATGGCTGCCTGTTTGTAAAAGACATTGCAGATGTGGATACGCCCGGCACGAATTTCATTATTTACGGACACAATATGAAAGACGGCTCCATGTTTGGGATGCTGGATGAATATGGAAATAAGGCGTTTTACGACGAACATGCCACGTTAGAGTTTGATACGCTCTATGAAGAGAGAACTTACGAAATTATGGCGGTATTCCGTTCACAGGTCTATCAGGAAGATGAAGATGTGTTTAAATATTACCAGTTTTATCAGGCGGACACGGAAGAGGAGTTTAACCGTTTCTATGAAAATGTGATGACGGCTTCGTTGTATGAAACAGGGGTTACGGCAGCTTATGGAGATACTTTTTTGATGCTTTCCACCTGCGCTTATCATGAAGAGGACGGCAGGCTGGTAGTTGTGGCAAAGCGGGATTGAGGGTTAGTATGATGCCAAAAGGAGAATGCAGATAATGAAGAAAACAAAAGGGAGAAGCCGCAAATGGCTTGCATGGTTTATCGTGGCTGCGCTGTTCATGGGAGAGTGTAGTTTCTTCGCGTTGGCAGAGGAAGAAGATGCAGTCAATGAAGTTGATATCGTGGAGGAAGAAGATGTAGCTGATGAAGAAACCGATATCGTGGAAGAGGACGTTACAGTCGATGAAACCGATATCGTTGAGGGAGATGACGCAGACGACGAAGCCGATATCACGGAAGAGGACGATAGCATTGAGGAATATAATGCAGACGAGGAAGTTATCTGTATCTGTGAAAGTCTATGCAGGGAGGGTGTGGTGAATACGGATTGCCCTGTATGTGTGAAAGGCTGGATAAACTGTCATAGTTCTGATTTTGAAGTGGATGGGATTCGGTATAGAGTAATAATAGGCAGTAGTGGAGTTGAAGTTTTGGGACATAAAGATGGAACATCGGTAAGAGGAAGCGTGGAGATTCCTTTTAAGGTCGTCGATGGAAGAGACGGCATTGAATATAGTGTCACAAGTATAGCGTACAGAGCATTTTATAATTGCACCGATTTAACATATATTAAAATTCCGAAAAGTGTTACACTCATAGAGGAAGAGGCTTTTTATAAGAGCGGCTTAGAGAGCCTGACAATCCCGGATAGTGTTACTGTGATAGATGGATTTGCATTTGCGGAATGTTACAACTTAAAAGAGGTAGAGATTTCGAATAGCGTTACTGTAATAAACGATTGGACTTTTGCAAACTGTACCAGCTTAGTAAACGTAAAAATCCCTGACAGCGTTTATAAGATTTGTAATTCGGCTTTTGGAGGTTGTACCAGCTTAAAAAGCATAGAAATTTCTGACAGCGTTTGGAAGATAGATATGTTTGCTTTTGCACTGTGCAGCAGTTTAGAAAGCATAAAGATTCCAAGCCGCGTCACTAAGTTGGAGAGAGGGTTATTTTATGGATGTGAGAAGTTGGAAACCGTAGAAATACCAGATTGTGTTAGATATATAGATGGGGTTGAATTTTATGATTGTAAGCAATTAACAAAATTGAAGGTTTATGCAACCGGAGGCGGAGGAAATTTTAGTCCACCATATGTTAATAATATATATTTAGATGGTGTTTTTGATGGTTGTCCAACTGAGCGTTATCTTAGCTTCGTGGGAACGGACGGAAACGAGCTGACCGGAGAAGAAGCGAATGCGGCATATAAAATCTTTGATGCGGCGGAGGGAGAAAGTCAGGATAACCTCTGGTGGGGATGGAAACTTGGCGCATCGTATGACGTTGAAATCCCAGTTACTGAAATCACAATCACTGTCAACAAAGACGGCAGCGAATGGACTAACCATAACAAAACCTTCGCGCTAAAGCCGACAGGCAGTTCGGACGCTGCACTGATTACGGAATCCGCCTTTAGTTCCGTATCGGACGGGGAGTATGATATTTATGACATAACAGATACGGCGGATGGCGTTGATACGGGAGAAAATCTGACGGTAAGTGGCTCTTCGGGAGCTGGCGTGGTGAATTATTATACTGTGACGTTCTATGACGGTGATACCCCTTACGAAAATGAGACGCCGCAAAAACAGCAGATAGTTTTACAGGGGCAAAATGTCGCCCCCCCCGCTGCACCCTCCAAAGAGGGATATCGCTTCAACGGATGGAAGACAAGCGACCGAGGAAGTGTTGCGTTTGATTTTAATGCGCCAATCATGCAGCAGAGCAGTGTCTATGCGGACTGGACAAATGATGCAGTGACAGAATATATCATCAAAGCCTCAGCGGAGGATGGCGGAAGCATTTCTCCCGAGGGTGATATACCTGTGCAGGCAAACGGCACACAGGCTTTTGAGATTGTTCCTGACGAGGGTTTTCATATAAAGGCAGTTACCGTAGACGGCATGAACAAGACCGCCGAGCTGACAGACAGCGCAGGTACGCAGGTATATACTTTCCATGATGTAAAAGAAGACCATACCATACGTGTCTCTTTTGAAGCCGACAACGGCGGCGGAAGTGAAAGCAGCAGCGTAGTCACAATCACTGTTAAAAAAGACAATGAAGAATGGGCTAACCATAACAAAACATTCGCGCTAAAGCCTACAGATAGTGCGGATGCCGCACTGATTACCGGGGATTCTCTTAGTTCCGTATCGGATGGGGAATATGATATTTATGATATAACAGATGCGGCAGATGGCGTTGATACGGGAGAGAATCTGACGGTAAGCGCCTCTTCGGGAACTGCTACGGTGAATTATTATACTGTGACTTTCTATGACGGTGATACCTCTTACGGAAATGAGACGCCGCAAAAACAGCAGATAGTTTTACAGGGGAAGAATGCCGCGAGTCCTGCCGCACCCTCCAAAGAAGGATATCACTTCAACGGATGGAAGACAAGCGACCGGGGGAGTGTTGCGTTTGATTTTAGTGCGCCGGTAACGCAAAAGAGCAGTGTCTATGCGGACTGGACGCGCAATGCAGTGGCAGAATATATCATCAAAGCCTCAGCAGAGGAGGGCGGAAGCATTTCTCCCGAGGGCGATATACCTGTGCAGGCAAACGGCACACAGGCTTTTGAAATTGTTCCTGACGAGGGTTTTCATATAAAGGCAGTTACCGTAGACGGCATGAATAAGACCGCCGAGCTGACGGACAGCGCAGGCACACAGACGACAAGAGCAAGAGCGGTAAGAGAACAGTCCGTTGTAAGCCGGTATTATACTTTCTATCATGTAAACGAAGACCATACAATTCATGTCTCTTTTGAAGCCGACAATGGCGGCAACGGAGGCGGAAGCGAAAGCGGAGACAATGGCGGCAACGGAGGCGGAAGCGAAAGCGGAGACAATGGCGGCAACGGAG
>JAMPFF010000049.1:18668-19331 GCA_023664605.1 Clostridium sp.
GCGGAAGTGGAAGCGAAGACAGCGGCGGCAACAGTGGAGGAAACGAAAGCGGAAGTAGCAACGGCGGTAATGCAAGCAGTAACGTAAGTAATGAAAGTAGCGACAATATCAGCAGCAGCGTAAGCAATGAAAGCGGTGGCAATGTAAGCAGTGACAGCGTAAATAGTGACAGCGCAAACAGCGGAACTTCCTCTAAGGATACGGAACCCAGGACAAGGGAAGATTCCCATTTGCAAATCTACGCTACAGTGGCAATGATAGCCGCGCTTGCATATTTATTGCTTTACATAATGGAACAAGACAGGGGCATGACCGAAGAGGAAAAACAGAAAATCATTTCCACCCTGATAAGCCGGGCGAAAAGAGAAAGCCGCCTGAAACGCTATCTGATATTGGCGCTTATATTCCTCGTACTGCTCTATTATCACACCATTGGCAAACGTGCCAGTGCTGCGTGGAGAGAACGGGAGGTATAGGATTGCCATAGACGCTAATATTTTGATTGCATTAACCGAAATATGATAATAAAATGTAGATAGGAAATAATAATCGAAGGAGGTGTTTTTATGGCAACTTCAAGTATCACGAAAAGTTTTGTCATTTCCGGCAAGGAACAGGTGGAGATGTTTGTTAATGCGATTGAAGAATCTGCCAAAAACCGTC
>JAMPFF010000004.1 GCA_023664605.1 Clostridium sp.
CCCATGTATATGCAAACCGAGTCAATATTCCAATTCTTGATGAAGAAGCAAACGCCACTTATTATTGTTATTTGAAAAAAAACAATGAAAAACTAAAAGAATTTGCGCGGGAACTAAAGCGGCGCATATAATTTTCATTTTCAGTTTTCCTTTAGAAAAATGTCCTTATCATATCAAAATTTGTTGTAGTTGCCAACTAAGCAAAACCGCTAATCCCTTGATTTTACCGGATTTTTTTAGTCCAGCTGGCGCATCGTCGGAAAAAGCAGCACATCCCTTATCGCCGGCGAATTGGTGAGTAACATCACCAATCTGTCAATTCCGTAGCCGATGCCGCCCGTCGGGGGCATACCAATTTCCAGGGCATTCAGAAAATCCTCGTCCGTATGGTTCGCTTCCTCGTCTCCCGCCGCAAACGCCTCTTCCTGCGCCTTGAAGCGTTCCCTCTGGTCGATGGGGTCGTTTAATTCCGAATAGGCGTTGCACATCTCACGGCAGGTAATAAATAGCTCAAACCGCTCCACATACTCCGGGTTGTCCGGTTTCTTTTTGGTGAGCGGGGAAATTTCAACCGGGTGGTCTAAAATGAACGTCGGCTGCACCAGATGTTCTTCGACAAACTCTTCAAAGAACAGGTTCAAAATGTCGCCCTTTTTATGTCTTTCTTCGTAATGGACTTCTTTTTCATCCGCTATCCGCTTTGCCTCCGCGGTATCTTTGATGGTATCAAAATCCACGCCCGCATATTTTTTCACAGCCTCTACCATTGTCATTTTCGCAAAAGGCTTGCCTAAATCAATCATTTCCTCTCCGTACGGAATCTGCGTTGTGCCGCATACCTCCTGCGCGACATGGCGGAACATATTCTCCGTCAGCTCCATCATACCGTTATAATCCGTATATGCCTGATACAGCTCCATCATTGTAAATTCAGGGTTATGCCTTGTATCCATCCCCTCGTTACGGAAAACGCGTCCGATTTCGTAGACTCTCTCCATACCACCCACTATCAGCCTTTTTAAATAAAGCTCTAAAGAAATGCGGAGCTTCACATCCTCGTCCAGCGCATTATAATGTGTTTCAAAAGGTCTTGCCGCCGCGCCGCCCGCATTGGAAACGATCATCGGCGTCTCCACCTCCAGAAAGCCCTGTCCGTCCAGATATCGTCTGATAGAGCTGATAATTTTAGAACGCATCACGAATGTGTTTTTTACCTCCTCATTCATGATAAGGTCCGTATATCTCTGGCGGTAACGGATATCCGTATTGACAAGTCCGTGATATTTCTCCGGCAGAATCTGCAAACTTTTTGACAGCAGTGTCACTTTTGAGGCATGGATGGAAATTTCTCCTGTCTTTGTCTTAAATACTTCTCCTTCAATGCCCACGATATCGCCCACATCATACTTTTTAAAATCGGCGTAGGATTCTTCTCCAATGCTGTCTCTTGCCACGTAGGACTGGATATTGCCCTGTAAATCCTGTACATTGCAAAAAGAGGCTTTCCCCATCACACGCTTGGACATAATACGCCCCGCCACGGAAACGTTCTGGCCCTCCATGGTATCAAAATTATCCTGAATTTCCCGGCTGTGATGCGTTACATCATATTTCGTAATCACAAAAGGGTCTTTGCCATTTTCCTGTAAAGCGGCAAGCTTCTCACGCCTTACCTTCAAAAGCTGGTTGATATCCTGTGTCTGCTGTCCATTCTCTTGATTCTGCTGCTTATTCATCTTAATAACCATGCCTTTCTCTTAGCCTGCGACATTTGCCGCCAAAGCGCTAACAGCATCGGCACAACATTCGCAAGATAAATATTTTTGTCTGTGAAATAGTTTGTTTTTACATTACAGCTGTTATTAATTCGACCTCTGAATCATTAACACTTTATACTGCAATACGCCCGCCTGTGTCTCCACTTCTACAACGTCGCCGATTTTACTGCCCATAAGCGCCTTGCCAACCGGTGATTCATTGGAAATTTTCCCTTTTAAACTATTGGCCTCGGTAGAGCCTACAATTTTATATTCCAGCTCCTCGGCATATTCCATATCCAAAATAGTAACCTGGCACCCTATGTTAATCTTGTCTAAATCGACTTCATCCTCTACAACTACTTCCGCGTTTTTTAGAATTTTCTCCAATTCTTCGATTCTGGCCTCGATATCACGCTGCTCATCTTTTGCCGCATCATATTCCGCATTTTCGGACAGGTCGCCCTGTTCTCTCGCCTCTTTTATTTTCTGCGCCACTTCCTGGCGTTTTACCACTTTCAGTTCGTGTAACTCATCTTCATATTTTCTAAGACCTTCGTAGGTTAGAATATTCTTCTTTTCTTCCATAGCTGATTCGCCCTTTCTTATCTATACTTTATTCTCTGGTGTTATTTTTTGGCATATTGCCTGATTAACTAATTTATCATAACCACTTTTTACCATAGTGTCAAGGTATTTCCGGGGGGATAAATAGGAAATTTCCATATATTTTCGTCGAAATAATGCTTCTTTTTTCTCTGACGAACATACATCCAGGTAAATATCTCCCGCTTTCAGCGCGCGAAACGGTTCAAAATCCGGATATCCGTAATCCAGAAAAAGCGCCGTGCTTTGTCCAATTCTCACGCTATGTCTTTTCAGCGGTAAATCACTGCCGCAGCGTATCTGCGCAACAAGCCCGTATTCATAATAGATTTCCTCCGTATACTCCGAAACCGCCTCTTCCCACCGTTCATCATCCTTTTCATACAGAATCGTCAAATGATTCATACGTGGAAAATAGGGCGTCATCATATCCATAAATTTCTGCATCTGCTCTTCCACAAAAAGCGCATCTCCCAATAACAGTACAACCGATTCCGGATATTCCCGCATAAACCGCGATAGCAGCGTCTTTTCCAGAATTTTTCCCGCTAAAAAAAAGAATACCGGCGGCATGGGCAAAACGTTATCGGCCTGCATGTACATCTGCCGTATCCCGGGCTGTATTAACACATGCGCAGTCTCAAAATACGCAGGATATTCTTTTGCCGTTTTCTCCATCAAACGGAGCAGTTTCTCCTTTTTCCATCCTTTTTTCAGGTCAGGAATCATTATGATAACAAGCGTTATGTCATCTTCTTCCAGCACCCGCAAAGACAGTTTTATTTTCTGCCAGAAATATATGTTTGCGCTTTTTTTACAGCCCGTTACAGATTCTTCCGTAACATAATAGAATATTGTTTCGTTTCCCATATGAGAATATACGCTACATTTTCTTTATTAATTCCTCCAAAGCCGCAAAACTTTCCACCGCGTTTACCGCATCCCGCAGTCTGGCGGAATGCGGCATTCCGGCGCTGTACCATGAAATATGCTTGCGCATCTCGCGTACGCCTGTATATTCTCCTTTATACTGCATTTGCAGCTTTGCATGGCGTAACATCATTTCCCGGCGTTCTTCTTTTGTCGGCGGCGGTAAAATGCTGCCATCTTCCAAATAAGCTGCTATCTCGCGGAAAATCCATGGATTTCCCCTTGCCGCGCGCCCTATCATAATACCGTCGCATCCTGTCTCGCGAAGCATCTTTGCCGCGCTGTATCCGTCCGTAATATCGCCGTTTCCGATAACCGGGATGGAAACGGCATTTTTTACATCCGCAATGATTTTCCAGTCGGCCTCTCCCGCATAAAACTGTTCCCTTGTCCTGCCATGCACCACAACCGCGCTTGCGCCCGCATCTTCAATGATTTTCGCCACCTCTGCGGCATTGATATGGTCTTTATCAAAACCGCTGCGGATTTTGACCGTAACGGGCTTATCAACCGCCTTTACCAATGCCGATACAATCTCTTTTATGCGTTTCGGGTTTTTCATTAACGCCGAGCCTTCGCCGTTATTTACCACTTTCGGCACGGGACAGCCCATATTGACATCCAGAATGGAAAAAGGGTGTTTTTCTATCTGTTTTGCCATCCTGCCCATAATATCCGGGTCAGAACCGAATAACTGCAGCGACACCGGCTTCTCTTCCGGATGAATTTCCATTAGGGCGTCCGTATTTTTATTTTTATAAAAAATAGCTTTCGCGCTTATCATTTCCGTACAGACAAGCGCCGCGCCCTGTTCTTTGCACAACAAACGAAAAGGCAGGTCCGTTACGCCTGCCATGGGAGCCAATATGATATTATTATCCAGCGTCACGCTGCCTATTGCCAGTTTTCCCATACAAGAATTTTCCTTTCCTCAAGTTACTTGCTCGTGCAAAATAAAGACTCTGTAATATAAGCTCAAAGATTCAAACATTTCCTGTCTGTTACGCCTGATTTCCCCTACCAAAAGGCCGCTGCTGATTTCATCATAGAGTAAATCGTCTTCGGCCGCATCCGTTTCCAGCGATATACTCCCGTCTTCTTCAAAAACAATGGTGAAAATCCCGCCGACTTCCTCCGTAAAAAGCACGCATATAACATGCAGTTCCTCCTTTATGGAATCGGGAATCGCCGCAAATTGTTCGTTAAAATAATATTTCTGCTCGTAAGCGTTCGCTCCACAAAGTACAATACGTTTTTCTTCCACTTCGCTCCCCCGTTCTGTTATTATATGTAGCCGTATAATCCTCTGACGGACACCTCTCCCGCATAAACCGGCGTCACCTCGCCGCTTGCCATTTCCACCAGCAATTCCCCGGTCGGGTTGATACCTCTTGCAATCCCTGTATATTCGCCTTTCGGATCCAATACTTTTACTTCCGTATTCCGATTTAACAGGCGGGCGTCATAGGCATCCATCAACGCGCTTAAATCCAGCGTCTTTGTGAATATCTGATAATTTTTCTCAAAGTGCGCCAGCACGCGCTCTAAAAGCGCGGCACGAGATAAGTGCATTCCCGATTCTAGTTTAAGCGAAGTGGCGTTTTGCCTGATTTCTGCCGGAAATTCCTCCGGACTATTGTTATTGACATTGATACCGACGCCGATAACAACATACTGGATATAATCCAGTTCCGCATTCATTTCTGTCAGGATGCCGCATACTTTCTTTTTATTGACAACGATATCGTTCGGCCATTTAATCCCGGATGACAGTCCTGTCATTTCTGCAATCGCATCCGCCACGCTAAGCGCCATCACCAATGTCAGCATAGACGCTTTATCGGGTGCAAATTCCGGCCTTAGCAGAATCGTCATATAAATTGCGCTGCCCGCGGGAGACTGCCAGGATTTTCCTCTTCTTCCCCTGCCCGCCGACTGCATATCCGCTACCACGGTCGTTCCGTGAGGAGCGCCTTCTTCCGCATACCTTTTGGCTTCGATATTCGTAGAGCCTGTCTCACTGAAATAATGTATTTCCCGCCCTGCCCACTCGGTCGTTATACGGCTTGCAATCTCGCTCTCCGAGAGGATATCCGGGCTGCTTAACAACCGATAGCCTTTATGGGAAACCGCCTCTATCTCGTAACCTTCTTCTTTTAACTGATTAATCACTTTCCACACTGCCGTCCGGGAAACGCCGAACTGTGTACAAAGCTGCTGTCCTGATACATAATCGCTGCTGCCACGAAGCAGCGAAAGAATGTCTGATTTATCTGTTTTCATATTCTGCCACCTGCTATCTGGATGAGTCCTCCCCCATGCCAAGAGTAAGCGCCATAACGGCCTTAATCGTGTGCATACGGTTTTCCGCCTCATCAAATACAATAGAACATGGCGATTCAAAAACTTCGTTTGTCACTTCCATTTCCTGAATGCCGAATTTCTCACTGATTTGTCTGCCAATACCGGTATTCAAATCATGGAATGCCGGAAGGCAGTGCATAAACACGGCTTTTTCCCCCGCATTCTCCATTACTTTCCGATTGACCTGATAGGGCGTTAATTCACGGATACGGCTTGTCCATACTTCGTCCGGTTCTCCCATGGACACCCAGACGTCCGTATAAACGACATCCGCGCCCTTTGTACCTTCCTCCACGCTCTCCGTCAGACGGATGCTGCCGCCCGTCTGTGCGGCGATACGCTCACACTCCGTAACAAGCTCTTTTGCCGGAAAATACGCCTTTGCCGTACATGCCGTAAAGTGCATTCCCATTTTAGCGCACGCCACCATTAAGGAATTTCCCATATTGTAGCGGGCATCCCCCATATAAGTAAGCTCAATTCCCTGTAAATATCCGAAATGCTCCCTGATTGTCAATAAATCCGCCAACATCTGCGTCGGATGGAATTCATTGGTTAAACCGTTCCATACCGGAACCCCCGCATACCTGGCGAGTTCCTCCACAATTTCCTGCTCAAAACCGCGGTACTCGATGCCCTCATACATACGCCCCAAAACCCTTGCCGTATCCACAATGCTCTCCTTTTTACCGATTTGGGAACCCGCCGGGTCAAGGTAAGTCGTTCCCATTCCCAAATCATGAGCCGCTACTTCAAAAGAACACCTTGTCCTTGTGCTTGTCTTTTCAAAAATCAGGGCAACGTTTTTCCCGCGGAGAAAATCCACCGGAATCCCTTTTTTCTTTTTTTCTTTTAAATCCGCCGCCGTATCCAGCATATATAAAATCTCTTCCGGCGTAAAATCCAGAAGCTTTAAAAAACTGCGTCCTTTCAAATCCATATCCATGCTCTCCCCTCATTATTTCCTACTGCGAAATTTTCTATGATATAAAAGGATGGTTCTGTGCGAACCATCCTTTCACATCCTGATTAATTATCCTGATTCGTTCTACTTCATAATTTCTTTTGCCGAGGCTGCAAGTCCTGCAAGTCCCTGAATTTCAGAGGGAATGATAATCTTCGTTGCCTGACCGTCCGCCGCTTTTTCAAATGCCTCTAAACTCTTAATCTTAAGAACCGCTTCATCGGCTCCCGCTTCGCGAATCATACGGATACCGTCTGCGGTAGCCTGCTGTACTTTCAAAATAGCCGCCGCTTCACCTTCCGCCTCGCGGATCATCTTCTCTTTCTGTGCTTCCGCACGCAGAATTGCCGACTGTTTTTCCGCTTCTGCTTCCAGAATAGCGGATTCTTTCTTACCCTCTGCTACAAGGACTGTGGATTTTTTCTCACCTTCCGCACGAAGAATCGCTTCACGGCGTTCACGTTCCGCTTTCATCTGTTTCTCCATGGCATCCTGAATCGCCGCCGGAGGAATAATATTTTTCAATTCGACTCTGTTTACCTTAATTCCCCATGGGTCTGTCGCAATATCCAGGGAAGCTCTCATCTTGGTATTAATGACCTCTCTGGATGTAAGCGTCTGGTCAAGTTCCATCTCACCAATGATGTTTCGCAGTGTCGTTGCCGTCAGGTTTTCAATCGCCATAATCGGATTCTCAACACCGTATGCAAACAGCTTCGGGTCTGTAATCTGATAAAATACAACCGTATCGATTCTCATTGTTACGTTATCTTTCGTAATAACCGGCTGCGGCGCAAAATCCACAACCTGCTCTTTTAAAATAACACGTTTTGCCACCTTGTCTACAAAAGGCAGTTTAAAATGAATGCCTACCGGCCATGTCTGCTGATATGCACCCAGACGCTCTACCACGTAAGCATACGCCTGCGGTACAATCTTAATGCAGGATGCCAGCAGGATAATAATTAAAATAAATACTACCAGAATAAAATACAACGCACCCATGTTTAACCCTCTTTTCTCTCTTCTACGATTAATTTTACGCCATCAATGCCAAGTATCGTTACGACCGCGCCTACCGGAATCACAATGTTATGATAACTGCTTCTTGCAGACCACTCCATACCGCCCGTATTGACCTGCCCGATACCCTCGACATTATTAATCTCACTGATGACGATTGCCTGTCTGCCGATTAAGCTTTCCACATTCGTTCTCGTTCTGTCACGATTAAAATACTTCACGGCAACCGGCCTTGTAAAGTACAGTAAAAGCGCTGATACGGTTAAAAAGACCAGAATCTGTATGACAAGCGGCGTACCCGGTATGGATATTAAGGCCGCGGCTAAAGCGCCTCCTGCAAACCATATCGTCGTTAATCCCATCGTAGCCAGTTCAATGATGACCAAAACGACCAAAATGACAAGCCATACTATCGTCATATTCCAATCCGTAAATACCATCACTCTCACTCCTTCCTCATCCTATTCTACTATATTATCCAAATAGAAACAAGGAAATTCAAAAAGGCATTACCAAAAAATCTGATTGTCAATCAGAATCCCGTCATGCGTTGTCGTGGACGCTTTTCTGAAATGTGTTGCATCCCCCACGTTCGTTACGCCTGCCATCGCTTCCTGCGCCGCCGTATAACAGCTTTCCGGAGCGCTGCCGTTATAATAAGCTTTTGCCACTTTCCCGTTCATGGCCGGCGTAAACTGTCCTGACGCATAAATAACACCTGAAATCGTATTCGGATACGCACCGCTTCTGACTCTGTTCATAACAACCGAACCGACAGCAAGTTTTCCATTATAGGATTCCGAACCTGCTTCACAGTAAATCAACGTCGCTAACAGCTTTAAGTCATCCGCTTCCGCAACAACCGCCGCATTGGCATCCGCCATCGCTTTCCGCTTCGCCTCGGCAGCTTCTTCCTCTCTCTTTTTAATGACGTCCATTGTCTCGCCCTCGTCAATATGGAAATCCACATTGACAAACTCCGCCGACACATAGGCGATATCATTATCAAAATCAACGCTAATCCATTCGTCGTCAATGACTTCTATCACATCCAACTCATCATCCTGTGATAAAAGCCCCAGAATATCCGAATCCGTATTCGGTTCTTCACGCACACGCAGAGTCTCTGTCTCAATCGTCACGATAAGATTGCCCACCTCGCTCGCCATTGTCTCCGCATCATTATCAAAGAGCAGATACTCATCGCTTGCCCATCCGATTAAATTGCCGGATTTTAATTTCGTCCAGCCGTCTTTTCTCTCCAAAATCCTGCCGCCGCAGTCTTTGTACAAAAGTCCTACCTTGTCGGAATCTTCGGTTGCTTCCGCACGCACATTTAGGGCCATCTGCACATCCGCCATGACCAAATCGGATTTTTCTTTCGCCGCCGCTTCCACTATCTGCGTCAATTCCTGAATTGCTTCCTCATTGCCTTCGGCAGTAGGGTCAAGCACATTGTAAATACCGCCATTCAAAGGAGCCAGGTATTCCTTTTCATTGGATGCAGCAGTCTCTATTCTCATTCCGTAGAATATGACCAGACTCATCATAAGAGCGGTCAGCATACGGAATATGCCTCTGCCTCTTAACATGAATGTCTACCTCCGCTTTTTTGTTTTTACTTTATTATTACAATTATTACGAAATTGTTAAATCTTTCGTTTTGGATAATTCTAGCAAAACATCTTATCTTTGTCAAGTTTACGCAGCTTGTCCGGAAAATATGAGCGGAAATAGGCACAAAATTATTACAATTCCTTAGATTTTTCGACGCAGGCAAGCAGCGCATCCATCACCGCTCCCCGCATTCCTTCCTCCTCTAATACGCGTACGCCCTGGATTGTCGTTCCTCCCGGGGAACAGACCATGTCTTTTAATTCTCCCGGATGTTTACCGCTTTCCAGCATCAGCTTGGCGCTGCCATAGACTGCCTGCGCCGCCAGTTCATATGCCTGCTTTCTCGGTATGCCTGCTGCCACGCCTGCATCCGCCATTGCCTCTATAAACATGAACACATATGCCGGGGAGCTTCCCGAAACCGCTCCTAAGGCATCCATTAAACGCTCCGGTATCAGATATGCCTTTCCGAAGCTTTCCATTAACTGTACACTGTCGGCTTTCTCTTTCTCTGATACCTGTGCGTTCACGCAGATGCCGGTACAGCCCGCGCCCACTAACGCCGGAGTATTCGGCATACAGCGCACCAACTTCATCTGTCTGCCAAAAGCCTGCTCTATCCATGCAATCGTCTTGCCCGCCGCAATACTGATAATCAAAGTTGACACTCCTGTCACATCCTTAACTTCCGCTATCACTTCAGCCATAAACTGCGGTTTTACCGCCAGTACCAGAATATCCGCCCCGGCCGCAACATCACTGTTTTTCTCCAACACTCCGATACCATATTTTTGCGCCATTTTCTCTCTTGTCACAGAGGTCTTGGCTGTTCCAATGATATCTTCCGCTTTCACTATGTTCTTTTTCAGCATACCGGATATCATGGCATCCGCCATGTTTCCTAAACCGATAAATCCAATTTTCATATTCCTTACCCTGCCTTTCTCTCATCCTGCGAGTTTGCGCCACCAGGCGCAAACTTGTGGTTGAAAATTTTTAATCTTCAATTTTTTCTCTGCCTCGCCGCTTCAAACATCAATACGGATGCCGCCACCGCGGCATTCAACGACTCCACTTTTCCCAGCATGGGAATTTTCACGGCAGCGTCAGCTTTCCTAATTGTCTCTTCGCGCAGGCCGTTCGCCTCGTTGCCAATCAGAAATGCCGTTCCGGTTTCATAACGATAGTTATCATAATCTTTCGCCCCTTGTAAGCAGGCGGCATAAACAGTAATATTTTTTCTGTGCAGTTCCTCTATCGTTTCTCCCATATCCGATGTATAGAAAAAAGGAACCCGATAGATAGAACCCATCGTGGAGCGGATGGTCTTGGGATTATAAATATCCGCCGTATTTTCGCTCATTATAACACCCGTTATCCCTGCTCCTTCTCCGGCTCGCAGGATTGTGCCAAGATTTCCCGGGTCCTGGATGTCCTCCAACAGCGCCAAAAACGGATTTGACACAGATGTCATTTCCTCTATCCGATAGTGCGGCTGCTTTAAAACGCACAAAACGCCCTGCGGCGTCTTTGTATCCGACATTCTCCCAAAGACCTCGTCCGACGCCGTTTCATAAGCGCAGGGCAGCGTATTTAACTTTTCCCGGCAGGTATCGAGCATCCGGCATAAAAAGCTTTCCGAAAGATAAACTTTCACAACCGCCTCCGCCGGAGCTTCTAAAAACATTTTCACGCCCTCTACGATAAAAAGGCCTTTCTCTTTTCGCGCTTTCGCTTTCTGCGCAAGCTGTATGACCTCTTTGACGCCTTTATTGGTATGGCTTGTTATCATAGGCATTTTCCTTTCCGCCGCAATGTCAACACATTATGATATAAAAACTTCCCCGCCTGACGCCATCGTCCGCGGGGAAGCCGTTCAGATATCCATTAAAGCGCAAGAATCTTGCTGACTTCATATACATATTCCGGAATGCCTTTTTGCATGTTCAAAGCTTCTTCGATATCGAAATCCAAAAACTCTCCGTGCTGGTAGCCGACTACCCTGTTCGTCTTGCCCTCACATAAAATATCGGCAGCATATGCGCCCATGATAGAGGCATAATAGCGGTCTTTACAGGTCGGCGCGCCGCCACGCTGCAAATATCCCAAAATTGTCGCTCTCGTCTCAATACCCGTCGCGGCTTCGATTCGCCTTGCCATGGATGTGGAATGCCCGATGCCCTCGGCATTGATGATAATATGATGCGTTTTTCCTCGTTTTCTGTTGGCTATGATATTATTGATAATGCCCTGCTCATTATAATCGTATTTTTCCGGTAAAAGAATGTCCTCCGCACCGTTGGCAATACCGCACCAAAGAGCGATATAGCCTGCATTTCTGCCCATAACTTCAATAATACTGCATCTTTCGTGGGAAGAAGACGTATCGCGCACCTTGTCGATTGCCTGCATCGCCGTATTGATTGCCGTGTCAAAGCCAATCGTATATTCCGTACAGGCAATATCCAAATCTATCGTTCCCGGCAGCCCTATCGTATTGATACCGTGTCTGGAAAGCGCCTGTGCGCCACGGTAGGAACCGTCTCCTCCGATAACGACCAGACCGTCAATCTTATGTTTGCGGCAGACATCCGTCGCTTTCTGCTGCCCCTCTTCCGTACACATCTCCAGACACCGCGCCGTACCTAAAATCGTGCCGCCGCGCTGAATCGTATCGGAAACATGCCACTTCTCCATATCTATAATTTCTTCATTCATAAGACCCTGATAGCCTTTTTTAATGCCTTTTACCTTAACCCCATTCGCAATCGCTTTTCTGACAACCGCACGGATAG
This sequence comes from Clostridium sp., assembly GCA_023664605.1. Lineage (GTDB taxonomy): Bacteria > Bacillota > Clostridia > Lachnospirales > Lachnospiraceae > UBA3282. The sequence continues at coordinate 12,057 of JAMPFF010000004.1, forward strand.
CGGCATTCATACCGGGTGCGTCGCCGCCGCTTGTCAAAACGCCGATTGTTTTAATCTCTTTTGCTTTCGCCATATCCCCACATCCTTTCCCGTAAGGCCAAAACATTTGACCGCTTTTATTTTACCTTAATTGCAAAGGGTTTTCAATCCCTTTTTCCGCAACCTAAACGACTCTGATATTTTCTTTTCCATATAAAGCTTCCAGTTTGTCAATCAACTTGTCATCCGCATTGACATTCTGATTAGGCGGCAGGGTTTTCATTGCCTTGGGCGTCTCAATATAAATGACAACGCTGTCTCTTCCTTCGGAATCATGAAGCGACGCCAAAAGTTCTTCCTCTTTTTCCTCGAAAAGTTCTTTCGTCGGGAATTTAATCCACAACTTTTTCGGTATTTCATCAAAAGCGGTAATTTTCTCGCAGATTAATTTGGCGTCCTTTTCATCTTCCGCCGACACTCTTCCTTTGATAAAGACCTTTCTGTCTTCCGTGAGTTTATCCGTGTTTTTCTCATAATCTCTTGGAAAAACGATAACCTCTACCGAACCGAGCATATCCTCTATCTGTAAAAATGCCATAACCTTTTCATTTTTCGTATATTTCAACCTCTTGTCCGCAATGATACCGCCAATTATCACCGACTCTCCGTCTTTGACTGCCGTTGTATCGGTTTCCTCATCCAGCAGAAAATCCGTTGTCGTATTGGTAATATTTTTATGCCAGATTTCCTGATATTCCTCCATCGGATGGCCGCTGACATAGATGCCGAGAACCTCTTTTTCAAAACTTAACTTCATTTCTTTGGAGTATTCTCCCACCGCAGGCAGCTTTATCTCATACTCTTCTTTTTCTTCTTCCCCTGCAATGTCAAATAAGGAAATCTGCCCCGCCATGTTATTCTTTTTATCCTGATGAATGCTCTCTAAAATCTGCACATACACACTCATAAACTGCTTTCTCGTGCCGCCTAAGCTGTCTAACGCCCCCGCCTTGATAAAATTCTCTATGGCGCGTTTATTGACCTCTTTATCCGCCATACGGGAAATAAAGTCCTTTAAGTTTGTATAAGGTCCGCGTTTTTTTCTCTCTTCCACCACCGTCTCAATGACCGGACGTCCTACGCTTTTAATTGCAGTCAGGGCATAGCGGATAGAGTTGCCGGAGACGGAAAATCCTGTTTCTCCCTCGTTAATATCCGGCGGAAGTATCTCAATGCCCATATTCCGGCACGTCATAATATATTCTGACACCTTTGTCGGAAAATCTATCACAGAAGTTAAAAGCGCCGCCATAAACTCTACCGGATAGTAATATTTCAAATATGCCGTCTGATAAGACACAACCGCATAGCACGCCGCATGGGATTTATTAAAAGCATATTTGGCAAAATCCATCATCGTATCATATATATGGTTTGCGACACCAGCGTCAATACCGTTTGCCACGCAGCCCGGAACGCCCTCCTCGGGATTGCCGTAAGTAAAATTCTTCCGTTCCTGCTCCATGACATATTGTTTCTTTTTGCTCATGGCACGCCGCACCAAATCGCTTCTGCCCATCGTATAGCCGCCCAGTTCCCGCACAATCTGCATAACCTGCTCCTGATACACGATACAGCCGTAGGTTGGCGATAAAATAGGCTCCAACTGCGGGCAGTCGTAAGTAATGGATTCGGCATTGTTTTTTCCTTTAATATATTTCGGGATAAAGTCCATCGGACCCGGACGGTACAGAGAGATACCGGCGATAACATCCTCCAGACTCTGGGGTTTTAATTCTTTCATAAAGCTTTTCATTCCGCCGCTTTCAAGCTGGAACACGCCGTCCGTCCGCCCCGTGCCGATAGACGCCAGTACCTCCGCATCATTATAATCCAGATGGTCCATATCAATTTCCACGCCTTTGTTCTTCCGCGCCATCTCGGCCGCATTTTGAATCACCGTCAACGTACGAAGCCCCAGAAAATCCATTTTCAAAAGCCCCAGTTCTTCTATCGTCGTCATCGTAAACTGCGTCACAGCAGAACCGTCAACGCCGCGGCAGAGCGGCACAAACTTCTCCGCCGCATCCGGACAGATAACAACGCCCGCCGCGTGGGTCGAAGTGTTTCTCGGTAAGCCCTCCAGCCGCTTGGACATGTCAATTAACTCATGCACCTGGGCATCTTCCATATATAACTTTTTAAATTCAGGATTAATTTCCAACGCCCTGCTGATGGTAATATTTAACTCTTTCGGAACCATCTTGGCAATGGAATCCACATAGGCATACGGCAAATCCATCACGCGCCCTACATCACGAATAACGGCTTTTGCCGCCATTGTGGCAAACGTTGCAATCTGCACCACTTTATCCGTTCCGTATTTTTTACCTACATAATCTATGACTTCCGGTCTTCTTTCATAGCAGAAATCCACATCAATATCCGGCATGGAAACGCGCTCCGGATTTAAAAACCGTTCAAAGAGCAGTCCATACTTAATCGGGTCGATATCCGTAATTCTCAAACAATAAGAGACAATACTGCCTGCTGCCGAACCACGCCCCGGACCTACCGCAATGCCGTTTTCCCTGCAAAAATTAATATAATCCCATACAATCAGGAAATAATCGACAAATCCCATTGTCTTAATGATATCCAGCTCGTAATTCATCCGCTCCCGCAGCGTTCCGTCATCCTGCGGGTATCTCTGCGCCAGGCCTTTTTCACACAATTCATTCAGATATTCCCAGGAATCCCGTCCATCCGGCACATCATAATGCGGCACTTTATAGACGCCAAACTCTATCTCCACATGGCATCTGTCCGCAATCCGCTGCGTATTTTCCACGGCCTCCCAGGCATACGGAAAAATACCTTTCATTTCTTCTTCACTTTTCACATAGTATTGTCCGCCCTCATAACGCATACGGTCTTCGTCGGCAAGTTTTTTACCGGTCTGTAAGCAAAGTAAAATATCATGCGATTTTTCATCCTCCGCATAGGTATAGTGGACGTCGTTGGTTGCCACCAAAGGGATATCCAATTCCCTGCTGATATTTAAAAGCGCCGTATTCACCGTTTTTTGTGCCGGAATGCCATGGTCCTGCAGTTCCAGGAAAAAATTGCCTTTCCCAAAACAGTCTTCATACTTTTTCGCGCTCTTTTTGGCTTCCTCTATCATGCCTTTCTGGATATAACGCTGCACTTCTCCCGCAAGGCAGGCGGAAAGCGCAATAATCCCCTCATGAAACTCCTGTAATACTTCCATATCGACACGGGGCCTGTAATAATAGCCTTCCGTAAACCCTCTGCTGACAATTTTCGTCAGGTTTTCATAACCAGTGTTATTTTCTGCCAGCAGTACCAGATGGTAATACCTATCCTCGCCGCCGACCAGCTCTTTATCAAAACGGGAATTGGGCGCAACATAGACCTCACAGCCGATAATCGGATTGATGCCCGCTTCCTTAGCCGCTTTATAAAACTCAATAACGCCGTACATCACACCGTGGTCCGTAATCGCCGCGCTGTCCATGCCGAGTTCTTTGACACGTTTTACATATTCTTTAATTTTATTGGAACCGTCCAGCAGGCTGTATTCCGTATGGACATGCAGATGTGTGAAAGCCATAATATTACTCCGCTTCTTTTATTCTGATTATTTAAACCGCTTGTTTTCCCCAGGCGCTTATTACATTATACCGTATTTTACAAAAAAAGGATATGCCTTTCGACATATCCTTTTCAAAAACTGTCTAATTAATATTTCTTCAAAACATCCACCTTGTCCAGCTTCTCCCAAGGTAAATCCAAATCGTTGCGTCCAAAGTGTCCGTAAGCCGCTGTCTGTTTGTAAATCGGGCGGCGCAGATTCAGCATCTTGATAATACCCGCCGGACGTAAATCGAAGTTTTCACGGACGATTTCCACTAACTTCTCGTCGGATACTTTTCCGGTTCCGAACGTATCCACCATAATGGAGGTCGGCTGTGCTACGCCGATTGCGTAAGACAACTGAATTTCGCATTTCTCTGCCAGCCCTGCCGCTACGATATTCTTTGCCACATAACGCGCTGCGTAAGCCGCGGAACGGTCAACTTTCGTGCAGTCTTTTCCGGAGAAAGCGCCGCCGCCGTGGCGTGCATATCCGCCGTATGTATCTACGATAATCTTACGGCCTGTCAGTCCTGCGTCACCGTGAGGTCCGCCGATAACGAAACGTCCCGTCGGATTGATAAAGAACTTGGTGTCGGCGTCCACTAATTCTGTTGGAAGCACCGGGTCAAATACATATTTTTTAATATCTTTATGAATCTGTTCCTGCGTTACATCCGGGTCATGCTGCGTAGATAATACGACAGCTTCCAGTCTTACCGGTTTGCCGTTTTCATCATATTCTACGGAAACCTGGCTCTTGCCGTCCGGTCTTAAATATTTTAATGTGCCGTCTTTTCTTACTTTTGTAAGCTGTAAAGCCAGCTTGTGTGCAAGGGAAATCGGGTATGGCATGTATTCCTCTGTTTCGTTTGTTGCATAGCCGAACATCATACCCTGGTCGCCCGCGCCGATTGCTTCAATCTCCGCATCGGACATCTTGTTCTCTTTGGCTTCTAAAGCCTTGTCCACACCCATTGCAATATCTGCGGACTGTTCGTCGATTGCTACCATAACCGCACAGGTATTGCCGTCAAAACCGTACTCTGATTTGGTATAGCCAATCTCTTTTACGGTATCACGCACAATCTTCTGAATATCCACATAGGCGTTCGTCGTAATTTCTCCCGTTACAAGCACAAAACCTGTACAGGTTGCCGTTTCACACGCTACACGGCTCATTGGGTCTTTTTCCATGCAGGCATCCAAAATTGCATCGGAAATCGCATCGCAGACTTTGTCCGGATGTCCTTCAGTTACTGATTCGGAAGTAAATAATCTCTTTTCCATCTTCATTCTCCTTTTTGTATAATTTTAACCGACTTTAAATTTAAACTTCTTCACTTCTCTGTCTGTGCTGACTTTCTCAATCTGCGCGCCTAATGACTGCAATTTCAAATCAAAATCTTCATAGCCGCGCTCAATATACTGAATATCGTCAATGGTCGTCGTTCCCTCTGCTGCCAGAGCGGCAATCACAAGCGCCGCGCCCGCCCGTAAGTCGGGAGCGGAAATGCCTGCGCCGGTATATTTGCCCACACCGTCAATAATCGCCGTATTCCCTTCCACCTTAATATTCGCGCCCATTCTGGTAAGCTCGTCAACATATTTAAAACGGTTTTCAAAAATACTCTCCGTTACAATGCTTGTACCACCGGATAATCCCAGCGTCACCGTAATCTGCGGCTGCATATCCGTCGGGAATCCCGGATAAGGCAGTGTCTTGACATGCGTATGTCCAAGCGGTTTCGATGCAACCACCCGCACCGCGTCGTCAGACTCCTCCACTTCACAGCCTATTTCCAGCAGTTTGGCGCTGATAGACTCCAAATGCTTGGGAATGACATTTTTCACTGTCACATCTCCCTTAGTCACCGCCGCCGCAAACATAAAGGTACCTGCTTCAATCTGGTCGGGAATAATAACATACTCCGTTCCGTGCAGTTTGGAAACACCCTTAATACGGATAACATCCGTACCGGCTCCCTTGATGTTCGCGCCCATGCTGTTTAAGAAGTTGGCTAAATCCACCACATGAGGCTCTTTCGCCGCATTTTCAATAATGGTCTGTCCCTCCGCCATAACCGCCGCCATCATAACATTGATGGTCGCGCCTACGGTGACAACATCCATATAAATATGGTTGCCGGCTAACCGTTCCGCCTCGGTAATAATCAGGCCATGCTCAATCCTGACATTTGCCCCTAACGCACGAAAGCCTTTAATGTGCTGGTCTATCGGGCGAAGACCGATATTACAGCCGCCCGGCAGCGCAACTTCCGCTTTTTTATATTTTCCCAACAATGCGCCCAACAGATAATAGGACGCTCTTATCTTCTTAATATAGTCATCCTCAATCACCAGATCATGAATCTGGGATGCGTTTACCTTGACGGTATGTCTGTCTAACTTTGTGACAATGACGCCGACGCTTTCCATTGCCTGTAATAAAACATTGGTATCTCTTACATCCGGTACATTTTCTATCAAAACGGTTTCGTCCGTCATAACGGCCGCAGCTAAAATAGCAAGCGCCGCATTTTTGGCTCCGCCTATTTCCACTTCACCGACTAACGGATTTCCACCTTTAATCGCATACTGTTCCATATTCATTACCATGCCTTTTTCTCAGCCTGCGGCATTTACCGCCGCACGACACAAAATTTATTCTATTGCAAATGCAAATATTATCATATTCCGCCGCCTGCCCTGGCAGGCATTTTTATCAAATGTCTCCGTCTTTGCAGACGTTTAACAATTAACATACAGTATACCATAAATTTCACATTTGTAAATGGGCAGATTGCCAAAGTATTCCTGCCGGACGATTCAAAAATTAATTCAAATAGCTCAAAGGATTCACCTGAGAACCATTGATTAATATTTCAAAATGCACATGAGGACCTGTGCTGACGCCGGTATTTCCGCTCAAGGCGATTTTTTGTCCCTGCGATACTTGCTGCCCTGTCGATACCAGTATTTTGCTAAGGTGTCCGTACCGGGTCTGTCTGCCGTCGGCATGATTGATATAAACCACGTAACCATATCCGCTTCCCCATCCGGCTCTGACGACAGTGCCTGCAGAAGAAGCCATGACCGCCGTACCGGTCGGAGTCGCCCAGTCAATTCCTTTGTGGTAGCTGCTCGCCCCCTTAGTCGGCGCTTTCCGTCTGCCGAATCCGGAGGAGAGTCTCCCTCCCGAAATCGGTTTGATATAAGTCGGCGGAATCTTGGTTCCCCGTTCGACAATCTTGGGTACTGCTTCATAGGTAATTTCTTCTTTCAGGATTTCCCGGCTCACTTCCTCTTTGTTACGGTAAGACACGTCCGCCACAACGATTCTATGTCCCGCGGAAGGTTCCTGCAAGGTTTTCGTCTGTGTTGTGTACCAGTCGTCATTATCTACATAGATAATCTCCGCTTCATAATCTTCTTCGTAATAAACTTCCTCCGTACGTTCCACCGAAAGTTCCGGTTCCGGCACAGTCACAATCAACTCGTCGCCGACACGGATAATTGCATTTTCATTCTCAATCGTTTCATTCATGGCGATTAACGCATCCAGCGTAAGTTCGTTCTGTTCCGCAATGCGGGAGAGCGTATCGCCCGATACCACCTCGTAAATCTGCTCTTTTTCCTGCTCTTTTGTCACCTCTTCGATGGCGTCCTGTAAAGAAGTAATTTCATAATCCTGCAAATACGCTTCCACAATCTCAACCGTATCTCCAAAACCAATGGATATCAGTCCTAAATCATAATCGGAAAAATCCTTTTCCCTATCCGGCTCCACCGCAGCAAAAATATCGTCTAACTGCGCGTCAATACCGGCGCTTACCATGATATCCGATTCTTCCTCTTTCGCTTCCTCTTTGGCATAAATAGCCGTTGTCAGCACATTGAGTTCCCGCTCGGGGTCTAAGACAAGATCCACATAATAATCTTTTCCCGTATCGTATTTTGCCAATGACGCCTGCAACAGCGCAAGCACCTCTTCCGTACTGGAAAGATTGACCGTATATTCATTAATTTTGACCGTGTAAGAACGGTTTAGAGTTTCCTTAATGTCACTGCGAAGCACGGTTACCATATTGCTTGTGACAACGCTTTCGTCATCCGTTTCTCCCCACAGCACTTCTTGTCCTTCATATGTGACATCAGTGTCAACAAGAACCATCTCGTCGCTGGAACCTGCGATTTTTTTACGCGCTTCTATCAGGCAGTTATCAATTCCATCCAGACTTCCTACCACGCCTACCGCTTCCCCGTTCAAATACACCGTGAACATATTATCGCCGGTACTTTCCAGCTTCTGATAATGCGGCAGAAAAAAAGCTGCAATCACCGATGCAAACACCGCAACTTTAATATATGCAATTTTCATCTTTTTATAATATCTGCTTACCGATTTCATATATAAATACCATTTTTCTTTCCAGGCTGTTATTTTATAGTGTAACAATTTCGTAACATTTAATATTCTATCAGTATTTCCCCGAAAAGTAAAGATATATTCCGGTGTTGTTTCGCCGCATTCGTGGTACAATACTATTAGGAAATCATTCACACTGCAGCAGCATCATGATACAATAGCGAAGGGGGTGGGGGTATGGACAGAATCATTTTTCATATCGATGTAAATTCCGCGTTTCTCAGTTGGAGTGCATTGGATAAATTACAGCATGGCTCAGATATTGATTTACGCACGATTCCCGCCATCATAGGCGGCGACATGGCAAAAAGGCACGGCGTAGTGCTTGCCAAATCCATTCCGGCAAAGGCGTACGGCATTACGACAGGGGAACCGATTGTAGGCGCGATGCGTAAATGCCCGAATCTGCTGATAGAGCCGCCTGACCATTCCCTGTACCATAAAAAAAGCAAAGAACTGATGCAGCTTCTTTCCGATATCTGCCCCGATATTGAGCAGGTCAGCGTGGACGAATGCTATATGGATTACAGCCCCATCAAAAACCGTTTTCCCTCCGCCGGGGATGCCGCCGAACATATCCGCCAGAAAGTGGAAAAGACGCTCGGATTTACGGTCAACATCGGTATTTCCGACCGCAAGGTGCTTGCCAAAATGGCTTCCGACTTCAAAAAGCCCAATCTGGTGCATACCCTTTATTCCTATGAAATTCAGGAGAAAATGTGGCCGCTTCCGGTTTCTTCCCTATATATGTGCGGTCGTTCCAGCGTCGAAGCCCTGCACAAATTGGAAATTATGACAATCGGAGATTTGGCGAAAGCCGACGTCTCTATTTTAACGGCACATTTAAAAAGCCACGGCAAAACGCTCTGGGAATACGCTAACGGCATCGACGATTCCGCCGTAGGCATCATACAGGTTGATGAAAAAAGCATCGGTAATTCCACCACGCTTACAAGAGACGCCGAAACCAAAGAGGAAGCCTATCATGTGCTTTTATCCCTGTCGGAATCCGTTGCGCGCCGTTTAAGAGCATCCGGACAGGCCGCGGAAATGATAAGCGTGGAAATTAAATATAATACCTTTAAAAAAGTCTCCCACCAGACAACATTGCCGACGCCGACCGCCGGCAGCGAGACGATATACCGTACCGCCTGCGCCCTGCTCGACGAACTGTGGGATGGTACGCCGATACGCCTGCTTGGCGTCCGTTCTTCCAAACTGCTCTCCGCCGAAGAACCCGTGCAGCTTAATTTATTCGACCTGCCTGCCGTCTCCTCCAAAAGCGCTTCACCCGCTCCGATTTCAGGACAGAAAGAGGCGCAGTTGGAAAAAGCGTTAGATTCCATCCGACAAAAATATGGAGCCGATGCCATCGTACGCGGCAGCCTGCTCCATCCTAAATCCGATTAGTCCGTTTATGATTTTTACTACTGTTTCTTCTTGACGCTGTAGCCGAAAGACCCGATTTCCTTTCCTATGGAAAGATATCTCCCATGGGAATAAATAAGCGGCCCGGCTTTATTCAAATGAAACCGCCCTTTCCCGTCCATATATGCTTCATCTGCATGTACCGCGACAATCTGCGCCAAAAACATATGATGGGAACCAAGTTCTTTTTTCTCCGTCACTCTGCACTCCAGATTCACGGGGCTTTCTTCCACCATCGGCGCTTTCACCACATCACCCGGTATAGGCGTTAAGTGCATCTTTTTCCACTTATCAACGTCTCTCCCGCTTTTAACCCCGCAATAATCCGTTGCATATGCGAGCTTTTCCGTCGTCAGGTTAATAACAAATTCCCCGGTTTCCTCTATCATATGGTAAGAATACCTCTCCGGTTTTACTGAGATAGAGACCATAGGCGGCGCGGAACAAACAGTTCCCGTCCACGCAATGGTTATCAGATTGCTGTTTCCCGCCCTGTCAGCCACGCTGACTAGCACCGCAGGCAGAGGGTATAACATGTTTCCCGGTTTAAACTGAATTTTTCCCATAATCATATTCCTTTATTTTATAAAGGCAGTACAATATTAAATAAATGGATTAAAATATCCGCAGCAACTAACAGCATGGTAATAATCGATATCGGCAGCAATACTTTTTGGTTCTTACCGCTTTCCTGCTGCTTGGCCGCCAGCGCATTGGTCTGTTTGTTCATTTCCTCTACCGTGGAAGCCTGCACATTCCGATACACTTTCACGCACTCTTTATGAAAAGATTCTTCTATCTGTTTTCTCATCTCTGTCAAAAACTCTTCCGTGGCCGCCTGTGTGCTGTTGTCAGCCTGAAACGCCTCGATTTTCTGAAAACTTGCTTGAATCGCTTTCTCCATCTGTTCGGTATTCTCCGCCGTTTTCACATTGACTTTCCGCATTTCCTGCAATAGCAGTTCATATTCCGTCACCTGACGCTGTAACATTTCCATCTTAGCCGCATCCGCCGCACTGTTTGCCTCAATCATTCCCTGTGCAGTTCTTTTCTGCATCAGTTTATCCATAAAAGTATCCATTTTATCCCCATACCCTTTCTCGTTATCACAGTTATCCACCACAGATAATTTTCTGTTATTATATCATGGAATTTGTCCAACCGCAACCGCCGCTTATGACGCATTTCTTTTTATTTATTGTGCATTTTATATAATTTTTTCTGCACTCCTTTTACATTTTTATAAATATTAACGATAACTTTACATCTTATTCATAATTTATTCATAATTATTGCCTATAATAAAACTATCCTAAATAACTGACAAACACATAGATAAATTTTTTCATAATAGCCCGGGTGTCGCAAGATGCCTGGGCACTCCTCATTTATGGGCGGGCAGTTATATTTACAGGCAGCAAAAAAGAGAATAGAAAAATTCTATTCCCTTTCCATTTCCAACTGTTGAATCTCTTCATTCAGGCTTAACATTCTGGCATCCAGATTCGATACGATTCTGGAACATTCCACAAGCTGTTCCTTAATATGTTCCGGCGCGTTCCCCTCAAACTTATAGTGAATCTTATGCTCCAAACTCGCCCAGAAGTCCATAGCGACCGTCCGTATCTGTATCTCTACTTTCGTATTCTCAATGCGGTCTGATAAATAAACCGGAACCGTCACCAGCATATGATAGCTCTTATATCCGCTCGACTTCGGATTCACAATATAGTCTTTCACCGAAATGACATTAATGTCACTTTGATTGCTAATCATTTCCGCTATTTGGTAAATGTCCGACGTAAAGGAACAGATAACCCGAATGCCCGCAATATCATTAACATATCTTACCATATTGCCAATCGTGGATTCATAACCATGCCTCTTTAACTTCTTTACAATGCTTTCCGGCGTCTTAATGCGGGATTTGATATGTTCTATCGGATTGTACCTATGCACATGCTGAAATTCATCATTCAAAATTTCCAGTTTTGTTGATATTTGTTTTAAAGCGGAATTATAAATAAGCGTTACTTCTTTCCAGCTATCAATATCATTTCTGTCTGTAGCAACTTCCATATAATCATGCCCCTTTTATACCCTCTTACATTATGTTATCTCCTTTGCGTGCCGCCCAGGCTTCTCTTCTGTCCGCAGCGCCGCTTGTACCTTAATCAATAGTATACCATACTTTTTAAAAAATGTATATATTTCACAATTTTTTTATCAAATTTTAATTTTTATTGTCTATTTTTGATGATATGTCGGTTCAGCTTTTCTTTTTTGTTGTCATTAAGCACAATATCATGGGGATACTTATGACACATGGATACATATAGCGTATCAGCACGGTGGGCGAAAGCAGCAAAGTCAGATAGTACATCAGTAAAAACATTGCCGGAAGCTGCTTTTCGTATTTTTTTTCGGACAAATAAAAGGCCATGTACAGGCATAACAGCCACCAATAAAATGCCGGTGCGAATATAATGGATAAAATCGGAATCTTCTGATATTCATTGTCCGATACAATCCGCTCCATAAAGGCGCGCAGCCCCGGCAGATAACTATGTTCTACAATTTCACATCCGGCAGGCATGGTTCTGTTATCCGTGGAAAGATAACCAAAACCGCTCTCCGTTCCGATACCGTAAATTTGCGCATGGGATGTGTCCGCTATATACCAGTAACCGATGGAATTGTCAAGGAAAGCGTCCACATAGGTCATCGGAAATTGTACGCCTAACTTTAGCCATGTTTTAATAAGCCCGGCCGGGTTATCATGAATCACCGCGCGGTTTTTGACCGGGTCCGCCAGATGCGGGTTGTATGCGGCAAATACCCACTCTTCGGGCAGATAGGCGTTTAATTCGCTTCGCATGGAGGCATCGATTTCCTCCTCGTGCATGACGCGCGTCCTCGCCATCTGCTGTAACGGTACGCTCAACATTTCCCTTGGACTTCCACTTTGCGCCGAAACTGCGGCTTTTAATCCCGCGCTTGCCGCCCCAAAAAGAAGAAGCGCCGCTAACACCGTTACCATATAATATCTTCTTTCTCTTCTGCATTCTTCCACTTTTGCCTTTGCACCGCCTGCGCTTTTTTTCCATAAAAACCAGATAAACGGCTGCGCCGCCAGATAAGCATAGAGCGCATTATTACGGAATAAGAGCATCAAGACGGAAATGATGATATAGGAAAACAAAAAGCTTTTTGTTCTTTGATATCCGTCGTTTTGCCATTGATAAAGTTTCACAACATATAATAAAACCAATCCCGAAAAAAGCACATCTTTCGTCGTACTGAGCGAGAGGATGGAATGGACGGGAAAGAGGGCATAGAAAACGAGCAGCACAAGCCGCATCACCCATGACGTCCGCATCCGGTACAATACCGCCATAGCATAGCCCAAAATGCCCGCCATCAAAAGCATCTGCACGACGGAATGAAGCGCCATGCCCGCCGAATAAGAACCAAGCACGTTTCCGCCCAGCCAAAAAAAAGCCCCTAGAAATAATGTATGTATCAACGGATGATGTGTGCTGTAATCATGCGATAAAAACTGATAAAACTGCGCCTCTGCATCATATGCGAAAACGGAGGGGTAATATGCCAGAAAAACGGGAACCCAAAACAGTAAGATAACGCCCGCATAAAAGAAAAATGCCTGCCTGCCGCTATATTCTTTTGGAACTGCCCGGCTCTTTAGTCCGCTGTTTTGCAAATATGCAAGAAGTTTGAACAGAATGCGCGCGACAATAGTTGACACGAATGTCATAATTAATGTCGCTAATACCATGAGGACCAGCTCTGGTATGGTACGGAATGTATAGCCGTCATGCTGCAGCCTGTATCCCAGCACACAGGAGAGCGCAAAGCCAAAACCAAGTATCACGCTGTATTTTTCACTTCTTTTTTCATTTCTTTTTCCATTGCCATTTCGTATTTTCATCATGATAGTATTGTAGCATTTCCGCACCAAAAGAAAAAGCAAAAGATGGTATTTACATTTGACGGAATGATTTGTATAGTGTTTATAGATACTTTTATCAGAAAGAGGTCAACTCATGTTTCGTTTATGGGCAAAGGAATTTCACAACAATCACATGCTGAAAGATACCGTTATCTGTGACAATAGCGACGATACGAGGACGCATAAAATCTTTCACGCCCTGGACGAAATCTGCTACCAGTTCGATTTGGGCAAGCCAATCTGGTTAGACGCCAATATCCACGAGTTTAAAAGGCACGACAAAACCCGTTTCACACAGGACAATTTCATAGAAAGCATTGCGTTTGATTATTTGGAGATTCAGGTGATTGAGGAATAATATATACTTCATTATTTTTTTTCACAATATCCCAACGATAAAGTTCTTCGCTCTCATACCGGGCAATCAGATGATTCCCCTTTATCTCATAATGCGCCCCATAAGCATCAAAAGCAACGTCCCACCATCCATTATCTCCAACAGGTATTTCTATCTCCTCTATTTGATTCGTTTCCAAATGAATTAACTTAGGTTTGACATCCATCGTATAGCAAACAACATGTTCGTTGTCAATCCATCCGACAGCCCCCTGCTCCCATTCAAACCGGAAAACAGTATCCGGTCTTTTATCCTGATAGCGTATAAAAATTTGCGCCGGACTCTTGGTTAGTCCTCCATTAAGTACACAAACTTCCTTATTTCCTCCCGGTGATATCATCCAGTCTTCTGACAAAATGCGCTCTCTTCCATCATAATAGTCATCTTCTAATAATTGATATAACGTTTCCGGTGCTGTTCCTACTCCCTCTCTTAATTCCATTTTCACAAATGAAATTTCCAACACCTTCACCAAATCTTCCTTTTGAGTATCCATATCTCTTTGAAAATATATTGATATTGCATAAACTCCCATATGTTGAATATAAACGCCTGTCGTAGGATTGCTATCGACAAGAGAATCCTTATCAGTATGATTTTCCTCTACAAAATTATATAAGCTGCCATCTGCTATATAGCGCAATGCTGTAATGTTGATAATATTAAAATAGTCATAGCAATCCTCCCAATCAATTTCCATGCCGTAATACCCATGAAACCTCCATGCTGCCATATCACAATAAAGGATGCTGTCCTCATATAATTGATTTCTGTCATACTTGTTTTCAAAATCCTCAGAATCCATGGCTAAAAAGTCCGAAACAACAGATGCGGATAAAAATGAATCTGCTTCGCTCTTTATCTGTTCCAGATTTTCATCAGATAATTTCGGCTCAGAGTTTTCTATGTCAGTTTCCTTTTGAGATATGTTTGTTTCTTCTTCAAAATATTCTTTTGCCACCTGCGCATTGCTCAATAAAGCCATAATAATACAAATACTGAGAATTCTTTTCATATCAGACAGCCTCCTCCATAGTATTTCGCTATCTCTTATGTTATCTCAGCATAACATAGGAGTGCATCATATTTGCATCATTTTTGTATCATATTTGCATCATTTACAATATCTTTATGCGCATATGTTCCTCCATTTTTACGCACATATCAGTATGGTATCTCACGGTAATCAAATTTATTTATTTTGGTATTTTTTCTATTGACTGTGGAAAATATAAGGTGTAGTATTGTTGTATATTATATGTAGTTTTAAAAACTACTTGTTGTGTTATTTGTGTTTCATCTTGTAGTTTGCACCGCATATGCAAGAGGAGAAAAAAGGAGGAATTTATCATGCAGATAACTATTCGTGAACCGGGAAGCGCAATCACTCATTTTATCGCTATGTTATTAGCTGTTTTCGCTTCCACACCGCTCTTGATAAAGGCTGCTGTTTTTGACGGCTATGTTGCCTTTGTAGCAATGAGTATATTTATGCTCAGTATGATTGCCCTGTATACGGCAAGCACCGTATATCACAGCGTCGTAGTAAAAGACCGCTTTTTGCGCATCTTCCGCAAAATCGACCATATGATGATTTTCGTACTCATAGCGGGTTCTTATACGCCGGTCTGTCTGATCGTATTAGGGGGAAAATCAGGATATACGCTGTTAGCAGTCGTATGGGCTATCGCTATTGCCGGTATGGTGATTAAGGCATTATGGATTACCTGCCCGAAATGGTTTTCTTCTACTATTTATATCGCTATGGGATGGGTCTGTCTCGGCGTTTTCGGACAGTTGTGGAACACGCTGCCGCACAGCGCTTTTCTCTGGCTGCTTGCCGGAGGCGTCATTTATACGATAGGCGGCGTTATTTATGCGTTAAAACTGCCCATCTTTAACAGTAAGCATAAATACTTCGGATCGCATGAGATTTTTCATCTGTTTGTAATGGGCGGAAGTATGTGTCATTTCATTTTTATGTACCTAGTTTAGTGTGAAGAGAAGTTCTAAAGCTCACACCAGTGGGTGTCTCGCTAAGAACTTCTACGATTTGCTACGCAAATCTTCTTCACACCGAAGAATGCCTAAGTATAGGCATTCTTCTTAAATATATATAAATTTAATCTCCGATTCTGTTTAATGTAAAGTCATCCACAGTTCCCCAGCTTTTTGCGTTACACTTCATACGCACGCCGATAGTGAGCGTACCGTCGGTAATTTTTATTTCAGGGATTGTAGGCTTCTTCCAATCCGCATAAGTTGTCACTGCAAAAGGTTCTGACTGCTCTTCCCCGCCGGTAACCGCATACAATTCCAGTACGGAATCTTCCGACATATCGCCGCCCTGTGCATATGCAAAGAGCTGATAAGTTCCGGGTTCCAAATCCGTAAATTCCTGTTCGATGGCAAATTCCATGTCGGAATTTTCCGACCAGAAATGGAATGCCGTCTCTCCGGTATAAGCGTCATCCGCCTTTCTCTGGAAGTCCGTCGGATTGTTTTCTCCCTCATACGTCACTTTCCACATAGATGTGTCTGCGTCTTCAAAACTCGGATTTTTCGCATGATTGAGCATTACCACTTCCATATGGCAGGTAACGGGAGTGCCATCTTCTACCGTGCCCGTAATATCATAAGTACCGCCGACACTGGTATCGATTGCGGCAATCTGCGCCTCATCCCATGTGACGTCAACCTGCGTATTAGCCGAACGATCATTATAAATCACATCCACTTTCTGCGGAAGTTCGAGCGTGCCGCCGACGTCGCAGGAAGCGTAAAGTTCAGGAATAGAATCAATCGCTAACGGCGCCGTAGCGCCATATTTTAAGTATTTGAATACATTTAAAGAAGCAAGCGGATAACCGTCAAAATCAAACATCGCCTGATTATCCCATGAACAGCCTCCATAATATAAACCGGCGTCATCCGGGTCATAATCCGCCGCATAGCTGCTCGCCCAGCCGCTTCCGTATTGTTCCCATATTTGAGAGTTATCCTGTGTTGCTTTACCTACCGGAATCCATGTTCCTTCCCAGTAGAAAATACCGATGACGCCGACGTCATTTGCCGCCTCGCAGATATCACGAATCATTGTCGCCTGGCTCTGCACGCTTGCCGCATACCCTTCCGTCAAATCGTCCGTACCGTGCAAGCTGTTTTCGCAGCCGTCCCCATCTTCAGCCGTATAGCAATAAGACGTTTCCGCAATCATTACCTTTTTACCGTATTTGTCCTGAATGTTCTTAGCCACAGCCTGCATATTCTCATTCGTGCCATCCCAGAACGGA
Source organism: Clostridium sp. (assembly GCA_023664605.1). Lineage (GTDB taxonomy): Bacteria > Bacillota > Clostridia > Lachnospirales > Lachnospiraceae > UBA3282. The sequence continues at coordinate 29,210 of JAMPFF010000004.1, forward strand.
TAATAGGATAAACCGAAAATATCATAATCGATGCCGTGGTTCATCAGATTGCGGGCAATCGTATTGATGCCGTCCGCATCTTCAATATTGGTATAATGTACGACAATCTGAATATCTTTCCCATAGCTTTCCGAAATTTCACGGACGGCTTTACTTCCTGCAGTCAAAAGGTTCATGACTACGGGAACAAGCGTCTCGCCAGCCATACCGTTATTAATTTCATTTCCAATCTGCACCATTCCCACATCTACGCCCGCGTTCAGAATCTCCGTGAGGCTTTCCTTGGTAAAGTCATAGAGCGCGTCGCATTTTTCTTCGGCGCTCATCCCCTCCCATGCCTTAGGCGTAAGCTGTCTTTTCGGATCCGCCCAGAAATCAGAATAATGAAAATCAATACATACTTTCATGCCGTACTTGGTTGCGCGTTTTCCCAGTTCTATTGCCGTTGCGACGTCATTATTACCGCCGCCGTAGCCGTTGCCGTTTTCATCATAGGGGTCGTTCCAGACACGGATGCGGATATAATTGACGCCGGACTGCGCCAATGTCTTAAAAACATCCTGCTCTTCCCCGTCATAGTTATAATATTTCACGCCGCTGTTTTCTTCCACAAGCACGGCTGACGCATCCATGCCGCGGATAAAGTCGTCCGAAATATCCGCAATCGGTTCCAGATAGATTTCCGATTCCTCCGGACCGTCCGGCAGTGAAAATGTCTCTACGCCGTCTACGCCACTTCCCGTTTCATTTTCCGTGCTGTTTGCCGCTTCGCTTTCCGTGCTGTTTACCGTTTCACTTTCCGTAGTGTCTGCCGCCGCGCTTTCTGCGCTGTTGTCCGCGCCGTTTTCTGCTCCACACCCTGATAAAGCAGTGAAACAGAGACTTCCGCTGATACACAAAACCAGTAATTTTGTACCAAATCTCTTCATTGTACTTTTCCTCCCTTTTCTTTACAGCTCATGAACTCTTTACTTTCCTGCCTGTTTTCCTTATAATTATAGAAAATCAGCATATTACACAACAATATCACAAAACGACTTGAGCAGTTCCCATTTGTATCATATTCGGGAATACTATATAGACGGAGCGCCTATGAAAAAAGATACCACATTAACTATGTTAGAAGCGCTGGACAGCAGTGATTCTTCTATCAAAATCCAAAACGGAGAAAGCGATTTCAGCCGTTTTTACTGCATGAATGTACCGTTTCAACTCACGTTGGAATATTGTAACGGTTCTAAACCGGACGATTATGTCAATATTGTGACAATGTCATCCACAAAAGCCGTTTTGTATCAGGAACCGCTCTCCGGCAAAAATGACCCCTATAAGAAAAATGCGCCGCATTTACATGATTTTTTTGAATTTGTGATTGTACTGGAAGGAAATATGATACAGAAAATCGAGGGAAAAGAATATCTCTACACCGCAGGCTCCTGCTGCCTGATAAACCGCAGTCTGCGCCATATGGAGCATTATACGTCCCGGTGCAGAGTTTTATATATCGGTATGTCCCCCGATTTTATTACAGAGCTGTTTGCCTCCGCACATAATTCCTCTTTTGTACACGAAAGAGAAATTTATCACAGCGAGCTTTATCAATTTATTGCCTCCGATTTGGAAAATCCCGGAAAACGCGCTTACCTCGACTTTATTCCCGCTTACCAGAATCATCTTCATGCCAGGCATCTGCACGGCATGGCGCAAGCCATGATACAGACGCTTCTTTGTCCTAAATTTGGCGCTTCTTATCAAATTTACGGACAGTTGTGCGCCCTTTTGTCATATTTATCATCACCAAATTATTATCACTGCACCAATATCCGTCTGGATACGAACAGCGATTTTCTGCTCTTTGCGCGCATTACCCGGCTTTTTGAAGAAAGCGACGGGCGCATGACGCGCACACAGCTTGAACAATTCCTAAATTACAGCGGCGACTATTTAAACCGCATCGTCAACAAATTTACCGATATGTGCCTTTATGATTACGGTATGACTTTCTGCCTGAAAAAAGCGGCACAGCGTCTAACGGAAACTAACGAATCCATCAGCGCCATAGCCGCCGGATTAAAATTTACAAACCGTACGCATTTTTACGCTTTATTTAAGGAAAAATACGGAGTTACACCAAAAGAGTACCGCAAAACCCACAAAAACTCTTTTTAATCCTCATACCCGTTCGGGTTATTGCTCTGCCATCTCCAGGAATCGGCGCACATTTCTTTGATGCCGTACTTTGCTTCCCAGCCGAGTTCCTTTTTTGCTTTTTCCGCATTGGAATAGCAAGTCGCGATATCGCCGGGACGTCTGTCCTTAATCACATACGGAATCTTGACGCCGGTAGCTTCCTCGAAGTTTTTCACGATATCTAAAACGCTGTAGCCTGTACCCGTACCGAGATTGTAAATACAAAGTCCCGCTTTTTCCTCGATTTTTTTCAGGGCTTTTACATGACCGAGCGCCAAATCCACCACATGGATATAGTCGCGCACGCCCGTTCCGTCAGGTGTATCATAATCGTTGCCAAATACGCCGAGTTCTTTTAACTTGCCAACGGCTACCTGTGTAATATAGGGCATTAAGTTATTCGGAATGCCATTCGGATTTTCGCCGATTGTACCGCTCTGATGCGCGCCTATCGGGTTAAAATAACGCAGTAAAATAACGTTCCATTCCGGGTCTGCTTTCTGCATATCGGAAAGAATCTGCTCTAACATGGACTTTGTCCATCCGTACGGATTTGTGCATTGTCCTTTCGGGCATTCCTCCGTAATCGGAATCACTGCGGGGTCGCCGTACACGGTTGCCGAAGAGGAAAAAATAATATTCTTTACATTATGTTTTCTCATTACATCCACTAATGTCAACGTGCCTGCAATATTATTTTCATAGTATTCCCATGGTTTTGCTACGGATTCACCGACCGCCTTAAGCCCAGCGAAATGGATACAGGAATCTATCTTTTCTTTCTGAAATACATTTTCCAAAGCCTCCCTGTCCAAAATATCCGCACGATAGAATGTTACCGGCTTACCGGTGATTTTTTCTACTCTCTGCAATGATTTTTCGCTGGAATTGGATAAATTATCCACTACGACTACGTCATATCCTGCATTCTGTAATTCCACCACTGTGTGGGAACCGATATATCCCGCTCCGCCTGTTACTAAAATTGCCATAAAAGCGCCTCCTTATTTTCCGATTTTGTAATCTCTTTCTTTTCTTATTCTACCCTCGTTTTTACTTTTTCATCAAGCATGGAATGTTGGGCAAATCTGTCAAAATGTTAAATATGAAGAGAAGTTCTAAGACTCACAGCAAAGGCTGTTTCGTCAAGAACTTCTATGGTTCGCAATGCGAACCCTCTTCATATGAAAGAATCGCTAACGCGATTCTTCCTGCAATCTCTCACTACATTTATAATTCTATGCCGTTTTCTTTGCATAGCGCCCGTGCGCTCTCTACGGAATCAACGCCCGTCTTATTCTTAATCGGTGCAAATTCGTAGTTTCTCTCCACCTCATAAGGCAGACAGGAGTTAAGTTCGTGAATCATATCCAGAACAAGCTGCTCATATTTATAGCCGTTCGGTTCTTCGGGTTTTACCGCATTGCCGTTTTTATCCAGACAGGGAATCTTCTTCTCCACGATATGGAGCGGCAGCTTTTTCGCTGCGATTTCCTCCAGGGCTTTTTCCCGGAACAGATAATTGAGGATAACGCCAAAGCTGTACGCCGGGTCGCCGTTTTCGTCCTTGGCATTCATCAACTCTTCTGTCAGCTCGTAATATTCTACGATAGACGGTCTGCCATCCTCTAAACACATCACGCCGATTCTTTCGTCCGGCGTGTTTTTACGAACCACCTTAGCGCCGACGTCGCTGTCCGTCTGAATCGTTGCACCGACAAAACAGGGGTCTGCGATTCTCTGCAGCACATTATCCACTGCAAAAACATTCAGCCATTCGATTCCCGCCTCATGAATTTTATCTACAACGCCCCATTTCATCATGGACGAAAACCAGCCTCCGTTGCCATTCGGCGAAGTGGATATTTTACTTTTTTCCTCCAAATATACTTTACCGTCGTAGTCGGTTGCGGGAGCCATCTCCTGCATAAAGAAAGTAACGTATTCCGGACGGTAGCCGAAGTAATTTTTCTCTTTAAAAAATTTCGTCGTTGCCTCATGGTTCTTATCGCTCGTCATAACGAACAAATGAATCCATGTGTCCGCCGCACGAACCACGTCCAGAAGATTCTCGATGAGCCGCTGGAAAATGAAAACCTCTTTCGTCAAGCCGATATTATAAACGCCTTTCGGCGCATCGGAACCAAGTCTTGTACCCATGCCGCCCGCCAGTAAAACGGCGCCTACTTTTCCCGCCCGAATCGCTTCCATGCCAACCTTTGTAAATTCTTCTTTTCTTTCCTGAATCTCTTTTAGCTGCATCGCCGACAGCGGCGTGATTTTCCCCTTTTGGTTCAATTCCTCTTTATGCTTGCAGGAATCCGTCACCGACAAATCAATATCCTCTATCTGTGCCAAAAGGCTTTCCTGCTCTTTTGCCGTCAGCTCGTCATAGTATTGTAACAGATGAAGCTGTCCGTATTTTTCTAATTTTTTATAGGCTTCCTTATAGTTCATGTTCGTCTCCATTTCTGCACCATAGTGCGTATCATATCTGCTAAAAGCGGTTTGTGCATTATTTAAATTTGGGGTGGCATAGCGCCGCCTGTGGTAGTATTTTAACACAAATGACGGTGAGACTCAATGGCGGGAGGGGATTCTGGCTGCTGCAAAATTAAATTTATAAACTACTCCAGTAGTATTGACATTCTCTTTCATCTGCGGTATGATATGTTTACAGTTAAACTACTGTAGTAGTGCGGATGAAAGGAGAATATTATCATGGGCATAAAACTGTTTGATTCAGAGTTAAAAATCATGGGAGTGCTCTGGCGGGAGGGCGACACTACCGCGAAACGCATTTCAGACATCCTGAAAGAAGAAGTCGGCTGGAACATGAACACCACCTATACTTTAATTAAAAGATGTATCAAAAAAGGCGCAATCGAGCGCAGCGAACCCAATTTTATGTGCCACGCGCTCATCCCGAAAGAGGAAGTGCAGGAAGCGGAAACAAACGAATTAATCGATAAAATCTATGACGGTTCCGCCGACAAACTATTTGCGGCGCTTCTTAGCAGGAAAAAACTTTCCGCCGAACAGATTGACAAACTGAAACAGATTGTCGGGGAATTGGAATAAAATGTTATGCACAAAAAGGAGGCTTATATTTATGAGTTTACTGCAAATGAGTTTTTCCGGGGCGGTTCTTATTATTGCCGTCATCGTTATCCGCACGTTTACGCTTCATAAATTACCCAAAACCACGTTTTTAATTTTATGGTGGATTGCCTTGGTAAGACTGCTGATACCGTTTTCCATCCCCTCCACGTTAAGCGTGTATTCTTTTATCCGGACGGACGCGGCTGCCTATACGCCGTATGACTCCGTAAAAGAAACGACGTACCAACCGGCAGATATGCTCATGAACGAGGCGACAGATGCACCCGCAAAAGAAGCCATAACCGCACCGGATATATTGAAAAACATTTCTCCCTGGACGCTTGTCCGGCTCGTGGGAACGGCGGTCTGTATGCTATTTTTCACCGTATCATACTGCCGCTGCCGTTTTGAATTTCAAACCTCCCTACCCGTTCAAAATGATTTTGTAAAACACTGGCTGGATACGCATTCTCTGCGCCGCTTTATCCGCATTAGAGAATCCGACCGCATTTTAACGCCCTTGACATACGGTATTGTAAAACCCGTTATTTTATTGCCAAAGAAAACCAACTGGGAAAATACAGTGCAGCTTCAATATATACTCTTACATGAATATATTCATATCCGGCGTTTGGACGCCCTGACAAAACTGCTTATCGCCTCCACGCTCTGCATTCACTGGTTCAACCCGCTTGTGTGGGTAATGTATTTTCTTTTTAACAGGGATATGGAACTGGCTTGTGACGAAAGTGTACTGCACCGCCTTGATGAAACGTCGAAGTCCGCCTATGCTTTTATGCTTATCGGTATGGAGGAACAGAAAAACGCTTTTATGCCGTTTTGCAACAATTTTAATAAAAATGCTGCCGAAGAAAGGATTACTGCAATTATGAAAATTAAAAAAACATCCCTGTCCGCGATTCTTATCGCCGCCGCGCTTATTATTTTTACAACAACTGCTTTTGCTACTTCCGCAGCCAATAGACCTGCCCCGTCACAACTTGAAAAAAGTATGAGCGGCTCTTCTGATACCGCTTTTTCGGAGGATGACTTTGATAAACTGCTTTCCCTGCAATTCGACGGTTACAAAGATATGAGTGTTTCTGAATATCAAAATAAAGTCTGGCAGGTAACCGATACGAAAGAATACAACGACTTATTGGAGCGTTTTTTCACAGATGAAAGACTCTATTCTATTTATGAAACGAAAGAGGGTACCGACAGCATGGAAACGGCTTACTTTCTATATAATATACTGTCGCCGCTGACTGCCGAAAACTGGTCGTCGAGAATTTTTGGCGGCTACGCCATATCGGAACCCGCCCAGACAAAATATCCTGATGCGGCGGATAATGCCAGTCTGGAATATAGCATTACCCTTACTATCTTAGACCCTGATTCCCTTACGGTCGGAGAATACGATGCCGCACACTCCGGGCTGGCGTCGGGGCTGGCAGATATCATACAAAGCAAAAATATGGAACAGTTACAAGACGAAGCCTATATGCAAAAAGCCCTCGCGTCAGAAACCAAACTGCTTATGGAAAAATGGAGTACCGGCAAACTGCAGGCTGACGTAGAGTATTTTTATACCCCGCTTGTTTTGTCGGACAAGGGCGGTAAAGATACTATTTCTTCTCAAAATAACGAAGCGAAAGCCGAACGCCGCGGCTATCCTAACGGCACTGAAAGCGACTACCGTTCTTTATTTGCCTTAAAAACAGCGGATTATCAAAATATGTCCATTGCGGATTTCAATGCGGCATTATTGGCATGGGCGGATGAAAATTATGAACGGATAGAACGAATCGACATCGACCGTGCTTTACAGGATTATACCGTCTCTTTATCCGATGAAGAAATGACATTTGTGTCACTCACTGCCTGGGCGTCGGGCATGGAAAACGGAGAATATGTCAAAAGCCTTAAAATGTCCGAACCGGAAAAAGACCCTGTCGTCACCATCTATTTCCCCGACAAGATGGAATATGGAAGTGATTATCGATTAGCCTACTGCGGCATGGAATACGCTTTTTCCTATCATATTGCCGACAAAGAATCCGTCACCGTCTATGAACGCGACCACTGCGTCGGCGGTATGATGAACGCCGTACAGGAATTTTGGGAAAATACCGATATCAACGACGCTCTGGCACTGAGTAAAGAGGACATTATCAAGAGGCTGGAGGAAATTTCGGCACAATACAGCAGCGATAAGGTCACCATCAATGTACTGCCAGATAAAGTTTTTTATGAAAGTATGGATGAACGGAATATAGAGTAAAAATATCGCCTTGAAAGATGCGATGCCTGTTTGTTTGGTATAACCTCTTTCAAGGCTTTCATAATCAGAAATAAAAATCAGGAAAATTACTGTACTACATGAGCATAACACAGCTGCCCTGCCATGTCAATTCAGTAAACAGACAATTTTAGAGTGCTTTTTTGTTAATTTCGCACAACAAACACCCCAGCAATAATAATACCGGAAATATAATTCCCGCAAGGATTCCCATTTTTAAATTGCCTCCCAGTTCGCTTGATATAAAACCAACCAGCGTAGGACCGCCCGAACAGCCTATGTCACCGCCAAGTGCTAACAGCGCAAACATAGCCGTTCCGCCTTTAGGGAGGGCTTTTGCCGCTTTACTGAATGTTCCCGGCCACATAATACCGACAGAGAGACCGCAGAGCGCGCACGCCGCCAGGCTTAACTGCGGAATCGGCAGCAAGGATATTCCTAAGTAAGAAATAATACACAAAATACTGCTGTAAATCATAAAACGATTCAGTTCAATATGATCCCCGTATTTTCCGTAAAACGCTCTTGCCGTTCCCATAAAAATGGCGAATGCCATCGGTCCCGCCAAATCTCCCGCTGTTTTTGAAATTCCCAGCCCTTGTTCCGCGAAAGCGGAAGCCCATTGGCTGACCGCCTGCTCGCTTGCTCCGGCGCAGATCATCATAATCAGCAAAATCCAAAATATTTTCATGCTAAACAGTTCTTTCAAACGCAGTCCCGTATCTCCCTCTTCCAACAGAGGCGCGATAGGAACTCGGGTAAAGACAAACGCATTGCAAATCGGCACAACCGCCCATAAAACCGCCGCAAACTTCCAGTTATCAATACCGAAGAGTTTGAAAAACAGGGTAGAAAAAAGCACTACCCCCACATGACCCCAGCAATAAAAAGAATGCAGCATACTCATTGCTTTTTCCTTATTATCGGACGGACACGCTTCCACCACCGGACTGACAAGGACTTCCAAAAGCCCTCCGCCTATAGCGTATATCATAACCGCAATCAGGATTCCAACAAACGGCGACGGACATACTTCCGGCAGAAACGTCAAAAGAATCAACCCCGCCGCAGACAAGATATGCGCCGCTGTCATGGCTACGCGATACCCTATTTTATCCACGAATTTTGCCGATAACAAATCCACCAAAAGCTGGATACCAAAATTAAAAGTAACCAGAAGCGTAATCCGGGCAAGCGGAATATCGTAAGTCCGCTGAAAAACCAGAAAAAGAAGCGGTACAAAATTATTGACAATCGCCTGCACAATATAGCCTACAAAACAGGCGGTAATTGTTTTATTATATTGATTATTCATGAAATGCTCTCTCCCTTCTATGGAAGTATATCACATTACCACAGAGGATGCACTCAGGAAAACAGCGCAGCGGAACAATATTTTGAATATTTACGGAATGTAAAAACCGGATGTTATCCATGTCTGCATATGTTATAATTATTTTACAAAAAACTGCTAATGCAGACACCATTTCATTCCCCTGAAAAGAGGTAAACCGTTATGAAGCAAAAAATAATCTTCCGCCTATCCATGATTGGCGTATGCGTATGCGCCGTATACTTGTGCTTATATAGCGCACAGCAGGATAATATCTCCTTTTCCCCATACCAGCCGGAAAGTATATTCACAGTCATGCCGTCCACTGCACAGGTCAATAAAATTTTTGACATTGCCGGTATGTTGAACGGACAGGATACAGACAGTATGCAGGATTCCGACATCATACAGTATACCGCCCATACCACGCTCACCTCTCCCGTTTCCATTTTTATGTACAGCGAAAAGCGAAGCATGGAAGCGGTGAACGACAAAATAATATATGAGAATGTCTGCACTTATCCGCATATCATAATCGACGGAAACGAAAACGCCGCCGCCAAAATCAATGCGGATATACAGACTATGATAGATTCTTTTTATGCCACTAGGCGTTATGTGGCATGGGCGAAAACCGAATATGAAGAATATTATAATACAAATGTCTATATTTATTATCGAGATAAACTAATATTCAGCGTCGCTCGTGCTGACAGTAATGTCATTTCTTTTCATATTACACACGACTGCTATACCGGCGGCGCGCACGGTATGGACTATCATACCGGAGTAAACTATGATACGCGGACGGGCGAAAAAATTGATTTTGCAGACCTTTGTGCAGACGCCGATGCTTTCCATCAAAATACATTGGCTTTTCTTCAAAATCTTGCCGCCTCTAATTTTTATCAAAGTATCATGTGGACGGACGAGAGTTGGGCAGGAGACATTGATTTAGAAAATACGCTTTATCAGGACGACAGATGGTATCTTTCCACCTCCGGTCTGGTCTTTTTCAGCAACCCCTATGAACTTGGCGCCTTTGTGGCTGGGGAAATCGAATTTACCATTCCTTATGCAGATTTAGAAGAAATGGACTTTCAGGCGCAATACGCTTATGATGGTAAAAGAACTATCCACCTGCAAACCGAAAAAATCTGCTCCTATGACTTAAACGGCGACGGTCAGGATGAAGAAATTCAATTTTATATCGAACGACCGGGAAGCGCCAGCACCAACCTACACTTTATCATTAACGGCGTGGATTATGCTCTGCAGAATGAGCAGCTGGCAGGTCAATTTTCAGACGATGCTTATATCTTTTGCTGGACAGAATGTTTTCTCTATGATATGGATACGGAAGATGACGCAATCGAAATTGCGTTTCAGATGAATTGGGAGAACCCGGGTGGAGACGACGTGATACCGACTACTTTTTTCTATCGCTATGAAAACGACGCTTCCCTCACCTATCTTGGCAAAACAAGAACCGCTGTTACCGACCCGTCCGTGGTATTTGATTTTATGCCGGAGTATGATACACTAATGAAAAACAAAACTATTTATAAAGGCTGAAAAGGAGCTTAGTGTCGCATAAACGCCACAGAATGGAGATTACCATTATGAAAAAGAAATTTATCTACACCGCGCTTGCCTCCGTTATGCTGTTATGCAGCGCATGCGGAAAGCAGGACGGCGCGCCAAACGCCGCGGATGACAAAATAATTGACAGCGCCGATACTACCAACAATACCTCTGACAGCACGGCGCAGTCTTTTTCTGTCTCTGTTGAATTTTTAACGGAAGAAAATCAGGAAACGGCAGAGGATGGCACGACTATCTATACACGCGTCATCATCTATCCTGTTGTCTCCATAGAGGGTAATGAAGCCGCCGCCGATAAAATCAACGCCGATATTCAAACAAGGGTTGATGATTTTGCCTCCAATACCATGCTGCTTACTATGGCGCAAGAACAATATCAATACTATATAGAGGAAAATCCCGAATATGATTTTTTTGAATATTCCTCCGATTTGGACTTTACCGTTACACGTTGTGACAGTAATGTCGTTTCTTTTACCGCGCGATATTATGAATATGCAGACGGCGCACATGGCAACTATACGACCATCGGCGTCAATTACAGTTCACAGACAGGTGAATTGATTACCTTTTCAGAGTTGTCTGACGACCCCGATTCTTTTTATGATAACACGCTTGCTTTCAATCAGGCGCTTGCCGAAAATGAGTTCTATCAGGAAATATTATTTCCTAACACATCGCCGGAAACGCTGGAATCGGTTCTTTATGCCGATGAGAAATGGTATCTGTCCACAAACGGGCTTATTTTTATCAGCGACCCGTATGCGCTTGGTCCCTATGCTTCAGGCACGATAGAATTTCCGATTCCCTACAACGATTTATATGATATGGGATTAAAAGAAGAATACCGCTATGCCGGGAATCTGACCGTGCAGATAGAGGACGGCGCTTCCTATACGATGGATATTAACGGCGACGGCGTAGAAGATACGATAGAACTTTATACAAACTATGAAGAGGTCGCGGAGGGAACCTCCGACTTTGTCACGCATCTTATTATTAACGGTATCGATGTCTCACAGGGATACAGCGAGGAATTGACGAACGCTTTAACGCCGTGGCCGCTATGCGCCTTATACGATATGGACGCTTCGGACGATACGGTGGAAATCGCCGTTTCCCTGTCGCTGCTGTCCAATGAAGAAGCCGACACGGATGTCATTTCCACTTATTTTTTCCGCTATGAAAAAGACGGCTCTATCACTTACCTTGGCAGTACAAGAGGCGCCGCAACCGACCCGACTATCGATATTTCCAATCTGACACATTAACAGACAAACAGCGGGAATGCCGTCTAAGCGCATCCCGCTGTCTTTTTTATCTCTGCAGCCACCCGCGCAAGTTCTCCCTCTTCCATACAGAAAAGCCGCGCCGAAGCCTCTATCGCGACAGCGGATATCTTTTCTTTTTGTAAAAAATGGATATCCTCGTCCTGCAGCCGCCCCATCTTACAGGCATTGACAGCGTCGTTTAATCTGTTAAAATAGCGTATCAATCCATCAAAATCCTGTATTCTGTCGATAACGCTCTCTCCGTATTCCTGCATTTCCAGTTCACAGACCGCGACTGCCTGCATCGACACCTTTAACTCCCCTGTAATGTCCGAAGCTTCCATCAAGACGTCCGGTCTTTTTTCCAAAGATTCCAGAAAATACGCTTTCGCGCCCGCGATATCTTTCTTAGCAAAAAAATCCGCCAGCTTTTCTTTCATCTGTTTTGTTTCGTATTTTTCCGTCGTCATGCCAACCTTGCATTCGTATACTTTCAAGCCTTTTGTCTCGACCCAGACCATCAGCAGAAATTCCGAGATAAACCCGAAAACCCTTTTATGATAATCGTCATAGTTTTCCGGATGAATCTTTTTTTCCACCTCTGCAAAAATGGAAAACAGCCACGCGCAGTACTCGTCATACAACGCTTTATCCGCCGCCATCATATTCGCAAAATAGGTTCCGTTTCCATGCACAAGCCGTTCAAAATTATCGTAATAGCCGGGATATTTTTGTCTGATAACCTCTCCCGTCGTCACAAGGTCGAAAATATTATAATCGCTCGCATAACCGTCAAAATAGGAGAAATTGAGTTTCAGCTTTTTAGAGACAATTATGTCATACTCTTTCAAAATATTATGATAGTCCGCTTCGTTCAAAATTCTTCCCTCTTCGGTGCAAAAATACCTTCTGTAATGACATACGCCGACATAGTCCGAAGTATGGACATTTTTCCACACCCAGTAAACGCCCGTCAACTCTCCATAATAGCAGTTTTTAGCAGAGATATTATCGCCGGTATCATCCCCCGCATAGCCCAAATTTTCTCCGCAGGCTTTCCCGACCTGTAAGGGAAGATAGATGGGGTCGGACGGTTCTTTGAATTTTTTATGCGTCATTGTAAAAATAGTAACTGCCATAGCCTTATCCTTATCCTCCCTTAGCTTTCCGAGCGTGCGACGTGCTTCTGTCTTATCCTCTCCACATCTTTTCTTGCATGAATATAAGCGGGAATGAGAAAGGCGTCCGCAAACAGCCATGCAAGCGGGTTGGCGAATCCAACCGCCGTAAAGCCGAAAATCGGAACCAGCACAAAGCCTGCCAGCCCTCTGGCTATCATTTCAAACATACCCGCAAAAACAGCCAGTCTGCTATAACCCATACCCTGTATCAAAAAGCGCACGATATTCACGAGCGCAAGCAAAAAATAAAAGCAGACATTGATAGTAATATACCATTTGGCATTTTCCAAGATTGCCGTCTCGCTCTTATCCAGAAACAATAACAGCATATTATCGCCAATCAATAACACGGCGATAAGCGCTATTACGGAATAAGCGGCGCCCAACAGCACACAGCTTTTTAATCCTTTGCCGACTCTGTCGAACTCTCCCGCTCCCACATTCTGTCCGCCATAGGTCGCCATCGTAGAACCCATTGCGTCGAAAGGACACATTAAAAACATACTGAGTTTACTGCCCGCCGTCACGGTCGCCACCGCGTCGGAACCGATACTGTTGACCGCGCTTTGCAAAATGACGCTGCCGATTGCCGTAATTGAATACTGTAACCCCATCGGCAGACCCATATTGCACAGTTTCCCCATAAAATTCCTGTCTTTCATCCAGTCCTCTTTACTCATCTGCAGGATGCTGAATTTTTTGCGCATAAAAAAGAAACAACAAACGCCTGCCGTCATCTGGGATACGACTGTCGCTGCCGCCGCTCCGGCAACGCCCCAGCGAAAGACAATAATGCAGACCAAATCCAGAATGATATTTAAAAACGCCGACATTACCAGAAAAATAACCGGCGTCTTACTATCGCCAAGGGAACGGATAATTGCCGAGGTCATATTATACAGATAAGTAACCGGAATGCCCAGGAAAATAATGACTATGTAACTATAAGAACCGTCTATGATATTATCCGGCGTCCGCATCAGGCGCAAAATAGGACGGCAGAGTAAAACTACCGCAATCGTCATCACGATAGCAAACACCACCGCAAGACGTACGCTGTTTGTTACATATTTACGCAGGTTTCTCTCATTGCCCGCGCCGAACTCCTGTGCAATCGGAATCGCAAAACCGTTACAGACGCCCATGCAGAACCCGATAATCAAGAAATTGACCGAACCGGTCGCTCCAACCGCCGCCAAGGCTTCCACACCCAGATAATGCCCGACGATAATCGTATCGACCATACTATAAAACTGCTGAAATAACAGTCCGAACAACAACGGAACCGAAAAACCCAGAATCAGTTTCATCGGACTGCCTTTTGTCATATCCTTTTCCATAATATTCTCCATTCCGGAGCGCTTTCGCGACAGGGGCAAAACTTTGCCAATGCAAAGTTGCAAATCTCTAATTTGCGTCTGCCATCAAGGCATATTTGTGACGCTCCGGCACAAATTGCCATCTGAACATGTTCAGATTGTGAAACATCAGCACATCAGTGTGATTTTTCACACTATTCTTTCCCCATATTTCAGCAAATATCTGAAATCTCCTACATCATACATCATATATGTAAATTGTCAAGATGATTATGAATTTAAGTTTCTCATTTTTTATGTATGTAAGAAAAATTTTACAAAAGAAATAATTGCATTTTTCTCTTAAATGTGATATAAGTAATTCATGTTCGGTCATTCGACCAATTCAATTCATTTGATGGAAAGCCGCCTGTACGCTTTCCGTTATCTTACATCACATAAGGAGACATATCTATGAATCAAAAAATGACAAATCAAAAAACGACAAATTCAAAAAATGCAGCTTTCATTTCCAATCCAAATGATTTATTTCCAAATGATTTACTTAAGGACGCCCACGGAACCATCCCTTACGGCATGACTAACGACTATATGTTCAGGGCGGTTTTCCAGACCAATAACAAGGCTTTACACGGTCTTATCTGTTCGCTTCTGCATCTTCATGAAGAAGATATCGTATCCGTGGAAATCACAAATCCTATCATCTTAGGAGAATCCATTAAAAACAAGGAATTTCGTCTGGACATTAATGTTAAACTAAATAACCGCTCCCGTATTAATCTCGAAATGCAGGTGACGGGCAGGCTCATCTGGTCAAACCGTTCCGTCAGTTATCTCTGCCGCTCTTTCGATATGCTGAATCACGGTCAGGATTATGCAGAGGTTAAACCTGTCATACATATCGGTTTTCTGGATTACACGCTGTTTGATGATTATTCTGAATTTTATGCCACTTATAAACTTCTTAACGTAAAAAATCATCATCTTTATAGTGACAACCTGACCTTAAGTGTGGTAGACTTATCTCGTATAGAACTTGCAACTGATGACGACAAAGAACATCATATTTATGACTGGGCTAAGCTCTTTAAAGCCACCACATGGGAGGAGATTAAAATGTTAGCAGCAAAAGACCAATACATTAACGAAGCATCCAAAACCATTTTTCAGTTAAGCGCCGAAGAGCAGATCCTTAAGCGCTGCCGCGACCGTGAAGAGTATTGTCTGGATATACGGGCGTATGAGAGAGAAGTTGCGGAGCATAAGAAGATGCTTGAGGAAGATAAGAAGATTATTGAGGAAAATAAGAATATTATTGCTGAAAATAAGAAGGTTATTGCTGAGAATGAGAAAATTATCGAGAAAGATAAGAAGATTATTGCCGAAAAGGACGCAAAACTTGCCGAAAATGAGAAAACTATTAAAGAACTTCTTGATAAAATAGAAATGCTGAAATCAAATACAAGCAAATAGGGTCGCGGGATAGCAAAGAAAGAAGCTGTCGCACTAATGACTTAGTGCGGCAGCCCCTTTCACAATGAACTCTTATGATATATTCCGCATACTTACTTAACCAAAATATGCTTCGGAATAACTCATTAGCCAAGTAATGACAGTGCAAGCTGGTTGGACTGATTTGCCTGTGACAACATGGATGTGCCTGCCTGCTGTAAGATATTATTGTTAGCGTATTTAACCATCTCTGTCGCAATATCCGTATCACGAATTGCCGCTTCAGCGCTTGTCGTATTCTCAACAACGTTGTCGAGGTTATTGATTGTATGCTCAAGTCTGTTCTGAATTGCACCAAGAGCGGAACGCTGTTTGGAAACTTTAGCAATCGCATCGGCAATCGTATTTACAGCTTCATCCGCATTACTGGAATCTTTTCCTGTTACGGATACATTATCAATACCAAGGCTCTTTGCGCTCATAGATTCGA
Source organism: Clostridium sp. (assembly GCA_023664605.1). GTDB lineage: Bacteria > Bacillota > Clostridia > Lachnospirales > Lachnospiraceae > UBA3282. The sequence goes on from JAMPFF010000004.1 coordinate 45,455, forward strand.
TATCTACGTTAATCTTGTTCTCTTCCGTAGTGTCTGCGCCAACCTGAAGGCTGAAATGAAGAGTATCTGCCGCCTGACTTACATCTGCTTTCTTGGTAATGTTCAAAACTGCTTCAACGGAACCGGTTTTCAGTGCATAACCTGTCTCAGGTTTGTCAGCTGCAATATCAGTAAATTTACCGGCAGTTCCACTTGCATTGACAGCATCAGCACCGGCATCCGCCGCTTTTACTGTCTGAGTGATTTTTGCATCAGGCGAGTTTGTTTTTGTTGCTACAGCATTAAGCGTAATGCTTACTTCATAATCATCACCCAGGAGTGTCTGTAAATCCTGTAAAGACTTGAAAGAATTTTCATCCGCTGCCGCATTATTTGCATCGAATGTATAAGTCTTGCCGTCAATGGTAATGGAACTTCTGTCGGCAAGCTTTTCCAATGCTTTCGCTGCCGTATCAGCACCGCTTCCAAGCGTCAGCGCATACCCTTCTCTCTTAGCTGCTGTTACTGTTGTATCGCCTTTAAACTGTGTCTTAAAAGTAGCTGCCGTGTCAAATGTGATTGACTGAACCGCATTTTTTGTATCATCTGTTTTATTTCCATTTAACTTGGATTCAACAGATAATTTTCCATCAGTAGCAGATGCCTTGAAAATTTTCTTTAATTCATCGTCTTTGCCGATAGCTTCCGCCAGATTCTCCGCAGTTGCTTTTGCGTCCGCTCCTACGATAAAGCTTACTTCACGTTTTCTGGTATTTCCCTCTGCATCCAGATACTCGATAGTCGCCTTATCTTCTGTACCGGACGCCAGATTTGTAGGTGTGCTTCCATCAACATCTCCTAAAATCATTCCTTCAAAGAGATTTCCGGTCGCTTTAATCAGTGTGCCCGCAGAAGTGGCTCCGCCCTGAATGCTGATTTCAGACTTTGCATTACTTGCGCCGTTCTTTCCCTCGCCCTTTAACAGATATGTCTCATTGAACTTTGTCGTCTCGGAAACACGGTCAATTTCCGTGATAAGCTGGTCAATTTCATCCTGAATGGACTGGCGGTCGGATTCAGACATCGTGCCGTTTCCTGCCTTGATGGATAACTCATTCATACGCTGTAACATATCATGAACTTCTGTCAGCGCGCCTTCTGCCGTCTGTACTGCGCTGATACCATCCTGCGCGTTAGCGGAAGCCTGTGTCAATCCGCGAATCTGCTTTCTCATTTTCTCGGAAATGGCAAGACCTGCCGCATCGTCCGCCGCACGGTTAATCTTATAACCGGATGATAACTTCTCTGTGGACTTTGCCTGTACCTTGGTTGTCAGACCAAGCATTCTGTTTGCGTTCATTGCTGTGATGTTGTGTTGTACTACCATAATTTTTTCCTCCTTGATTTTCCTGCCGCAAATCCGTTTGCGGCGAATTGGTTTTTGTTTTATTGAATAATCCCGAAACCCCCAGGATAGTTCCGGGTTATTACCCTAATGAGCGGTTTGCTGTTCCTCTTTTTCTGCTTTTCCTTTCTTCTTTGCGGAGTCGTTCATTACAATTTTCTTTTTCCGGTATTTCTGCGCCAACTCCGGTTCCGCATGGTAATGAGGAAGCTTTTTCTTTTCCTCCGGGTCATCTATGGCATTTTCAATGACCTTACTGCGGACAACATTCACTTCATCCGGTAACTCCAACATGATGCGCGTATGGTTCCTGCTGCCGCCAAGGAAAATAATTTTGATATTCTCGCCAATTTGTAAATACTCTTCTGTGTTCACTGTCAGTCTTAACATTTTTAACCTCCCTGCTCTTTTTTCAAAGATGCCTCCCTGCCATGCAACAATTTATATTAAATGTTGCATGGAATCTATTTTATAATAACCATGGATAAAACAAATGAATGTAAAGGAGAGACAACATGAGTACAACCTATCCGATTAAAGACCAACAGGCATTGGAAGATTTCAAGAACTACTACGCATCTGTAAAAATCAATTTTAGAAATTATGCTTTAATTATTACAGGACTAAACACTGCCGCAAGAATCAGCGACTTATTACAGTTGCAATGGAAAGATGTTTATATGAAAGAAGAACAGACATTCAGAAAACACATTTTTATGAGAGAACAAAAAACCGGCAAGGAACGGGCAGTTGCCATCAATCCTATCGTCAGGGAGACATTGTGTAGTCTTCTAAAAAACTGTACCTCTTTTGATAATGAAGACTATCTTTTTCCCAGCAGCAAAAATAAAGCACATCCCATCAGCCGTTATCAGGCATACCGCATTATCAGGGAAGCCGCCGAAAATACCGGACTACAGGAACACATCAGCTGTCATTCCCTCCGTAAAACTTTCGGCTACCATGCCTGGAAGCAGGGCGCATCTCCTGCCGTACTAATGGATATTTATAACCATTCTTCGTATACAATTACTAAAAGATATCTCTGCATCGAACAGGATGACAGAGACAAAGTGTATATGAATATCAAGCTTTAAACGCCCAAACAAAAATTTTTTAAAAAATTTTAAAATAACTATAAAGTTTAAAAAAACAACTCCGATATATAGAGTGTAAACAAAAAAACGCAACATTTAATATAAAATGTTGCGTTTTTTATTTTGTACAATTTTTGTTTTTCTATACCTGTTATTTATTTTATCAGCGATTTCGCCAGTTGTTCCAACTGCCCGCCGGATAATCCGCCATCCTCCTTTACCGTACTGCCCCATGATGCAACTTTGATGCAAAAATGATGTTCTTTTGATGCAAAAATTATGCTTTTTTGATGCAACTTTGATACAGCTATGATGCTTTTCTATTATACCATAAGAACAGGCATTATCAAGATAGAAGAAAGGTGTGGAAATGAAAATGAAAAAACGAAAAATGCTTCAAAAACTGATATGTTTTTCTCTGAGCATTCTGCTTTGCGTAAGCCATACGACGATTGTTTACGCTAATGAAGCCGATGAGGAACAAAAAGACAAAACGTATGCCCCCTATTTTTATGTGGAAAGTGAGGAAGTCGGCGTAGACTGCTTCCCACTAAAGGAAACAAACGTTACTGCTATTATAGAGGGCGTTATTGCAGACATCTATGTCATACAAACCTATACCAACCAGGGAACAAAGCCAATCAATGCAAGTTATGTCTTTCCGGCATCTACCAAGGTTACCGTTCATGGTATGCAGATGCAGATTGGAAATCAACGCGTAACTGCAACGATTAAGGAAAAAGAAGAAGCCGCACAGGAATTTGAAACCGCTAAAAGCGAGGGTAAAAGCGCGTCTATGCTTTCACAGGAAAGAAGCAATGTCTTCAGTATGGATGTCGCTAATATTATGCCCGGTGATGAAGTAAAAATTGAACTGCATTACACGGAACTTATCATGCCCACGAACGGAACCTACCAATTTGTCTTCCCGACCGTTGCCGGTCCGCGTTACGTAGGGCCTGTCATTGACGATACCGGGAACCGGGAGGAATGGACCGGAACTTCCTATTTGACCGAGGGCGATACCCCACCCGGCAAATATAATATCAACGTTCTGCTTTCCACGGGCGTTCCTATCGCTTCGCTTACCAGCAGTTCCCACGACATCAAAATCGGTCAGGATGAAAACGGCGCTTCAATCGTTAAACTTGCCAATCCGGACGACTATGCCGGAAACCGTGATTTCATTTTGGATTACAGACTTATCGGTGAAGAAATCAGCATGGGATTAACGCTTGATAAAAGTGACAACGAAAACTTTTTTATGTTGATGTTACAGCCGCCGGAACGTTGTGAACCGGAAGAAATACCGCCGCGGGAATATATTTTCGTACTGGACGTATCGGGTTCCATGTCCGGTTTTCCATTGGAGACCGCCAAGGAATTATTAAGCGGCCTTGTCTCCAATCTTCGGGAAACGGACACTTTTAACCTCGTCCTGTTTTCCGGCGCTTCCTATCAGATGGCAGAGCGTTCCCTTCCTGCCACACAGGAAAATATGGAGAAGGCGCTTAGACTTATCAAAGAGCAGACAGGAGCCGGAGGCACGGAACTCGCCGCCGCGTTGGAAGATACTTTGCAAATTCCCGCCGATAAAAATTATGCCCGTAATATCGTCATTGTCACAGACGGCTATATCAGCGGTGAATCTGAGATTTTTGAACTTATTCATGACAATTTAAACCGGGCTGACTTTTTCGCGTTCGGTATCGGCACTGCGGTCAACCGCTACCTGATAGAGGGTATTGCCTCAATCGGACAGGGAGAACCTTTCATTGTCACCGAAAAAGAGCAGGCATCCGCCGCTGCCGCACAGTTTCGCGCTTACATAGAATCGCCTGTCTTAACGGATATCCAGGTATCATTCGAGGGATTCGACGCTTATGATGTGGAACCCGCCATCCTGCCTACGCTCTATGCACAAAAACCCATTCTCTTATTGGGAAAATGGCGGGGAGAGGTCTCCGGTACGATTCATATTACCGGCAAAACCGGAAACGGTGAATATGCAAAAGATATCTCCGTTGCCGATTCCATAGCCGGAGAGGAAGATGCACTCGGCTATTTATGGGCGCGCAAGCGCGTAGAACGTTTAACGGACTATGGACGAACCACCGATAATCCTGATGTAAAAGAAGAGGTTACACAGCTTGGACTGGATTATCATATGATAACGCCTTATACTTCCTTTATTGCCGTACTGGATGTTGTAAGGAATCCTGATGGCAATAGCACAGACGTCAACCAGCCGCTGCCACTGCCGCTTGAAGTCTCCAACCTGGCGGTCGGCTACCGCATCGGTTCGGAACCGGGCGATATCATTTTTATCATAGTGCCGACAGCGCTGCTTACAATAACGGTCTTTAACAGAAAGCGTAAAAGCAAGAAAGGAATAGCCATATGAAAACTTTCCGTTTCAAAACCATACAAAAATATATACCGCTTTATCTGCCTGTCATAGCGATTGCCGCATGGATGAGATACCTTTGCCGTATCAATGACAGCGATACGCTTACCTGGATACTGACACCCACCGCAAGGTGGGTCAGTATCTTAAGCGGTATTTCTTTTGAATATATCGCGCATTCAGGTTATGTAAACCATTTTCATCAGTTCCTGATTGCACCCGCCTGCTCCGGCATCCGCTTCATGCTGCTTACATTCCTGATGCTTGTATTTTCTTTTTTAAAGCCTGATGATGTCCTGATGAAAGAATCTTCTGTATGCAAAAGATATCTCTGGCTCGGATGCAGTCTTCTCCTGTCCTATTTCTTTACCATTTTTGTCAACGGCATCCGCATCAGCGCCTCCATCTATCTGCCCGCTGTTTTGGAAGATAACGGACTCTTAAACGGATGGCTTACGCCCGAGAAACTGCATACCCTGATTGGCAGCGTCATCTATTTTTCATCCCTGTATTTTATCTATCCGGCGGCCGGTTTTATCTACCGCTGCGTATTGCTTCGGGCAGACAAAAAGAACCAAAACATATCTTCACCATGTTCTGATTCTTTTCTTTCACGCTCCATGATTCCCGTATTCTGGTATCTTCTGATTGTTCTTGCCGTTCCTTTTCTGGGCAGGCTCTATCGAAATGAATGGGAGGGATTCGGAACATATACAACGCTCGTTCTCTGTGTCTGCCTTGGCGTTGTTTTATTACGATATCTGATACAAGCGTTTCATCAACACATTTCGTAATGCTTTATTACGGGAAATTCGGGCTAAAACTGTATCGGTTCCACATCAGCGTCGATTGGCTTCATTTCATACTCCGGGAGTTTGTCCAGCAAATCATTCAGGCAGACTCCCGTACTATATACAACGTCATGCGCCAGCATCACAATCCGTTTTCTTCCCAGCGTCGTTTCTACGCCGTTAGCGACCAGATTCTCTGGCACTGCATTTTCCACGGCATCCCCCAGGCTTGCATTCCAGTCAAAGTAAACATATCCCTGCTTTGTCATTTCCTCAATGATACTTTCACTCACCTTTTCATTATAGGCATTGATGCTGCCTCCCGGGAAACGTACCAGTTTCGTATCAACGCCGGTTACTTCATATATGATTTGGTGTGCTGCTTCCAAATCCTGCATGAAGCTGTCCACATCCGCATAAATATTTTTATAATCGTGCGTATCGCTGTGGATGCCTATCGTATGTCCTTCCTCCACGATACGTTTTGCCATTTCCGGATGCCGGCGCACATTTTCCCCTACAAGAAAAAATGTCGCCTTGATATTCCTTTCTTTTAAAACATCCAGGACTCTTGCCGTGTTTTCTTCGGAAGGACCGTCATCGAAAGTCAGATACATGGTCTTGGGGTGAAAATAATATTCGATGCCCTGTACAATCCCTTTGGCAATCTTCTCCTGATATTGTGCAGTGACTAGTTTAGCGCGTTCTTCTTTATTGGAAAGAAATCCCGTCTCGATAAGGCAGGCCGGCATTGTTGTACTGCCCGTCACATGAAAATCGGCATTTCCCCGAATTTCTCTTTCTTCCGCCTGTGTGCTGATGACCGTTTGCTGTTTGATAAGTTGCGCCAGTTTCTTATTATCGCGGCTTGCATCTGTTCCGTCATACCATACTTCTATTCCCCTGGCCTCATCTCCGTCATCAGCAGCATTCTGATGAATGCTCACATAAATATCCGCCTTTGCGGCATTGGCAAGCTCCACTCTGTCTTCTTTTGTTATATAAGTATCATCCTCTCTCGCCATCATAACCTCATACCCCAGAGATTCCAACTCTGCTTTTACCAGTTTAGCAATGGCCAGATTAATCGTCTTTTCTTCTACGCCGTCCCTGGAACATCCCATATCCGCCCCACCGTGTCCGGCGTCTACAAAGATAACCGGCGCCGTTTTTTCCCGCGCCATCATCAAGGCGTCTATTTTTTCTTTTAATATTGTTTTTTCATATTCCAGTTTTATTCCCGCCTCTTCCATCTCTGGTACGGTGTCTGCTTCCGGTGACGCATACACCTCCCCCATCGGAATGCTATGTATTGTCATAACGGCAAAAATAACGAAAAATATCGCCATCACCACAGATAAAATACGCTTTCCTGTTTTTATCCGTCTCTCCTTTTTCTGGTAACGTCTGCAGTATACTGTCAAATATGAATCCCGTCTGCTCATTCTATGATGCTCCTTTCCCGGCTTATCCACGTTGTATCTGGAAATTAAAAAAGCTCCTGTGTTATCCTGTTACTACCAGAATACACAAGAGCTGCATCATAATTTCATCATTTCTGCATCATAGTTCCATCAAATTTGCATCATTTTTGCATCATTTTCTATTTTTCTATTTGGAAATTTTCAAAAACAATTCGTTAATTCCTTCATAGAATCCTACCGTCACTATCGTCCGGGTATCTCCCATCCCCGGAAATACATATTTCTTAAAATAGGGCGTCGTCTCCAATAACGGGTTGTCTGATTCATAGGGCTGCGGCGTGCCAAGATCCATGTATTTACTCCATTCCTCCACCACCTTATCTGTATCGATATCCTCCCATAAAAGCGGCGTTCTGACATAAAACTCATATAATTTACCGTCCTCCGCGCCGATATAGGCGTCCATAAGGCGGTTTTCCTTATTGGCATTTTTCTGGCTGTTGGAAAGGCTTAGTTTCCAGACCGCAATATTATTTCTAGGCTCCAACACATCAATGGCCGAATACAAGGTAGCCTCATAAGACGACGGTACGACTTCCCTTATCTCTTCCGGCAGGATGCCCGCTTCCTTTAGTATCGCTATGGCGCTGTTGCAGGTTTCATAAATCTGTTCATCAGTAATCTCTTCATCCGACGGGCTTCGGTAATTTGCCACAAAGGCATAGGAACCTTCTTTCTGCTCGTTTTCCGGAATCTCCTGTGTATCCAAGCACCTGGAAAGAATGTAGAGTTTTTCATTGGCGTTTAGCTTATAACTATAACCCTCGCCCGATGCCTCCACCTCTTCTTTATGAATTTCATTTAACATCCCCTTATCCTGATATCTCGCCAGAGCTTCCGGCCCTAAAATGGATAATATCATGGAAAATACCGTCGCAAGGATGAACACCGTTATCTTTATTTTGTACTTCATCCTATTTCCCCGCCTTTCTCTAATACAAAGCTGAAACAGGAACCTTCGCCCGTTTTGCTCTCAATTTCCAGTTCGCTGTGATGAATCTTCAAAATCTCCACACAGAGCGCAAGACCAAGTCCTGCGCCATTTTTACTCCTTGCGCGGGATTTATCCACCATATAAAATGCCTTGGTAATCTTACGTTGTTCTTCCTCCGGAATGCCAATTCCATAATCTTTGACCGAAAAACGATAGCCGGATTCCACAACTGCGCCGCCTATTTCGATGCGTCCGCCGGATTCCGACGCCTTGCAGGCATTATCAATCAAATTCACAAGAACGGTCTTAATCAAATTGACCTCCGCCAGCATTTCCCCCTGTTCATAGGCAAAGGTAAACGACATATCCCTGCTGCCGCCAAACATATCTTTCAGATAATCAAATATCACGTCGGCAGAAACATTTTGTAACTGCGCTTCCTCTTTTCCCGCCACAATAATATCCAAAAGCCGAAGCGACATTGCTTCCAGCCTCTTTCCCTCGGTATAGATATAATTGGCGGACATAATGCTTTTTTCTTCGTCCATCTTATGCGAACGAAGCATATCCGCATAACCGATAATCGCTGTCAGCGGCGTCTTTAATTCATGCGCAAATGCGCCCATAAATTCCTCTTTTGCCTCAATCTCTACTTTCAGCTTCTCTATATTTTCTTCCAGAGTTTCCGCCATGCTGTTAAAGTCCTGCGTCAGCTCGCCCAGCTCATCCTGGCTGATCTGCTTTGCCCGGTAGGCATAATCCCCCGCCGCCATCCGTTTGGTCGCTTTCGTCAAAAGACGGACAGGCCTTGTCAAACTGGACGAAATAAAGTGCATAATAACCATACCGACAAGAAGCATGGCCAGCGTTACCCGCCGGTATAAAGAAAATCCCATCGCCCGCTCCGTAAATACCTCCGAAACGTCCTTCATGTTTTCCAGATAAAGAATCCTGTTAAGTGCATTGACAGTAGTGCCGCTATGCACATAATACTTATCCCCTGCCTGAATAATCCGATAGGTTTTCATATTCTCATCGGTCTGCATCAAAAGCGCATCATCCATTTCAAAGCCGTCGCTCGTATACAGCACATTTTTTTCTTCATCTGCAATGCGCAAAAGACGCCCGTCGCTCTGTCCGCCTCTTTCCAGATTCGACGCAATCTCCTCCACCGTATTGTCCGGCAGTACGCTGTATTTGGCCGGCACGCTTAAAGCCGCCGTTTCAAAGGCGAAACCGAGAATATTCGTTTCGTCCATCGCCTGTCCGACTTCTCTTTCCAGAGACGTCTCAAATACATAATTCACAAAATAGAAGCCGCTGAATCCCAGCGCGAGCGCCATGACAATAACCATCCACAGCAAAATTTTTAACGAAAATTTCATCACGATACCTCTAAACGGTAACCGACTTTATATACGGCTACCAGATTATGCTCCCATCCCAGTTTTCTTCTTAAACGCTGCACATGCAAATCCAGTGTGCGGCTGTCGCCGTAATATTCCTCTTCCCAGACTTTCTCATACAGCGTTTCCCGAAACAGGGCTACATTTTTATTTCTCATGAAAAGCACTAAAAGACCAAACTCTTTATTGGTCAATTCCACAGGTTTTCCCGCTCTGGTTACCCTGCGCGCTTCCACATCCACCACAATGTCTCCGGCCGTCAATTTCTGTTCCGCTTTATTATACCGGCGAAGCACCGCCTCCACACGCGCCACCAGTTCCACAACGTCAAACGGCTTTACAAGATAATCATCCGCTCCAAGCTTTAGGCCTTTTACCCTGTCTTTCACCTCATGTTTAGCCGTGATAAAGATAACCGGCACACCAAGCGGTCTGATATATTCCATCACATCATAGCCATCCGCACCCGGCAGCATAATGTCTAGCAAAATCAAATCAAACTCTTCTTTTTCAATCTTCTCAATGGCCGATATTCCATCCTGTACCGCAATACAATGATATCCTGCGGAAGACAGGTTCAAATCTATCAAATCGCAAATCGGTTTTTCATCATCCACTATCAGTATCCTAATCATCCTTATCTCTCCGTTTCTTTCAACCTACCCACCCCCAGTAGGCGCGCGCTTTCTCTATCAGCAGTTCCATTGTATCCTCATCACTGCACCGATACGTTTCCTTGATATCCATATCCGCCGAGAATCCCCCGGTTCTCTGGTAATAAATGGCATAATCGCTTTCCACAACAAGTTCTCCCGCTTCTCCCTCATAACTATAACGGGCTAACACTACAATGTCTTTTAACCCGTCTCCGTCAATATCGCGGCAGTTAATGCCCTTAAGCGCATACAGATTATCATAATCCCCCATCGGCTGTAAGCTGGAAATAATATCGCCCTGTTCGTTGACAAGATAAATCATAAAAACATCAAAATTCGCAATCCGATACGTTCCCGGCACAACCTGTAACCGTCCTAATTTCCCAAATGTTCTGAAATAACATTGTTCATTGATGATATCAAGTCCATGGGCAAGCAGTTCTTTTAAAGTAGTCGCCGTATATAAAAATTCCGTCGAATAACCGTCTCTGACAAAAGCCGTAATTACCTCCGCGCTCTTATTCATTCCGAAACGATTGATTTTGTCTGAAATCCGATAATCCCTGTAAAATCCCGCCTTTCCATTCTGGAAAAGCACGTCGCCCACCTTATAAGTTTTTCCCTCATAAACGCCTTCTACGCCCATACAGGAAGTAATCAGGATAATATCCATATGTCCGTCCTCGTCCAAATCCCGAAAAGAAACGGCCGCAATATCACAGTCAGGCTGCTTCATCTGTCCCAACACCCGGCTGTTTGCTGCAAGCTGGTCCGTCTTATAAATGACGCTTCCGCCCTCTGTCACAAAAAACAGGGCAAGGCGGTGATACTCCCTCTCAAAAGCAGGAATCAGGGAGACTTCTCCATATCCTGTAATCTCTATCGGAAAAATCTGATTTTCCACGATATCAAAACCGTTAGCCTCAATACCGCTTCTGTTTTCTATCGCTTCCAACCGTGCCTGATACTCCTGATATATGGCAAGCACATTTTCCTCCTGCCCGGTCTGCTCTGCCGCCTGTAAGGTAAGCGAAAATAACGGCCAAAAAGCAAGACAGGATATCATAAATCCCAAAAACATCATCCATCCGTTTTCTTTGGCATTCTTCATTCTGTTGTCACTTCTTATGTACTTTAAAAATGCTGTCATTTTCAATCAACCGCCTCCAAATAACTGCCGGTTCTTATCGTTCTTTCCCTTAAAATAAACTTAGCTGCTCATACCCCTTATTTTCCGGAAATTCATACAGATAGCCAAACAGATTCTTTCTATCGCATACGATGTTATGTTTTTTACATTCCTCTTGAAAAAACGTCATCAATTCCTCATTGTTATCGCTTGTAATTTCATAATCATAGCCGTATTTTTTATGATACTTTTCATGCAGTCCCGGGAAATGTTTATCCAGCGCCTTGTAAAAATATTCCCGATTACCCTGCCTGAGCGTTACGCCTATCCCGAAGCATAAAATTCCGTATACGCCCGCCCGTATGCCGTAATCCAGGACGCCTCTCACATTCTCTTTCGTATCATTGATAAAAGGCAGAAGCGGCGACATCCATAGCACGGTCGGAATGCCGTTTTCTTTCATAATCTGCAGCACCTCATAACGCCTTTTGGTCGTGCAGACATTCGGTTCCAGTATCCGGCACAGTTCTTCGTCATAAGTTGTCAATGTCATCTGCACCACGCACTTTCCGTTGCGGTGGATGCTTCGTAATAAATCCAAATCCCGCAAAATAAGGTCTGACTTCGTCTGGATGGCAAGTCCATAGCCATATTCCGCTATCAGTTCCAGACATCTTCTTGTCAGTTGTAACTGTTCTTCGCACTGCATATACGGGTCGCACATCGCGCCCGTGCCAATCATACATTTTTTCCGTTTGGAACGCAGCGACCGCTCCAATAACTTTGGCGCGTTCTGCTTTACCTCGATATCCTCAAAGTCATGCGTAAACTGATAACATTCGCTGCGGCTGTCGCAGTAAATACAGCCATGCGTGCATCCCCTGTACAGGTTCATGCCGTTTCCAGACGATAAAATTCCTTTTGCTTCTACGAAGTGCATATTGTGTTCCTTTTTTATTTGGTGGAGTGGGAATCTATTTATATTATATGATACAAATACACTTTAAGCAATGCGCGATTCATTTTGTTGTGGTAACATATTCTAAAAATGTTATTTAAAAAAACGGATATTTTTTGTAACAAATCATCATCTGCTCCGTCTAACTTATGAAAAGGCAAAGGAGGTGAATATGTCCATGGACTTCGACAAGCTGTACCAGACCTATTATATGCAGGTATATTCCTATGTCATGACGCTTGTTAAAAATGCCCACTTAGCCGAGGAAATCACGCAGGAAGTATTTTATAAGGCGTTAAAATCCCGCAGCGCCTATGCGCACCGGGCGAGCGAGCTGACATGGCTGTGCGCTATCGCCAAAAACAGTTGTATCGACGAGATGCGAAAGCAGTCTCGTTTTCAGGAATTAGACGGCGAGCTGCCCTCTGATGATAACATACAACAGGCGGTGGAGGATGAAAATACCACCTTACAGATTCACCAAATCCTGCACCATATGGAAGAACCTTATAAGGAAGTATTCCAACTGCGCATCTTCGGCGAACTGTCTTTTAAAAATATCGGACAGATATTCGGGAAAACGGAAAGCTGGGCGCGTGTGACATATCACCGCGCCAGAATAAAAATTCAGGAAAGGATGAACCACTATGAATCATAATATAAACAACTGTGAAATTATACAGGATTTACTCCCTTTATATCAGGATGGCATATGCAGCAGTTCCAGCAGACAGATGATAGACGAACACCTGTCGGCATGCGCGGACTGTAGTTTATTTTTGCAAAAACTGCAAAACAACGAAATGGAGAAACAATTAGTTCAGGAAAAAAACAGCGTATTAACGGCGCATTCCAAAAAAGAGAAAAAAAAGACTTATATCATCGGCATATGCACCGCCGCGATTCTTATGATTCCCGTTATTGTCTGCCTGATATGTAATCTCGCTATCGGACACGGACTGGATTGGTTTTTTATCGTACTGGCTTCTTTGCTTGTCACAGCCTCTTTAAGCGTCGTTCCGCTTATCATGGAAGAACATAGAGGATTATGGACTTTGGGCAGTTTCATCGTATCTTTGCTTTTGCTGCTTCTCACTACCTGTATATATACGCATGGAAACTGGTTTTTCCTTGCATCCATTCCCACTCTGTTTGGTCTGTCGGTTGTGTTTATGCCATATGTCATCCACTGCATTCCCTTACCGGAACCGGCGGCGCATCATAAAGGGCTGTTGGTGATGCTCTGGGATACGATTTGGCTCTACTGCGTTATTATTGTCTGTGGTTTTCATTCCTCCACAGCGGACTATTGGCGTATCGCTTTAGAAATAACGAATTTCTGCCTCCTTTTGCCATGGATATTATTTCTTATTATCCGTTATTTAAAAAGCAACGCTTTCACCAAAGCCGGTATCTGTACGCTGTATGCAGGAATTTTCTGTTCGGTTATCAACTATGTCGTTGCATTGGTTTTGCGAGACCCATTGAATCATCCGATGAACTGGATACTCTGGAATAACGCCGCATATGATATCCTTATCACTACGATACCGCTTGGCATTATTTTCCTTATCATCGGATATTGTAGAAGAAAAAAAGATACGTATTAAGAACAAAGAAAAACAGGCTATTCTATTATTTATGATAAAATAACCTGTTTTTTTATTTGTATGCTATACCACAGTTTCCGTCCATTCATCCATCATTTCAAAATAACTGAAGAGTTCCGCAGCAATTTTATCGGTATCCGGAGAAACCGGCGTCTGTATCATGCAACCGTGAAGCGGCAGATTGTGCGTACCGGTTTCTTTATCCAACTTTTCACCCGTGATGAGATAAGCAGAACTTCCCCGATGCGTTTCCGGCCGGGATTGCAAATACTGTTTGGCATAAAATATCAAATTCAAGTCCTTACTGCATTCATATTCCACGCTGACATAACACATGCCCTTCGGACAATTCTGTTCCAATGCCTCATACATATATCTACTTACCTGTTCTAACTGCTCCGGCGAAAATTTATCCGTCGTCTCAGCGTCGTTTAACTGCTCCTTTGTATTTTCCCACACATCTACTAAGGTAACATTATTAATATAACACCACACCTCATCCCCATAGCTGTCTGTAAAAGAAAAAGAACGGTTTTTCCCCACATGCAGCGTAACAGGTTTTTCCAATATATGCCGGACAGGCTCCGGTTTGTGTTTTATCGTGATAGGCATTTGCGGCGAATATTTCGGGAGTCTTTCCATTTCATCAAGATGCAGCGTCACAAGCTGTAAGTTCTCCCAATCTTCCTCCCTTAACCATTCAGGAACCGTCCATCCGGCGCTCATCATATCAAAAAATAACTGTATCAGCCCACAATCTTCAGCAGAATATAAAAGCGGGCCACCCTGACCGCCCTGTGTCTGTAATCTTTCCTCTCCCAGATAGAAGTCGCTGCAATGCAGATAACAACACGTGCTTCCTCCCTGTTCTTTGATGATTCTCCGCATATTACGAACGCCTTTTAAACTTATCTTTTTCGATTCCATATGTGGTTCAAGAATATAAAGTTTGGCCTCGTCAGATAATGTCATACCGATAATATGGTACTTTTTCCCATCACGTTCTATTGTTTTTCCAATCACAAGAATATCATCCCACTTCTCGTGAATATCTTCCAAAAATGAAAATTCCATAATCGCACCTCGTTTTTTAATATAATCATTATAACATAGATGTGTTAAGATTACCAGTTATCAGTCAAACATATTTTTTATAAATTTGAATATACTATTTGTCATATCAGGAAAGGAGTATGGATTATAATGGAAAATCGGGATACCATCGCTTTACTAAAAGAATGCGATTCCGGCACAAAAATGGCAGTCACCTCCATCGACGAAGTACTGGATAAAGTACAGGATGGCAGCATGAAAAGCCTTTTGACGGAAAGTAAGATGCACCATGAGAAATTAGGAAATGAAATACACTCTCTATTAATAGAACATAATAGCGAGGAAAAAGACCCCAGCCCTATGGCAAAAAGTATGTCATGGCTGAAAACGAATATGAAAGTCGGCATGAACGAAAGCGACGCAGCTGTCGCGGACGTCATCACAGACGGCTGCAATATGGGCGTCAAATCGCTCCACAAATATCTGAATCAATACCAGTCCGCGGATAAAACTTCCAAAGACATCTGCAAGCGGCTTGTATCTATCGAGGAAGAATTGTGTAAGGATTTGAAAGATTATCTGTAATGTCTGCCTCACAAGGCATAGACTGGGGCGGTCAATGTATATGCCGCCCCATAAAAGCTATGGTAAATTTTGTCAAGCAGATATGTCATAACCATATTTTTTAATGACCTGTCACAATATTCCGCATCCATACGCCCTTTTTTACCAGAATAAATCCGATAATACACTTTATCCAGTCCGCTATCTGCACCATGGCAAAAATCACAATCACAGGAACCGCCGTAAAACGGCTGAGACCATATGCAACCGGAACGCTCACGCACCAGACAAAGACGCTGTCAAACAAAAAAGTAACTACCGTCCTTCCGCCCGAACGCAAAGTAAAATACGCCGCGTGCATAAACGCCGCCTGCGGCATGAAGATTGCCTGTGCAATAATAAACTGTACCGCGACCGCTTTTACATCATCCGTCGTATTATAAATCTGCGGGAACATAGGCGCAATGCAAATCATCAGAGCCGCCACGCCAATGCAGCAGAAAACGGAAAAAGCAATAATTTTATTATCCGTATCGCGCGCTTCTTTCATTTTTCCCGCTCCTAAAAGCTGACCGATAATAATCGCCACCGCGTCTCCCATCGCAATAAATACCACATTAAACACGTTATTGATAGTATTTGCAATATTCAATCCGGCGATGACGCTGAGCCCTCTCACCGAATAACACTGGGTCAGCATCGCCATACCCGCCGACCATAACGTTTCATTAATAAGAAGCGGCGCGCCTTTTACGAAAAATTTTCCGGCAAGATGACCCGGTACTTTCAGAGTCGAATAAACGCCTATAATATAGCGGTTTTTCTCTTTATGCCGATGCGTCCATACAATCACAATCGCCGCCTCTACATACCTTGAAACCACCGTTGCGATTGCCGCGCCCGCAACGCCCATAGCCGGAAGCCCGCACTTCCCGTATATCAACAGATAATTCAGGC
Organism: Clostridium sp.; assembly: GCA_023664605.1. Taxonomy (GTDB): domain Bacteria; phylum Bacillota; class Clostridia; order Lachnospirales; family Lachnospiraceae; genus UBA3282. The sequence goes on from JAMPFF010000004.1 coordinate 61,885, forward strand.
ACAGATTGACGACAACCGCCGCAATACCGGCTTTCATCGGTACTATCGTTTCTCCGCATTCGCGCAGCGTGCTGACATAAATCTGCACGAACATAAACGCCGGAAGCCCTAAAAACATGATATGCAGATAATTTTCACCATAACGAAGCGCAGCCGCCAAATCCCCGCCGTCGCTGCTGCCGCTTAGATACATCTGAATCAGATTTTCTCCCAGTCCCCATAACAGTAAAACCGCGCCCACCGTTAAAATAAGCGCCATCCAGAATTTATAACGAAAAGTCTGTCTGATACCCTCGTCGTCTTTTTGCCCGAAATACTGCGCCGTAAAAATGCCCGCACCGGCAAGACCGCCGAAAATACACAAATAATATACCATTAAAAGCTGGTTGACGATGGCGACGCCGGACATCTGCTCCGTGCCAATCTGCCCCACCATGATATTATCCAAAAGCCCTACGAAATTCGTGATGCCGTTCTGAATCATAATCGGAACCGCCACCGCAAGCACCATTTTATAAAACGCCTTATCGCCTATGAATTTTTCTCTGATTTTCCCGAACATATTTATTACCGTACCTTTTTCATACTATCTTCTGTCCCAGAACATTGTCTCTTTGGACGTGCCTTTTCATTATACCGTAAGCATAAGGAAATGCAAGCAAAACTTTTCATACTATCATTCATGTCAGCGCAGTTTACTGCGATGACATCGCGCCGAGAATTTCAAATTCTCGGCTGCGCTCATGGCATATTTGAGGCTCTGACTCAAATTGCCGGTTGAAAAATAAGCTATCAAGCTTATTTTTCAACCTAATCCCCGTTCCGAAGCGTTTTCGCGACGGGGTGACGCAAATATCAAATTTGTGCTATACTATAAAAGAAGCCATACATAGTTCCGCTTCGTACGCTTACACAGCATGATAATCAAAACTTGTGAGGATAAAGAATGGATAAAATACGCTGCAAATGGTGCAATTTAAAAAACGAACGATATGTCCAATATCATGATGAAGAATGGGGCGTTCCCACCTATGACGACGAAACGCTTTTTGAATTTCTCCTTCTGGAACCTTTTCAGGCGGGGCTGTCATGGGAGACGATATTAAACAAACGCGAAAATTTCAGAAAAGCATTTTCCGATTACGATATCGACAAAATATGTCATTACGGGGAAAAAGAAATATCCGAAATGCTGCAAAACGCTTCTATTATACGGAACCACAAAAAGATTGAAGCCGCAATCAACAATACGAAAGTCTTTCGGGATATCCAAAAAGAATGGGGTTCTTTTTCCGAATACATCTGGCATTTTACAAACCGGAAAATCATATATGAGGCAGGGAAAGCATACTCTGCACTGTCCGATGAAATTGCCAATGATATGAAAAAAAGAGGCATGAAATTTATCGGTACAACGACCGTTTATGCCTATTTACAGTCAATCGGCATTATTAATTCGCATGATGCGGACTGCTTTATGTATAAAAGTAAAGAGGATTAGCTCCTCTTACTCTTTCCCCAACACTTCCTCAATCTTGTTAATCAAAACATCCTTTACGGGTGGTTTTAGATAATATCCTGCCGGTCGTAAGTCCAGAACGGCATTGATATGTTCTCTGCTGTTTACACCGGTTAAAAAAATGACAGGTATGTCGCAAAATTCTTCCTCTGCACGAATCATTTCAAGCGTCATACGCCCGTCGCAGACCGGCATTTCATAATCCAGCAGAATCAAATCCGGTCGTTTTTTCCCCATGGAAGTCATCGCCTGCGCGCCGGAAATGGCAAGCGAAACCTCGAACTTCTCTTCCAGCATAGCCTTAACCGTGCGCAGCGTCGTTCCGTTATCGTCCACCACCAGAATATGTTTTTTAGCGTCAGCCGCTCCGTTTTTATTATCCGCATCGTCTATTCCAAGCCTGCGGCAGACTGCCTGATAAATAATTTTATTTTCAACCGGACGAATCAGATTTTCAAACTGCTCTTCCTCATAATATTTGGTAAAATAAGCGCATTCCTCCTGTGTTCCTATGGTAATAACCGGCGTATCGCCATATTGCGTACTCAACAGATAAAATATAAAGGAATCCATATCATAGGCGCCTACCAGACTAATCAAAACCAAATCCGGTTTTACCATTTTTAACATTCCCTCTAAAACATTTGCACTTTCAGAACATAACTGCACATGAAAATATTCTGACAGGTACAAATTCACATCCTTTACGATATCATTCAATCTTCCAACTAATAATATATTTTTCATTATATATCCTCTTTCTGCCCGGAAAGCTGTTTTATTATCAACTGCGTACTATTTTCAGTTTGTTCCACATCCAGATTTTCTACCGCAGCCTTTAAAATCTCCACATTCTTTTGTATTTCCTCCGGATACCGATATGTATCAATCAACTTCATCTTCTCGTCAGCTTCATCTATATTCATATCCTGCATGGCGATACGAATCATTTCCAGTAATGCGCAGATAATGGAAGCGTCCTCCATCTCTGCTTTTTCCTCCGGCGCCGTTATCCCGAAAACGCCCGTCAGTTTTTCCCGATAACCGTTCCATTGCGTGATAAATATCTGATGCAGGCTTTGAATCACTTCCATCCGCTCTTCTCCTGCCGCATCTTCCAATACTTTCGCCATTCCCGCCAGCGGAAGAATCCCCACCGTAGCAGCCAGACTCTTCATAGCGTGTACCTGAATACGGTACGCCTGAAACTCGCCCGACGTACAAATATCCTGATAGCAGCCGTCAAGTTTTTCCGCAGCCGCCGGTATCTGTTCATAGAACGCCTCTACCGTACTTTGCAGCAGATTCATCCCCGACAGATGCAGCCACGCATAATTCCAGTCCAATCCGTCCACCGCCGGAAGCTGTTCCAAATCGGGTTTCTCCGACACTTCTGTCACTTCTGTTTTTTCCGCCTCTTTCAACAATTCTTCCGGCAGATAGGTTTGCAGCATTTGCTCCAGTTTTTCCGAAACAATCGGCTTCGACAGATAATCATGAAAACCGCTTGCCAAATACTTTTCTTTCGCGCCGGAAACAGCGTTTGCCGTCAAAGCAATGACAGGTGTGTCAGTACACATATTGGCGGAATCCGCTTTCATCTTTTGCAGAGTTTCCACGCCGTCCATATCCGGCATCATATGGTCTAAAAAGATTATGTCAAAGTGTTTCTGTTTTGTCAACTCAAGACATTTCATTCCGCTTTCCGCCTCAGTAATTTTTATCTGCGTCTGATTTAGCAAATTTGCAAACACCTTACGATTCACCGCATTATCATCCACTACCAGAACTTCAGCGTCCGGCGCCGTAAAGCCCGCCGCATAAGTATATCCTTGCGCCAACTGCTGCACATTTTTTTCAAAATTACCAATCGGCTTATCATCTATAATATCCTGTTCCAGATAAAATGAGAATTTTGAACCTTTTCCATATACGCTTTCCACCTGCAGACGGCTCCCCATCATCTGCAGCAGTTGAAGCGTGATACTCATACCCAATCCGGTTCCTTCTATATTCCGGTTCCGGTTCTCTTCTATCCGCTCAAATTCCACATATAATTTCGGTAAATCTTCTTCTTTGATGCCGATTCCCGTATCTTCTATTTCAAAATAAAGCGTTACTTTCCGAGCCTCTTTCTTTGCCATACGAACTCTGAACCAGATATCGCCCTCTTTCGTATACTTCACCGCATTTGTCAGAATATTGGTAAGCGCCTGCCGTATTCTGACGTCGTCCCCATATAAAGTGCAGGGAATTTCACGTTCAACCTCCACATGGAGCTGTAAATCTTTATTTTTTGCACGCATCTCTATCATATTAGATAAATCGTGAATCATACTGCTTACATCATAATTGACCGGTATAATTTCCATCTTTCCCGATTCTATCTTAGACAAGTCTAAAATATCATTGATAATGGAAAGAAGCGACTGACCGGCTGAAAAAATATCCATTGCATATTCCCGTATTTTGATTTCTTTCGCTTCCCGCAGTATCATTTCGTCCATACCTAAAACCGCATTAATCGGGGTACGGATTTCATGCGACATATTGGCAAGGAATTTTCCTTTTGCTTCGTTTGCCGCAAGAGCTTTTCTGGCATTTTCCTCCGCCTCTTCCTTGTAATCCTGTGTCACGCGGATAATATGATAGCCTGCAAGGATAAATAAAAATATCATCATGGCAAACTGACTGTATTTTATGCTTCCATATACATTTTCCGCCGCTTTTATTCTTGATATCAATTCTCCGGCTATTAACACTATGCCGACCAAAACCATAATCCAATATGTATTTTTCTTATATGTTACTATCTCTTTTATATATAAAAATATACCGACAACAATAACCAGACTAAACAGCATTGCCGTATACTTTGCCATATCCGCCAAATCATAAATATCGCTGACCTGTAATGCGAGCTGCACAAACACATTCAAGTTTGCTATCGTAAATAATCCCATTAAAAGTTTAGGACAAGACTTTTTCAGATTCTTTCCCAGATACAGCAGTAAAAATATCGGTATCAGCATGACAAAAAGATACTGCCCCATGGAATATATCGCCCTTGCCCCGTAAAAAAGGCTTAACACCTCTGTCTTTATCAGGTAATAAAGTCCGGCGTCCATTCCCAGCGCAGCCAGCCAGAATACGCCGTATGTATTTTGGTTCGTCCGCATACATACAAATCCTAAAATTAAAAATACTACCGTACTAATCAGCATGACAATACAGCAAAAGAAATTTACCAGATTGTTCTCAATGAACTGCAGAATTGCCATGTCTTTTTGTAATACCGTTACCTTATCAAGCGTCGCTGCCGCATTTGCATAAGATGAAATAAATTCAATACGAAGCTTCCCATCCCCTATCCGCTCAGGCAAATCCACAAAATTGATTCTGTTGCCCGGAGATTTGCCAAACATTCGCTGGCTCTCTACACCATATTGGTAAATAACCTCATTGTTCAAGCTCACGAGTACCGTAGATTCCGTAGAATAGAAAACCATTGTCAAACCCGCATAATTGCGTGGAATCGTATTTTGAAACACTATCATTTCACCGGGTTCGCTCGTTCCCGCATAGGGCAGAGAAACTACTTCTCCCGGCTTTTCTTCGGAGACAACATCTCCCGGCTTTCCTCCGTTTTCTCTCGAATGCTCCTTAAACGAATCCGCCGAAATACACTGCCAGTTATCATTCATTGCATAGACGGCATTTTCGTCCGCCGTATCATCCTCCGACTGAAATTGATGCAAAACAGCAAACACGCTCAATATTGTCAGAATCGTAATGCCCATAACGATATTGTAATATTTTTTCATATTTAACATACCGCCTTTCTTCATCCTATGAAAAATTTTGACTGAGGCAGTCCTAAATTAAGCAGATTATATCATTTTCTCCAGAATAAATAAAGGAAAAAGGATGCTGGCAAAAAAGAGCAGATTCCAAAATGATAACCTGCTCTTTTCTTACTATCCTAATTTTCATCATCATAAAATCACTGGAACAGTCTGGTAACCATGCCTTCCTGCTCTCTTTGCTTTTTCTGCGCCATAATCTGGTACTCGAATAAAAGCTCGCGTTTCTGTTTTTCCGAAACAGCTTTCGGGATATCCAAATCCTCCAGACGGCTTCTGGAACCAAGCTGCTCTAAGGAAGCGGACATATTATAATTATAAGTATGCTCCAGACGATTCGTTGACGCGCCAAGGCTGCTGCGCTGTGAAGATACCATCTTCATTGCATTATCGATGGCGTCCAGGCTGAAATCATCGGAGGTTACATCAAAGTCCGCAATGCCGAGCGCTTCCAGCGTAGAGTTTTCCATCTGGATTTTAACGCCGCCCCCGTTGGGATTGGTCGCCAGATTCATATCCGCCATACTGCCGTCCAGCAGTTTTTGCTCATTCAAAGAAGTGTCTTTTGCTAAAGACTGGATCCCCTCTTTTAACTGGTTAATTTCATTCTGATAAATCTCCTTATCAGAATCGGAATTGAGCCCGTTCATGGACTTTAGGGCAAGCTCGCGGATCCTCTGCAGATAATCCGTCATGCCGTCTAACGCGCCATCCGCTACATTTAAAACGCCGATACCGTCCTGCGCATTCTGTGCGCCGACGCGAAGACCGGTCTCCTCCCGCTGCATTTTCTGCGCAATCGCAAGACCTGACGCATCATCCGCCGCAGAATTGATTCTTTTCCCGCTGGATAAATGGGAATAGACAGAAAACATTCCGCCGCTGATTGACATATTGCTCATAACCGCACCTCCTCTCTATCTCATCATTTATTATCCTATTCGTTCAATTCGTTAATGGTAACCGTAAGCTGGGAAAGCCTGTCATTAATTTCCTTGCTGGTCTCCGCCATGCCGCCCGCCAATTTCTGTACCTCTGCCGCAACAACCGCAAATCCTTTTCCTGTCTCTCCGGCGCGCGCCGCCTCAATGGAAGCGTTTAACGCCAGCATATTCTGTCTCTTGCTGAACGCCGCAATCTGTGACGTGCTTGCATTCGCTCCGTCTATTTCCTCCGCCGCTTTCGCAATGCCGTTACGAAGTTTTACCAGCAGCTTATCATTCACCTGTTCCTGATAGCTGGAACGCACAAACATATTGATAACGTCGCCGAGCAGATTAGCAGACGCCTCAATCTGCTCCCTTGTCTTAACATTGACCTTATGCAGCGCATTAATATATGTATCTTCATCAATACCCAATTCTCTCGCCGTCGCCCTGAATTTCTCATCATCCGGATTCTCCGGCAAAACCTGCCCGCCGATAACGCTGCCAAGCGCCGTACCGTCGCTTAACGTAATCGGGATTCCGAAATCCACCAGTCCTGCATGGCAGGAGTATACGCCCTGTCCTTCCTGGTCGCACTTCTCACACCGTCTGCATCCCTCTTTACTGCCACGCGTCAGTTTGATACAAAAATCCGTGAAATTATAGCATTCACTGATATACTTCCCGTCCGCGCCTACCGCTACCGTTGCCAAACCCGTACTCTTCGCCCAGTTGTCCATAATGCTTTCAAATTTCTTCATGTCGCAGAAATCTTCTATTCTCATACCGTTCTCCTTTTCGCAAGTATTTTTGTATTATTAGTGAGAATTGCAGACTAAATGTCATTTTTATTTTATCATCCCGGCATAAAAATGTAAAGAATATAAATGCAATCCGCGCATTTAGTGTTAGTCTTCCTCTCCAAAATAAAACTTTTCACGGATTCCGTCCGTATATTCCAAAATAGCATCTAAAAAGCGTTCCCCGTAGCGCGCGAATTTATTTTCTCCGACTCCCGTAACCTTTAACATTTCCTTTTTCGTCAGCGGCGCTTTGATGCACATATCCACCAACGTCTTATCTGCAAATATAATATACGGCGGCATATTTTCTTCTTTTGCAATAGTTGTGCGCAGCTCTCTAAGCTCTTCAAACAACTCCAGCCCTCTGGAATTTAAAATATCGGAACGCCTCGTTTTCGTGGAAACTTTCTTTTCTTTTTCTTCTTTCGCTTCTTTTATCTTTTTCATTATGACACTCCTGTCATCATTTAAAACATCCTGCGCCGCAGGCGATACTTTTATGAGGGCATACTTATCATTTGTCATAAAAAGCAGCTCCTCTATTATCATCTGGTTAATGATCTGCTTGATTTCCATCTCTTTCATTGGTTTTAACGCCGCATATGACTGATAGGAAAACATACCGTATTCCTGCAGTTTAGCGCGTTCCGCCCCCGCCAACATCCCCGCAATGACATTGATGCCGTAGCGCTGCTTCACTTCCAGGACGCAGGATATAATCGTTTTGGCCGTTTGTGTAATATCCGTTTCTTCGTATTCCCTGAGGCAGTTTAAACAATTTCCACAGGCTGCGCTGCCGCTTTCCCCGAAATAACGCAGAATATATTGCCGCAGACAGTTTGTTGTCGTGCAGTAGTATGTCATGGCGCGCAGCCTCTCCTCATCCCGCTCTCTGACAGCCTCCGTTTCTTCCCTCGTATACTCCGTATTCTGTTCCTTATTATCCAGCAAAAAACGATTAATGACAACATCCTGCGCCGAGTAAAGGAGAATACATTCCGCCCTTTCTCCATCCCTGCCGGCGCGCCCCGCCTCCTGATAATAATTTTCCAGACTCTGCGGCATGTTATAATGAATCACATAACGGACATTGGATTTGTCAATGCCCATCCCAAAAGCGTTTGTCGCCACCATGACCGGATTATTATCGTAAATAAAATCCTCTTGGTTTTTCTTCCGCTCTTCCGCGGCCAGCCCCGCATGATACCTTGTAGCTGCAACATTTTCCTCCTGCAGTTTCTGATAAAGCGCATCCACATTTTTCCTGGTGGCACAGTAGATAATGCCGCTTTCCGATGTATGTTCCCTGATATAATTTATGACATATGTGTCTTTTTTCTTTGGCGTCTCTACGGCAAAATATAGATTTTTACGGTCGAATCCGGTGACAAGCACGTCGGGAGCCGTCAGCCCAAGCACGCAGATAATATCTTCTTTGACATTTTCCGTCGCCGTTGCCGTAAACGCGCTGATGACCGGCCGTTTGGGGAGTTTTTTTATAAACTGCACGATTTTTAAATAGCTTGGCCGAAAGTCCTGCCCCCATTGGGAAATACAATGCGCCTCATCCACCGTCAGCATAGAGATTTCCACACGCTCCGCAAAGGCCAGAAATTCATACGTTTCCAAACGTTCCGGCGCCACATAAATAATTTTATACTGCCCTTCGGCCGCTAACCGTAAGGCTTTGGCAATCTGGGCATCACTTAAAGAACTATTGATAAATGCGGCATGAACGCCCGCCTGATTTAACGCCTGCACTTGGTCTTTCATAAGAGAAATGAGCGGCGAAACAACAAGCGTAATACCCGGCATAAGCAGCGCCGGAACCTGATAGCAGATAGATTTTCCCGCTCCGGTCGGCATGATGCCCAATACATCCCGCCCCTCTAAAATACTGTCAATCAACGTTTCCTGCCCTTGTCTGAATGTCGAATAGCCAAAATATTTCTTTAGTGCCTCAATTTTATCCATCCTGTCCTCTCTTATCTTTCTTCTTTCTTATATCACCCATATTTCTAATCATACTATAAAATGGCGCGTATGTCAGTAAAAAATCGTCGTGAGAAGCCGACGATTACAAGAATTTGCATAGCAAATTCTTGATTCCTTTTTCCATCAACGGTATAATAAAAAAAGTAAAGCAGTCAGAATATAGCGTATAAAGAGGTAATGGAATGGACTACACAAACTACAAGCGCTTATTGGAACGCTATCATGAATTAGACGAAATAAGCTTTGAAGGGCAAAAGACACAAGCGGAACTTATCCGGAAGCTGATGGACATTTCGTATGAGAAAAAACAGATTCAGACCGATTGCAATGCCATCATCCGGGATTATATTGCTGCTTATGAAAAATCGCCCGAACTTATCAATGATGAAAGCGCTGACATGCTCAAAACTTTTAACGATATGCTCTTAACGGACTCCGGGCAGATATTGGACCCTCCCATCGCCTTTCGTCTTTCCAAAATTTTATTACAATATTACCAGTCTGTAAAAAATCAGGAACAGGCTGTTTTAATGTTAGAACGCTGCACCGTACTCGATATTATTTTAAAAGAGCATCTGGATGATTATGCAGGTACATCCTACAACCCTATGATAGCGCAATATATGTCGCACTACGGCGAGTTTTCCGAAAGAGGGCAGCGTGCGCTGATAAATTGCAGGCTCTTAAGCGTCATCAACAGAAAAGATATGACATTCCCCCTAAAGCAGTACCGCACGGTAAGCGTTGAATATAAAGAAATGCAGAAACGTATGGGCGAGCAGTTCATGAAAGCCCAATTTGTCATGTGCCAGGCAAATGCGCTTGCCTTTGCGCTGGAATCATGCCGCCGGACGGAATATGCCCAAAAATGCGGTGAAACGCTTGACGAACCGACGCTTGACATGGAAAAGGATGCGCCGTTAATCGCCGAACTTGGCAGGGAACTAGAAGCTGTTCTTGCCTTGGAAGATGCACAGAATCTGATTGCCGACAAGGTTGTCATCCGCCTCTACTGTGTACAGGCGGCATATCATACCGATGCGATTACAATAGAAGAGCTTCTTGCCAAACTCGAAGAATATTCCAAACCGCAAAAGGAACACAACACAATGGAGCAATGTTCCGCACTGTTTACGGCAAACGCCTACTATATGGATTATCTATATAAGTCTTTTCATTATGACGAGCAATATGTCCTTACGAAATGCAAAGAAATTGTAGCGCATGTACTGGACGCCGCCAAAGGCATGGTGCATCAGTTTGGCAACTATCAGATTAATCACTGTGTATTGATGTTGGTCAATTCCGCTTCCAATATTATTGATTTTGACTCTTTTAAAACGACGGTATTGGACGCCACCGTCTACGCGAATAAGGCTCTGTTCGTCCACACCATGATGGTAAAGGAAATCGCCGTCGTACTGTTATTCTATATATTGGAACACAATCCAAAATATCTGGACGGCGTCGCGGGTTACGATTATGAATATTGTAAGACACACCGGGAACAACTGTTAGCATTAATGGAAAACTGCGCCCTTTTTCATGATATTGGCAAATATTTCTGTCTGGACTATGTGTCCAATTCCTCCAGAAACCTGACCGATGATGAGTTTGAGATTATCAAGGCGCATCCCGCCAACTTTTCTAAGATTTATCATGGCAAAATGAATCCGGAAGTGGAATGTATTCACGACTGCGCCCTGTTACACCATTTATGGTATAACGAATGCGGCGGCTACCCGAAAGAAAAGCATACGAAAAACAAGCCTTTTGTCAATATATTAAGCATTGCAGACAGTATCGACGCCGCAACCGACAATATCGGCAGACCTTACGGAACGGGTAAAACACTGACGCAGTTAATAGAGGAATTTGACTCTATGAAAGATACGCGCTACTGCGGCTGTATCGCCAATCTGCTCCATATTCCGGAAGTGAATAAAAAAATAGAACATATTTTACAGGACACACGCAAAAAAATCTATTATCACATTTATCAGACCGACGCGCAATCTCCCATTACGTGAAAAGGAAGCGGTTGGGTACGGCGTTTTCTCCAAATGTCTTAACTGCCATTCTATACATTGCCTTAGCATGAATCCTATCATGCCAGATAAAACGCCGTAAAACTTTTCTAAGCGACCAGTCCTCGTCGTAACTACCCGTATACACTTTATTTTCCAGATAGTCCGGCGTCTGCTCCAACAACTCGAAACCTCTTTGTCTGCATTCTGCAATCGTTCCCTCATTATCTGTTTCTATGCCAATTTCACCGAAATAATAATCATTTACATTTTTTGTGTGCTGATACATTTCCTCGGCGGTTCTTGGCACATCTCCATAAAACGTTGTCCGATACGGCAGACTGCTCTTATTTTTATCCGGGATATCCTCATACAAGGCAAGAAAATCCTGCGCCGATTGCAATGCCAGTTTTTTTAACTTCTCATACTCTTCTTTCGTCAAGGCTCCCTTTTCCGTATCAAAGATAACGTCGGAATCCGCGTCACATATCTGCAAGCCGGACTGCTTCTCCTGTACAATTTCAATCGGGAGTTCTTCATACCGGGAAAGTTTGGACCAGTCCAGATACGAAGCGACCTCTTTGTTCATCTTTTCCATCGCTATCTGTAAGGATGCGCCTCTTGTGTATGCGCCGATAAAATTATCCGCATACAGAATCGTATCGTCGCCGTTATGTTCGTATACGCATCTGATTTTCATGTTATAAAATTCCATTTCCAATAATACCTTTATACTGTCCAATCGAGTTGCTGGTTGCGTAGTTCCATCTAGCATATGCATAATGGTCTGAGAATCTTCCGGCAAATCAAAATATCCACCTGAACCAAATAAATGTTGCCGCTAATCTTCCCAATAATTCTCTGTTTCTTCTGTAATAGTCTTAATCCCAAAGAGTTTCCACATAAAGTCCTCTTTTTCGCTATATATATCTATGATTTTTATAACATCAGGTTCAATTTGATAAAACACATAATTATGCTGAATATATAACATTCTGTAATCACATGGAATGCCTAAAACACTTTCCACAGAAATACCTTTATTTTCAAATTGTGGTAAATCACGAAAAGATTTTGTCAACTCACTAATAACCTTACCAGCTGTGTCAGTTCCAAACTTCTGTTCCACATACTGTTTTATCTGCTTTAACTTCTCACGAGCATCTGGAGAGTATTTCAGTTTTTTCAATCTGCTCCCTCCAATTCTTTTTCCAAATCATCTGCCGAAATCCAGCCCTCCTTATCTGCACGCTCCTCTGCTTTCTTCAGTTTGGAAAAAAGTGTATAAGCAGCCCGGCATCTGTCAAGTTCATCTATCTCAGACATAGTAAGAATGCCATATTCTCCATGCCCGTTCCGTGTAAGATACACACGGCTTGAAGCATCTACCTGTTTCAATACTTCTGTGTAATTTCGCAAATCTGAAATTGGTTTTATATTAGGCATAGCAATTATCTCCTCTCTCTTAACTTTCTTTCATTATACACATATGAGTATACTTCAACAAGCAAATTCACATGCGAATTTGCAAATTTTTGTATCCTCAATATATGGTTCTACTGCGTCTACATTTTTGTCAGTAATGATAACACAATCTTTTACTCTTTTTAACGACGGAGAAAAAAGTTGCTTTAATCATTCTCCTAAAATTTCTAAGCCTTTCTTTTAATATCCTCCTAATGCTTTGACTTGCTGGATAAAAGTTTAAAAGTACAGATAATACTGTTACTAAGCAGTGCAAGACACCGTGGACGACTATCGAATGAATAATTCAGGCTTAATTATAACAATAAACATACTTAAAAAAATAGTTGTGGAACACCTTTCCAATTTAAAACCGGCATCTTGTCTAATTTATTCATGAAAACATATATATCTTGGTCATCTCCCCAAATTCCACTACTTGGCTTATTTGTCAATATAGTCAAATGATAAATTCCTTCTTCCACTTCAGTTTGTTGTTCTTCCGGAACATAATCGCTCCATTCCATAAGCCAAAAAAGGTCAATGATAGATATCTTATTTCCTTTAACATCTAATGCCAGCCTAATAGATACGGGAAACAATTTATTAATTTCTTCATCTGGATATCCTTCCCTAACCTTAATATTATACTTTCCACTTGCCCCTGTATTAAAGCCAACAATATCACCTTTGGTTATATGTTCAGCAACCTTTTCTGGTGTTGAAAATTCATTCCTAAAATAATCTTCTCCCTCTATAACATATTTCATTGCAGCATTAGAATAAATAACCAAACCCATTCCATCAATAACTAACTCTATATCCTTACATTTATTACTATTCATAAAAATCCCCTTTGATTAATGCTCTTTCTCTAATATTTGTTCTGGATTGTCACTCGCAACGCTGCTTGCGATATTGTTTCTATTGTACACAGGGCTATAAATCTTAATTTCGTAATCACCTAATTTACAAGTTTATCGCCAAATAGTTCATAATAAAATATGTACTGCTGGATAACGCCCTGATATCCCTCGTACAGACTGTCGGGAAACCCCTGCGGGTAGTGGGCTGCAAACGCCTGTTTGATATGCGTATCCACAGGAAACGCCTGTAGATGGTGCAGGGCAAAAAGACAGATGCAGTCTGCGACTTTCTCTCCTACGCCGTATAATTGCAGCAATTTTGTTCTTGCCTCATCATAAGGCATCTTATATAACTCTGTCAGATTCATTTCTCCCGAAACAATGCTTTTTGCGCTGCGAACCACATATTTACTACGATATCCCAGATTGCACTCCATCAGGGCGTCCTCGTCTAGCCCCGCAAAAGCTTCCGGTTCAGGAAACGCGTAATAGGCCTGTCCTTTGTCGTCTATCTTTTTCTCTCCGTACTGTCTGCATATATTTTGAATACACTTACGAATCCGCGTAATATTATTCTGCTGGGAAATTAAAAAAGAAACTATCATCTCCCATAAATCCTGCCGTAGAATCCGTATGCCCGAACCAAAAGACGCCGCTCTTTGCAGATAGGCGTCCGTCTGTGGTACACGCGTTATATACGCCGCATAATCGCCGTCCAGGTCAAAATAACTTTTCCAAAAATCTTCAAACGCCGCCTCTTCACAATGAAAGAGACACGTTCCGCCTTTTTGCTCTATTTCCAGATATCGGCTGCCCGCGATGATGCTATAGACGTTATCACTTTCTTTCGTCATGCGGAAACACTGACCCGACCGGCAGATTTGCTCTAAGTCAAAGTTATCTTTTGTAATTGATACCATACTATTTTTTCATCACCTTATCAGCCGGAATCTAAAACTCTTACATACTGAATATCTTAATATTCGTTTCCTCTGTCTCTCCGGTAGATTTTAAGACTCTCCGCAGTCCTTCCAGAGCTTTCTGGAAACGTCCGTATACTTCATAGGTGCGGTTAAACTGTTCTAAAGCCTCCGCCCTGTCTCCCCTGTCCTTAGCATACCAGGACTCGCAGCCATATTTGTGCAGTTCTTCATGCAGGCTGGCGGCATTTTTAAACTCCGAAGAGGATGTAATGCGGGTATCGGTCTGCTCCGCCATCCACTTACCGAACTTACATCCGGCAGGATTGTTAAGCTGTGTAATCTTCAATCTCTCAAAATCAGCGAGATTATTATAAATACGCCATGTAAATATCAGATGGTCTATCTCAAAGACGGTAATCCAATCCAGCGTCGTAATCTTGGAATTATGCCTTGCCATATCACTTCTTGCACGGTCTATGTCACGGGAAATACGATATAAATGCTCGCCTGTTCCCGCACATTCTTTCATCAGCGTATCGTAGCTGTCCGCAATCGTATCTATCGACGATACAAAATTCTGCGTCAATGCGGACTGCGTACTGATTTCCCCGTAAATATGGTCGATTTCGTTACCCATGGAATCTAACCGCTCCACCATGCCGCCGATATTCTCGATAGACTGGTGTACGCTCTCGTTGCCCTCTTTTAAACTCTTAGCCGTCGTATCAATCGATTCGGAAAGGGCGCTGATACCCTCCATCAGTTCTCCGACATACTGCACGACATTTTCCGCGGAAGCGGTCGTATTAGCGGAAAGGTCTCTAATCTGCGTCGCCACAACCGCAAAACTTCTTCCGGCGTCTCCGGCGCGCGCCGCCTCGATAGAGGCATTCAAAGCGAGCAGTCCGCTCTTGCTGGCAATCTTTTTTACCATATCGATAATATTATTAATGCTGATTGCTTTCTCCCTGAAAACGGCTACCTGTTCATTGATTGCCAATACCTGTCTGGCGGATTCATCCACAATCTGCACGCTCGCCTCCATATCGTTTAGGCTGCTCTGCGACGTCTCGATAACGCTGTGCGCCTTATTCTGAATATTCTGCACCGCGCTCTGGATGTTCTGGATGGAATCCTCCAATTCCTGACTGGAATCCCGCATACCGCCGATGGATTCCGTCTGGGAATTTACCTGTTCAATCATTTCTTTTACGCATGAGCTGTCCCCGATTCTGGTCATGGAATCATTTAAGCGCATTACGAAGTTATTATTGGCTTTCAAAAAAGCATCCAGTACGGCATTGTACTTCTGCGCAAGCGCCGTATCATGAAAACCCGCTATGTCAATTTGGGTAAAATCTCCCTCAATCGCTTTCTCCATACAGGATAGTAAAAGTTCTCTATCCTCATCATAAAAATTATTCTGCTTTTTCTTCTGCATCAGGGAATCCTCCTATTCATACGCTAAAAACTGCCGCCTCTATCAACGTTTACTATTTTAGAATAACACATTTTCCGATAAACTGATACTTTTATTTCATGAAATTTTCGGAAACATCTGTCAACAAAACTCACCCTCATGTTTTTTGAAAAATTCGTAATACGCGCGCACGTTGCCAAGCTGCGTCCAGCGCTTGACGTCCACCATATCTTCATCCAAATCATATATCTTAGCGTCCCGCATGGACAAAAGGAACGGGGAATGCGTCGCAATCACAAACTGACAGCCGAAAAACCTGACGGAATCCTCTAAAAACTTCGATAACTCCTGCTGCTTATCCGGCGAAAGGCTGTTCTCCGGCTCGTCCAGCAGATAAAGTCCGTTTTCTTTGATATTTTCCGTAAAATATAAAAACGCGCTCTCGCCGTTGGAATGCTCCCTGACGTTATCCTTTACATTCTTACGCACATACTTAGACTGCGTCAGCGTCTTTGCCGCATGGGATTTTTTTAGCTGCTCGTAATCTTCTAACGATCTCATCTGAAAGCGGGAATACTTCGTGTCCAGATAGTCCTCCAGCAGTTGTTCCCTTCTATCGTCGATTCCCTCGTTCATGCTTCTTAAATTCAGCATAAAGTCAAACACATCATCACTGGTAATTATCCTGCTGCCCCGCGGCATCTTCTTACGGCTTCTCTCCGCTCTGTCGCCATAGCTTCGGTAACTGCACATACCGGTGTAATCCTCAAAAAAATTGGAGCGGTTATACAACGTATCCCGCTCTAGTCCCAGCTTTTCCGCCATCACATTTAAAGCCGTCGATTTCCCGCAGCCATTGCCGCCGTATAAAATCGTCACCGGCTCAAAATCCAGCATCGTCAGATTGTGCCGCGATAAAACCAGAAACGGATAAAATGTGTCATAACAAGTCCGTTTCTGCCCCATCGTAAAGGTATACTCCATTTCTCTTCCGGGAAACTCAAAGTGGGAAAGATATACCATGCCATCCATCCTCTCCGCCCAGCGTTTTTTCCTTAGAAAAACCGTCCGCCTCTTCTTTCGTCAGCAGCCGCACAAAATCCGCCCGCTCTGAAAATGTTTCTTTTCCCTCCGCGCCGTCAATCCCGTAAAGAACAGTTTCCCTTGCCGCTTCCTTGTTCCAGTCATGGAAAAGCGCCGGACGGATATGCTTTCCGATGTTACATCCGATAAATACGGTCTTTGCATAATTGCGCCACGGTCTCCCCAGATAGACGGAAGCCTCCGGACAATCTCCTGGAATGATATCGCACTTATGAAAAACATAGCCATACTCCTGCCCTTCGGGCGTGGACGCCGCCGTTACATAGCCCTGCGGCGTAGATGCGTCCTCCTCCCCGTCTGCAAAACGGCGCAGCGACTCTATCACGCAGTCCTCAAAATACGCCGTCGCGCTTCCGAAGATAAAATCCACGTCGCCGCAGATATAACAGTTTTTATAATACTGCCTGCCGTTGATGCGGGGTGCGTATTGCTTCGGTCCGATAAAACCGTCTTTTACAATCTCTTTCGGCGGCAGCGGTCCGGTAAAGAGCGTATCCTGATGCCCTAACAAACGGCAGTTATCCACCGTCAGCCTGTCTCCGTCCGCGTACAGCGCAATCGCCTGTCCATGCATTTTGGAATCCCCGGAGGCATTCTCTATCGTCAGGTTTTTTAATGTAACGTCATGCGCATCGACCAACACGGAATAAGAGCGGAATGTCCCCATTTTACTGCCGTCCTCCATGATAAAATTCGCATAATCATCATAGGTGAGGCAGGTCTGCTTATTATTTTTCCCGCACCCTGTCAACGTCACAAACGGTCTGTCGATAATAATTTTTTCATGATAAACGCCCGGCGCGATACGAATTTCCACCGCTTCTTTATTATCCGCGGGAATGCTTTGCAGTGCGTCCGTAACGCCGGTAAAAGCACTTTGCTCTTTCTCATCTTTTGAAACATAAATTATTTTTTTGCCGGAAGCGTCTCTTCTTTTTCCCGTCTCAATAAAAAACATCAATTCCTCCACGTCGTCAAAATCATCATAGTCACCGGTCAGCCCATCCCTATGATACACGACGCCGTTTTTTTCATTTCTTTCCAGACAGTCCAATAAATGCTCTTCTCCGTAGCGTCCGGCAAATAAGGTAAACGTATAGGTTCTTAATCCCTGTAATAAGCCTTTCCTGCAGTTTTCGTCACATAAAAAGCAATGACTGATATTTTTTTCGATGCTGCATCTGCGGTTTTCGCAAGTATCCTTATCCTTACATTCTTCCGAGTTGCAGCCCGCGCAGTCTCCGTTTTCCGAACACAGACAACACGCCAGACCGCACCTTGCAATTCCTAATTCTCTTTTCATGTCAGCTACCATTTTCCTTTCTTTCATTTTCACCAACAAGTGATTGCGAAACGCCTAAGACACTGTGTACAGGTAACATATACAATCCATAAGCGGGTACTGTGAGACCGTCGGCGTTTAGGCGCTGTCTTTTAGCGCCTTATGCGCCGCTACGGTTGAACTGTAACGAAAGTGTACCCGTGTTGGACTGTATATGTTACCCATACACAGCTTCTTGGAAGTTTCGCAATCACCTAGTTTTCATCAAACAAATCATCCCGCGTAATATTATGCAGCCACTTCTTGCTTCTGTAATGTTTAATGACCCACGGCCATTTTACAAACTCGTCCGTGCATAGCAAAAAATATACCCACATCACGGGAAGTTTCAGGGCAAACGCCGCAATAAATCCAAGCGGCACGGCATAGCACCACATATCTATCGAGTCGCAGATAAAACCGAAACGGCTGTCGCCCCCCGCACGGAAAACGCCCGCAATCAAGGTCGTATTCACCGCCGCGCCCATGACATAATAGGTATTAATGAGCAGCATATATTTCAGATAGTGCATCGACTGTTGTGACAACGACGCATATTTTAGCACAAACGGCGTAGCCGCAAGGATAATGAGTCCGCCGATGGCGCCGGTAATAATCGTAAGTTTCATCAGCTTTTTTGCACCGGCTTCCGCTTCTTCCAATTTATTTTCACCGATGATATTTCCAAGCAAAATACCGCCCGCGCTCGCCATACCGAAGCACAAAATAGTGCCGAAATTCCTGACTACGACCACAAAGGAATTAGCGGCTACCGCATCCGTCCCCAGATGCCCTATAATAACCGAGTACATGGAAAAAGCCACGCTCCAGCTGATATCATTGCCAAGCGCAGGGAGCGAAAGCTTAATAAAATCGGCAAACAACGTCTTATTGCGTACGAACAGGTAACGGAAATTCAATTTAATATCCTTACTCATAAAAGAAACAACAAAGCACGCCGCCAGTTCAATCAGTCTGGAAAGCGAAGTCGCGATTGCCACGCCCATTGCCCCTAACTTCGGCGCGCCGAACAGACCGAAAATGAAAACGGCATTCAAAAAGATATTCAAAGAAAAGGCAAGCACATTCATTGCCGTACTGATAACCACCCTGCCGATACTTCTAAGCACCGCCAGATAGACCTCCGTAATGCCCCAGCAAAGATAACTGACGCTCATAAAACGCAGATAGGAGGCTCCTATCTCAATCAGTTCCGCATCATTGGTAAAAATGTGCATCATCTGCTTCGGAATCAAAACCGCCAATCCGGCAAAAACCAGAGAAATAATAATGGAAAAACGCAGTGCAATTCCTTCGATGACCTGAATCGCCTGCATATCTCCTTTTCCGTAATACTGCGCGCACAGTATCGTCGCGCCGGTTCCCAGCCCGTAAAATACCATGAAAAGCACACTGGCATACTGCGCCGCCAGCGATACCGCCGAAATGGACGACTGCCCCACGGAATTAAGCATCACAACGTCGGCGGAAGATACCGCCGCGCTTAAAAGGTTCTGCACCACAATAGGCAGCACCAGTTTAAATATCTGACTGTAAAAAGCATCTTTTTTCATATCATATCTCCTCGTCAAACCACTCCATAAATAACTCTTCTTCAATACGATTCGCCGGATGAAAAAGTTCGGACTCCACATAACGGCGGATACTTTCCCTAAGCTGTCTTGCCGCCAAATCCTCCGCCTTTAACTTTTGCATTTCTAAATCTTCCGTCTCTGACTTCTGCATCTCTAAATCTTTTGCCTCTAAATCAAATCCACAGAATAAAATATCCGCGCGCCCCACTCTTGCTTCAAATAACGGGGAGGCGGGCGTATTGTCTACAAAATTCGGCACAATTTCCACAATCGGCAGAAAGTCTTTTCCAAACGACGATATATCCATGTTAATAGAATTGTCCAATAAGCTTTTCCACTGATAATCCGGATATTTTTCCGTCGGAAAATCCATAAATATCGGATGCGTCTCATCAATGATGGCTCCACACGGTTTTTGCGACGGGAAATGTACCGGCGACCAGAATACCGGAATAAAACTGCCCGCTATCGGGTTTTTCAGGCAGTCCGCCGTTATGATGGCTCTGCCGCCTGTGTGGATAATTTTTTGAATATCTTCTGCTCTGCTGACAACCGGTACACTGCTGCCGATGTCTGCGCCAACGTTGCCGTTTCCGATTCTTGCACCGCCGTTGCCTCCAGCAGCGCACCCTCTTCCGGCATCTGCATCACCACTATGTACTTTCGCAGGAAAGACATAAATATTCCAATGGTTTGCATAACTTTCCACTCTTACTTCTGCCAGAAGCCTTGACGGCTTATGAATACTATGTAGTGGAACGCTTATGTTCCTGTCTGCGGTTTCGGTCTGATAAAAAACTTCTCCGTCTATTGAAATCTCCACTTTAAATACAGGCTGTTCTATCCTGACCCGCCCGTAATCGTACAAATCAAGTTCCGCCTCCAATATTTCCGTATTCTGAAAGAGCCGTTTCGACTTCCATAACGGTACCACGTCGCCACAAAATTCCCGAAACTGTCCGCTCTCCACAATGCCTTTGCTGTCAAAAAATGCGTCGAGTATGCCGATGGTCGCCGTACTCTGCCCCGTATAGTCGCTGAGGGAAAGCAGTTCAAAGCCGCCGAAATCCTTTGTCCGAAGCGCCGTCTCAATATCCTCTTTATAGAGTTTGACCGCCAGATTGCCCGACGCTTTTATATAATCGTGCAGTCTGTGGTAGACGCCCTTTTTCATCATCTGCTTTTTTATCACATCAAAATTGACGGGAAGCATATTCCCCGTGTATTTTTCTATCACATTGACATCCGGATAGACGCAGTACTGCCCCGTTTCAAAGGAAATCACAGGCACGGGAACATCCCTTACCGCCCCGCTGTAGGTATATGTCGTACCCTCTGCGATAATATCATGGATATCCTGTATACGCACTTTATGCCCGCCCGCTTCAAAAGCGCACAAATAGTCCTCGCACGGCAAAACGGGATGGTCGAAATTCGTCGTCAGGGTGTAAAGACGGCGCGTATCACAGGCTTTCATCTGTATGATAATATCCTCTAACAATTCAAAATCGCCCATATTTTCATTGCCGTTTGAAAACATGATAAAAGAGGGATGATTGCCGTATGTTTTGGAAATCGTCATCGCCTCCTGCGTATAATAGGCGCGGTGCGCGCTATCCTCCCCGACCTCTAACGGGCATACGTCGCGGTTTAACCATAACGGCATCTCAACCGAAAGATACAGTCCCAGTTCGTCGGCGGCGCAAAACGCAGCCTCTGGCGGACACCACGCATGAAAACGCACATGGTTCAAGCCGTAGCTTTTTATCGTCTCAAAATTCTTCCGCCATGTGTTAATATCCGTCGGCGGATATCCCGTCAATGGGTAAATGGCGCAGTCAATCGTTCCCCGAAGCGATATCGGCTTTTGATTCAAAAAAATCTGTTTACCATGCGTTTCGATGGTACGCATACCAAAACTGACACTTTTGTCATCAATCGTATCCCCGCACACATACTTTATATGCAGCGTATACAGATTGGGCGTAAATTCATCCCAATATTGTATGCCGCCTTGTCTGTCCTCTTCGCCTGCTTCTTTCACTTCAGATATGAAGTTTTCATGTGTGAAATTTTCATATGTGAAATATTCCACCTGCCTGGAAGTAAAAAGCTTACGCGAGAAATGTTTCTCCGGCAGCCGCTTTCCATCCGGTGTACTCACGGACAGCGTTATTTGCGCATCCCGTCTCTGCGTCGGATTATATACGTCGCTTATTGCCACAAGGCGCACGTCTATCCCGTTTTCTTTCGGATATACCTGAATATTTCCCAGACGGAACATCTCCTCGCACTGTATTTCCATCCTGCCGATAATGCCGTTCCAGTACCCCTGCGTATCAATGCTGTAGCCGCTTGCCATCGTGCCGATATTTAACAGGTTTCTATTATCAATGCGAAGCGTTAAGGTATGCTCTCCCGCCGTCAGCTTATCCGTTACGTCATAGATATGGGGCGCGGAAAGTTCGATAATCTGTCTGCCTGCTTTTTCCCCGTCAATCCAAAGTTCGGAAGCGATATTGACCCGTTCCAGAAAAAGCCGGATATGTTTCCCCGTAAACTCCTGCGGGATATCCACCCTACGCTGCAGCCACAGCGGCGCAATGTATTCAAACCGCTCCCTTGGCGCACGGACGGCTTCTTTTGTCATCTCCTCATAATACTGTTGTTTTTTGCCGACGCCGTTTTCACACGCCGAACCCGGCAGCATAAAGCCGCCTGATGCAAACTCTTCTTTATAATACTGTCCGGCGCATCCGGCGTCGTCGTAGTCGGTCTGATAACGCCAGCTGCCGCTTATGTCCAAAATCTTCACTTTTACAACCATGTTCCTTTCTACTACCATATTTCAGGTAATTGCGAAACTAAGATTTTAATAACCATTCTTATACAATAAAGTTTCGCATTTATTGACGATTGTGAATCATTTCCAATAACGTCCGGTATAGGGTAACATATACAATCCATAAGCGGGTACTGTGAGACCGTCGGCGTTTAGACGCTGTCCTTTAGCGTCTTACGCGCCGCTACGGTTGAACTGTAGCGAAAGCGGACCCGTGTTGGACTGTATATGTTAGCCATACACAGTGTTTTGGAAACTTCACAATCACTAGTCTGCAATATTGTCCAGCATTGCGAACGTCAGCGCAAACCGCTTTCTTTCACTATCTCTAACAGCCCCATATGGCATTTATCCAGTGCAAGTCCTTTTCCGGCATATTCTTTTGCTTTTTTGCTATCGCCTTTTCCAAGATAACCTAACGCCGCCATATAATAGCAATGTACTTTATTCTTTTTATTCAAATCCGCCTCGAAAATCAAAAAGTCGGGAAGCGATACCGCAAAATAATCTATCTTTATATTATCATTCAGGTGCGCATCCGCATAAGCAATAAAAGCGTCAAAACGCGCCTCCGCCTCTTGTTTTCTGCCAAGCGCCCGTAAGGCAAGCGCCGCATAGTACATCATTTCGGGCGGCTGGTCGTTATAATACATGGCGGACGATAGCGCAAAGTCCCCTCTTGCCGCCAGCCAGTACGCATTTTCCGATTTTTCCTTATCCTCATACAGCGTGCCGAGCAGATAATAAATATCATTATCCAGATTGCCAATCAGCTTGCCCTCACCGAGGTTATACGGATAGACCAGCGCGCTCTCCAAAAGCGTAACCGCTTTTTTTCTGCCGTCTGTTTCAGCGTCCGGCTCTGCTATAGCGGCTTTCGCCATATTGATTAAAGCAGTTCGATACTGCGCCGGAATCTTTCCTTCGCCGCCCTCCCACGGATGGAAATTGTGGTTCATAATGCGGCGGTATGCGTTTTCATATTCGCCGTTTTCGTTAAGGAGCGTTATATATTCCGTATACAAATCGTCGCGCTTCTCTAAAAGCTGCGGGTATTTGTTCATATTATCAAGACGCTCCTGCAAAGAATAGTTCAAAGTTTTATAAAGCGAATCGAGTTCAAAAAAGACACGCGCGTCATTTTCATCCATGGCAAACGCTTTCTCCATTGCCGCTTTCGCCCTGTCCGCATCTTTTCTTTTATTATAATAGGCAAGCGAAAGATTCCTGTATACCGTCGCCAGATTGATTTTTCCCGCGCAGTTTTCCCATAGAGCGATGCTTTCCTCATACCGCCCCTTATCATAAAACAGGCAGCCGAGATAATATGCCGCATAATGCCCGCCGTTTTCTACGGCTTTTTGCAAGACGGCGATATCCTCTATGCGGTTCGGGAAACAGTAAAGCGGACTGCCGCTTTCGGCTTTCGCCAACTGCGCCGCGTCGCCCGTACACGCGTAACGGTAATAATGCGCCATCGGCTCGTCGTCATGGGGCGCAAGGGAAAGAATCTCATCCGCTTCACGATAAAGCCCCGCCGCGAAATAGGAAAGCGCAAGCTCCACATAATTATGGTTGTCTCCCCGCATCAGCGTCCGCAGTTCGTCCAGACCGCTTCCATTTAATTTATATAATTCATAACGCCAGCCGTAATCCAGCGCATCAATCTTCTTCGTTTCCTCCGCAAAAGCCGCCGCTTCTTTGGTTCTGCCCATAATACGGAGGAGTGCGGTTTTGAGTGTCCGCGCTTTTAAGTTATGTAAACCTTTTGTAAGCGACTTTTCCACAAAAGCAAGCGCATTTTCATACTCACCTTTTCCCGCCGCGATACAAGCAAGCTGATAAAACGCCTTATCCTGCATACTGCCATCCCATGCCGCCTTATAAAACGCGTCGTATGCCTTGTCCGTATCGCCCGCCGCTTTCAGGGCAAGACCGAGATTATAATACGGCTCGCAGTCATACGGATTGGGATTTTTCCAAGTAGAAGAGTTGACCGCCGCCTGAAAATAGGGAATGCTTTCTGCAAAAAGCCCTTTCCCGTATAAATATTTTCCGTAGCCGTTATTCAAACGGATATCCGATGCATCCCGTTTTAATCCCTCCAAATAATACGGTTCCGGCGAATAAGTCGCGTGACGGTACTGCTCCAAATGCTGCGCCGCCAGAAAAAGTTTTTCGTTCGTTTCTAGCATTTCGGGTTCCGGTATCGCTTCGGCAGGCGACGGAACCGGTTCGCTTATTTTCACAGGCGCGCAGGAAAGAATTTCTTTCCCCTCTTTTTTGATTGTACAGACGATTGTTTTATCCGCCGCAGTAAAAGGCACGCTTCTTTTCCAGACCTGCGCCGTTGACAGATGTATGCTGTCCGTATAAATTTCCTCTCCGTCTGCGGTAAGCGTAATCTCCCCCTCTATGCCTGTCGGCGTATACAGGATAAATTCCACTTCCGCCGCTTTTACCGCCATATGGACGACGATATCCGTAGAAGCGTTGCTGAGTTCCCCTGCCGCTTTGTAAGGCATAAAATATTGCGTAAATGTTTTTTCCTCATATGGTTTTAAGAATGTAAAATCAGGCTGGTTATCGGTAAACATACCCGTCATCAGTTCTATATACGGTCCGTTTTCATCCGTCAAATTCCTGTCCCATGCCCTGCCAAAATCGCCGTTTCCCCATGTCCACTGTTTTTTGCCCGGCGATACATGATGGTCCGCGATATGTAAAAGCCCCGCTTCCCTACGATAATCATAATTACCGATAAAATCAAAATCGGAATGATACGCCATATAGGAAGTCGGCACGGGGATATTTTTATAGCGCGAAATATCCGTTCCCGGCGCATAATTGACTTTGTAATATTCTCCGTCCGCAATCGGGAATTTGGACACGGCGCGTTTGCCATGGTCCATGACTGCATGGACGTCCGGCGGAAAGATGGACTGCGTATCGTCGTTGACCGCGACGGCGGGATTTGCCCACCAAAGGAAAGTCTGCGGCCTGTCCGTCGGATTATACAGCTGTCCCTTAATTTCCAGATATGCTTTGTCGGGATAAATGGTAAAGCCCGCCATCCCTTTTGTATGGAACATCTTTTCTATCTCGCCTACCCACACCGTAGCGGAGCCGTCGGCGTTTTCTTCTATGCTGTAATCGACGGCATCAAACGTGGACGGTCTGTGGTGCTGCGGCCAGTTAAACTCGATGCCTCCGGATATCCATGGTCCCGCCAGTCCTACGAGCGCGGGTTTTATTACCTCATTATAATAGACGGCGTCATAGCCGTTTGTTTTATCATAAAGACGTTGGATTTTCCCGCCGATTTCAGGCAGAATCATTACGAGGATATAATCGTTTTCCAGAAAAACAGCGTTATACTCCTTATCTTTTTTTACATCTAAAACGCCCTCGCAGACCGGATGCGGATACACGCGCCCCGAAGAACCCTGATAGACCCTCTTTTCCAAAAACATCGGGTTTTTGTCATACTCCGCAATTTCATAGGTGGGGATTGTCACTTTTTCCTGTCTGATTATCACTTTTTTCATATCCGGTTTCCTCCGCGGGCGGATTTATGATTTAATAGTAGTATCCGCTTTTCATTTTTGCCTGTATCTCTACTATGGCACACCTAAAAGCCAACTGCAAGAAAAAATACAATAAAAAGTGAAACCAGTTAAGGATTATTTCATAATTTCCGCTCTATGATAAAGTCACAACAACGAAAGGAGCAGAAAGATGTATTTACGGATTTTAAAAAAAGACTTAAAGCGCAAAAAGACGATGAACGCCATCATGCTGATTTTTATTATTCTGGCGGCTATGTTTATCGCAAGCAGCGCCAACAACTTGATTACGGTCACAACCGCGCTGGATAACTATTTCGCCATGGCGGACGTTCCCGATTACTGGTTCATGACGCCTTACGCAGAAGAACGCGGACGCTTTATCGAGTTTGCCGACACAAACAGCTATCGGATAAAAACGGCGGAGTTTATCCGGATTGACCCCGTCTGCGCCACGATAGACGGGGAAGCGTTCGATTACAGCAACTCCATCTTTTTATCGACTGCCGCCAATGCAAAAGTTTTCGATGAATACGGCGAGGTAATCACCCATGTAAACGACGGAGAAATTTATATCAACAGCGATATTTTTAATTCCACGGAAAACAATTTTTACAACGGCTGTAAAATTAAAATCGATACCGGATATGTGCAAAAAGAATTTACTTTAAAAGGGTATGACAAGGACGCCCTTTTTGGCTCAAGTGTAATTGACCTGACGCGTTTTCTTATCAGTGAAAACGATTACCTTTTATTTGATACGCCGGATAAGACCGCCTTTTTCTCCCTTATGGCATATACGGAAGATGAAAATTTTATGGACAAATTCAATGACTTAGATTTAAAAACTTCGACGAATATTAATCGTTCGGGCGTCAAAATGATGTATGTTATGGATACGCTGATTGCCGCAGTCGTCCTTGTCGTAAGCATCTGCCTGATTTTGATTTCCATGGTGATTCTGCGCTTTACCATCAATTTCACGATGAATGAGGAATTTCGGGAAATAGGCGTTATGAAAGCCATCGGCATTGCCAACGGCAAAATACGCGCCCTCTATCTCATTAAATATCTGGCAATTTCCATCATTGGCGCATCCGTTGGTCTTGCGTTCAGCTTTCCGTTCGGACGCCTTTTGCTGGAAAGCGTGTCAAGAAATATTATTATTACAGGCGGAAATAACTTTTACTATAATATTATCTTCGCTATCGTAGCGGCAGGTATTGTTGTTCTGTTCTCCTATCTCTGCACCGGTAAAGTCAAAAAATTCTCCCCGATTGACGCTATCCGAAACGGGGAGACAGGCGAGCGGTATACGAAAAAGAGTTTTATCCGTTTAAGCGGCTCTTTCTTTCCGCCCGTGCCTTTTATGGCTCTAAACGATATTTTAAGCGGCGTCAAAAAATACCTTTCGATGATTTTGATTTTTACGCTGGGGCTGCTGCTTATTATTATCCCTGTCAACACGATAAGCACGCTGCAATCCGACTCTTTAATCAGCTTATTTAATATGGCGGACTGCGACCTTTTTATTACGCAGGAACTCCTGCTTTCTTCTAACGGGCACAACAAGGAAACGGCAGAGGAAAAACTAAGTGAAGTGCGCCAAATACTGCATGAGAATCATATCGAAGCGGATGTTTTTCAGGAAGTTATGTTCCGCTTCACAACTTCCCATAATGGCAAAAAATGCTCTTCCGTTGCTTTTCAGGGCATCGGCGGCGTTATGACAACGCAGTATTCCTATCTGGAGGGCACGCCTCCGCAAAATTCCGGCGAGATTGCCCTCAGCCATATCGTCGCGGATAACATTGAGGCGGATATCGGCGATACGGTCGAAGTCAATATAGGCGACGAATCAAGGAGTTATATCGTGACCGCCATCTATCAGTCAATGAATAACCTTGGCGAGGGCATACGCTTCTATCAGGGAGAAGAACTGGATTACGATTTTGCCGCCGGAAGCTTTGGCGTCCAGATTTTATATCATGACAATCCTGATAAGGAAACAAAGGCGGCGCGCAAAGAACTGTTACAAAAAGCGTATCCCGATAACAACGTCAATACGCCGGGCGAATATGTCAGTTATATGACCGGAGACATCGCGGGTCAGCTTGAGGACGTCAAAACCCTGATTCTTGCTATCGTTATCTGTATCAATGTTTTAGTGGCATTATTGATGGTGAAAAGTTTTATTACCAAAGAAAAAGGGGAAATCGCCATACTAAAGGCTGTCGGCTTTCAAAATGTTTCGCTTATTGCATGGCAGTCCATGCGTATCGGCATCGTGCTTTTGATTGCCATTCTTATCAGCACGATTGTCTCGGCGCCGCTTTCCAAGCTGATAATTGAGCCGATTTTTAAGATGATAGGAGCCTACAGCATCACCTTTGAGGTGATTCCTTTAGAGGTCTATGTCATCTATCCACTTGCCGTCCTTGCGGCTACGGTGCTGGCGGCGGTTATCGGGGCATTGCAGCTTAGGAAAATTTCTGCGGCGGAGACGGGGAATATAGAGTGAAATAGTTGACAGCTAAACGCCACTAAAATGAATAAAAAGAAGAAAGGAAAGTATCACATGGAAAACATATTAGAAGTAATAAATCTTTGTAAAACATATATCACAAACAAACGGCAGAACAATGTATTGAAAAATGTAAATTTTACGGTTTCCGAGGGGGAGATGGTCGCGGTGATGGGTCCGTCCGGTTCGGGAAAGTCCACGCTTTTATATGCGGTGTCCGGCATGGACGACATTACCGCGGGAGAAGTGGATTTTGACGGCAGGGATATTGCGCAGTTAAGTCAGAAAGAGCTTGCCTCCCTCAGACTGGATGAGATGGGTTTCATTTTCCAGCAGATGTATATGTTAAAAAATTTAACGATATTGGATAATATCATCCTGCCCGCCTGCCAGTCGAAAAAGATTCCCGAAAGCCGCCGCGACACGGTAAAGCAGGGTGAAAATTTAATGCGCAAACTTGGCATTATTGAGATTGCGGACAACGACATCAACGAAGTTTCCGGCGGACAGCTGCAAAGAGCCTGTATATGCAGAAGCATGATAAACAAGCCGAAAATGATTTTTGCAGACGAACCCACGGGCGCGCTGAATCGCACTTCCTCCGAAGAAGTAATGGAAGAACTGGCAAAAATAAACGGCGAGGGAACAACGGTTATGCTTGTTACGCATGATGTAAAAGTCGCGGCAAAATGCACAAGAGTGTTATATATTGTTGACGGCAGCATAAAAGGGGAGCATCATTTAGATAAGTACGTTTCTTCCTCCACGCTGCGGGAAAGAGAACGCTCCTTAAATAACTGGCTGATGGAACTGGGATGGTAAAATGCGCCAAATTCAATGTCTGCGCTCTGTGTTTTAAGTAAGAAAGGATTCTTTATGATTGATATTTTAATTGTGGAAGATAATAAGGAACTTGCCAACCTTTTGTGTGATTTTCTCCGTGCGGAGAATTACACAGTAAGTATCGCCGAAACAGGGGAAAAAGCGCTTGCGCTGTATGAAAAATACGGAGCAAAGCTTATCGTCTTGGATATCATGCTGCCCGGCATGGATGGTTTTGCCGTATGCAAAAAAATCCGTAACACAGACGACGCTCCGATACTGATTGTCAGCGCCAGAACCGCTAAAGACGATAAGCTTAACGGATTATTAGCCGGTGCGGACGATTATATCGAAAAGCCATATGACATCGATATCATGCTTGCGAAAATAAACGGCATTTTCAAACGCCGATATTCTCTCGATGAACTTATTTGTGAAAATATCCGCATCAACCGGATAACGCGCACCGTATATAAAAATGACACAAGTGTCGAAATGACGGCAAAAGAATTTGACCTGCTTTTACTGCTTGCCGAAAACAAAGGAAAGGCACTCTCTAAAGAATATCTTTTCAACACTATCTGGGGGAGCGACAGCTTTTCCGAACCGCAGACGTTGACCGTGCATATTAAGCGGCTGCGGGAAAAAATTGAGGATGACCCGAAAAATCCGCAGAAAATTCTGACGGTATGGGGTGTGGGGTATCAATATCAATGAAAACATATCGTAAATTTTTAGGCATTGTCATATTGTTTATTTTGCTTATCTTTGCAGGCGCGAATTTATTTTTCTATTATTACGACGCAGATGAAAGCGGCAGAGAGTACCGCGTGGAGATAGAACGGCTTGCCCGTGAAATAGAGGAAAACGGGCTGGAGAGTATTGATTTAGCTGAGTGTGAGTATGTTGTAAATATCGTCACTAGCACAATTTCCGACTACTCTCTTTCTGAACTTCACGAAACGTCCAATGATACCACAGACCGCTCTTATTCTGGCGCAGACAACTTCTCCGACGACGAAAACAGCTTTTTTGTCTCTGACAGCGACTATATAATTCGGGAAATCGACGGCGTATGGTATCGTTTTGACTATTCTAGTCAAGATGATGTTGGCAAAAATGACTTCCTTATTGCCGTAAACATGGCATTGGGCATGATGGCGGCTTTGCTGTTATGGGTTCTGTTTTTTATCAAAAATAAAATTCTCTCCCCGTTCGAGCAGTTAAGTAACGCTCCTTATGAATTGGCAAAAGGAAACCTCACTACGCCGCTACTGGAACATAAGAGCCGTTTCTTTGGCAGATTTGTATGGGGAATCAATCTGTTGAGAGAACATATCGAGGAGGGCAAAAGCCGTGAACTTGCGCTGCAAAAGGAGAAAAAAACGCTGCTGCTCTCCCTTTCCCATGACATAAAAACGCCCCTTTCGGCGGTAAAACTATATGCGAAAGCATTGATGAAAAATTTATATCAGGATAAGGAAAAGCAGATGGAAATTGCCGAAAACATCCACCAAAAAGCGGATGAAATTGAATCTTACGTTGCGCAGATTATCACCGCTTCCAAAGAGGATTTTTTAAGTCTTGAAGTACAACTGTCTGAATTTTATCTCACCGATTTAATGCGCAATATTACAGACTATTATCGCGAAAAGTTATCGCTCAATAAAACAGATTTTACTGTTGCTCCTTACGAAAACTGTCTGCTTATCGGCGATTTGGAGCGCGCTGTGGAAGTGATGCAAAACGTCATGGAAAATGCCATCAAATATGGTGACGGAGATAATATTTTCCTTACCTTTTCGGAAGAAGAAAACTGCCGCCTCATTAGCATAAACAATAGCGGCTGCACGCTTACAGAGACGGAACTGCCACATATCTTTGAAAGTTTCTGGCGCGGAGCAAATGCCGAAAAGACATCCGGCAGCGGACTCGGTCTCTACATCTGCCGCCAGCTTATGCACAAAATGAACGGTGATATTTATGCGAAAATCGAGGACGGCAATATGTGTGTGACGCTTGTATTTGAGATGGCGGGGTAATGCGCTGATGCAAATACGCCACCCCACCGCTGAAAATGTCAATACTTTTTCACTATATTTATCACATAGAATTTAACTGTTCTTTACAGCCGCAAATCCCAACTCTAAATCCGCGATAATATCGTCAATATGTTCCGTGCCGATGGACAGACGGATAGTATTGGGCTTGATGCCCTGGTCTAACAGTTCTTCCTCGCTAAGCTGTGAATGCGTTGTCGTCGCCGGATGAATCACCAGACTCTTTACGTCAGCCACATTCGCCAGCAGGGAAAAGATTTTCAGACTGTCAATAAACTTATGCGCTTCTTTCTGCCCGCCTTTTATCTCGAATGTAAAAATGGACGCGCCCCCGTTCGGGAAATAACGTTCATATAACGCATGGTCGGGATGCTCCGGCAAAGAAGGATGGTTGACGTACTCCACCTGCGGATGCTTCGCCAGATATTCCACAACTTTCTTTGTATTTTCCGCATGACGCTCCAATCTTAAAGAGAGCGTCTCCACGCCCTGTAAAAGTAAGAAAGCGTTAAAAGGTGAAATTGCCGCTCCCGTATCACGCAACAAAATAGCGCGGATATAGGTCACAAACGCAGCCAGACCTACTGCATCCACAAAAGAAACGCCATGATAGCTGGGGTTCGCCTCCGCAATCGGCGCATAGTTACCGCTTGCTTTCCAGTCAAACTTACCGGAATCCACAATAATGCCGCCTAACGTCGTGCCATGACCGCCGATAAATTTAGTAGCGGAATGAACGACAATGTCCGCGCCATGTTCAATCGGGCGGATTAAATACGGCGTGCCGAAAGTATTATCAATGACTAACGGCAATCCGTGTTTATGGGCAATTTCAGCGATAGCATCAATATCGGGGATATCGCTGTTGGGGTTTCCGAGCGTTTCGAGATAGATTGCTCTGGTATTCGGTCTAATCGCTTCTTCTATGGCTTTTAAATCATGCGCATCTACAAATGTTGTAGAAATGCCGTACTGCGGCAGCGTATGCGCCAGCAGATTATAACTGCCGCCATAGATGGTTTTCTGGGAAACAATATGTCCGCCGTTTTGCGCTAACGCCTGAATCGTATAGGTAATCGCCGCCGCGCCGCTTGCCAGCGCCAATGCCGCAACGCCGCCCTCTAAAGCCGCCAGTCTTTTTTCCAATACATCCTGCGTAGAATTAGTCAGCCTGCCATAAATATTGCCCGCGTCGGAAAGCCCGAAACGCGCCGCCGCGTGCGCGGAATTGCGGAATACATAGGAAGTCGTCTGATAAATCGGAACGGCTCTTGCGTCCGTTGCCGGGTCCGGCTCTTCCTGTCCAACATGTAACTGAAGTGTTTCAAATTTATAATCGCTCATTGTCTCGTCCTCTTTTCTTTTTTTCTTGTCATTATATACCTACTAAACTACTATGTCAATAGGTGAATGTTTTTTCTCTTCTTGATTACCTATTAAACTAGTGGTAAAATAGGTTAAAATCAGAGATTTTAACCGCAAGTATTGTGCTGACGCTGTTAGCGTCCGACACAATACTCGCAAGCTATGAAGCAAATGTGAGGAGAGGTGACTATGATATCTACACGAGGGCGCTATGCTTTACGGGTTATGATTGATTTGGCGCAGCAGAACAGCGACGACTATATTCCTTTAAGTACAGTCGCCGCAAGACAGGAAATATCCGCCAAATATCTGCAGCAGATTGTAAAAGTTCTGGTGGAAGAAAAGATGCTGACCGGCATCAGCGGAAAAGGCGGCGGCTATAAACTGACCCGCAGACCGGAGGAATATTCCGTCGGAGAAATACTCGAACTCATGGAGGGAACGCTTGCTCCGGTTTCCTGCCTTGCCGCGGACGGCAAAGAATGCAGCCGTTACTCCACTTGTAAAACGCTCCCCATGTGGCGGCAGTTTGACAAGATGGTGCATGACTTTTTTGCTCATATCACGATTGCCGATTTGGTGAATGGCACATTCGATTTTTAACAGCTTATATCTCTTTTGCCAGCATTTTCAGTATCATAATATGATACTCTTCGTCCTGAATGATTCTTCTTAAAACCGCGTTAATATGCTCATCCCGAATCCAGGAAATGTGCATTTCATATTGATTAATCGCCGATATTTCTGATTCTATATCCGCTTCCAGCATTTTACTGCACTCCGACGGGATATTTAAAGAAGCCGGTGACCACATCACCGGTTTCCCGTTTCGTCCTGCCGCCGTAAAACCGATATTTCCTCCGAGCAGAGAAATCAACTCTCCAAGTTTTTGTAAGTGCATCATTTCACAAATTGCCATTCCTAAAAGTGTTTTGGCTATGGAACATTTTTCACAGGATAAACGATTCTCATTATTGATATACTGTGCGATTGCCGACAATTCCGATACGGCGCCGCAATAATCCACGCTTAGCAAATCCGCGTAAGAAAGATTTCTCTCACTTACTTCAAGCGGTGGATACGGCAAATCCAGCATAACCGGTTTGATGCCGCTAAAGTCGCATCCTACCTCTATATCTTTTCCCTCCATAAAATATTTCTCCATGGCATTATTTATTTCCATATTTTATGAGTGGATGGGGAAAATTATGCTTTCTTAATTATCGTAATCTGCGCTCTTCCTCTAAATCCTCCGCCGTAATTTTCCAATCTTTATAATAATACATTTTATCTTTCTCGCCAATTTCCCTGATTACCTTGCATGGATTGCCCACCGCAATACAGTTTGCCGGAATATCTTTTACCACCACACTTCCTGCGCCAATCACCGTATTTTCTCCAATCGTTACTCCCGGACAGATTGTCACTCCGGCAGCAATCCAGCAATTATCTCCAATCGTCACAGGCAGAGAATACATATACTCCCTCATATCCGGATTCACAGGATGCCCAACCGTTGCAATCGTAACCGCAGGGCCAAACATTACTTTTTTGCCAATTATTATCTTTCCATCATCCACAAAATTACAATTAAAATTCAGATAAGAACCTTCCCCAATCGTAATATTATATCCATAACAGCAATAAAAGGGCGGCTCTATCCACGCATCTGTCTCTTTTCCGAATAACTCCTGCATCGCCGCCATCCGCCCCTCTGTATCCTCCGGCGAGGTATTATTGAATGCAATCATACGTTTCTTACCCTGCACCCTGTCTTCGGGAAGCCCCTCGCAGTAATCTGTAAATAATTTTCCATTTGCAATTCTTTCTCTCATTGTCATTGCCTGACCCTCCATAAAAGAAACATATTATTTATAACAATATCATATTTTTCTTTTCATTTATTTCAAAATCATTTATAATTTTATAACAATATTTTTTAAGAAGGTGAAAACATGAATGAACATACCAGTTACTGCTCTGCATTTAATCTGGACTCTTCCGAGACAGTCGCCTATAACAATCCGTTATTTCCCTTTTATGCACAATATGGCTTTTTGTCGCATTATCCGAATTATTCGGCAGTCAGCCACTGGCACAACGATTTGGAATTTATTTTCATAAAAAAAGGATACATGACCTACAACGTAAACGGAAATTTAATTGACTTATATGAAAATAATGGAATTATGGTAAACAGCAGACAGATACATTATGGATTTTCTGCAAAACACCAGGAATGTGAATTTATATGTATTTTATTGTCACCGGAATTATTGCAGGGCAGTAAATGGTTTTATCATAATTATGTGGAATACATTACGGAAAATGCTTCCTGCCCATATTTATACCTTTCCTCTAATGATTGGCAGTCGGACATATTAGAAAAAACAGATATGCTGTACAACTTGTGGCAAAATGAGAATAAAAGCTATTTTAAGGTAATAGAACTTTTTTCCTCTATGATGGAAATATTATATAAAAACCTCTCCGTTCCGCAGCAGACATTGAAAAATAAATCTTCTGAAATCACGTCGCTTAAAAATATGATTACTTATATTGAAGAACATTTTACGGAGCATATCACACTTGATAGCATCGCATTTTCCGGTGCCTGCTGCAAAAGCCGCTGCTCTCTCCTATTCAAAAAATACCTTCGCGATACACCGGTTTCCTATATTACAAAGTTCCGCTTAAGGAAAAGCCTTGCCGCATTATTGGAAAGCGATTTAAGCATAACAGAGATTGCCTATGAATATGGTTTTGGCGGAGCAAGCTATTACTGCGAAACTTTCCGGAAATATTATGGAATATCGCCATTACAATATAGAAAAGAGCAGCTTGGTATAATGGATTTTAGCTAATATGACTGCTTATTTTCTTCATATGCCTTGATGCCTGCTTTTATATCCGGTTTTAATATGAATTGACGGAAAAACCAGTTTCCTTTCGTAATATTCTCTCCATAGAAATGAATATCGCTTTTCCTCGTCTGTGGGAATATAACAATATCTGCACCGACCACCTCTTCCATATCACAATCAATCGCAGTTCCCTCAGAATAATATATTTTGGAAAAACCGTTCATGGCAAATCCGGCTTTTTCCATCATCCGCCCCATCTTACCCGACATATGGGCGAGCCTGCCTTTGCTATTTGCATACACGACCGGAACATGGAATGCCTTTTCATATGCGCCGCAAAAAAAATCGTTTGCATTTTGCTCCGCTTCCGGCTTTTTAGGGTCTGCCGGCGCACCATGTGGAAACAGAATAAGCGAAAGTTCTTTATTCTTTACATTTTCATAAAAATGCTTTCGTTTTGCATCATAACAAATAGCAACGCCAATATTGCCAAACGGCGTGTGAATCACATTGTCAAAAGAACCACGCTTAAATACCGCGGCTTCTCCCTCTGACTTCGTAACAACGCCGAACACTTTGTTTTTATCCGCAACCAGATACCGATTGTAGTAATCTCCGTTTTCCTTATCCAGATATCCTGTGCCGATAAAGGTATGATATTTTTCCGCCATCTTCATCGTCCATGCGAAAGCATCCTTTCCACAATCATCTGCATATTGCCAAATCTCCCGGCTTGCCATATAGCTGCATAATGCCAGTTCAGGCAACACAACAAAATTCGGGGAAGGCAGACTCGCAATCAAGGACTCAATATACTCTTTTCTTTGTGTAATGCCTTTTATGTCGTTGTTTAGTTCCAAGGTGAATATGCGCATGATGAGTTCTCCGGGGTTTGGTATGTATCTATGTTCTTATCGAGTATTTGTGTGTTTCTATGTGCTATGGGTTTGATTATAACATTTTTATATTTGAGTTTCTATCGTAAATTGCAGGAGGTTTATGGGGAATATTTGATGGATAATTGTTTATTATCTGTTGAAAACTAGGTATTAGGTTCTATTTACTGAGTTATTCTTAAAGATAATTGAAGACTATTCATAAGTAAAATAACAAATACTGGATATCTAATATTAAATAAGCAAGGAAACTTCATATGAAACTAAAAATAGAATGGGAAAAAATAAAAAATGGGTTTTCAGGGTTTGAAAATCTGGCATGTAAATATGTTGAAATGAATTTTCCCAATCCAACATGGACACCAACTAATCCAACTCGGGATGGTAATAAAGATGCAGTTGCTGTTTTTTTGGGATATAAAGAAAACGAATCATCTATGGAAAAATGGTGGATGGAAGCCAAATACTCCACATCTACGGATGTTTTAAGCCGTTATCGTTTAGATGCGACAATTGTAAGCGCTATTTTAGAAAAAAATGTAACTAAAGTAATTTTTGTTACCAATGTTATTATAAATACTAAAATTATTAATGATATTCGGAATGCTTTATACAATTCTATTCAATGTGATGATGTTTCTTTCTGCACTAAATACTCTTTGGAATATTGGCTATCTAACAATATTAATATTTATACAGATTTTTTTAATGTTTCTACAGATATTACTTCTATAGATATAGAATGTCCTGATTTATTTATAATGTCCGAAGTGGAATACTATTCAGAAATCAGTAATATTCTTACCTTTCGTGAACCGTTAAGGGAATTACACACTGATGAAAAATATTTTGGTTATTTTGAAGTTTTTTCTTCTAAAGCCAGAACACTTACTCTTAAACCTCATAAGAAAATAAAAGGGATTACTGTTATTGATAATAATATTTCTTTATTACCAGGAGAAAATCCTGTAAAATTCTCATTTTACATCAATGGATTTGATTTTAATGAAAGTAAATCTTCACCTATTTTTGTTTTAGGTAATATTGAAATTCCGTCAGCTCGATATATAATTCCAGTAAAAAAAGACAAATTTACATTTGAATTATTTGCACAAAAAAAAATGATTCAATCCTTAGAAAGCAAATATGAAAAATTTATAAGTGATAAAACATATAGTTTTAACTTTATTGAGGGAGTATCTGGTAGTGGTAAAAGTTATGTATTAGAGAATTTCTTAAAAAAGATTATTTTATCTACTACAGAAGTATTTTATGCCGAATTTACATATTCACCTCGTAATAATAATGAGTTATTATTGCATTTGCTGTTATTTATTTTATTTCCTTTTCTTAATCCGTCCGACATAGATAGTAATTACTTAAAGGAAGTTCAACATAATTTTGTGGGTTATCCAATTATAGATTTAATTTCTCATAAACAAGATTTTGATAAGCTTGCTCAGATTATGTCTAATTATCATATTAATGATTGTATTTTACCTATAAAGATAAATATTCACGAACGTATTATAATTTTAGATGATTTGCAAAAACTCACAAAATATGAAGCCAATTTTTTATCTACTATTATTGCTGATTTACAAAGACATAATGTACCAGTTTTTGCGGTTCTAAGTTCCCAGCCATCTTTTTATACACAAAAGTCTTTTAAAAATTTAATAGAGCATTGTGTAATAGAACATTACAATTATTCTATTGGATTAAATGATATTTTTCATGCACTTCCTGATAATGGAAATAATAGTGTCTACTTAAATAATGAGATATCATATACAATACAATTTAATGTTGTTGAAATTTTCTTATTCTCTAAATATATTGTAGATAATGATATTACTATAAATAACATTCATGATTTTATAAAAGTTTGTAAGATATTTCAAAGAACATCTATATTAGAATTATATATACTTAAGCAATTTGAAGCTTTTTTTAATGTATATCCTCAGTGTAGAAATACTTGCGACTCTATTTATTGGGCAAGTGAACCCAGAAAAGTTGATTTTTATGATAATAACGAATTAAGATTGTTATTATCGTATGGTTTTGTAAAATATAATTTTGATTCGCGTTTAGTACCAATACATGATATTTATAAATTTTATTATTGTAAGCATTTTAAACTAACTTTTTTTAATAAAAATGAATATAGAGAAGATAGTTTAGAAATAATTAAATATAGATTAGAGTATGAAATAGAACGTAAACTTTTATTAAAAGAAGCTAATAAAATTATAGATTTATCAAATAAACAAAAATTTTATTCAGTTTCCTTTATATTGCAAGATATTTTTGAAACTTCCCTCAAAGAAAATTTAAAGAATCGTTTAGATGAAGTAACATATTATAAACTTTACTTTGCGTATGCACTATCTGCAACTCATCAAAGCATTGAAAAGACAGGATATGATATTTTTGCAGAACTAGGTGATGAAATAAGAAATATAAATATACCAGAAATTCTAGACTTATCTATCAGCGTTGATTGGGATTTAGCTATTGGGGATTATGAGCGTTTGAGATATCAGCAAGCACTTTTTCGATTAAAAACAATTATATTGTCATTAATGAAATTAATAAAAATTAGTAATAAATCAGATGATTTAAAACAATTTTCAAAATATTATGATGTATTAATGTTAGATACCCTTATTCGTGCAAATAGAGAAAAACCACGGACATATAATATTTACTTACAAAGAATTTCGCTGATGGAAAAATATGGATTTATTTATAGAAGCAAAAGTTTTCAAGTTCGTTTTGCCTTAACTTTATGTACACAAGATATAGAGCAAAGTTTAGAGATATTATCAACGTGTAGCGAGTATTTTCAGAAAGAATATGGTATAGAAGAAAAATATTATTTATGGGCAAAATACCATTTTAACTATTTTTCTATGATATATAATCAAAAGCGAGAACTTCTTGATGAAGTGATAAAATATCATAATAATTTAAAAAAAGATTTTTCCTTAAATTATAGACAACGAATAAATGGTTTGGCTTCATATTTCTATTATATTGGAGACATAACAAATGGCAATAAGTATATACTATTAGAAGCTTCATTTGATAATGAGCTACCCCTACGACAAATTGCTTTTCATTATGAAACCGTTGCATTACATGAAATTTTGATTAATAATGTTGAAGATGCTAAACAAGCTTTGCAACAGACCATTGACTTATTTAATGAGTTGCCTTCTTATCAGCAAATTGCAATTCATAATTTACACTTATTACAGCAAGTTTCAACTATACCTATTATAAAGTACTGGTTTGGAGGTAGCTTGTCTGATGAAATTTATTACATAGATAGTCGCTGTTCTTGGTAACTTTGTTATATATATTTATATTTTTCTATTTTAATGTTGTGTCAGATATATATGGTTGTATATGTTTTCTAATTTCATCAGCATTAGCATATTCAAAATAATCTTCTAAAGATACTAATTCCTGCATTGCTAGTATTGCTTTTTTTAAATATACTTTTTTCATATCATCATCATTAACAAATTCAAATATTTGTTTTATCACAAGGTCTAATGATTTTTCACACAATTTATAATATTGAAATCTATATATCTCATATTTATTAGCATTTTCTAAATATAATCGTATTATAAGCATACTTTTTTTGAAATCATCTATATGTCTTTCATTAAAAGACTGAATGGCCGAGTTTTTACGGCGATAATGTCTATAACACACATCTGGAATACAAATTATTTTTTTTGCATAAAGGAAAGTATAAATAGAAAATATTTTCCCTTGATAAGAAATATTTTCTTCAAAAGATGCAGATATAGTATTTAGAAATTCTTTACGAAATACTTTATTTGTACAATAAAATGGTATTGTTATTCCCATATCATACTGTTGCAATAAAATTTTGAAAGCTATATCTGGACTAAGCGAATAATATTGACTATATCTACAGATATAATAAGGTATATCTATAGGATTATCATATTCCCTTTTTATAGAGACTACTCCTATATCACTGCTATATTGTTCCATAGCATTATATACTTTTTCATACATATTTAATTCAACCCAATCATCAC
The DNA here is from genome assembly GCA_023664605.1 of Clostridium sp. Taxonomy (GTDB): domain Bacteria; phylum Bacillota; class Clostridia; order Lachnospirales; family Lachnospiraceae; genus UBA3282. The sequence goes on from JAMPFF010000004.1 coordinate 102,738, forward strand.
TATCACAAAAAGCAATATATTTGCCATGAGCAATTTTTAAACCTTTATTACGTGCACCACCAGCACCTGAATGTTTTTCATTTTTCAGAAATAAAACATTTGAATATTGTGAATAGTATTTTTGAACTTCATCAAGTGATTCTGTAGAGGCATCATCAATAATAATAATTTCAATAGATTTAATTGTTTGATTAATCAATGAATCTATGCATTTATATAAATATTTTGCAGTATTGTATGTTGGTACTATAACGCTAATATCATATTCAAGCTTATTCATATATAAGTTCCTCTCCAGTATAATAATCTTTGGTATTAGTAATATATTTAAAAATAATTTAAACACTAAACTACTTGCTTATAAATAATTTAGCGAATAATAACTAATAATCAATCCAGTTTCCGTTAGATAATAAACAATTATCCATCAAATATAACCTCTTTTCCAAAATGTAATATATACACATATAATTATACCCCACCCCTTCCACCACTGCCCTGCAATTTTTGCCCATTTTCCCGCTTTTTTTGCCCTAATCAACATTTTTCCCGCGCTTTAACCTATCCTTCCACACCCTAAGCACAAAAAAGACGTATGGTTTTTATACCATACGCCTATACAAATGCGTTTCATAAACACAATACTAATTTTTAAAAACTTTCACACCTACAGCCACTTCATCCTCCCATCCTCCACAAACCTTTTCCGCGACGGATTCCCCTCCGCCCTGTAGATTTTTCTGTTGCCAACATCATAGATAACCGACCATACCGTGTCCGTTCCCTTACTTCTTTCATACTGGCACATAAAACCATATTTCCCCGACAAAATATCCCTTGCCAGTTCGAGACAAAAACAGTCTTTATTTTCCCTTAACGCATGGCAGGCAGCGGCATATCTTTCATCAGAGCGCCAGTTATCTATGTGATAGCTATTATACTTTTCCATTGCCTGGGAAACGAAACCATTCGTAGCTGCCACAAAGTTATCGCTCCCCTTTGGTTTTATGACCTCAACATGATTACAGTTACATTCTATCACCGCCAAATTTCCGGCGCTGTCCATAACGGTCAGCGTTTGCTGGGAAGCAATGGGCAGCATATGCAGACTTTCAACCGCCTCATCAACGGTTTGGCACTTTTCCAGCAGATAACGCACCAGCATACCGGCGTTCAATCCTGCGCGCACAATCTTAGGATATATAAAGGTAAGCCCGACAGCCAAACCGTATTCATTTATCCCGTCCTCCATTTCTATAAATGCAGTAGTATTGCCATTAAAACCATATGCCCCATCTAATCGATACAGGCAGTTCATATACAACTTTTCCAGCGCAGTAAGAAAATCACTGTTCCTGCCGAAAATAAGATGCTCCTTATCTCTAAACGCGAAGCAAGTACAATGATTCTGAAATGCAAAGCAATACATACTCAATAGAAACGTATAAAAATCTTCATACCTGCTTTTTTGTCCGTCTGCCAGTCCTCTGATTTCCTCTAAAATTTCCGGATAATATTTCTCGTAAACAGGCAGGCACTCTCCGGCAAATGCCTTACGTTCCTCCTACTGTTTTTTGAGTAGGCGCCCGCTCTGATTAAATGCTATCAAAATAAAAAATTTAAGTCAATGAAATAAAATTAAACCGCTCCTGTACAAGTTAAAAATCTTCCAATCCCGTTCCAAAGCGGCAACCGGACACATTTAGATTGCTTTCATGAAAAAAACGTAGTATTCTATATATCAATAAGCATCGACTTAAAAACACATTATATTACGATAAGGAAGTTTTACTATGAGCGAACCTTTTCACATTATCAGCGACGGCGCCTGCGACTTACCCGTAGAACTGACACAGGCAAAAAACATTACGATAGTGCCTTTTTATGTATCTTTTGACGACGAACATTATTATAAGGAAAACGTAGAAATCGGCGTCAGGGATTTCTATCAACAGATGGTGGATAAAAAAGGCGTATACCCCAAGTCCTCTATGCCCTCTATCGAAGATTATGAACAGGCATTTTTACCCTTTGCCAAAGAAGGGACTCCCGTTATCTGCATCTGCATCACTACGAAGTTTAGCGGTTCCATGCAGTCCGCGCTCAATGCCCGCTCGCTTTTACGGGAAAAATATCCCCAGACAGAGATTACCATTATCGACTCTACTGTCGATACTGTTTTAGAGGGACAATATGTACTGGAAGCGGCAGCATTACGGGATAACGGCTTTGGTTATCAGGACGCTGTCGCGCGTCTGGAAACAATCAAAAGCACCGGCAGAATTTTCTTTACGGTCGGCAATATGGAATACTTAAAACACGGCGGACGCATCGGCAAGGTAGCCGCCCTGACGGGAAGCGTTCTGGATATCCGCCCTATCATCACGTTAAAGCAGGGAGAAATTTTCCCCTCCGGTCTCGACAGAGGACGCAAACGCACTTTAAAGAAAGTACAGGAACTTCTTTTGAATTATTTAAGGCAAAGCAGTCTGGACACAGATTGTTACAGCCTTGCGGTCGGATATGGCTATGACATAGAAGAGGGCGCTATGTTCCGCGACCAGGCGTTATCCATTCTACACGAAAACGGCTATGCCATCGACGAAATAGCCCTTTATCAAATCGGCGCTACGATTGGCGTACACACCGGACCTTATCCGTTGGGATTTGGCATTATGGAAAAGGGGATTCATGCTTAAAATACAATTTATTACGGAGGATAAAAATGGATTGGGAACGATTATTGTCATCACAAACACAAGTACCAAGAGACGAAGAACCGGAAGAGTTCAAACGCTACTCAATAAGTGATTTAGAAAAAGATTATAAGGCTATCGTCTCCAGTTCTGCATTCCGCAGGTTACAGGATAAAACGCAGGTATTTCCTTTGGACAAAAGTGATTTTGTAAGAACGCGCCTGACGCATTCCATGGAAGTATCTACCATCGCACGACAGCTGGGTATCATGATTACTAGCGATGCCACCCAATATTTACCCGCTGCATTTCAGAAAAATAAAAATGCCGAGCGTGAAAAAATTCCCTCCATACTGTCCTGTGCAGGATTATTACATGATATAGGCAATCCGCCATTTGGACATTTTGGAGAAGTTGTTATCGGCGAATGGTTTAAAAACGAATTTGAAAAAGAAACCTTTACTTATAAAGGACAACGCATTAAAGAACTCTTAACTCCACAAATGCGTGAAGATTTATGCCATTTTGAAGGCAATGCACAAGCATTGAGGATTCTTTCTAAAATCTCTAATAAAAAAACTGGCCACGAAATTAACCTTACAAAAGGAGTCATCAGTTCACTTATCAAATATCCTGTCGATTCCCTACATTACACTAACAGTTCCGACCAAGATATCCGAAAACATAAACTGGGATATTTTTATGCCGAAACCAAAAGTTTTAATGACATAGCACGGGAAACGGGTACACTGCTTTCAAATGGCGAAGTTGCACGTCATCCGCTCGCCTATCTCATGGAAGCTGCAGATGACATTGCCTACTCAACAGCTGACCTTGAAGACGCTTATCAAAAAGGATTATTTACATTAACCGAATTTATAGCCTTTTTTGAAAAGACATTGAAAACAAAACATGAACAGACATATGTGGATAAGGTTATCGTACTAATTGACGATTTAAAAAACAGAATCAAACAAATAGAGGCCCAAAATCCAAAATGTACAAAGGAAGATTATATGATTGCTTTCCAAAACTGGATGGATTTTGCCAGACAATGGTTTATGTATTGTGTCGCTTTCAGTTTTTCAAAAAACTATAGTGAAATTATGCACGGAACCTATAATCAAGAATTAATCGCTGAAACTTTTCATGGTGCATCTATAGAAATATTAAAAGATGCTATGAGAGAATTTGTTTATATTAACCCTGAGATTGTCAAACTGGAGTTATCCGCACAAAAAATATTGTCTTCGTTATTAAATGATTTTATTTATGCAATACTCTATTATGATGAAAAAGACTATAAATTATCACAAAAAGACAAGAAACTATGCGGCTTAATTCCAGAAAACCTACGCAATGACTATGTAAATGCCAAAAAGAACAACAATGACGCATATAACCTATATTTACGTTTTTTGATGATTACAGATTTTTTAAGCGGCATGACAGACTCCTATGCCAAAAATTTATATCAAGAATTAAATGGAATTTATTAAAAAGTATTGACTTCAACGTAACGAGATACTGTATTCTTTTTTAGAGAGTAATTTAGGTTACTTCGACATATATTCTGCTTTCCAATATGTTAAGAGACCAGTCAGATTCAGCTTCTTAGCCATTTCGAGAAAGGAAATGTATGAGTTTTAAAGAATTTGACCTGTCCTCGAATGCAAAAAATCGCATAGCAAAGCGGCCGTTTGCATGCCAGACTGACCGCCAGTATTTCGTTGGACAAAGCCTACTGGAATGCGGTTATCCATTCATATTCCAGCGACTATGTGAAGATGGTTACGGATGCCAAGCACGACGAGGGCACTGAGGATTATATTGTGAAAGTGTTTCGAGGGTATTTAAAGAAACATTGTATGTAAAGCAATCAAGGTCAGATTGGGTAATCATAACTTCCTGGCCTTAATACAAAATGAAAGCGGCATCATTTGCGCCTTTCTTGTTTTAGCATCGATATCGCCATCGGCATTTAAAGATTTTTCATCACTTTCCTCTACTAATTGTTCCACAAAAAATCCTGCTTTTGCCAACGCATTTATATAAGTTGATATTTTCCTGTTACATAAAACAATTTTACTATCATGTACCGGCATTTTAAAATAGGATTCATCATAATAGCTTTTATTCAAAACAAGCTTGTCATCTTCAAAAACTTCTTTCCGTTCATTACAAGACCATGCTATGCAATAATTTAAAGTATGATGCCAGCTAAAAATGAATATCCCATCTTTTTTCAAGTAGGAAGCAATTTTATCAAAAGTACCCTGTAAATCAGTTGTCCAGCCAATACCATAAATAGAATATACATAATCAAAATAGTTCTTTGGCACATCCAGTTCATCTTCCATTTTGGCACACATCAACTTGGCGTAATATCCGTTTTCATTCAACAGCCTGGCTGCATTATCAAGCTGCTTTTGTGATAAATCTACTCCCCAAAGTTCTCCCGCGCCTTTTTGGGCATTATACTTCAAAGAATGTCCGCTTCCGCAGCATATTTCCAACATCTTCTTATCTGTAATATCTTCAAATAAATGCAAATCATCTTCTGTCGGAAATCTGACTCCATATACAGGCAGCGCTGTCGTTCCAAACCATAAATCTGCATGTTCATTCCAATATGTCTTGTTACTTTCTATTATTTCATCATTATTCATAGACGACCATTCTCCTTATACCATTCACCAGCCGATAATTTCTTTTCTTAATTTTTCATATTCTTCCATCGTGATTTTTTCGTCCCGACAAGTAAAATCACTGTTTTCATCATATCCATCATAAGAATCCCAGTATTCCGCTGTCAATTCAAATTCATCTACAATGTTTCCTTCGCCGTCATACTTCATCAGCCAAAACATCTGCCTTCCCGCATGTGAAGTATCACTATGCACAATCCAGACTGCATCTTCATATTCTGCATAAGACAAAACCCCTGTAGTTCCCTCACCCGTTGCTAATACATATACTTTTCCGTCTCTTGCATCAAAATACATACCGCCATATGGTCCATCCACAATCTGCTCATTTTCGCCGTCGTTATCCAGGTCAAGCCGCTCTCCCACTGAGAAACATTCCCAATCATTTTCATCATGAGGCAGTTGGTCATATATGATAATTGATTCACTAACATCGTCATAAACTGCCGGAATTTCACTGGCAAGAAAGGCGTCCAACAGTGCGTCAGCCTCCATATTCGCATAAAATATTTCGGGATTATTTTTCACAATTACCGCTTCCTGCATAGAAAATAGAAAAAGCATAAGCATAATGATATTTTGGATATGCAATTCAGTAAACCTCCGTTCTACTTAAAGCCTTTCCTTTTTCTTGCCTTATCAATCAACTCTTCCGCTTCCCGGAAAGCACCCGGAAGATAGTTTTCCATCCACTCTTTTCCGGTTTTCTCTTTCTTTTTTATATCGTTCCATTTATCCAGCACTTCTGCCGAATCAGACGCCGTCTCCCCGCCAAAAACATGCGGATGGCGTCGAATCATCTTTTCACTGATGCCCTGAATGACGTCATCCATCGTAAACATCCCCTCTTCTTCTGCAATCTGTGCGTGCATCACTACCTGCAAAAGCAAATCGCCAAGTTCTTCTTTCAAGTTGTCCGGATTATTGGTGTCCTCTAAAATATTGATGCCGCAGACTACCTCTGCCGCTTCTTCAATACAGGCGGCTTTAAGGCTCGAATGAGTTTGTTCCCTATCCCATGGACAGCCGTCGGGCGCTCTGAGGCGCGCTATTATATTTTGAAATTCTTCAAATTTTGTCATGGGTAATTTCTCCTGTTGCTGCATTATTCGTTTTCTTCATCATTCTCTATACTATCCCGCAAATCACTTAAAGAAATTTCATCTTTCGTAAAATACCGCCACCCATTAATATGCCAATTCCCGGACCATCCGTGCCGCTCCATTAACAGCTTACGCGCCAGAGCAGTAACAGAGTAATTTTCACCCTCGTATTCAATTTGGTTTTTATCGTCTTTTACTTTTGCGGTAATTGTTTCATCATACAAAAAGGTTATTTTTTCCCCGACAGTAATATTCAACAGTCTAAACGAATTGTTAGAACGTTTGGTTCTTCTTTCAGCAACTTCCTGTTCCTGAGACTGCTCCAGCGTAGGGGTGTACGGTTTCAACTTATCTATATCTCCACGCAGTCCTGCAACATCCTTAAATATGCCATATGCTGTTTCAGGTGAAATCTTGAAAAATTCACGCACTCTGGTTCTGCCATTCTCTAGCTGTTCTCTTGCGTGCAACGAATCATCAATTCTATCAATCAGGCTATGTATTCTTTTTTCAACCTCATGAGGGTTGTCCACTTCATAAACAGCATAACAACGATATGAAAGAGGGATATTCGGCGGTGCATTTAGTTCCTGTAACCTTTTCTCTATATCATTGCGTTCTGTCATACCAATTTTAACCCAGCCAACAAGACAGGGATTGGTAAGTATATAAACTAATCCTTTTGGCATTTGAAGTCTCCGTTTCTGAATTATTTTTTGAATCAATCACTCGAACTCAGCGTGTTCTTTTTTGTCCTTAACTATATTTGTTTAAGTTTTGTGCAAATACACACCCTTTTTTACTTCTATTACATCATTTATTATGGCTTGCTGATTTTTTGTTACCAAAATGTTGCCGCCATGCTAGCACTATTTTTGTTCATTAGAAGATTTGTCTATTTTTTCTTGCAATTTCATCAGCGCATCAAAACTTTGCATTCCTTTTTGAGGATTCTCCATCAATTTATTCATAAATATCTCCAGCAATCTATCCTCTGGTTTAGTCGAACTTCCAATCTGTTCATTCTTTATAGTTTCTATAAACGCAGAAAGCATCTGTGAAAACCTTGCTTCAATATTATTTTCCAATACCTTCAAATTATCAGGGATTTGTTGCACTTCCAACAATAATGTTGATAAAATTTCTGCATTCTCCTCTGTGCTATTTTCAGAGAGATTTAACAAAGTACTTACTTCGCTAACCGGATTTTGAACAATTTCACCATTCTCAATAGCATTCAACATGGCTTCTATTTCTTTTTTTGCCAAATTTGCACCGCTCAAAGTTGTATCATATGAAATAGTTCTCATATTAGACACATCAAACGGTATTTCAATATCTCCTTTTACAATTTGGATAGCTGGTTTCCGGTAGGAATGCCTAATCGCCAATTCGTAAAATACGTTAGGATTATTTCCCGTTAAATCTGCAATAACTAAATCTGCTGAAATAATTTGTTCAATAATAGCCTTTGTAATAAGTCCACTATTTGCCATTTTATCAGCTCTCACAACAGAGTATCCAAAATCTTGGCATACTGGACTAATAATATACTCCATTACTTCATCTGCATTTTTACGTACTTCTGTTCCCTCTTTACCAATAGGTGTTATCATAAAACATATTTTGTCCATCTTATTTCCCTCTTTTTCAAATATTGTATTTTCAGTTCTAAATGCTTAATTTAGCAATAAATTTTTCTTACATTATATGCAAATAAATAATATAGCTAAAAAATATGTAGACTTAAATAATACTGAATATATAAAATAATCGTTGTCGCAATTTTATCATCTGCCCCTACATAACATAATCAATAAATATTTGATTTAAGTTTTTTCTAGTCATGGTATCAATACTTTACACCTTACTTACAGTTTCAGAACAAACAGGGTATCATACAAGTATCTTAAACATTCTTCTTGACTGTTTTATAAACATGGTGCTAACACCATATAATACTACGTTTAGAGGAAAACTTACTTTCCCTGTTGCAGTTTCTCCAGTATAGCCATGACATCCGGTTGTGTTGGTGTAAACTTTACCCCACGCTTCAACATACCCATAACTTTTTGGCTTTCTGCTCAATCTCCTTAGCTGTATGTTCACTTGTCAGCATCAGATGATTTCCCACTATGGTATATTCCCTGCCTTATTTCCCTTGAGGTACGGATCAGACATATCCTCAAAAAATTTGTCCTTAATAATATAAAATC
>JAMPFF010000050.1 GCA_023664605.1 Clostridium sp.
TGAAAGCATTAATTTATTATGAAGGGATTCAGAGGATTGAGCAGTTTATGTTTCCACAGGAAGCGTTCCGTGAGATATTGTTGAATGCGGTGGTTCACAAGGATTATAGTGCCTGCAATCCGATTCAGATTAGTGTATATGAGGATAAAATATATATCTGGAATGATGGTGAAATGCCGTCCGAACTGAATACAACGGAGAAGTTGTTTAAAAAGCATTCTTCCAAACCATATAATCCTAAACTTGCAAATGTATTTTTTATGAGTGGTATGATAGAGGCATGGGGCAGAGGGTTTGACAAAATCAAGGAGGCATGCGCAAAGCATGATGGTCGTCTGCCGGAATACAATATCAGTGCATCCGGGATTATGGTGCTATGTAAGGCGTGTGATAGGTATATGGAATTACTTTCCGGGAAAGGAAAGGATTCGCTCATTTCAGATGAGCGAATTATGAGCGAATTAATGAGTGAAAAAATGAGAGAACCTATACAGCAAATATTTGAGTATTTGAAAAATCACGATACTATTACTACGGCAATAGGAAAGGAAATTACAGGTAAGTCAGAAGCCCAAGTTCGCAGATACTTGAAGACACTAACTGATTGTGGGGTTATTAAAAGTAAAAAAACGACAAAAGGAAATATGTATACAAGAATTTAAAATAATTCGCTCATTTCAGATGAGCGAATTATGAGCGAAAAGGATATATAGAAAGTTATGAAATGGTTATTTTTTGATGTCGGCTCAACAATAATGAACGAGCAAGCCGCATATGAACATAGAATGAAAGACATAGCTACGTTGGCAAATACGTCTTTTGAGAAAGTATACGAGATGGCGATAGCATATTATAAGCAAAATAAAAAAGGCGATTTGGAGGCAGCCAGGGAATTAGGTGTAGCATTGCCCCGATGGCATAAGGAAGATGAATTTTTATATGATGATGCCATTCCGTGTTTTGAAACCTTGAGCAAAAAATATAAAATTGGCGTCATTGCGAACCAATCATTGGGAACTGAAGAAAGATTAGATAAACAAGGTATTTTAAAATACATTAGTTTGATTGCTGCTTCGGCGGAAGAAGGCGTTGCAAAACCGGATAGAAGAATATTTGAAATTGCACTAGAAAGAAGTAATTGCAAAGCGGTTAATGCAGTTATGATTGGAGATAGAATAGATAATGATATCATTCCCGCTAAACAAATGGGCATGAGTACAATATGGGTTAAGCGGGGATTTGGGCAATATTGGAATATCAGGCAGGAAATGGAAAAGCCTGATTTTGTTGTAAATAATTTGATAGAAATTTGTGGGATTTTGTAACAGGATAACAAATATTACTGCTTTTCCTTTATAGGCACAATTTGCAATGTATAGCCTAATGGGGTCAGGATTTTTAACAGGCTGTTTATTTGAGGGGAATGGACAGCAGACTCCATTCGTGCGATAACAGGCTGTTTGATGTTGCATATTTGAGATAACTGTGATTGTGTTAATCCCTTTTCCTCACGAATCTTTACCATGGTACGAATCAGGTCTTTCTCCAGTTCGATTGCGTTCCACTCATCCTGCGTTAATGTAAAATCTTTCTTCAATTCTTTCCATGTAGCCATATTATTGATTCCTTTCCAGATAATCCTGTAAGTTTCTTTTCGCCTGCTCAATTTCTTTTTTTGGTGTTTTTTGAGTTTTTTTCGTAAAATAATGAAGAACAATGAATTTATTATCTTTATAGTAAGCATAAAGAAATCTGTTTTTTAATGGTCTGAGTTCCCAAATTTCACCATCCAGATGTTTTGTTACCGGCTTGCCAATTCTTGTGCCAAATTCTTCAAGTAAATCAAAATAAGTGACAATTTTATTAAAATTTATACGGCTTTCTTTATTGGTAGCTGATTTTTGGTTAAGATCTTTGATATAGTCAGCTATTTCAGATTTGCCATTTTTATCTTCATAAAATTCAATTTCATACATAGTATTTCCTTTCATAATGGATTATATCAAATTTGATATCAAAATTCAATAGCAAATTTGATATAACAGGATTTTTCAAATTCTCGTTCCCCTTGAATATATCCTTATAAAATGATACACTTAATACCAACAGAAGTAGCCATAACAAACAGATTCCGCACATAAAGGGAGAGACAAAATTGAAAAAAACAGTTATTGTAGGTTACGGAAACATGGGCAGTAAATATGCGGCCAGAATTTATAACGGCGAGATACGGGATTTGTCTCTTTATGGAATCGTGTGCAGAAATGCGCCGGGACAGCAGAAAATCAGAGAGAGTATGCCGGAAGTTGCTATTTTCCCGGATGAAGACAGTATGTTTGCGGAGTGTGAAAAATTTGACGCGCTGATTATCACAACGCCGCATAAGGAGCATGTGCGGGTGGTAAAAAAAGCGCAGCAGGCAGGTTTACATGTGTTATGTGAAAAGCCGCTTGGCGTAACCGCCAAAGAGTGCAGGGAAGTAACAGCGGATATGGCGGCGTCCGTCTGCGCCACGATTTTTAACTGGCGGGCAAGAGACATATACAGGGAAGTTCATGATTATTTAGCAGACGGAAAACTGGGGCGTCTGCATCAGGTGGTATGGACCGCAAATTTCTGGTACCGTCCGGAATGCTATCATAAAGCTTCCGCATGGCGGAGCAGTTGGCAGGGCGAGGGCGGCGGATTATTGATTAATCAAAGCCAGCATTTACTGGATATGTGGAACTGGCTGTTCGGGCAGCCCTGCGAGGTTTCGGCGCAGATAGGCTACGGGCAGTACAATAACATTCAGGTAGATGATAAAGTATCGCTTTTCTTTAAGCATGAAAACGGAATGTGGGGAACCTTTATTTCTTCCACCGGGGATGCTCCGGGAACAAACAGGCTGGAAATACATGGGGAAATGGGAAAGCTTATTGTGGAGGATAATAAATATATCAGTCTGTATCAAAACGAGGCTTCCACAGTGCAGGTATCCAAAACCTCTCAGGATATGTATGAGAAAATTCCTTTCCGGGAAAAGAAATGGGAAGTAGAACAGAAAAAAGACGAATACACGGTTATTTTACAAAACTTTGCGGATGCAGTGGAAGGACGCGAGGAGCCGCTGGCAACGTTCTTAGACGGCTGTAAGGCGATAGAAAACACCAATGCGGCATATTTGTCGGACTGGCAGCATAGCGCGGTAACGATTCCATGCAATGATGAGAAGTATTGTCAGGAACTGGAAAAACGGATGCTTTGAAAAATGGAGGAACTTTTGCTCCTCCATTTTTATGAGACACGCAATTTACATTACGCGAAACAGATAGAAAATATCTGTAGACATGCAGATGTATGATGATTTGCATTATAACTCATTGGAGGCGTCGAATATACTGCCGAGGAAGTCGTAAAAACTTCCCTGCTGCTGATTGTTCATTTTCTGATATAGAGATATAAGGCGTTGGTATTTTTTGAGGTTGTGCATATTGTCTTCAAGTAGGAAGTCTGCGTTCATGCGTTCGTCTGAAAGGTAAAGAATATAATCCGTAGAGACTTTAAAAAGACGTGAAAGCTCGATTAAAAGCATGGCGTCAGGGGTACTTGCGCCGGTCTCAATCTTGCTTAACATCGTTTGGTTAGCGCCGATGAGTTCAGCAAGCTGCGTCTGTGTGAAATGTTTTTCTCTTCTCAGTTCTTTAATTCTTGTTTTCATTTGCATTATCCTTTCTCTTATTGTATTCTTTTTCCCGACGGAAAGTATTCCAATTTTTAATGGGGATATTCCGCAGAGAATGTTTATTCAATATTGAATAAAAGGGAAAATAGGAAATGGCAAAATTAACGTAAAATGTTGTAAAATTTGCACTTGACAAACGATTCTTAAACGAATTTCAGGTGTGAAAAAAATTACCGGGAGAATAAAAAAGAGCGGAGGCGTTATTATGAAAATCCTTTTGGCTGCCGTGAATGCAAAATATATACATTCCAATCCCGCTGTATACAGCCTGCGGGCTTATGCGGGAGAGTCGCTTATGCCGCACATCGAAATTGCGGAATATACGATTAATCATAGAAAAGAAGAAATTCTGGCGGATATTTACCGTAGAAAGCCTGCTGTGATTGCTTTTTCCTGCTATATCTGGAACTGGGAGATGATAAGCGTTCTTTTGACGGAACTGCCGAAGATACTGCCTGAAACGGATATTTGGCTCGGTGGTCCGGAGGTTTCTTATTATCCGGAAAAACTGTTAGAGAAATATCCGATGGTGACAGGAATCATGGTTGGCGAAGGGGAAGAGACATTCCGCGAGCTGGCGGAGAGTTACCGCGCTGCCGCCGCGTCGGGCATAAAGGTGTCGGACATAGAATTTGAAGAGATACGGGGCGTCGTATATCGTACGGAAGTAAAAACAAAAGGAATGCCGGATACGGGAATAAAAACGAAAGGAACTCCGGAAACGGAAATTTGCCGCACGCCGGCGCGGGAACTGACGGATATTTCTGCGATTCCTTTTCTATATGGGAACTTAACGCCGTTTGAAAACAAAATTATTTATTATGAAAGCAGCCGGGGCTGTCCGTACAGATGCAGCTACTGTCTTTCTTCTATTGATAAAAAGGTGCGGCTTAGAAATCCTGATATCGTGAAAAAGGAGCTGCAGTTTTTTTTGGAACATAGAGTAAAACAGGTAAAATTTGTAGACCGGACCTTTAATTGCAATCATGAACATGCAAAAGAAATCTGGAAATATTTGGCAGAGCATGATAACGGCATCACAAATTTTCATTTTGAAATTGCCGCGGATATTATTTCCGAAGAAGAACTGGAGATTCTTGCAAAAATGCGTCCGGGACTTATGCAGATGGAAATCGGCGTGCAGACTTTTAACCCGCGGACATTGCAGGAAATTAGACGAACGACCAATATGGACAGATTAAAAGAAGTAGTGGGGAGAATCCAAAGCGGTGGAAATATCCATATTCATCTGGATCTGATAACGGGGCTTCCCTATGAAGATTACGGGAGTTTTATACATTCTTTTAACAGCGTATATGACATGAAGCCGCAGCAGCTTCAACTCGGATTTTTAAAAGTATTAAAAGGTTCTTATTTATATGAAAAAGCTGCCGATTATGGAATACGGTATATGGACACGCCGCCTTACGAAGCGCTTTCTACTAAATGGATTTCCTACGAGGAATTATTGTTATTAAAACAGGTAGAAGAGATGGTGGAGGTATATTATAACAGCGGCCAGTTTGCCTATACAATGCCGGTGATACAGACGGTTTTTCCGGACGCTTTTACCATGTATCTGCGGCTGGCGGATTTTTATCGTGAGAACGGATATGCGCTGATGACGCCCGCGAGAATCTACCGTTATCAGATATTGTTTGATTTTGCCATGACGACAAAGCTTGCAGGGCAGCAAGAATTATTATGCCAGCTATTGACTTTTGATTTGTATTTGAGAGAAAATAGTAAAAGCAGACCGGATTTTGCAAAAGAGTTGACGCCTTATAAAGAAGAGATTCGCAGCTTTTATAAAGAAGAGGAAAGAAACAGACGCTATCTGCCCTCTTATGCGGACTATGACAGCCGACAGCTTGGCAAGATGACGCATATGGAAGTCTTTGACTATCCGGTTTGGGAGACCGATATTGCAAAACGTATGGAAAAACAGGATGCGCCTGCCAAGGTATTATTTGATTATCAGAGCAGGAATGCCCTGACTTATGAAGCAAAATATACTGTTGTCGGATAATTTATTATCCGGGAAAGGATAATGCAAATGACAAAACGAACCAAAGCGATTCTGGATTTATTGGATGCCCGTTACGGCACGGATTATACCTGCTATCTGCATCATGAAAATGCCTGGCAGCTTTTGATTGCCACCATCTTAAGCGCGCAGTGTACGGATGCCAGAGTCAATATTGTGACACAGGATTTGTTTCAAAAATATACGAGCGTAGATGATTTTGCCAATGCCGATTTAAAAGAGCTGGAGCAGGATATCCGTTCGACCGGTTTCTATCATAACAAGGCGAAAAATATCATTGCCTGCTGTCAGGATTTGCGGGATAAATTTGGGGGAGAAGTGCCAAGTTCCATAGAAGAGCTGACTTCTTTGGCCGGTGTGGGAAGAAAAACGGCGAATGTCATAAGGGGCAATATTTTTCATGAACCCAGCGTGGTTGTTGATACGCATGTAAAACGCATTTCTAAGAAATTAGGGATTACGAAAGAGGATGACCCGGTAAAAGTAGAAATGGAACTGATGAAAGCGCTGCCGAAAGACCATTGGATTTTATGGAATATCCAGATTATTACGTTGGGACGCCAGATTTGCAAAGCGCCTACGCCGAAGTGCGAAGAGTGTTTTTTGACAGAGCATTGCGCGGATTATCAGAAGCGGCATAAAAAGCAGACGGAGAAAAAGAATGATTGATTCCTATGTGTGTCTGGATTTGGAAACGACAGGCTTAAATCCGAAGACAGATAAAATTATCGAAATCGGGGCGCTGAAAGTAAGGGCGGGTCAGACAACCGACCGAATGGAAACACTGGTGAATCCGGGAAGAACGCTGGAACAGCATGTGATAGAACTGACGGGGATTCAGGATGAGCAGCTTTTGGACGCGCCGGATATAACGGAAGTTTTACCACGGCTTCTTGATTTTATCGGGGAGGATATATTGCTTGGGCATAGCGTTTTATTTGATTATTCTTTTGTAAAAAAAGCGGCGGTCAATCAAAAGCTTACGTTTGAAAAAAGCGGAATTGATACGTTGAAAATAGCCAGAAAATTTTTACCGGAACTGGAAAGCAGAAGCCTTGGATTTTTATGCGGACATTTTGGAATTGAACACAATGCGCACAGAGCGTTAGCCGACGCGGAAGCGACGTCCGTTTTATATGGAAAGCTGGCGCAGCTTTTTTATAAAGAACATGAAAAAGATTT
Organism: Clostridium sp.; assembly: GCA_023664605.1. GTDB lineage: Bacteria > Bacillota > Clostridia > Lachnospirales > Lachnospiraceae > UBA3282. The sequence continues at coordinate 6,954 of JAMPFF010000050.1, forward strand.
TGCGCCCATTCCGCTTATTTATCAGGCAAAGCGCGATACGCCGATTATGATACCGCAAAAAGAGCAGTTATATAAATTGATAGACAGGCATAAAATAACTATAGAGTATCAGGTGGATAAGCTTACCCGCAGCGAAGCAAGCCGTCTCATGGCTCGGATTCTTGCAGAATACGGACGATAGTGTTTTTCATAATGGAGTTTAATGATTCGGCAACCGGATAAAGTTCCTTAATTTTTTCGGGCGTATTTTCCTCCCGGTAAATTTTGCAAAGAAGCTTATAGGAGCCGCTGACATCCGTTTTGATGGAGACCGCCATTTCCAGGATTTCGCGCGCTTCTTTTGTATATCCGTTTTCGTACAGATAAGACGCCCATTGCTGCATCGTTCTGACAAGAAGCGTAAAATTCTGGTCATACTGGGTCAGCAGATCAATATTGGGTGCGCCGTATTTCAGTTTTAAATCGGTATTGGTAATGCCGGTAAAATTGACAACCTGGGATTCGCTTAACGAACGGAATATTTCCTTGTATTCATCGGCCCGTTCGTCGCCCGGTAAAAGTTCCACATGAAGGCTTTCGGCGGAAATTCTGATATAGGGGAGGTCATCTAAGGGCTGACGCCTGGTATTGTTGGCGCGGCGCTCCTTTTCCCAGAAAGATTGTTTTATGGCATTGTCCTTGCGATCATATCTGGCAAGGTTGATGGTAAACCATATGATAAAGACGATAAAACTTGCAAAAAGAGGGAATTTCATATATAATATCCTTTCAGTAAGCAGGGAGGTTTTGCTTTATGTTTTCGTGGCATAATAAAAAGTCAAGACGGATAATATCGGCCGTCATTATTGTTATATTGATTCTGGCAATGGTAGTGCCGCTTGTATTGAGTGTAGCCGTGTAGCTATGCTAAGTTTAACATATTTTTGAAAAGGAAGCAATGCGGCGGGAGAGGAAGATATATTATGAAAAAGATTTGGAAAAGACTGACTATTACAATCGTATTATGTGCCGGATTTTTTTGCGTGGGGAATTTTTCTACGGGGGAAAGTCCTTTATATATGACAGTATATGCCGCTGAAGAAGAAAAAATTGAGACGGGCATCTTTGCGGATAATATAAATCTGTCAGGGATGACGGTTTCCGAAGCTAAAAGCGCGGTGAGGGAGTATGTGGATTCTTTTGGCAAAGCGCAGATTGTTTTACATGCGGATGATGGACAAACGATTACCGTTACGGCGGCGGACTGCGGGTTAAAATGGGGCAATCCGGAAATCGTGGACGAGGCGGTAAAGCTTGGCAAAGATGGAAATATTGTACAGTGCTACAAGGCTTTGAAAGATTTGGAATATACAAATAAGGTATATGAAATTACCTTTGATTTTGATAAAAACGCCATTAAGTCGTTGGTGGAAGAGCAGGGCGCGCAGTATAATCAGGAGGCGGTTGATGCGACGCTGATAAGGGTGGACGATGCTTTTCAGATTACGGAGGGGCAGACCGGCGTTATGATTGATGCCGAGGCTTCCGCAGATGAGGTTTATAATTATCTGACCGCTAATTGGAATGGAGCTGACTGTGATGTTGATTTGATTGTTGCCATTCAGGAACCGCGGGGAAGCGTGGAAGAGTTGGCGAAAGTAACGGATGTTCTTGGCACTTTTACGACCAGTTTTTCGACATCCGGCTCATCCAGAAGCGCGAACGTAGCAAACGGCTGCTCTTTGATTAATGGCTGTACGTTATATCCGGGGGATGAATTTTCAGCGTATGATGCGGTTTCACCGTTTACGGAGGCAAACGGATATTACATGGCAGGCTCTTATTTAAACGGACAGGTAGTGGATAGCCTGGGGGGCGGTATCTGTCAGGTTTCTACCACTTTATATAATGCCGTTTTACAGGCCGAACTGGATGTGACGGAACGGTATAATCATTCCATGATAGTTACCTATGTAGACCCGTCCGCGGACGCTGCGATAGCGGAGTCTTCCGGGAAAGATTTTAAGTTTGTAAACAGTACCGAAAACCCTATTTATATAGAAGGATATACGACGCCTGAAAAGCAGATTACGTTTACTATTTATGGTGTGGAAACAAGAGACAGCAGCAGAGAAGTTGTATATGAGAGCGTAGTTTTGGAAAGAACCGCACCGGAAGAAGAGGTTATTTATCCGGATGCTTCCCTGCCGCTTGGATATTGCTCCGTGCAGTCGGCGCATATCGGATATAAGGCGCAGTTATGGAAAATTGTAAAAGAGAATGGTGTGGAAGTCAGCAGGGAACAGGTAAACAGCAGTTCCTATAATAAATCGCCCAGAAGCGCAACGGTGGGCATTGCGACGCCTGACCCGGAAGCATACAATAATATTATGGCGGCAATCGCTACTAACAGTATCGACCAGGTAAAAGCGGTTGCAGGAGCTTATCAGGCGGCTGCGGACGCCGCGGCGGCACAGGCGGCAGCAGCCGAAGCCGCAGCACAGGCACAGACGCCGCCGGCGGAACCGGCGCCATAGTTTTGACAGGAAACAGTATGCGCATCATAAGAAAGTAACGGGCGATAAGTCATGATGAGAAACGGAAAAATTTCGGAAAATGTATTAGTACGTTCCATTATAAGGCGGATAAAGAGCAAAAGAGAAGAAGTAATATGCGGCGCAGGAATAGGAACAGACTGCGCCGTTTTGGCGTTTGGACAGGATGAGGAAACGGTTCTTTCCACCAATCCCGTCAGCGCGCCGATAGATGGAGTGTGTACTTACGGTATTTATAAAGCGTTAAATAATATAGCGGCTGCGGGAGCGGAGCCGGTTGCCGTTATGCTGGCGGCAATGCTGCCGGAGAATACGGAAGAAAGCGGCTTGCAGGATATGATGAGACAGGCAGAGGAAATCTGCACCCGGTATCAAATACAGGTTATCGGCGGGCATACGGAAGTAACCGGAATTGTGAAAATGCCGACGCTTACCGTAACCGGCATCGGGAAGCGAAAGGCGGGCGGTGAAACAAGCGCATATACCGTCAAACCCGGGCAGGATGTTATTATCAGTAAGTGGATTGCGCTGGAGGGAACGGTCAGGATAGCGAAAGAACACAGAGAAGAACTTCTGACAAGGTATCCGGCGAAAATGATAGACAAAGCGGCGGCATTTGAAAAACTTCTTTGTGTCATACCGGAGGCCGCCACCGCCGGGGAGTCCGGCGTTAGCGGGATGCATGATGCTTCACAGGGCGGTATTTTCGGGGCGCTGTGGGAGATGGCACAAAGAGCGGGCGTTGGACTGGAAATCGATTTAAGAAAACTGCCTGTCAGGCAGGAGACAATAGAGATATGCGAATTTTATGACATAAATCCCTATGAACTGGCATCAGGAGGCTGCCTTATCATGACGGCACAGGACGGAAGCGGACTTGTCAAAACTTTGGAGAAAAAAGGGATTCCGGCAGTGATTGTGGGAAGGACAACGGCAGGAAACGACAGGGTGCTTTTGAATGAAGAGGAGCGGAGGTTTTTAGAACCGCCCAAGACAGACCAGTTGTATCGGTTCATAAACGATTGCGTTTGCGGCAAAGAAAATGCCGGAACAGGAAAGGAATGAGGAGAACGATATGAGAGAGAAATTATTATCAGTAATTGAAAAGAATAGCCGGATTGATTTAAAAGAGCTGGCGGTGATTATGGGCGCGGAAGAGATTGATATTGTCAATGAACTTGCGGCGTTAGAGAGCGAGGGCGTTATCTGCGGCTATCATACTTTGATTGATTGGGAAAAGACGTCGATTGAAAAGGTAACGGCATTAATTGAAGTGAGAGTGACGCCGCAGCGCGGACAGGGTTTTGACAATATTGCGGAACGCATTTATAAATACCCGGAAGTGACTTCCGTTTATTTAATTTCGGGCGGTTATGATCTGCTTGTTACATTAGAGGGAAAATCGTTAAAAGAAATTTCCCGTTTTGTTTCGGATAAGTTATCTACACTAGATACCGTACTCAGCACGGCGACGCATTTTATTCTGAAAAAATATAAAGACCACGGAACCATATTAGGAAAGAAAGTGGAGGACATAAGAGAGAAGGTGACGCCATGAGAAATCCGTTAGCAGATAAAATTGTAGGAATCAAACCTTCAGGCATCCGAAAGTTTTTTGACATTGTAGAGGAGATGGACGACGTTATTTCATTAAGTGTCGGCGAGCCGGATTTTGATACGCCCTGGCATATCAGGGACGAGGGTATTTATTCCCTGGAAAAAGGACGTACTTTCTATACTTCCAACTCAGGTTTAAAAGAGTTGAAACAGGAAATTGCACTTTATTTACAGAGAAAGCAGGGCATTACATACGAAGCGAAGAACGAAATTTTTGTTACGGTGGGAGGTTCCGAGGCGATCGACCTTGCGCTGCGCGCGATGTTAAATCCCGGTGAGGAAGTGCTGGTGCCGCAGCCCAGCTATGTATCCTACGAACCGTGTGTGATTCTGGCGGGCGGCGTTCCCGTGATTATAGAATTACAGGCAGAAAATGAGTTCCGCCTGACGGCGCAGGAATTGGAGGACGCGATTACGGACAAGACTAAGATTGTCGTTTTGCCGTTCCCGAACAACCCGACGGGCGCGATTATGGAAAGAAAGGATTTGGAGGAGATTGCCGAAGTGATTATCAAACATGATTTGTTTGTGATATCCGATGAGATTTACTCCGAATTGACGTATAAGGATAAGCATGTATCTATTGTGGAAATTCCCGGTATGCAGGAGAGGACGATTCTCATTAACGGTTTTTCCAAATCCTATGCGATGACGGGATGGCGGCTTGGTTATGCGTGCGGACCGAAAGTCATTATAGAGCAGATGCTTAAAATTCATCAGTTTGCGATTATGTGTGCGCCGACGACAAGCCAGTATGCGGCTGTGGAGGCGCTGCGCCATGGAGACGAAGATGTGGAACAGATGCGTGAATCTTATAACCAGAGACGCAGATATTTGATGAATGCCTATAAAGAAATGGGGCTGGAATGTTTCGAGCCGTTTGGCGCGTTCTATACATTCCCCTGCATTAAAGAATTTGGTCTGTCCAGCGATGAGTTTGCGACAAGATTTTTAAAGGAAGAAAAAGTAGCGATTGTGCCGGGTACGGCATTTGGCGACTGCGGGGAAGGTTTTTTGCGTATTTCTTACGCGGCTTCTTTGGAAAACATAAAGACGGCAATGAGCAGACTGGCGGACTTTATAGAGCGTTTGCGAAAAGAGAAAGCGGCACTCTAGGCGGTGGATAGATGGCAGATGCAAATTTGATATTTGCGCCGTCCGTCGCGAAAACGTTCCGGAATGGAGGTTATATGCACATTATCTTACATCAGCCGGAGATACCTGCAAATACGGGCAATATCGGAAGAACCTGCGTAGCGACGGGAACTTCGCTGCATCTTATTGAACCGTTGGGTTTCCGGCTGGATGAAAAGTCTATCAAAAGAGCCGGTATGGACTACTGGGAAAAGCTGGATGTGACAAGGTATATGAATTATCAGGAATTTCTGGAAAAACATCCGAACGCCAGAGTGTGGATGGCGACGACAAAGGCAAAGAGGGTGTATACCGAAGTTTCCTATGGTATGGATGATTTTATTATGTTCGGAAAGGAAAGCGGCGGCATTCCCGAAGAGATTCTGGTGGAAAATGAACCGTACTGCATCCGTATTCCGATGCTTGACGATATCCGCTCCCTGAATTTATCCAACTCTGCGGCGATTGTGCTTTACGAGGCGCTTAGGCAGAATGGCTTTGAAAATATGCAGATGGGAGGGGAACTGCACAGACTGCATTGGCATAATTAGTCTTCTTCTTCCATATCTGATTTGGGCAGGGAGAAAATAAACTCCGAACCAACGCCCTCCGTACTGATAACGTTAATATGTTCACCATGGGACTGGATGATTTCTTTTGTAATAGAGAGACCAAGGCCGGTTCCTTTTTTGTCCTTTCCACGGGAGATATCCGATTTGTAGAAACGATCCCAGATAAGCTTTAAGTTATCTTTCGGAATGCCGATGCCGGAATCTTTTACGCTGACAAAAATTTTATTGTGTTTTTCCGTCGTTTCCAGTTTGATAACGGAATTGTGGTGGCTGAACTTAATAGCGTTGTCCAACAGATTATATAAAACCTGTTGGATTTTGCCCATATCTGCGGTCACATACATCTCCTCTCCGGTCAGGACAAGCTCGATGGCGATTTTTTTCTCTTTACAGGTTCCCTCGAAAGAAGCCGCTACGTTACGGATAATGGTGTTAATATCAAAATCCGTTTTGTCCAACAACATGCCTTTGGTATTCAGATTATTTAAAGTCAGTAAACTGTTCGTTAATTTCGTCAGGCGTTCTGTTTCATTCAAAACGATGGATAAATATTTTTCATGCTGCTCTGGCGGGATGGTGCCGTCTAACATAGCCTCCAGATAGCCTTTAATGGAGGTCAGGGGGGAGCGGAAATCGTGGGAAACATTGGCGACGAATTTTTTCTGGTCGTCCTCGGAACGGGCAATTTCGCTTGCCATATAGGAAAGCGTAGCCGCCAGATAACCGATTTCATCACCGCTTTCCACGGAAAACTCATAGTGCATATTGCCGTTGGCATAGTGTTCGGTCGCCTCCGTAATTTTGCGCAGCGGAATATATACAATTTCCGTAAAGAAAATCAAAATGATTAAGGATAATAAAAATAAAATAATCAAGGTAATATAAGAAATGTTTAACAGGCTGTCGCTTGCCGTCTGGATGTCTTTCATGGCGCTATGGATGACAACATAGCCCTTTACCTTAAAATCGGAAGTAATCGGCGCAAATACACTGAGCATATCTTCTGTGAAAGTACCGAAAAAATCACCAATAATATAATAGGAACCCTCGGTAATCGTCGGGTCGAAATTCTCAATTACCACTTCATTTTCCACATCCATCGGCGTGGAAGAATCCAGTACCATACGTCCGGACGGGTTGATAATCCAGATGGTGGCGTTCAAATAAGTATCCAGTGCGTCCAGTTCGCTTTTTACCGCCTCTAACGTCGTTGCGCTGTTATACAAATCGGAAGCGTATGTGTTGGCAATCAATGTCGCTTCACGATACAGCATGTCTGCTTTTTCTTTTTTCAGGTTATCCAATGTCATACTGGACACAAAGGTGGCAATGACAATAAAGCCGAAAAATCCGAAGATAAAATAGGCAAGTATGAATTTTAAGTATAATGTTTTTCTCATGGTGATAACTATGCCTTTCTCTCAGCTCGCAATATTTGTTACCGTAGGGAACAAATTTGCCTGTGAAAAATTTATTTTTCACAGTGTTATACTCTGCTCTCAAATTTATAGCCGATGCCCCAGACCGTGGAAATTCTCCATTTCTCATGGTCGTTTATCTTTTCGCGGAGTCTTTTGATATGCACGTCTACCGTACGGGTATCACCGATATATTCATAGCCCCATATCTGGTCGAGAAGCTGCTCCCTCGAAAAAACATGGTTCGGGGAAGCGGCAAGGAAATAAAGAAGTTCCAGTTCTTTCGGCGGCATTTCCACTGTTTTGCCCATATAAATAACGGAATAATTCGTCTGATTAATAATAAGGTCGGGATATTCCACACATTTGATATCGGAGGATTCCTGTGTGGAAACCGCGGGCTTATAACGACGCAGAACCGCTTTGACTCTGGCAACCAGTTCTTTGGAATCAAAGGGTTTTTCCATATAATCGTCTGCGCCCAGTTCTAAGCCCAGTACTTTGTCAAAGACTTCCCCTTTGGCGGAAAGCATGATAATGGGCAGGGAAGATTTGGTGCGTATTTCGCGGCAGACCTGATAACCGTCGATACCGGGCAGCATCAAATCGAGGAGCATCAGATTCGGTTCAAAACTTTCCACCGCCGTCAGCGCGGATTCCCCGTCATTGACAATCATCGTTTCAAAACATTCCTTTGTCAGATAAAGAGAAATCAGTTCCGCAATATTATTATCATCATCCACAATCAATATCTTCTGCCTGTTTACCATTTGTCTGTACCGCCTTTCTATTTAAATTCCGCGATGGTAACGCCCGCGTCGCCCTCGCCGTATTCTCCCAGCCTGTAATTTTTGACATATTTGCAGCGCCTTAAATAATCCTGAACCGCTTTGCGTAAAGCGCCCGTGCCTTTGCCGTGGACAATGCGTACGCTCGGCAGATGCGCCAGATAGGCGTCGTCCAGGTATTTGTCCAATTCGGAAACTGCCTCGTCCACCGTTTTGCCAAGCAGATTAATTTCCGCCCTGATGGAATACGATTTGGACATTTTCAGCCTGCCGGAATTGGTTCGCTGCATCTTTCCGGAGGTCGTAACGGTTTCTTCCTCTAACAGCACAAGGTCGTTTAACGATACCTGTGAGCGGATAATGCCGCACTGGACAAACAGTTTTCCGCTTTTATCCGGTTTTGAGTTGACTATTCCGGTCAAACCCATGGAAACAACTTTCACGCGGTCGCCCGGTTTTATCTGTTCCGGTTTTAATATTTTATGCGTCGGCTTATCCGCAGCGGATGTGGAAAGTTTGGCGTTTTTTTCGGAAATTTTATCGCGTACTTTCTGACGGGATTTTTCCAAATCCTTAATGGAGGAATCCGCGCCCGCTTTCTGGAAAGTACGGATGGTCTCGTCGGCAAAGTTCTTGGCGTTTTGCAGTATTTGCCGCGCTTCTTCATTAGCCTCCCGTAAAATACGTTCTTTCGACTGCTCCATTTTTTCCTGGCGGAACTTAAGCTGTTCTTTTAAGGACTTAATTTCCTCTTTGTGGGAGGCGATTTCCAGCCGCTCTTTTTCAATCGTGATACGGCTGTTTTCCAAATCGGTTAATAAATCTTCAAAGCTTTCTTTATCCTGTGTGATGTGTTTTCTGGCGTCCTCGATAATAAAGTCCGGCAGCCCCAGTTTAGAGGAAATGGCAAAGGCGTTGCTTTTGCCGGGAATGCCGATTAACAATCGGTATGTCGGGCGCAGCGTTTCCACATCAAACTCACAACAGGCGTTTTCCACAAACGGCGTGGAAAGCGCATATACTTTCAGTTCACTGTAATGCGTGGTCGCCATCGTGCGGATGCCGCGGCCGTGTAAATGGTCTAACACAGCGGTTGCAAGGGCGGCGCCCTCCGTCGGGTCGGTTCCCGCACCAAGTTCGTCAAACAGACACAGGGAATTTTCGTCCGCTTCTTTTAAAATCGACACAATCGACGTCATATGGGAAGAAAACGTAGAGAGGTTCTGCTCAATACTCTGTTCATCCCCGATATCCGCGTAAACTTCCATAAAAATAGAAAGTTCGGAGCGGTCAAGCGCCGGAATATGGAGACCGGACTGCCCCATTAACGTTAATAGCCCGACTGTTTTTAATGATACTGTCTTACCGCCGGTATTAGGTCCGGTGATAATCAGCAAATCAAAGTCCGTACCGAGCGAAATGTCGATAGGAACGACTTTTTTCTTATCCAAAAGAGGATGACGCCCTTTGCGGATATGGAGATGATGCTCCGTATTAAAGATGGGCATGGAAGCGTTTTGTTCCATGGCAAGAGACGCTTTTGCAAAAATAAAATCTAACGTCGTCATAATCCTCTGGTTATTGGCAAGCTCTGTAGTATACATACCCGCCTGTGCGCTTAAATCGGCGAGGATAATTTCGATTTCTTCCTGCTCTTTTAATTCCAGTTCTTTTAATTCGTTGTTCAATGAGACAACGGCGGCAGGCTCGATGAAAAAAGTGGAACCGGTGGAAGACTGGTCGTGAACCATACCGGAAACCTGTCCTTTATACTCCGCCTTGACCGGAATGCAGTAGCGGTTATTGCGCATCGTGACAACCGCATCTTGAAGATAAGTCCGGTAGGAACCGTTTATCATGGAGGTAAGCTGCGAATGGATTTTTTCATTTGTAAGAGCCATTTTGCGGCGGATATGTTTTAACGCCGGGCTGGCGTCATCCGCAATTTCTTCTTCCGATAAAATACATCTGCGGATTTCACCCGCAAGATTGCTCAAAGGTTCCAGACCATTAAAATATTCGTCCAGCGTGTCGGCGGGCGCATCCTCTTTGTCGCTTCTTCCGTATGCCTTGATACGGTTTATGTTTTCCAGCATGGCGGCAATCCTTAAAAGTTCCGGAACAGACAATGCGCTTCCAACCTCCAGCGATTTGAGGCTTGTGCCTAAATCACTGTTGCCGCCAAACGAGGTAGAGCCTTTTTTAAAAAGACGGCTTAACGCATCGGCGGTCTGTGACTGCGCATGGGTAATTTCGGAAAGCCCGGTCATCGGAACAAGCTCCTTGCAGAGTTTCCTGCCGGGTTCGGAAGTCGCTTTATCGGTTAAACGGTCGATTATTTTATAATACTCTAATACGCGTAATACTTTGCTGTTCATATTAACTCCTTGGGCGCGTTAATAGTTGCATTTAAACTCGCAAACCCGCGCTTTCAGCGCTCTTTGTCCGATTTCATCGGACGTTTGCTCGTTATATACCCAAAGGAAATCTTCGATTTCCTTGGAAAAATAAATGTCTGCTTCGCATCAACAACAAACGCAAGCTGTAAAAGCTTGCGTTTATTATAGCATAAAGGTTGTAAATTTACTACGAAAAAGATATACTTAGACATATGCGGGGCGTTTTAGAGTCTGAAAGAAAGGCATGGTTTGTCTATGGAAGATAGTAATCCGAAAAAAACGGAAACAGAAAGTACGGACAGCGAAGTCAAAGAGACGGCGGAATATACGCCATCCATGCAGCCGGATTTTCTGCGGGAAAAAATAAAACAAAAACCGGTCAATAAGAAAAAGCTGCTGCGCAGAACGATTATTACGGCGGTTATGGCGGTAGTATTCGGCATCGTGGCGTGCCTTACTTTTTTGATACTGGAACCGGTCATTAATAACTGGATGTATCCGGAAGAGGAAGCGCAGGAAGTGCAGTTTCCGGAGGAAACGATTATAGAAGAGATGAACCCGGAGGATATGCTGACAGAAGAAGCGGTTGAGGGGGAAGCGCAATCGCCGGAGCTGGAGGACGAGCAGATTCAGCAGATTCAGGAGGAGGTGCTTTCCCAAGTGAAGTTCGGTCTGGAGGAGTACCAGACGGTCTATGATGAATTGACCGCGCTTGCGAAAGACGTCAGCCGTTCCATCGTAACGGTTACCGGCGTTACCTCGGATGTGGACTGGTTCAATAATACTTATGAGAGCGAGGCGGCTGTTTCCGGTGTTATCGTGGCGGATAACGGGCGCGCAATGCTGATTCTTGCCAGCATGAACAATATTAAAAACGCGGATAAAATTGTCGTTACGTTCTGCGACCAGTCACAGGCGGACGCGGAAGTGGTGCAAAGAGATTCCTCTACCGGATTTGCCATATTGTCGGTGTCGTTACTGGCGATAGGGGAAGAGACGATGGACGTTATCAATATTGCCAATCTGGGCAGCTCCAATGCCGCCAATCTGGCGGGTACGCCGGTCATGGCGCTGGGAAGTCCGATGGGGACAAGCGGCTCCGTCTGCCATGGCATCATCACTTCTTCCGGTACGACATTAGACCATACAGACGCCGCATATAAACTGATTTCCACGGATATATACGGCAGCCGGAACGCAACGGGCGTGCTTGTCAATCTGAAAGGCTGGGTAATCGGCATTATAGATAATTCCTATAACGGAGGCGATAGAGGGAATCTTCTTTCCGCCTATGGAATTTCGGAGCTGAAAAGAACCATTGCCAAAATGTCAAATAACCAGCCGCGCGTCTATCTGGGAATCCACGGAACCGATGTGCCGCAGGAGGCGCATCTGGAATCCGGCATACCGCTTGGCGCGTATATTAAGGAGATTGAAATGGATTCACCGGCGATGACAGCCGGTATCCAGAGCGGAGACGTGATTATCCGGGCGGGGAACGAAGAGATTACGAATTATAATGAACTTTTAAATGTCCTCTATAATGCCAAGCCGGAGGATGTGCTTACCATTACGCTGATGCGCCAGGGGATGGACACGTTCCAGAGAATGGAGGTAGAGGTGACACTGGAGCGGAAAGAGTAAAGTAGATAAAATAAGCAGGAATGGGAGGATAGATTGAAAAATCACACTGATGTGCTGATTTTTCAATCGGCAATTTGTGCCGGAGCGTCACAAATATGCCTTGATGGCAGACGCAAATCTGATATTTGCAACTTTGCATTGGCAAAGTTTTGCCTCTGTCGCGAAAACGCTCCGGAAT
>JAMPFF010000051.1 GCA_023664605.1 Clostridium sp.
CGGCGGCGGAAAATGCCATCACATAATCCCCTTTTTCCTCATCAAAACAGACTTTTGGCGCCCATATACATCCCAGCGAATCATCAATGACCTGCCTTAAACTGTCCTCGCTCCAATGAACCAAGTCCTCTGATTCCCATATATGCACCGACTTGCTTCCACGCAGTTTGTAATCCCTCCAGCGATTCCGATTCACATCCAAATCCGTAGCAATAATATAATATTTATTGTCTATTCGGGAATGGATAAGATGCGGGTCACGAGCCGCTTTCGTCCCCTTATCCGGAACCAGTATCGGCTCGTTATTTTTAAGCGGCGTAAAATGCAGCCCGTCTCTGCTAAGCGCCAGATAGACATACTGCATATCTTTCGCAACGCCTCTCCATCTGAAATAAGCATATACATAACCATAATATTCCATCGTCTGTCACCTCTTTCATACAAATCAATTACCGTTATCCCTTACTCATTAATTTTATTTTACAGTGCGGCTCTTGATTCGTAATGTAAAATACGCTATTATATTGTAAATTTGTAAACTTTAAGGAGAAAATTTTATGGAACAATACGAATCCTTTTGCAGAACTTTTTATGTTTCCCACTTTTTACCAATCGCTTATTATGAAAATGACAGGGAATTGTATGTGGCAGGCTTTCCGGAGGACATTCCTACTTATGAATCTGTCCTGCGCATCCTGTTGGCAGCCCCCCAAAATCCCGCCGTTTATATGATGCCGGATATGGGGCTGTATGGTCTCGTCCGGTTAAATAATAAAAACGGCTGTTTTGTATTAGGTCCCACCTATAGCAGCGCCATTTCTCCCGAAATAATACAAACCTATATGTCCAAAAATGCCATCCGGCGCGACCGCAGAAACGATATTACACAATTTCTTTGTTCCATTCCGCACTTCAGCTATAATCGGTTTATTTACCTTTTATTGCATCTGCATCTGATTTTGAACAAAGAAGAACTTTCTATCACAGAACATTTTGGCATTTCCGATGCGGCGATGGAACAGGAAATTGCCGCCCGGCACATCAAGGCGTCTTATGCAACCAGAGACGCCGGAAAGCAGCACGGAACTTACTTTATCGAAAAACAGTTATTGGAATATGTACGACAGGGAAACCCTGAACTGACAAGACAATTTTTGCTGGATATTGCCGGAAAGCAGCAGCTTACGGAAGGAACATTAGCTGACACGCCTCTTAGACAGGCGAAAAATATTTTTATCGGAACCGTCACTCTGATAGGGAAAGACGGCGCCATTCCCGGCGGTATGGACATTGAACAGGCTTACCAGCTGATTGATACTTATATTCAGGAATGCGAGCGGCTCCAATCATTGGACGCTATCAAAAGCCTGCAGTACAATATGGTAATCGACTTTACCAGCCGTGTGCAGCAGGCTAAACTGCCGGATGGAGTATCCGATGAAATTTTTGCCTGCATCCAATATATCGGCGCACACCTAATCGACCAGATTACGCTTCAGGATGTGGCTGCTTCCATCGGAAAAAGCCGCGCTTATCTTACTGCAAAATTTAAACAGGAAACAGGGCGGACCATAACTGAATACATTACCGACTGCCGTATGCAGGAAGCTAAAACGCTTTTAAAATACACCGGAATGTCTCTGGCTGAAATCAGCAGCTACCTCCATTTTTCCAGCCAGCCTTATTTTCAGAATGTATTTCGGAAATATTATGGGATAACTCCTGCAAAGTACCGTCAGAATCACAAAAAAACTGATAATTTACCGCATTCCCATTAATATACAGAAAAAGCAATGCCTTCAATAGATAATTTTATAATAATATAGCTGATTTTACATTACAGATTACAAAAAATATTGTACTATATCAGCAAATCTTATTCTATCTTACGGAGGACACTGCCAATGGAACATATTTGCAACCCGATGAACCTTTCCTACAAATACCAATTTCATGGCACATTTTACGGTCATGCCATCTGTCGGGAAGCTGCAGACCCATCCATGATTCTGTTTCATGGGCGCTACTATCTTTTTCCGTCCATGTCGGCGGGATTCTGGGTCTCAGATGATTTGACAGAGTGGCAATACTACCCGCTTAACAATCTCCCCATCCATGACTATGCCCCCGATGTGCGCGTAATGGGCGAATATATGTACTTCTGCGCTTCCAAACGAAACAGCAAATGCCCTTTTTACCGGATGAAAGACCCCTGCTCGGGGCAGTTTGAGCGCGTCGCCGCCACACTGACCTTTTGGGACCCGCATCTGTTTCAGGACGATGACGGCAGGGTGTATTTCTATTGGGGATGTTCCAACCAAAAGCCCTTGTATGGTGTGGAACTGAATCCCCAGACCATGGCTCCCATCGGTAAACCCAAAGGATTGATTGAAAGCGATACGGCGCATCACGGCTTCGAGCGCAACGGGGAAAACCATGTGATGTCACCGCCCCAGACGTTTGGCGAACGGGTTATGCGTATGCTTGCAGGCGGGAGCGCGCCATACATAGAGGGGGCATGGATGAACAAGCATAACGGAAAATACTATCTGCAGTATGCCGCTACCGGTGCGGAATATAATGTATACTCTGACGGCGTTTATATTGGCGAGAGTCCCTTAGGACCGTTTACTTATGCGAAGAATAATCCCTATTCCTACCGTCCCGGCGGGTTCATGCCCGGTGCGGGGCATGGCAGTACCATGGAGGATAAGTTTGGAAACCTCTGGCATACATCCACCATGCGTATCAGCGTAAACCACAACTATGAACGGCGGATAGGTTTGTTCCCCGCCGGTTTTGATGAAGATGGCGAACTGTTCTGTAATCAACGTTACGGCGACTGGCCTATCCGGATAGAACAAAAACGTTTCGACCCTTGGAGGGAACCGGACTGGATGCTGCTCAGTTATAAAAAAGCCATGACTGCCTCTTCCTGTGCGCCGGAGCATCCGGCTTCTCTGGCGGCGGACGAATGTGAGCGGACATGGTGGAAAGCTGAGGCGGAGTGCGGCGAGTGGCTGCAGATTGACTTGGGCGAGGCAATGACCGTCCACGGCATCCAGATTAATTTTGCAGATGACAGTCTGGATATACAACCGCCGGAAGATGCGAAATGGGGCGGAGAATGGCCTATTAAGCGTATCATCGACACGAAAATCCATAAAACACGCTGGAAGCTGGAGGCTTCCCTCGATGGAACAGAGTTTTTCACCATCTGCGACAAAAGCCAAGCCGAAACAGACCTCTCCCATGACTTCATCTGCATAGAGGACGGCGTTTTGGCACGCTATCTGCGGTGTACGATTGTAGAACTGCCATTCCATCAAGCCGCCGCCATCTCTGCATTGCGTGTATTCGGCTTAGCAAAATGCCCGAAACCACAACAGGTGTCTGACATAAAAATCAAACGCAGCGATATGGATATGGATATTTCCTGGGCAGAGAGCAGCGATGCCGTCGGTCACGCAGTCCTGTGGGGTCATGCAGCGGACAAATTGTATCACAGTATCATGACATACGGGAAAAATACCTGCCATATCGGCGCACTCAACAAAGAACAGCCGTGTTTTATCCGTGTGGACGCATTTAACGAAAGCGGTATTACGCACGGGGAAACAATCGGACCGTTTTCATTTTAAGAAGAGGAGGACACTATGACATCACAAAGCAAACAAGGCTTTTTTGAGAAAAAGATTTGGAACAGCAGGATTACCACGGAGGATACAACATTTAAAGAAAAGGCTTTCGGCTATCTGTTGGGACCGGTAGGCGCACTGCTGTTCAATGCAATCGTCAATGGATATATCAACGTTTACTACACGGACGTTTTGGGACTGACCGCCGTAGCGGGCGGCGCTTTCCTTGCCACGTTCCCACTGATTTCCAAAATTCTTGACGCTGTGACCAATGTGTTTATGGGATATTTGATTGACCACACAAAGACAAAGCAGGGCAAGGCACGCCCATATATTCTGCTGGGTGCAATTCTCATGCCCATTGCCGGCATCCTGATGTATGCAATTCCCAAAGCAAGCATGGCTGTCCAGCTTGTCTGGATTGTTATTTCCTACAATCTGTATTATGCTATCAGCTACACCATCTACAACATGAGTCATAACATGATGATACCGCTCTCCACTAAAAATTCCAGCCAGCGGGCGACACTCTCCACGCTTGCCAGCATTTCCAATATTGTCTTTGCGGGTACGCTGGCGGCGACTCTGGTTCCCATGCTGGTGCTTCCGATAATCGGCGTAGACCAGACAAAATGGATAACTATGATATGTATTGTCGCTATCTTCGTACTGCCTCTGGGCCTGTTGGAGTACTTCTTCACCAAGGAAAGAATCACGGAGGCGGAAAATGCGGAAACTGCCGAAAAGAAAGAGGAAATTTCCTATACAAAACAGATGAAATCCTGCTTTACGGACAAATACATGATTATGGCGCTGTTGATTTTCGCCATCACGCAATTTATTGCCTATATGCGCAGCACCAGTCTGCTCTACTATTGCAATTATGTCCTTGGCAGCTACAACGACGGCATCACTCCTACCATATTGCAGGTAATAGGCGGTCTCCCTATGGGACTGGGTATGTTTATCATCATCCCGCTGACAAAAAAGTTTGAAAAACGTACCCTGTTCCTCATCGGAAACGGCTTGACCGTAGCAGGAGTTGCCATCTGTCTGCTGGCTCCGGCAAATATGACCATAGTTATTATCGGACAGATCATCAAGAATATCGGAACCATTCCAAACTCCTATATCTTCATGGCTTTCTTTGCAGACTGTCTGGATCACTTTGAACTGACTCACCATTTCCGCTGTGACGGATTCGGTATGTCCGTGTACAACATTATCGTTACAATTATGGTAGGGGTTTGCACCAGTGTTTTCAACCTGATTCTGTCCCGCACCGGATATGCAGCTCCCACTCTTATAGACGGCGTAACTGTGGCATCAGTACAGTCACAGGCAACCATGAACGGCATTCTCGGTTCCTATTATGGCGTGGAACTCATTGGGGCGGCGGTGATGATAGTTATGTTCTTCTTCCTGCGGGTGGAGAAAGTTTTGAAAGCAAATAGCCAAAAAACGGAAATGTAAGCAGATGCAGAAGATAGTATAATTTCATATCTTACAAATCAAAGACAGGTAGATGCCATTTATGGCACACCTGTCTTTGATGTTTTGCATTGCTTTTGTCCGCACAATCGCGTATAATAAGAATATAGACGGGAACATTATATCATGAAAGGAGTTTTTGATATGGCAAAATCAGCAAATTTGTATGCGCGAATTGAACCAGCCGTGAAAGAACAGGCCGAAAGTATTTTAAACGCTCTTGGTATTCCGGCTTCCAATGCTATCAATATGTTCTACAAACAAATTATCCTTCAAAAAGGACTTCCTTTTGAAGTGAAACTACCGGAGCATCCTTTGGATATCCGTCAAATGACTATCGACCAGTTGGACGTAGAATTAGAGAAAGGATATACAGAATTTCAAGTCGGACACACTATTCCGGCAAAACAGGCATTTACAGAAATTCGTAAGGAATATGGCATATGAACTATGAAATCAGTATGACGCCGCAGGCACAAAATGACCTGCGCAGCATCTATGAATACATTGCGTTTGACTTGCAGTCTCCTCAGAATGCAGCATCTCAGCTTGACCGGTTGGAAGAACACATCGCATCTCTGGAAGAAATGCCGGAACGTTGTCGTGTATATGATAAAGAGCCGTGGCGTAAGCGTAATCTCCGCATTTTATCGGTAGACAATTATCTTGTTTTCTACATACCCAACCATGAAGAAAAAATGGTTACGATTATTCGTGTAATATACAGTGGACGGGACATTGACAAACAGTTAAATAGCAGTACGACAGGAAATCTTCCTTAAACAACACTATGCTCCGTACTTCTGTTTTCAAAACATACTCACAACCGCAATCACTCCGAACATCCCCATTCCAAGGCTCGGCATTATCCGTTTCCATAATCGTTATACCAATATCCCTTTTCATCTGTTTTTCTCGGGTGTTCTTTCGCTATGCCGCTTTTATCTCCCACAATCCAATAATCGCATATATTGCTATTGGCGCAGGTGTGCCTGCGGATCAATGCGCCATTTATCATATCCATCGCCGGATAATCGGTATTGCAGAATGCCGGCATAATATCAAGATAACCGTGCTCTTTTGCAAATTCTGCAATCGGACATCGTTGAAAATGGTATCTCACGCCTTCCGTTTTACTGTATGGCTCTACTTTCATGATGTAACCTGCAGACTGCTCTGGGGATTGATTATCTTTTTTCGCTGTTATCACAAAAGCAAGATGCAGAAGCCTTTGAAGTAATGGTTTGTTTGCATTGACTACTCCGGCTAATTTCTGAAAAGCCGGAAGAAACACTGTCACATTCATTTCGTAAAGTTCGTTGACAGACGGCTTGGGATTAAGAACTTCATAATATGCAAAAAGCATAATGCAGTCGTATGTTCCGCCCACGCCGTTATGCGTATTCTTCTTCCCGCCAAGATACGGAAGTTCCTTTAGAAAAGCCGCATATTGCAGTTGAACTTTTTCCCATACTTTATCTGCGCCGTCTGAATCGTATCTTTTGGATAACTTTTCCCGGATAACTTTCTCCATTTCAGGCGAATACAAAATATGTTTGTTCAGATCGATATTCAATTCAGACGCCCTCATCAAATTCATCTCCTTTATAAATGCAATTCCAATTTATAGTACAATTCAAAGCATACTCACAACCGCAATCACTCCGAACATCCCCATTCCAAGGCTCGGCATGATAATACCCGGCAGGTCATAAAACCGGTCCGGCTTTATTTTTCTAAGACTCACGCCAATTAACAGGAACACAAAGGGATTGAGCAGCACGAACCATTTCGGCACGCCCAAAATACCCTGTACGATTGCCACGATAACGCATACCGCCGCCACAAGTATAAATCCGTAACCGATGAGAAACGGCGGCAGGACAGCTTTATAATATGCTTCTAACACATCGTCCGCCAATTTGAAATTATCCGTTTCCATAATCTTTTTATAGATAATCGGCTGAATACAGAGAACCGTATGCACGAAAAACCCGGCAATGACGCTCACATACCCGCATACGGCGGTAACTACCGCCAATGTGCCGCGCCCGCCGTTTATCTGCCCGACCAGCGCATAAAAGCCAAATCCAATCAGCGCGTCGCCCAAAAAAGCCACCAGTATGGACGCTCCAAATCTCCAATAGGACATCTTTATCCAATTACTGTCAATATTTCCCGAAGTGCCGAGTTTTTGATTTCCTTTTCCTTTTAAGTCAAAAAGAATATCCCCTATTGCGCAGAGGATTCCCCCTGCAAGTCCTAAAAAGCCAAAAATCATGTTCATTTTTATAACCATGCTCCTTTCTCAGTCTGCGATACAACTTCCTTCTTTCTTCTGCAAAGCCTACTGCACCCCGTAAACAATCCCCTTTTTAAAGGAAAGATAAATCGGCAGTCCTGTCGCAAAATTTATAAATCCGCCTATCGTCAGACAAAGTAACGCTGTCTGAACCGTACCATATGAGACAATCCGGCAAATCCCAATAATGCCTCCTGCAAGACCCGCAAAAACTGCCAATCCGAAACTCCGGTCTTTCTGGTGTTTTGTGGCGATTTCTTTTTCATGTATAACGCCTAAATACATTATGTAAGCCAGACTACACACAAGAAAACATAAAGTAATGACAATCATGTAATCCAATACACTGTGCAGTCCATTATGCCAAAAATAAACCACGCCCGCTATCAACTGCATCAGCCATCCGATATCACAGATAAGCCCCAAAATCAAAAACGGGATATCCGGCATCATCGCCGTGTAGCGTACGCCCTCTTTTCCTTCGCGCTCAAGCTGTTCTATATGTCTTTCCGTCGCAAGCCTTTTGGCGTGCAGGATTTCCCGTATATTTTTCATGCTTCCTCCTTCATGCTTCGCCTTTCATGATTCCACCTTTTTCCTGAAACTCCAAAGCATTTACGAAAACTTCTGCTCCACGCATTTTATCCCGCCAAGAAACATAACAATCCACCCAAAACTCTCAAACCCGGAGGCGAATCCGTTAAACGGCAGCGGAAGTAACGCCTCTAAAAGAAAACCAATCCCCGCAATCATAAGCGGCGCCGCAAACAGCCACACTTTTTTAAGCGGAAGAACCCCTCTAAGTATCAGAACAATCCAGCCTCCCGTGACAGCAATGCCAAGAAGAATAAAGCTGACCCAGTATGGCACCGCCTGCACCATATACGACCGGTTCCACATTTGCACGGCAAGTTCCGTATCCCCGCCAGCCGCACCGTAAATAACATTATAATTATGAATCAGCGTACCGCAGGCGATATGGAAGTACATAAAAGAGATACAGCCAAAAAGCAATCCCGCTATGTATATCTTTAAAATCCGCCTGTTCCACTTATTTTGCAGACTAATAAGCTGATTTTGTAAAAAAACCACAAAAGGCAGCGCCGCCGCCGTATAAAGCACTGCCCCCACTATGGCGCCGATATTAGAGACCGCGATTCTCCAATCGGCAATCGAGAGAAAGCCGGAAGAAATCATACCGGATACAACATAGCTGTCAGCAGGTTCCACTCCCATACAATAATCTCCAATGATAAAACAAATCATGCCGGGAATAATAAGCAGCATTCTTTTTTGTATTGCCTGAAATTTTTTCTTTTCCATTTATTCCTCGCTCCTTACCATTTGTTTTTCAGTATCAGAGAAACAATAGCGAGTTAGTTCGAACTAACCATTTTCAAGTCTATCACACACTATAAAGTATGTCAAGAAATCGCTTGCAGCCAAAACATCTGTTGATTATAATACAATATATCTAACTGCATTATTTGTGTCAAAATTCAGGGAGGAATCTCTATGGAATATATTTGGTATATTATCGCATCTTTAGGCGCAGGAATCGGCACGGGGCTTGCCGGGCTTTCTGCCGCCACCGTTATGGTTCCCATCCTGATTGTGCTTTGCCCGTCCTTCGCCGGAGAAACGGGCGCATATCACGCTACGGCGATTGCCCTTGCCTCGGATATCCTTGGCTCCGCCGTTACCACCGGCATCTATATCCGCCATAAAAACATCGACCTGAAACGGGGCTGGATTATGCTTACCTGCATTATCAGTATGTGCATTGCGGGCAGTTTTGCGGCATGGTCTGTCGGAAATGTGGTGCTTGGAAGCTTTTCCTTATTCCTGACCTTTTTTATCGGTATCCGCTTTTTGATAAAACCCGACACACAGCGCAAAGAATCGGTTACAAAAGGTTCAAAACTCGACCTAAAAGGCGTCGTCATTTCCTTGTTCTTCGGACTGACAATCGGCTTTGGTACGGGCTTTGTCGGCTCAGGGGGCGGCATGATGATGTTAGTGGTCTTTACCGCATTTTTAGGAATGGACAGAAAGTCCGCCGTTGGCACCAGCACTTTTATTATGACTTTTACCGCACTGATTGCATCCATCAGCCATATTATGATAGACCCCTCTATCGCTTTCGAGCGCTGGAACGTACTGTTAATCTGTATCATAACAGCGACAGCGGCTTCCATTGTTTCAGCCCAATTCGCGAACAAAGTCAATAACCGTACCGTCGGTTTAGTAACGGGTGTTATTTTGACGGTTCTTGGCGCGCTCATGCTGCTTTTACATTATCTGCCAAACTAATCATGAAATTTCATTTCTCTTCCAGCAAATTCGTCATACTGCGCAAACTTATCCCTAATGTAGACAGATTATGGAGCATCGCCGAAGTCGCCGGCGGCAGAATCCCCAATGCGCCCAGCGCAATCAAACCGCCGTTAAATCCAATCACAAACCGGTAATTGGAACGGATGCGCTCCATCAGACGGCTCGCTATCCTCCGCAGAGTGACTAACTCAAACAAATTATCCGCGGCAATCGTAATATCCGCAATTTCCCTGGCAATAGCCGCTCCGTCGCTGATAGCAATTCCCACACTCGCCTTGGATAGCGCCGGAGAATCATTGATGCCGTCCCCTATCATAATAACGGTATGCCCTTTTTCCCGCTCCGCTTCCACAAAGTCCGCCTTATCCGCAGGCAGAACTTCCGCACGGTACGCATTCACGCCCACCTGTGCCGCAATAGCCGCGGCAGTCCGTTCGCTGTCTCCGGTGAGCATAACAATCTGCCCGATACCAAGACTATGCAGACTTTCTATCACATCGCCAGCCTCCGCCCGCAGCGGGTCAGAAATACAGACTACCGCCGCCAAAACGCCGCCGATGGCAAGATATAAATGAGAATACCTGTCGGGCAGGCTCGCATAACGCTCCCTGTCCTCTTGCGGTATACTGCACTTTTCATCCTCAAAGACAAAATGCGCACTGCCAATCACAACGCGCTTGTCGTTTATCATGCTGGCAATGCCATGTGCCACAATATATTCCACTTCGGAGTGCATCTCCTCATGGGAAAGTCCTCTTTCTCTGGCTGCCTGAACCACCGCGTTTGCCATGGAATGCGGAAAGTGTTCCTCCAGACAGGCGGCTACCCGAAGCATATCCACCTCATTATGCCCGCCAAAAGGAATCACCTCCGCCACCACCGGACAGGCATGAGTCAGCGTTCCGGTCTTGTCAAATACGATCGTATCCGCCTGTGCAACGGCTTCCAGATATTTTCCGCCCTTTACCGTGATATGGAATCCGCCAGCCTCACGCATCGCCGAAAGGACGGCAAGCGGCATGGACAGTTTCAACGCACAGGAAAAATCCACCATCAGTACGGATAAAGCACGGGTTACATTACGGGTAAGCAGATATGTAAGAAGGCTCCCCGTCAGCGTATAAGGAACCAGACTGTCCGCCAGATGCGCCGCCCGGCTTTCCGCCGTCGATTTTAACGATTCCGACTGCTCAATCATAGCCACAATCTTATCATAGCGGCTGCTGCCGGATTGAGCGGATACCTGAATAACGCACTCGCCCTCCTCGATGACCGTACCGGCGTACACCGTCATGCCGGTTCTTTTCGGAACCGGAATGGATTCCCCGGTAAGGGACGCCTGATTCACCATCACCTCGCCATCGGTAATAGCGCCATCTAAAGGAATCAAGCCGCCCAGCCGGACGCATATCCTGTCCCCTGTCTGTATCTGTGAAAGCGGAGTCAGCACGTCGCCTTCCGGCGTTTTCAGCCATACCCGGTCGATATTTAAAGACATACACTGCGCTAAATCGCTGACTGACTTTTTATGCGTCCATTCCTCCAGCAATTCTCCCAGTCCTAACAAAAAGCGCACCGAAGAAGCGGTGGCAAAGTCTCCCCGCAGCAAAGAAATCCCGATAGATAAAGCGTCCAGCACTTCCACATACATCTGTCCCCGTAAGAGGCAGCGCATTCCCCGGAACAAATGGGGCGCCGCTTTCCAAACGGTATATGCCGCCCGCAAAGGTGCCGGGAAAAAGAAAGCGCTTGCCGCTTTCATGGCAACCATGCCAGCCAGCTTCTCCTGGTACATCCGGTTCAACTCCCGGCTGCTATGAATCTGAAGGCGTTCCTTTAACCCATCCATTTCGTATGTAAAACGGCTAAACGCCCGCAGCATTTCCTCCCTTGCGCCGTGGTACTCCACGACCGCACAGCGGGTCCTTTCATGAACGACAGCCCTGTCAACCTGTGGCAGGCTCCTAAGATATGCCTCTAACAAATCCGCCTGTTCGATGGACATATGCGCTGCCGCCGCCTGAACCCGCATACGCCCGATGCTCTCATGTTTTATGATAAATTTCATATCAACAATCATCTCCGCCGGAAGTATCTTCTACTACAGTTTCCTGCCCGGCACGCTGGGCATTGATATCTTTTGCCGAAGCTAAAATATCAGCAGCATTTTCCTGTGCCGTAGTCACGGTTTCCATCACCGAATCTTTCATTCGCAGCGCGGCTGCGGTAACATGCGTATACGCCTTTTTCGCATCCCGGCTGGATAACAGTTTCAGTCCGGCAGAACCGAACAGTACGCCGCCCGCAAAAACGGCAAGATTTTTATAACATATACTACAATCCATAAAAATACCTCCTTTATCATATATGTATATTTTTTACTGATGCTTATAACCTGTAATCATCACCATAACCATACAAAAAACGGCGCCCCACGCCCAGAATCGATGCTGCTTCATTGAAACCACCTCCTTCTGGCGGGAATACCGCCGTTTTTTATAGTATATAGAAAATGTAGGGATTTTATCTATTGTATCGTGCCGATTATCGGGGAGTCAAGACGAACTGTACTGATTCGTATGGCTCACTAACTTGCCAAAACTCTCTTCACTGATTGCATGCTTCATACGGCAGGCGTCCCGCTCGGCAGTTTCCCTGTCTATTCCCGCTTCAGTCAGCCATTGAACAAAAAAGCAATGGCGGGCATGAATTTTTTCCGCTTCTTTTTGTCCTGTTTCCGTCAGGTAAAGATAACCTTGCCTGTCTCTTGTCAAAAAACCGTTCTCACGCAAAAGCTGCAGTCCATGACTTACGCTGGTCTTGGCAAAACCCAGATACCCTGCGACGTCAATCGCCCGTACTTTTCCGGTACGCTGCAGCAAAACCAGAACTGCTTCCAGATAATCTCCCCCCTGATGCCCGTAACGCCATTTTCAACCACTTCCTTTTACTCCACATTTTTAAGCCGCTTCCGGCGAAATCCTTTTCATCCTTCCAAAATCAAAACCATAACAACCGGTTATCTTGATAATCCGCAGCAGCTTTTCACTTCCGCAGCCCACTTTTCCGGATAGCATATGAGCAGTTCCTCATGCTGCATCTTATGACGGCGGATATCGGGATTGACAAAGTGGCGGCGGTACCGCTTTAAATATTCTTCTCCCATCTTTACCGCATAAAAGGGATGTACCGTCGTTCCCGATACAAAAACGCCGTCCTCAATCGGCGTAACCAAATCCGAATAAAACTGGTTATAAATGCTTTCCCGCTCCACAAACGCCATACGCGTGCTGTTCATAGC
Source organism: Clostridium sp. (assembly GCA_023664605.1). GTDB lineage: Bacteria > Bacillota > Clostridia > Lachnospirales > Lachnospiraceae > UBA3282. The sequence goes on from JAMPFF010000051.1 coordinate 13,070, forward strand.
GAACATACTTATCATATCATTATAGTAGTTTCTCTCCTCGTCCGTCATTTTTTCAAGACGGCTCTGCATAAAGCCGGGCAGCTTTCCCTTTTGAAACATTTTGTAAAGAACTTTGCTTATCAGCCATGCCTTAAACTTCGCGGACGTCCCCGTTTCCTGGTCCAAGTCCGAACTGCCTAAAATCGCATGGTCGATATGTATTTTTTCCCGCTGCACCAAAAGCCCTACAAAGCTTCCGCCAAGTGAACAGCCATAGGCGGCAAGAACGCTGCCTCCATATTTTTTCAGCACATAGTCCTCTATTTTTTCCGTCTCCGTTATCATATCGGGAAAAATCGTTTTTTCCGTTTCATCAAAACCGTCATAGGAGACGCAGACGACGCGAAAATCCTGTTCTAAGAGCGGGACGACCTTTTCAAAATTCGCCCTCCAATGGCAGCACGTTCCCGGCAATAACAGGATAACCGGATTATCCTCGTTTCCTGATTCATAAAATTTCATGATAATAACCCTGCCTTTCTCTCATCCTGCGGCATTTGCCGCCGTAAAGCTATGCTTTCTTCCCCATGCCAAACAAGCCTTTTTTCTCATAGGGTTCGCTATCTACCGAAACCACATTATAGCCCGTTTTGCCAATCGCATCTTTCAATTCCTGCTCCGAAATATCTTCCTGCGCTATAATAACGGTCTGCTTCTTCGTATGCGAGCTTGTCACTTTCTTTACCTGAAAAGCATTCCTTACCGTCTCGTTGATATGCGCCTCGCACATACTGCACGCCATGCCCTCTACGCCTAAGGTAATCTTAACCATGAAAACTCCCTCCCTGCATATTTTGGATTTAGTTAGCATAAACTAACCTATTTTCATAAAAAACACGGCGGTCATATGTTAGCCGCCGCTAACTCCTTATCCAGTATACCGCCGACGGTTTATGTTTGTCAATAGGGGGTTAAGGATGTAAAAAAGATAAAAGACACCCATATATGAGTGCCTTTTTACTTCCCTTACGGCGTATATGTATACTTTATTCTCTTTTACTGTGCCTTGAAGCTTCTCTCTGCAAGCACATCTCCGTCAGGATTCAGATATCTGATAACGATTGATACCACGCCTTCCTGTTCAATCATTTCATCCAACTGAGCAGCCACCTGTTCAAAAACAGACGCCGTAGCTTCCAGTCCTGCGTCTAACTGCTCAGAAATTCCATCTATAAGCAGAGCTTCATCCACGATGGTGAAATTAAAGATAAAGTCGTTCTCCTTTACCTCCGCTGTCACAGTCATGCTCTCATTGCCCGCGCCTGCAATCTCTTCTTCAATCGCCGCTTTCTCGCTCGCATTAGAATTAAAATATCCCTCCAATGTCTGAGTGGAACTGCCGCATGCCGTCATAGACAGCGTCAATGCCATAAGTGCCGCACATAAAATGCCTTTTACTGTTCTCTTCGTCATAACTATCTCCTCCATAAAAATAATAAAATATTCCGTGTGTACTTTCATACAAGACAAAATTCTACATCAATTATTTTCCATTGTCAATAGCCGGTGAACGAATTTTCATGACAGATTCCGGTCAACTATCTTTACCAGTCAAATGACCCAGCAACGCCGTATAGAATGTTTTTTCACCGGCTAAAAACGCCGCGCGGCTCGCCGTTACCGCGCCTGTCGGATTTTCTATGCGCTCTATAATCCTCTTTAACGCCGCAATGTTGCTTTCCAATCCACTGCCAAAGATATCATCATTCCCGCCTGTTGCAAAATCCTGTTCCATGGCAAGCTGCGATAATGTACTGGAAAATCCCTGTGGAAAAGGGTTCACGCCCGTTTCTTCCAACGTCTGCTGCCATGCGGTTTTCAATTCTTCCGTAGTCTTTTCCAGATAATAATCGCTGATATATGCTATCTGCTTTTTTGTCTTTTCATCCGCATAAGCGTATGTCCTGTTGTCGGCTTTCAACTTTTCATAAGCCGCTTTTGCCTCGCTGTCCGCCTGTGATTCATACCAGCCGTTCTTATTTGTACCATACTTCATTCCGTTGACCGTAAAACTCTTTGACGTATCTATTCCCAGATACCCCATCACCGCAGACACGCCCTCGTTCCAGCTGTCATACGCTTTTTCCGAATGCGCCATCGTGTGCAGATTGCCGCAGGCATTCCGCAATAAAGAAGCCAACGAATTTGCCATCGTCTGGGCTTTCAAATATGCCTCAGTATCATAAGGATCATTTCCTCCGGAAACCTCCACGCCCTGTTCTTTTACCGTCAATATGTAACCGTCGTTGATGGCAATGCGGCTGCCTGACGCAATATTTACAGAATTGCTTTGCCTATTCACCGAAAACTTATCCGCCAGCTTGATTGGCTTTTGAACCGCCTGCACTAAATCTTCTACAGGATATAACAGATTTTTCATGGACTCGTTAAAAGCTTCTCTGTCTTTGATTTTCGTATTTTGGATATTCGATGTAAGCTGTCTGGTATTGGGATTGACGTACCATGATTGGTTATTTGATATTTCCATTTTTTCTCCTTTTTTGTGCCTCGTTAGTGGTATCTCTATAATTTCTCCAATCTTTCTAAAAACGCTGTATAAAATTCTTTTTCTTTTATGCGTGCCTGCTCCGCCTCTATGCTTCTATATGCAGGCGCCAGAGGATGCTCCAAATCATACAGTGCTTGCTTGACTGCCCGCATAGCAGATTCTACTGTGCTTCCCAGAATATCCGAATAATCTGTTTCGCCCCTAAGCATTTTGTTACATCTTTGCACCATCATCTGCGATATATGGCTCAACATTCCATTCTTCCCGATTCCCAGACCATTCGCACTTACCTCTTGCGCCGCTTCCATCCATGCATCCTTTACATCCTGTGGAGCATTTGGACCAACCATATTAAAGGCTTGTTCATCATGGTCTATTGTTTTATCCTGTTCTGCCTTTTCTGCTATTGTCTCCATAAATCCCACAGCCCCGGATTCCACATTTCTTTCTGTCTTTCTCGCCGTATATCCTGCTGTCGGAAATCCTGCTGCACTAATTCCATTAATATCCATTTTCCAAATCCTCCATTGAAAAATAACATTCTATGCGAAGAAATCCACAAATTTCTTGAAATCAAGATACCCCTGTAAATTTCCTGCGTCATACTGCATCTGCATAAAACTTTTTGCAAGTTCCAGCCAGTTAAATTTTCCCGTCCTAAAAGAATCAGACAAATTTTCCGACTGTTCATCAGAAACAGGTATCCGACAGAACGTGCTTTGCGCTTCCGGATATTGTCCGCTGTCCGTCAAGTAACAGGCATACGCAAACATCTCCGCCCTATCACTGTTTCTTGCATCTACCTTTGACACGTCCACCATCCGTTCCGTCACATTGCCCTCTGCATCCCATGTCTTAACCTTATATACGGGATTTTCCGGGTCAAAATCTTTCGGCTTATACACCGTTATACTGCTGTTTCCTCCATCCCCCATCGCCCCTAACGGCTTATCGCCCTCTGCTGAATCGAACCAATGCAAAGTATGTACATTTCCTGCTTTTGCCTGATTAATATGCTGGCTAAAGTTATTATTTTGCACATTCCCCACTGCCTTACTCTGCGTATAGACTGGGTAGTTTGCTGTTCCGTTAATTCCTGCTATTGACATTCTATATCCTCCATTGTTATCAATATTTTCTATTGGCGATTTTTCTGTCATCCATAATTTTACTAATAGATGTTCCGCTCATATGCCGCAGTCGAAACCGCCTTTTGGGTTATACTGGTCTTATAATATCTTGCATCCGTCTCCTGCTCCATCAGCCTGCGTTTCAGGGCGGCTTCCTCATTCAAACGAGCATATTTCTCACGCCTTTTTTTCTTTGCTGCCTGTTCCGCTTCAAACTGGCGCTGTTCTTCCTCCGTAGGACCAACGAGTTTTCCCCCTGTAGCGTCGAAAACACAGCTTTGCTTGACTTCTCCTTCTTCGTCAAGAACAAGACAGTAACTTATTTCCCACGGTTTCGCCACAATTTCCTGCGCTCTCGGTCCTAAAGACGCCACAGCCGCATTGTTCCATCTGTCATAATCCGTTTTCCATTTTGCAACTTTGGCATATATTTTTCGAGCATATTCAGGGTCGGCATCCATCTTTTCCTGTAACTTTTCCGGAATGACAATGCTTATTTTCATGGGCCCGACTGCCTGCATCCGCCTTTGCGAAACAGAATCAGACATCTTCGGATTTTTTCCTGTCGGTCTCCAATTATTCAATTCGTCAACTGTCGTGCTGTTATCAAAATATTTATCAAACGGAAAATCATTTCTTTCCCATAAGCCCTGCTGCACATTGCCGGTTCCGACTTTTGTAATCACCTGATAACCCGGAAATACATCCACAAAACTTTCGGCGTTTTTTACAACCTGTGAATAATCAGGCAAGGGCATTCCTTTTGTCTGCAGCTTTGACTCATAATAATCCGTAAATTCTTTAAACGAACAATGCGCACCCTCGCTTGCGCCTGTTTTCTGTGCTTTGTTTGCATATTGGTATGCACCCGCTAAAACATCATTTACTCCTAAAATACTCACACTAATCACCTTACCTACTCAAATTTTTTGTTGCAAAAAGTCAGAATATCATTGAGCCATTTCCCATATCGCAGATATCCATCCCAATTTCCAAGTGTTTTCATATCACCCATAAGCTCATATGCCGCCGAAATCCAATCGGCTTTCTCATGATAAGAAGATGTGCCTGCTTTATCTTTCATAATAGCCATGCTAAGAAAATTGCTGTCCGATTTATTTCCGGTATGTGCATTTAACGCAAGCATTTCCGTATAAGAACAGCTATTAGGATTCACCTTGCTTACATCTACTGTCTGTTCATATTCATTTCCATTTTTGTCCGTGCCCTTTACGAGATAAAGCGGATTATCCTCTGAATAATCATCCGCCCTATATACATTTGCGCTTTCCCCTGTCTTTGCATCATAGATAGAAAATAATGCGTCCGGAGTGATATGTACTACATTTTTGCCTGCCGCCCCTTTTACACTCGCCCCAAAATCACCTTTTGCGCCGCTTTCTGCCTTTTTTGTTTCGTACCATGCCGGATATCCTGCTGTTCCAATTCCATTTATGCTCATTTTGCAATACCTCCATTCCAAGCCGTTTACTTATCCAACAACCCTAAAAACTTCTGCCACTCCATATACCCTTTCAAATCTCCATATCTATATTCCGACTGCATAATATCTTTGACAATCTCCACCCAATTCATCTTTGTCGAAAAACTCCAAGAAGCTGAATTTTTCTGCTCTGCATTTTTTGCTGCTTTTGCAACTGCGGCTTTCAGCACAGTGTCCTCAAAACTGCCTTTCCCGCTTTCTTTCAGATTAGCGGTGTACGCATACATTTCAGCCGTATCACAGTTTTTCGGGTCTACTTGCGACACATCCACCATCCGTTCCGTTACATTCCCGTCCTTATCCCATGTTTTCACCTTATATACAGGATTTGCGGGATCAAAGTCCTGTGTTTTATATACCGTGACAGATAAATTGTTTACTATGTCAACATTGGAAAAAACTGCAATATCCCCCGTTTCTTCATCAGAACCATGTAGAACAGATGCCTGCGTCTGTCCTGCTGCCTGCGTCGCTTCCGCCGCCTGTTTTGCAAAATTCCCTCCTGATACATTTCTTTCTGTTTTTCCCAATTCATACCCCGCTGTCGGATAGCCCGTTGTTCCAATTCCACTAACGCTCATTTCCCATTCCTCCCATGATGTTATTTTCATAAACTGCAACCGCAGAACTCACAACTTCTGATGCGGCTGTATAGATAAACCTGCCTACATCCGCCGCACGGTTTGCAAGCGCTTCCTCCATAGTTTGTTTCCTGTATGCTATCTCCATTTCCTGCCTGCGTTTTT
>JAMPFF010000052.1 GCA_023664605.1 Clostridium sp.
CCTCATATAATGCCTTATATTTTTCTGTTTTAGAAGATATCGGAACCATCCAAAAATATCCATCCATTTCAAAACAATAAAAACACGGTCTCCCATGCACTCCCATCTCATCACTATCTTTGTTTTCCATCAATCCGCAATTTGGAAACCGTTTATAATATTCATCCTTTATGAAATAAAAATTACCTGTTTTCAATTTATCTCCTATGTATAAAAACGCAACCCTCTGAAACCTTTGCACATACACTCTACTACAATTACAGCCCTTTTCTATGACATATAAAAACGCCCCACTAAAATGTGGGGCAATATTGGTATCCCAGCCATTTATCAGTCGCCCGCTGGGTAGCGAAAAATATTTGTATCTGCACCTTTTCTATAATGCCGATATGCAGTTCCGGCAGAATAATAAGAGGTTCATCTGAACTTCTTAATTATATTATACTCATTTTCTAATAAATATCTACTGGCATTTTATACAAAAAGCAGATAAAATGCACGCAAGCGGCATTTATTATCTCTTTGAAAACTGTGGTGCGCGTCTTGCGGCTTTGAGACCGTATTTCTTTCTTTCTTTCATACGAGGGTCTCTTGTTAAATAACCGGCTTTCTTTAAGGTCGGTCTGTAGTCGGGATCCGCCTGGAGCAGCGCCCTTGCGATGCCATGTCTTACCGCGCCTGCCTGACCTGTGTAGCCGCCGCCTTTTACAGTGACAATCGCGTCAAATTTCTCTACCGTATCGGTCGCTACCAAAGGCTGACGAACGATAACCTTTAATGTCTCTAAGCCAAAATAATCATTGATATCTCTTTTATTGATTGTAATTGCACCCTTACCCGGTACTAAATATACTCTGGCGATAGATTTTTTTCTTCTACCAGTTCCGTAATATTTTGCTGATTTAGCCATTTTAATTTTCTCCTTTCAGTCCCTTGAATTAAAATGTTAATACTTCTGGTTTCTGCGCTGCGTGATTGTGTTCCGGTCCTGCATACACATGAAGTTTTGTATACATTTGTCTTCCTAAAGGTCCTTTGGGAAGCATGCCTTTTACAGCAAACTCAACAACTCTTTCAGGATGTTTCTGCATCATTTCTCTTAAAGTGGTCTCTTTCATACCGCCCACATATCCTGAATGATGATAATACATTTTCTGGTCTAATTTCTTACCTGTGACTTTTACTTTCTCCGCATTGACAATGATAACATAATCACCTGTATCCATATGCGGTGTAAAAATCGGCTTGTTTTTACCTCTTAACACTTTAGCAACCTCGGATGCCAAACGTCCGAGTGTCATATCTGCAGCATCAACTACATACCATTTTCTGTCGATTGTAGCCGGACTCGCCATAAAAGTTTTCATTATTAATCCTCCATTGTTCGTGATGTTCTTCTGATTCCGCCGCACAGATGTCCGGCTGCGCAGAGAAATCTTTGATACATCTTGTAATACTCTATTCAAAATGCCTTAACCGGGGCTGTGGCAAGACATTTTTAAACACTGTCACAGTTAAATATTATATTATACGCGTCCACGCGTGTCAACTGATTTTTTTACAGAAATTCAGAGAAATTCATATTTTGTCAGTGTCAGCCCGCACGCCGGGGCGGTAGGACCCGCGGCGTTCCTGTCTTTTGCCTCTAAAATCCGTTCTATTTCCTGCGGCTGCAAGCGTCCGTTTCCTACTTCCATCAGGGTTCCCGCCATAATTCTTACCATATTATAGAGAAAACCTCTGCCGACAACCCGTATCGTAATGCGGGCGTCCGTTTTTTCCACTTCCACGCTTTCTATCTGCCGCACGGTGTTTTCCGCTTGTGAGTCCACACTGCAAAAGCTTTTAAAATCATGCGTGCCGACAAAGTATACCGCGGCTTCCTGCATACGCACGATATCATAATCGGCATAGGAAAAATGTGTATACAATCTTTCTGTCGGCATCGAAAACGGCGCATTGTAAATTCTATATTCGTATGTTTTACGGCTGTCGCAATGTCTCGGATGGAATGCGTCATCTACTTCTTTTGAGGCCTGCACCCTGATATCTTCCGGCAGTCTCGCGTTTAAGGCATAGGCCAGCTTTTCCGGCGGAATTGATGTTTCAGTGTCAAAAACCGCAATATTGCAAAGCGCATGAACGCCGGAATCGGTTCTGCTTGCGCCAATCACTTCTATTTTTTCCTGCAAAAGTTCCGAAAGGCATCTGTTTAAGACGCCCTCTATCGTCTCCCCGTTGGGCTGCACTTGCCATCCGTGATAATTTGTACCGTCGTATGCGACTGTGAGCATGATTCTTTTCATAATAATTCCCATTTCTGAGCGACTCGTCGTGAAGAGGCGACGAAAAATTCGCGAAGGCGATTTCTCGTCTGCCATCAAGGCATATTTGTGACGCTCCGGCGCAAATTGCCGATTGAACAATAAACTATCAAGCTTATTGTTCAATCTAAACTCCAACCTAAATCGGCAGCCGCAAAAGCATATTCGCCCCAATGCAGACGCCCAGATAGCACACCAGCGTCAGATAAGCAAGCCCGTCGCGCCTTTTATATTGAAGCGGCTTCATTTTCGTCCTGTGTTCCCCGCCGCGGTAACATCTCGCCTCCATCGCCATGGCAAGGTCGTTGGCGCGTCTGAATGCGGAGATAAAAAGCGGCACCAGCAGCGGCACAAGGCTTTTGGCCTTTTTTATCAAATTTCCGCTTTCAAAATCTGCTCCTCTGGCAATCTGCGCTTTCATAATTTTATCCGTCTCCTCTAATAAGACCGGAATAAAGCGCAGGGCAATCGACATCATCATCGCCACTTCATGCACAGGCACTCTGAAAACCTTCAAAGGCGCCATCAATTTTTCCATGCCATCGGTCAGATTATTCGGCGTTGTTGTCAATGTCATGACCGAAGAGCCTATAATCAGAAACGTCAGGCGGATTGCCATATAAACCGCCGTTCTTAATCCCTCTTTGGTAATTGTCAGTTTCCAGACGGAAACCAGGGCTTCGCCCGGCGTCAAAAAAAGATTGAAAACCACGGTAATCAATAAAAGGAATACAATCGCTCTCATTCCTTTTACCATAAAACGAAACGGCACTTTGGACAGTTTGATGACACAGGCTAAAAATAATGCCGCTATCAGATATCCCGCCATATTTTTTACAATAAAAAGTGATATAATAAACGTAATGGTAGCTATCAACTTTACCCGCGGGTCCAGTTTATGAATGACGGAATCCGCCTGATAATACTGGCCCAGTGTTATATCGCGTAACATATGAAGTTATGCTCCTTTCTTAGTCTGCGAAAACTATCTTCCCAGCGCACGCAGAATCTCGTCTCTTGCCTCTAAAACCGTAGTAGCCTCCGTACTAACCGGTAAGCCCTTCTCTTTCAGCGCACGCATGATATAGGTAACCTGCGGTGCGGCCAGACCGACCTGCTCCAACTCTTGATAATGCCTGAAGACTTCTTTCGGCGCATCATCATAAAGCACGCTGCCTTTATTCATGACGATAATGCGCTCCACATATTTTGCCACATCCTCCATACTGTGGGAAACCAGAATGACCGTTATCCCCGTTTCCTTATGTAATCCGGAAATTCTGTCCAGTATCTCGTCTCTTCCTTTCGGGTCAAGCCCCGCCGTCGGCTCGTCCAGAATCAAAATATCAGGCTTCATAGCCAGCACGCCCGCGATTGCCACCCGTCTTTTCTGTCCACCGGAAAGGTCAAAGGGAGATTGATAAAAAAATTCATCCTCCAGCCCGACCTGCTTTAACGCCGCATAGGCGCGCAGTTCCACTTCTTTCTGGGTCAGTCCCAGATTTTTGGGTCCAAAGCAGACGTCGCTGAACACATCCACCTCAAATAATTGATGCTCCGGATACTGAAAGACCAGGCCGACTTTGCTGCGCAGCTTTTTTTTATCATAATCCGTGTCATGGATATCTTCTCCATTAAAATAAATTGCGCCGCTTGTCGGTTTTATCAGTCCGTTTAAATGCTGTACCAGCGTCGATTTACCGGAACCGGTATGGCCGATTAGACCGATAAACTGTCCGTCAGGGATGACAAGGTTCACATCCCGCAGCGCATGAACCGCAAGTTCAGTATCTTCTCCATATACATAATTCACATGGTCTAAAATCAAAGGCATCGCAATACCTCCGTCAGTTCTTCAATCGTCAAAATCCCGTCCGGGATGCTGAGTCCTTTTTTTTGCAATTCATATGCCAGAAGCGTCACCTGCGGCACATCCAGACGAAGTTCTTTTAAGCGTTCCACCTGCGAAAAAATCTCTTTCGGCGTACCCTCCATGGCGATTTTTCCTTTATCCATGACAAATACTTTATCCACATGAATAATTTCTTCCATATAATGGGTAATCAGTACGATGGTAATGCCCTCCGCCTCGTTAAGCGCCCTTGCCGCGCGGATAACCTCTTTGCGCCCGTTCGGGTCTAACATCGCGGTCGGCTCGTCCAGAATAATACATTTCGGGTGCATCGCAATCACACCGGCTATGGAAACCCGCTGTTTCTGACCGCCGGATAATTTATTCGGGGAATGTTTGCGGTATTCATACATTCCAACAGCTTTTAGGCTTTCTTTTACCCGCTCCCATATCTCCGCGGTTGGAACGCCCATATTTTCAGGACCGAAGCCGACGTCCTCCTCCACAACCTGCCCGATAATCTGGTTATCCGGGTTCTGGAACACCATCCCGGCATTCTGGCGGATATCCCAAAGGTGCTTTTCTTCCGACGTATCCATGCCGTCCACCCACACCGTTCCCTCGGTCGGATATAAAATGGCGTTAATGTGTTTGGCAAGCGTGGATTTGCCGGAACCGTTATGCCCTAATATGGCAACAAAATCTCCCTGTTTCACATCCAAATCGACTTCGTCAACGGCTCTGGTAATGCCCTCCACGTTTCCCTCTTCATCACGTCTGATATATTCAAATACTAATTTATCTGTCTTAATAATTCCCATTTCACCAGCCATGTGCGCCTCCCTTAGCAAACGGATGACGCTCCTTACTTTCATTTATCTTTGCCGCACACATTGTAACAAATAATGAAGCAAATTACAAGTCATTCGGGTATCATCTTGCCAGCTTTTGTGATACACTACAAGGTAGAACTTTAGCGGAAAGGAAATCCTATCATGAAAGATTCATTGATAAAACAAATTTTAAAACCTGTACTTTTTCTAATTCTTTTGACGATTATCTGCGGTTTTCTGGCGCGGACGTTAGTGCATTCGGAGACGCTTGCCGACCATGCGGCCGCCAAGGCAGAAGAAACATATCAGGAAGAAAATGCGCATATACATGAAGAAACAGACTCTTCCACCGATGATGACGAAAAAGAGTCTGCTCCAGAACAAACGGAGGGTAAAAATATGCCAATCATTCCAACCGCACAGGAACCGGAAACAGCCACAAGCGAGGGCGCTGCCGATAGCACAGAGTATGACGCTGCAAACGGCACATCTGTCGTTTCTGACAGTCGCATTGTTTATCAGGATGGTTTTTATTACGAGGAATTGACTGATGAAGTCAAAGAAAAAATTACCGGAATCTCTTATCCGGTTTCTACGACAGAGGCTTCCCATTCAGCCGTTCCTGCCATAAATATACTGGAGGATAATGTCACTCCTGCCGTTTCCTATGACGACTTACGCTATCTTTCCGTATTATATTATGACTTTAACGGCGAAGTACAGACAGGCGAGCTGATATGCAATAAAGGCATTGTGCAGGATTTTGCTGAGATTTTTTATGAACTGTATCAGAATGAATATCGGATTGAGAAAATAAGACTGATTGACGAATATCAAGGGGATGACACGGCTTCTATGGCGGATAATAACACATCCTGCTTTAATTACCGGGTAGTGGACGGCACTTCCAGCCTGTCCAAACATGCTTTAGGTTGCGCTATCGACATCAATCCCTTTTATAATCCTTATGTTGTTTTTAACAAAAATGGAAGCGGAGAAACCTATATTTCCCCGGCAGGCAGTGAGATTTATGCCGACAGGGCAAAAAATTTTCCCTATAAAATCGACGAAAACGATTTATGCTACAAACTTTTTAAGGAGCATGGCTTCACCTGGGGCGGAGATTGGAACTCCTGTAAGGATTATCAGCACTTTCAGAAAACTGTGGATTAGCTGTAATCAAAAATGAAACACACAGTAATCGCCAAATTCGATTACTGATATCATAATAATCTTCTTTACAAATATATCCTACTATATTAATATGATTTATGTGCAAATACATTACATATGATATGGAGGATTATTATGAACAGTAAGATTTCAACTAAAAAAATAACAATTACGGCGGTCTTTATGGCGTTAAACATTGCGCTGAGTTCCTACGGCATCCCGGTTCCCGGCGGACATTTTTATCTGTGTGACGCAGTTATCTGTACCGCCGCGATTTTGTTAGACCCGTTTTATGCTTTTGTTGTTGGCGGCGTCGGCTCGTTTCTGGGAGATTTTTTCTTTTATCCCGCGCCGATGTTCGTATCGCTTGCCACACACGGTATACAGGCTGTTGTCATCTCCTTATCTGCCAACAGGCTTTTTCCTAAAAATCATAAACTCGGCGCCATTATCGGCGTAATCCTTGGCGCAGTCATTATGACAATCGGTTACACGCTCGGACGCGCTTATATATACAGCACTCCGGAATATGCCATTATCAAACTGCCCTACGAAATTTTGCAGGCAGGCATCGGCGCTGTCGCAGGAATTATTCTCTGTTTTCCCTGCAAACTGCACAAGATATATTGTAAAATGATAGACAACCAGTAAATGCAAAAAGAGCTGGCTTTTTGCCAACTCTTTATCAATGCCATTTTTAAACCATAAGCCACAGTCTAGCCTGCGCCTATACCAGTTCCAATACAACTTCCATTGCTGCATCGCCCTTACGGGGTCCGATTTTCACGATTCTCGTATAACCGCCCTGGCGGCTTGCGTATTTAGGACCGTACTCATCAAACAGCTTTGCCACCAAATCAACCTCTTTGGTTCCTTTCTTACGGCCTGCCGCTGTTGTCGGAACTTCCGTTACCGGATATAATACTCTTAACATCTGGTGTCTTGCATGAAGTCTGGACGGTAAATCTTTCTTGATTTCCTTTTCCACCGTATCATATACCGTAACTTTCTTGCCGTCTACAACTTCTTTTACTCTCTTACCGTCTTTGTCTTTCTTCGGCACTTTCGCCGTTACCTTCACGGTCTCATAGTTGTCTTTTTCCTTAACAGCCAAAGCAATCAAAGGTTCTACGAATTTACGCACTTCCTTTGCTCTTGCTTCTGTTGTAACAATCTTACCATAATGAAGAAGATTTGTTACCTGATTTCTCAGTAAAGCTTTTCTCTGGTCAGATGTTCTACCAAGTTTTCTGTACTTTGCCATGATAATTCTCCAATCTCATTTTATGGTACATCCGGCTACGCTCTTCTGGACTTACTTACCGAATGCAATTAACAGTTCCATTCATGAGCAGACACACGCGCGCTCTTTGGGCTTACCCCGTATGCTTTCTGTTACATGAATTATATCAGCCTTCATCGCTTGGATTAAGCTGAAGACCTAATTCTTTTAATTTTGCCAATACTTCTTCTAATGATTTGCGTCCTAAATTACGGACTTTCATCATATCATCAGGAGTCTTATTCGTCAATTCCTCTACTGTATTGATTCCGGCTCTCTTTAAGCAGTTATAGGAACGAACAGACAATTCCAGTTCATCAATGCTCATTTCCAATACTTTTTCTTTCTCATCATCTTCTTTCTCTACCATAACTTCCGCAGTCTTGGCATTTTCAGATAAATCGATGAAAAGGCTTAAATGCTCGCTAAGTACTTTTGCAGCTAAACTAACTGCTTCGTCAGGAATCAATGTTCCATTCGTATGAACGTCAAGAGTCAGCTTATCAAAATCGGTAATCTGGCCTACACGGGTATTCTCTATCGTTACATTTACTCTTTCAACAGGCGTATAAATAGAATCAATAGCAATAACGCCGATTGGTAAATCGTCACTCTTGTTCTTCTCGGAACTTACATATCCCCTGCCCTTTGTAATGGTCAATTCCATATACAACTTGGTGTCTTTGCCGCTCAATGTGGCAATAGGCAGTTCCGGATTTAAAATCTCAACATCAGAAGAAACCTGAATGTCAGCCGCTCTCACAATTCCCTCGCCCTCATACTCAATGTATGCCGTCTTAGGCTCATTTGTCTCGCTATTATTTTTAATTGCAAGGCTTTTGATATTCATGATAATTTCCGTAACATCTTCTTTTACGCCCGGAATAGAACTGAACTCATGCAAAACGCCTTCGATTTTGACCTGACTTACAGCCGCACCCGGTAAAGACGAAAGCATAATTCTCCTTAAAGAATTACCAAGAGTAATACCATAACCTCTCTCCAGCGGTTCTACTACGAATTTACCATACTTTTTGTCTTCAGAGATTTCTACAACCTCAATATTTGGTCTTTCAAAATCAAACAATGCCAATACCCTCCTTTACGAATAACACTATCATCTATGCTATCTTTATTTTATTTAGAATACAACTCGACGATAAGCATTTCATCTACGGGAACATCAATCATTTCTCTTGTAGGAAGATATTTTATCGTTCCTTTTAAAGCTTCCTGATCAACTTCCATCCATTCCGGAACCAGTCTTCCGCCTGTTACCTCAAGGATGTCTTTGTATCTCTGTAAGGATTTCGCTTTTTCCCTTACTTCAACGACATCTCCGGCCTTAATCTGGTATGACGGAATCTGAACCGGTTTTCCATTTACTAAGAAGTGTTTGTGGCCTACTACCTGCCTTGCCTCTCTTCTCGTTCTGGCAAAGCCCATTCTGAACACTACGCTGTCCAATCTGCTTTCCAGCATAACCATTAAGTTTTCACCGGTCATACCTTTCATTCTTTCTGCTTTCTTGTAATAGTTTCTGAAAGGTTTCTCCAATACTCCATAAATAAATTTAGCTTTCTGTTTTTCTCTTAACTGGAGACCATACTCGCTGACTTTCTTACCAGCTCTCGCTGATGTTCTGTTAGATTTTTTATCATATCCTAAATAAGTAGGATCTAAATCAAGGGATCTGCATCTTTTCAATACAGGAACTCTGTTTACTGCCATTTTGGGCTCCTTTCCGAGAGGGGTTACCTCTCTTTAAAATTTTACCTTCGCAGGCAAAATTCGTTGTTTACAATACCGTCAAGCGGTATTTTCTTCCAACTCAAAATTCTGTTAAACGCGGCGGCGTTTAGGCGGACGGCATCCGTTATGAGGTACAGGAGTCACATCACGGATACTTGTTACCTCCAGTCCACATGCCTGAAGCGCACGAATTGCCGCTTCACGGCCGGAACCCGGTCCTTTTACCATAACGTCAACTGTTTTTAAACCATGCACTAAAGCAGCTTTGGTAGCCGTTTCAGCCGCCATCTGTGCTGCATATGGAGTAGATTTCCTTGAACCTCTAAAACCAAGACCGCCTGCACTAGCCCAGCTTAAAGCATTACCCTCGTTATCTGTTAATGTAACGATAGTATTGTTAAAAGAAGACTGGATATGTGCCTGTCCATGTTCAACGTTTTTCTTTACACGCTTTTTTGTTACTTTTTTTGCAACTTTTTTAGCCATAATAAACTAACCTACTTTCTCATAATAATTATTTCTTCTTATTTGCTACTGTACGCTTCGGACCTTTTCTTGTTCTTGCATTGGTCTTTGTCTTCTGACCACGAACCGGAAGTCCTTTTCTGTGACGGATTCCTCTATAGCATCCGATTTCCTGAAGTCTCTTGATATTTAAGGCAACTTCTCTTCTCAAATCACCTTCTACCATATAGTCCTTTTCGATTACTTCAGCAATTCTTTTTACTTCATCATCCGTCAATTCCCTGACACGAGTGTCCGGATTAACATTTGCTGCCGCAAGAATCTTGTTTGAACTTACTCTTCCTATTCCATAGATATAAGTCAAACCAATCTCCACGCGCTTTTCTCTCGGTAAATCGACACCTGCAATACGAGCCATTTACATTTCCTCCATTTCATTCATACCTGAAATTTTTCATTCGAGTTTGCAGAGATGCAAGGCATCTCTCAAGCAATCATCTCGTAGGCAAATTTTATTTGCCTTATTACTTAATTGATTGGGATAAGCGAAGATTTTCGACCTATCCAACTAGATTAAGAATCCAGTCTTTCCAAAACAAATATTTGGTATCAAAAAGTAATCACCTGTAGGCTCTTCCATCTATTATAATTAGTATCATCTATGATAAACGATACTACAGCCGCTCATAATTAGTTGGACAAGAACCCCTTGCTAGGGATTAACCTTGTACCTGTTTGTGTTTCGGATTTTCACAGATAATCCTAATCTTTCCTTTTCGTTTAATGATTTTGCATTTTTCGCAAATCGGTTTTACTGATGATCTAACTTTCACTGTTAAACCCTCCTTTCAAAAAAGACCGTTTTACATTATAACATGGAAATTCTTTCTATTCAAGCACTTTCTCAGAATTTTTCATTATTTGGGAAAAATCCTACATATGACTCATTTCCACCTATTTATCTCTCCAAATAATTCTGCCCTTTGAAAGGTCGTAAGGAGACAATTCCAAGGTTACTTTGTCACCGGGCAGAATACGGATAAAATTCTGACGAAGCTTACCGCTTATATGCGCCAATACGACATGCCCGTTCTCCAGTTCCACCTGGAACATCGTATTCGGTAACTTCTCAATTACTGTTCCTTCAATTTCAATCACATCAGCTTTTGACATTTACTACCTCCTGTTTTCTACTTGTTTGATACTGTTGCAACACTTTTCTGATTTCTATATCATCGGCTTTTCCTGTCCTTACCCGTTCAGGAAACTCTGCGTCCGGATATTTCTTAATAATCTGAATATGCTTTTTATTCTTCTTCTTTGGTTTTTCCCACGTCCTGCTTTTTCCGTCAACCAGATATATATATTCGGGTTCTTCTTTTACTATGACATAAACCTTGCTTTTGTCATGTCCCGCTTTTGAAGCAGCAAGCATTCCTACCATAATATATATACCCCTTTCTTATCCCTGCAGCTTTCCTACTTCTTTCATTATCCTCTAAGTGTCAGGATTTCCGGCTCTCCATCGGTAATCAAAATGGTATTTTCATAATGCGCCGAATATGCGCCGTCCGCCGTTACTACTGTCCATTTATCATCCAGCCAGACGACGTCTCCCGTTCCCATATTAATCATCGGCTCTACCGCCAGGGTCATCCCCGGCTGTAAGCGTAAGCCTTTGCGCTTTTGTGCAAAATTGGGTATCTGCGGATCCTCGTGAAGCTTGGTGCCGATACCGTGTCCGACCAGCGCTCTTACGATACCGTAGCCGTAGGAAGTGACATAAGCGTCTATGGCATTTGAAATATCATAAAGATGATTTCCGGCTTTTGCCATTTTAATCCCCTCGAAAAAGCTCTGTTTCGTTACCGTAATCAGTTTTTCCGCTTCAGAAGAGATTTTCCCGACCGCATATGTCCTCGCCGCATCCGAATGATATCCTTTATAAATAAGTCCGGCATCCAGACTGACGATATCGCCTTCTTTTAAAATATGCCCGTCATGGGGAATCCCGTGAACGACTTCCTCATTGACGGAAACACAGATAGACGCCGGATAACCGTTATAGTGAAGAAAGTTGGGAACACAGTCATAGCTTCTGATTAGCTCCTCGCCCATCCTGTCAATATCTTTCGTAGACATGCCCGGATGAATCGCCTTTCCCAGCTCGTCATGCACAATGGAAAGGATTCTTCCCGACTCCCTCATCAAATCTATTTCTCTGGCAGATTTAATTGTAACAGCCATTTCAAACCATACCTTTCCTCATTTATCCCAGAATCGTCGTAATGGCAGTAAATACGTCCTGCATATCCATTGTGCCGTCAACTGTCTTCAAAATATCCTGTTCGGTATAAAAATCAATCAAAGGCTGTGTCTGCTCATGATATACACGCAAACGGTTTTTAACCGTTTCCTCTTTATCGTCATCACGCTGCACCAGTTCTTTGCCGCATCTGTCGCAGATTCCCTCCTTTTTCGGCGGAATATGCTCTATATGATAAGTCGCTCCACAGGAAAGACATGCACGTCTGCCTGACATTCTCCGGATAATGTTTTCGTCCGGCACATCTACGTTAATCGCATAGTCTACTTTATCGCCAAGCTCCTTTATCGCCTTATCCAAAACTTCTGCCTGCGGTATTGTTCTCGGGAAGCCGTCCAATACATAACCGTTCTTACAGTCATCCTTTGCCACTCTGTCCAAAAGAATCTTTACCGTCAGTTCGTCAGGAACCAATGCTCCCTGGTCCATGTACTTTTTCGCTTCCATGCCAAGCTCCGTACCGTTTTTGACATTTTCCCTGAAAATATCGCCTGTTGAAATATGCGGTATTTTATATTTATCGGCAATCATCTGTGCCTGTGTGCCTTTTCCCGCTCCTGGCGCACCTAACATTATAATTTTCATACTTTTCCATGCCCCTCTTCTTATCAAAAGTAGATTAAAGCTTATATAACCCACAAAACCCAGAAAGAATCGCCTAAGGCGATTCTTTGATACGAGAAAGCTGTCGTTTAACGACAGTTAGAAGTTCTTAACGTCACACCCTCTGGTGTGGCGTTTTAGAACTTCTTCTCGTATTAGTCATTTAAAAAACCTTTATAATTGCGAACCAGCATTTGCGATTCAATCTGTTTCATCGTTTCGAGAACAACGCTTACGATAATGATAAGGCTCGTTCCGCCGAAAGATACGCTTGCGCCGAAAATTCCATTAAAGAAATAAGGCACTACACATATGATAGTAAGTCCTACCGCACCGATGAAAATAATATAATTTAATATTTTTGTCAGATAATCGCTTGTCGGTTTGCCCGGCCTGATACCCGGTATAAAACCGCCCTGCCGTTTCATATTATCAGCAATTTCCAACGGATTGAACGTAATTGAGGTATAGAAATAGGCGAAGAAAATCACCAGTAAAACATATACCACCAATCCGATTGAATATACCGGCTGATTGGGATTACACCAATAACTGGAGTTTAATCCTCTTAAAATTTCCGCCCAAACTCCTGTTCCGCTGATATTAAATAAGGAACAGATAAAAATCGGAAGCTGCATCAGCGAAGAAGCAAAAATAACGGGAATAACGCCCGAAGTATTTACTTTTAAAGGAATATTGGTACTCTGTCCGCCGACCATTTTCCTGCCTTGCAGCTTTTTCGCGTACTGCACCGGAATTTTTCTGACGCCGTCATTTAAAATAATGACTAAAACGACCATTCCAATGATAATTGCCAAAATAATCAACGCGGCTACAACTGCTTTTGCAATCGGTCTGTTAAACACAAACTGTTCAAACAACGTCGTAATATCCTGCGGCATACGGGAAATAATATTGATGGTCAGGACGATGGAAATACCATTTCCTACACCGTTTTCCGTAATTCTTTCGCCAATCCACATAAGGAATGCGCTGCCTGCCGTCAATGCTGCAATAACTGTAATGATATTAAAAACATTATAGGTTTCCAGCAGCCCCTGACGTCCAAAACCAATCGCCATAGCCGACGATTCAATCAAAGCAAGGCCAACTGTTACATATCGGGTAATGGAGGCAATTTTTTTTCTACCATCCTCCCCATCCCGCTGCATTTCCTCCAGCTTCGGTATTGCAATCGTAAGAAGCTGCATAATAATGGAGGATGTAATATACGGTGTAATATTCAATGCCAAAACGGACATGTTCAAAAAGGAACCGCCGGTAAAGGCATCAAAGAAGTTGAACGCGTCTCCGGTCTGCGCCTCGAACCATCTTGCAAAATAGGTTCTGTCAACGCCGGGAACCGGAAGCTGTGACCCAAGACGAATCACAACCAACATCGCGAATGTAAACAGTATCTTTTTTCTTAACTCTTTGATTTTGAAAGCATTTTTTAGGGTTGTAAACATTACATCACCTCTGCTGTTCCACCAAGCGCCTCGATTTTTTCTTTTGCAGATGCACTGTAGGCATTTACTTTTACATCGAGTTTCTTAGTCAATTCTCCATTTCCAAGGATTTTTACGCCGTCACGAGGATTCTTGATAATTCCTTTTTCGATTAATGCAGCTACGTCAACGGTAGCGCCGTTATCAAATACCTCTAACGTATTTAAGTTAATTGCAACGATTTCCTTAGAGTTTCTGCACTTAAAGCCTCTCTTCGGAATACGTCTGTATAAGGGCATCTGTCCACCTTCAAATCCGATTCTCGGTGCGCCGGAACGTGCTTTCTGGCCTTTATGTCCCTTGCCGGCCGTCTTGCCGTTGCCTGAACCGTGTCCACGGCCTCTTCTAAAATTATCACTGTGCTTGGAACCCTCTGCGGGTCTTAAATTTGATAATTCCATCTATCACTTTTCTCCTTTCTTAAGCCTGCCTGATTATGGGCGCTTATGCTTCTTCTACCTTAACCATGTGTCTTACCTTCTGAATCTGTCCCTTTGTAGCTCCATTGTCAGGTAATTCAACCGTCTGTCCTATTTTTCTAAGGCCCATTGCTGCAATGGTTGCCCTTGCTTTCGGAACCTGGCCGATAGTAGACTTTATCAATGTTATTTTTAATTTTTTCTCTTTTTCCGCTGCTTTTTTTGCTGCCATATTGATATCCCTGCTCCTTTCTTAAGTCTTACGCATACAATTTATGCTTAAGACATAACTTCTTCAACAGATTTACCGCGGTTTTTCGCTACCTCTTCAGGAGACTTCAACTGACGAAGGCCTGCGATTGTAGCAAGTACGACGTTCTGTTTGTTATTAGAACCCAAAGATTTTGTACGGATGTTGGAGATACCTGCAAGTTCGCACACGATACGGGCCGGACCTCCTGCGATAATTCCGGTACCTTCCGGAGCTCTTTTTAACAGAACAGAAGCGGAGCCAAACTGTCCGATAAAATCATGTGTAATACTGTGATTCGGGTCAAGCGCAACAGAAACAAGGTTCTTGACTGCGTCTTCCTTTCCTTTACGGATAGCCTCCGGAATTTCGGTTGCTTTTCCTAATCCTGCACCGACATGTCCGTTGCCATCTCCAACTACTACCAATGCTGTGAAACGGAAGTTACGACCACCTTTTACAACCTTAGTAACACGCTTTATAGTTACAACTTTTTCAGTCAATTCCAACTGACTGGGATCAATGATTGTACGTCTCATGTGATTTTCTCTCCCTCCCTAGAATTCTAATCCGGCTTCTCTTGCTGCGTCAGCCAATGCTGCCACTTTGCCTTGGTATATAAAGCCGCCTCTATCAAAAACAACTGTCTTAATGCCCTTTTCAACTGCTCTTTTAGCAATTACCGTTCCTAAATATGCTGCTGCATCAACGTTATTGGTTTTTTCCAGCTCGGCTTTAATCTCTTTTTCCAAAGTAGATGCCGAAACTAATGTATTTCCAACTGTATCGTCAATAATTTGAGCATACATATGATTATTGCTTCTGAATACAGCCAAACGTGGTTTCTGCGCAGTGCCACTTAAATGGTTACGCATTCTCTTGTGCTTCTTAACACGAACTTTTTGTCTCGATTCTTTACTAACCATTTTTATACTCTCCTTATCTGTTATTTCTTACCAGTCTTACCAACTTTACGTCTGATTGTCTCATCAGCATACTTAATACCTTTGCCCTTATAAGGCTCCGGTCTCCTCTTATCTCTGATTTCAGCCGCGAATTGTCCAACTTTTTCTTTATCAATACCCTTAACGATGATGATATTCTGTCCGTCTAAAACCGTCTCGATTCCCTCCGGGTCAGTCATTTCCACCGGGTGGGAATATCCAAGGTTCAGTGTCAGGACCTTGCCTGATTTTGATGCCCTGTAACCAACACCGTTGACTTCCAGTTTCTTTTCATATCCATTTGTAACGCCGACAACCATGTTGTTAATCAATGTTCTTGTTAAACCATGCAAAGATTTCATCTTCTTTAAGTCATTCGGTCTGGAAACATGAACTTCCGCGCCTTCTACTTTGATTTCCATCTCAGCCGGAAGCACTCTTTCAAGTGTTCCCTTAGGACCTTTTACAGTCACTTTATTATTTTCTGCAAGTTCCACAGTAACGCCTGCGGGAATTGCGATTGGCATTCTTCCTATTCGTGACATGCCCGTACCCTCCTAATTTTTTTATTGTGCTTATTACTTCTCAACCAGTCAGAATTGCTTCTCTGCCAGGTCAACTCCACTGCTCGACAGAATTGCTTGCAATTCTGTCAGCCGAAATATAGTATTTCTCAGGCGGCGTTCTTTGACGCCTTAGAAATTCTTTTCGGCTTTTACCATACGAAAGCCAGAACTTCGCCGCCTACCTGCAGCTCTCTTGCTTTCTTATCGGTAATAACGCCCTGGTTTGTAGAAATGATAGCAATGCCGAGTCCGCCGAGAACCTTCGGTAAATCCTCTTTGCCCGCATACACGCGAAGCCCCGGTTTGGAGATTCTCTTAATGCCGGAAATAATTCTCTCGTTCTTATCCTCACCATATTTTAATGTAATATGGATTGTCTTGAAGCTGCCGTCATCAATCATATCAAATTTTTTAATATAACCTTCATCCAATAATATCTGCGCAATAGCCAATTTCATCTTGGATGACGGTACATCAACCGTATCATGTTTTGCAGTAATCGCATTACGGATTCTCGTAAGCATATCTGCAATAGGATCGCTCATTGTCATTTGAATTGCCTCCTTCTTAATTTTAAATAATCTCACTCAGCCCGCAAGTTTGACAAACTTGCTACGCAGAATGGCTTGCTAAAGACATTCTGCAGTGTGAAGCAGATTTGCAAAAGCAAATCACAGAAGTTCTTAACGAAATGCCCACTGGCATGAGTTTTAGAACTTCTCTTCACACTTTACCAGCTTGCTTTACGAACGCCAGGAATCTGGCCTTTATATGCTAACTCACGGAAGCAAATTCTGCAGATTCCGTATTTTCTTAAATAAGCATGTGGACGACCACAAATTCTGCAGCGGTTATATTCTCTTGTAGAGAATTTCGGTTTACGCTGCTGTTTTATTTTCATTGCTGTCTTAGCCATGAATTTACCTCCTTTTATTTAGCGAATGGCATATTGAACAATCTTAATAATTCACGAGCTTCTTCATCGGTCTTGGCTGTTGTTACGATAATAACATCCATACCTCTTACTTTATCTATCTTGTCATATTCAATCTCGGGGAAGATAAGCTGTTCTTTAATTCCCAGTGCATAATTTCCTCTGCCATCAAAAGCGTTAGGATTTACTCCTCTAAAGTCACGCACACGAGGCAGTGCAAGGTTTACCAGTCTGTCAAGGAACTCATACATCTTATCGCCGCGAAGAGTTGTCTTACATCCGATTGCCTGGCCTTCTCTGATTTTGAAATTAGCAATGGAGTTTTTCGCTTTTGTAATAACCGCTTTCTGTCCTGTGATTGTCTCCATATCACTGACGGCGGCTTCCAAAACTTTGGCGTTTTCTTTTGCTTCGCCAACGCCCATGTTGATTACGATTTTATCAAGCTTCGGAACTTCCATAATATTTTTATATCCAAACTTCTTAACCATAGCGTCTATGATTTCGTCTTTATACATATCTTTAAGCCTACTCAACTTTTTAGCCCTCCTTCCTTAGAATTAATCAACGATATCACCTGTAGATTTTGCAAAACGGACTTTCTTGCCGTTCTCAATCTTAAAGCCGATTCTGGTCGGTTTTCCTTTGTGTACATACATTACGTTGGAAATATCGATTGGAGCCTCTTTCTGAATAATGCCGCCGTTCTGGTTCGCTGCCGACGGTTTTTCATGTTTTGTAATCTTGTTGATTCCCTCTACGATAATTCTGCCTTTTTTCCTGTCTATGGAAACAACCTTGCCTTCTTTGTCTTTATCTTTGCCTGCGATTACCTTAACGGTATCGCCTTTTTTAATTTTTAACATTGACATACCCGGCACCTCCTATAATACTTCCGGAGCCAGTGAAACAATTTTCATAAACTGTTTATCACGAAGCTCTCTTGCTACTGGTCCAAAAATACGGGTTCCTCTCGGAGTCTTATCGTCTTTTATAATAACAGCAGCATTCTCATCAAATCTGATATAAGAACCATCTTTACGGCGCGCGCCTTTTACGGAGCGGACAACGACTGCCTTTACAACATCGCCTTTCTTTACAACGCCGCCTGGTGTTGCATCTTTAACAGTAGCAACGATGATATCACCAATGCGCGCATATCTTCTTGTAGAGCCGCCCATAACCCTGATACACAAAATTTCTTTTGCACCGGTATTATCAGCCACTTTCAATCTGCTTTCCTGTTGAATCATGCTATTTATCTCCTTCCAACCTACTATTTCACTTTCTCGACAATCTCAACAAGTCTCCATCTTTTATCTTTTGATAAAGGTCTTGTCTCCATGACTTTAACGGTATCGCCAATGCTGCACTCATTTTTCTCGTCATGCGCTTTTAACTTATAAGTCTTTTTCACGATTTTACCGTAAAGTGGATGTTTTACATGGTCTTCAATCGCTACAACAATCGTTTTATCCATTTTATTACTGGTTACTTTGCCAGTACGGGTTTTTCTCAAATTTCTTTCCACGACACATCCTCCTCCTAGTTAGCCGCTTTTGCTTTCTGCGTAATCACGGTCTGAATTCTTGCAATATTCTTTCTTACTTCCTTAATTCTTGCTGTATTATCTAACTGATTTGTTGCGTTCTGGAATCTCAAATTGAAAAGTTCTTTTTTAGCATCTA
>JAMPFF010000053.1 GCA_023664605.1 Clostridium sp.
AAGTAGACGTGCTTGCAGAGATGCTTGCATCTCTTGTATATCTTGGCGACTGCCGCAATTTCTGATTCTTTGCTTTTCATTCCATAAAAATACCGGGTCCTGATTTTCATCAAAACCCGGCATCGTTCACAAGCTGCATTATCCACAGCCTGGCGTCATCCACAGCCCGCGAGTTTGCAAAGTTGAAAGAATGTCATTCTTTCAACGGCAAACTTGCAGCTGAAAAGATTTTATCTTTTCAGGTTTCCCATGGTAACGGTAACCTCATAGTTCTCTTTTCCGGCGGTATAAGGGATAACGCAACCCTCTACGGACTGACCGTCCACCGTAATCGACTTGATTCCCTTTTCCACATTATCGGGATTTACGACTTTAATATGGTAGGTTCCCTCACGGAACTTTCTCGTAATCTCAAAATCACCGAAACCTGACGGTACGCACGGATTGACGCTTAATCCCTTGTGCGTAGGATATACGCCGAGGATATACTGGGAGATATTGACGAAAGTCCATGCGGCGGTTCCCGTCAGCCAGCTGTTTTTCGCCTCGCCGTGGAATTTGGCGTCCGCGCCCGCAATCATCTGGGAATATACATAAGGTTCCGTTCTGTGGATTTCGCTGATTTCCTCCACATAGGCAGGACAGGTTTTCTGGTAGATTTCAAAAGCGCGCCCGCCGCGTCCGATAACCGTTTCCGCAATGGAAACCCAGGGATTGTTATGACAGAAGATTCCGGCATTCTCTTTATACCCCGGCGGATAGGATGTTACCTCGCCAAGCTCTACATGATATTTGGTGTAGGCGGGCTGTAATATCATAACGCCGTATTTGGTATCCAGTTTTTCTTTTACGGAATCCAGCGCTTTCTTTGCGTGGCCTTCCTCTACGCCGACACCCGCCAGAACGCAGAAGCCCTGCGGCTCAATGTAAATCTGGCCCTCGTCGCATTCTCTGGAACCGACTTTATGGCTGTAGGCGTCATAAGCGCGGACGAACCACTCGCCGTCCCAGCCATCCTTTAAGATAGCGTCGTACATCTTTTTCACTTCGCCTCTTGCCCTGTCGGCTTCCGCCCGGTCGTTCATCAACTCGCATAACTGCGCGTATTCCTCGCCGTATTTTACGAACATACCGGCAATGAATACGGACTCCGCCACAGGTCCCTCCGAGGGGCCGAACGTCTGGAAAGATTCTCCGGGATGCTCGGAAAAGCAGTTTAAGTTCAGACAGTCGTTCCAGTCGGCGCGCCCGATAAGAGGCAGTTCGTGAGGTCCTTTATGGTTTACGATATAATCAAAAGAACGTTTTAAGTGATTCATCAACGGCGCCGCCACCGACATATCGTTATCAAAAGGCACATTTTCCGTTAAGATGGAAGTATCGCCGCTTTCACGCACATAGGCAGAAGTTCCGGCAATCAGCCACAGCGGGTCGTCGTTAAAGCCGCTGCCGATATCGGAATTGCCTTTTTTCGTAAGAGGCTGGTACTGATGATATGCGCTGCCGTCCTCAAACTGCGTGGACGCGATATCGATGATTCTCTGTCTTGCCCTGTCCGGAATCAGATGGACGAAGCCCAGCAAATCCTGACAGGAATCCCTAAAGCCCATACCGCGTCCGATACCCGATTCATAATAGGAAGCGGAACGCGACATATTAAACGTTACCATACACTGATACTGGTTCCAGATATTTACCATACGGTCAACCTTATCGTTGGAAGATTTGACGCTGTATTTGGAAAGAAGCGCTTTCCAGTAATCGTTCAACGCCGCAAACGCCTTATCGACGTCCGCGTCGGACTGATATTTCGCCAGCATGGCGTCAGCCGGTTTCTTGTTAATAATGCCGGGAGACTCCCACTTGTCCTCTTCCGGGTTTTCTATGTAACCAAGTACGAAAACAAAGGATTTTGTTTCGCCGGGCGCAAGCGTGACCTTAATCTGGTGGGAAGCGATAGGGGACCATCCGCTTGCTATCGAGTTTGTGCATTTTCCATTTTCCACAGCTTCCGGGTTGGCGGCGCTGCGGTACGCGCCAAGGAAAGCGTCGCGGCTTGTATCAAAGCCGTCCACGGGCGCGTTGACAGAATAAATGGCATAGTGGTTGCGGCGTTCTCTGTACTCTGTTTTATGATAAATCGTGGAACCGATAACCTCCACTTCGCCGGTGCTTAGGTTCCTCTGGAAGTTTCTGGAATCGTCGTCCGCATTCCACAGACACCATTCCACATAGGAAAATAAAGAAACTTCCTTGGCGGATGAACCCTTATTCGTCAGTTTTACCTGACTGATTTCGCAGTTATCATCCATCGGCACAAAAGTCAGCACACAAGCCTCCAGATTGTTTTTGGAGCCGGTAAAACGGCTGTAGCCGATGCCGTGGCGGCACTCGTAGCTGTCCAAATCGGTCTGGGTCGGTTTCCATCCGGGGTTCCAGACAGTGTTTCCGTCTTTAATATAGAAGTATTTACCGTTGATGTCGTTTGGCACGTCGTTATAACGGTAACGGGTCAGGCGCAGCAGCTTCGCGTCCTTATAGAACGTATATCCGCCGCAGGTGTTGGAAATGAGTGTGAAAAATTCGTTGCATCCCAAATAGTTGATCCAGGGAAGCGGGGTTTTGGGGGTGGTGATGACATACTCACGGCTGGCATCATCAAAAAATCCAAATTTCATATCGTGTTCTCCTTTTTTATAATAGAAAATTCCTCGGTAAGTGGAAGAATGCGAAGCATTCTTCCCAAGATAATCACGAAGTGATTTTCTTGTGGATAATTCACGAAGTGATTTTCTTGTGTGCGAGGATGAATAAAGTATAGAAAACGATTAAGTAGATAAGCTGTTTTATAAGTGATTAAGCGATATTAAAATTATACAGAAAAAATATGGAAATTGCAATAAAAATATAATAAATTATAAATATGAAAAATATCTCTGAAATGACAGGAAAATGTCTTTGCAACGAGAAAACACGAAAACGTTTACTTTTAAATAAGAACAAAGTGTAAACAAGCTGTTAAAGAACTGTGCAAAACCACTTAAAATGGGTCGCATAAAATGTGGAAAATATACAAAAATATAAGAAATGAACAAAAAAATGCAAATATATATTGCAAAATTATCAAAAATGATATAAACTAAACATACGAAAACGATTAAGTGATTTGAGCTGGTTCCTCTCAGAGCCGTATAGCGGGACCTAAACAGACTTATATACGACAGGAGAGCGACAGAGATGGTATCAATGAAAGATATTTCCGCAATATGCGGGGTATCGGTGGCAACCGTAAGCAAGGCGCTTAACAACCATAGAGATATTGGTGAAGAGACGAAAGCGCGCATTAAGCAGACAGCGAAAGAGATGGGGTATTTTCCCAATTCCGCAGCCAAGGCGTTAAAGACGCACAGAAGCTACAACATCGGCGTGCTTTTTGTAGACGACGATATGAGCGGATTGACGCATGATTATTTCGCCTATGTGCTTGACAGCCTGAAAAGTACGGCGGAGGCGAAAGGATATGACATTACTTTTATTAATGCCTGTAAGACGAGACCGAATAAGATGTCGTATCTGGAACACAGTAAATACAGGGGATTTGACGGCGTGGTAATTGCCTGCACCGATTTCCTCTCGCCGGAAGTGCTGGAGTTAGTCCAAAGCGATATTCCGGTTGTCACGATAGACCACTTGTTTCACAATGTTTCTGCGGTTATGTCAGATAATGTAAAAGGCATACGGGACTTACTTCATTATATATATGGAAAAGGACACCGTAAAATAGCGTATATTCATGGTAAAGATTCTTCGGTAGCGAAAAGCCGGCTGACCTCTTTTTATAAGACGGCGTCGGAGCTGGGATTAGATATTCCGGACGAATACATAATAGAAGCGTCATACCGTGATACGCGGGCGGCATATGACGGAACGAAACGACTGCTTGATTTAGAAGAACCGCCGACCTGCATTCTTTATCCTGACGATTTTGCCTGTTTCGGAGGAATCAACGCGATTAATGAAAGAGGGCTTCGGATTCCGGATGATATCTCCGTAGCGGGGTATGACGGCATCAGAATTGCAAGGCACATTGAACCCGCGCTGACAACGGTTAAACAGGATACGAAAGCGTTAGGGCAGAAAGCGGCGGAGAAACTGATAAGCCTGATAGAGCATCCGAAATCAACGATTGCAGAACAAATCATCGTAGAGGGAGAAGTTTTCCCGGGCAGGTCGGTAAGCGACCTGGTCTCATCACATTAACATGAGGCATTTATATCAGGAAACTGATAATTATAATAAATGCAAAAAATTTTTAAAAGGGAGGAAATTCCACATGAAGAAAAAGTTACTCAGTGCGCTTCTTTCTACAGCTATGGTAGCAAGCTTGCTTGCAGGCTGTGGCTCGTCGGGGGGGGCATCAAACGATGCAGCGGCAGATAATTCCGCATCATCAACAACAGACACATCAACGAACACATCTACGGCTGCTCCGGCGGCAGACACAACAGCATCATCCGGTGACGCTGCTGCTTCAGGAGATAAATTCTATATCTACTCCTGGAATACAGAGTTACAGGAGAGACTTGCTTATGTATTTGATGCAAATCCGGGTATGGAAGAAAGAATCGAGTATGTAAATGTCGGCGACTCCGCTGTTTATCAGGAGAAAATCGACCAGTTATTACAGACGCCCGACGCAGAAGATTATCCTGATATGATTGCTTTCGAGGCTGGTTATATCATGAAGTACACCAACAGCGATTTTACAATCCCTGTAACAGACTGCGGCATCACGGACGCTGATATGGCTGAAATGTATCCTTACACAATCACCATCGCTACAGACCAGAGAAACAACTCTGTAAAAGGTCTTTCCTGGCAGGCTTGCCCCGGTGCATTCACATACAGAACTGACCTTGCAGAAAGCCTTCTTGGCGTAACAAGCCCTGAAGAAATGCAGGCTAAGATTGACACATGGGATAAATTCCTTGATACGGCAAGAGAGATTAAGGAAAAATCCGGCGACGCTACAAGAATCCTTTCTTCTAACGGCGACGTTGTAAACACATTCATGTCCAACAAGACAGAGCCTTGGGTAACGTCTGACGGCGTGTTCCATATGGATTCCGCTATGGAAGAGTACATGGACGTTGTACAGGTATTAGAGTCTGAGGACTTAACACAGAAAACAGCTCAGTGGTCTGACGAATGGAACGCTGGCGCTGCTTCAGATGCAGTATTCGGTTATTTCGGATGTACATGGTTCTTACACTGGACAATCAAAGCTAACTGCGGCGGCGACGCTGTAGGTGCAGGCACATACGGTTTATGGAATATGTGTGAAGGTCCTGCTTCCTACTACTGGGGCGGTACATGGCTTGGCGCAACAAGCGGATGCTCTGATACGGAATTAGCCGGACAGATTATGAAAACGCTTTGCTGTGATACAGAAGTTATGACAAAATTGTCAGAAGAAACTCTTGACTATGTAAATAACAAGACAGCTATGAAGAGCTTATCTGATGCAGGCAAGGGCGCATACGACTTCTTAGGCGGACAGGATTTCATCGCAGTATTCTCTCCCCTTGCTGAGAACGTAGACGTATCCTGGATGAGCGCATACGACCAGAAGGTTAATGAGCTGCTTGATACACAGGTAACGGCATATGCAAAAGGTGAAAAGGATAAAGATACAGCTATCGCAGACTTCAAGACTGCTGTAGCGGAAGCTTATCCGGCGGTAACCGTCGAATAACAATAGAAAGCGCAGCATTGGCTGCGCTATCTATAGGAGAATTTCTTTGCAGCTTTGCTGCAAAATTAATTCTCCAAGTGAATGATAAAAGTTGAGTTAAATATTCTGTACCGGCTGCTTGCGGTCGGTACAGATATTATAAAGACATTTTTGTAAGGGCTGCGGCACAGATGTTTGAGAGAGTTCCGGAGTCGGGAAATTGTCAAATGCCTGTGGCGCGTACCGGGCAGAAATAAAATAATAAAGAAGGGTGTGGAGATATGGCAAAGAGTAATGGCAAAAAACGTAAAACAGTAGAATACGGCCGATATGGTTACTTTTTTATTGCTCCATTCTTTATCGTGTTTGCGATTTTCCAGTTATGGCCTTTGATTTATACGATGGGTCTGGCATTTTGTGAAAACTACACGGATACGATGTGGAATGTGGAAGTAGGACCGACATTTAACGGCGTAGCAAACTTCGGTTCGATTTTTATGAGCAGTAACGGCGTTTTGTTTGATACATATACATTCCGTGCGTTAGGCAATACGATTATCATGTGGTTATTAAACTTTGTACCGCAGATTCTCTTGGCGCTGCTTTTGGCAATCTGGTTTACCGATACCAGAGTTAAGATGAAAGCGCAGGGTGCGTATAAGATTCTGACATTTATGCCCAATATCATTACGGCGGCTACGATTTCCGTTTTGTTCTATAAATTGTTCGATTACCCGAACGGACCGATTAACCAGTTCTTAGTCAACAGCGGCATCTGGTCGGAACCGTTCCGTTTCCTGGATACCAAATGGTCTACAAGAGGAATTATTTCTTTTATTAACTTCTGGATGTGGTATGGAAATACCATGATAGTTTTAACGGCGGGCGTACTCGGCATCAGCCCCTCCTTATTCGAGGCGGCAAGAGTGGACGGCGCGACAAGCTGGCAGATTTTTAAGAGCGTTACATTACCGCTTCTTCGTCCGATTATGTTATTTACATTAGTAAACTCCGCTATCGGCGGCTTGCAGATGTATGATATTCCGAAACTGTTGACGACGAGCGGCTATGGCGACCCGGATTACACGACCAGAACGATTACTATGTATATCCGTGAACTTGCTTTCACAGGTTCCAGACAGATGGGTAAGGCTTCGGCGGCGTCCCTTGTGCTGTTTGTTGTGACATTGTTCTTCAGTCTGATTCTCTTCTATATTATGAGAGATAAAGACGCCATCAAGGAGAAGAAAGCCATCAAAGCGGCACAGAAAGCAAGAAAGGGGGCAAATTAATATGGAAAATAACGCAAAAGGCGGATTACACGCAAGAATCTTAGGCGCACAGATATTTAGAAATATTATTTGTATTTTCCTTTGCTTGTTAAGTTTGTTCCCGTTCTGGGTTATGATTGTCAACGCAACCAGAACAAGCGTGGATATACAGTCGAGCTTTTCCCTGATTCCGTCGCATTACTTCATGGAAAACTGGGAGAAACTGTTATATCAGTGTAATGCAAACGTACCTTTATGGAAATATATGGTAAATAGCTGTATCATCGCTTTCGGTTCTACGATACTGACCGTATATTTTTCCACGATGACGGCATACGGCGTTACCGTTTATAAATTCAAGGGAAGCCAGTTCGCATGGGCGTTTATCATGGCGATCATGATGATTCCCGTACAGGTTTCTTCTATCGGTTTCTTCCGTTTCATGTATGGACTGGGACTTGGAAACAGCTACATACCGTTGATTATCCCGGCGATTGCAGCGCCGTCTACGGTATTCTTCATGAGACAGTATATGTTGAGCGCACTGCCGCTTGAAATTGTGGATGCGGCGAGAATCGACGGTTCCAAAGAGTTTAATACATTCAATACCATTGCAATGCCTCTTATGAAACCGGCTGTTGCAACACAGTGTATCTTCGCATTTATCGCATCATGGAATAACTTCTATACGCCTTCCATGCTGCTTACCTCACAGAGAAAGTACACGCTTCCTATGTTCGTACAGTTGATGAGAGGTGAAAGATTCCGTTCCGACCACGGTATTATCTATGTCGGACTGGTAGTAACCATTTTACCGATTTTCGTTGTATACTTTGTTCTTTCCAAACATATCATTGCCGGTGTAGCGCTTGGCGGTGTAAAAGAATAAGTATAAAAATCGTAAGCTGAGAAATAGCGTACTGCTTTAGCGGGTGGTACGCTATTTTTATGAAAAATTAAGAATGCCATCATAGCAAAATGGAAAATAGTATGATACACTGATAAGGAAAATGGAAAGGCATGGGATAATATGTCTTATATGATATACGGTACGGAGAAAATTAAAGTATATGAGGGCTTAAAGGCTCTTTGCGAGTACGCGGGAAAGTCCGAGGCGTGGTGCGATGAATTGTGGCTTAGTATCCTGACGGATTACGAGCTGTATGAGGAATTTTTGTATTATCTGGAACACCACGGCTTTGCCGACCGTATGAAAGTGGCGGGCTATTCCCTGACAGACTGCTATGTGTGGCAGATGGAGCGTTATAATCTGGCGCAGGATACGGGGAAGAACACGGCAGCATGTAATAAAGAAGAAATGGTATTGCAGGCATTCCGGACAATGGCGCAGCTAAAGAAAGACCCGGATTACTACAGGCGCAAGCTGAATGAGGGCGCGGGTATGGATAGGGAGTAATGCCTAAGGTACGGCATTCTTCGTAAGGTAATAGGAGTTAGTATAAATATGGATAAAAACGAATTTTTGGAAAAATTACAACGGACACTGGCGGGCGGGTTAAACAGCAGCCAGGTGGCGGAAAACGTACGCTATTATCAGGAGTATATCGAATCGGAAATACGAAAAGGAAGTACGGAAGAAGAAGTGCTTGCACAGCTTGGCGACCCGAGGCTGCTTGCCAAAAGCATCATTGAAGCCAACAAACACGCCGGAGAAAGCTACGGCTCTAATCGGGAATATGACGAGGAACTGGCGGATGAATCCGTAAATGGGAATGACGGATACGGCGGCTTTTCGACACACAGAGTCATGCTGCCCGGATGGCTTATGATGGTGATTATCACAGTGCTTGTAATTGTTGTAATAGGAATTGCTACATCTTTAATTTCCTTATTTGCGCCGGTGATTATCGTAGGGCTTGTCATTTTATTAATTGTAAAACTTTTCCAGGGAAATAGAGGATAGTGTGAAAAATAAATTTTTCACACGCGAATTTGCGTCTTACGACAGCAAATGTCGCAGGTTGAGAAAAAGGCATACATAATTAAAAAGCGCCGCATAAGCAGCGCTTTTCAGGGGAGTATAAATAATTAATATATAAGGGTTTGCAGATAGAAAATGAAAGGGGTGTTTCTATCTACACTTATATTATATACAATTATGAAAAAAATGCAATTAAAAATAGTACTAAAGTCCTATATGGCTTTTGAATACTTTTGCACAAATCTTGTCATACTATTTCTGTAACAAAAATCAATCAGGAGGTATGCAAGATGTCTAAGAATGATTATAACCAGAACGCGCAGAACAATGAGCAGCAGCAGAATAAGGCTAACAACTCTAACAGCCAGAATGCACAGAACAACCAGAAGAATAACAATTCTAAGAACAGTTCCAGCCAGAATGCGCAGAACAGCCAGAAGAACAACTACTAAGTCAGAGGTGTCTCCCATGGGAGCCATATCTGCTAAAAGCGGCACAGCTAATCGGCTGTGCCGCTTTTTCCTGTCGCTTTTTTAACGTCTTCTCTTGTGCAGGGCATATCGGAATAACGGGCTTTTTCGTAAACGCGTGCGAGCTGGTTTTCGGAAAGCAGTGCGCCGCATTCTCTGGCAGTATAGGTATTGAGAGGCTGCGCATCTTTTTTTTCGGACAAAATAGCGCGTTTTGCCCGGATTCGCTGCTTGTAGATACGCCGGATTCTCTCCGCCGGACTTAAGAAAGCGAAGAAGTCACGCTGTTTTTCCTTTTTCTTTTTGATGTCATAGCTTTCCCGGATATCGCCGGAAGCTTCGACGAATATTTCCTTATTCAGACTGCGTTTTTTGCGGAAAAGCTCCCTTGCCATCATAATGAAATGAAACAGGGCAAAGCAGAGTAAGCAGATAAGAACTATCGGTACGATAGTAAAAACGGCTTTTTCCAGAACCACCCAGAACAGAGCGGTTTCACCCGGTTCCAGAGGCATCAATCCCGAACTGCCGGGTTCTGCGCCGCCTGTCTGCTCTACAAGAGGGTCAAATGTTTTCTTAAAAAGAGAGGCTATCCAAGCGAATAGACCGTGTTCCCTAAGCCATATGATGCCGTTTTTTAACTGCCCGAATATCCAGCCCAGCCAGTTGATATCGGAAAACAGCGCCAGAATGCCGACTCCTATAAGGACAAAGGCAGTGCTGAATTTGACGCCGGACATAAAGATTTCCCTGCGGGGAATATAGCCCGTGCTGCCGGAATTGACCGTCATAAAATGCAGATAATGCTGCAAGTAATACCTGAGATAATAAAGGATAAAATAGACGGCGACCAGCACGATATAGTAAAAATCCCATGTGACGTACTCCTCATAGTGTAAAACAAAATCGCTGACCGCAATGATGCCGATTGCTACCGGCGGAGGAAACGCCTCATCCAGCCTCTCTTCTTTGCGCAGCCTGATATAAAAGGAATTGATGAAAAGCCCGATACCGTAGATGCACATTATCACCTTGATGGTATGATTGGAAACGGGCATGTTAAATAAAAGCACAAGACATACGATATGGCTGATGGCCATAGCCGGAAAACCGTTCGTATATCTTCTGATGTAAAAAAAGAATATAGGAATCAGGCTGCACAAAAGCCAGAGTGCGACAAATGGCGCGGTCTTTCCCGTCATGATGCCGATGGCTGCCGCGATGGAAAAAAGCGTCCAGTGATTCATTTGTATAGCGAGGATATCCGCTAATTCCGTTATGCGTTCCTGTTTCATGGATTCTTGGTGTGCCTTTCTTAGATTTTCATTATTTTGTCATCATTTTCTATATGCAGAATCTGTATGTGGCGTTTGATTTCACCGGGCAGTTCGGAAAGTTCCGGGATTCCTCTTTGCGCCGTTTCAACGGTCGGATAAAACCAGATATATTCCCCGTCCTGTTTTTGATAGCGGTTTATCAGTTCCACGAAATCGGGATAAGCATTAGGAGATACGAAAACGGTAATGCTTTCCCCATCTTCCTCTAACAGTTTATGCTCAAACGTCTGCATGAAGCCGGCGGGTTTTTGCGAGGTATCCGTCCTGGCAAGCGCGCGGTAAATCTGCTGTAACTGTCCGGCTCCCGCGCCGGCCTCTATCTGCAGCAATTCCTCGTGCATGATATCCCGGCCGTTGCCGTAACATGCCACCCTAACGCCCTGCTTGATAAAAAAAGCGCTAAGACCCGCAACAATCCGGAACGAAGCATCGAGGGCGTCTTCTTTTTTCAAAACGCCGTTATCTTCTATATTAAAGAAAATACGGATAGTCTGTAATGCGGTATAGTTTTTTTGGTTGACCTTTAATTCGCCGGTCTTTGCGCTCGCTTTCCAGTTGACGCTGCGCATATCGTCATAGGGCTGATATTCCCTGATGCCGCGGTATTCAAACGGGTCTTCCAGAAAATGCCGCTTCGTCAAAAGCTCCCCGTTTAACTGCTGTAACGACTGCCTGAATTCGTCGGAGTCATAAGGGGCGGGATATACATAGAAATACTGGTCGGTATGCCTGCTTTCTACCATTTCCGTGGAAAGAAACAAATCCGCCGCGACCAAATCAATATTATGGATGCGGTAATATCCCCTTTTGGCGGCGATAAATTCCAATTTTCTCGTAATGCGCTCCCGGCCTCTTACCTGAAAAATATCGTTTCTATAATAAAGGTCCGTCACCTTGGAACTTAACGTATCGGTAAAACGCAGGTTTCTATCGGTCTGGAATTTTACTTTTAACATGGGAAGCGGAAGCCGTTTGCCGTTTTCGATAATTTCCAATAGTTCTCCCTTTTCCCCTTCAAAAAGACTCGTCTGCGTAAATTCCAGACGGATTTTAAGGTGTTTTGCCCATAACCGTCCGTAAATGGCCCGTTGTATCAATATCAGTAAATAAGCGCATATGCCAAGTCCTATTATTCTCATCATACCTGAAAATCCTCTGTAGGTACGGTACTGTTTTGCAGGATATTTTGGATAAAAGCGACGCTTTCTTTATAGTTGTTCCGCCCAAAGTCCATGATAATGCGGTGTGCCAGTACCGGAACGGCAACGGCCTTTACATCATCAGGAATGACAAAGTTTCTGCCCTGTATCCAGGCATAGGCTTTGACGCAACGAAGCAGCGCAAGGCTTCCTCTGGGGCTTACGCCCATCATAATGCTTTCGTCGTTTCGGGTTGAGGCAACGATATCCACCATATATTCCTGTACCGATTTATGTACATATACTTTGCATACCTCTTGTCTGGCGTTTTCCAGTTCCTGTGTCGTCAGTACGCCGGTAAGTTCCGCTAGCGGGTCTTTTTCCAGATAGCGAGCCAGAATGTCCAGTTCTTCCTCTTTGCTCGGAAGCCCCAAAGACAGCTTCATCATAAAACGGTCCAACTGCGCCTCCGGTAAGGGAAAGGTTCCGGCCGTTTCAACCGGGTTTTGCGTGGCGATAACAAAAAAAGGGCTGCCTAACGGATAGGTTTCTCCGTCGATGGTGACCTGCCGTTCCTCCATGCACTCCAATAAGCCCGCCTGCGTCCTGGGAGTGGCGCGGTTGATTTCATCCGCGAGAAGAATATTAGTAAATACCGGACCTTTGCGCAAAACGAAGTCGTTGCTTTTTCGGTCAAAAATATTTAAGCCCGTAATATCGCCGGGGAGTAGGTCCGGCGTAAACTGTATTCTGGAATAGTCCGCCTGTAAGGACTTAGCAAGCGCTTTTGCCAGTTTGGTTTTACCCGTTCCCGGAACGTCTTCTAACAGGACGTGTCCGTCCGCCAAAAGAGCCGTTAAGAGCAAGCGCACGGTTTCTGCTTTGCCGATAATGACCTTAGAGACGTTATCCAATACTTTTTCAGCCGCATTTTGATTTTGTGTGTCCACCGGTAGAGACCTCCTTTATTAGCTTGTATGCTTTCTCATTTTATATTAGTTTTATATTAGTGCCATATATATTATAGTTTATATTGCTTTCGGGTGGTTGTAAAGAAATAATCAGATTGACAGAAAATGTACAAAACCTTACAATGAGTTTATGGAAAAATTATGCTTTATCGCACCGTGCCATTTTGGGCTGGAGTCGGTGCTAAAAAGAGAAATTACAGATTTGGGATATGAGATTTTATCGGTGGAAGACGGTCGTGTGACGTTTGCGGGTGATGAGAATGCGCTTTGTCGTGCGAATGTTTTTTTGCGTACGGCGGAAAGAGTATTGATTAAGGTCGGAAGCTTTCAGGCCCAAACTTTCGAGGAACTTTTTCAGGGAACGAAAAATCTTCCCTGGGAAGCGTATATCCCGGAGGACGGAAAGTTCTGGGTAGCCAAGGCGGCGAGCATTAAGAGCAAGCTTTTCAGCCCTTCCGATATTCAGTCCGTTATGAAAAAAGCTATGGTGGAGCGGCTAAAATCCGTTTATCATACGCAGTGGTTTGCGGAAAGCGGCGCGTCTTTCCCGGTCAGGGTTTTTTTAATGAAAGACGAAGTGACCGTAGGTTTGGATACGACGGGAGAATCTTTGCATAAAAGAGGATATAGGAAACTGACGGCGAAAGCGCCTATTGCCGAAAATCTTGCCGCGGCGTTAATTATGCTGACGCCATGGAAGAGCGAACGGATACTGATAGACCCGTTTTGCGGCAGCGGTACGTTTCCGATTGAGGCAGCAATGATGGCGGCGCATGTAGCGCCGGGGAGGGAGCGCAGCTTTTTGGCACAGGACTGGAAGCATATAACGGCGCGTAAGGACTGGTACCGTGCAATGGATGAAGCGGAGTCCATGGTGGATATGGGCGTGGAGACAGATATTCAGGGATATGATATAGATGATAAAGTGGTGGCGTCAGCCAGAGAAAATGCACGGCTTGCCGGTGTGGAGAAGCTGATTCATTTTCAGCGCCGGGGTGTGGACCAACTCAGCCATCCTAAAAAGTATGGATTTATCATAACCAATCCGCCTTACGGGGAGCGGCTGGAGGATAAGGAGACTCTTCCCGCCATTTACCGGGAACTTGGAGAACGCTATGCGGCATTGGACAGTTGGTCGATGTACGTGATTTCCGCCTATGAACAGGCGCAGCAGTATATCGGAAGAAAAGCCGATAAAAACCGTAAAATTTATAACGGTATGATGAAGACATATTATTATCAGTTTATGGGGCCGAAACCGCCCGGACGTAAAGGCAGATAGAATGGAGATTATCATGCAGCAGAATCAATTAATGAAAAAAACCGCACTCTATACGGTTATATTCGCGCTCTGTGCGTTTGCGGCAATATTTTATTATTCTTCCCATAAAGTCGTCGTTGTTGAGAATGTGGCACAGGATGAAGTCGTACAAAATGAAACGCAGAATGTGCCGGAGGAAGAAGACATTGCCCACATGGATGCGGCGGAAAGCGCGCCGGGTGAAAACAGCCTTTTATTTGAAGAAAAAGGGCAGGAAATGAGTTATTTCTGCATTCCTCTTCATGCGAATGTAAAGGCGGAGAATGTTACGATAGAAAATCACTATATGGATAAGGAACTCTGGGTCAGCATCAAACAGACCAAACAGGATGAAACATATGCGGATTTTTACGACACACAGGCGCTTTTTGGCAATCGTGAGGCTATCGTGGACGGCTGTTATGAAAATGGAGCGGATACATTCCGTTTAAAATTCAGGCTGACGGATATCTATGAATATCATAGCATTTTGGAAAACGGCAACCTCTATATTGAATTTATCGCCCCCAAAGAGGCATACGACAGAATTGTGGTGATAGACCCGGCCTACGGCGATGAGATAACGGGAGCCGTTTCCGGAGAACTGGAAAGCAAGCAGGTGACATTGGCAGTGGCGCGCGCCTTAAAGAAAAAGCTGGATGAGACGGAGATTAAAGTCTATTATACGAGAATGGATGACAGCAATCCGACAGATGAAGAACGTATTGATTTGACCAATGCAGTCAAAGCTGATATGATGATTCGGATTGAAGTGAACGAAAATGAAGATACGAAGATATACGGAACCGAAGCGGTATATAACAGTAAATTTTTCATACCGGGATTTGGCAGCATAGAGCTGGCGGATTTGCTGGAGCGGGAAGTCGTAACGGCAATCAGTGGAAAGGCCAACGGTCTGGTCGATTCCGCCGAAGAAGATGTTGTCATTAACCGGGCGGTCGTTCCGGCGGCGGCGATAAGAGTTGGTTATATCAGCAACGGACAGGAAGCGATTTTACTCAACAGAGACGACTATATAGAAAAAATAGCAGATGGTATTTATCAGGCGATTATGGCGGCGTACGAGTAAGTTGAAAAATCGCTCAGAAATGGGGATTAATATGCGTAAAACAATTATTTTTGCGACCGGGAATCAGGGGAAAATGCGGGAAATCCGCCAGATTTTAGAGGGAATGGACGTGGAAATCCTTTCTATGAAAGAGGCGGGGATTGCGGCAGACATTATAGAGGATGGAGCGGATTTTACGGAAAATGCGGTGATTAAGGCCAAAGCAGTGGCGGCTAAGACCAATCATATTGTGCTGGCCGACGATTCAGGACTGGAAATCGATTATTTGAATAAAGAACCAGGTATCTATTCCGCGCGTTACCTGGGAGAAGATACTTCCTACGACATTAAAAATGCGGATTTGCTAAGGCGCATGGAGGGTGTGGCGGATGCGCAGCGCAGCGCCAGATTTGTCTGCGCGATTGCCGCGGTTATGCCCGATAAAGAGGTACTGACTACGTTGGGAACAATAGAGGGGTGCATCGGTTATGAGCCAAAAGGCGAGAACGGTTTCGGTTACGACCCGATTTTTTATCTGCCGGAATACGGCTGCACTTCTGCAGAACTTACACAGGAGCAGAAGAATGCAATCAGCCATAGAGGAAGAGCATTACAGGCGATGAGGGAAAAACTGGAGAAGAAGATATAGTAGGAGAATATATGAAAGTACTGATTGTGAGCGATACACACCGCCAGAATGGGAATGTTTTAGATGTAATAGAGAAAGTAAAGCCGATTGATATGCTGGTACACTGCGGCGACGTGGAAGGCAGCGAGGATATTATTGCGCAGGCGGCGGGCTGTCCGGTGCAGATGGTGCAGGGCAATAATGATTTCTGGTCCAATATCCCCCGGGAAAAAGAGTTTATGATAGGGAGTTATAAGGTGTGGCTTACGCATGGGCATAATTACTATGTATCCATGAATTATGAAATTATTAAGCAGGAAGCGAAGAGCAGGGATGTGGATATTGTGATGTGCGGGCATACCCATAAACCGATTGTCGATATCGGCGCAGACTTGACGCTTATCAATCCCGGCAGCATGAGTTTCCCCAGACAGGAGGGGAGAAAACCTTCTTATATTATTATGGAAATAGACCGGGAGGGAAAGGCGCATTATACCATCCGCTACATAGACTAAAATAAGAAAAAAGGTTGACAGACAAAACGCCTTATTATATAATATGATTTGCGTTGTGATTTGAACAGGCGCGTTAATGATACCTGCCGGGGTGTGGCTCAGCTTGGCTAGAGCGCCTGGTTTGGGACCAGG
>JAMPFF010000054.1 GCA_023664605.1 Clostridium sp.
CCTCTGTCTAACGTACCGTCCGGATTGAACTTTACGCCACCTTTTGTATCAGGTACCTGTTTAATACAAACAACGATTTTCATCGACTTAATCTCCTTTATCTTATTTTCTCTTCACACTATTTTAAAAGTGCGCCGGAAATAACCATACGCTGAACCTCACTGGTTCCCTCGTAAATTTCCGTAATCTTCGCATCACGCATCATACGCTCTACATCATATTCTCTGATGTAACCGTATCCGCCATGTAACTGAACAGCCTTGGTGGTTACTTCCATAGCAACTTCCGCCGCATATAATTTCGCCATAGCCGCTTCTACGGAATAGGAAACTTTCGGATTCTTAGCATATTCCGCTTTCTTCATAGCCGCTTTATACACTAACATCTGAGCAGCCTGTACTTTGGTTGCCATATCCGCTAACTGGAACTGCGTATTCTGGAATGCGCCGATGGAACGTCCGAACTGCTTCCTTTCTTTGACATAATTAATCGTAGTCTCCAATGCACCCTCTGCAAGACCAAGAGCCTGTGCAGCGATACCGATACGTCCGCCGTCCAATGTGTGCATAGCGATGTTAAAGCCTTTGCCCTTTTGTCCTAATAAATTATCTTTCGGAATACGGCAGTCCGTGAAAATAAGTTCATATGTAGACGAACCGCAGATACCCATCTTATTTTCTTTTGTTCCGAATGTAAAGCCGGGCGTGCCTTTTTCTACGATAAACGCGGAAATTTCTTTACTTACTCTGCCGCGTTTTTCAACGGTTCCCGTAATAGCGAAAATAACATATACGTCCGCCTCTTTACCGTTTGTAATAAAGCATTTGGATCCGTTTAAAACCCACTCGTCGCCTTCGAGTACCGCTTTTGTCTGCTGTCCCTGTGCATCTGTACCTGCGCCGGGCTCTGTTAAGCCGAATGCGCCTAACTTCTCGCCTTTTGCAAGGGGAATCAGATATTTCTGTTTCTGCTCGTCTGTACCGTATGTCTGAATCGGGTCGCAGCAAAGGGATGTATGCGCGGATACGATAACGCCTGTCGTACCGCATACCTTGGAAAGTTCTTCAACACACATTACATATGTTAAAGGGTCGCATCCCTGTCCGCCGAACTCCTTCGGTACGGGAATGCCAAGGAAACCTAATTTTGCCATTTTGTCAACAGTCTCTCTCGGAAAACGATGATTCTCGTCTATCTCCTGCGCGAGAGGTTTTGCTTCTTTTTCAGCGAATTCTTTAAAAAGAGTTCTCGCCATTTCATGCTCTTTGCTTAACGTAAAATCCATGATTTTTTATTCCTCCATAAACTTATTTGCTATAGTCATAAAATCCTTTACCAGTCTTGCAGCCCAACTTACCTGCGCGTACCATTTTTC
Organism: Clostridium sp.; assembly: GCA_023664605.1. Classification (GTDB taxonomy): domain Bacteria; phylum Bacillota; class Clostridia; order Lachnospirales; family Lachnospiraceae; genus UBA3282. Next base: position 1,376 of record JAMPFF010000054.1, read on the forward strand.
TAAGAAGCGGAGCCGGACGGTATTTCGGGTCGCCTGTCTCTGAATAAATAACTTCCATAATCGCCAGCACGATATCCAGACCTACATAATCGCCTAACTGTAACGGTCCCATCGGATGGTTCGCGCCGAGTCTCATCGCCGCATCAATATCTTCTACGCTTGCAACGCCTGCTTCTAATACGCAGATACCCTCGTTAATCATCGGGATTAAGATTCTGTTTACAACAAAGCCCGCCGCTTCGTTTACCTCAACCGGAGTCTTGCCGATTTCTTCCGCGATTGCCTTTACTTTGTTAAATACTTCATCCGTCGTATTCTCGCCGCGGATAATCTCCACCAGCTTCATAACCGGAGCCGGGTTAAAGAAGTGCATACCGATAACCGGTCTGTCAATTCCCGCACCGATTTCCGTAATGGAAAGGGAAGAGGTATTCGTTGCAAAAATACAATCAGCCTTACAAATATCCTGTAATTCTTTAAAAGTCTGTTTCTTGATATCCATTACTTCAAGCGCCGCTTCCACAATCAAATCGCAGTCCGTACAGATTGTCTTAACGCCCGTTGTAATTTTCGCCAACACCTTGTCGGCGTCCTCCTGTGACATTTTACCTTTTGCAATACGTTTCTCGAAACCCTTTGCAATCTTGTTCTTGCCGTTTGCAGCAAATTCCTCATTGATATCGCAAAGGCACACTTCATATCCTTCTGTCTGAGCAAAAGCCTGCGCAATACCCGAACCCATTGTACCGGCGCCGATAATACCTACTTTCATGGAAAAACCCTCCTATTTATATTTTTTATTTGTTCTTAAACGGCTCTTTCACCTTTTCCTTATTCTTGTCTAAGAAAAATGCCATGCCGTATTTCTGGTCCTCTGTCTCGAAGCAGCCGCCGAATAATTTTTCTTCAATGACAAGCGCATCGTCCATATCAACCTCTAATCCGTCATTGATTGCTTTCTTGCAGTTTCGTACCGCAATCGGCGCGTTCTTTGCGATGCCCGCCGCCATTTTTTCCGCCGCCGCCATCAGTTCCTCCTGCGGATAAACGGCATTGACAAGACCGATTCTAAGCGCTTCGTCGGCTTTGATGTTTCTCGCCGTATAAATCATCTGTTTTGCCATGCCGGGACTTACCAGTCTTGCAAGTCTCTGTGTGCCGCCGAATCCCGGTGTGATGCCAAGACCTACTTCCGGCTGTCCGAAAACAGCATTATCGGAACAAATTCTGATATCACAGCTCATGGAAAGTTCACAGCCGCCGCCAAGGGCAAAACCGTTTACCGCCGCGATAACGGGAATCGGGAATGTTTCCAGCTTACGGAACACATCGTTTCCTTTTTTGCCGAACGCTTCTCCCTCTGCCTTTGTCAAGGTACTCATCTCTCCGATGTCCGCACCCGCAACAAATGATTTTGGTCCTGCGCCTGTCACAATCAGGCATCTTACATTGTCCAAATCCACCGCGTCAAGCGTCTTGTCCAATTCCTCCAAAACAGTGGAATTTAAAGCGTTAAGAGCCTTTTCACGATTAATGGTGATAGTACCCACCTGTCCTTTTACCTCATATAATATAAACTCCATTGTGTTATCTCCTTCTATTATTAAATATATTTTAGATAATTGCGAACCATCATTCAATAACGCTGACATAGGGGTAACATATACAATCCATAAGCGGATACTGTAAGACCGTCGGCGCTTGGGCGCTGTCCTTTAGCGTCTTATGCAGCGTTTCGCAATTATCTATATATTTTCTATTAATCTCTGGTTACAATGGTTGCGCATCCCATGCCGCCGCCGATACAAAGCGTCGCAAGACCTTTCTTCGCGTCACGTTTCTGCATCTCATGAAGCAGTGTTACAAGGATACGGCAGCCGGAAGCTCCTACAGGATGTCCAAGTGCGATTGCGCCGCCGTTTACGTTCAGTACGTCGTTGCTGAATCCTAAATCTTTCTGTACCGCAAGCGACTGTGCCGCAAATGCCTCGTTTGCCTCGATTAAGTCAAAGTCGTCAATCTTCATGCCCGCTTTTGCCATTGCCTTTTTCGTTGCCGGTACGGGACCTACGCCCATGATAGACGGGTCTACGCCGCCAAGCGCGCCTGCTACAAATGCTGCCATCGGTTTTACGCCCAGCTCTTTCGCTTTTTCCTCGCTCATAACAACGATTGCCGCCGCACCGTCATTGATACCGGAAGCGTTAGCCGCCGTAACGATACCGTCCGGTTTGAAAGCGGGACGCAGTTTGGAAATATTCTCCGCCGTAACGCCCGCGCGGGGACCTTCGTCCGTATCTACGATAACGGTTTCTTTTTTCTTCTTTACTTCTACCGGAACGATTTCATCTTTGAATTTTCCTTCCGCTCTTGCTTTTTCACATTTCTGCTGTGACCATGCCGCAAATTCGTCAAGCTGCTGTCTTGTCAGACCATATTGTTCCGCAACGTTTTCTGCGGTAATACCCATATGATAATCATTGAAAGCATCCCATAACGCATCGTTTACCATGGTATCTACCAATGTCGCATTATTCATTCTGTAACCATAACGACCCTGCATAGCCGCGTAAGGAGCCATAGACATATTTTCCATACCGCCGGCAACTACGATATCCGCGTCGCCCGCAATAATCATCTGTGCCGCCATATTAACGCAGTTTAAACCGGAACCACATACAACGTTTACAGTAACAGCCGGCGTCGTAATCGGTATACCTGCTTTGATGGATGCCTGACGAGCCACGTTCTGTCCCAAACCAGCCTGAATAACGCATCCCATATATACATGGTCTACAGCATCCGCGGGAACGCCCGCTCTGTTTAACGCCTCTTTAATTACGATAGAACCAAGAACCGGTGCAGGAGTTGTGCTTAATGCTCCGCCCATTGTGCCGATTGCTGTACGACATGCGCCAGCCAAAACTACTTTTTTTGCCATATCTGTTTCCTCCATTTTTATAAAAAATTCCTCTTTTTCAGGGTCCGCAATGATTGTTATTTTTTTATCATTGTCCGCTTTCTCTATTGTATCATAGGGGTTTTGTTTTTGCAACGACTTCCTGTTTCAAAATAAAGCGTTTACCAGCTTTTTTCCAGTGAGGTCTTAAAATCTACGCTGTACGGATTATCCGACGCGCTTTTTAAGCTCTCATACACCGCTCTTCTTTCATCGCTGCTTTCCTGCGCCCAGTATTCATATCCTGTAAAATAGCTTTCCATATAGTCGTCCCATGAATCGAAGCTGGACTGAATCGTCTGCGCTACTTTCAAAGAAGCGTCAAGCGACTCCTCCAGCGTATAGTATCCGGCAAGATAAAAGTTTGCCAGCTGGCTTAACGCGCGGTTATAATCCCATCCTGACGCGGCGTCCTCGTAATCCTCTTCATATCTGCCATACCATGCCGCATAGTATTCGGCGGTTACTTCGTCCAGACCAAGGTTGTCCACCAATGCGTCCTTTCTCTCCTCTTCTGCAACGGTATAAAATTCCATTTCATCAAGAATCTCCATCTCAGAGGTAAAATCCGTCCGATGTCCTTCGCTTAAAAGCCAGTCTAATGTCTCATCCGCTGAATCCTTGTCGGTAACGTCCCAGCTTTCGTCAAGCAACTGCCTTGCAACCTCTTTATTCATATCATCCGCCTGCAGTCCGCCATAAAGCTGATAATCCCATCCGTTTGCGGCAATCAGGATGGCGTTAGAGGCGTTAAACCATCTGATGGTGTCTGTCACATCTACGGCAAAAGACGTTTTTTCCTCGATAACTTCCGCATTTTCCTTAAAAGATGCGCAGACCGTTCCAAAATAGTCGCTGCTGTGGCGTTTCACTACCGCCTCTTCCATTACAAATGCATAATACGCATAGTCTGTCTCGGCGTATGCTGCAGTAATCTTATATTTATAACCGTCTTCCGTTCCCTCATAGGTATATGCCTGCACATTGCTAAGCTCCCCATTTTCCGGCTTGTCTGCATTCTGCTTATCGGAAGTGGTAAGTTCCGTCGTTTCCTCTACAAAGACGATGACGTCCTCAATGCTTGTAAAGCTTCCCCAAAAACCGCCGGTCTTAGGAAACTGCATGACCGCCAATGTATCTTCTATTTCCTCGGTAGATTCCAGCGCCAGCCAGTTATCCATGCCAACATCTTCATTCGTGTATTTTTCGTCCGCCTCAATGCTGTAGGTTTCATCCGGGGCGGTATACGTTTTGAGGACGACGGGCTTTTTCCCGCAGCCTCCTAAAAGAAACAGCAGTATAAGCGCTGCCGCCGTGATTGTCGCTTTTGTCATTGTTCTTCTTTTCTTTTCCATGTCCTTTTTCTTTACTCTCCTTTTCCTCTCTCATAATAACGGTTTGTCTGCCGTACATAAAAGAGTATAGCACATAAGAGTCATAACAGGCAATTATGAATAAAGAATGCGGGGATAAAAAGAGAGGGCGGATGAACTGACAGGAATGCGGCGTTGTTAAAGTAAGATATAAACGAAATAAGCCCCGCATAAAGCGAGGCTTATTTGATAATAACTACAGTCTTTTATAATGCCCTATAGGCTCAGTTTGAGTGAATTTAATCACTTCATGTAGTATTATATACAATAATATACGCGTCGTCAATCAAAATATGTATAATTCTTTAATTTTTTCGTTAATCTTATTCATAGCCGTCTCTGAAAAACTAATTCCGGATAATACATCCGCGCTTCTTTTCGGGTCAAATATACGCTGTTTACTGATAGTCGTTATTTGCTCAATCTTAGCTACACTGCCAAACCGCATTCTGTGTAACTCAGCGTTTATTTTAGCAAGACCCGCTTCCTTTTCATCCAGTTTTTCTAACGCGTCATTATATGAACAAATCAAATCATCAAGTAAATCCATTCCATTCGAATTATCGGAAAAAGACTGCGCCTCCAAAGGTGAGCATTTTGATAAAAGCGCCTTCGCTGCTTGCGCTTTTTTCAGTCCCTCTTTATGCTTCGTACGCTGCAACTCAATATCTTCTTTTATCGAATCATGCTTGGACTTTAATCTATTATACAGTTCTCTGCCAAGTGAAACATCTCTTTCACAAATATCCTTTGTATCTTTTTGAGAGGAAAGCGGAACAATAGTTACCGTATTAGCATTATGCTTATTATCCTTATCCAGTATAATTGCATAGCGAAGTCCGCCCTGTTCACTTCCGACATTAAATCCTAAATTTACCTTAACAACATCTCCACGTTTATACGCCTTAATTTTTGAAGCTTCAAAGCTTTTTTCCTGTGAAATGTACTGTTGAAAGTCTTTCAACCAATAACTGATTAAGTCTGCACGTTTCAAATCTATCGGATTTTCTGATTCAATCAAAGAATCCATAAACAACGAAAGATTACGAATAGACTCACCTTTGTGGCGCTGAATTTCCTCTTTTGTTTTTGCCTTACTCATATAAAGTTCCTTTCATTGCGATATTTTAGGTATGTTATCTCTCATTGTACTATAAAACATTCAGTAAAACTATATATCGAAAGAAAATTTATTGAATTTGGCAAAAATAGCGAGAAATCATGCAAAAATAGTCTTATCTCTTCCTCTCCTCCACCGCCGGGTCTTTCATCTCATAGATTCTGTGCCACTCTTTCGTCGCCTCGTCCTTAACCGTTTCACTGCGGTTGCGGTACAAAAACTTAGTCAGCTCATAGCAGTCTATCCAAATCTCGTTATTGCCGTCTTTTTGCGATTCGTCAAAGATAAGCTGTAATCCCCAGTGGAGATGGACAACTTCGATATTATTCACGTTCTCCGTCGTGCTGTAGCCCGTATGCCCCATGTAGCCGATAACGTCTCCGGCGGTCACGATATCTCCCTCTTTTAACTCCTTATTGTAAGGAAAATTCTGCCTCAAATGGGCATAGTAATAGTACCGTTTCCCGTCAAAGCTGCGGATGCCGATACGCCAGCCGCCGTACTGGTTCCAGCCAAGCGCTTCCACATAGCCGGACTCGATGGCGATAATCGGCGTACCAATCTGCCCCATCATATCATGCCCCAGATGTGGTCTTGCATAGCCGTAGCTTCTCGAAGAACCGAAATCATCATAATGACTGTATTCAAAGCCTTTTGCAATCGGCAAAAAGGCTTTCAGGCCGTATTCATCCCGCCACTGCGCCTCTCCGGCGCCGTCTTTTCCCGCTTCTATGGAAAACTCGCCTACCATGCCGCCCAGCACCGCGCTGTACGCCTCGTAGTAGTAATCGTAGTATTTCATGTCCTTTGTCAATTTCTCTATCGTTGTCTCGCCTGAACGCAGTTTATCCGCCGCCTCTTGTATCTGCGCAATGCTTTCCTTACCGAATTTGCCGCCGCCTTTCGCTCCGGCATAGGCAAGCAGCTCTATCCAGTCCAGATGCACTTCGTCTTGGTATGACTCCACATCCAGCTCATAGGCTTTCCCCAACGCCTCGCTGGTAATATTAAAATCCACCCATTTAATATAATCGCCGTCCGCGGATACTTCTATCGCTTCCCCGTCCTCGTCCGCATTATCATATGCCGATTCTTTCGCCGCCTTATCCGTACGCAGTTCTTTTAAAAAACCGGCGCAGATAAGCGCCGCCAGCAAAACCAGCTCTATCCTGACAGCCCATTTCATTTTTTTCATATATGAATTATCCCGCTTTCCTCCCGCCCCGGATGCCACCGGAAGTCAGACCCTTTCGGAAATATATATGAAAAAAAGCAATGCGCTATGCCCTCTTTCGGTACACAAACTCCCGTTGTATGACAAAACTTAAGAAAAATAAGAGAACGTCCACCGGTATTTTTACCAGCACCTCATAGCCGCCGGTCAGCCCATAGAGCGCATTGACTAAAAACGCGCTGCATAACATCTGGCAGACGGCAAGCAGACAGTATTTAACGGCGGTCGCCGCAATACCCGCGCTGCTTTTAAATACCACTTTGTAATTTAAGAGGAAATTATAGACCGCCGAAATAATCCTCGCCAGCACGGTCGCTGCAACGATATAGGGCATATTTTTCCAGACGCCCGCAGCCCCCTGAAGCATCCCACAGAAAAAGTGAAATAGAAATAAGTCCAGCACACTCGAAGATAAAGAGGAGAACAAAAATTTACCAAATATCATATAAATCCGAATAGAATCCTTAATCGGATTGAAATGGCTTGTTTTATTTTCTTCTATATAAATAGTTTCCACCGGCACTTCTATAATCGGAATATCCAGATTCTTTGTCTCCACAAGCATATTCGTCTCATACTCGAAGCGCTCGCCTTTTACATTCATCAATGTTTTCATGTAAAAAGCAGGAATCGCCCGCAGCCCCGTCTGGGTATCGGAAACGGAAAGCCCGACCAGATAGCGGAACACTTTTCTCGTGCATTTATTGCCGAAGCTGGAACGTGTTGGTACGTCGGAGGCGTCAAAATTACGGCATCCCAAAATCAACGCTTCCGGATGCTCCGATAATTTTTTCATGCAGGCCAGAATATCATGCGGCGTATGTTGTCCGTCGGAATCCGCTGTCACACAGCCGCAAAGCAGCGGAAACTGCATCAGGCAGTAATTAAACGCTGTCTTTAACGCCCTGCCTTTTCCCAGATTGACTGTATGAGTCAACAAAATGCAGCCGTCTATCCTTTCCACCTGTTCAAACAACTTTCGGTATGCGCTGCCGCTCCCGTCATCCACGACGACAATATGTATGATGCCGGCTTTTTTTAACTGCTCCAGCAATGTAAGCAGCCTTTCATCCGGTTCATACGCAGGTATGATAACCGGAATGTCATAATAAGAATACATAAACTATTCCCCGCTTTATTTATGATTCATCAAAGAATTGTGAAATGCCATCATGTAAGGTTATCCAACGCAGGCACCCTTTTACTTCAATACGACACCGGTGTCAGGCGCATCTGTGTGCCGTCATCTGTAATCCTATACAGCGTTTCACAGGAAAATATCGCGGACGCATCCTCCATCATCGGCAAAAACACGGACATGACATCTGCGTCAGTTTCTTCCACATAAAGGTATGCGGCATGGGAATCCCTGATTTCCTGCGCCATCCAATCGGTCACGGCGTCGTTTAAATTCACGCTTTTATAGACAACTGACACCGGTGACGCTTCCATATTCGTGTAACTGTTTTTCACCCAGCGCGGCGTATCATCTCTTTGAATATAACATACTCTCGTACTGTTTTCCATGCCCAGTATTTGTATCTTTTGTAAAAATGCCGCGGCATCCTCATCTATCATATCCGCCCTCTGCGCAAGGTCTGCCGCAACGTCCACGCGGTAGCCGATAAGACCGTTATACGCGCTTTTCCATCCCGCCGTTAAAGCAACAAAGGCAAGAAAACACAGACAAGCGCCGTATCTTATGAAAAAGGGGCGTTTCGCATTTTCCCAGAGCCGCCCGCCATACCGCAGCCAGATATTTGCCAGAAAAATCAGCGTGCCGACGGTAAAAGGCGCGCCATAACGCTCTATGGAAGAAATCATACCGGACGCCTCTAAATACTGTGTTTCCGTAGCAAAAATGGTAATATGCGCCAGAAAGATAACCGCATAAAAAACCGCGCCGCTGATAACGGCAAAACACAAAACAAGCTTTCCCTGTTTTGGGGGCAGCAAATTTTTACGAAAGAAAAATACCACCAGTACACAGACAATGATATAAAAACCAAGCGGCGTTACATCCAGAACCGGAGTTTTTTCTTTATGCAGGGGCGAGAGCGTAAACGCCTGCAAAAACGCTTTCGCAAAATCCCCCGTATAACCGGAAATGCCATATTCATCCGTCGTCATATACTTAACCGCCGTTGCCGTCGTCTTTGTGACCCGCCGCATCAAAAGGCAGAAAAGCATCCAGCTTCCCCCCGTAATCAGAGGGGCTATGGCAAGCGGCAATGCCCTTATCCCATCTTTTAACTTAGCTTTTTTCGCCGTCTTTTCCTCATCCACGGCAGACGCCGACGGCGCATTCCACTGATATACTGCCAAAAACACCAAACCGAAAGCCGCCCAGATAAAGCCGACGGACTTTACCAGAACAAGTACAGCCAGATATAACGCCAGCCTGATATAATAAAAACCGTCCGGCTTTTCTTCCCTGTCAGTCACGGCATACAAAAAACTGCCGTATATACACGCCATTGTCAAATCCGCGCAAAAGCCGTCGTACCCGTATATTTCCGCAACGCTTGGCAAAAGCCACAATGAAAGCGCCATGCCCAGAAATATCAATACATTTTTCCCTTTGATATGATGAAAAAGCGGCAGCATAAAGGCAAGGTTCATCACATAATAACCCGCAAAGGCAAGCCCCTCTCTGAATGTATGCGGGTCAAAGTGCAGAAGCCACCACTTTATCAGTTGAGAACCCGGCGGGTAATCGCCAAATTCCGGCGCGACGTTCCCGTACTTTGCCGCAAAGCCATCCAGATAATAAAGGGATTTTACATCTGTTGCCCAGAAATTAATATCGTCCCACCAAGTCACTACTTTTTGTGAGGTACACAAGGTAACGATAAGAATGAGAAAAACCGCCGCAATAAATGACGGTTGTGTCACATTTTTCAGGCACGACTTTACAAGCGCAGACCTTTTTTCTTTTTTCCATCGTAAAAAAACAATGGCAAAAGCCGCCAGCACACCAATGCCAACGCCGTCTATCCAGGAAAGATGACACATAAAGGCCAGCGCATAAAGCGCTAACGTCAAGATACAAAAAAGCACGGGGAAGACCTCAACCGGACTTTTTTCCCAAAGGTGGGAAAGCATGAATAAACAAAGAAAGAATGCTGTAATATTGATAACCGCCATGGTTCCTCCATCATATGTACATTATCGGATATTTTCTCTCTTCCACAAGAAAATTGCTTCGCAATTATCTAACTCTTTGGAGCAATTTCCTATTACATAAACAACATCACCCTGCCATCGCTGACAGGGTGAAAATGAATGATTACATTTACTTATTCTTCCGGCTCAATCAAACCGTAAGTATTCCCTTTTCTCTTATATACAACATTGACCTGGCCTGTTTCCGCATTGTTAAAAACAAAAAAGCTATGTCCAAGTAACTCCATCTGTACGCAGGCGTCCTCCGGATACATCGGCTTAATGTCGAATTTCTTCGTGCGGATAATCTGCACTTCCTCTTCATCCATAAATTCCCTATCCAGATATTCCTGTTTGAAAAAGCCTGCCGCCTGCTGCCTGTCCGTTAGTTTCGTCTTATACTTTTTTAACTGCCTCTCAATGATTTCCTCTACCAAATCAATGGAAACATACATATCGCTGCTGACCTGCTCGGAACGAATGATATTGCCTTTCATTGGAATGGTTACTTCTATTTTCTGCCTGTCCTTTTCAACACTTAATGTAACATGCACTTCCGTCTCCTCGGTAAAGTATTTTTCAAGCTTTCCGATTTTATCCTGTACTGCTGTCCTTAATCCTTCTGTTACGTCAATGTTCTTTCCAACAATTATAAATTTCATGGCATTCATCCCTTTCATTAAATATTTAAACTTATGCATAAACTCGCAAATCTGCGTTTTCAACGCTCTCCACCCGATTACATCGGACATTTGCTCGTTAATGGCGCAGAAAAATCAAATGTCGCTTGATTTTTCTCTGCACTCATTATATCATAAACTTTCCGGTTGTTGCAACAATGTAAGGAAAGAATACCCAATCCATTATTCTGCCATCGGTACTGCAGCCAATGCCTCTGCCGGAATCGTAATGTCGGAAACAGCATTAAAGTCAGAGCATGTCATTGTCATATCCATTCTGTTCACCCTCACAGACATTCCCTGCGCCTGCTCGCCCAGAGACTCAAAAAGCCCTGACATGACAGCGTCCATAATCTCTGTCATATCCATCTCATACTGTACCGGATAAAGCGTCTCGGCATCCACCCATACATAAGTAACCATTTCGCCGACGTCATCCATCATAGCGTAAGCATCTTCTGCAGCAATGCCATAGGCTGCAAGCGAATTCATCGCACCCGCAGAGGCAATCGCCTCTTTCATCTCATCACCCGACATAGTGCAGGAATATTTATAAGCGTCCGCTCCGTTTATCTTCTCCATGCCCTCTAATACATAATCAGAAGTATCGCCAATCTGCGCCTCCATGCTGCTCTGTGCATTATATTCCGCCATATCGATTTCGGCAACCGGCATAGCTATCCAGTCTATGCCGTCGGACATATACATCATGCAATTACCGTTCTCGTCAAGGTCTCCGTAAACATTCATGGTCTGGCTTCCCTCTTCTCCCATGTCCGCTGTCATTACCATTTGTATTTTCAACGGGTCGGTAATACATGCCATATCCATAATTATCACGCCCTCAACAGCCTCTGTCTCGCCGTCAGCTTCCTTTAACAAATCCATATTCATTACCATCATCATTCTCATGCTGTCAACTTCAGCCATTTTCTTTAAAGACTCTTCAATAGGATTTTCAACCTCTTCTGCCTTTGTCTCTTCAGCTTCTTCTTTTTTCTCTTCTTCTGCTTCCTTAACAGCTTCCTCTTTCTGTTCTGCTTCTGTTGATGTTTCCACATCAGCCGGCGCAGACACAGAAGCGCTGTCATCACTGCCGCACGCAGTAACGGATATTGTCAGTGTCGCTGTTAAAAATAACGCTAAAAATTTTCTCTTCATAATTTCTCCCTCTCACATTTGTTCTTTTATTTGCTTAGATGACTATATCACTTTTCACTCTTTTGTCAAGCAGAATTTTCTTCCATTCTCCCAAATACAACAAGAAAATCGCTCCGTGACTTATCTAGCTTCTTGGAGAAATTTCTAATTATACAAAATAAGAGTATGCCCTGACGCATACTCTTACTTTTAAATTCATATTATATTGCCATTCAGGAATCGTCTCACCCGCAATATCCGATTAAAAAATTCTTCTAATAGATAAGATGGAACGGTACGTCGCGCTTGATACGATAATGCCTGTTCTGGATGTGGACGCATGTACAATCTGTCCGTTTCCGACATAGATGCCGACATGACCCGAATAACAGACAATATCACCCGGCTGCGCATTCTCAATGCCGTTTACGGTAGCGCCTACGCTTCTGTCCGCTGATGATGAGTGCGGCAGGCTGACGCCGAAGTTATTATAAACGCTCATAACAAATCCTGAACAGTCCGCACCGTTTGTCAGGCTCGTTCCGCCGTATACATACGGATTGCCGACAAACTGCAGCGCATAATCAACAACTGCCTGACCGGAAGCGTTTCCGCTCGGCGGTGCGTATGTTTTTCCATTGCTGCTTTCGGAAGAAGAACTTCCTGACGCCGCTCTTTCCGCCGCTTTCTTTCTTGCCGCTTCTTTTGCCGCATCCCTGGCAGCCTGTTCTTTTGCCAGTCTTGCTTTCTCCTCTTCGATGGATTCCGCTTTTACAAATTCGGTGGATAATGTGACGTAGTCTGTTGATACATAACCGTCGCCTTCCTCGATATTTACCTTAACCCATCCGTCTAATTCTTCCGTAACGATAAGCTGGTCTTCAATCGGCACCATACCTACAACCGATGCATCCTGTCCGGGCTGTTCCCGTACAAACAATGTCGTTGTGGTAACGGTTGCAATTCTGGTTCCTACCGCTTTGGCATATTCTACCGCTTCATCACCTGTTACGCAGAATTCCGCTTTTACATAACCGTCCACGGAACCGGAACTGATTTTATACCATCCGTCGGACTCTTCTATAAAAGTGCCGACCGATTTATCATACAGCTTACCGACGATTTCGCCTTCCTCGCTCGGTATGCTTCTGACGTTTACATAGTCGTTTACTTTTGCAATAACAAGGCTCTTAAAGCCCTCTTCCTCTTCGCGGAGTCTCGCCGCATTGGACGCCTCCCGCAAATCCTTTGTATAACCTTCGCTGACAACAATCGTTCTTTCAATTTTCTTATCCGATATGGTCGTCTGCTCATTGCTTTCCAACATACCGCCAATCGGAATTTCTGTTTTTCCTTTCACAGAAATTTCTGCGGTAGACGCCGTTAAATCACTGCTGGCCTCTCTTTCCACATCTTCCTTTATATCAGAAAGAGAAGTCGATTTCTCGGAAGGAGCCAATGAATAATCAATTCCTGCCGAGGGTAAAACGGAACTTAACGATTCAGACGCATGTGCTGACAATCCCGTGCCGGAGAATGTAATTACTGCTGCCATTGCACAGGCTGCAATTCTCAAGCTTTCTCTTCTCATAAAAACCTCCATTAGGTTAATTTATTTCATTTTGTTACAAAATTGTTACATCTTTTGAAATAATATAACACCAACAGAGGTTATTGTCAACTACATCATCTACACAAAAATTCGTAAAAAAGCACTATTTCTTGTGCAATTTGTCAGAATTATGAAAATTGTTTCACTTTATTAAAATAGTTCTCGATACTCATAACCGCATTCGCACCGTCGGCAACCGCCGTTATAATCTGTCTTTGCTGCTTTGTCCTAACGTCTCCCGCCACAAAAATCCCCGGCGTTTTTGTCACGCAGTCCTCATTCGCTATCACGTATCCGTTTTCGTCACAAGTTGTAACATTTTGAAACAATTCCGTATTCGGGTGAAGCCCTACGGCAATAAAAACGCCGTCCACCGCTATCTCTTCAACCTTATCTTCCTTGACATGGCGCACCTGCACCGCTTCCACCTGCTCTTTTCCGCAGATTTTCTCTACCACACTGTTCCAGATAACCTCGACATTGCTGCATGGAAACAACTGATTCTGTAATGATTTTGCCGCACGCAGGCTGTCTCTTCTATGAATAAGGTATACTTTCCCACAAAGCCTCGCCAGAAAAAGGGCGTCCTCCACCGCCACATCACCGCCGCCCACGACCGCCACGGTCTTTTCCCTGAAAAAAGCGCCGTCGCAGGTCGCGCAGTACGACACGCCGCGTCCGGTCAGCGCCTCCTCCCCCGGCACTTGCAAAAGCGCGTGCGACGCTCCCGTTGCAATTACGACGCTGCGCGCCTCGTAAGATTTTTCCGTTTCCCCCTCCGTAAAGGTAACACATTTATAGTCTTTTTCATCCGTAACGCCCGTTACCTGTGCATTTTCAAAGACAACGCCCATGTTTTCCACATGCTCCCTGAATTTCATCGCCATCTCAAAACCATTTATGCCGGGCAGCCCCAAATAGTTATCAACAACATCCGTATTTAATATCTGTCCGCCGCTCATCACGTTCTTTTCCAGCACCAGCACGTCAAATCCCGCTCTTTTCCCATACAATGCAGCCGATAGCCCTGCCGGTCCCGAACCGATAATAATAATGTCGTACATAGAAAGCTCCTTTCTTTTCCTAACGCTTCGTTGGATAAAACCATAGCCATTTCATTTCGTAATACCACCAGTGGTCGGTAATTTTTTCCGTCCGATACCAGTATCTTCCCAAACTGACAATCGTATACTCAAATTTGGTTTCCTCCGCTTCATGGTTCCATATTACATCGACAGGCTTATCATCTTCCGTATAATAAAATCCATATTCATAATTATGCTTATCCCACAGGGCGGTAACCTTGCGACTGCAAGCATTTGATACTTTTGTATGTAAAAACCGCCACCTTTAAAAAGCGGCGGTTTCAAAAACGACTTTATAATTAGTGAATGAGCCAGCTATAATCCTTACGGCAATCAAGAACATAATCTATATAGACCGTATCATCCTGCCCTGCCTGTCATTCTATCCTCTTCCACGGCAAGTAACTCCTCTCTGAGTTTCAACATTTTTTCCCATCTATTATAGGCGTCAATGTCCTATTTTCCTATATTTGATTTCAGCATTTCTATTTCACTGAGAAGTTCTTTGATAGTTTTCTCATTTTCGGCAAGTCTAGCATCCCGTTCGGCAAGTTTTGCGTCCTTTTCGGCAATAATTTTCTTATGTTCCGCAACTTCTCTCTCATATGCGCGTAAATCCAGATAATATTCTTCGCGGTCGCGACAGCGCTTAAGGATCTGATCCTCGGCGCTTAATTGAAAAATGGTTTTAGACGCTTCGTTAATGTATGGGTCTTTCGCTGCTAACATTT
>JAMPFF010000055.1 GCA_023664605.1 Clostridium sp.
GTATTCAACAGGAAATTCGTAAGAGAGAGCATTACGAAAAACCAAGCGTAAGACGCAAGAAGAAGTCCGAAGCAGCGAGAAAACGGAAATACAATTAATAATTCATGTGAACAAATCCCTGATTGATGTCAGGGATTTTGTTATATGATTCTGTTGGTATATCTTTTTTCTTTTTTTAATATTTATGATATAGAGGAATATGCGGGAGAGATGAGTGTTGAAAAAAGAAAAAAAACGGGCGGCGGTATTTTCCGTAATGCTTTGTATCTGTATGACGGTCAATATCTGTATGGCAGCCATGTTATGGCCGATGCAGGCATATGCGGCGCCGGAAGTGTCGGCTCCCTCCTATGTCGTTATGGAGGCTTCGACCGGTCAGGTGATTTGCGAACAGGATGCCGAGACAAGAAGGAGTCCGGCCAGCATTACCAAAATTATGACACTGCTTGTCATATTTGAACATCTGGAAAGCGGAAGGATTACGTTAGACGACATGGTGACGACCAGCGCACATGCAAAGTCCATGGGCGGTTCGCAGGTCTTTCTGGAAGAGGGAGAGAGCCAGACATTAGACACCATGATAAAGTGCATTACCGTATCATCGGGGAATGACGCCAGCGTAGCGGTGGCAGAATACATAGCGGGCAGCGAGGGGGAATTTGTTAAGTTAATGAACGAAAAGGCGGAAAGCCTTGGTATGCAGAATACGCATTTTGAAGACTGCTGCGGATTGACGGATTCGGATAACCATTATACGTCTGCCAAAGATGTGGCGATTATGTCCAGGGAACTGATTACAAAATATCCGGAAATCTTCCATTACAGCGGCATCTGGATGGAGGATATTGAACATCATACGGCGCAGGGAACGTCTACGTTCACCTTATCCAGCACCAATAAACTGCTAAAGCAGTACGAATGGGCGACCGGCTTAAAGACGGGGTCTACCTCCAAGGCGTTATATTGCCTGTCAGCCACTGCCGATAAGGACGGCATGGAGTTAATTGCGGTTATTATGGCCGCGCCGGATGGAAAATCAAGATTTGCGGATGCCATAACGCTTTTAAATTACGGTTACAGCGTCAGCAAAATGTATACGGACGCCAATCAGGACGCATTACCGCCACAGAAAGTGGAAGGCGGCGTAGAAGACAGCGTCAATTTAGCTTACGCGGGAGAATTTCATTATTTGGATACGGCCGGGAATAATTTGAATGATATCGAAAAAGAAATCAGCCTGCCGGAGATTGTCAGGGCGCCGGTAGCGGAGGGGGATGCCATCGGAGAGGCCGTTTATAAATTAAACGGAAGCCGTATCGGAAGCGTGTCCATTCTGGCGGCAAAATCCGTGGAAGAGGCGGGATATTCCGACTATCTGCACAAAATATGGATGGAATTTTTAGTTTTTTAACAGTGTACACTTGGGATTGCGGTTTCGGTATGATTTGTGATATACTTTATAAGTTATTTTGGATATAAATGGAGAATGCAAATGATTCCTGCGATATTGACTATACTGGTCATTCTTATCTGCTTTTTTTTACTGGTTATGTATTATGACTGTAACCGGTTTGTAACGGCGGCATATGAAATAGAATCCGATAAGGCAGCCGGAGAATATACGTTTGCGCTGTTAGCGGATTTACACAACAAATCCTTTGGGGAGCAGAATGAGAGGCTGCTTCGTAAAATAGATGAACTTGCGCCGGATGCGGTTTTGGTTGCAGGAGATATGCTGACGGCGCGTGACACAAAGGGAAAATATCATGTCGCGGTGGATTTGATGAGCAGGCTTTCCGGGAAATATCCGGTTTATTACGGTATGGGAAATCATGAACAACATCTTGGTTTATATCCGGAGCAGGCCGAGGGCGTATATGAAGATTATATCAAAAGCCTGCACAGTTTTGGAATAGAACCGTTAATCAATGAGAGCGTCGAACTGCCATCTGCAAACATCAACATATGCGGTTTGCAGGTGGAGCGGCGTTATTACAGGAAATTTCGCACCTATCCGATGCCGGATGATTATCTTACGGATTTACTGGGAACGGCCAAAAAGGATAAATTCCAGATTCTGATTGCCCATAATCCGGATTACTTTGAGGACTATGTAAAGTGGGGAGCGGATTTGATCGTATCGGGGCATGTGCATGGCGGACTGATGAAACTTCCGTTTGTAGGAGGCGTGGTTTCTCCCAAACTGACACTATTTCCCAAATACGACGGCGGAAGATATGAAAAAGATGGCGCAGTTATGATTTTAAGCAGAGGACTCGGTTCGCATACGCTGCCGATTCGCATTTTTAATCCGGGAGAACTGGTAATGATTCATGTAAAACCCACATTCCGGCAAAACAGAAAATAAAAGGGTGGACAGGCTATGGCAATTCCCGTAAAATTAGAGGTCTTTGAAGGACCGTTGGATTTATTATTACATTTGATAGACAAAAATAAAGTGGATATTTACGATATTCCTATCGTGGAAATTACGGAGCAGTATCTGGATTATATCAAGCAGATGGAGAGAGAGGATATGAACGTCATGAGTGAATTTCTCGTGATGGCGGCGACCTTAATCGACATCAAGTGCAGGATGCTGCTGCCGAAAGAAGTCAATGAAGAGGGCGAAGAGGAAGACCCGAGAGCGGAACTGGTGGAACAGTTATTGCAGTATAAAATGTGCAAGTATATGTCCTATGAATTAAAGGACAGAATGGTTGCGGCACAGAAAAGCCTCTACAAAGGACCGACGCTTCCTAAGGAAATCAGCGAATATAAAGAGCCTGTCAATTACGAGGAACTGATTGGCGACATGACGCTTGCCAAACTGCATGAAATTTTTAAATCCATGTTAAAAAGGCAGGAGGATAAAATCGACCCTGTCAGAAGCACTTTCGGCAAGATTGAAAAAGACGAAATCGATATGGATGCCAAAACCGTGTACATAGAGGATTATTTAAAGAGCCATAAAAAATTCAGTTTCCGCAGGCTTTTGGAAAAACAGAACAGCAAAATGGAAATTATTGTAACTTTTCTGGTAATTTTGGAAATGATGAAAATCGGAAAGATTGGTATTGCGCAGGAAGATATTTTCGGAGACATTACGATTACGGTAAAAGAAGCGGAAACTGTTGCAAGCTGAGAGAAAGGCATGGGAGTTAATATGGAAAGAGAAAAGGCGAAAGCCGTGCTGGAGGCGATTTTATTTACGATGGGAGATTCCGTCGAAATCGAGAGGCTGGCGGAAGTGATAGAAGAGGACGTTCAGACGGTAAAAGAAATTTTAGCGGAAATGGAGAAAGAGTACCGGAAAGAGGACAGGGGCATCGGGCTGACAACTTTAGAGGACGCGGTGCAGCTTTGTACGAAAGGGGAACTCTATGAATATCTGATAAAAATTGCCAAGACGCCGAAAAAGTATGTGCTGACGGATACGTTATTGGAAACATTGTCCATTATCGCCTATAAACAGCCGGTTACAAGGCTGGAGATTGAAAAGGTGCGCGGCGTCAGTTGTGACCATGCGGTCAATAAGCTGTTAGAATATGACCTGATTACGGAAGTCGGAAGACTCGACGCCCCGGGACGCCCGCTGTTATTTGGAACGACGGAACAGTTTTTACGCAGTTTCGGCGTGAAATCCCTGGAGGATTTACCGGAATTGAATCCGGTCCAGATTGAGGAGTTTAAATTGCAGGCGGAGTCGGAAGTGCAGATGCAGTTGGATATATAGAAGAAGAGGGAGGAGAGGCGGCAGGACAGACATAAGTTCCTTGTCAGCACGCTTTCGCTCCGTGAAAATCGTAGCGGCACTAAGTTCAAAAGCCGCGGTGCGTCTTTTTCACTAACTGCCGACGTTTTTCAAGGGCTTTCGCGGAATTTATGTCTGCCCTGCCGCCTTGCAAATCCATGGAGTTTGAAATTATTTTGTTGACATAATAAGGGAAGTATATTATCATAAAAAATACGCAGTTGGAATTTTGTGGAACTAAGATGGAATATAATAGTATTTGACGAGTAGATATATGTGCTGAGAAAGGATACAGGCATAGAAATGAACATAAGCATTGCACACAAAAGAGAAGAACAGGCACAGAACGAGATGGCGGAAGTGTATTTTCTCGGGGGGGGGGTACAACTGAAAACAGCAAATCCTCTTCCGTAGGATATGATGAAAATCATAAAATCCCGCCGGAGGTCAGGGAATCCATTGACGCCTATGTAGCGGACCATAAAAAGAAGATAGCGGATTTTATGGAAAAGCTGATGTTGGAAATGAATCAGGATATTGACCGCTATAAAGAAGAAATGATTTCGGAAGCGGCAGGCGGCTATACGCCGCATTTACGTGATATAGAACCGCAGGAGTCCGGACAAATATTAGTGGAAGCCCAGGAAGCCGCTTTGACGATAAGAGCCATAGAGTGGATGACAGAGCTGGAAAGGTGTGCGGTAAAACAGGAACTTACATTGGATAACCTGTATGCCATAGAGGAATGTAAGAAGCAGATAACAGCGGAAAATGTGAATTGGAGCGATATCCATTCTACGGTGGAGAAGATGCTTGAAAGTATCGGCCGGGAACTGATACCGGATAACGGAGAAAGTGATGAGGGCATGAAAGCCGCATCCATACAGGCATTCAAATTACAGGTTCAAAAGACCATGGATACCTGCCATGCAGAGAATGAATCGACAATGGACTTTATGACAGAGCGTGAAAGCGCTGTAGTCAAAAGGGTTTATGGAAATATACAGAAAGTTTCTGCTGTAAAAACATCTTTCGCGGAAAGAAAAAACAGAAACTCCTATACGGAAATTTTTATTAATATTAAAAAGGAATTTGATAAGGCAGCAGCTCTCCTACTTAGGGAACTGCTTAAAAGTGTTGCCCAAAATTATGACCAGGTGCTGGAAGAAATGAAAAAGATGTTTCAAAGCATTGGCGAATATCTGTTTGAAAAAGAAAACGAAAGTGAAAAATTATATAGGGAATATGAGGCAAGAAAAAATAAGCTGTATAAAGAAATGTCAGATAAGGCGGAGACGCTGGAATTCGGAGGAAATGAGATTACAGCATTTGGCAATAAAACAAGCGACATGGTAAAAAGTATTGGCAAAAAATGGGATAAGAAGAGGAAAGTATTGGTAATGCTTCCCATGTTTATGTTAATATGCAGCTTTTTATTTGAAGCCATTATCGCACAGGGGCAGATTAGCGGCGCTGTTGAAAATACGAAAGCGGGCGGCTTTTTAATGGAATTTGATGATATGATAAGGACAACGATACCCTGGAGTGCGGTCAATGATTTTATATACTATGTTGTCGCGTTTGTTGTCATGCTTTTTTACAATCTGAAATCCTTTCTCATTTTTACCGTATTACTGGTGATTGCTCTTTATGCGGGCTATCTGAAGCTTTTGAAACTTTGGTGTGGCAGCCAGATGTGCCGGCAGTGTGAAGAATATCTAAAAATAGAATTGGCACAGTTTAAACATAATAATACATTGATGCCACGGATGGAAGAGGTATTGAAAAAGGCCATAGAAGAATACGAACAGAAAAACCGTGTGGCTTTGGAATCTATTTTTTCTGCGATAGAGAGTAATTCCATAGATGACGAGAGAACAGATATTACCTGGTTTGTAGACATGAAAGAGCAGTGGGATAAAATTACCTGTGCTTATTCAACTCCTTCATGATGCCCAGCATATGTGCCATAGTGTTTTCATCCAGTTTTTTGGCTTCCTCCATAAATTCCCGTAACTGTTCGGGAACGGTATTTTCCTCGTCAAAGAATTCCTGCGGGGTTATGCCGAGAAATTCGCAGATATAGAAAAAGGATTGCATGGATGGCAGTGATTTTTTATTTTCTATCGTATTGATATAATTATTCGCCTGTCCTAACGACAAAGACATGTCGCGCGCGGATACGCCTTTTTGGATTCTGAGCCTGGACAGCCTGTTTGCAATAAAATCATCGTACATCATTACAAGTCACATCCTTTTCATAATTTGTAAAGTTTGCAGCGGGCGCAGATGCGTCGGCGCAAACCGGCAGCGGAAAATGTAATTTTTCCCACTTGTAATAGATTGTACATTACACATGTATCTCATACGCTAAATATAATGAGGCGTTTTTATTGACATAAAAGGTATAACCTATTATAATGTGAAAAGTGTTAGTTTTCACTTAGCAAGAAGGCTCGTTTTTTTACACGAAATGATATTGATAAATTCATAGAAACGTTATATTATATAATAGGTCATGAGTATGAGTACATATGCGGCAAAAGGACAGATAAAAAATTATATTGATATTCATTCCCATATTCTATACGGAATAGACGACGGCGCAAAGGATATAGAGACGAGCAGGAAAATGCTCGGGCTTGCGGCGGCGGATGGCATTACGGCCATCATTTTAACGCCTCACAATAAGCCGGGGCATCACGATACCTCGCAGCAGGCCGCGGAGAGAGTGGAAAAGCTGCGGGCATGGCTGGCGAAAGAGAATATTGATATTAAACTTTATATCGGAAATGAACTGTATTACCGCAGCGAACTTGTCTGGGAGATAGAAGACGCCCGGGCGTATACGCTGGCCGGTTCCCGCTATGTGTTGGTAGAGTTTAGTCCGTTAGACGACTATGACTATATCAGAAACGGCCTTAATGCCATATTGATGGGCGGTTATTATCCCGTTTTAGCACATGCAGAGCGATATCAAAACCTCTGTGCGAAAAAAGGCGGAGTGGCGGATTTAGTGGAAATGGGCTGTTATATCCAGGTAAATGCCGGCAGCATTATGGGAAAATTCGGCTTTGGCGCAAAGCAGTTTACGAAAAAACTGTTAAAATGCCGTCAGGTGCATTTTGTGGCGACGGATGCGCATGATACCGGAAACAGGGCGCCTTATCTGGCGGACTGCGCGGATTATGTAGGCAGAAAATACGGTGAGGAATACAGCAGGCAGCTTTTTTACCATAACCCGGAACGCGTCTTGCAGGATAAGGAAATAGCAGCTTTTTATCATTAGAAAAGCCGCAGGCTGAGAGAAAGGCATTCAGTTAAGATGGAAAAACACAGTGATGAAATCGAAATCGATTTGTTGGAAGTCATTCATATATTGTTCAGCAGATTTTGGATTATTGTAAGCGTCGGGCTGGTGGCGGCGATTGTCTGCTTTATTATCAGCAAATTTGTCCTGACGCCGACCTATGAATCGACGACAAAAATCTATATTTTAAATAAATCGGATAATACGACGGTTACTTACAGTGATGTGCAGATGGGTACGCAGCTTACCAAAGATTATGCGGAACTGATAAACAGCCGCTATGTACTGGAAAAAGTGATTGCAAACCTTTCTTTAACCGATATGGAATATGACGATTTGTTAGATAAAGTATCGGTCAATACGCCTACGGATACGCGAATTGTATCCATTACCGTAGAGCATACGGACCCGGTGCAGGCCATGAAGATTGCGGACTGCATCAGAGAGGTGGCGGGAGAACATATCCAGAACGTTATGGATATTGATGCGGTAAATGTAGTGGAACCCGCTAATCTGCCGACGGAAAAAGCAGGCCCCAGCGTGACGAAATGGACGCTGTTTGGCGGTATTGCAGGCGTATTTTTCGTATGTGTCATCATTCTAATCTTATATTTATTGGATGATTCCATTAAATCATCGGATGACGTTGAAAAATATCTTGGACTCAGCACGCTGGCTCTGATACCCGTAGCAATGGAGGAAGAGACGGTAAAGAAAGGAAAAACGAAGAGGAAATAGCGATGCAGGACGTCAAGTTACAGTTTGATAAAAATACTGATTTTCGGATTAAGGAAGCGTTTAAGACGCTCCGCAGCAATATTGAGTTCTGCGGCGATAATGTCAAAGTCATTGCCGTAACAAGCTGTACGCCGCACGAGGGAAAATCCAGCGTCGCCATGGAAATGGCAAAGGCGTTTGCAGAAGCCGGGAACCGGACACTCTTAATTGATGCGGATATGCGTAAATCCGTACTGGTAGGACGTTATAAGACGGGCGGGGTGAAACTTGGCTTAAGCCACTGCCTTGTCGGTAAATATAAATATACGGACGTTATGTGCCAGACCAATATTCCGCATTTATATATGATTTTTTCAGGACCCGTGCCGCCTAACCCGAGCGAACTGCTCGGAAGCGATAAGTTTTCGGGGATGTTAAACGTATTAAAAAATCCATTTTCCTATGTGATTATAGATACGCCGCCGCTTGGCAGCGTGATTGATGCCGCGGTAGTAGCGAAAAGCTGCGATGGCACGGTGTTAGTAGTGGAAAACAACGCGGTCAGCTACCGTTTTGTACAGAAAGTCAAAGAGCAGCTTGATAAATCCGGAAGCCGTATTTTAGGCGTTGTACTGAATAAAGTCGATATGAACAGCAAGGGCTATTACGGTAACTACGGCAGATATTACGGCAGATACTATGGTAAATATTACGGTAAGTACGGCTCCGAGGCCAAGATAAGGGAAAAAGAGGCAAAAAAAAACGAAGTATCAGACCTCTCATCCTGACGGCCTGCGGGATTTTGGCCTTTGCCGGGCTGGCCTTTGGCGGCTTTGGCATTGTCAAGGCAGTAGGAAAAAACCGGCTGCATCATAGCGCAGACAAGGCGCAGATAAGCTTACAGACTGTAATAGGCGATGAAAGCTTAAGCGCGGAAGAAGAACATGTATGGAAGGACGGATGGGTCAAATATAAAGATACCATCTATGAATATAATGACAAAATCCTGACTTTCCTGATTATGGGAATCGATAAGGACAGCGACGCCGTGGAAGTGGCGGAGGGTACGAATGGCGGACAGGCGGACGCACTGTTTTTGGCCGTTATGAATCCGGAAGAGAAAACCATCAAGGTAATCGGCATCAACCGCAACACCATGTCCGATATTGATATTTATAATGAGAATGGTGATTATGTAACAACAACAAAAGCACAGATAGCGGTACAGCACGGTTTTGGCAATGGCATGGAGGAAAGCTGCGAATACCAGCAGAAAGCGGTGGCAAATCTGCTTTATAACCTGCCGGTCCATGGCTATGCGGCCATTAACATGAGCGCGATTGCAACAATCAATGACGCGGTCGGCGGCGTGAAAGTAATTGTGCTGGAAGATATGACGAAGATAGATGATGCGTTGATAAAAGACGAACAGGTGCATCTGCTCGGAGAAGACGCTTTCTGGTATGTAAAATACAGAGATACTGAGACATTCGGTTCCGCTGATATGCGTCTGGCAAGACAGGAACAGTATGTGAGCGCTTTTATCACGGCGGCAAAGCGTGCAGTAAAAAAGGATATTTCCACGGCGCTTGATTTATACCGCGCCATATCGCCGCAGATGGTAACGAATATATCCGTTGACGAAGCTGCGTACCTTGCTTCCATCATATCCGATTACAGCTTTGAAGCGGACAGTTTTTATACCTTAGAGGGCGAGACCGTGATGGGAGAGCAGTTTGAAGAGTTTTATCCGGATGAAACAGCCTTGTATGAGTTAATTTTAGATATATTTTATAAGGAAATTGAATAAAGTCATGGTAGGGGATAAGAAAAAGAGAATATTTTCCATACTGTTTCTGGCAGTTTCTATAAGCATTATGATAGCGGGATGCGGCAGCGGGGCGCAGAATAGCGAAGCGCCGGAAAATGCCGGAAAGATGCCGGAAAAAATAGAAGAAGCGGATGCTGTAAAGATAGCAGAAGATGCAGAGAGCGCAGACGCCGTGGAAGAGACGCAGGAAGCCATAGAAAAACAGAAAACGGCTGGTATAGCGGCGGAAACGGCAGAAGATGCGCGGATAGACTTTGCGGCGTTACAAGAAGAAAATCCGGATATTTTTGCCTGGATTCACATACCGGATACGCAGATAGATTATCCGGTCTTACAAAGCGATGAAGCGGACGATTTTTATGAAAGCCACAATGCATACGGACAGGTGGATGCTGCGGGAGCGGTTTATATAGAACTGGCGAATTTGGCGAGCATGTGCGACTTTAATACGGTATTTCATGGGAAGACGCAGCCGGACGGAAACGGACTTTTTTCCGACTTATACAGGTTTGCCGACCCGGATTTTTTTGATAAACATGAAAAAATATACCTGTATCTGGATGGCAACGTGCTGACATATGAGGTTTTTGCAGCATATGAAAGAGAAAATACAAGCCTTATCCGCAGTTATGACTTTACTTATATAGCTGGCTGTCAGCAGTTTTTGGATGATTTGTACGGCCTTAGGGAAATGAATAAAAACCTGCGTGAAGGATGGGAGGATTTGACGCCTTATCACTTTTTACTGACGCTGACAACGCAGAAAGATGAGGATGCAGAAAAGCAATATGTGGTGGTTGCGGCATTGATAGAAGACGCGGCAGGTACGATAGACAGAGTGGTTACCGAATGAAAGAACGGAAAAGCTATTTTCGCCAAAAGAGCGTAAATATAAATTATATTCAGGAATATGAAGGAGGAATTTGTAATGAAAAAGATAGTAAACGGTAAAGTATTACCTTGCATGATGGCCGGTGTTATGCTGTTTGCAATGCCGGTGTCAGCAGCAACAAGCCCGACGGCGCAGGCGGTCGTTGCTTCTACAGCAGCGGTAACGGTGGCGGAAGCGGCAGCGGCGGAAAATAAGACGGTTGGAGAATATATGAACAATGCGGTGACGGAAGTGCCGGGATTAGAGGAAGTTACGCCTCTTGGACAGGGCGGCCATGTCATTATTAACGGCGCACCCAGCAACCAGGTATTTTCCGTTTTAAAACCGGAGCGCGAAGCTGTTACTTCAGCGAAAACGTATGCGGATACTCTGGGCGGCAAGGTGTTAAACGTTGCAAAAATCAACGCTTCTATTCAGAAATTTAATACGGCGACCGTAAACTTTTATATGAAAGGCATTCTTGCAGGACAGAACATTAAAGTGTACCAGTTGGTAAACGGCGTATGGGTGGAACTGACTGTTTCCGAACTCAGAGAAGACCATATCGTTGTGAATATGACGTCTCTTGGCACATTGGCGTTTGTGGAACTGCCGATAGCGGTTCCGGCACAGCCGGCAAAATAATAACCGGCAGCTTTATTTGACAGGGAAAGGAGAAGGGTAAAGGATATGCATGGGAACGTTATGACAGACACTATAGTGCAGCCGATATCTCAAAGGGTGGAAGTGAATTATAATCGAAGCCATATGCATGAAATATACCAAAGCAAAAGCAGCGTATATAAAATGATAAAGCGCCTGATGGATATTACTTTATCTGCGGCGGCGTTACTTGTGCTTTCTCCTGTTTTTCTTGTGACAGCGCTTGCTATCAGGCTCGAAGACAACGGACCGGCGATTTTCGTGCAGGAAAGAGCCGGAAAGGATATGCGGCCATTTAAAATATATAAATTCCGCAGCATGTACGTCAATGCCGAGGCGCAGATGAAAGAAATGATGCAGCATAACGAACAGACGGGCCACGCCTTTAAAATGAAAAACGACCCGCGGGTGACAAAAGTGGGAAAAGTTATCAGAAAACTTTCCATTGATGAACTACCGCAGCTTGTCAATATCATTAAGGGCGACATGAGCATTGTAGGCCCCAGACCGATTCTGACTTCCCAGATGGAGGAGTGCAGCCAGTACGAAAGACAGCGTCTCATCGTGCAGCCGGGCCTTACCTGTTACTGGCAGATAGGCGGCAGGGCAAACATCAAGTGGAAAGAATGGGTAGAACTGGATTTAGACTACATAGAAGATATGAGCCTGTGGACGGATATCAAGATGATAGTAAGGACGATTCCGGCGGTGGTGGACAGCCGGGGGGCGTATTAGTTATGAATACATCAGATGAAAGTCTGTGTAGATAAAGAGTAATAAAAGAACCTTGACAATTATATACCTTATAATGGAGTATTACTGATAAAAAACACTTGCGCATATGCAAGGCTTCTGTTAAGATAAATACACATATAGATGTGTTATAAAACTTCTTATTTCTGGTAACACATTTCAAAAATTCAAGGCTTATCGCCAGAGAATTTCAACCATTTATTTTAACAGAGCCGTAAGTGGTGAAAGTGTATCTACAGTTGTTCTTTTTGTACTTCTTTCATAGCTTGAGGCGTGAAAGGAGAAAAATGTCTATCGAAAATTTAGCGGGAAAGAACAACAGTAAAAAAAGCGGCATTACGAAGAAACAGCAGGATACGGTGGAAGATACCAGATATTATGGAGCCATTCCCGATGACGTATTAGAGGAAATGACCCCGGAGATTATCGAACAGTATTATCTGTGGGATGAAGTGGCGAAAAAAGAAGTGGAAAGATATCCGTGGCTGATACTGCCTTTGATTCAGGAAACGTTTCATAAAACATATCCTGAAAATGTCCAGATAAGGCTTATTACAACGGAATATGTGGTAAGACGCATACATAAAGATGGCGGCAGCACCTTAAATTCTATTTTTGCAGACATTGCGGTGCAGATAGAAAACAGGGATATTTATCATATGGAATGCCAGATGGATAAAGAAAAAGGCATGGTGCTGCGTATGCTGGAGTATGATATCCATATCGGACTGGTACATGGAACCGAAACTGAAAACAAAAACATCGGACAATCGGCTTTTACGGACAACAGACATGAACTGATTATGCCTAGAAGCGTTATTTTGTATCTGAATGATACGGACAGTATGCCTGCGGAAGAGACCTGCCTTATCAGATTTGCAGATGGGACAACTCATGAGTACCGTGTTCCAGTCATGAATGTGCAGAGCTACACAACGGAAATGATAGAGAAAAAGCATCTGAATATGCTGATTCCGTTTCTGCCAATCCGCTTCCGGAAGTATCTTAACAGGAAAAGAGATGGCATAAAACAGCCGCCTGCGGAATCCGTCAGAAAAGATTTGACAAAATTCATACGGGAATGTATTATGATAATAGACCGTGAAAAAGAAAACGGTACATTGACAGAAATGGCAGGAAAAGAAATGATAGGACTGCTGGATATAACCTGCAGTTATCTTTTGAAGAATGAGCCTGAATTAAAGAAGGAAGTGCATGGGGTTATGAGACCGATAGTGATGACGAATGTTGAGAGAGCGGAAATAGCGGAGCGTGAGATAAAGCTTATTACTGAAAGAATGGCAGAACACAATGCAAGAACCGAAAAAGCGATAAGAAAGTTTATTGAAAAATATTCTCTTTCCGGTCAGAGCCGTCAGGAAGTAAAGGAAAGCATACAGGACATATTTTCTCTGGACGAAGCGGAAGCAGAGGAGAAAATGAAGCAATACTGGGTGCAGGCAGATGAGTAACCGGCAGGATATGCAGAGAAATTATAGGTAGTGAGGACTCCCGATGTAAGGTATGTAAGGTAGCTTATGTCGGGGGTTTTTGTATATATGGATAAAGTTGGATATTTGGTAGTATGGTGGTTATATGATAGAAATAGATGGAAAAATTTATAAAACGGCAATTATCCATGATTGGGTATGTAATTATGGTGGAGCAGATAGAGTGTTGGAACATCTTCTGCAGATTATGCCGGACTCACCGGTATATATAGGTTGTTATATAGAAAATCAATTGTCGCCAATGTTAAAAAAAGCAGATTTAAGGCCGTCTTATCTACAAAAATTGCAAAATCAGAAAAAAGATAATCATCAAAAACTTTTACCCTTTATGCCAACAGCATTTGAAGAGTTCGATTTGAATGAATACGATATAGTGGTTAGTGATAGCAGTTGTTGTGCAAAAGGAGTTATAACCAATCCAGATACTTTGCATATTTGTTATTGTCATACACCAATGCGATATGCTTATGAGTTTTATTATGAATATACAGAGAATATGAATTCTCTAAAGAAAAAAATAGTTAAATATTTTATGAATTACTTGAGATTGTGGGATGTGTTATCAGCAAATAGGGTTGATTATTTTGTGGCGAACTCTAAAAATGTTGCTAATCGAATCCGAAAGCATTATGCAAGAGATGCAAAAGTGATATATCCACCAGTTGATGTTTTCTATTTTTCTCCGCAGGACGAAGATGAGGATTACTACCTTTGTGTTTCAAGGATTATCAAGCATAAGCGTATTGATTTGGTTGTTGATGCATTTAATACTTTAGGTCTAGAGTTATATGTGATAGGGGAAGGAGAAGAATTGAAAAACCTCAAAAAAGCAGCTAAGGGAAATATACATTTATTAGGAAGGCAGCCTGATAGTGTTGTAAAAGACTATTATAGTAAATGTAAAGCTTTCATTTTTCCAACAGAAGAGGATTTTGGTATTACTCCGGTAGAAGCACAGGCAAGTGGAAAACCTGTTATTGCATACGCTAAAGGTGGAGCATTAGAAACTGTAATAGATGGTATTACAGGGGTTTTTTTTAATGAGCAGTCAGTTAAAAGTTTAATAGAAGCTGTTCATAGATTTGAAAAAATGAAAATAGAAAAAGAGAATTGTAGGAAGAATGCTGAAAAATTTTCTAGTCAAAGATATGATATGGAAATGAAACAATTTATTGAGGAAAAGTGGAGAGAATATAATTGTGGAAAATGAGAAGGAGTTGTCTATAAAAGAGATACAAAATATATTATTAGATATTTATAAATCGGTGGATGAAATTTGTAAGAAGCATGATTGGAAACTTTTTTTAGCAGGTGGAAGTACATTAGGAGCGGTTAGGCATCATGGTTTTATACCATGGGATGATGATTTAGATTTAACTTTGCCACGAGAAGATTATGAAGGATTTGCTAAAATAGCAAAAGAGGAGTTGCCGGATTATTTAAAATTAACATGGATACAACGATTAAATCACTATAGAATAGAGGATTTAAGATATGAAATGAAATTGAATGATGCATATCAGCGGTCAATTAATGAGGGAGAAAAAACATATGTATTTGCTGATTTACAACCGTTTGATGGTGTTCCAAAGAGTATTATAATTCGGATTTTTCATTGTATAAGAGTGATGTTTTATAGGATGGCATATAGAATGTGCAGTTCAGAAAAAATATGTATAGAATCGTGGCGCCGGAAATGGGAGCTTTATCTAATTGCATTATTAAAGAAAATGCCATTTCTTTTTAGAAAAGAAGAAAAGCTACAGCGAAAATTTGATAAATCAATGAAAAAATATAATTATGTGACTTGTGAATATATCGCAGATTTTGTAGGAAAGTATTTGTTTAGAGATATTTATCCTAAACGTTGGTGGGAACCGGGCATGATAGTAACATTTGAAGGGATTCCGGTACGGATTCCAAGTGAATATGATAAGTATTTATCCAGAATATATGGTGATTATATGAGAATTCCTGATGAAAAAGAGCAAATTACTCATAGGGAACTTTCAAATAGGAGCAACTGATTTATGAATATTGCATTGATTATTGCTGGGGGAGCCGGTGAAAGAATGAAACAGAGTATTCCCAAACAGTTTTTAGAAGTTTTTCATAAACCGGTTATCGCCTATACAATGGAAGCATTTCAAAATTGTGAAGAGATTAACGATATTATTGTTGTTAGTTTGGCTGGTTGGGAAACCGCAATTTGGAAATATGCTAAAGAGTATGGAATCACTAAATTGAAAAAAGTAGTCGTGGGGGGGGATTGTGGACAGAAATCAATATATAATGGAATTGCTGAAATCCAAAAAAGTTATAATGGCAATGATATTGTTTTGATTCATGATGCAATTAGACCGATGGTTTCGACAGAGATTATTGAAGATTGTATTAGTGGTGTAAAAAAGAATGGAAATGCAATTACAGTGATTCCATGTCAGGAAGCTATGCTGGAAACACAGAATAAGGAATCTGCTATTTCAAGTTATCCGAGAGAACAGTTGATGAGAACACAAACGCCGCAAGGTTTTTATTTAAAAGAGATAATTGCCTTACATAATGAAGCCAGAGAAAAAAATATTACAAATTCTATAGCAACATGTACTTTAGCGGTTGCATTGGGAAGAACTCTATTCTTTTCAAAAGGCTCTGAAAAAAATCTCAAAATAACTACAATGGATGATTTAGACATATTTAAAGCTTTATTGCAAGTTGAAAAGAATAGTAACTTTAATTAAATTGAATATTATTTTGTTTGAGCAGATTTTCAAGATAATCAATATGAGATGTTAATTGTTCATTAGAGGAAGATAACTGTTCAATTTTATTATTTAATGTATCAAGTAAAGTCATATAATAGG
>JAMPFF010000056.1 GCA_023664605.1 Clostridium sp.
ATAATAAATGATGTAATTGAAATTGGTAATAGGTGTGGATTTGTTTATCCTTAAAAAAATGTAGTTAAATCCAACAAAGAACGCGCCGAATTCATATCGTTTAGTTGGTATAGGGGATACTTTTTCTTGATGATTACTTTGGCATGGTGCTAGCACCATGTAATTAGGGTGGTTAAAGAGAAAATTGTCTTGGTGCCAAAACGGTGCCAAGAAATTAGGCAAATAAAAATACGATACATAAAAGTAACGATTCTATGCTGTTTTTCACAATAGAAAATATAGAAAATACCACAAAAAACGCTATTCAAATACCGTGAGGGTGGTAGAACTATTAGGTTTGGAAAAGTTGCGTCTATTCTCGAGTAATTCATAGAAAGCTAGAATTTATAAGGACTTCGGGCAGTTTGCTCGGAGTCCTTTTCTGACGTGCTTTTTAAGAAAGTGGCAGCGTAATAACGGAATAATCACAAAAATCGAAAACATTAGAAAAATAAGTTAAAAATGTTTGATAAGTAACGACAAATGCGTTACACTATAAGCAAGGAGATGATGAATATGGAAAAAACAGCAACTTTAAATTTAAGAGTAAATCCAACGGTAAAACAGAGAGCGGAAGATGTATTGGCGCGTTTAGGGATTCCAATGTCAACTGCTATAGATATGTACCTTAATCAAATATCTTTAACGGGCGGCATACCATTTGCTGTAACATTGCCACACGCACCGTCTGCTCTGAATGCAGACATGATGACAACCGGAGAAATCCACGCCAAACTACAGGAGGGAATATGAGGATGTGCAAGCCGGCAGGGTGCAGGATGCAGCTTTAGCATTTGAGAATAGCGCATCAAATATTGAGAAAAAATTGTTGGAATGATAAAACAAAAGGAGGTGTATCCGCATGGAAGTCTATCAGGGAAAAAGCGTATTTGGCGGCGTTGCCATTGGCAGGCTGTACGTTTATAATAGAAAAAAACTCCAGGTGAAACGGGAGCATATCGAGGACGTGGAAAAAGAAGTAAAACGCTTTTTGGATGCGAAAGAGACGGCGATAGAACAGCTTGCCGGACTTTATAAAAAGTCTTTGTCAACGGTAGGCGAGTCAGACGCCGCTGTTTTTGAAATCCATCAAATGATGCTTCAGGATAACACCTATATTGTGTCGGTAGAAAGCATTATCCGCACGCAGCAGGTCAATGCCGAGTATGCGGTGTCGATGACCGGGAACAGTTTTGCCGATAAATTTGAAGCAACAGAGGATAATTATATAAAAGAGCGTGCGGCGGATATGCGGGACGTTTCTGAAAG
Organism: Clostridium sp.; assembly: GCA_023664605.1. Lineage (GTDB taxonomy): Bacteria > Bacillota > Clostridia > Lachnospirales > Lachnospiraceae > UBA3282. The sequence continues at coordinate 1,309 of JAMPFF010000056.1, forward strand.
GATGCTGGCGATTTTATCCGGTCAGGAGATGGAAAGCGAAACGCCAGGGGAAGAAAGAATTATTGTGGCGGAGGATTTGTCGCCAAGCGAGACGGTTCAACTGGATAAAGACAAAGTATTGTCTTTTGTGACGCTGTATGGCTCCACCAATTCCCATACTGCGATTTTGGCAAGAATGATGGGCATTCCGGCATTGGTTGGAACGCCGGTTGTGTTAGATAGTTCTTTAAACGGCAAATTGGCAGCGGTGGATGGCGATACGGGGGAATTTTTTATAGAACCTGATGAACAGACGCTTCAACGATTACAGAAAAAATATGATGAACTGCAGGGCGGGAAAGCGCTGCTGCAGACATTGAAGGGCAGACAAAGCGTGACGCTGGACGGCAGAAAAATTATGCTTTACGCTAATATCGGCAATGATAAGGATATTGCTTCCGTGCTGGAAAATGATGCGGAGGGCATTGGATTGTTCCGCAGTGAATTTTTATATTTGGAAAGAGACCATTTTCCGACGGAAGAAGAACAGTTTGAAATTTACCGTTCTGTTGTAGAAGCAATGGCGGGGAAAAGGGTAGTTATCCGTACATTGGATATCGGAGCGGATAAGCAGACGGATTATCTTAATCTGCCGCCGGAACAGAACCCGGCTATCGGCTGCCGCGCAATCCGTTTCTGCCTGTCCAGACCGGAGATTTTTAAAACACAGCTTCGCGCCCTTTTTCGTGCCAGCGCATACGGGAAACTTGATATTATGTATCCGATGATTACTTCGTTGTCGGAAATTATCCGCATTAAACGGATAGTGGAGGAAGTAAAATCGGAATTAGCGATGGAAAAAGAAACATTCGGAAATCCGGCACAGGGAATTATGATAGAAACGCCCGCGGCGGCAATGATAAGTGATGTGCTGGCAAAGGAAGTGGATTTTTTCAGTATCGGCACGAACGACTTGGCGCAGTACGCGCTGGCGCTTGACCGACAGAACGCGCAACTGGACGATTTTTATGAAGCACGCCATCAGGCGGTGCTGCGGATGATTGCAATGACCGTGGAAAATGCGCACAAGGCAAATATTCCCTGCGGCATCTGCGGAGAACTTGGTGCGGATGAGAAACTGAATCCCTTTTTTCTTGCTCTTGGCGTAGACGAGTTGAGTATGTCGCCGGGCAACATTTTACCTATCAGGAAAATTATCAGGGAAACGAATATCGGTAAAGAGGAAGAAGCCATAAAGAAGCGGTTTTTGTGCGGTTGATAGAGAGGAGATAGTTAAAATGAGTATGCAATCGGATACAGAACTTCTTTTTATACAGGTCATGGAAACATATGCGGTAAAACATCATTTATTACCCCGGGAAGTCACGCAGCTGTTTCATAAGTATCAGATTTTTGAAAAAATGATTTTGCAGCATGAATATCTTCATCAGATTTCATTTGATGAGGTAATGGAGTTTGTGAATAAGTCAATGGCAGAAACAGATAATGAATTAATTTTATTTCATGGAACGGTTTCTGATTTTGATAAGATAGTTTTGGAAAAATCACATAACAGAAGAGATTTTGGAGTGGGATTTTATACGACTTTATTAGAGCAGCAGGCAAAAGAATGGGCATATCGATTAAGTCTGAGGGAAAAGAAAAAGAAATATTATGTATATCAATATCTTTTTAAGCAATCGGATACTTTAAAAATACAAAGGTTTGATTCGTTAAATAAGGAATGGCTGGAATTTATCAAAGAGAATCGTTTAAAGGGAGGGATTTAACATGATAATGATATTGTAATAGGTCCTGTAGCAGATGATAATACAATGGAAGCCATTCAGCTATATATTACGGGTATTTTATCTGCCGATGAGGCAGTAGAGCGATTAAAATATAATAAGGTAAATAATCAGGTATCATTTCATACAGAAAAGGCATTAAATTGTCTTACAATGGTTGTGAGGAAAGTTTATGAATGAAAAAATTTATGTATTTAATGGAAAGGATATTACTATGAATGTATGTATTCAGATTCGTGCCGTAGCAGATGTGCTACAGAAGAGGTTGAATGTAGGATTTGCGGAAATTATTGAACAATTTTACAATTCAGCAACGTATGAAATATTACAGGATGTGCAGAATGGATTTTGGGCGGAGTCTCCAGAATATATTGCAGATAAGTTTATAGAGGAAATAGATTGAAAAATAAGCTCGATAGCTTATTTTATCAATCGGCAATTTGAGTCAGAGCCTCAAATATGCCTTGAGCGCAGCCGAGAATTTGAGATTCTCGGCGCGGTGTCATCGCAGCAAGCTGCTCTGACATGGAGGATAAAATGACAAATCAGGACATTATGATTGTGGCGATGCAGCAGTCGGCAATAGATTTACATTGTAATGCGCAGGATTTTTGTAAAAGCGAAAATGTTATCGTAAATTCTGCAAAAGATGAAAAAGCAAGAAGATATTTAAAACTGCCGTTTGCCTGCGATATGGTGACATATGGCAGTAATATTGTGGCGTCCATCCAACCGGAATATTATGATACCGCGCATTGTTTTGAAACGCCGAATATGCACATATTAAACGAGGCGTTTGAGAAAGAGGGTTTCCGGGTGTGTTTTATGGCGGAATATTTTTTGCCGGATGCAGATATATTAAATGCGCTGCATTTAGACTGCCCGTATGAAACGAGGATATTAGAACAGGCGGACTTTCAGGATTTGTATACGAATCAGTGGTCTAACGCATTGTGTAAAGATAGAAAAGAACTGGATGTTCTGGGCGTCGGGGCATATGAAAATGGTAACTTAATAGGGCTTGCGGCGTGTTCGGCGGACTGTGACTCCATGTGGCAGATTGGCATTGACGTATTACCGGAGTATCGCAGAAAAGGCATTGCGTCCGCCCTGACAAGCAGGCTGGCGGTGGAGATTATCAAAAGAGATAAAGTTCCTTTTTACTGCTGCGCATGGTGTAATATAAAATCTGCAAGAAATGCGGTTAAGAGCGGATTTAGACCCGCATGGGCGGAACTGACGGTGAAGCCGAAAAAAGAAGTGGATGAGATGAACAGACGTTAAGCAGGAATGGATTGCAGACTAAAAGAAAGGCATAATGATAAAATGAAAATACAATTCAAGCGGGGAACGATAGACAATCTGGATGCCGTTACTGCACTTGCCGACGCTGCCATTGTGCAGATGGAGAGTCAGGGCATCATGCAGTGGGATGAATTTTATCCGACAAGAGAGGATTTTCGGGCGGATATCGAAGCCGGAAATTTATACATAGGATATGATGAGGATGAAGCGGCGGTTATTTATGTTTTGAGTCAGGAATTTGACGAAGAGTACCGAAACGGGCACTGGAAAGATGAGACAAAATCGTTCTATGTTCTGCACAGACTTTGTGTGAATCCGAAATATCAACATCAGGGCATTGCGGGATTGACGATGGCGCATATTGAAAAGAGCCTGAAAGCACAGGGAGTCGAGGCTGTCAGACTGGATGTTTTCACACAAAATCCGTATGCGCTAAAGTTATACAATAAGTGCGGATATCAGAATGTCGGCATGGCGCATTGGCGGAAAGGGGATTTTTATTTGATGGAGAAATATTTATGAGAACAGAAAAAGAAATGTACGGCCTTATTCTGAAAATTGCGCAGGATGACGACAGAATCAAAGCCGTTTATATGAACGGTTCAAGAACAAATAAAAATGTGCCGAAAGATATGTTTCAGGATTATGATATCGTCTATGTAGTGGATAGGACAAAAGACTTTATTGAAGACAAAGACTGGATTAAAAAATTCGGGGAAATCCTTTATATGCAGTATCCTGATGAAAACCCCTATTTTCCAAGCGATAAAAATAACTCCTACGGACGGTTGATGCAGTTTGCGGACGGGGTGCGGATTGATTTAACGGTGCAGTCGATAGAGTACGCATTACAGGCGGTAAAAGAAGATAAGCTTTGCCAAATTTTATTGGATAAAGAAAATATACTGCCGCAGATAGAACCGGCGAGCGATTGTGATTACCGGGTGAAAAAGCCTGAAAAGGAACAGTACTTGGCGACCTGCAATGAGTTCTGGTGGTGTACAAACAATCTTGCAAAAGGGCTGTGGAGAGAAGAGATTCTTTATGTACAGGATATGACAAATTTTCATGTCAGGACGGAACTTATCAAGGTATTAGATTGGAAAGTCGGGCTGATAACAGACTGGTCGGTCAGTACGGGAAAATCTTCCAAGTATTTATATAAGTGGCTGCCGGAAGATGAGTGGCAGGTGCTTATAGACACTTATTTTGACGGCAATATCGATAATGCCTGGCGGGCGGTCTTTACGATGTGCGGTTTATTTGAAAATGCGGCGCGATATGTCGGAAAGCGGCTTGGCTATGAATATAATGAAAAAGAGGGAGCCGCCGCCCTGCAGTTTTTAAAAGATACCCATGAAGCGGCAAATAATAAAGGAGATTATCAATGCGGAATTTGATAAGGCTGACAGATTATACGGCAAATGATATTTATGATATTTTCAAGATTGCGGACGAAGTGCAACAGGGAAAATACCATGATATTTTAAGAGGCAAAAGCGTTATTTTATTTTTCCCAAATTCCAGTATCAGGACAAGGGTAACATTTGAAAAAGGCATCTATTTATTAGGCGGACAGCCCATTTTATTTCCGACGGAAACGCTTGACAAGAAAGAGGATTTAAAAGACGTCTGCGGATATTTGAATAATTGGGCGGACGTTATTATTGCAAGGCATAAAAATATTGAACTGCTTGAAAAACTGGCGGAGTATTCCGGCGCGCCGGTTATCAATGCCATGACAGACCAAAATCATCCCTGCGAAGTATTGGCGGATATGTATTCTCTGTCAAAAATCAGGGATAATTTTACGAATGATAAATATTTGTTCTGCGGCAGATCCGGAAATATCGGGCTGGCGTGGAAAGAGGCTTCCGAAGTGATGGGATTTGACTTGTCACAGTGCTGCGGCGCGGGATATGAGATGGACGGCGTAACGGTATATCATAATATTAAGGAAGCTGTCAAAGGAAAAGATATCATATGCACGGATTCACTGTCTGCTGACGTGCTGCATGATTTTAAAGATTGTCAGGTCACAAAAGAAATCATGGATATGGCAAACGCGTATGCGCTGCTAAATCCCTGTCCGCCGTTTTACCGTGGTGAGGAAGTTTCCGCGGATGCGATAGCGTCCGATTATTTTGTGGGGTATGAATTTAAAAAGAATTTACTGACGGTGCAGCAGGCGGTTGTGATATGGGGATTAGTGTGAAAAGGCATGGTGATTGCAATGCTTTCTTACTCTTCAATCCACCTTTTTAAAATCCTGATATCCCCTTTTAGAATAATACAAATCGCCAACAGCCCCCTCCACGCTTGAATCATATATCTGCTTATTGACCTTAAATTCTTTTATGCCGCCTGCAGTCCTGAATGACAATACATATTCCGTAATTACCTTACGAAAGCTCTGGCTCTTTTCCGCGACGGCAAAAATTACATATTTACTGCCGTAATTCATTATGTCTTCAGCGTAATCTTCTACAACCGCCTTGGACTCAAGTAAAGCGTTTTTTTCACATAATACCTTCATGCCGCCTTGCCTCCTATTATAATTTAAAGCATTCGTTCTATTGAACTCTTTTCATTATAATAGCAGGAAAGTGCTGTATCAATTTATAATAAAATATCACTTTACAGATTATTTTTTAGATATTATGATATTTTTATATATTATGACAAGGCATACTCAACAAGGGAGATGCATCATGCCACGACCAATTAAAAACAAATCCAACTTTGAAGTGACTAAGAGCATTACCTACAATGGAAAAAGTACAAATGCACATATGGCGGCGTTATCCGCAGTTACGGACCATTTTGAGATAGGGCTGACTATATCAGGCGACCGCCATGTTTACTCAACGGATGGGGAATGGGATATGCACAGTGGATATGTCGGAACGTCGCCGCTTAATCTGCCGCACCAGTCTTATTCAGTAAGCGATGCCGTGTATGCAGGAATCCTTGTAAAATATTCTTTCGCTATTGCAGACAGCATCAAGAGCGACTTAACGCCTGCGTCATTCAACAAATTTTACAATGAGCGTTTTCATATATTAAATGCCGCGGACAGCATATATATCCGTCAGTTGTTCGAGCAGATGCTTACGGAGTACAAAATCCAAACTCCCTATACTGACTTAAAGCTTAAATCGCTGCTTGAGTTAATCATCATATATGTGATGGAGCATCAGATAAACGCCGTCCATACAAGTAAATGCACAGATTTCAACACTCATGTAAACGACGCGATGAGATATATCGAAAGCAACTACGCAGATGCAATTACTCTTGATAGAGTCTGCAAAAGATTCGGTTTTTCGCCTGCACACTTTTCACGGCTGTTTAAACAGGTTACAGGCGATACATTTTCGGCATATCTCTCCAAAGTCAGGCTTGAAAATGCCGTAACTATGCTTATTACAACTGATAAATCCATTGAAAGTATTGCTTTTGAATGCGGCTTTAACAGCATAAGCTATTTCAGCTTTGCATTTAAAAAGAATTTCCACAAATCGCCGCTTAAATATCGGGCGGAAAGCAGGGAAATAAAATAAACCTCACAATTGTTGATACAGGAGGGATATTTCTGATAATCGCTCTGAAATGTAAATTGTTTGCTTTTCCAGAACAAGCAAAGTAAAATAATTATGTATACACACACTTTTTTAAAATAGAAAATATTAAAATATGGATATCAAGAGAGACTTATAAAGGAGACCAGACCCCATGATACGCGAAATAACAGACCAGGACTTTGACGGCTTAATGAAACTGTATATGCAGCTTCACGATAACCCCATGCCGGAGCGGACGCCGGAGATTATGGCGAAATGGAATAAAATTTTAACGGATAAAGACCACCATATTATTGTGGCGGAAGAGGACGAGAAAATCGTTTCTTCCTGCGTGTGCGTCATCATACCAAATTTAACCCATAGCCAGCAGCCGTATGCTTTTGTAGAGAACGTCATTACGGACAGCGCCTATCGAAAGATGGGGCTTGCCTCGGCGTGTCTTGCCCGCGCAAAAGAAATCGCCGAACGTGAAAACTGCTATAAACTCATGCTGCTGACCGGCTCCAAACAGGAAAGTACGTTGAATTTCTATAGAAGAGCAGGCTATAACAGCGAAGATAAGACTGCTTTTATACAGTGGATATAAAAGATTTTTTCGACCACGGAAATTAATTTTCAGTTATCGTTCAGGTTTAGAGCCGGCAAGACATACATAAGTTCCTTGTCAGCGCGCTTTCGCTCCGTGAAAAACGAAGCGGCACTAACTTCAAAAGCCGCGCCGCGTCTTTTTCACTAACTGCCGTCGTTTTTCAAGGGCTTTCGCGGAATTTATGTATGCCTTGCCGTTTTAAAAGTAAATGATAACTGAAAATTAATTTCCGTGTTTTCACGACAAGTAATTAGTGCAGGGGGCAGGAAGTATATGGTATAATAAACACAGGCTTACGCCTGCATAATACAAACGGCAACTATCAACCGAATCTGCGGCTGTGGAAGAGCGGCAGGTTTCTTTCCTACGAAACAGGGGGTAACAAGTGTATGGACAAAAGTAAAGAAATCAGAAAATTGTGTGAAGAAAAACAAATCCGTATGATTGATTTTAAGATGACGGATATTGACGGACGCTGGCGTCACATTACGATTCCGGTGGAGCGGTTCGGCGAGAATACGTTTACATACGGCATTGGTTTTGACGGTTCCAATTACGGGTATGCGCCGATTGAGAAAAGCGATATGGTGTTTTTGCCCGACCCTGACACCGCTTATATAGACCCGTTTGCAGATGTGCCGACGCTGACGATGTGCGGAAATGTATGTACAATCGGAAAAGGGGAAAATAAGCCTTTCGACCAATATCCGAAAAATGTCAGCTTAAAAGCCGTAGAATACATGAAAGAAAGCGGCATTGCCGACCGGATGATAATCGGACCGGAGTTTGAATTTTATTTATTCGACCGCGTTCGTTATGAAGTAACGCCCAAACGCTGCGGTTACTGGGTTGATACAAGGCAAGCGGACTGGAACTGCAATCTGGAAGTGCCGGGCAATAACGGTTATGAAGTGCCGAGCAAAGGCGGTTATCATGTAGCCGCGCCGCAGGACGTAGGATATGATTTGCGCAGCCGTATGTGTATGATGATGGAGGATTGGGGTATTAAAGTAAAATATCATCATCATGAAGTAGGCGGACCGGGTCAGATGGAGATAGAGGTGGAACTTGCGGATATGCCTACGATGGCGGATAATACGATGATTACCAAATACATTATTAAAAATATGGCGGCAAGAGAGGGTAAGACGGCGACGTTTCTTCCGAAGCCTATTTACCAGGAGGCGGGAAGCGGACTGCATGTACATATGCTGCTGATGAAGGATGGGCAGCCGTTATTCTATGATGAAAACGGTTATTCAGGTCTCAGCCGTACGGCGCATTACTTTATCGGCGGATTGTTAAAACATATCGCCTCTTTATGTGCGTTTACCAATCCGTCCACGAACTCATTCAAACGTTTAGTACCCGGATATGAAGCGCCTGTTACAATCGGCTATGCGACGTCTAACAGAAGCGCGGTCATCCGTATTCCCGCGTATGCAAAATCTCCGGAGACGAAGAGATTTGAACTGCGCAATCCCGACGCGACGGCAAATCCGTACTATGCGTATTCCGCAATTTTGATGGCGGGACTGGACGGTATTGAGAAACAGATTGACCCAGCGGAAAATGGCTGGGGGCCTTACGATTTTAACTTATATACGCTTTCCGAAGAAGAACAGAAAAAAATCAAAGGGCTGCCGAAATCATTGGGAGAGGCGCTGGACGCACTGGAGGCAGACCATGATTATCTGACAAAGGGCGGCGTTTTCCCGCAAAGGCTGATTGATATCTGGGTGGCGCGTAAACGCGGGGAATTAAAGAAAATGGAACAGATTCCGAATCCGGCGGAGTTTAAGATGTATTATGATTTATAAAAACCATATGTAAAACATATAGTACAATACCGGCATTAACTTCAAGAGGTGGTCTATTTGAATCAGAAATTAAAAGAAAAAATATTGGAATCGCTTTCCGCGGTGCTGCCGATAACGGGTATTGTCCTGCTTCTCAGCATTCTGCTGGTTCCCGTTAAATTGGGAACGATGGTTATGTTTATGTCAGGAGCGGTGATGCTGGTTGTCGGTATGGGCTTTTTCCAGCTCGGAGCGGAGATGTCAATGACCCCTCTTGGAGAAGGTATTGGCGTACAGATATCAAAAACGAGAAAAATCGTGCTGATTTGTCTGATAGGGTTTTCCATGGGCGCGATTATTACCATTTCGGAACCGGATTTACAGGTGCTTGCGGGGCAGGTTCCGTCCATTCCAAATCATATTTTGATTTTGACGGTGGCGGTCGGCGTCGGTATTTTTCTTGCGTTGGCGATTGTGAGAATTTTGTTTCAGATTAATCTTTCCACGATATTGATTGTGCTTTATATCACGGTAATAGGAATATCCCTGTTAATCGAAAAAGATTTTCTGGCGGTGGCGTTCGACTCTGGCGGTGTGACAACAGGTCCTATGACGGTTCCGTTTATTATGGCAATGGGCGTCGGTCTTGCATCGGTCAGAGGCGATAAAAATGCCTCAAGCGATAGTTTCGGTCTGGTGGCGCTTTCGAGTGTTGGCCCTGTTTTGGCGGTATTGCTTTTAGGCTGCTTCTATCATCCGACACAGGCTTCCTATGCGGCGTCAGCCGTGGCTAATGTAGTGACGACGCGGGATGTGGTATGGGAATTTCTGATTAGCATACCGCCTTATATAAGGGAAGTGCTGGTGTCGTTACTGCCGGTGGCTGCAGTGTTTGTTATTTTCCAGTTATTAAGCCGCCGTTATTTAAAACGCCAGGTAAAGCGTGTGCTGATTGGGTTTATCTATACTTATATCGGGCTGGTGCTTTTTTTGTGCGGCGTCAATGTCGGGTTTGCGCCGGTTGGTTCTTCGCTGGGAAACGATATCGCTTCCGCGAGTTGGAAATGGCTGTTAGTGCCAATCGGTATGTTGATTGGATATTATATTGTCAAAGCAGAGCCTGCCATACAGGTATTAAATCATCAGGTAGAGGATGTAACAAACGGCGCGGTATCAGCAAAGTCCATGAATATGTGTCTGTCCATCGGCGTGTCGGTCAGCGTTGGGCTGGCGATGCTGCGAGTGCTGACAGGACTACCGATTTTCTGGATAGTGATACCCGGATATGTTATTGCGTTATTGCTGTCAAGACTTGTGCCGAAAATGTTTGTAGGTATTGCATTTGACTCCGGCGGCGTGGCAAGCGGTCCGATGACAACGACTTTCTTGCTGCCGCTATGTATGGGAGCTTGTGATGCGGTTGGCGGCAATGTGATGACGGATGCGTTCGGCGTGGTGGCTTTGGTAGCGCTTACGCCCCTAATCGCTATTCAGATTATGGGAATGGTATATCAATACAAACTGAAGAAAGCGGACGAAGTGGCAATGCGCGAAGATGCTTTCTTGGATGGTGCGGATGAAATCTTTGAGTTTGAGGAGGACTAGGAGATGGCAGTAAATCATAAAAAAGCGTCATATCGGATGTTGTTTCTCATAGCTACGCCTAAACTGATAAAAAAAGCGGTTGACTTATTCAGTCAAGCAGATGTGCCTTTGCAGTACACTTTTCATGCGCAGGGAACGGCGTCCAGTGAAGTTATGGATATGCTCGGTCTGGACGGCGTGGATAAAAATATATTAATGGGAATGATGCCCAAAGCATATGCGGGCGAAATGCTTACCAGATTACAGAAAAAGCTGCATCTTGGTATGCCGAATACCGGAATCGCATTTACGATTGTTCTTTCCGGCGGCAGCGGTCATATCGTTCAGATGATTGATTCATTACAACCGGAAGTAAACAGGACATTGTTAGAAAGGAATGAGGCAGGAATGGCAGGAAGCGAATATTATATGATTATGGCGATTGTAAATCAGGGATTCAGTGAAGAGGTCATGAACGCGGCACGACCTGTCGGCGCTTCCGGAGGCACTGTTTTCCACAGTAGAAGAGTGGGAAGCGCGGAAGCAATGAAGTTCTGGAAAATCAGCGTACAGGAAGAACGAGAGGTCGTTATTATCCTCGCTAAAAAAGATGACAAGCAGGCAATCATGGAAGCAATCGGACAAAAGTGCGGAATGCAGAGCGAGGCGCAGGGTATCGTGATGTCGCTTCCTGTGGACGGGGTTGTTGGGCTGGATTGACAGGAAAAGCTTATTGTTTTACCGGCAGTTCTACTGTCACAACCGCGCCGCCCTCCGTTTGATTGCCAAGCGTGAGCGTGCCACCCATGCCATCAACTAACTGCTTGACAATCGTAAGCCCCATTCCAAAACGGGAATGGTTACCACGGCTTGTATCGTCCTGCCAAAATTCTTCTGTGCCGAAGCGTAGTGCCTGTGCAGAAAAACCGCGTCCCTCGTCGGAGACGGTAAATTGAAGCATTGTATCGGCGCCGGAGTTTTCAGAAACGCTGTTATTATGAATGACAAGGCAGGTATGCAGACGCACTGTGCCGCGGCGGGACGAATAATAAACGGCATTATCTAACAGATTGTTTAAAATACGTTTGATAGAAGTTTCCGGAAAGGGGAGCGTCTCCGGCAGAGTTTCGGATGTAAAAAGAACGGAAAGTTCCTTTTTATAACCGAGACTTTTTGTATTTTCACACAGTTCATCCAGAAATTGCCCAAACGGAACAGCCGGAGCGTCAGCGAAAGTCTCGTTTCTGACCGTTTCAATCATTTTGGACACATAGTTTTGAATCTGTTCTGTATTTTTCAGAATAAATTGATTATAGGAAGCCTGCTCCGTATCAAGTTCTGTTTCCGCCAGCAGTTCCGCATTGCCGCGAACCACGGTAAGAGGCGTTTTGATATCATGCGCCAGCGCGGAAAGCTGTCTTTTTTTCTGTTGCTGCATAGACCATTGTTCTTCCAGGGAACGGGAAAGTTCTATCCGCAGCGCGTTGAGAGAATCCGCAACCTGATTAAATTCCCGGACGCCGGTTTTGGCAATTTCAAAATCAAGATTCTGCTCCCTGATTTGGTCTGTGGCGTTCTGCAGAATCAAAAGTTCTTTTGCAAGCCGCCTTGCGCTTCGTGTAATAACTAAAATAAGGTTTCCGATAAGCAGAAGAAAAAATGCAATCAGTCCGATAGTTTCTATATCAGGAAAAATACGGCGCAGCACAGGATTAGCAAATACTGAGCGGATGCGGTAAGTCAAAATAAGAATCTGTAAATCCGTTTCCAATTTCAGATAAACCCGCCCTGAAATATCGGCAAGATAATAGTCCTGTCCTGCGACAGCAGCGGAAGCTGCTTTTTCCAGATAGGAGCCGGAAAGATTGGTATTAGAGAGTAGACCGTTTTTATTATAGATGGCATAGTCCGCGCCGTCCGGAATCATGTCCGGCGTTACGATATCTTCACTGTTAAGGGAGTCGGCAAAAATGTGGACTTTCTGTTCGACATAATTGGCGGGCAGTATCATATGAGATTTGATGCCGAAAAGTAAAAGCGCCAGCCACAAGATACCGGTAAAAATAACGGCGAGTATCACTTGCAGCAGGAAACGGAGAAAAAAGGCGCTGAGAGTACTTTCCTTTTTATTTGATTTTTTTAAGACTGCCATCGGTATCCAATCCCCCAGACTGTTGTAATCGGTGAAACATCCGCTGCTGCAAATTTTTTACGGATATTTTTGATATGCTCTGTAATCGCGGATTCATCGCTTTCCCCGTCATATCCGAAAACGGCTTCATAAATCTGTTCGCGGGAAAATGTCTGCCCGTGATTTTTCGCAAGCAGTAAAGCAATTTCATATTCGCTTTTCGTAAAGACAAGCTTACTGTCATTTACAAGAATTTCCCTGGAAGCCAGCAGAAAATGAACATTCTGCACCGAAAAACAGGAGCGTTTTTCTCTCTGCTCACGCCGTAAATGTGCGTTTACCCTTGCCCGCAGCTCAATGATGGAAAAAGGCTTTTTGATATAGTCGTCAGCGCCGAGGGAAAGACCAAAATCGACGTCCTCCTCCAGACTTTTGGCGGTAAGAAAAAGAACGGGGCAGTCCACATAATCACGGATGGCGCGGCAAAAGCTGTACCCGTCAGTGCCGGGCATCATAACGTCTAAAAGAATAAGGTCATATTGCAGGATATGCGCCCTGATATTCTCTGTGACGCCCTGGCGGCAGACGACTTCATGTCCGTCTTTTTGCAGGGCGTTTTTTATTAAAATCAGTATTTCATTGTCATCATCGATTACAAGGATACGCGCCATGGGAAAACCTCTTTCTGCCGGAATAGTTTATGTAATTGCGAAACTAAGTTAGCAACTATGGTTGTACAAAAGGAACAAACCACTGCAGGGTTATAAAAAGCGAGTTTTGCAATTAATCTATACACTGCATAAGTTACATACCGCGCAAGTTATACATGATACAGGAAAGCGCATAGAGTATGTAGATGTGGGCGGGATAGAACCAGTAAAACAACCGCTTTGCGCCGCGTCCACGAGTACCATTGTAGCATAGCATTGGGATAACTGCAAAAACCTCCATCCATTCATATGCTTCGGTGAAAAAAAGCGTTATGGAAAGACTGTCTCCTAACAGCAGCAGACAGCGCAGAATATCCCACAGGATAACATAAAGCGCATATGCGGCAGCCTGTTTCGTCCGATGCTTGCGGAACAGGTAGAGCAGACAGCCGCAGATTATCGTAGCAGTACCGCCATCAATAATAAACAGATGGCAGGGCAGTACGGTAAAGGCAAGCAGATTGACAACAAACGCCGCTCTGCCATATCCGCCCAAATTGCAAACGGCTAAAAGCGACAATATGATAAAGGGGAGTGCAAGCGGAATCAGAACCGCTATAATGCCGCGCAGCCATTTTTTCTCTGCGCACCAGTCGATGCCCTGTAAAATGACTATCAAAATGGAAAAAGACGCAAGCATCTGATTCTGCGGGAAAAAGCCGTCGCCCCGTACAAGGGCATAGCCTATATTATAAAAAGAAAACTGTATAAGCCCCATCAAAACGGAAATCAGATAGATACGCAGGAAATATTTTTTCCTGTTGTGGGTATGGATAAAACCCTCAACGGTACAGAAGAGAAACAGCGGCGCGGCAAGCCTGCCTATCCAGGAGAAAAAGAGCGGAACTTTTCCCGTAAAAGCAAAAAAGTAATGAATATGGTCGAAAACCATACATACCAGCGCGATGTATTTCAGCGCGAAATTTGACAGACAGCGACGCCTGTTTGTTGTCATTGTGTTCATGAATCAAACCTCCATTTGCATTATGATTAGCCGGCTTGTAAAATGAGTATAGTGTTTACTCTGTAAGTTATCATAAATGCAAAGTCTAAGGAATTTATAAGGATTTGCGTTTCTTGAAATAAACAGTGAAATATAGTATGATATATTCAAATTTAGAAAGACAAATCAGGAGTTGATGGTTTTATGAATGACGGTGTATTTACAATTAAAGATATTGAAAATTTAGTGCAGCCAATCGCTGAAAAATAT
>JAMPFF010000057.1 GCA_023664605.1 Clostridium sp.
CTTCTACTTTAATTGATGGAAAGTCCTTGATAGCAGAAAGTGAGTTATCAAAATTAGGTGTTTTGAAACTGCAAGAATGTGTGATTTTGGAGAACTCATATTTGCGATTGAAATATGAGATAATTCGATGACAACTTCATATTTGCAGAAATAAGACAATAATCAAAAGATTTTGATAGCGAAAAAACAACTATAAATTGTTGCCATACAATATGTGTTAAGATTTGCATACGGGAACAATCGCGTCACTGCAAGGTGTTGACCTTGATTATTTTAATCAGTCAGCAGCATGAGTTTAGGACCTCATATTTCATGATATGAGGTCTTATTTAATTAGGAAACCTAGAAAATATCAAGGTTTCCTTTTTTTCCATCAAATGTTTAAAACTGCTCCATGTTGAAATACTGGGGTGTATCATGTAAAATAGTATCGGTATTTGTATAGGAGCAGCATAATGAAAACTTTGATATTAAATGGTTCTCCAAGAATAAATGGTGATACCAGCAGCCTTATTAAGAAAATTACTGAAAAAATTGTGGATGAGTATAAAATTGTAGATGCCTATAGGTGCAATATTTCGCCTTGCATTGATTGCCGATATTGTTGGGAGAATAAAGGTTGTTCAATAAATGATGAAATGCAGAATGTATACAAATACATACAAGAATGTGATAATATTTTAATCGCTTCACCGCTTTATTTTTCGGAATTGACTGGAAAATTATTGGATGTTGGAAGCAGGCTCCAAACATATTTTTGTGCCAGATTTTTCCGAAAGGAAGAAGCTATTGTAAAATCTAAGAAAGGAGCAGTCATACTGGTTGGGGGCGGCGATGGTCATATAGACAAAGCATATGGCACAGCGTGTACGCTATTGCATCATATGAACTGCTATAACATTCATGAAGTTGTATATAGTCATAACACTAATGAAAGACCGGCGATGAATGATAATAATGCACTTATGGGATTAAATAGTATTATAAATTTTTTTGAAGATTCTGGCGGGGGTGTTAAGTTAAAATGAATAAAATCATAGCAAGTATCGGGGCTTTGATAGTAACGATTGCAGTATTATTATTTGCTGTCTGTATGTTGGTTCCCTTTGATTTTGGAAGTTATTTTGTATGTATGTTATTACCTATTGGATATATCATGATGACCGCTGGTTTTTGTCATGAAAGTGATGAAAAGCATAGAGTGGCTGCAAATGTCGGGATGACATTTGCTGCGGTTTATACTGTTTTGATACTTCTTGTGTATTTTGCCCAAACCACTTCGGTGAGGTTAGATTCACTGGATGAGCAGACGATAAGAATACTTGATTACGCAAGGGGCGGATTGTTTTTTCACTATAACTTACTTGGATATGGTATGATGGCGCTTTCGACTTTTTTTGTCGGGCTTACAATAGATGCAAAGACAAAAGCAGATAAGTGGTTAAAGTATTTGCTGTTGGTTCATGGAGTATTCTTTTTTCCCTGTTTTATTATGCCGATGACGGGCATATTCAGTTCTATGTCAGATGGAAAAACCAATATGGGCGGAGTGATAGCGTTGGAATTTTGGTGCGCTTACTTTACCCCGATTGGGATTTTGTCGCTGATACATTTTAGAAAAGAGTCCAACTCCTGAAAGTTATTTACTACTTTCTTTGATGATAGCGCCATACATATCAAGTAGAATAATGCAGTAAGACAAACATGAAGTTTAATAAGGTATAGACCATGATTGAGATTAGGTATGTACAAATGGAAGATTTTTATCTAAAGGCATTTAAACTATTTTATGAATGGAAAAGGAGTTGTTGATAAATGGCTAAACAGAATATATATGATAATGAAACATTTTTTGAAGGATATAAAAAAATTAGAGATAATGAGTTGAATGCCAATAATTTGTTTGAGATACCAGCACTGTTTTCCGTGATGCCGGACCTGCATGGTAAAAAAGTGCTGGATTTAGGGTGTGGTTTCGGGGAACATTGTGTGCGGCTTATTCGTGATGGTGCGGAGCAGGTGATAGGAATCGATATTTCAGAGAAAATGCTGGAAATTGCAAGAAAAGAGAATAGCGATTCTAAGATATCATATATCAATATGCCGATGGAAGATATTGCGCAGTTGAATGAACAGTTTGATATGGTGATAAGTTCCTTAGCATTTCATTATGTGGAAGATTTTTCCGGCGTTGTGAAAAATATATATAAAATGCTGTGTGAAGGCGGGTTATTTATTTTTTCACAGGAGAATCCTTTATGCACTTGTCATGCCGGAGGCGACAGATGGACAAGGGATGCCAACGGGAACAAGCTTTATTTGAATCTGGCAAACTATAGTATTGAGGGAGAGCGGGAGTCCGTATGGTTTGTGGATAATGTGAAAAAGTATCACAGAACCTTTTCAACGATTGTGAATACATTGATTGAAGCGGGTTTTATGATTGAAAAGATGATTGAGCCGTTACCGACTGATGAATTGTTGGAACAATATCCGCAATATAAGGATTTATGTCACAAACCTGATTTTTTGTTAATAAAAGCAAGAAAACCGATGGAGCGCAAATTGCTAAGGGACTGTTAAGCTCTTGGGATTATGAAGACTGTAAAATTGAAAAGGTTCAAAGGTGCATATTCAAACGGGGGGAACATGAAATGCAATATACAAGTAAATATGAATCACCGCTTGGCGGTATTGTACTGGCAGCGGATGAAATCGGTCTGACAGGATTATGGTTTGAGGGGCAGAAATATTTTGCGCTTTATCTTGATAAAGAAAATGAAGAGAAAGAACTGCCGGTATTTGGACAGGCTAAAAAGTGGCTCGATATATATTTTTCAGGAAATGAACCGAAGTTTAAGCTGCCGCTGCATTTTATCGGAAGCGCGTTTCAAAATGAGGTATGGGAAATCCTTGCCCGGATTCCCTATGGACAGACAACGACGTATGGGGCGATTGCCAAGAAGCTTGCGGAAAAGAAAGGGCTTGACAGAATGTCGGCGCAGGCGGTCGGCGGAGCAGTAGCGCACAATGAGATATCCATTATTGTGCCATGTCACAGAGTAGTCGGCGCAAATGGAAGCCTCACCGGATATGCGGGAGGCATTGACAAAAAGATTGCTCTGTTAAAAATGGAAAAAGGGTACAAGGACACATTTTTTGTTCCTAAAAGAAGCACTGCGCCGTAGATAGGGCGGATGCTCATATATATTGATATACAGAAATTTGTTTAAGTTCATCTTCTATGCCAGCTCTTGCATTTCTTATGTCAATATCGTTTTGTATATCTAAAAAATATCTATCGGATACGCCAAAAAATTTTGCAAGCCTAATTGATGTGTCTGCTGTTACTTTCCGTCTATCATGTAAAATATCTTGAATTCTTGATACAGGCACATGAATTTCTTGTGCCAAACGATATGCAGACAATCCTAGCGGCAGCATAAATTCTTCTAATAATATTTCACTCATTTTGGGAATTTCAATAAAATTCATTCTGATAAACCTCCAAATCTAATGATAGTCTATAATTTCCACGTTATAAAAATTATTTCCATCTATTTTAAAACATATCCTGTATTGTTCATTAATTCTGACACTATATTGTCCTTCTCGACTGCCATCTAATTTTTCTAAATGATTCGCTGGCGGGATTCTCAAATCTTCTAGATTTTGAGCATTATCAATCATAATTAATTTTCGCAATGCTATTTTTTGGATTGCTTGGGGTAATTTCTTTGAAAATAACTGATTATATATTTTTTCGGTTTCTTTATCCGCAAATGTTTTTATCATAAATTGATTATACCCGAAATGCGGGTATACGTCAAGACGTATTGATAAAATTCAGAGTGGAATGGCAATAGACTTTATGAACCAATAATGATATACTTAGAGTCAATAATAAATTGGAAACTGTGCAAAAAGATATGAATTTGTTAAAAACTCGGAATGAGGAGTAAAATGCTATTTCAGATTGCAGCAATTATTATACTTGTATTATTTTACGGATGTTATCTGTATAAAATGTTTGTGCAGAAAAAATCCGGCATACAGACTGACCAGATGGGAAAAGGCAAGTCCGGTTTTACGAAATGGATTGAAGTCATAATGAAAATGGTAACATATCTTGCGGTCATGGCAGAGGTTGTCTCCATTATTTTAAATACGAGTATTTTCCCGGTTTGGGTAAGAATGATTGGGGCAATTTTGGCGATTGTGGGAGTGTTATTTTTTATAACTGCTGTTTATACAATGAAAGATAGCTGGCGCGCGGGCGTATCCCATACGGACAAGACGGCGTTTGTGACTTCAGGGATTTTTCAAATCAGCAGAAATCCGGCATTTTTAGGTTTTGATTTGGTTTATATTGGGATGGTCTATATGTTTTTTAATGTTCCCTTGCTGGTGATAAGCATAGCGGCTTGCCTGATGCTGCATTTACAGATTGTCAATAATGAGGAGCCGTTTTTGCAGGAAGTTTTTGGCGCGGAATACCTGGCTTATCAAAAGCGGGTGAATCGATATTTGGGGAAGCAGAGAAAACCCTGTAAAAAGATGAAAAAGAGGAGCTAAAACCATGACTAACGAAATGCGGCGTAAAGACAGGAAGATGTCAGAAAGCGACGCTATGGAAATTTTAAGAGGCGGAGAGTTTGGCGTATTATCCACAGCGGGGAGCGATTACCCATACGGCGTGCCGGTAAATTATGTCGTTATGGATAACGCCATTTATATTCATGGAACCATAGAGGACGGGCAGAAAGCCCAAAATATAAGATTTAACCGTAATGTCTGTTTTACCGTAGTCGGAAAGACTAAGGTGTTAGCGTCAAAATTCGGCGAGCAGTATGAGAGCGTTATTGTTTTCGGGAAAGCGGAGATTGCGGATGATGAGATGAAAGAAAAGGCGCTGGAGGCTTTCTTGCACAAATACAGCGCCGGGTTTATACAAGCCGGTATGAAATATATTCAGGCGGCAAAAGACAAGGTTTCCGTATACCGTATTGCAATAGGGCAGATAACGGGAAAAGCCTGTAAAGGGCTATGACGTCAGACGTTTTATATATAAATAGGAATCCCTGTCGGGAAATTCATAGGGAATGGGCAGTTCGCTTGTCGTAATCCGCACAAAGCCGTTTTTTTCATAAAACCTATGGGAATCTTTTGCCACCGAGGGAGTGTCCAGTAAAAGCGTGGTGAAACCCTTATCTTCGCTGAAATCGAGTAAGGCAAGATACAGTTTTAACCCGACTTTCTGACTGCGGTAGTCTTTGCGGACAAAAAACTTTTTGAGGATGCCGACGCCGTTTCCTTTCCGCATAAGGGCGATTGTGCCAATCACTTCTTTTTTATCATTCAGAGCGACCCAGAAATAACCGCCGTCTTTCATATAGGATGTCTGGATATCGTATAAGTCCGGCTGTTCCTGCAAAGAAAGGTTAATTCCGGCTTCATTATTTTGAATATGCAGAATCAGTTGAATCACTTCTTTTTTATAAATCTCTTCATATCCGGTGATTACCATGGTAAGCCTCCCAGAGCCCAATTTTCTATTGAAACTACATTGCTATATTATAGCATACGGGTACGGGCGGGGTAAATGGTCAGTATAAAACTAATTGCAATCGAAGGATAGACAAATAAAGAAAAATAGCGGCTCGCCTGCACGGGAAATGATTCGCGTTGAAAATAAAGGTATGGTATAATGAATGTTAGCGAGAAAGATGAGTTTACTCATTCGGCGAACGGCTGCAAGGCAGCTTTCAAAATTGTGACAAGTAAAGGAGAACGAACTGATATGGAAGAACATAATCCGGTACATGCGCCCATTCCCGGTTTGGGGCTTAGGAGTTTAAAAACTGCATTGGCAACGATGCTGACAGCATTTTTTTATGCGCCGTTTCCGGGTGCGAATCCTACTTTTGCCTGTATTGGCGCAATTTTTGGCATGGGAGTGGATATGGAGGACTCCAGACGCAGCGGCGGGAACCGGTTCTTTGGCACGATTATCGGCGGTTTTATCGGTTTGGGGCTTTTCTGGCTGGAGCATCAGATTTATCCAAGCGGCTCGTATTGGATAAGACTGCTGTTAGTTTTTCTGGGAATTATTATATTGATTGCGCTGTGCGTGCGCTTTCACTGGCCGGGCGGCGTACAGCCGGGCGGGGTAGTGCTGTGCATTATTCTTTTTAACACGCCCGCCAACTATATCAACTATGCGATTTACCGCATGATAGATACGGGCATCGGCGTGTCTATTGCTCTATTGGTAAACTATGTATTTTCCAGAGGACGGGTGGAACGGTTATTACATATGAAGAGCGTTGAGAAAAAGCCGGAGACGGGAGAAGAGGATGTATAGTCAGAAAAAGCCGGAGGCATGGTTATAAAAATGATAAAAGCCGTATATTTTGACTTATTTTTTACATTAATTATCCCCGCTTACGATAAGGAAAATAACGAATTTTCCATACTGAGTCTGTCTATGGCTGAATGGGAAAAGTATGCGGAAAGCTCTTCCTTATATCATGAAAGGGCTTTGGGATTAGTCAAATCCGAAATGGAAATAATCAATAAGATTACAGACAGTATGCCGTTTGCGGTCAGCGATGCACAAAAGAAAGAAGTTTTAGCGGCGCGTGAAAACCGCATGAAAGCGGCGTTACAAAATGTATCCGGCGATATCGTGGATACTTTAAAAATACTCAAATCCCGGGATATCAGGATTGGACTTATCAGCAATGCGGATGTAATTGACAGCAAGCATTGGGAGCAGTCAACACTCTATCCTTATTTTGACAACGCCGTTTTTTCCTGTTATGTGGGAGCGTTAAAACCCGACAGACGTATTTATGAACTGGCAATGCACAATCTAAATGTGACCCCTGACGAGTGCCTGTTTGTCGGGGACGGCGGTTCTAATGAGTTATATGGGGCAAAAATGGCGGGCATGAAAACGGTCTTTACGGAAGCGCTTGACGTAAAATGCGCCGAAGAAAGAAACCGTATTATGGAATATGCCGATTATCATATCAGGGAGTTTACAAAGTTGACTTTATTAATACAATAATTGAATAATATAAATTTTAATGAAAATATTGCATATAATATAAATGAGATATATAATTAAGCTAGTAAAGGAGGCTGATATTATGAACGCAGCATTATTAGATTTGACGGAAAGATTAGTTCCCATATCGGATTTTAGTCAGGGTAAGGCTGGAAAAATTTTTCGTGATGTAGCGGAAAACAATAATGAATATATTATCTTGAAAAATAATCAGCCGGCGGCAGTGCTATTATCTGTAAAGGAATATCGAGATACGCAGGAAAAAGTTTCTAAACTGGAAAAACTGTTGGAAAAAATTGAGAATCTCAGATTGCTAAAACTGGCAGAAAGCCGGGCAAACAGTAATACATCTTCCTTTGAAGAGTTTATAAATGAGCAGGGTTTATCCATAGAGGAATTAAACGAGTTGTCTGAAAGTGTGGAATTTGAGTAATGGCATGGAAGATACGGATAACTGATGAAGCCAGGAAAGATTATGATAAAATTGACAGAAGCGTCCGCAAACAAGTGTTGGCAGGTATTTTAAAAGTATCACAGGCGCCCTTGCCGAGTCCTAATGGTTATGGGAAACCATTAGGAAATAAAAAAGGAAATGATTTAACCGGTTTTTTTAAAATAAAATACCGGGGAATTGGGATAAGGGTAGTATATACTTTGGTCATTGATAAAATGATAATGAATATTATGGTCATTTCACAAAGAGACGACAACTACTGCTATGATTTGGCAGCAAAGTTGTATGATAAATATGGTGACGATATTTTTAATGATGTATTTGACGATTTTTAAGATGCTGCTGCCGCCAGTCGGTTTCGACTGGCATTTTTTTATTAACCTGTCACCAACCTGTCATATTTTTCTGCTATAATGAGAATCAAGAAAAGAAAAAGGCGGGAACTGCTGATGATTGATTTATATTATGTGGAGGATGACCCGCAGATTGCGCAGACGGTGAAGGAATATCTGGAGCCAAAAGGCTTTCGCGTGACATTGTGCGCTACGCTGGCGCAGGCAAAACAGGCGCTAGAGTCCCATGTGCCCGCGCTTGTGTTATTGGACTGGAATATGCCGGACGGGCGTGGAGACAGCCTTTGTAAATGGATTCGTGACAGCCGGAAAGAACTGCCGGTGATTTTTCTGACGGTTCGGGGAGATACTGCGGATATCGTTTCCGGTTTTCAAAACGGCGCGGATGACTATGTGGTAAAGCCGTTTGCGCTGGAGGTGTTGTATTCGCGGATTGCAGCGCTGCTTCGCCGCACCGGAAATGTGTCCGGGCAATACCTTTCCTGCGATGGGATTATGATGGATGTAAACCGCCGTACAGTGTCCAGCCATTCGGAAGAGGTAAGTTTAAGCGCGGCGGAGTATCAGCTTCTTTTGTATCTGCTGCAGAATAAGGGCAGGACTCTTACCAGAGAAAAAATTCTGGAACAGGTGTGGGATGTGAAAGGAAGTTATGTAAACGACAATACCCTTACGGTTACGATGAAAAGGCTGCGGGACAAACTGCATCAGCCGTCCTGTATAAAAACGGTCAGGAGTGTGGGCTACCGTATGGAGGATACGATATGAGGAAAAAGAAATCTAAGCGCATTCAGGCGTTGACGGATTATCTGGAACAGGCGAATATCGGGAAAGCGCCTGTTCTTTCTTCTTATGGAGAAGATGATTTTTCCAAACTGGAAGATGAAATATATAAGACTGTGACTTTTCTTTATCAGACGAAAGATGCGGCGGTACAGGCAAAAAATGATTTTGCTAAAAATCTGTCCAATATTGCCCATCAGATAAAAACGCCTATCACGGCAATTTCTTTATCCTTGCAGACGCTATCCGAAATGGCGGCGCAGACAGAGGAGGAAAAGAACAAGCTGGAACAGATACAAAAACAGTTGAGCAGGCTTACCCGTTTGGAGGAAGCCTTGCTTATTTTATCCCGTCTGGACGCGGGTACATTATTATTGCAAAAAGAGGAGGTCGATGTTTTTACCGTGCTTGTTCTGGCGGCAGACAACTTACAGGAATTATTTGCAGATTCAGGCACTTCCATTGACATCCCAGAATCGGGGGAGATGGCGGTAACAGCCGATTTGGACTGGACGATGGAAGCGGTTATGAATATTATGAAAAACTGCATGGAGCATAATACGGGAGGACGGATTCATTGTTCTTATGGGCAGAACCCGTTATATACGGAAATTCTCATCCGGGATGAGGGGAAAGGATTTGCCAAAGAAGATATCCCGCATCTTTTTGAACGTTTTTATCGGGGGAAAAATGCGAAAGAGGGTGGTATCGGGATTGGACTGGCTCTGGCGAAAGAGATTATAGAGCGCCAAAACGGAACCATCCGGGCGGAAAATATGCCGGAGGGCGGAGCTTGTTTTGAAATCCGTTTTTATCGTCACTGAGTTGTAACTTTCGTCTGCTAAAATATAACAAAAGCATATGTGAATGTCTGCATGGGCAAATCTATCATATATGGCAGGAAAGGAGCGGGTAAAGTGGAGATAGTAAGGTGTGAGGGCGTGCGGAAAGTATATGGTTCGGGAGAAAACCGGGTAACGGCGCTGAACGGAATTGATTTATCGGTGAAAAAAGGGGAGTTTGCAGCGATTGTAGGGGCTTCCGGTTCAGGAAAATCCACGCTTTTGCATATTTTAGGAGGTGTGGATAAACCGACCGAGGGGAAAGTTATGATAGAGGGAACGGATATTTCCGGCTTGAGTCAGGCACAGGCGGCGGTTTTCAGGCGCAGAAAAGTAGGGCTGGTGTATCAGTTTTATAATTTGATTCCCACGCTGACCGTCAGGAAAAATATATTGCTGCCGTTAGCGCTTGATAAAAAGAAGCCCAATAAGGAATACTTTGAGCAAGTGGTTTCGGCGCTTGGCATTGCGGATAAACTGGAGGCTTTACCGAACCAGCTTTCGGGCGGACAGCAGCAAAGGACAGCCATTGCGCGTTCTCTAATTTACCGTCCGGCGCTGCTTTTGGCGGATGAGCTGACCGGCAATCTCGACCGGGAGAACACCAAAGAGATTATTGATATGCTGAAACTCTCCAATCGTAATTTGAAGCAGACTATTTTATTGATTACCCATGATGAAAAAGTGGCTTTGGAAGCGGACCGTATCATAACGATAGAGGACGGGTATATTATCAGCGATGAAGAACGGGAGGTGACAAAGCTGTCATAAAGTATATGGCGGCTGTTGACTATGTGGAAAGATTATTCATCAAGCTATATAAAAAATAACCGTTCATCGAGTTTGTCCGTTATGACAGCGGCATTTATTTCCGCTTTGCTTTTATCGTTACTATGCGGGTTATTTTATAATATGTGGAAATATGAAGTGGAAAGAATTACCTTGGAGGAAGGCGGCTGGCAGAGCAGGATTAGCGGGAAACTGGATAACGAAGATATTGAACTGATAAGGAATTTTGACAGCGTAAAAGCGGTTCTTATCAATGAAAAGGAAGAGGAAAAGGCAGAAACGACAGTCGATATTTATTTTTATCATTATGACGCCGTGTTGGAAGATACGCCTAAGATTGCCGAACTTGTGGGAGCTGCGCCGGAAGCGGTATCCTATCATTATGAACTTTTAGCCATGTATTTGATACG
Organism: Clostridium sp.; assembly: GCA_023664605.1. GTDB lineage: Bacteria > Bacillota > Clostridia > Lachnospirales > Lachnospiraceae > UBA3282. The sequence continues at coordinate 10,704 of JAMPFF010000057.1, forward strand.
AAGTGAACAGGATAGCGCGCCAAGACTGATATTGCCGCTGTTTGTACTGATAACGGCGCTGGCGTCGTTTTCCCTGATTATTATTATCCACAATTCTTTCGCGGCGTCTATGAATGCGAGAATACATCAGTTTGGCATTCTTGCCAGCATCGGGGCTGCGCCGAAACAGATTCGGATATGTCTTTTACAGGAAGCCGCGGCATTATGCGCCGTGCCAATCATCGTTGGTAATTTATCCGGCGTCATGATTAGTAAGTGGATTTTGAAAATGTCGAATGTTTTATTAGGAAATGATATTACAGGGCGGCACGAGGCGGTTTTCGGCTATCACCCGCTGGTATTTGCGGTAACGTTACTAATAACGATAATCACAATATGGATTTCCGCATGGCTGCCGGCGGGAAAATTAAGCAGATTAACGCCGCTTGAAGCGATTAGAAATACCGAAGAGTTACAGTTAAAGCGAAAGAAAAATTCCCGTGTGCTTGCCTGCATTTTCGGTGTGGAGGGAGAACTGGCGGGCAATGCCTTAAAAGCACAAAAAAAGAGCCTGCGGACGGCGTCTTTGTCTTTGACGCTTTCCTTTATGGCGTTTGTTATGATGCAGTGTTTTTTTACCATGACAAAAATCAGCACAAGGGAGACTTATTTTGAACGTTACCGGGATAAGTGGGATATTATGGTTACGCTGAAAAGTGCAGAGGTCGATACCGTAGAAGAGACGGAAATGATACAAAAACTCTCCGGCGTAAGAAGCGCCGTTGTATATCAAAAGGCGGAGGCGAAGAGACTTATTACAGAAAATGAGTTGGGTGAAGAGATAAAATCGCTTGGCGGATTTTCCCATGCTTTGGATGAGTATGTGACACAGACGGAGGAAGGATGGCTGGTAAATGCGCCGCTTATCATTATGGATGATAACAGTTTCTTGGAGTATTGTGAACAGATTGACGTTGCGCCGCGGCTTGACGGGGCAGTCATACGGAACCAGATCTGCGATGTGACAAATCCCGATTTCAGGCATCGTCAGGATATGCCGTATATCAAGACGGACGCCGCCATGGAAAATGCCGTAAGCGTGTTAAGACAGTCGGAAGATGAGCAGATGACGGTTGAAGTTCCCATTTTGGCTTATGTGGAAAAAGAGCCTGTTTTACGGGAGGAATACGCAACGCTTGATTATTATGAACTTGTGCATTTTATGCCGGAGTCTTTATGGAAGAACATCAAAGGATGGATAGGGGGCGAAGAAGATGAGGTTTATATCCGCGTCCTTTGCGGGGAAAACGCCGCGTTAGAAGAAGTAAGCGCGCTGCAGCATGAGATTACACAGCTTGTCAGCGGGGAATATATAACAGAAAGCGAGAACCGTATACAAAAGCAGGCTGTCAATGATAAGCAGATTCAGGGAATGATGGCGATATTCGGCGTTTTTTGCATTCTTTTGGCAATCATCGGCGTCAGCAATGTATTTTCTAATACATTAGGGTTTGTGCGCCAGAGAAAAAGGGAGTTTGCCAGATATATATCCGTCGGATTAACGCCGGAAAAATTCAGAAAGATGTTTTGCATTGAGGCGTTAGTCATTGCAGGTCGCCCTATTTTACGGACCCTTCCGTTAGCGGTAATTGCCGTATGGGGGATGTTACGCATGAGTTATCTTGATATGGGAGAATTTCTTGCCGAGGCGCCATTTCATCCGATTGCTGTTTTTATGCTGGCTGTATTAGCCTGTGTGGCGTTTGCCTATTATCTCGGCTGGCGTAATGTACGCAAAATCAGTTTGACGGAAGTTCTCAGAGATGATACGATGGTGTGAAGATTTTCCGGATAGCTGCGTATTGATAAAAAGAGTAAATTGCGGCGATGACTTAATAAAGTGTGTAAAAAGGGGAAAAGAAGATATGCAAAATATATCGACAATATTGTTAGATATGTATGGTGTTATTATAGAGGAGAGCAAAGGGAATTTTATACCTTATACATATGAGCATTTCAACGAAACGGAACATGAAAGGTTGACAAAACAGTTTAGGCAGGAACAATTGTTTACAAAAGCTGGGAATGGTGAAATTTCGTCAGATATGTTTTTGACTTTATTAGGTTACGAAAATCCACAGTATCATATGGAAAATTATTTAAGAAATTATCTAACGGTAGATAGTACTTTCATATCTTTTGCTGAAAAATTTTATCAATCAGTTGATTTTGTCCTTCTTTCAAATGATGTTTCAGAATGGAGCGCTTTTATTACCGATTATTATGAATTAGATAAATATTTCAAAGACAAAATTGTCAGCGGTGATGTAAAATGTCGCAAACCAAATAAACAAATATATGAAATAGCATTAGAAAGAATTAACAAAAAACCTTCTGAATGTATATTTGTTGATAATAGTGTGGTAAACTTAAATGTATCAAAGGAAATGGGAATTTGTCCAATATTGTTTAACAGGGACAAGGTGGAATATACAGGGATAACCGTTAATACATTTGAAGAATTGGCAGATATGTTAAATTTATTGTAAGCATAGGCGTTTTTTTGTATAATTGAGATGTAGAAAGGCAGGAGGTTATTTATGAAAAAACTGTTATTGCTTACAGGTGATATAGCCGCAGGAAAATCAACATTTTCTAAAATATTGTCGGAAAGATATCATATCGTTGCATTTCAGAAAGACACGATAAAAGAGATTTTAGGCGATTATATTGGATTTCATAATCGTGAAGAAAATAAGATTCTTTCCAATACGACCATAGAAATTATGTGCCATATATTTTCACAAACTGCCATGACAGGTCATGATGTGATTCTGGAAGCGAATTTCCACGAATCAGAACTAAAAAAGTTACATACCATTGCGGCGGAAAATCAATACGCTGTTTTGACGCTTGTTTTGCGGGGAGATGCGGAAGTTTTGTACCAGAGATATCTTCACCGTATGAAAGAAGAGAACCGTCATCCTGTCCATTTGTCTACTACGCTGGATATCAAAGAGGATTTTCTTAAGTCGGCGGAACGGATTCGGCATGAAAAAGTCATAGGGGAAACGCTGGTAGTGGAAGCTACAGACTTTTCTTATCAAAAAGACCCTGTAGTGTTAGGGAAAATTGATTCTTTTATGAAGTAATAAATGATAATACCTGCCGCCCGCGGAAATTTTTTCGTGAGAGCGGCAGGTATTTTACTTAAGCGTTAGGTGCAAGCCGCTGGGACTGCATTTTTTTAGCCTGCGCGGTATCATTGTGGAACACGAGTTTAAATATCGTCCGCACAAGCGGCTGGATGAAGAATAACTGTGTGAAGAATGCAAACGGGAAGTTAAAGCACACTAATTTCAGCCAGTTCGCCAAAAGCGTGAAAACATTAAAACTCATGGAAGTGTATGGGTAATACAAAATAGCTGCAAGAAAACTCATAATCGGACACATAAGACCGACGGTCGCGCATATAATAGCGGACTCAAAAAGGACGGGATGCGTCTCTTTTGGGTTAAAGCACTTGCAGGCAAGTTTAAAGGACAAGGGACTTCCCATAATAACTTCCAATAAATACGCCAGACAAAATTCAATGAGGACAAGCCCCCAGATTGGCATACGGTTTCCAAATACTTCAATGCCTCCCAGAATGCGGATAGCGTCCAGAACGTGCGATACTTGCGCTCCGGAGGCAAGTCCGGCATATGTCAGGAAAGTGTTTCCGTTGATGACATACAGACTGTAAAAAATGTAGGCATGAACGGTAATGACTACGGTTATGAATGCAAAAAACATTCTCTGTGCTTGATTTTTTGGCATAATAAACTCCTCCTTTTGGACAAAACAAAAACACAGGCAATTCATTGCTATCGTTCTGATATTTTCGGTGAGAACATACGTACCGTAATCAGATTTATGTGCAATGCACTACTTGTGTCGTTTATGTCGCTTTCTTTTTGTTATTTATTTTTAATGCTTTTGTAGTTTAGCATATTTTTCCGGATAAAGTCAAAGGGTTAATTTTTTGTTTTTTAATTTTTTTATTCATTTTTTAATGGCGCGCTGTGTGTCATGAGAATTATCACTATAACTATACTATATGGGGAGAGTTTTTCCCGGCACCCTATTTCTCCGTATTTGATTTCAGCATTTCTATTTCATCAAGAAGTTCTTTGATGGTTTTCTCTTTTTCGGCAATAATTTGTTTACTTTCGGAAAGAGCCTTTTTATCCTCGGCAATGATTATATCCTTTTCCTCAAGCATCTTCTTATCTTCCTCAATAATTTTTTTATTTCTTTCGATAATCTTTTTATCTTCCTCAATAATCTTCTTATCTTCCTCAATCATCTTTTTACTCTCCGCAACTTCTCTCTCATATGCCCGTAAATCTAGATAATACTCTTCGCGGTCACGGCAGCGCTTAAGAATCTGGTCTGCGGCGCTTAGTTGAAAAATGGTTTTGGATGCTTCATTAATATATTGGTCTTTCGCTGCTAACATTTTAATCTCCTCCCATGTGGTGGCTTTAAAGAGCTTAGCCCAGCAATCAATATGATGTTCCTTGTCGTCATCGGTTGCTAACTCTATATGAGATAAGTCTACCACACTTAGGGTCAGGTTGTCACTATAAAGATGATGATTTTTTACGTTAAGAAGTTTATAAGTGGCATAAAATTCAGGACAATCATTGAACAAGGTGTAGTCTAAAAAGCCGATATGTATGACGGGTTTAACCTTTGTATAGTCTTGTCCATGATTAAGCATATCAAAAGAGCGGCAGAGATAACTGACAGAGCGGTTTGACCAGATGAGCCTGCCCGTTACCTGCATTTCAAGATTAATATGTGAGAAGTTATTCAAAGTAACATTAATGTCCA
>JAMPFF010000058.1 GCA_023664605.1 Clostridium sp.
CAAACATTTCCCACGGCGTTGGCAAAGACGTTATCATCATGGGATTTGATACCAATAAGTGGGCGTTACAGGAATTGCTTGACCAGAACTGGAACTATGACGGTCAGTGTAATCCTTTCCAGTCCTCTTATATCAACGATATCATCAAGACATTAGAGAGCGGCGGCACGGTTTCTGAGAAAACCATCATCATGGATGAAAAAGGTTTTGACGCTACAACAATTACAGCAGAGGATGTTGAGAATTACGGTATCTAAGTTGAAGAATCTGAGATTTTTCAGCAGTAAAAATAGCTTGCAGCTATTATTAAGGTAAATGATGGCGCGGCGCAGATGAAAAGTTACAGTTCTGCACCGCGCTTTTTACCTTATAGGGAAGTCCGTCGTCAGATGGACATGGAATTAGAAGGCGAACTTGTTCGCTTTTTTATCATCATAAGAAATTTCAGGAGGTGGACTTAGGGGTGAGTAACAGCGCTTTATTGGAAATGAGAAGTATTCATAAGAGTTTTCCGGGCGTACGCGCTCTGCAGGGAGTGGACTTTACGCTGCGTCAGGGCGAGATTCACGCATTGATGGGCGAAAACGGAGCCGGAAAGTCAACGTTGATAAAAGTATTGACAGGGGTTTATGAAAAGGATGAAGGGCAGATTTCTCTGGAAGGGAATGTGGTAACAATACGCTCTCCGCAGGATGCGCAGAAGGTCGGTATCAGTACCGTATATCAGGAGATTACATTGTGTCCGAATCTGTCGGTTGCTGAAAATATATACATAGGACGTACAGCGGATATTTATCAGAATTGGAAAAAGATGAATGAGGGTGCGGAAAAAATATTACAGTCTTTGGATATACCGGCGAAAGCGACGCAGCAGTTGGAAAGCTGCTCGATTGCGGTACAGCAGATGATTGCGATTGCACGCGCGGTGGATATGGATTGTAAGGTATTGATTCTGGATGAGCCTACATCTTCTCTGGATGAACAGGAAGTTGCGAAGCTGTTTAAGCTGATGCGCGAGTTGAAGCAGAAAGGAGTCGGCATTATCTTTGTTACGCATTTCTTAGACCAGGTTTATGAAGTGTGCGATAGGATTACGGTTATGCGCGACGGTAAACTGGTGGGCGAATATGCGATTAAAGATTTGCCGCGTGTACAGCTTGTATCCAAGATGCTTGGCAAGGAACTGGACGATATGGCTGATATTCAGGATGAGCAGCAGGTATATCAGCGCGAGGATGGCGCCGTGCCTGTATTGGAGGCGGAAGGATTAGTCAGTGATGCGGGTATTAAACCGTTTGATTTTCATATAGATAAAGGAGAGGTAAACGGCTTCACGGGGCTGCTTGGTTCCGGCAGGAGCGAATGTGTCCGTGCCATTTTCGGTGCGGATAGGGTGACCGGAGGAACGGTTAAGAAAAACGGTAAAACCGTTAAGATTTCCAAACCGCTTGACGCGATGAAGAACGGTATTGCATATCTTCCCGAGGATCGTAAGATTGACGGTATCGTAGGGGACCTTTCCGTAAGGGATAACCTGATACTTGCACAGCAGGTATTAAAAGGTTTCTTTAAGCCGTTTTCCAAGGCGGAGGCGAATAAGTTTGCAGATGAATATATTAAATTATTAAGCATTAAGACGGCTTCGGCGGATACGCCGATTAAATCACTTTCCGGCGGCAACCAGCAGAAAGTAATCGTAGCGCGCTGGCTTTTGACGCATCCGGAGTATCTGATACTGGATGAACCGACGCGCGGTATCGACGTCGGAACGAAAGTGGATATACAAAAGCTGGTGTTGAAACTGGCGTCGGAGGGTATGAGCGTTACCTTTATTTCCTCCGAACTGGATGAGATGCTGCGTACCTGTTCCCGTCTGGTCGTTATGCGCGACCGTAAAGTGGTTGGAGAGCTTACGGGCGGCGATTTGAACCAGACCAAGGTTATGAATACGATTGCGGGAGGTGAGAAATAATCATGGCAGCAAGTAAAACAAATAGTGGAAATATTTTTTCAAAATTGGTGAAACAGCAGCTTTTTATTCCGTTGGCGGCATTATTGATATTGATTATATTCAATATGATTGTGGATCCGTCCTTTTTAAAGATTACGCTGGAACATAACAATCTGGGCAATCCTGTTTTAGCCGGATATCTGATAAGAATTTTGGATAACGGGTCTGAAGTTGCGATTCTTGCCATCGGCATGACGCTTGTTACGGCGGCTACCGGCGGACAGGATATCAGCGTCGGCGCGGCGGTGGCAATCGCGGGCAGCGTGCTTTTACGCATCCTGTGCGGAACCGGTAATCCTGATACTATGCAGGCTCCGGTTATTGTCGGATTTTTAGTAAGCTGTGTCGTTGCCATATTATTTGGCGCATTTAACGGTGTTTTGGTAGCTTATTTCAGGATTCAGCCGATGGTAGCGACGCTGATTTTATATACGGCGGGCCGTTCGATTGCGGCATGGGTGAACCAGAACAGACTCCCTATCGTGAATGAAAAGTCATTCGGATATTTTGGCGGTTCCATTCCGGGCATTCCGGTTCCGACGCCGTTTATTATAGCGATGGTATGTATGATTATTATCGGGCTGGTATTGAAATTTACCAATCTCAGATTGTATACGCAGGCGGTCGGCATCAATGAGAGTTCGTCCAGATTAAACGGTCTGAACCCGCAGCTTATCAAGATGCTTTCCTTTATTATTCTGGGCGTATGCGTGGCGGTTGTCGGATTGATTAAGGTAAGCCGCACATCGACCATCAACTATTCCGTTATTGCTAAGGATATTGAAATGGACGCCATTTTAGCGGTCGCTCTTGGCGGAAACGCTCTTGGCGGCGGTAAATTCAGTATGGCGGCTTCCGTTATCGGCGCTTATGTCATCCAGCTTTTGACAACGACGTTATATAGGTTTAACGTGCCATCTGACGCGCTCCCGGCATACAAGGCGGTTGTTATCATTATACTGGTTGTTGTCAGCGCGCCGGTAGTACGCGAATGGTTCTCTTCTACCATGAAGAAATTACAGAAGAAGGAGGTAGCTTAGTATGTCAGAAAATCAAAAAACACCTGCATCCGGCGGGCTGCAGAATAAACTGAAAAATATGACGGATACCAACCTGCTTCTGACAATTACCATAGTTATTTTCCTGCTGATGTATATTGGCGCGATAATATTTTTGGGCGAGGGTTTCAGGAGACCGCAGATGTTCTTTAAGATATTGAACGATAACGCAGCTTTGATTATTTTATCCTGCGGCATGAGCATTGTCATGATTACAAAGAGCATTGATATTTCCGTCGGCGGCATTACGGCGTTAGTTACTATGTGCTGCGCGGTGTATCTGGACTATAAAGGCGGCAACGTATTTGTATCGTTTTTGATTGCGCTGGCGATAGGTCTTGCGTTTGGTTTGTTCCAGGGATTTTTAATCGCCTATTTGGACATTCAACCTTTCATCGTTACGCTTGCCGGTATGTTCTTTGCGCGCGGTATGACGACCATCGTTAATACGAATCCGTTTAACGTACAGAACGAAGCGTTTGTAGCGCTGAAAAACACCCGTGTGATTATACCGGGATTGGGATATACGACGAAATCGGGAAATTACGTTGACGCCTATGTGGAAATCGGCGTTGTCGTGGCGATTCTGATTGTCATTATATTATTCTGCGTACTCAAATGGACGAAGTTAGGGCGTCAGTTCTATGCGGTCGGCGGTAATGACCAGAGTGCGTTGATGCTTGGTATCAACGTAAAGAGAACAAAATTTTTAGCGCATGTTCTCTGCGGACTGTTAGCGGGAATCGGCGGATTTGTCTTTTTTCTGCATGTTGGAGCCGGAGCGGTATCCAACGGAAGCGGCGCGGAAATGAACGCGATAGCCTCCTCCATCATAGGCGGTACGATGCTGACAGGCGGCGTTGGCAATATTATTGGAACATTCTTTGGCGTGGTATCGTTAAATACCATTAAGAATATTGTTTCCTCCGCAGGCTTACAGGACGCCTGGTGGACGGGAATCACGGTAGCGGCGATGTTATGTCTGTTCTTAGTCATCCAGAGCGTGGTTATTGCCCGTAAGAAAAAGAGATAAACATTGTTTATAATACGAAAGCATGAAATGCGGCATGTGTTTCATGCTTTCGTTGCAGTTAGGGGTTAAGCGGCCGGTAGAAATCTCCGTTGGAATATTCAGCACAATTCTTTAAATTTATTTAAAATAGTTTATAACTTGCTAAAGTGTATAGGGAAGTAGTATAATAGAACCATAAAGAAACGGCAGGAAAAGTTGGCGCCGTATGGGAAAAATGGAAAAGGAATATGCCGCAGGGGGCGGCGGAAAGAGAGGGTTTATGCAGGCAAAAAATTACAAATTCTGGTTTTGTACAGGCTCACAGGATTTATACGGAGATGAGTGCTTAAGAAAGGTAGCGGAGCATTCGGCGAAAATCGTAGAGGGGTTAAACGCTTCCGGCAATCTGCCTTTTGAAGTTGTGTTAAAACCTACGTTAATCAGTCAGGCGTCCATCAGAAAAACTTTTAACGACGCGAATAATGACGCGGAGTGTGCGGGCGTCATTACATGGATGCACACATTTTCTCCCGCTAAGATGTGGATTCTCGGCTTAAAGGAATTTAGGAAACCGCTGTGCCATCTGCATACGCAGTTCAATGAGGAACTTCCATATGATACGATTGATATGGACTTTATGAACGAGAACCAGTCGGCGCATGGCGACAGAGAATACGGACATATCGTAAGCCGTATGGGAATCGAAAGAAAAATTATCGTCGGGCATTGGGCATCTGAGAGCGTGCAAAAGCAGCTTGGAAGCTGGATGCGGACGGCGCTTGGCGTTATCGAATCCTCGCATATCAGAGTGTGCCGTTTCGGCGATAACATGAACAATGTAGCCGTTACAGAGGGCGATAAGGTAGAAGCGCAGATTAAGTTTGGCTGGGAAATCGACCATTATAATGTCAACGATTTAGTGGAATATGTAGACGCGGTGGCACAGGGCGATGTGGACGCGCTGGTAGAAGAATATTACAGTAAATATAAGATTATAGATGAAGGCAGGGACTTAAACGAATTTAAGGCTCATGTTGCGGTACAGGCAAGACAGGAAATCGGTATTGAGAAATTCTTAGTAGAGAATGATTATCATGCCGTGGTAACGCATTTCGGAATGCTGGGCGGTTTAAAGCAGTTACCCGGTCTTTCCATTCAGAGATTGATGGAAAAAGGTTACGGTTTCGGCGCAGAGGGAGACTGGAAAGTAGCGGCAATGGTGCGCATGATGAAATTGATGACGGCGGATATCAAAGACGCCAAAGGAACTTCCATGATGGAGGATTACACCTATAACCTTGTTCCCGGCAAAGAGGGTATTTTGCAGGCGCATATGCTGGAGGTATGCCCGTCCGTAGCGGATGGCGAAATCGGCATTAAAGTCTGCCCGCTTTCCATGGGTAACAGAGAGGATCCGGCGCGTCTTGTATTTACGTCTAAGACAGGTCCCGCGGTAGCGTGTTCTCTGGTTGACCTTGGCACGAGGTTCAGACTGCTTATCAATGCGGTTGAGTGTAAGAAAGTGGAAAAACCGATGCCGAAGCTGCCGGTAGGCACGGCATTCTGGACGCCGCAGCCGAATCTGGAAGTAGGGGCAACGGCTTGGATTTTAGCGGGCGGCGCGCATCATACGGCATTTTCCTACGACTTGACTGTGGAGCAGATGGAGGACTGGGCAGCGGCTATGGGTATTGAAAGCGTTGTTATCGATAAAAATACGACTATCCGCGAATTTAAAAATGAGTTAAGATGGAATGAGGCGGCATATCGCTAATAAAGCGATTCTTCCGGCTCATGTAGAAGATAATAGAAGGAGGGTTTACAATGGGGTATACGACAGAAGAAGTAAAAAAGCAGATTGCGGACGGTAAGACGGTACTCGGGTTAGAGTTCGGTTCTACCAGAATCAAGGCGATTCTTGTTGCCGAAGATAATACGCCGGTCGCGTCCGGCGCGCATGATTGGGAAAACAGATTGGAGAACGGCGTCTGGACATACAGTCTGGATGATATCTGGAACGGTTTGCAGGACTGCTATCGTGATTTGGCGGCGGATGTGAAAAAACAGTACGGCATGGAACTGGAAAATATCGGCGCGATTGGTTTCAGCGCCATGATGCACGGCTATATGGCGTTTGATGAAAAAGACGAGCTGCTCGTGCCGTTCCGCACATGGAGGAACACGATTACGGGACAGGCGGCGAAAAAACTGACGGAAACGTTCCACTATAATATTCCGCAGAGATGGAGTATCGCGCATCTGTATCAGGCGATTTTAAACGGCGAAGAGCACGTTCCCTCCGTCCGTTTCTTTACCACGCTTGCCGGTTATGTACACTGGAAACTGACGGGGGAAAAGGCTCTCGGCATCGGCGATGCGTCCGGTATGTTCCCGATTGATACCAGCACCGGCGATTTTGATGACAAGATGATTGCACAGTTTGACGAACTTGTGGCGGATAAGAAATTCCCGTGGAAGCTGCGCGGCATTATGCCGAAAGTGCTGGCAGCGGGTGAAAACGCCGGAACCCTTACCGCGGAGGGCGCGAAACTCTTAGACCCGACAGGAAAATTAAAAGCGGGCGTGCCTCTTTGCCCGCCGGAGGGCGACGCGGGAACCGGCATGGCGGCGACCAATTCCGTGGCAAAAAGAACCGGTAACGTATCGGCGGGAACCAGCGTATTTGCCATGATTGTTCTGGAAAAAGAACTGAAAAAAGTATATGAGGCGATTGACCTTGTGACGACGCCGGACGGCAGTCTGGTAGCAATGGTGCATTGTAATAACTGTACTTCCGATTTAAACGCGTGGGTGAATATTTTCAAGGAATTTGCGGAAAGCATGGGCATGAAAGTAGATATGAACGAGCTGTTCGGTACATTATACCGCAAAGCGTTAGAGGGCGACGACGATTGCGGCGGTCTGCTTGCTTATAACTATTTTTCCGGAGAACCCGTTACCGGTTTTGAAGAAGGACGTCCGTTATTTGTCCGTACGCCGTCCGATAACTTCAACCTTGCCAATTTCATGAGAGTGCATCTTTTTACCGCGCTTGGCGTTTTAAAGACCGGTCTGGATATCCTTTTAAAAGAAGAGGGCGTGCAGGTGGATGAAATGTTTGGACATGGCGGCTTATTTAAGACTAAGGGAGTAGGACAGCGTATCATGGCGGCGGCAATCAACGCATCCGTCAGCGTAATGGAGACAGCGGGCGAAGGCGGCGCATGGGGCATGGCGCTTTTAGCATCCTATATGCTGAATAAGGGAAATGGCGAAAACCTTTCCGCTTTTCTGGATAAAAAGGTATTCGCAGGACAGAAAGGGAGCAAAGAAGAGCCGCGCAAAGAAGATGTGGACGGTTTCGACAAGTTCATGGTACGTTATACGAGAGGACTTGCGATTGAGAAAGCGGCTGTTGAAAATCTGGGCTGATGTGCTTTAGCATATGCCTGAGAAATAATAATGATGAAAGAAAGGAAGCGGGGACTATGTTAGAAGAATTGAAGAAGCGTGTCTATGAAGCGAATATGCTTCTGCCCAAGCACGGTCTGGTAACATTTACATGGGGCAATGTCAGTGAGATAGACCAGGAATCCGGTATATTCGCCATCAAACCGTCGGGAGTCGATTATGACAAATTAACGCCGGACGATATGGTATTGATGGATTTGAACGGAAATAAGGTGGAAGGACGTTATAATCCGTCCTCCGATACGCCGACGCATCTGGAATTATATAAGGCATATACCGAAATCGGAGGCATTGTACATACGCATTCCTCCTATGCGACAAGCTGGGCGCAGGCGGGAAGAAGCATCCCCTGCTACGGTACGACCCATGCGGATTATATTTATGGAGAAGTGCCGTGCGTAAGATGTTTAACGGAAGAAGAAATTGCCGAGGCTTACGAGCAGAATACGGGTCTTTTGATTATTGAGGAATTTAAACGGATGAACAAAGACGTTACGGCGGTTCCCGCTGTTTTATGTAAGAATCACGGGCCTTTTGCGTGGGGGAAAGACGCGCATGACGCCGTACATAACGCGGTCATTTTAGAGGAAGTTGCCAAGATGGCTTACCGCGCCGAGACGATTAATCCCCGTATCCAGCCCGCGCCGCAGGAATTGCAGGATAAGCATTACTATAGAAAACATGGTGCGAACGCTTATTATGGACAGGGAAATTGATAAAAAATGTTATAAAATTTTACAAATAAAATATTATGGAGGTTAGCGATGAACAAATTAGAGTTACAAAAAACAGCTAATGAAGTTCGTAAAGGTATCGTGGCGGCGGTACATGGCGCAAAAGCCGGACATCCCGGCGGCTCATTATCGGCGGCGGATATTTTTACTTACCTTTATTTCGAGGAAATGAATATTGACCCGAAAGACCCGAAGAAACCGGATAGAGACCGTTTCGTATTGTCTAAAGGACATACCGCTCCGGGACTTTACTCCGTACTGGCGAACCGCGGTTATTTTCCGGTAGAGGATTTACCGACGCTGCGGCATTTGGGTTCTTATTTACAGGGGCATCCCTGTATGCAGGAAACGCCGGGCGTAGATATGTCGTCAGGTTCTCTGGGACAGGGCATTTCGGCGGCGGTCGGCATGGCGCTGGCGGGCAAAATGGATAAAAAAGACTATAGGGTTTACACACTGCTTGGCGATGGTGAAATTGAGGAAGGTCAGGTATGGGAAGCTTCCATGTTCGCCGGACACAGAAAACTGGACAATCTGGTAGTTATCGTAGATAACAACGGTTTGCAGATTGACGGTAAGATTGACGACGTATGTTCGCCTTACCCGATTGATAAAAAATTTGAAGCCTTTAATTTCCACGTTATCAATATTGACGGCAATGATTTTGACCAGTTGGACGCGGCATTCAAAGAAGCAAGAAATACGAAAGGCATGCCTACGGCAATTATTTGTAAGACGTTAAAGGGCAAAGGCGTTTCCTTTATGGAGGGCAGCATAGACTGGCATGGAAAAGCGCCGAATGACGCCGAATATGAAATTGCAATAGCAGATTTGGAGAAAGTAGGTGAAGCATTATGTCAGAAGTAAAGAAAATAGCAACAAGAGAAAGCTATGGTAATGCGCTGGTAGAATGCGGGGCAGAGTATCCGAATCTGGTAGTTCTGGATGCGGATCTTGCGGCTGCGACTAAGACGGGCGTTTTTAGGAAAGCATATCCCGACCGCCATATCGACTGCGGTATTGCGGAATGTAATATGACCGGTATTGCGGCAGGTCTTGCAACATGCGGGAAAATTCCCTTTATCAGTTCTTTCGCGATGTTTGCGGCGGGACGTAACTTCGAGCAGGTTCGTAACTCCATCGGCTATCCGCACTTGAATGTCAAAATCGGCGGTACCCATGCGGGCGTTACGGTAGGAGAGGACGGCGCGACCCATCAATGTAATGAAGATATAGCGTTGATGAGAACAATTCCGGGTATGACTGTTATCGTACCGTCGGACGATGTAGAGGCAAAAGCGGCTGTCCGGGCGGCGATTGAAAAAGAAGGACCTGTTTATTTAAGATTCGGACGTGCGGCTGTTCCGGTTATCAACGACAGACCGGATTATAAATTTGAAATCGGAAAAGGCGTTCTTTTAAGAGAGGGCAAAGACGTTACCATCATAGCGACCGGCATTACCGTATCATCCGCACTGGACGCTGCCGAAATGCTAGCGGCTGACGGTATCAGTGCAGAGGTTATCAATATCCATACGATTAAACCGTTAGATAAAGATATTATTATTGCATCCGCCAAAAAGACCGGAAAAGTGGTGACGGCGGAGGAACACAGCGTTATCGGCGGACTTGGCAGCGCGGTGTGCGACTGCTTATCTGAGAATTTACCGACCCGCGTTATGAAAATCGGTATGCAGGACATATTTGGCGAATCCGGTACGGCGGCGGCGCTGATTGAGAAATACGGTTTCGACGGCAAGGGCATCTATGCAAAAGTAAAACCGTTTGCAAAAGCATAAAAAGAAAAGAAAATTCCGGGGCGGCATGGAATGCTGCCTTGGAATTTCTGGGTTTTACTCAAAAAATTCATATAGCGCAGTTAATGCAATGAGGGAGTTTTTATGAAAAACATATTATCGCCATCTATACTGGCAGCGGATTTTAGTATTTTGGGAAAACAGATAGAGGAAGCGGACAAAGCGGGAGCGGATTATATCCATATTGACGTTATGGACGGTGTGTTTGTACCGGATATTTCTTTCGGGATGCCGGTTATTTCCACTATCAGAAAAGTGACAAAGAAAGTATTTGACGTCCATTTGATGATTGTAGAACCGGAACGTTATATTGATGAGTTTGTAAAGTGTGGCGCGGACAGCATTACCTTTCATCTGGAGGCGACTAAGGATGCGGACGCCGTGATTGATAAAATACATCATGCCGGGTGCCGGGCAGGATTATCCATTAAGCCGGGAACGCCGGTAGAGGCGGTGGAACCATATCTGTCTAAAATAGAAATGCTGCTGATTATGACGGTGGAACCCGGTTTCGGCGGGCAGAAGTATATATCTGCTTCTACGGAGCGTATCAGAACCGCCCGCCAATTAATAGATGAGATGGGACTTGCTGTGGATATCCAGGTGGACGGCGGCATCACGCAAGAGACGCTGCGTATCGTTCTGGAAGCCGGTGCAAATGTGATTGTGGCGGGTTCGGCAATTTTTGGCGGAAATATCAGCGAAAATGTAAAGAATTATTTAAATATATTAAAGCAGTAAGGAATGACATAGGAGAAATGAAAAAATTAGGACGAAACGACCCGTGCTGGTGTGGAAGCGGGCGTAAATATAAAGCCTGTCATATGGCTTTTGACGAAAAAATCCAACAGTATGCGTTAGAAGGGCATATCGTACCCGACCATGATATGATTAAGTCAAAAGAACAGATAGAGGGCATTAAGGAAAGCAGCAAGATTAATATAGCGGTTTTGGACTATGTGGCAGAGAATATCCACATCGGCATGAGTACGGAAGAAATTGATAAACTTGTACATGAAAAGACAACGCAGATGGGAGGCATTCCTGCGCCGCTTGGCTATGACGGTTTTCCCAAAAGCGTATGCACATCTTTGAATGAACAGGTTTGTCATGGGATTCCATCAAAAAAGGATATTTTAAAAGACGGCGATATCGTGAACGTGGATGTTTCCACTATCTATCAGGGTTATTTTTCGGATTCATCGCGTATGTTCATGCTGGGAGATGTGGAACCTAAGACAAAACGTCTGGTGGAGGTGGCGCACCAATGTCTGGACGTCGGGATGAAACAGGTAAAACCGTGGAACTTTCTGGGTGATATGGCGCAGGCAATCAATGATTTTGCCAAAGAAAACGGTTATTCCATTGTGCGGGAAATCGGCGGGCATGGCGTAGGGCTGGAGTTTCATGAGGAACCTTTCGTCAGCTATGTTACCAGCAAGGGTACGGAAATGCTGATGGTTCCCGGCATGGTATTTACGATAGAACCCATGGTGAATATGGGCAAAGCCGATATCTATATTGATGATGAGAACGGATGGACAGTGTATACTGAGGACGGGCTTCCGTCGGCACAGTGGGAAGTGACGGTGGCGGTTATGGAGGACGGGTGCGAGGTTTTGACATGGTAAAGATGTTCGTGGTTAGACATTAACTAAAAAACGTTTTTGACAGGTAAAAAGTCGGAAAACATCGAATGAAACGGTGCTTTTTCGGCTTTTTTAAATAAATGTTTGTGCAAATTTCCGATATTGCATTTAAAACATAATTTTGATATCGTACAGATACAATCTTTTAGAATCATCTATTATCTAAGCTTAGAGTAGTCTGGCGGTTCGCCATGATTCCGAAAAACAGATTAACATGTGAGAAAGCATTACGCTCACAAATGAAAGAAACTATAAAATTTATATTGCAAACAAAAGAAAAGGAGAATTAAAAATATGCGAGAATTTATGACAAAAGTGTCAGATTATATCAGTGAAAGAAGAAATGACCCTGAAAAAAACGGGAATATATTGATTTTTTGTATGCTTGGCATTGTTGTACTGATTATCATTATTTTCTGTCTGTTATTACTCTGGAGGAAAAATACGGATAAAAAAGAACAGGAGATAACCACTGAAACATTCACATATGTGCCGGAAACAGTTATGTCAAAATCACCCGGAGAAGAAGAGTTAAGACAGGAATATCTAAGCAATATGGAATATCTGGAAGGAAAGGTGGAAAGTTTAATCCTTGCCATGTCCGATATGCAAAAGTCTCTGGAGGAAACTGTCATAGCGCAGCAGGATGGTAATACATATTTGCAGGAACAGGTGGAAGAAATTACGGAAGATATCAAAAATATGATTGTAAGATTGCAGAACACACAAAATCACCTGTATGATGTAACCGACATGATAAACATTATGCAGAAAGAAACCGTTCCCGAAATACAGGAGCAGATTAGCGGATTGGAAGAACAGATAAATCAGGCAAATACGGACATTTCCACTATTTATGCCAAGATTGATTCCCTGGAGGTGGCGGATGAAGAGTTGAAAGCTAAATTAAAGGAAATGGAGGGAGCGTTAAAAGCA
The DNA here is from genome assembly GCA_023664605.1 of Clostridium sp. GTDB lineage: Bacteria > Bacillota > Clostridia > Lachnospirales > Lachnospiraceae > UBA3282. The sequence goes on from JAMPFF010000058.1 coordinate 12,689, forward strand.
TCCGTAGAAGAGAATATGAACGACGTCACCAATCAGTTTAGTAATGTGAATGTGCGGATAGAAGAGATTATCAAACAGATGCAGGAATGGACAGCACAATTTTTGCGGTATCGGTATGATGAGGGAAGTAATACGCTTTATTTGTATTCGGATTAAGGAGTATGAAAAGTTTGCACGGTATTCAATGGCATTGCATTGGCATCTGTGGTAAAATACTAATGTGAAATGGAAATCCTGCAATCTGAAAGGAACTCATGATTGATGAATCCGAATATGATATACCATCCCCTAACAGCAACGCCTTTCAAACGAAATGTGACTTATCAGGAGATAGAGCCGTGCCAGGCATTACAGCCTTATATCAGGTGCTTTTGGGGCGCAGAGGCGCATTGCCATGAAAAAGGGGCAGGAGATACCGCCGAAATAGTAATTCCGGATACCTGTGCAGATATTATCTATTATATAGATTATACGGATAATACCATAGCCGCCGGATTCTGCGGCGTAAACGACAGAAGCTTCTATGCCGGAAATGACCATAAAGCCGGACATGAGGTCGCGACGTTTGCTATCCGCTTTTATGCGTGGAGCGCCTATGTATTTTCAGAGGATTCTTTTATGGGAACAGTGAACGGATATTATGACGTTGGGGAAAGATTCGGCTGGCTGGATAAAGAACTGCAAAAGAGGCTGTTAGAACCGACAAGTTTGGCGGATAAAATCCGGTATGCGGAAAAGCTGCTTGTGAAAAAGCTGGAAACAGCAAGAAATAATAAAATAGTGGATAGCGCCGCGGCGAATATTCTTTTACATCATGGTTCACTGGAGATAAGCTGGTTATCAAAAGCAAGTCCGGTAAGCAGCAGGCAGTTGGAACGATTATTTCATGAATATATCGGCATTACGCCGAAGAAATTAAGTAATCTGGTGCGCTACCAGTTTTTGTGGAAAGATGTTGTAAGCCGGACGGATTTTGATATTTTGAATGCGGTTTATGAGTATAGATATACAGATACGGCGCATCTGATGCGGGAGTTTAAACGTTATCATTCGATGGGTATCAGGGAGGCAAAGCAGCTTGCACTGCAAAATAAATAGCTGCAAAATAAAATCCATAAATGTCGGAAATATACAAGATGATTTTTCAAAGTTCTGCTACACTGGGAAGAAATACACTACAGCAAAGGAGAAAAGAACTATGAAGAATACGAATATCAGCGTTTGTGGAACGGACTGCGGAGCTTGTTATTGTTTCGGGAAGATGTGTAATGGATGCAATGAATGTGACGGAAAGGTATTTCATGTACCGGAGGGAAAAGCCTGTCCTATTTATGACTGCGTTATCAATGAAAAGAAACTGCATGACTGTGGAAAATGCGATAAAGCACCGTGCGGGATATGGATGGCAACACGCGACCCGAAGTATTCGGATGAAGAATTTAAGGAAAATGTCGAGGCGCGTATGAGAATGCTGAAAGAATAGAAATAGCAATAAGCGCGCGGCAATGAAAGAATATGATAGGAGTAATCAGCAATGAAAATACTTATTATCGGCGGAACAAGGTTTTTTGGAATCCATATGGTTCACGAACTGTTACAAAAGGGGCATCAGGTAACGATTGCAACGCGCGGAAAATCTCAAGATGATTTTGGCAGCAGAGTAGAGAGAATTATATTGGAGCGCACAGACCCCGACAGTATGAGAAACGCATTGGCGGATAAAAGAAATACTATCGATGATGGCATAAGAGCTGTCAACGCCTGCAGTGCGGGGACGATTTCCTTAAAAGAAATTCTGGATTATGTAGAAAAAAAGACCGGAATAGCGGCGGCTCTCAGTGATACGGGAGAAGCCGCTCCCTATAATGGCGAAGTGGAATACAGCATCAATACCAAGAAAGCAGAGAAGCTTGGTTTTCAATTTTCTAATCTACATGATTGGATATATGATCTGCTTGATTATTATATAGATGATATAATGCCATAATTTAACATCCATCTGCAAATATGATGAATGAAAGATTATGGCATTTTTGGCATATTTTCCTGTGAGAAGAGCCCGTTTTTAACCTGATATGGAAGGAAGATTGCCGAGATTATTATTTTCAGAATCATCCGGCAGAGATTTTAAATATTCCGTGTCTTTTCTATGCGCGATACCAACGCCCTTTATTTCACCGTCTTTGGCAAGGGCTACGCCCTCCTCCTTGGAAACGGTAGAGCCGTCGGACAACTGGTAGCCGTTGATGCGTCCACTGCTTTTGACAAGACCGACAATTTCCCTGGCGTCGCTTTTCGGCTGCGGAATATCGTCGAGTGTATTTCTGGCGAGCGCTTCGCCAAGTATATCTTTATCTATATCTTTCATTATAATAATCTCCTTTTAACGTAGCATATTCAGATGAATCACCAGCAGGCATTGCCGTAATATGATGGCGGTTCAATATATATTTTGTGTCGGAACGGAAAAATATATACATATGTAAGGAATACCACTATGATAAAATATATGAATTGATTTGTTGTTGCTTATGTGTTAAGATTCTATAAACAACTGAATAGTGTTGATGTCTTCAGGGCAGGGTGAAATTCCCGATCGGCG
>JAMPFF010000059.1 GCA_023664605.1 Clostridium sp.
GCGATACCACGGAATCCGCGGGTTCCGGAGACATCATCAACCAATACATTATTTTTTGTAAAGTTCTTGATGAGCAGAGAGAAAAGTATGGAATGACAAAGCAGGCTGTCAAGGAAACAATCAGAATCTGTAAAGACAGAAATGTGTTAAGAGAATATTTGGAGCGCAAGGAAACGGAGGTTGTAACGATTATGATGAGTTTATTTGATGATGAACGGATTATGAGAAACTATGGGAAAAGCGAAAGGCATGAAGCTGATAGGGAAACCGCAGAAAGAATGATAAAAAAAGGAAAGATGACACTTGAAGAAATTGCGGATTATGTTCCTGCATTATCGCTTGATGAATTGAAAGAAATTGAAGCCGAGGTCATGCCGTTAGCATAACCAACAATTCTTGACAATCAAACTACGAATGTTTGAACGGGAATCTGGTAAGCGAAAAGGAGGAAACTGATATGATGAATGAATTATATGAATTATTAAAGAAACACGAAGAAAGAGGAGATTTTACACATGCTGTCGTAACTGAAGAAATTCTGAATGAAGCAGAAAATCGTTTGGGGATAAAGATACCGGAAGAATATAAGTATTTCTTAAAAGAATTTGGACACGGTGGTATTGGAGGAATTGAGGTTATTGGCATTGGTAAGAATGATGTATTGGTATTTGAAAAAGAAACTCTAAAATATCGTGCATATGGATTGCCTGACGAGTTAATTGTTATTGAAAACTGTGATGAATGGTTATATTGTATCAATTCTATTGATGGAAAAGTAGTGATGTGGTCAAATGGAAATATTGGTTATGCAGAAAAGTTTGATAGTTTTGACACATATCTTTATGATAGGGTAAACGATATATTAGAAAATATGTAGATAGCTGCATAGCGAATCCATGTAGTATTTTTATAATCCCCAAATGCCATGATGCAATAATCCAATAGTGATATAGGGAGATTTTGTTTCCGCTAAAAAGTGCTTAAAAAGGAAAAAGAAAAAGGAGCATCGCTCCATAACTAAGATTTAGTTATTTTGCGATACTCTTTTTTATGTATTATTCGCCTTTATAATTTACAATCTCATCAATCAGCTTCGGCAACTGTTCATCCATGACCTCATCGGAGAACTGACAGGTTCCGACCGCTTTGTGACCGCCGCCGCCGTATTTGAGCATCAGGCTGCCTACGTTGACGTTGGAGGTTCTGTTCAAAACGCTGTAGCCGACCGCCGCGGAACAGCCAAGACCGCCTCTACCGTTGACAATCCAGACGGAAATGTTCTGTTCAGGGTACATGCTGTAAATAAGAAAACGGTTGCCGGAATAAATCGGGTCAACGCCGCGCAAATCGGAAATAATAACGTCTTTTTCCACACGGGTATGTGCGCGCACCATTTCTTTGAATTTGGCGTCTTGCTCATGGTAGATTTCAATACGTTCCTGCACATCGGGCAGGGCAAGGATTTCCTCCGTATTCATCGTGCGGCAGCATTCCATTAATTTTTCCATCAACTGATAATTAGAGATAGTGAAGTTTCTCCATCTGCCAAGCCCCGTCCTGGGGTCCATTAAGAAACCTACTAAAATCCATCCGGTCGGGTTTTGGATTTCATCAATCGTTAAGTTGCCGGAATCGACTTTATCAACGGCAATCATCATATCGTCAAAATGAGAGAAGCGTTCCTCTCCGCCGTAATAATCATAAATAATACGCGCACAGGATGGCGTGATACGGCTTTCCCCTTTATATTTGCCTGCTAACTGGTTACGCTCATGTTCGCTGGAATGATGGTCGAACCACAGACCGCATCCCTCTACAAAAGGTACGTTGGCAAGTACGTCATTTTCCGTAATTTCCACAAGACCATCCTGCAAGTCCTTAGGATGGGCAAATTTCCAACTGTCAATCAAACCGATTTCTTTTAACAGCGCACCACACGCCAGACCGTCAAAATCGGAACGGGTAACTAATCTCATAATGAATTCTCCTTTGCTTTATATAATATTTTGATAGGAATACAAGTCTAAATAAAATTATAAAGGAAAGTGTGGAGTTTTTCAAGATGGAGAAAGAGGGTCTGTCGAGAATATTTATAGTGTGTGCAAATCTTCAAGTGAAACCATATAGCCGTTTCCATTCTTCAGAAATTCAACTTGAAGTGTTAAATCGTTTCTCTTACCATCGGTTGTTAAATCATAATCCATGCCGTATCCTCTGCCATCAGTAAAAGTAAATATCTCTATCTCTGCACTTTGAGGCTTACATTTTACCAAGCGCGGGTCATCAATTTTCAGTACGGGTCTGGTATCATCCAAATATCTGAGTGCGGAGATTAACTCTTGTTCTGTCGATATTCTACTACTGTCAAATATGGCTAAAAAATCACTGTACTTTTCTTTAGCCAATATTCCTAAAGCCTTTTCTATAAAATCAATAAAACAATCTTGCTCTTTTCCTTTTTCTGCGTATATCATAAAATATGACCTCCTGCAATTTGTTGTTTTCGATTTTATTTGGCTGTCAAACTGGATTTTATGCTTTGCAAATATAAACTTCAGGGTCAATAAATACCCCATCACCATCGTTAATGCGGATAACATTGACATTATGTTCTCTTTCATAAATACAGCAATTCTCTTCAAACAGTTCAAATCGTATGAGAAATTTACTGTAATGTGGCAGTACCTGAATATTGGTTAATGAAAGGCCGCTATAATCTGATAGTCCTAAGAAATTCATTTCCGGAGAATAGCGATTCACCAATTCAAGTGTAGGGCCAAAAACGAATGCTGCTGCACTCCAACCAATTAAAATTTTAGATGCAGCAATATCTCTTAATATTTCAATCGCATTATTTTCTCTGATTGAGTATAGTAAATAGAAAGGATTTCCTCCAATAAATTCAACCACATCATAATTCAGCAATAACTCGGAAGATTGTTTATCCAAATCAAAAATATCGACGTGAAGATTTAGTGCTTGTAATTCTAATACGCATCTGGGAACATGATAATTGTTTTCTTTGTACTCATTGTCTGCTGTCACTACTAATGCGGCTGTCTTACAGTCAACCATTTTACTGCCGAGATGAGCCAATAATTTTTCACTTGATAATCCATTCGAGCATAAAATAAGCATTGTAATCACCTCGTCAAATGCCATTTTATCAGTATATACTAGAAAAATCATACCACAGCCAATAAGGAAAAACAATCTGCATTTCCCGTCCGTTCCGCCTATCCAGACCGTCTGGATTTTTGTCGTTGCCATTTCGCCGCCGAAAACGGGGAACAGGATAGTGTGTTACCTGTGCAATGCACAAACAATATATTGACGGAATATATTTATAGATAATATAATAATAAAAAAAGGGAGTGAATATTATGGCAACAACTAATATAACGATGCGGATAGATACAGGTGTAAAGGCACAGTTACAAAAGCTGATGTCTGATTTGGGATTAGATATGACTACTTTTTTTACTATGGCGGCAAAACAGGCGATAAGGGAACAGAGGATTCCGTTTGAAATTTCCATGGATATACCTAATGCAGAAACAATTGAGGCTATAGAAGAGGTTAAAATGATGAAGAGGAATCCTTCTATTGGTAAATCTTATACGGATGTTGACAAAATGATGGAGGAGTTATTGTTATGATTTACACCGTAAAGCCGACTTCCAGATTTCAAAAGGACTTAAAACGTATACAAAAAAGAGGATATGATATATCTCTTTTAACAGATATTATTAAAAAACTGGCAAATGGCGAACAATTGCCGGAGAAGAATAAAGACCATGCTCTCAGTGGAGATTATATTTGACAAGGACAGGAACGCATAGCGATTTATTTTGATATATGTCTCCCGATTATTTTCTCCATCCAAATCATATGATACCATCGTCCGAACTTATAACCGCACTTGTAAAATTCCCCGCATTTCGTATAGCCCATGTGCGCATGGAAATTTGCACTGTTGAAATTCAGATATTCGTCCTCGGCGTCAGGATAACCGATGCAGGCATAGAGATTTGTGACGCCCATTTTTTTGAGGGCATCTTCCAACGCTTCATAAAGCTTTCTTCCGATGCCGCAGCCGTGAGAGTCCTTGTCAATATAAATGGTTAATTCGGCTGAATAGTCATAGGCGGCGCGTCCAATAAAAGCGCCTGCATAGGCGTATCCGATTACTTGGTTATTATGTACGGCGGCAAAATAGGGGTACTTGCGCAATGTTTTCGTTATTCTGGCTTTCATTTCGTCTAACGTCGGGACGTTATACTCAAACGAGATTGCAGTTTCCTTTACATAGTATTCGTAGATTTTCAAAATATCTGCGGCGTCTTTTATGTCGGCGGGACGGATGGTGATGTCGTTCATTTGTTCATTGCGCTCCTTTTTATGTTTTCTTCATATGATATTATCATTGGGATTTTGTTTGATTATTGCACAAATTGCTGAAATAGTTCTTTTACCCTGTCAATATCGAAGCAAATAATTTCGTCCAATTCATACATGGAAAGAATGCAGCGGACAAATCGACAGCCAAGATAATATCCAACGTCACAATGTCCGTCATACATAACCCAATCGCCAAAATACCGTTGATTGGCAAATGTCATCGTTTTCATATCGCGGCTAAAATCTGCCTTGATTTGTTCTAAATGGTTGTCACACCACGTTTTCCAGCCATTTTTATCCTGATGATAGTAGTCAGCGTTTCCGACCAGACTTTGCTCAAAATACATCGCGACGCCCTCCGTAAACAACTGCCAAAGAAAAGAATCTGCATTATTATCGAAAGTTCGTTTAAGAATGCCATATTGTCCTTGATAAACGTGTCCGAGTTCATGATAAATCAGTCCATACATATCGTCAAGACTACACCAATTTAGCTCCATAATTTTTTCGATACCAAGCAGTATGGCGTTATGCCCATGATATTCTGTCACCCAGCCTGCCCCATTACAAAGCCCAAGATAAAATATAATATCAACGTCAATCTTTTTACAAAACTGAACATAGATGGCGTGCTCTAAATTTTCCGTGGCTTTACAAAAAGAAGCGTGTGCAGTTTTGCGCAGTTCATCATCGTATGCGACATGATTCAGTACAGGTAAATAATCTGTCTCCCAGCATACTTTGTCAGTTTCCAAACATTTCCGGGCATCTGAAACAAGCGTTTGGAACACACCGGGAAGTGCGGAATCAATATAGCTTTTCCATTTTGCAAAAGAAAAAGTAGTTCCACTATATGCCGTTAAAATGGCGGGATAAGTATCTATGATATTCATGATAATTCTCCAATCAAGATTGCTATGGTAATTATAATTCATTTTCAGCGGCGTGTAAATCTCTCCTTGCGGGATTGATTTATCATCAAAAAAGTTGTAACGTATACAAATAGGGAGATGAGTGAATCATGCAGTCCATACAGGCGGATAGCGATACAAAACAAAAGGTCCATGTAAAGGACATGACGGAGGGCAATATCTATTCATTGATGATGGGATTCGCGCTGCCGATTTTTTTAAGTCAGGTTTTTCAGCAGTTATATAATACGGCGGACGCTTTTATCGTCGGCAGGCATTTAGGGACGAACGCGCTGGCGGCGGTAACGTCGTCGGGAACGCTGATTTTTCTTTTAATAAGCTTTTTTATGGGAACGGCAATGGGCGGCGGCGTTGTGATTTCCCGCTATTTCGGAGCGGGAGATAAAGAGCAGGTGTCAAAAGCGGTACATACGATGATGGCGCTTGGAATTGCGAGCGGAGTGATTTTGACGGTGATAGGAGTCGCTTTTACGCCGACTTTTCTTGTCTGGATGCAGACTGACCCGGAGGTCATGCCGGAGGCGGTGGAGTATTTCCGCTATTATTTCATGGGTGCTCTTGCGATGGTTATGTATAATATCTGCCGCAGTATTATGAATGCGCTGGGAGACAGCAAGCGTCCGCTCTATTATTTGATTTTTTCTTCTGTTTTAAATATTGTGCTGGATTTGCTTTTTATTGCGGGCTTCCACTTTGGCGTATGGTCGGCGGCTATGGCGACGGTCATTTCGCAGGCGGCAAGCGTCGTGCTGTGTATGATTCATCTTTTGCATAAAGGGAATCTTTTTACGGTAGAAATATCGAAAATCCGCTTTCATAAGGATTCTGTGTTAGAAATTATCCGCTACGGGCTGCCTTCCGGCATTCAGAACTCTGTTATCGGTTTTGCGAATGTTATTGTGCAGTCACAGATTAATTCGTTCGGAAAATTTGCGATGGCGGGCTATGGAACACACGCCAAAATCGAGGGGTTTGCGTTTCTGCCGATTACAAGCTTCAATATGGCGAGTACCACTTTTATCAGTCAGAATCTTGGGGCAAAGCAGTATGACCGCGCCAAAAAAGGAGCGCGTTTCTGTATCCTTGCGGCGGTAATTTCAGCGGAAATGATAGGCATTTTCCATTATACGTTTGCACCTTGGCTTGTCGGGCTGTTCGACCAGACGCCCGGTGTGCTTGCCTATGGCGTGCAGCAGGCGCGGACAGTGACGTTGTTTTATTTTCTGCTTGCTTTTTCTCATTCAATTGCGGCGGTCTGCCGCGGCGCAGGAAAGGCTTTTGTGCCGATGACGATTATGCTCTCTGTCTGGTGTGTGCTGCGTATCACTTATATTGGGCTTGTCATGCACTTTACCGGAGAAATCAGATACATATACTGGGCATATCCGCTGACATGGAGTATCAGTTCGGTGATTTATCTGGTGTATTATCTGCGCTCTGACTGGGTACACGGGTTTGAGACGAAAGCGGGTTAAAATTTGTAAATATCATTGATTATGACAAAACGGTCATTCTGTAGCATTATACAAATTGGAAGTGTAATGCCGTGGAGTGGCTTTTTTCAGCTGACTTCCCCTTTCCTCACATTGCCTTTTTCCCGATTTTATAGTATGATAATCGTATGTCATTAACAATTTAGCAGAGGCGCGTTATGGAGGAAAATGAACGAACCTGATACAGTAATTGTGAAAAGGGAGATGGGCAAAGTGACGGAGAAAGGCAGGAAAATGTCGATAGGCGGATGGAACAAGATATTGACCGTGGTAGTCATATGTGTGAGCATCGGCTGTACCGGATGCGGCGCGGAAAGCGCGCCGGAGGCAGAAAGCCGCGTGGCGGTAGATATGGAAAATAATATTGTGGCAGCCGCAGAAAGTTATGCGGCAGTGAAAGAAGAAAGTGCAACCGGAATCGTGCCGGAGGCGGAAACCGAAACGGAACCCGAAACCGTGCAGGAGGCGGATGCGGAGACGGCGCAGGATGCGTTTAGCATTCAAGACATCAATAACGCTCCATTGCTGACAGCATTGTTTTCTTTTGAGAAGAAATATGAAGAATATCAATATCCTTATATGGTTATTACAGGCATTGCGGACGAATATAGACATGGGCGTCAAGCTGATTTTTGGAAATATATGCGTAAATACACAAGCAGTTTTGGCTCAAATATTCTGTGTATTCCAGATAATATTAGAGGGGTTCCGGTAAGAGCAATCGGGGAAAATGCGTTTGCCGATATGACAATAGAAAGAGTCCAGTTTCCGGATTCCATGGCTTTCATTGACCCCGGCGCATTTAAGAATACGGGACTTCGGGAGGTGGATCTGCCCGAAGGTTTGCTGGCAATAGGAAACGGGGCGTTTGAAAAATGCAAGCTGGAGTATGTTGCCATCCCGGAGTCGGTGGAGTTTATAGACGAGCGGGGTTTTGCGGACAATCCGACGCTTTGGACGGCGTTAATCGTGGATAACAGTACAGTGATAAAAGAAGATGTTTTTGCGGACTGCGCGGATGACTTTCTGCTTTGTTATGGCGAAAACGGGCGGGATCAAGAAAATCGTGTGGCGGTATATGCCGAAACAAACGGTTTTGCTTCTAAGGAAATTTTTTTATCGCAAGAGCCTGTCGTCAATTTTCACGAAGAGCCGCTTGTATTACGGCCCAGAGTGGACAATTTCTTTTATGGGGATTACGGGGATATGTTTGAAAATTGGGATGAGGAATTATGGTGCAGTTGGGAATATGACGAGAATGCGCCTAATTTTGGCTATTCCGATTGGCAGTGGCTGGGGTGTTCAAGCTGGTGCGGCGTTTGGGATTTTGAGCAGGAAGTGACGGCTTCTTCCGAACTTGCTTCGGGAACGGACAGATACAGCGCTGATAACGTGACAAAACAGGAACGCGGTACGGCATGGGCGGAGGGCGCAGACGGAAACGGCGTCGGGGAAAGCCTGCTTTACCGGCAAAGATGCGTTTGCGGAACCGATAACGAGTGGGACGCCCTTTGCCAGTGGAAGGACTTGACGCCCAGATCGGACGGTTTTTTGCGCTATACGGAAATCTGCATTGTCAACGGATATGCCAGAGACGAATCAGTATGGGAAAAAAACGGGCGCGTGAAAAAACTCATGATGTATGTGGATGATAAGCCTTACGCCTGTCTGGAGCTGGAGGATACGATTTTCCCGCAGTATTTTACGCTGCCGGAGGACGATATCAAAGTGTTAAACGGCGGTATGCTGGAAGTGCGTTATGAGATTATGGAAGTTTATCCGGGAAGCGAATATGAGGATACCTGCCTGACCGGGCTTGTTATGGAATTTAGCGGCAGATATGCGCATTGACGGCTCTTTTTATAGAAAACTTTCCCAAATACTTAAAATTTTTGCTTTATATTTTAAGCCGCCTATGGTAACATAGTAATGAACGTGTGCTAAAGGAGGAGTAGACAGTGGCAGCCGGAGAAGAAAAAGCAGTCGTTTCCAAAAATTTTATAGAGCAGATTATTGAAAAAGACTTGGCAGAGGGTGTATACGATACGGTACACACAAGGTTTCCTCCGGAACCCAATGGTTACCTGCATATAGGACATGCGAAGAGTATTCTGTTAAACTACGGTCTTGCCAAAGAATACGGCGGGAAATTTAATATGCGCTTTGACGATACGAATCCGACGAAGGAAAAAAATGAATTTGTGGAGTCTATCAAAGCGGATGTAAAATGGCTTGGAGCGGATTACGAAGATAGATTATTTTTTGCTTCCAACTATTTTGACGAAATGTATGAGTGCGCGGTCAAGCTGATTCAGAAAGGCAAAGCCTATGTATCGGAGCTGACGGCGGAGCAGATGCGTGAATATAGAGGTACGTTGACCGAGCCGGGCAAAGATGACCCGAACCGGAATAGAAGCGTGGAAGAGAATCTTACGTTATTTGAAGAGATGAAAAACGGCAAGTATGCGGACGGTGAAAAGACGCTGCGCGCCAAAATCGACATGGCGTCTCCGAATATCAATATGAGAGACCCGATTTTATACCGTGTGGCGCATTTATCCCATCATAATACTGGCGATAAGTGGTGTATTTACCCGATGTATGACTTTGCGCATCCGATAGAGGACGCGATAGAGGGCGTTACGCATTCTATCTGTACGCTGGAGTTTGAGGATCACAGACCGCTCTATAACTGGGTGGTGGAAGAGTTGGAATATCCGCATCCGCCGAAACAGATAGAGTTTGCCAAGATGTATTTGACTAATGTAGTCACTGGAAAAAGATATATTAAAAAGCTTGTAGAGGACGGTATCGTAGACGGCTGGGACGACCCGCGTCTGGTGTCGATAGCGGCGCTGCGAAGAAGAGGCTTTACGCCGGAGTCCATTCAGCGTTTCGTGGACTTGTGCGGCGTATCGAAAGCCAATTCCTCTGCGGAGTATTCGATGCTGGAATACTGTATCAGAGAAGATTTGAAGATGAAAAAGCCGCGTATTATGGCGGCGTTAGACCCGATTAAGCTTGTGATTGACAACTATCCGGAAGGACAGACGGAAAAATTGACCGTAGCGAATAATCTGGAAAATGAAAGCCTTGGCACGAGAGAGGTTCCTTTTGAAAGAGAGCTGTATATAGACAGGGAAGATTTTATGGAGGAGCCGCCGAAGAAGTATTTCAGGCTGTTTCCGGGGAATGAAGTGCGGCTGATGCACGCCTATTTTGTTACCTGTACGGGATATGAAAAGGACGAAAACGGCAGAGTCACGACCGTTCACTGCACATACGACCCCGCTTCCAAGGGCGGCAACAGCCCGGACGGGCGGAAAGTAAAAGGAACCATTCACTGGGTTCCGGCATCTTCGTCGGTGAAAGCGGAAGTCAGGCTGTATGAGAATATCATTGATGAGGAAAAAGGGGTATACAACGAGGACGGAAGCCTGAATTTGAACCCGAATTCCTTAACAGTCATGAAAGAATGTCGGATAGAGCCGTCTGTAGCGGACGCTAAGGCGTATGACAGTTTTCAGTTTGTAAGGCAGGGCTTTTTCTGTGTGGACTGTAAGGATTCCAAACCGGACGCCCTCGTATTTAACCGAATTGTATCGCTTAAAAGTTCTTTTGTTTTACCTAAGGAAGAAAAGTAAAGCGTCAATAAAATATAGAAAGAGAAAATATAAATAAAAGGATTGGGAGGAAAATACAAATGGCAGATTTATTGTCAGGATTGGAACAGTTTGGACTGGGCAATCTGAAGAACATGAACCTATATGATGAACCGAAGAAAGCGGAGGGAGACGATAAAGGTCAGACTGCTGCCGCACCGGTGATGCAGGAACAGGATTATCTGTTCGATAAGGCGACGACCTGTCCGATTTGCGATAAGGAATTTAAGACGAAGACGGTAAAAGTCGGTAAGGTAAAATTATCCGGAACGGACTTGGATTTGCGTCCTAAGTATGACCAGGTGGATTTGATAAAATATGATATCATCATGTGTCCTCATTGCGGATATGCAGCCTTAAGCAGATTTTTTAAGTTTGTAACTTCTCCGCAGGCAAAGCATATTAAGGAATCGATTTCCTCATCTTTTAAGCCGCAGACAGAAGTAAAAGAAATTTTCACTTATGATGATGCGCTGGAACGGTATCAACTGACTTTGGCGAATGCGATTGTAAAGCAGGCAAAGCCGAGTGAAAAAGCGTATATCTGTTTGAAAACAGCATGGCTTCTGCGCGGAAAAGGAGAGCATATGGATACTTCCGCACCGGATTATGAGGAGCAGAAGAAGAAACTGGACGAAGAAGAAAATGAATTTCTGCACAATGCACTGGAAGGATTTTTATCCGCGAGACAGACGGAGAGTTTTCCGATGTGCGGTATGGATGAACCGACTGTCGATTATCTGATTGCGGTGCTTTCCATGCGCTTTGAACAGTATGATGTGGCAACAAGACTGGTATCCGGTATTTTGACGAATCCTTCCGCCAATCCGCGTATGAAAGACAAGGCAAGGATGATAAAGGAAATGCTGGTAAAGAAAATCAAGGAAAAGAATGCTGCAAAGAAATAAGGTAAAAAATAAAAGAAATGCAAAAAAATATGCCGCTTCACGAAGTTTCATTCGTAAGGCGGCATCCTTTTTATTATCTTTATTGACAGCTATTTTTTATAGGTGATTTCTTTCATCATCATAAGGTAACTGACCGTTTCTTCGTATAACATTTCCGGGTGGAAAGACGCGTTCTGGAAATGCTCCGTCATCAGCCCTTTTGTCGTATAATCCAGCATGGCGTCTAATTTATTGATATCCACTTTTTCCATAAAAAGACTTGTGTCAGCCTGCGCCATAATCGAAGCATAGACTTCCGGCAAAACGCTCCGTTGTTCCTCAATCGCTAACAGCGCCTCGCTGACGTTTTCGGATTTGGAGCGGTCTAAAAACTGCTGCATATAAGGATAGTTTTTTAAAACCTGCATTTTGGCAAACTCTATCTGCTTACGGATTTCAAAATAATCAGATGAGTGGTTTGATTCCAAGACTCCTCTGGTCAATTCCAGTTTCATAAATCTGACACTGTAATCATATAGAAAGGTGTATAGACCCAGCTTGCTTCCAAAATAGTGAAAAAGCAACCCTTTGCTGATACCTGCTTCTGTGACAATGTCATCAGTGCTGGCATGTTTATAGCCGTTTAAAGCAAAAAGCTTTAAGGACGCGTTAATCATCCTGTCCTGCTTTTCCTTTTTTAAATCAAAAAATTTTTCGTTCATTATGTATCCTTAGTTATCCTTTCCGGTGTATATTACTTGTGGTTTTGTATGCCAGACGATTTGTGCCAGATGACATATATTGACCTTGAAGTTAGAATAATTGACTTTACGAGTCGAATCTTAATATATCATAAAATGATAACAGATTCAATAATTTAGAAAAACTAGTTTCGACTTTTTTTGCATCCACAAGATGTTGTACCACAAAAAGCGTTTTTGAAAAAATTAATTTTTTTTTAATACATATTCCCTTTTCATTTTCACAAAATAGTATTAATATAATGATTAAAAGAATCGGTGAAAGGAGACTTCCACATGTCAAAAAAATTTGGTAAATTTTTCATGGCGGCAACGATAGGAGCGATTGCAGGCGGGGCATATTATTTTCTGAAGAAAAAAGACGCGGAAATGGACGATGCGTTTGATGAAGATGATGATTTTGACGAATTTGATGAAGATTTGGACGGTGAGGACGCATCCGGCAAGGCGGAGGCAGACCGTAAATATGTTGATTTGGATTTGACAAAAGCAGCGGATGCCGTAGCGGAGAAAGCCGAAGAAAAGGCGGAGCAGTTTAAGGAAGGCTTAGACGCGGCGAAAGCGGAGGCGACGGACAAGATTGTCGGAGCGGTCAACGAGACTGCGAAAGCCGTAGACGGCGCGGCGGCGAAAGTAGAAGAGTTTTTCGATGATGATGATAATTCATTGGATGCCATGTAAAGTCTAAAAAAGGAGTTGGTAAAAACCAACTCTTTTTTAGACCAAAGAATTGCTTTGCAATTCTTTATTAAGTCAGACCGTTAGGACTGCGCTTGCTATTTATTCATTTTGTAGGGGGCGTCTGCGGGATAGCCTCCTTTTAATTTCTGCATACCGCGCTGGATGGCGTCCTTGGAGTTTTTCCAGTCGGCGTCCTTGTTGCGGTAATCGAATTTTTCCACCAGCCAGGATACGTCTTCGGCAAGCCTTTCCATGTTGCTTTCCATAAGCTGAAAGCACATCTCAAAAAACTCGGCTTTTTCCTTATCGTTTAAGCGGCTTTCGGCGGCTTCACATAAGTCGCCAAAGTGGTGCAGGCAGAAGCCTTTACTGTTTTTTACCTTTTCACGAAACTCGGCGTCTTTTTTATACATCACAAAAAAAGTGTCCATATAGCGTTCATAAGTATCGCGGAAGCGGTTGCATATATAGCAGGAATCCTCTTTCTGGGAAACCCAGATACCGATGGGGTTGGTACGTTCGGTCTGCTTTTTGAATTTATCCTTGAGAGAAGTCTTTCCGGGTTTATAGTTTTTGAACTGTTCTTTCATTTCCCGGTTCATCCGGATATAATGCGTTTTTAGAATCCAGGCGTTACCTAATGTATTTCCGTAATCGAACATTTTCTTGAAATGTTCTCTGCAGAATCCCGCCTTGTCGGTCGCTTCCCTGACGTCGCTTTCCATATAGGAGGAGCCGGAGCCTAACGTAAAGTCCAGTAAATCCTGCTCGACATTTCTCTCGATAAAGCAGAAAGGGCATTCGTCCTCGGCGTTCATGGCATCGTTTAATGGAATCGTATATAGTTTTTCTTTCATTGGAAACCTCGCTTTCGTATTGACTTATATGGTAATTTTATCATATTTGAGGGGAGGCTGCATCAGCATTTTTTCGCAATGACGCAGTACCAGTCGATATCATCAATACTGACACTAGTGTCAGTAGATGCGCCTGAATAACCGGAGGGAAAGGGCATGACAGAAATTTCCTCATAGCCCATAGACTGTATTTTGTCCAATAGAGTCATCCTGGAGACTGGAATATAGTGTTCCTCAAATTTTTCTTTCCGGAATATGCGGTTGTCTTTTTCAAAGGTGTAGAGAAGATTGAACGTCATGCTGTTATCGTCATGGTAGTCCCATACCTGTATCAGGTTGATTCTGGTGTCGCCGTCAAAGAACGGATTGTACAGATAAAAGCGGTTCCTTTCCCTTAAAATCTTATCCCAGTTTCTGATATCGAAATAGAGATAGCCGCCGGGCTGTATCAGAGAATCCATTTGTTCTAACGTTTTTAATACATCAGAGTTGCTGACATAGGGGAGAGAATTTCCCGTGCTTGCCACGCAGTCGAATTTTTGCGTAAAATGCGAGGCGATTGTCCGAAAGTCACAGCATTGCAGCGTTACGCCAAGCTGTCGTGCCTGTGCTTTTTTGCGGCAGTTGTCCAGCATGGTCTCGCTTAAATCCGAGCCGGTCAACCGGACGCCTAAAGCGGCAAGCGGCAGCGTGACGCTGCCGGAACCGATGCTTATATCCAGCAGGCTTTCAATGTGCCGGTTTTGTAATATGTACTCCCAGTGTTTTTGATAGACGGCGTCTCTGTCGTCATTGTCGAGTAAATCATAGATATCTGCGCTGTCGTATATGCTTGCCATGAGATAAACTCCTTTCCGAGCCTTATGAAATGTTACCTGTTTTATATAAATAATAATTATATCATATTCTCTATAGAAAGAATTATCAACAGATTTTCTTTTTTTGAAGTAGATAGCGGAAAATCAGTTGCATGAGTGTGAAAGGAAGATTATACTTGAAAAAAGGATATCTGCGGCAGCCTAATCACATACGGAAAGGAAAGACATACTTATGAATCATTGCGGAACACAACAACTGGAAACCGACAGATTGATTTTAAGGCAGTTCGCTATAGAGGATGCTGCCGCGATGTATCAAAATTGGGCGTCGGATGATGAAGTCACCAAATATTTGACCTGGCAGACCCATTCGAGTCAGGAGGTCAGCCGGGCGGTTATAGACTTTCGTTTTGACGTGGTGGATGTCAACCGGATTGAGGCAAGGCATGACCCGAGAAATCCCAATTCCGGTAAAGTTATGAAAAAATGCGGCATGAAATACGAGGGAACGCTGCGAAGCGCCGACCGGAACAATCAGGGGATTTGTGATACCTGTTATTATGCGCTGTTGAAGGCGGAGCGATGAATAGGAGAGTGAATTCAATTCTCAGTTATTATGTGCTTTTGAAACGGCAGGACAGTCATAAATCCCTTGTCGGTACGCTTTCGCTTCGTGAAAAACGAAACGGTACTAAGTTCAAAAGCCGCGCTGCGTCTTTTTCACTAACTACCGTCGTTTTTCAAGAACCTTCGCGGGATTCATGCCTGCC
>JAMPFF010000005.1 GCA_023664605.1 Clostridium sp.
ACGCCTTTTATCTTAATGATATACTGGTTCGGGTTCAACTGAATATTATCACGCAGACGGATAATCGGCACAACCGTACCAAGTTCCAATGCAATCTGCCTACGAATCATAACAACACGGTCTAAGAGGTCGCCGCCCTGATTGACGTCGGCAAGCGGGATAATACCGTAACCGAATTCCAACTCAATCGGGTCAACCTGCAAAAGCGAAGTGACATTTTCCGGCTGCCTGATTTCCTCCGCCGCCGCTTCCTCGACATCCACTTCCCTCTCGATTTCGGCCGTTTCTATCGTGCCTGCAATCACTCTTCCGACTACGATAAAGGTAAGCCCGAGTCCGATAAAGATAATCGGATTCAACGGCGTCACGATACCAAGGAATGTAAGGACAACGCCTACCAGATAGAGTACTTTCGGCACGCCGAAAAGCTGTCCTAACAGCACCGTACCAAAATCCGCGTCCTTGGAGCCTTTCGTTACCAGAATACCGGTGGAGAGCGAAATAAGCAGCGAGGGAATCTGGCTTACCAGACCGTCGCCGATTGTCAGAATCGTGTATCTGCTTATCGCGTCATTAACCTCCATGCCCTGACGCAGCACGCCCATGGCGAAACCGCCGATAATATTGATTGCCGTAATCAAAAGACCTGCCGTAGCGTCTCCCTTAACATACTTAACGGCACCGTCCATGGAACCGAAGAAACTTGCTTCTTCCTGAATCTTATCACGACGCTGCTTTGCTTCCGCGTCCGTAATCGCTCCGGTATTTAAGTCCGCGTCAATCGCCATCTGCTTACCGGGCATAGCGTCCAGCGTAAATCTTGCCGTTACCTCGGCAACACGCTCGGAACCTTTATTGATAATCATAAACTGAATAATAATCAAAATAACAAAGACAATACAGCCGACAACAATATCATTACCGCCAACATACTGTCCGAATGTCTGGACAACGTTACCCGGGTCGCCGGTCGTTAAAATCAATCTGGTAGAGGATACGTTCAGCGCGATTCTGAAAATGGTCGTAAAAAGCAGAATCGTAGGGAAATAGGACATATTCAACACTTCATTGGCAAACATACAGCCGAACATAATGGTGAAAGCCACCGCCATATTACAGGCCAGCAGCACATCCAGAAGTCCTGATGAAATCGGAATAATGAGCATGATAAATGCCGCAAGCACGTACGCAGCCACGCCGACATCCGCTTTCTTCAAATTCCCCATAATATCCTCCTCCTTTCCTACTATTTTACTATAGAACACTATTGCCTGAATCAGAGTTTGGGCTAAATGAACAAATAAGGGGTGAATTGCCGAAATATTTATATTTCTTCTGCATCTGAACCCCGTTTTGTTCATTTTGACCGGACTCGTGCTTCTGCAATCGCTTAGACCTTGCCCTGTAAGTGGTATACGAACGCCAGCACTTCCGCCACCGCCTGATATAACTCCGGCGGTACGATGCCGCCGATATCCACATTCGCATACAACATTCTTGCCAGAGGTTTATTTTCTACAATTTCGATATGGTTTTCTTTTGCCACATCCTTAATCTTCTGCGCCAGATAATCCGCACCTTTGGCTACTACATACGGCGCGTCGTAAACCTCGGGGTCGTACTTGATTGCCACCGCATAATGCGTCGGGTTGGTGATAACGACATCCGCTTCCGGAAGCTGCTGCATCATACGCCTTCTGGACGCCTCCTGCATACGCTGCCTTTGTCTGCTCTTAATCTGCGGGTCACCTTCCTGATTTTTATATTCATCCTTAACTTCCTGCTTCGTCATCTTCATGTCATTTTTAAATTTGACTTTCTGATAGACATAATCCATTATCGCAATCAACATATAAAACAAAGAGATACGGAATCCCAGATTTACCACTAAGCTTCCGATTTCCGCGATTGCCTGATTTAACGGTAAATCATACATCAGATAAATACTTGGCGCATTCTTACGCAGATAAGAATAAACCGCGTATACGATAACGGCTATTTTCGCAATGGCTTTCACCAGTTCCATCAGGGAATTTAGGGAAAAAATTCTCTTAAAACCGTTTATCGGATTTAACTTACTGAACTTCGGCTGCAGGGGTTTCCCCGTCGGTTTCCACTTGACCTGCGCCACATCGCATATAAAGGCGACCAAAAATCCCAAAATCAGCACCGGTCCAATCATCAACAGAAGCCGCACCATAACCCTGATAAAAACAGCGTGGAAAGTCGCGTCCGGCAGATAACCGTCGTAGAGTTTGATATATTCCGGTATCTGCGTATAAATGTTTTGAAACATTCCCACAAAGGAACTTCCCAGATAGCCTGTCCATAATCTTAAAACAACAAAGAGAGCGAACAGCTCCACCGCATTGGCAATTTCCTTACTTTTGGCAACCTGGCCTTCTTTTCTGGCATCTTCCAGCTTTTTGGAAGTAGGCTCCTCTGTTTTCTCACCGCCCGGCCCGTCTTTGGCAAAGAACTGGAGATTATATTCTAACAGCATGTCATATCATCCCCTCTACGAATGCCGTAATCATCGTTTTCATCTCGCGGAAAATAAAATCTGCGGCTCCCGGCAGCATACGGACCGTCAAAAACATGATGGAAAGTCCTATCAATACTTTCATCTGTATGCCGACCGCAAACATATTCATCTGCGGAGAAACCTTTGCCAGAATACCCAACGTACAGTTCAGTATCAGCATCACGCAGAAAATCGGCAGGCATATCCGGAAACCAATCACGATATAATCACCCATAAAACGTATCATGGACTGCATAAGTGAGTCCGAGTGAAAAACCGCCCCGCTTATCGGTATCAAAGTAAAGGTATCAATCAGCGCCTGTAACAAATACTGATACATACCTGAAATAATCAACATCAAAGTAAACATATACTGATAAAACACACCGCTGAAAGTCGCGGTCTCCCTTGTCAGAGGATCCATGAGCGACACCATGGACAAACCGACTTCCATATCCGAGACACTACCGGCAAAAGCGGCAACCGTCATGCAAATCTGCGCGCCCCAGCCGATTAAAAGCCCGACCATAGCTTCCTTTACCACGATGATGGCATAACCGAGTACGGTACTATAGACGACTTCGTTATGGTCAACGTAGAAAAACAATAAATAGGAAAGAAAAACGGCAAATCCGATTCTCACCATATGCGGCGTATTATTCATGGAAAAAAAGGGCGCCACATAAACAAAAACACTGACACGCACAAGAATCAGCAAAAAATATTCCAAATCTGCATAAGAAAAAGAAATATCTATCATACCAATCCTCCGCGGCGTCCGCCACTACCTGATATAGATACTGAAATCTGACCACAGGTTTTCCATAAATCCTACCATATTAGTAAGCATCCAGTGTCCTACCAAAATCAGCGCCAAAAAAATCGCCAAAATCTTAGGTACAAAAGTAAGCGTCTGTTCCTGAATCGACGTTACCGTCTGGAAAATGCTGACAATCAGACCGACACACAAAGAAACCAAAAGCACCGGCGCGGCGCATTTGATAATCGTAAACAAGGCCGTTGACGCAATCGCAGCCACGTCATCTATTGTCATATCATCACCCCTTTTGTCATGCCATTCACTGATACGCTGCATTTATGCGCCGTCAGTAGAATGTCCTCACCAACTCCCCGATAACCAGATACCAGCCGTCCGCCAAAACAAAGAGTAAAATCTTAAACGGCATGGATATCGTTGTCGGCGGCAGCATCATCATACCCATCGCCATCAGGGTAGATGCCACTACCATATCGATTACAATAAACGGAATATATATTAAAAACCCTATAATAAATGCGGTTCTTAATTCGCTGATAATAAAACTGGGAACCAGCACGCTGAAAGGAATATCATCCAAACTCTCCCCATCCCATTCCGTACGGCTGACTTCCAGAAAAAGCCCTACGTCCTTGGTTTGCGTATGCGGGTACATAAACTCCCTGATTGGCTTAATGGCGGCATATACCGCCTCTTCCTGGTCGAGTTCGCCCGCCTCAAACGGCACAACCGCCTCCGTATAAATCGTGGATATTGTAGGCTGCATAATAAAAAATGTCAAAAACAGCGCCAATCCAATCAGAACATTGTTGGGGGGTGCTGTCTGCGTATTTAATGCTGCCCTCGTAAAATGCAGGACAATAATGATCCTTGTAAAAGAGGTCAGCATAACAATTAATGACGGCGCAATGGCAATTAAAGTTAAGGTAATCAAAATCCGCAGCGCGCCATTCAATGTACCGTTACCCTCGCCATATGTAATCGTCACTGTATTCGCAATATTCAAATCCTGTAATTCTTCCTCTGACTCGGATGCGCCGGGTTCGTTAATATTTGTTCGCTCTTCCGTATCTCCGGTCAGATTGGAGCCTATATAGGAACTTTCGTTTGTTGCATATACAATATCTTTCTCATGGACAAATAAGCCGATAAACAATATGCCTGCAAAGACCAGCAGGCATATTAGTTTTTTCACTTGATGTCCGGAAAAATATTTTTTCATCCTTATCGCCTACTCACTTTTATTTCGGTCATCTTTTTTTCCAGAAAAGTTTTTCTTTTGTACTTTTTCAAACAACTCCCTGAATCCTGCCTGCATACCGTTATCATCATTTGACAGCAATAATTCCTCTTCGGGAATCTCTGTCAACATTGTAACAGAATCTTTCCCGATTGCAACTGCCAAATATTTCTGCCCAACACGAATAATCTGAATATACTTATTGTTCGTCAGACGGAACGATTCAATCAGTTCCATATTTGCATTTGTCATTTTTCCTTTCTGGTATCCCGCTATCCACTTCGTTACCCAGTAAGTAATGACCAACACAAAGACAAACAGAATAAGCACAGTCACAAACTGTAAATAGGCATTCATACTGTCTGAAACAGTCAGTATCATTTAACCCACTACTTTCTTCACTGCTTCCAATACACGGTCGGCCTGGAACGGCTTAACAATAAAGTCCTTGGCGCCTGACTGAATGGATTCGATAACCATTGCCTGCTGGCCCATAGCGGAACACATGATAACCATTGCTCCCGGGTCTGACTCTTTAATTTTCTTTAATGCCTGAATACCATCCATTTCGGGCATTGTGATATCCATCAATACAAGGTCAGGCTTTAACTCATTGTACTTTTCAACGGCCTTGGCGCCATTTTCAGCTTCGCCTGCTACATTGTATCCGTTCTTTGTCAGGATATCCTTAATCATCATACGCATAAATGCTGCATCGTCACATACTAAAATATTCTTTGCCATTCTCTTTTTCTCCTATTACATTATTTTAATATATACTATTTTATAATTTCAGTTACTCTAACGCCAAAACTTTCTTCGATTACGACTACTTCGCCCTTCGCTACAAACTTGCCGTTTACCAGTACGTCAATTGGCTCGCCTGCAATCTTGTCAAGTTCTATAATCGTACCGGGTGCAAAATCCAGAATATCGGAAATGGATTTTGAAGTCCTACCCAGCTCTACCGTAACTTCCAACGGCACATCTTTGATTAAATCGATGTTCTCCTGTGGCTGCATCGGATTAAAGTCACCCGCGAATGTCTGGAACTGTGCCGGTTGGATGCTCATGTTAGGCTGCATCTGCGGCATCATCTGCATCTGAGGCATCATTTGCATTTGAGGCATCATCTGCGGCATTCCCATACCCATCTGCATCTGGCTCATATCCTGTCCGGGCATTCCGCCCATCTGCATCTGACCCATATCCTGCTGCGGAGCTGCCTGCGCAGGCGCCGGAGCGGGTGTTGGGGCTGCTGCCGGAGCCGGTTCTGATGCCGCTGCGCCACCGCCGCCTCCCATTTGGGAACCCAGGAATGTGGTACATAACTCCTTGGCAAAATCTATCGGATACAACTGCATGATTGTGGAATCCACTAATTCATCAATCTGCATATGGAACGCGATTTTTACAAAAGTGTCGGCGAGAAACGGTGCAATCTCGCCGCCCGACTTAAATTCCGTCAAGTCTACCAGACTTGCTTCCGGCGGGCTGATATCGATCATCTTCTCAAGCATCGTGGAAAGTGAAGTCGCCGCCGAACCCATCATCTGGTTCATCGCCTCGGAGATTGCGCTAAGATGCAGCTCTCCTAATTCACCGTCCGTATTTGTGCCATCACCGCCCATCATCAAATCCGTAATGACTTTGACATCATGCTCTTTTAAAATCAAGATATTAGAGCCATCCAGACCGGTTGTATATTTAATCTGAATAAATACGCATGGCCTTTCATATTCTGACAGTACGTTTTCCCATCTCGCCAATGACACTACCGGCGTTGTAATATTAACTTTCCGGTTGACAAGAGAATATAATGTTGTTGCCGAAGAACCCATACTGATATTGGCAACTTCACCGATGGCGTCTCTTTCAATATCGCTTACCAGAGATTCGTCAATATCTACCGCGCCATCCGCCTGTGCTGTATCGGCTGCAGCATCTCCGCCGTCGGAGTCTCCGCCGCCGTTAAGCAGCGCATTTATTTCATCTTGTGATAACATTCCTCCGTCCATGCTTCTACTCTTCCCCCTCTCTAAATACCGACGTTACCCTGACTGCATATTTATCTTTATTGGAACCGGGCAATGCGGTAAATTTTTTTATATTGCCAACATAGACGTTCAAATCCTGGTCTACATTGGTATCTAATCGTATGATATCGCCAAGCTGTAAATTAACGAAATCTGTTACGGATATTTTACTTCTTCCAAGCACCGCCTTAACAGGAACATCAACCCTGCGCAGCAGCGCTTCAATATATTCGTCGTATTCCTCTTCATCCTGCTCCTGCATGTTCGCGTACCAGTATTTGGTATTCAGCTTATCCATGACGCTTTCCAGTGTAAAGAAAGGAAGACAGACATTCATAAGTCCTTCAACATCACCTATTTTGATACTTAAGGTAACAATCGCTATCATATCATTCGGCGCGATAATCTGTGCGAACTGTGAGTTTGTCTCAATCCGCTCCAGTACGGGATTGATATCCACCACGTTTTTCCACGGTTCCCGCAATAGCTGCATACAGACTACCAACATCTTTTCCACGATTGTCATTTCTATCTCGGAAAATTCCCTGTTTTTCTCCAACGGTTCCCCTGCTCCGCCCAACATCCTGTCTATCATGGCAAAACCAAGGTTGGACGCCAATTCCACGAGAATCGTGCCGCCAAGCGGCTGGAAATCAACAATTCCTAAAATCAACGGATTGGATAACGCATTGCTGAACTCTGAAAAGATTACCGTTTCCGAACTCGTTACCGTTACCTGGACCGCTTTTCTCAAATATACCGGAAGATTGGTCGATAATAATCTTCCATAATGTTCAAATATAATCTCCAGAGTACGCAGATGCTCCTTGGAGAACTTCGTAGGCCGCTTAAAGTCGTAATTCTTAACTTGTTTCTCAGCGGAATCCTCTAACTGCTCCGTATCCACTTCACCACTGCTTAAAGCGGCAAGCAGATTATCAATCTCACTTTGAGATAGTACCTCGCCCACGAAAACTCACCTCCCCGTGGTATTGATTATGCTTATATGATAAGCCTAGGGCTATGAGTACATGATACTGCTGAAGGTCACATTAAATATGAAATCGGAGTCAAACATTCTCTGTACACGCGATAAAATCTCCGCCTTAATCTGCTCTTCATTGGCTCTCGCCTCATCCATTGTATACTGGCCAAAGACAGAGTTAATTTCACCCTTTATCAAAGTTTCCTGTGCGGAAAGGTCGGAACCGTATGTCTTATAGCCGTCCGCCTTTGTATTGATGGAAAAGCTGACCGATACCAGACAGTAATGGTCTGTTTCCTCGCCCTCGCCCTTTTTCATGGAAATCGTCATTGATTCCGGAATGCTGTAAACTTCGATATCCTCCATCGGAATCACAGGAACGTCCGCGTCGCCGGTCTGCGCCGTCAACTCCAGATTCATAGCCGTTGCAATATCGCTGACTAAAGCGTTCGTTGCCTTGGCTGAACCCGTCACGCTGAACATCATAATGGCTGTCAACACAAGATTCACAACCAGTAACGCCAGTATAAGTATAGAAAGTAAATTCTTCTTCATTGGAATATGTCCTCCCCTTTTTAATACGAACTGAGCGAATTATATATTTTAATCTCAACCCGTCTGTTCATCGTTCTTCCCTCCGCAGTCGAATTGTCCGCAACCGGTACATATTCACCGCGTCCGGAATGTTTCACCATAGCCGGGTCAAGGTTCGCTGCCGAAAGTAAATAATTAAACACCGATAACGCACGTCCTGAACTTAATTCATCATTATTGGAATATTTTGCGCCGGACATCGGTACATTATCCGTATGTCCTTCAATTTCTATCGTACTCTGCCCATATCTTTCCAATATGACACCCACCTGGTCTAATACCGGTAAGGCGTCCGGTTTCAGTTCCGTGCTTCCCGAATCAAACAATAAAGAACCTTTTAATGTAAGCTGCACATACTGTGCGGTAAACTCAATGTCAATTTCTTTGTTCAAATCTCTTTCATCAACAGCTTCCTGCACCATTTCGGCAAGCCGCTCGGACTCTTCCATCTGAGCCTCTTCCATCTTTTCCATCGCTTCGGCTATCTCCGCCGCTTCTGCGGCAGCCTCCGCCACATCCTCGGAAACAGTCTCACCGTTATCCATCTTACCGGTGCTGTTGATATAATTATCCAGTTCATTCAACTGGCTGACGCCGTTGCTAATCAGAATACCGTCGCCAATCGCCGTAGCCCCGGCCGTAAAAATACTGAACGTCTGGTTAAAAGACGCTGCAATCATTTCAAATTTCTGCGCATCAACCGTTGACATGGAAAACAGCAAAACGAAGAAGCAAAGCAGCAGATTCATCAAATCGGCAAACGTGGACTGCCACGCGGGCGCGCCCGGCTTTACTTCATCTTCTTTTCTCTTAGCCATCTGCTTCACCTCCGCCTTCCTCTTCGGAGCTTCCTCTATCTGCCGGCGCAAGGAATGATTTCAGTTTTTCTTCTATAACACGCGGGTTTTCACCTGCCTGAATGGACAAAAGACCTTCTATTTCAATTTCTTTTACCATCATTTCATCAGCGTTCTTTTTCTTTAATTTACTTTCAACCGGCGCACAAATCCAGTTCGCCAGCAAAGAACCGTACAATGTTGTAATCAGGGCGACCGCCATAGCAGGTCCGATAGCGGACGGGTCATCCAAAGCTTTCAACATGTTAATCAGACCAATCAGCGTACCAATCATACCCCAGGCAGGACCCATGGCGCCCAAATCGCCCCAGAATCCGATTTTGTCCTTATGCCTTCCTTCCACACTGACTAATTCCGTTTCCATAATCGCACGGACCAGTTCCGGATCCGTACCATCAACTACCAAAAGGATGCCTTTTTGTAAAAACGGGTCACCAATATCTCCCGCGGCCTCTTCCAGAGAAAGCAGACCCTCTTTACGGGCTACATTCGATAAATCAATAATCTTCTGGATAATCTCGGGAACATTCATTTCCGTCGTTTTCAAAACCAATGCAAAACTCTTCAAGCCTGCGACGAAACTCTGTATGGAATTACTTGCCAGAATACACATGAAAGCTCCACCAAATGTAATCAAGGCCGACGGGATATCCACGAAACTCTCTAAGTTTCCAAACACAATTCCTGCGTCAGTATCGAATACGATACCGAAAACAACAAGCACTAAACATAATACCAAGCCTAAAATTGAACCTAAATCCATAGTAGTATCACCTGTTTACACAAAATTTACATTAATCTGCAAAAATATCCTTTCTATACGATTTTACTAAATTTTTCACTTCTTGTCTACTTTCTTTTACAATTATTTTCCGACCGGTTGTAAAAGACAGCACAGTGTCCGGAGTTTCTTCCACAAGTTCCAGCAAATCAGGATTGATAAGAACCTTGGCCCCGCTGATTTTCGTTACCTCTATCATTATGTAGTCTCCCTCCTGCGCACTCTTCTTATCATTCTACCACATAAAATCAAAAAGAGGAACCCCAAAAGTTCCTCTTTCTTTAAGATTTGCTATAAAAATTATCGTTTCAGGTTGACAAGTTCCTCCAACATAGTGTCGGAAACCGTGATAATTCGGCTGTTTGCCTGGAATCCACGCTGTGTTGTAATCATTTCTGTAAATTCCTGGGAAAGGTCTACGTTACTCATCTCCAAAACGCCGCTCGTCATGGAATCGCCGTTTGCCGTAATATCGTCGCCGATACCGTCAAACTCGCCGGAGTTCGCCGTTGCGGAATACAGGTTATCGCCCTGTTTGGAAAGACCTGCCGCATTTGCGAAGTTCGCAACCGCAATCTGTCCTAACAGTTTATTCTGATTATTGTCATAGTATGCCGTAATCTTACCATCCTGTGCAATTTCGATACCCGTCATTTCGCCGACTTTCCTGCCGTTACCCATGCCCGTCGTCCTGTCGCCGCTTGTCATGGACGCCGTGGATGTACCGCCGTTATTGACATTGGATGAAATGGAAAAATCAATGTCAATATTGGTGAAATGCGATAACTGAATCACCCTGCCGTCTCTGGAGGTTGCGCTTGCATTAAAGTTCAACGTCGCCTCGTCATGGTCCGCGCTGCCGATATAGGAGAATGTACCATGTTCAGTCTCGTACACAAGCATATTGCCGCCATAAGTAAATTCCTTATGAATCTGCGCCTGGCCTTTCGGCGTTACATAACTGATGGTATATTTGGTATCTCCGGTATCCGCCAGGCCATATGCCTCTAACGGATTTTCAATCTTATCACCGGTAATATAACCGCCGTCAGCGTCATACGTACCTGCCTGCGTTGCCTTAAATGTCAATTCATAGTCCATGGAAACCGCACCGCTATCGGGATTAATCGAAATACCCGTAACCGTTGCGCTGGAACCAAAGGAAGATAACGCCTTGCTCCATTTTGCCAGTTCATCAGTGCTCCATGTATTTCCGGAAGCCGGTTTTGACGGTAAAGCCTCGCCCTTAGTCGGCTGTCCACCCGTTCCTGCGGTTGCTGACGCCATATAATACTGGTTATTTTCATATATCAGGTTAAAATCCGGAGCGGTCAATTCGGCCTTTGTCAAATCCACACTGCCCTTAACCTTGATATCCTGGTCTTTTGCTACGGCAGCCTTGTCGGCCAAATCAATCTTCGGCGGATTCTTGGAAGTCTGCGACGCACTGATAATCTGGTTCGTCGCATATCCACTTAAGAAATTTGCCGGGCGGTATTTCATGGAATACGTATTGGTAGCCTCATCATACGCCGCTGTCTCTAACAGTGAATAAGTTGCGTCTGACGGAATCGTACCGCCAGTTCCGAATGTCGCAATTTCATTGATGCTGCTGACATTATATTCCTCTACTAAAGACTTGCCCTCCTCGTTTAAGATATCGTCGAGCGTAATATAATACTGTCCCGGGTCATCCAGCGCATGGATGCTGAACTTACCCGTATAAGAATATCCGAGGTTATCGAAGAAGCTTAACGTTACGGTTCTGCCGGCCGTGCTGCGCGTCGCGGAATCGTACTTATCCACGATGCCGGACATATATCCTTTGGATGTGGATTCCGGCGGATATGTCATATTCTCTTCGCTCATGACTTTCAAAGCCGTTACCACGTCCGGAAGAATTTCGCCCGTAGCCGGGTCTACCTGCCAGCCCATAACCGTGTAACCGGTAGAAGACATAACGAGGTTACCCGCACCGTCTACCGTGAATGAACCGTCTCTGGTAAAGAAGTTCTGGGAACCGTTGCTGACTACGAAGAAAGACTCTCCGGTAATCATGACATCCCACGGATTGTTCGTGGACTGTGCGGAACCCTGCTGCGTAATCGCTGTGGAAATTGCGCCGGTTTTCGCGCCAAGACCAATCTGTCTGGCGTTGATACCACCTCTGCCCGTTTCGGCATTGGCGCCGGAAGCCGCCTGTGTTGTCTGGTAGAGCAAATCGCTGAATACCATAGACTGTGATTTATAAGACGTTGTGTTTACGTTTGCGATGTTATTACCAATAACATCCATCCTTGTCTGGTGTACTTTCAAACCCGCTACACCAGAGAAAAGTGATCTCATCATAATGAATGACCTCCTTCATGCTGTGACGAACCGTGTGTTCCTTCTGTCAGTCCGGAACATAAGCCTCCGTAAAGGTCCGGCTAAATAATAACGGCTCCATCAATGTTAGTAAATACATTCTCATCTGTCTCCGCCCTGTCCATTGCCGTGATAACCGTGTGATTCGGCACATTCACGATAAATGCGAGGGAATCGACAATAACAAGTGATTCGTTAATTCCTTTCGCGCCGGCTTTCGCCGCTCCCAGATTCAGACGTTCCATCTGCTGTGATGTCAGCTCGATATTTCTATCGGCCAGCCTGCTTACGGCGTGTTTGGAAAATTTCACCTCATCACTGATTGGCGTTACCGTCTTGCGTGATAAGATATCCTGAAAACTAAGTCCGTTTTCAGTGTGATTTCCCTGTTTAGCCTTGCCTGCCTGATTCAGGTACTGGTCTTGCAGCTGCTCTATGGAAAGGAATCCGTTATTCTGAATCTTCATAACTGTTCTCCTCCTTGAGAAAAATGAAAAATCATAGATTTTTCATTTGCAAGTTTGTACTAACGTCCAAACTTGCGTTTTATTTTTCTTCATCAGCGGCTTCGGTCTTATCAACATCTTCCGCTTTATCCCCGGTTTCGGTCTTATCGTCATCTTCTCCGGCCTGCAGTTTTAACTCTTCCATTCTTTCAACGTATTTCTTAAGGCCTGCAACATAATCCTCCGTAATGAACTTCTTCTCATACTCGGACATATTCTCATACATTGCGCTTACTTTCTCAACGTCCTCTTTATCTTCAATCGTCAAAAGAGCCGGTATCGGAAGTTTGTTGTATGCGTTCATGAAATCTACCGCCAATGCGTATGCCGCTAAGTAGTTCGGGTCTGCAACCGTATCCAAATCGTCCATGGAGTATAACTCGCCGTTGATGGATAAGAACGCTTTGTTGTTCTCATATACAACATAGTCTACATTACCCTGCGTTACTGTCTCTCTGCCTGCGGAATCCACAACTTTCATAACGACTGTCTGACCTACAAGCTGGGAAGCTCTCGCCAGTTCCAAAGATGCGCTCATGTTCTGCATCTGCTCTAACTCTGAGAATGTCGCATACTGTGAAATATACTCGGTATTGGATGTAGGCTCCAACGGATCCTGATATTTCATCTGCGCCACCAAAAGCTGTAAAAACTGGTCTTTATCCACGGTGGAATTGCTTTTTTTCGCACTGGCATGAGCGATTGATTCCGCCGAGGTGTTCTCTACGATTTTGCCATTTTCTATCGGTGCTATCATATCTGTTCTCCTTTCTTCATTACCTGTTATACTATGCTGTGTAGTCTACCGTGTTTCCACTGCTCGCCATCATTTCTGCGGCAATTCTTTCGGAATCGTCCATATTCTCTGCCATATCATCCAAATCCAATTCATTCAGATTGATATTTTTACGGTTTTTCTTACTGTTTCCCTGTTTTTCTCCCGGATGTTCTTCATTGCCGGAAAAATTCTGTTCAAACCGGTAATTCGCTACCGTAACTTCTACGGCGTCCACCTTGATGCCCTGTTCTTCAAACTGGGTCTTTAACTGGACTAACTGGCTTTCAATAGCCGCTTTGACAACTTCGTTCTGCGCGGTAAACTGTGCGGATACCATACCGTCTTTGGACGCTATCTGTACATGCACATTGCCCAGGCTTGCCGGATGCAGCTGTAATTCCAGTTCCTGTACGTCGCCTTTCAGATTAATTTTCATATACTCCATAATCTGATTCATGATATCTTCCGTACTTACGAAACGTTCCATAACCGGCTGCGGTGCGGAAACTTCCTGCGTCTGCGTCTGTTGCGTGGGAGCCTGCATCATCAGATTATCCGCTGCATTTCCTTCTCCCTTATGCTGCGAGAAAGCGTTTCTGTTTCCTGACTTTGCATCATGCTTCGTCTGTGTTTCGGGCGTCGCGGTCACTTCCTGCTGTACGCTCTTTTCACCGCCTGCGTCGTCTACCGTCACTTTCACTTCTACCGTCTCACCGTCTCTGTGTACCGTAACGGCATAATCTTTCATGCCCTCTAAGTTCACATCATCAGTTTCAGGCTGTGCGGTAAGTTCTTTGGAAACTTCCATATCTTCCGGCTGTGTCTGCACTACCGCCATGTCCGCCAGCAACGCGCTAAGTTCTTCCTCGGAAAGCCCAAGTTCACTCTGCAGTTCATTTAACGCCGTCGATACGCCATCCAGCAGATTTTGAAGATGTCCGTAAAGTTCCGCGTCCGTTACAATGGATAACTGGTCTTCATTTCCCGACAAAGTCATTAAAAGCTGCTTCATATTCGCAGGATCTAATAACTGCACTGCGGTCAGTCCAAGCGTCTCCATTGCTTCTTCCACTTCTTCCGGAGAAACCTCCATTTCTTCTGCAACGTCGTTTACCAGCTCTTCACCGGCTTTTTCCACTGCGCCCTGCGCTTCATCCGAAACATTCTGTTTCGCCGAGTCGTCCTTGGCAACAGTGTTGTCTTTTGGCTCGCTTTTTACGGATGCTTTGTCACTTGCTGCGGTTTTTGCGGTATCTTTTCCGCTGTTTTCCGCTCCCGTAACGCCTGCCGCCATCGACTTTGTGTCCACTACCGTGGCCGTTTTGGCAACTGCCTTAGCGTTTCCCTGCGTATCCGCCTTTGCGGCTGTCTGCTGCGTCTGTGAACCATTGACGCGGCTCATCACCGTATCAAAACTGTCCTGTAACGCCTCTTCCTGCTTCGTATAGGAAGCGTTTTGATTGGGCGCACTCACGGCCGGGCTTACGGCATTTGCCAACGCTTTCAGGTTGTTGTTTACAGGTATGCCTGCCATTTGCTTTCCTCCTTCCTTTAGTTTTCAAGGTACTTATAAATATATATCGTCAAACTCCCGCCTTTTGGCAAGAGTGAACGACCGTTATTTAATCCGGGTCCATAATTCTTGTGACCCTTGCGGCGATTTCTGCATCCATTGCTGCAAGTATGGCTCCCCTGCTGTCCGCACTCATCTGCTTCAATATCTTTGCCACCAAGTCCAAATCGCCTGTCATTTCCTCAAAGATATCCGCCGCCTCTTCCGCTTCCATATCGGCGTATGCCTGTGCATAGTCGCTAAGCGCGGCATTCTCCTGAATCTGTTCCACTACCTGTTTATATAAATACTCCGCGTTCGTCGGGTCTATGGCTTCATAATACTTCTGATATTCTTCCACTCCCGGCCCGTTTTCCGCATAGATGACCTCTTCGTAAAATTCCGTCTTAATCCTGTCAAATTCTACCTGCGCATTCTCAAAGGTACGGAGACGCTCCACTTCCGCCCGCAGCGCTTCCAGTTCTTCTGAATCGGTATTGCTTGCGGACTGCGCCTGCTCCAATTCCAGCTCCAACTGCCTAATATAGTCAACGGCTTCCCTGAGGCTCGTATAACCGCCGTAGGATTCTTCATCATCCGTGGAAACAACGGATTCCGCGGGTAAAATTTTATTGACAACCGGCACATCCTTTAAGACGGGAGCCAATACGTTAGAACCGAATCCGCCCACATCCAGTTTTACAAGCAGGCACAGGATGGCAATCCAGATAATAATGATAACAATTGTTACCAAAAAGGCGGAAACGCCGCCCCCCTCGTCGTCCAGCTCCGCTTCCTGTGCGGAAATTTCCTTTGCCTTTTTCTTTGCTTCCTTTTTCTGGGCTTTCTGTTCGTCTTTTATTTTTTTACGCTCATCTTTGAGCCTTTTTTTCTCTGCCTTGGTATCTACAGCATCATTAAATGCATCTGCCATTTATAACTCTGCTCCTCTCCGTCCATAGGTATAGCTTACCAGCTCGTCCACTTCCTTGCCCTCTTTGGCGTTTTCCTCCGCCATAAATTTCTGAAACGCTTTTTCCCGCAGTTTTTCCTGCATTTTCCGCTCCTGCATGATTTCCTGAAGCTTTAATCTCGCTTCCTCCACCTGCATTTCGGCGCGTCTTATGTTTTCTTTCTGCGCTTCAATAAACTCATCCATACGGGCTATTGCATATTCATTGTCTCTTAAGCTCTGCACCTTTAAGGATTCCAAACGCAGCTTTCTGCCCTCTTCCAGATAATATTCCTTTCTGTCATAAAGTTCTTTCAGACGTTCCTCTTCCTCCAACAGTCTTTTCTGCGCCTGCCCCAGTTCCAGTTTCGCCTGATTTTCCATCTGGTTCTTGATGTTCAGAATACTCTGCATTCTGTATACGAACTTCGCCATGGTATTTCAGCCTCTCTATCCTATGCTGCGCCTATGCCGCATTATTCGGCAAACAGCTCTTCCAGCATCTGCAGTTCCTGTTCGTAATCATATTTACTGTCAACATCCTGCATCAGATAATCGTTGACGACGTCTATTTTCTCTATCGCATAGTCTATGTTCTTATTGCTGCCGCTCTTATACGCGCCAATATTGATTAAATCTTCCGCCTCATTGTATGTCGCCAGCACATTTTTTAACTTGCCGGCCGCCACCTTATGCTCGCTCGGCACAATCTGGCTCATACATCTGGAAATACTCTGTAATACGTCGATAGCCGGATAATGGTTTTTATGCGCAAGCCTTCTGTCCAACATAATATGTCCGTCCAAAATGCTTCTGGCAGTGTCGGTAATCGGCTCGTTGAAGTCGTCGCCGTCTACCAAAACCGTATACAGCCCGGTAATCGAACCCTTATCGGAACGGCCTGCCCGCTCTAAGAGTTTGGGCATCTCGGAATATACGCTCGGCGGGTATCCTCTCGATACCGGCGGTTCCCCGCTGGCTAAACCGATTTCTCTCTGTGCCATCGAAAAACGGGTTAAGGAGTCCATCATCAGCAGTACGTCCTTGCCCTGGTCTCTGAAATACTCGGCGATAGCAGTCGCCGTCTGCGCCGCTTTCTTTCTTTCCAATGCCGGCTTATCCGAAGTCGCTACCACAACGACGGAACGCCTCATACCCTCTTCGCCTAAATCTCTTTCTATAAACTCCCTGACTTCCCTGCCTCGCTCTCCAATCAGGGCTATCACGTTAATATCCGCTTTCGTATTGCGGGCAAACATGCCCATCAGCGTCGATTTTCCGACGCCCGAACCGGCAAAAATCCCAATTCGCTGTCCTTTTCCAATCGTCATAAGACCGTCTACCGCTTTTACGCCAAGCGGAAGCACTTCGTCAATAATCTCCCTTGCCATCGCATCCGGCGGCGCGGCTTCTATCGGATAATTTAGCATCTGTCCTGCCACATCTGTTATTTCGCACCTGCCCAGTCCGTCCAATACCTGCCCGAGCAGTACGCCGCTCACCTGTACGGATAATGGTATGCCGGTATTTTCCACGACACTGCCGACGCCGATGCCCTCCGTTTTTTCATAAGGCATCAGTAACGTCTTTCCTCCCTTAAAGCCGACCACTTCCGACATAATCGGAGGCAGCGTTTTATCGCCGGGAAATACCTTGCACAAATCGCCAAGTTTCGCTTCCGGCCCGATAGATTCAATCGTCAGCCCTACTACATTCTCCACCCGGCCCATGCTCTTGAAAAAAATATCGTCTGTGATTTCACTGTACTTTGTGAAATTTTTACTGTACTTTGCAAAATCTACCATGTAAACCGTAAATCCTTCCCCAATCTACGACTTTCAGTTTTTCTCGAAAGACAATAGTTTTAGTCTCCTTGTCAGTTCCTCTAACTGTGTTCCCACGCCGCAGTCAAAGATGCCGCCGTCGGTCTCTATCATACATTCGTTCTTATGCAGCGTAATGTCTTCCACCACTTCGACAACGCCGCGCCCGCTGACGGCTTCTTCCGTCAACGTCTTTTTCTGCATATTGACATAAGCATAATCGTCTTTGGAAACATGCACAATAAAAGCCCTGCTACTCTCTACTTTCCGCAAAGTAGTTTCAATCAGATGTACCAGGATGTTTCTCTCATTTTCTAATTCTACCTGAAAAATATGATTATAAACCGCCGTAATCGTATCGATGAACTGAGGTTCCAGCTCTTCTATCAGGCTGTCGTATTCCGCTTCCAGCCTGGCGCGTTCCTGCCGTACTTCCTCTTTCATCTGTTCCGCTTCCGTCTGGGCCATCCGGTAACCTTCATCATATCCGGTCTTTCTCGCCTCATCCAGAACTTCCTGTTTTTCTTTTTCTAGCGATTCCCTGGCAATTTGTTTAATCTGCTCAACTTCTTCTCTGGCTGCCGCCAGTTCCGCTTCCGCCTGTTCCCGTAACTCTTCGGGAGAGGGTCCTTCCGGAACCTGCTCCTGCGCTTTGAGGATATTGCCCTCGCCGTCTTCTTCGTCGTAGCCGTCCTCGGAAGCCATTTCTATTCTTTCACCGCCCAGGCCGCTTTTGAATCCATCTTCGTCAATGTCTTCGCCCGCAGCCATTGCAGCGCGTTTTCTCTTCTCCGCCGCAATCTCTTCGATTCTGCTGGCAAGACGGGAATTGCTGTCGATAAGGCATTTTTCTTCCGGCTCAACAACAACCCATCTTGATTTGTATACATTCTTAGACAACAATTTCGTCACCTCCACCTCTGGAGATAACAATTTCTGCAGAATCTTCCAGTTTCCTGATGATATTTACTATCTTCTGCTGTGCTTCCTCTACGTCTTTCATACGTACAGGTCCCATAAATTCCATATCTTCCTTAATCATAACGGCCAGACGTTTGGAAAGGTTGTTAAAGATAGCGTTCTGCACTTCTTCGTTGGAACCTTTCAGGGCAATCGCCAAGTCGCTGTTATCCACATCACGCAGCACACGCTGGATTGCTCTGTCGTCCAGAAGCAGGATATCCTCGAATACGAACATCTTCTTTCTGATTTCATCAGCAAGCTCGGGTTCTTCGATTTCCAATGTCTCCATGATATGTTTTTCCGTACCACGGTCTACCGTATTCAAAATTTCTACGACTGCATCGACACCGCCGACAATCGTGTAATCCTGATTTACTAAAGACGCCAGCTTCGATTCCAAAACTTTCTCCACCTCTTTGATGATATCCGGACTCGTTCTGTCCATTACCGCAATACGCTTTGCCACATCCGCCTGTCTGTCGGGCGGAAGCGCGGAAATAATAAGGGCGGACTGTGCTGCCGATAAATAGGATAAAATCAGGGCAATCGTCTGCGGATGCTCATCCTGTATAAAGTTTAATAGCTGCGACGGGTCTGTCTTTCTGACAAACTCGAACGGTTTTACCTGTAAGGAAGCCGTCAGCTTACCGATAACATCTCTCGCCTTATCTGCACCAAAGGATTTCTCCAATACTTCTTTCGCGTAGTTGATACCACCCTCTGCGATATACTGCTGCGCCAGACATACCTGGTAAAACTCGTTCAGCACGTCTTCTTTTAACTGCGGCGTAATCGTCCTTGTATTGGCGATTTCCAATGTGAGTTCTTCTATTTCTTCTTCTTTTAAATGTTTAAAAATATTTGATGACTTTTCCGGTCCAAGAGCAATCAGCAGGATAGCCGCTTTTTGCAGGCCGGTAATTCTTTCTTCAGAACCTTTAGCCATTGCTCTTACCCCCAGTCCTCATTTAGCCAGTTACGCAGCAGATTCGCCGCTGCTTCCGGATTTTCATCCACAAATTTGCTGATTAGTTTGCTTGTCTCGGAATCATCCTCAAAGGAAATATCTTCCAACTGACTCTCCGGCGTAGACTGTAATAATGTCTCGACCGAAAGCTCTTCCTCTTCCTCTTCGTGTTTCTCGCCTCTCATGCTTCTAAGTACTACAAAGGCAAGCAGCGCCAGAATAACGATAATGAGAATAATCTGCATGACATCCGTTGCGCTGATGCCGGAACCCTCATCATCAAAGAAGACATTTTCAGTATACGCAACAATCGCTATATTATCGGAATTGATACCGGTCGCCTTGGACACGACATCAAATAAATCCTCGTCTACTTCCAGTTTCTCACGTTCCTGATTCGCAAGCTTGTATTCTTCCCATGTTACGGTATCCAAAAGCCCCTGTCTTTCAATATCTTCCTCACGGATGACATTATAACGTATCATCGCTACGGATAGAGAAGACTGCGCGTAATTAATCACGCCGGGCGTTGTCTCCGTATTGGTGATTTCCTCATTCGGCAGATAATCGCGTTCTTCTTCCGTTACCTCCGAGCTGGAGTTAGCATTGTCCTCTAAGACATATGTAGTGCCGTCGTCTCCATTGGAGTCCGTTCCCGGAACGTTGCCGGTTCCGCTTTCATTAATCGAACTATACAGGGCTTCATGGCTTAATTGGCCCTCTTCCCGCCCTTCCGGTGCGGAGAAAGTATGGGTTGTCGTGGAACTCTTGGAAAAGTCCAGTACGAGATTGGTCGCTACCTCAATCGTATCAAATTCGTTTGTTCCAAGAAGAACCTGTTTTACTTCGCTTTTCACAAGCCGCTCCGCTTCCGCTTTCACGGAAAGCTGTGCGTTTGCCGTACCCGATACCGTATAGTTATCGTCACCGGAAAAGAGCATATTGCTCTCCGTATCCATAATGACGATATTATTCGTCGTCATATTGCCGATTCCCGTTGCAATAGAACGTGCGATGGCCGCCGCGCTCTCCGGCGAAAGTTCATCCCGCAGCTCCAAAGTCACGGTACAGGATGATTCTTTATCAGAATCAATCAGCGTACCGGTGTTTTCCGGAATATTCAGCATGACCGTAGCGCTCTTAACTGACTCTAAAGGCTCTAATATATTATCTTCTATGTATTTCTCCAGATAATATATATATTCTCTCTGCTTATCGGACTCCGTCGTGGAAAATCCGCCATTTGTTACATTGTCGATACCCCAGCCGGCCGTTCTGATATTGTTGGAACCTAACAAAAGAATCGCATCCGACTGCTGGCTTTTCAAAATACGAAATTCCAGTCCGTCGTCGGAAATCGTATAGGTCAGCCCTTCTGCCTCAAGCAAATCCCTGACATCCGCTGCCTGCGTCGTATCCTCGCAGTTTTTCAACAGTACATACTGAGGACGGTTTAATACGGTAACCATAATCGCGATTGCTAATATGACCGCCGCAACCACCATGACAATTAAGGTCTTCTGCTTCGTCGTAAAGCGGTTCCACCACTCTAATATTCGATTGGCTAATTCCTTTAATTTTTCTAACAATTTATCCACAGCAACTATTTCTCCTTAAGTAATTCCGCCATATGCAGTTAAATCTGCATCTGCATGATTTCCTTATAAGCGTCCAACAGTTTATCCCTTATGGCAACAGTGTACTGTAATGCGGTCGATGCCTTCTGCAAAGCGATTGACAAATCATGCGTATTCTCGGTTTCGCCAAGCGCCCACTTGATTTCTTCATTCTCAGCGTCAGAAAGGTAATTATTGGTCGTATTGATATTGTCGATGGCGGTACTTAAAAGATTATTAAAACTCTTATCCGTATATGTATCCACCTTTGTGGTCGGCGCCGCTTTTGCCGCTTCTTTCACCGCGCCGGATGATACGTTATATAATGCGGTAATATCTAAAGCCATATGATTGTCCTCCGGTATTCCCTTTTACATTATTCTATATGCAGTATTCTTCACTATTTCTAGCTGTTCAGTATTTCAAGCCCCTGCGTCGCAATATTCTTGCTCGCCGTAAAAGCCGTTGAGTTTGCCTCGTAAGCGCGGCTGGCGTCAATCAGGTTCGTCATTTCCGTGATAGTGCTGACGTTCGGATACGTCACATAACCGTTCTCATCCGCATCCGGATGCGCCGGGTCATAAACCATCTTCATTTCCGTCCATTCGTCTTCATATACTCCCGTCACTTTTACGCCGGTTCCCGAATAGCGGTCACGCGCCGCGTTCAATACATGACGGAAAGGCGTTTGAGAATTTTTTTCTTCAAACACCACTACTTTTCTGCGGTACGGCGTGCCGTCCTCGGTACGGGTCGTCTCCGCGTTCGCTATATTCTCTGCAATAATATCCATACGGTAGCGTTCTGCCGTCATACCGGAGGAATTAATGTCAAATGCCGAAAAAATTCCCATTACTCAAATCTCCTTTTCTTATTTCATCACAGACTGTAAATTCCTAAATTCCTGCGTAATGCTCATCTGCAAGCCCTGATAGGTAATCTGGTTCTTCGCCAGATATACGCCCTCCGTATCGACATCCACGTTATTGCCGTCGAGACGGTAGGAAAAACCCGCATAGTCCGTATAACATACCGGGCTTAAGTGGTTTGTTTTCAAATCGGACACTTTCGCATCCATCGATTTATATCTGGATTTTCTAAGCGCAATGGCAAGCTGATTCTCAAAGTCCACATCCTGTCTCTTATAACCCGGCGTGTCCACATTCGCAAGGTTATTGCTGATGGCATCGTTACGCATCCAGGAAGCGTCCGCCGCCTTGTCCAGTACGTTTACATAGTCAAATACATTCGTGTTTAATAAGGAACTCATAATCACACCCCATCCATTATATTAAAAATCCATAAACTATTATAAAGTCATTCTGTCAAAATTACAAGACAAAAGCGAAAAAAATAAATGGAAAAAAAGTTTACGCCCTGTTCTGCTCCTTTAATTTCTCCACTTCCTCAAAGACAACATCATTTAAAACTTTGATATATGTGCCTTTCATACCCGACGAGCGGGATTCAATAACGCCTGCGCTTTCAAATTTGCGAAGGGCGTTTACGATCACGGAACGGGTAATTCCCACTTTATCCGCAATTTTACTTGCCACGAGGATGCCCTCCATGCCTCCCAGTTCGTCAAAAATATGGGTAATCGCTTCCATTTCGGAAAAAGAGAGCGTACCGATTGCCGATTTGACAACCGCAACTTTTCTGTTTTCCTCCGCGTTTTCTTCATTCACCGCCCGAAGCATCTCTAAGCCTACGACCGTCGTACCGTACTCGCACAGTATAATGTCGTCGATATCGTACTGCTCCCCGCATTTATAGATAAAAAGCGTACCGAGGCGTTCGCCGGAAATTTCAATCGGCGTAATGACCGCCCGGAACTTCTTCGTATCAATGTTTTCAAACCCCAGCGTTTCCAAATTGACATTTTCTTTCGTGGAAAGCACGGCAAGAAGCCTTTCGTTTAACATCGGGTCGATAAAGCCGCCCACATGCTGCACAATAAGTTCCGTCAGCGATTCAGCGCCGTTCCAGTCGCCTACGCCAAGTACCTTTCCTTTTTTGCTGATTACCAAAACATTGGATGTTAAAATCTCCTTTAGAACATTGCATATGTCGTTAAACACTACCTTGCCTGAATTGTTATTATGCAGAAGTTTCCCTATTTTTCTGGTCTTATCTAATAATTGTACGCTCCCCATCGCTCCTCGCCTTTCAACAGCATATTATATCCTATGATGGCGCCTGTATTTTACAGGCATACGCATATTCTAACATAATTTTTTTGCGTTTTCAACGTAAATTGTATGAATTTTGGCACAATATTCATACAATTATTGGAATTGTAGGAAATAATGCTTAATGAACGGCCTCCTGTGGCTGCGGCGTCTCTACATAACCGCAGTTTTCGTCCGCACACACTAACTTATTTCCTTTTTCCAGCATAATGGAACCGCATCTTTGGCACTTTTTATCGACGGGCTTTTGCCATACCATAAAATCGCACTGCGGATTGTCAATACAGCCATAATACTTTCTGCCCTTTTTCGTCTTTTTTAAAACGATATCCTTGCCGCATTTCGGGCAGGCAACGCCGATTTTTTCAAAATAGGGTTTGGTATTGCGGCATTCCGGAAAGCCCGGGCAGGCAAGGAAACGGCCGTGTGGACCGTATTTAATCACCATCTGCCTGCCGCAGTTTTCACAGACTTCATCCGACACTTCATCAGCAATTTCCACTTCCTCGAGTTCTTTTTCCGCCTTTTCCACGGCCTGTGCCAAATCCGGGTAGAAATTGGAAATAACGGTCTTCCATTTCACGTTGCCGTCCGCAACAGCGTCCAAAAGAGCCTCCATGGTCGCCGTAAAGTTGACGTCCACAATGGAGGGGAAAGCTTCTTTCATAATATGG
This sequence comes from Clostridium sp., assembly GCA_023664605.1. Lineage (GTDB taxonomy): Bacteria > Bacillota > Clostridia > Lachnospirales > Lachnospiraceae > UBA3282. Next base: position 24,186 of record JAMPFF010000005.1, read on the forward strand.
TTCACAATCTCGCCAAGTTCCGTCACGTAGAGATTTTTATTCTCCTTGACGATATAGCGTCTCGCTAAAATCGTGGTAATCGTGGGCGCGTAGGTACTCGGGCGTCCGATGCCGAGTTCCTCTAAGGCGCGCACCAAAGACGCCTCCGTATAATGCGGCGCAGGCTGGGTAAAGTGCTGCTTTTCATCAAACGACTCAAAGGCAAGCGGCGTATTTTTATCAATGCCTTTTACTAATGTATTGCTCTCTTCTTTTTCGTCCTCATCATGATAAACGCTTAAAAAGCCGTCAAATTTCACTTTGGACGCCGCTACCGTAAAACGATGTCCTGCGGCGTCAATCTTTACGGAAGTTGTCTCATAGAGCGCGGGCGTCATGCGGCTTGCCACAAACCGTCTCCAGATTAACTGATAGAGGCGGAACTGGTCTCTCGATAAGGAATCCTTTAACATGGCGGGCGTGTTGGCGATATCCGTAGGACGGATAGCCTCATGCGCATCCTGTATCTTTTGTCCGCCTTTTTTCTCATTGACGGCGTCGGCCGTATAAGCCCTGCCGTAATTTGCGTCAATATATTCTTTCGCCGCCGCCTGCGCTTCCTCCGATACCCGCACGGAGTCCGTACGCAGATAGGTAATGACACCGACCGTGCCGTTTCCCTTAATGTCAATGCCCTCATATAACTGCTGCGCCAGGCGCATGGTTTTCTGCGTGGAAAAATTTAACAGTTTGCTCGCTTCCTGCTGCAGTGTAGAAGTCGTAAAAGGCAGAGGCGCTTTTTTCGTCCGCTCGCCGATTTTGACATCGCTTATCTGATATTTTGCATTTTTTAAGTCTTTTTCTATTTTTTCCAACTGCTCTTTGGAAGAAATTTCCTGTTTCTGCTTCGTCGTTCCGTAATATTTCGCCACGAGAGGCTTTTTCTCCCCCGGAATGGTAAAAACTGCGTCCAGTGTCCAGTATTCCTCCGGAATAAAGGCGTTAATTTCCTCTTCCCTGTCACAGATGATCCTAAGCGCGACAGACTGTACGCGCCCCGCGCTTAAGCCCCTTTTTACCTTTACCCATAAAAGCGGGGAAATCTTATAGCCCACCATACGGTCAAGACAGCGCCTTGCCTGTTGTGCATCCACCAAATCCATATCTATTTCGCGGGCGTTTTTTAACGACTCTTTTACCGCATTTTTCGTAATTTCATTAAAGGTGATGCGGTATACTTTCTTGCCCTCTAATTTCAGCGCATGTAATAAATGCCATGAAATAGCCTCTCCCTCGCGGTCGGGGTCGGTTGCCAGATAGATTTTCTCTGCTTTTTTCACTTCTTTACGAAGAGAAGCCAGAATATCGCCTTTGCCTCTTATCGTAATGTACTTCGGTTCAAAGCCATGCTCGACGTCGATGCCAAGCTGGCTCCTTGGTAAGTCGCGCACATGTCCGTTACTTGCCGCAACTTCATAATTTGCTCCCAGAAATTTCTTAATTGTCTTTACTTTCGCCGGCGACTCTACAATTACCAAATATTTTGCCATAGTAATCCCCCATTTTGACTCAACTTGCGAATTTGGGCAAAGGCGTTATCGCCGCCTGCACAAACTTGCAGGTGAAAAATTTATTTTTCACCTTATTAACGTGAATCACTATACACTATATTTGAATCAGTTGCAAGAAAAATTTATTTTTATATTTTCATAAAATAACTGTTCCCTATCTGTTTAACCCATCCGTCCAGGCTCAATTTTATCAACTGATTCATAATCTCTGTCAGGGAAATATCGCGCTTTGAATAAAGTAACATTCGTTCTTTTATTTTCTCCAAAGACTGCGGCGTATCATCCAGATTTTGCAAAATATCCGCCTGTATGCCGGATAAGAGAGGCTCTGCCGCGGAAGCATTTTCCATTTTCCCCGTCAGGGCATGGAGCATTTCCTCCGGCGAGAGCGCAACCTGCGCTCCCTGCTGCAGCAGACGGTTGCAGCCCTCGCTAAGGGCCTCGTTTATCCTGCCCGGCACGGCGTATACGTCCTTTCCCTGTTCCAATGCCATATCGACGGTAATCAACGTACCGCTGCGGTTTTTGGCCTCCACGACCAGCACAATATCGGACAATGCGCTGATAATGCGGTTGCGCGGCGGAAAAAGGCTGCTTTTGGGAAGCGTTCCGGGAAGATATTCCGAGCAGACGCCTCCGCTTTCACACAGCATGTCATATAACTTCCGGTTTTCTTTCGGATAGCAGATGTCCACGCCGCAGCCCATAACGCCGAGGGAGTAGCCGCCCGCCGTAAGCGCGCCGAACTGCCCGATGCCGTCTATGCCCCTTGCCATGCCGCTTATAATCTGCACTCCCTCCGACGCCAGTTTTTCGCCAAACCGATACGCCATGCGCCTGCCGTACTCCGAACAGCTTCTGGCGCCGATAATCGCCACACCGGGGCTTGTCCTATCCGGCAGCTTTCCCCGGAAATAAAGCCCGTACGGGGCGTCCGGAATATGGGCAAGCCTTTCCGGATAATCCGCATGTCCGATACAGGTAAAATGTATCTGTTTTTGCATAAGCGTCTCGTATGCCTTTTCTACGCTTCTTTTTCTTTTATCGCTGGCAATCTTTTGCGCCAGTTCCTTTCCTCTCGGATGCGCCGTAAGACGCCCGGCCAGCTCTTCCATGGACAAATCATATATTTTATCAGGCGTTTTGGTATGTGCCAGCAGCATCTTTACCGCTTTAGAGCCAACGCCGGGGATGCTGTAGAGCCAATGGGCATACGGAAGCATCTTATTCGTTATTTGTTTTTCTGTTTCTTCTATTATCATTGATAACCATACCTTTCCTGTCCGTTTCCCTGCCCATATACCGGCATCCTGTAGCAGAGAGCCTCCGCCAGATGCTCTTTCGTTATCCGGCTTTCTCCCGCCAAATCCGCTATGGTGCGCGCAACTTTTAAGATGCGGTGATACCCTCTTGCCGTAAGATGCAGCGCGTCAAATGCCTGCTCCATCATCTTTTGCTCCGCCAAACCTAACGGGCAGTATTTTTTTATTTCCTTTACACCCATATCCGTATTAAAGCAAAGCTTTGTTCCGGCAAACCGCTCCTTCTGGATGCGCCTTGCCTCCATAACGCGGGCGCGTATCCGTTCGCTGCTTTCCCCGCCGCCCTGCGCCGTCAGTTTGGATATTTCAATAACAGGTGTTTCGATACAGATGTCTATTCTGTCTAAAATCGGCCCTGATATTCTCTCCTGATAGCGGCGTACCTCATAGGGCGTGCATTTACATCTCTGCAAATCCGGATAAAAACCGCACGGACAGGGATTCATCGCGCCCACTAACATTACATCCGCCGGATATATATAATTGCCGCCGCTTCTGGCAATCTGCACTTTTTTATCTTCCAGAGGCTGGCGCAGGCTGTCTAATATATCTCTCTTAAACTCCGTCATTTCGTCCAAAAACAAAATGCCGCGGTGGGCAAGCGTCACCATGCCCGGAGATGGTATTTTCCCGCCTCCTGTCAGGGCCTGTTTCGTAATATTATGATGGGGTGCGATAAACGGACGCTTTTTCATAAGCGCTTCCGTCGGCGGCAGAAGACCCGCGATACTATAGATGGTAGAAACTTCCATACTTTCTTCTAATAATAAGGGAGGCAGGATAGAGGGCATACGCCTGGCTATCATCGTTTTGCCGGAACCGGGCGGCCCTGTCATCAGGAAATGATGAAATCCCGCGGCGGCGACTTCAGCCGCTCTTTTGACCGCTTCCTGCCCGTTTACATCTGCAAAATCCAAATCGGATTCCTGTGGCTTTTGGGCAAAAAGTTTGCAAACGTCTATTGTAAGCGGCGCAATAAAGGCTTTTCTTTTCACTTCCTCCATCCTAAGATATCGCAGGGCTTTTTCCACATGGGAGACGCCAATCATTTCCATGCCCTGCACGACCGCGCCCTGCAAGGCGTTTTCTTCCGGCAGCAAACAGCGGGTAATCCCTTTTTCTTTTGCCTTTGCCACAATCGGCAGAACGCCTTTGACCGGTTTTACTTCACCATTTAACCCCAATTCTCCGATAATCAGCATGTTTTTGGCGCATTCTTTCGGCAGATGCCCCAGGGCCTCCAAAATACCGACGGCCACCGGCAAATCAAATAACGAGCCTTCCTTTCGCAAATCGGCCGGAGAAAGGCTGATATTGATACACATGGGCGGAAGCGGTATGCCTGCATTTTTTAAGGCGACTTTTACCCTTTCCCTTGCCTCCTTTACCTCCGAGCCTAAGAGTCCTACCATCTGAAAGCAGGGCATCCCCTTGGAGGCGTCTACTTCCACTTGAATCAGATAACTGCCGATTCCGTGAACCGCGCCTGATGTAATTGAACTGAACAAATATTTTTCCTCCTTTGTCTGTTTGTGTCTGTTTGTCGTTTTGTCTGTTTCGGAATACTTTCGGCGAAACGCCGGACTCCATAGAAATTGACATAGAATATTTTGAAGCTATAGTAATAGCATAATAAAAATAAAACGGACTGTCAAGGAATAAAAAATCCCGACAGCCTCATATTATTTTTCTTTCTTTTATCGCGGCGCGAAACGTATCGTCTATGTGCGCCGTTTCAAATTCCGCAATCCGCGCCCTGCCGTTTGCGGATAAGACCAGTTTCTGCGCCATGAGCGCCTCCAGCACATTGGAAAGCCGTACGGCGGCCTGTTTCTGTCTGGATAACGGAAACGCATCGAGGATTTGTTCCAACGCCGCGCCATTATCGACGGCGTTCATGGCCGCGAAAACAAGATGCCCCGCTTCCACGGCGGCTATCGCGGCATCTATCGCCTCTACCCCCTGCAGCTCGTCAATAAAAATAACATCCGCATCTTCACGCATGGCGGCATACAGCGCACCCGCATAACTTAAGGCGTCCGCTCCTATCTCCCGCTGGCTTACCAACGACATCTGGTGTTGATGGACATATTCGATGGGAGATTCCAGCGTAATGATATGCGCCTCCCTGCTATAATTGATTTTATTAACCAAAGCTGCCAGCGTCGTGGACTTACCGCTTCCCGATACACCTGTTATCAAAACTAAACCCTGTTTCTTTTCACACATTTCGGCCACAGACTCCGGAACCCCGAGCGTCTCCGGTGAGGGAATCTGCCCGATAATGCGCAGCGTCAACGCCGGCTGGCCTTTTTCCCGGTAGGCGTGTACACGGTACCGGCCAAGCTTTCCGATGGAAAAGGACATATCGTACTCGCCCCGCTCTTCAAAACGTTCCCGCTGCAGCGACGTCATCATGCCAAGCAGTATCTCCAGTGTGTCTTTTGCGGTCATCTTCGGAAAACCCATGGTAAAAAGCTCACCATTTACACGCATCTTAGGAGCCGTTCCTACTATAATATGTACGTCGGACGCTCCCTCGTTTCCTGCGGCCCGCATTATTTCTTCTATTATCGGCATTTTTCAAACCTCTTCATACAAACTTCGTTAAAACATTCCGGGAACGTATTCTTCTTCCGCTTCCTGCGCATCTTCCATGGTATCCCCTGCTCCGCCCACCGTTTCCGGCGGTGTTTCCACATAATCAGGCTCCTCCACGTCAATGCCCTGCCGTTTTAACATTTCCGTATTCATAACATGGCGGTTATCCATTGTTTTCATAATATCCACAATTTCTATGCGGTTATCATAAACACGGTTGCCCAAATCGATAATCCTGTTATCCTGGAATGTCAGCAGCAGCGGTTTTAAGATATTGCGTTCATTTTCCGCAAGCACAAGCGCCTTAGCGCCGGTGCTTAATTCCACGCTGACGCCGGGAACCAGAATTTTGATGGAACTGCTGAGTGCGCTTACCACCCTTTCATCAAAAAAATCAGGATGCTCTAACAGATATTTCAAAGCCGCAACCTCCGATTCAGGGTTTTTATCCAACTGCACCGCGGTCATCGTATCATAGGTTTCCGCTACGGACAGTATCTTGGCGCCCATAACCATCTTTGCTAAATCCGAACTTTTTCTCTTTTCCAGATTTTCCAGGTTCGCCTGCGTCTGCATACAGATACGCTTGATATTGGGCGTGGTGGCAAAAACATGCTCTAACAGCCCATAGCCCGCAATTTCCGCTCCCCTGACCTGCTCTTTCTGCTCATCCGTCATATTTTCCTGCATCATAACGGATTTTGCCGCCGAAAGCTTACCGATATCATGCACAATAGCCGCCGTAACGGCATCTAACTGTTCCGATACGGTCACATTCATTGTATGCGCTATCATTGCGCACAATATGGAAACATTTAAGGAATGTTTATAAATATAATCCTCTTTGCTGCGCAGATTCTGGATAAAACTGATTTTCCTGTCCAAATGCCCATAGTTTTTAATGACATTGGCGGTTATTGTCTGTATCTTGGAATACCGCCATGTCTGTATAATTCTATCCAGTTCCTCCTGAATGGAAAATACGCAGATTGTCTGAAAACGTTCAAAATCAATGTCGTCCTGTGTCATTGGCGGAACAGGCTCCGCCGGTTCCAGCACAAAAATACCAATCAGTCCGAAATTCTTGATACTGTTAATGCCCTGCGTCGTCAGTTTTGAATTTCTTTCATACAACAGAACCCCGTTTTTATTATATATAGGTCGTGCAAGCCGCATTCCTGTCTTTAAATCATCCCTTTTTACAAAGATCATCTGACTTTATCCCCCTGTCTTTCTACTACTCAAACCCTTCCCGCAACTTCTCCAAAGCCTTTTTTTCAATTCTGGAAACATAACTTCTGGAGATTCCCAGATTTTTTCCTATTTCCCTCTGCGTTACCTCTCTGTCATCCAAGAGTCCATACCGCAGAATCAGTATTTCCTTTTCCCGCTCATCCAACTTTTCTTCCAGTAGTCCGGAGAGGCGTTTTAAATGTTCTTCCACCGCCATCCGTTCCACGACGTCGGGCTGTTCCTGCTCTATAATGTCGAGCAGATTGATTTCATTTCCTTCTCTGTCCGTTCCAATCGGTTCATAAAGCGACACTTCCCTGGAAGTTTTCTTTTTCGCCCGGAGCAGCATCAACAGTTCATTATCGATACACCTTGAAGCATAGGTGCTTAGTTTGCCTTTCCCCGCATCAAAAGAATCAATCGCCTTAATCAGTCCAATCGTACCCGTCGAAATCAAATCTTCCATGTCTTCATCAACATTCTGATATTTCTTGGCGATATGCGCTACCAGACGAAGATTCCGTTCCACTAATATTTCTTTGGCAGTCTGCCTTTGCCCGCTGCTTCCGTCCTTCAACTGGCGAAGGTATGCGGCTTCTTCTTTCGCCGTCAGCGGTTGCTTAAATGTTTTCAAAAGAAGCCCCCAAAGTCCATTTACTCTATTCTATGACTTCAGGACAGTGCAAGTGCCTTTCCACACAAAGAAAAGTGTCCTATTTACATTATACAAATTTATTTCGGAAAGTTCAATACAAAAACTGTGCCATCACATAATTGCTGATATCCATACCGTATGGCGTAAGGCTGATAAAGTCATTTACCATAAGAAGCCCTTCCCGTTCCAGCTTCTTTAAAAGTTCTCCGTAAACGCTCTCTATCGAAACGCCGAATTTGTGATAAAAATCGCTTTTCCTGACGCCTTTTACGAGGCGCAGCCCCAAAAACATGAACTCCTCTATCTGTTCTTCTCTTGTTAAATATTGTGTGTTATCGTTCATGCCGCCGGGAAAATGTTCCACCGCATACGCATATTCGGCATATGTCCGTTTATTGTTCCAGCGCACGTCCTCTACCATGGAAGCGGCGCCCAGACCAAACCCGACATAGTCGCCTCTTTGCCAGTAGACTTGATTATGGATGCACTCATAGCCCGGTTTCGCATAGTTGGATATTTCATAACGGTTGTAACCAAAAGAAGCCAGCATTTCCCCGGTCAACTGATAGAGTTCTCTGTCCTCATCCTCCGTCAAAAAAGGAAGTTCTTCCTGATGCTCATAAAACCATGTTCCCTCTTCCAGAATCATGCTGTATGCGGAAATATGCTCCGGCTGATACGCCAGTACGCGCTCTAACGTCTTTTGGTAGACAGGCAGCGTCTGCCCGGGAATGGCCGACATAACGTCAATATTGATGTTTTGAAAACCCGCCGCTCTCGCCATTTCGTACGCCTTACAAAACGCGGCATAATCATGGGGTCTTCCCAACATCTTCAATTCCTTATCGTCCGCGCTCTGTAAGCCGATGCTTAAACGGTTCACTCCTGCTCTATGATATTCCGCCAATTTTTCGGCTGTCACACTGTCAGGGTTCATTTCTATTGTAATTTCGGGGTTTTCCGAGAAAGTATAATTTAGTTTTAACTTTTCTATCAATCTTTCAACTGCATTTAATTTCAGGACGGAGGGGGTTCCTCCGCCGATAAAAACAGAGATAACCCGATGCTCCTTATAAGAAAACGCACGTTTTTCTATTTCTGATAACAGAAGCGTGATATAGTCCTCTTTTTCCGTCTCCGCAGCCGGATAGGACAAAAAATCGCAGTATCGGCATTTTCCCACGCAGAACGGAATATGAAGATAAAGACTTAAATCACGCATAAATACCCTCTCCCGTCCTATTTATCATCTAATTTCAAAACGCTCATGAACGCGCTTTGCGGTATCTCTACGCTGCCGACCTGACGCATTCGTTTCTTTCCCTCTTTCTGTTTCTCCAAAAGCTTCTTTTTACGCGTAATGTCGCCGCCGTAACATTTGGCAAGAACGTCTTTGCGCATCGCCTTGACGGTCTCTCTGGCGATAATCTTACCGCCTACCGCCGCCTGAATCGGAATCTCGAATAAGTGTCTGGGAATTTCATCCTTTAACTTCTCACACATTTTCCGGCCTCTTTCATAAGCGCTGTCCGCATGGACGATAAAAGAAAGCGCATCGACTTCCTCATGGTTAATCAGGATATCGAGCTTAACTAACTTGGACTCCTCATAACCTTTTATTTCATAATCAAAAGAAGCATAGCCTCTGGAACGCGACTTTAGTGCATCGAAAAAGTCGTAAATAATCTCGTTTAAAGGCAGTTCATATTTTAATAACGCTCGTGTTGATTCGATATATTCCGTACTGACATAGCGGCCTCTTCTCTCCTGGCAAAGCTGCATAATAGGACCGATAAATTCCGTTGTCACCATAATTTCCGCGCTGACAACCGGTTCTTCCATATAGGCAATCTCCGACGGGTCGGGAAGATTGGAGGGATTCGTCAGTTCCATCATTTCCCCGTTTGTCTTATAGACGCGGTAAATAACGCCCGGCGCCGTCGTGACTAAATCCAGATTATATTCTCTTTCCAACCGCTCCTGTATGATTTCCAGATGCAATAAGCCGAGGAAACCGCAGCGAAAACCAAAGCCAAGGGCAATGGATGTCTCCGGTTCGTAATTGAGTGAAGCGTCGTTTAACTTCAATTTTTCCAGTGCATCCCGCAAGTCGGGATATTTCGCGCCGTCCGCAGGATACATGCCGCAGTAGACCATGGAATTTACTTTTTTATAACCCGGCAGCGGCTTGTCACACGGATTGGAAACATCTGTTATGGTATCGCCTACCGCCGTATCTTTTACATTTTTAATAGAAGCGGTCAGATAACCGACCATGCCGGCGGAGAGTTCCTCGCAGGGGATAAACTGTCCTGCGCCGAAGTAACCGACCTCTACCACTTCCGCGCTTGCTCCCGTCGCCATCATTTTAATATGTGTGCCTTTCTGCACCCTGCCCTCCATAATACGGCAGAATACGATAACGCCCTTATAGGAATCATAGACGGAGTCAAAGATAAGCGCCTGTAATGGGTTATCCGGGCTTCCCCCCGGCGCGGGAATCTTGGCTACAATGGCTTCCAGCACCTCCTCGATGCCGATTCCGTTTTTGGCGGAAATCAGCGGCGCGTCCTGTGCCTCGATGCCAATAACATCCTCTATTTCATTTTTGACGCGCTCCGGGTCGGCGCTGGGAAGGTCTATCTTATTGATAACCGGAAATACGTCCAGGTCATGGTCGAGGGCAAGATATACGTTTGCCAATGTCTGCGCTTCGATGCCCTGCGCCGCGTCCACAACTAAAATCGCGCCGTCGCATGCCGCAAGGCTTCTGCTGACTTCATAGTTAAAGTCCACATGCCCCGGCGTATCAATCAGATTAAAGATATATTCTTGTCCATCCTTGGCCTGATAGACGATACGGACAGTCTGCGCCTTGATGGTAATGCCTCTCTCCCGTTCCAGTTCCATATTGTCAAGCACCTGCGCCTGCATTTCCCGGCTCGTTAAAAGACCGGTCTTTTCTATAATTCTATCCGCAAGCGTGGATTTTCCGTGGTCGATATGCGCCACGATACAAAAATTTCTAATGTTACTCTGCTCTACTTTTGCCATAGACTTTCGTGCCTTTCTTCTCATTACCATGTAAAATCATGTAGAATCAGTATAGCAAATTCTTCCTTTTATGTCCATAAAGTCCGTATGGCAAAATTAATCCCTATCGGGTTCTTCTCCTGCCAAAACCAGGTGAATCACATGCGCGAGAGGCTCTACGGCGTTCATAATCTCTTCTACCGTGTTATTCTGCGCTCCCAGTTCAATTAACAGGGATTTCGGACGCAGGTGCATATTATAACGGTAGGCTTTTAGATAGATTCTTCTGGTAATGCCCGGATAATACTCATTGGCCGCCGTCTGCATCTGGAAAGAAAACGCCAAATTCTCGTCCAGGTACGGATTTTCCAGCGATTCAATAATGCCTCTTTTGGCCGTCCTGCTCAGTCCGTTAAAAAACATAAACTGCGCCGTCGCCCTGCCCTGCATATCAACGACCAGTCTTCTGTCCTCCGGCATTTCATCTCTATGTAAATCAATTACCACTTCAACGGAAGGATTTTCGGCAAGCGCTTCTTCTATTCCCGGAAGCGCATTGGCATATGCGTCATCCCTTACCTTTTCGTCATAGCTTGCCGTATGGTGTATGACATTATAACCGTATTTATCATGCAGTATCTGCGCCAGCTTCTCTCCGGCTCCGACAATCGTTGTCGAAGCGTCGCCCGGTACGGAATCGACAAATCCCTCCTGCGAGTGGGTGTGGTATATTAAAATCTGCGGTTCATCGTTTTTTCCCTGCATCGTCATGTCTTTTTCCAGAAGTTTTTTCGTATTTAGCAGTTCCGCTCCCGCCGTTGTAGTGGAATCCACCGCATAAAACGCCTTTACCAAATCTTCATAATCCTGCAGATTTTCCCACTGATAACGGTAGAGAGGTTCTTCCACTTCATAAAATACCGTCTCCACTCCCTTTTCCGTTTCCATGCCATCATCCCGCGTCTCTTCCCCGTATCCTCCGGCTGCCTGATTTTCACTCACCAACCCGTTTTCCGCCAAAAATGCCTCTTCTAAGCTTTTGTCCAAATGAATGGCGTCTTCGCCGTATTCCAATGACTCTTCGTCGATTCCTTTTCTGTCTTCGTCCGAACCTTCCAATAACAGTAGTTCTTCATAGCTGCTCTCCTGCAATGCCTCCAAGGAATACTCCTCCGGCTCCTCCATGCCGTAAAGAAGTACCGGGAAATTTTCCAATACAAGATATTCAAGCGGATTATATTCGTTTTGCCGGGTTTTGTTCTGCCATACGGTAGTTCCCGGCATCCAAACATTTATCATCGCCTGTTGCGCCCACTCCAAAAGTCCGTCGTCTTTTTCACTCTTCTGTGACTCCATGGTATGATAAAACTCTTTCAGCATGGCTCCCAACGCCATAAGGCACAAGATAAGAAGCGCAATGCGCAGGATACCTCGTCCGATATGAATCTCATTGTTCCACCTGATAGACAGCCGCCCTTTTTTCATGTATATGCTTCATCCCATCCGGGGCAGCAAGCCTTTCCGGTCTTGTTTCTGATATGCCCCACTGTCTATTATATGCAGAGCATGGTGTTTCTCATGATACGGAGATATCTAACGCCTTATTCAGCGCATCACAGAGAATATGGCTGATTTGCTGTACCTGAAAGTCCACGTCTTTACTCGTCACATACATATTGTTCAGTTCCGAAAGCGCACTCGGATATTCCCCGATAGCGTCTCCTACAATCGTCGCCGCGTCTACCACCGTCGGCACGCCAATGGCAAGCACCGGTACTTTCAAGCTTTCTTTTGTCAGCGCATTTCGATGATTGCCTACGCCGGAACCGGGATGAATGCCGGTATCGGTAATCTGTATGGTACGGTTCAAGCGTTTGGTTGACCTTGCCGCCAGCGCGTCTATCACGATAACCTGGTCGGGAGAAGTCTGTTCAATCACACCCCTTATGATTTCCGCCGATTCCATTCCCGTTTTCGCCATAACGCCCGGAACAATGCTGCTTACCATGTGCATTTTGGAACAGTTATAGGCCACTTTTCCATATTCCATCACAATATGGCGGTTGATAAACAGATTATCGACCACATTAGGACCGAGCGCGTCCGCGGTGACATCACGATTGCCAAGACCGACTACCAGAATGGATTTTTCCGTTTCCGGCTCCGGTAAAAGTTTCCTGATTTCTCCCGCAAGAATATCGGATATCTCCTGATGATAGTCGTCTTCGGGTTCAATCATTGCCGGCGCCTCCAAAGTCACATAGGTTCCCATCGGCTTTCCCATGGCGCGCGCGCCGTTTTTTGTCTCAATGATAACTTTGGTAATATGCACATCACTGTCCTTATCGTAATCTTCTTCTACTTTTATTCCATGAACTTCGTTTACTTTCCCGTCAATACTTTCTCTGGCTTCCAAAGCCAAGTCTGTTCTGACCTGAAACCAACTCATACCCTCATGTCCTCGTTTCTTCTTTCCTTTTTCTTAGTTTTATTATATGCAGATGACCGCTGTTTGGTGGCTGTATGTGTCATCACGGACTGCGTCCTATACCTGCCAGCGAGAACAGTCATCTGACCGCAAGCGTTCATCTGCCTGTTTTCACTTGCAAGTGCATGACTTTAGTTTTCGCAAAAAGATGTAAAATATGTATTGACAGAAATTAGCAGTTATTTTACAATAATAGCTGTGTGTTTCCATTAAAACGTCCGTGTCCGAATTAATGAGACACTTTATCTTAAAAATTATGATACAGGCAGGAGGTGTGCATCTTGGCTAATATTAAATCTGCGAAGAAAAGAATTTTAGTAAACAGAACAAAAGCTGAAAGAAACAAGGCTATCAAGTCCGGCGTTAAGACTTCTGTGAAAAAAGTAAATGCTGCTATTGCCGCTAACGATAAAGAAGCTGCAAAGGCTGCATTGACCGCTGCTACGGCTACTATCAACAAGGCGGCTTCCAAAGGCGTGTTCCACAAAAATACGGCTTCCAGAAAAGTATCCCGCTTAGCGCTTGCCGTAAATAAGATGGCTTAACAGGCGAGAATATTATAATATCATCAAATAAACAGGAAAGAACCCCGTATGAGTTCTTTCCTGTTTTTTATGTAATAAATTTTTGGAGCGCAAGCCGCTGGGGTTGCGCTTTTTATCTGCTGTGGCCTCCGCCGCCGTGGCTTCCTCCGCCTCCGCCGCCGCTATGGCCGCCTCCGCCTCCATGAGAGCCTCCGCCTGTCTGTATGCGGCGTTTTACGACCGATTTTCTAAGAAAAATATCCTGCCTGTTGGTAAACTGCTCCCGTCCGCCCTCCACATAGGTTACCGCCGTCGTCGTGTCTTTTCCGCTTCTTGATTTCCAATTTAAGAGAATGAATACCGCCGCCGCAAGAATACCAAGGATAAAGGAGAGCCCTTTCGACACATTCATATGCACAAGCCGCAGTCCCGTCATATCGTCATAAAAATCATTGATATAGACTTTATAGGCGCGGTAGGGATTAGTCTCCACATAGCGGTACACCCTGTCAAGGATATGGTCGATATCCGCATCGGAGTAAGTATCCTGCACAATCCCCGTTGTGCAGAACCATGTATAAATTCTGCCGTTATCTTCACGGTACCAGTTATCAACCAAAATGACGCCGTCGCCGTTCGGTTTATCATAGCCGAAGCCGCCCGCTTCGTAAAACTGCTCCGCATAGACTCTGACAAATTCGGCATAAGAAACATTCGGTTCCACGCTTCTGGCATACTCTTTTAAGGATTCATTCAAGGTCACCAGAACGATATCGCACTGTGTCTGCTTCTGTCTTTTGGCGATTAACTCCTCCAGTTTCCGCTCTTCTTTATCCGTCAGTACGCCGCCATAGTCGAACACTCTCTGCGTCGTCGTACACTGCGTATTGGTTCTGTCATAATAGTCCGCTTTTGCCGAAAGGCTGTGAAGCCCGTTTACTAAAAACCAAACACCTGTTATGATAATTAATAACAGGAAAACCCATCTAAAATATTTGAAATATTCTTTCATTTTAATAACCATGCCTTTCTCTCAGCCTGCGACATTTGTATGCCAAAGCGCTAACAGCGCTGGCGCAAATTCGCGGTTGAAAAATCAAAGATTTTTCAACCTATAGTACCTCCAAAATCGCCATCACTAGCTGCACGAATGTACTGACACAGGCGAAAACGGAAAAACCGTATAACAACACCTTTTCTTTTGACACCGGCGTTTTGCCCACTACCTTGCCGGTCTGCCCGTTTACATGAAAACGCCATGTTTTGCCCCGGTACTGATAGAGATACAGCCATACCGGCATCATTGCATACCATGTGTTATCTTTTCCCAGGTGCAGATTTCTCCTGCCAGGCTTTACCGTGTCATATCCCGCCAACGAGCGGCTCATGAATTCTTCGGACGCGCTTCTTACTTTCTCCCTCGCGCGCTCCTCTAACTGCTCCGCCCCCTGGTTATAGACTTCACCGAAAAAGCCGGACATATATTTGGGGTCAAAATTTTCCAGTTCCTTATATGTATAAGGTTCCATTAAGTCCATCTCGCCGTCGTCCATCGCTATCGAAGCATCGACCGGAACCTTGTCAAAATCCGCTTCCATTTTCCTGATAATCTCGAAATAGGAGGTCTCTATATATTCCGTATCGCCGCTCACCCAGCTGCGCGTCCTGGTTCCCTGTCCGGTAAAATCGTACTGCACCTGATAATCATAGAGCCAGAACGGCACATAAATACCCTGCATCGACTCCAGGCTCTTTTCCGATAAAAAGCTGGAGGGCAGAAATGTTTTTTTCTTAAATTCTTTCTGTAACATCTCAGCCGCCGCCTCCTTACTGACTTTAAACGGCAGTATCAGATGCGGCTTGTATGCTCCCTCGACTCTTTCTTTAAAAATAAGATAACTGCCGCAATGCGGACATCTTCCCGACGAGGTATACTCGTTTATGTTAAGCGGCGCGCCGCAGTTTCCGCACTGTGTTAAAGAACCGTCGTTCACAATATCCTCGCTGTCCATGCTTTCACAGTGCGGGCAGTACATCCTTTTTCTGCCCGGTTCATATACGGTGTTGCCGCCGCAGTTTTTACATTTATAAATCATATAATATGGTCTTATCCTTTCCGATTTTGCTTTCCTTTTACAATTTTTTCAAAATAGCATTGCCCTATGCCCTTAATTTTTATATACTAATATTATCACATCTAATCAGCAAATGACAGAACAGGAGTAAAAATATTATGGGTGGTTTTTTTGGCGTCGCTTCCAAGGAAGATTGTATTTTTGATTTATATTTCGGAACGGATTATCATTCCCATCTTGGAACAAGGCGGGCGGGCATGGCATGTTACAGTAAGGAAAGCGGTTTTGACAGGGCAATCCATAATATCGAGAATGCTCCTTTTAGAACCAAGTTCGATAAAGATGCCAATACCATGTCCGGTCATCTGGGTATAGGCTGTATCTCCGACTATGAGCCGCAGCCTCTTATTATTCGTTCCCATCACGGCACTTACGCGATTACAACGGTAGGCAAGATTAATAATAAAGAAGAAATAGAACAGCAGCTTTTCCGAAGCGGACACGCGCATTTTCAGGAAATGAGCGGCGGCGAAATCAATATGACGGAGCTGGTATCCGCGATTATCAATCAAAAGGAAAATCTCATCGAAGGCTTACAGTATGCGCAGGAGCTAATCGAGGGTTCCATGACGATGTTAGTCATGACGCCCAAAGGTATCTTTGCGGCAAGGGACCGTCTCGGGCGTACGCCCGTTGTCATCGGAAAAAAAGACGACGCCTACTGCGTTTCTTTTGAAAGCTTTGCCTATTTAAATCTGGGTTATCAGGACGTCAGGGAATTGGGTCCCGGCGAGATTGCCATTATTACGCCGGAGGGTGAAAAAACACTTGTTATGCCGGGAAAAGAGATGAAAATCTGTACGTTTCTCTGGGTTTATTACGGTTATCCATCTTCCTCCTACGAGGGTATCAGCGTGGAGCAGATGCGCTACCACTGCGGCGCGATGTTAGCAAAGCGCGACAACGTAGCCCCGGATATCGTAGCGGGCGTACCGGATTCCGGCACGGCGCACGCTATCGGTTATGCCAATGAGTCCGGCATTCCTTTTTCCAGACCTTTTATTAAGTATACGCCCACATGGCCGCGTTCTTTCATGCCGACGATACAAAGCCAGCGGAATTTGATTGCCAAAATGAAACTGATACCGGTGCATGATTTAATTAAGGATAAGAGCCTGTTATTAATAGACGACTCCATCGTACGCGGCACACAGCTTCGGGAAACGACGGAATTTCTCTACCAGAGCGGCGCAAAAGAAGTGCATATCCGTCCCGCCTGCCCGCCGCTTCTATTTGGCTGTAAATATCTTAACTTTTCACGTTCCACATCCGAGATGGAGCTGATTACCAGACAGGTGATAAAGGACATGGAAGGGGATAATAAATATCCCAATTTAAGCGTCTATGCCGACCCGGAATCTTCTTCTTATCAGGATATGCTGGAAAAAATAAGAGAGAAGCTCAATTTCACTTCTCTCCGTTATCATCGGTTAGACGATATGATTGCCTCGGTAGGCATCGATAAATGTAAACTGTGTACATACTGCTGGGATGGACGCGAATAAGTTCCGGCTTAGCACGCAAACATCGCTGATTCGCTTAGGTCAGGCGTTCGATTTCATCAATCATTTCGCCAATATAGGCTATTGTTTCAAGTAAGGGGGTTTCGGTTTTCATATCGACCCCCGCCATTTTTGCCAGTTCAACCGGAGTAAGCGAACTGCCCGCGGCAAGGACTTTTTTCCAGTTTTCCACGGCGGGACGTCCTTCTTTTTCAATCTGTCTGCATACCTGCGTAGCGATTGTCAGACCCGCGCTGTAGGTATAGGAATATAAGCCCATATAATAGTGCGGCTGGCGCATCCATGTATGCGCGGCGCCGTCGGAAATTTCCACATCCTCTCCCCAGAAATTCTGTAAGGTTTCTTTCATAAGCCCGTTTAATATCTCAGCGTTGACGCTTCCGCCGTCATCAATGATTCTATACACTTTTCTCTGATAATCCGCTTCCAAAAGATGCGTCACAAAGTTATGGTAATAGGTATTGCTAATCATACTGGATAACACCCAGCGGCGAAAACGCGCGTCCGGATTCGTTTTTAGCAGATAGTGCGCCATCAAAAGCTCGTTCATCGTAGAGGGCGCTTCCACAAAATAATTGGAAATATTGGTATCAAAAATAGACTGGTTTTCATTACACAGTTTAAAATGCCCGGCATGCCCTAACTCATGAACAAGCGTAAAAACATCCGCCATGCGGTCGTGCCATGTAAGCAAAATAAAGGAATTTTTGCCATAGGGGCTGTCGCAGAAACCGCCCGTCGATTTGCCCGCATTCTGCACAAAATCGACCCATCTGTCGCGGTAAGCAGCTTTTACCATCTCTACATAATCTTTACCTAAAACGGCAAGCCCTTTTTCCATATAAGCCTTTGACTCTTCAACCGTTACCGCCGGGTCGTACTCCGGGTCAACGGAAATTTTTAAGTCCTCGAACATCATATGGTCTATGTGATGAATTTTTTGTAATAACTTGGCATATTTACGCATATGCGGCGCAAGTTTTTCCATAATCAGGTCTATCTGCCGCTCATACATATCCCTTGTCACTTTCTGCTCAAAAAGAAGATAGTCTGTCACGGAGTCGAACCCCCGCAGCGAAGCTATCGTTTTTTCCGTCTGTACATGGGTATTATAAACGGCGGCTGTTACGTTCTCGTATTCGGCAATTTTCCCATGAAAAGCCGCAAACGCCGTCCGGCGGAGCGTCATATCCGGTTCATACTGGTAGTTATCCTCTAACAAAGAATAGCTTAACGGGTATTCTTTTCCCTCTGCGATAAAGGAATCGAATTTCATATCCGCTAATTTCGCCATATTATAAATTTCATAAGGCGCCTGTATCGTCTGCATTAACGCCGTCAGGGCGCGCTCCGTCTCAGGTGTAAGCCTGTGCGGTTTATTCCTGAGAATCTCCTGTAAATAGCCTTTATTTTCCACCGCTATTTCTATCGTCTGCTCCAATACGCTCTCATCCTGTTCGGCGATTTCGCTGTCCACAAAACTGAGCATACTGATAATCTCTACGACAAAACGGTTCATTCTCTCTTTCTGCTCCTGATTGGCGGTATTGGAATAATCGACAGACACCGCCAAAGACCAGTAACGGCTAAGTAAGGATAAAAGTCTTTCCATTTCCCTGTAATCGTCCAGACAGGCGTTTATTGTCTGCGGGTTGTTTAATTTCCCCTGGTATTCTTTTACCATGCGCCCGCTTAACGCTTTTGCCTTGTCCATGTCTGCGCGTATTTCGTCATCATTTTTATAAATAGAAGATAAATCCCATGTCAGTTCCACCGGGACATCTGCTCGTGATTTTAATTCCATTTTTCCTCCATTCTTATTTTAAAAATCCGTTAATAATCTGCTCTTCGGCTTCCGCTTCCGTTAAGCCAAGCGTCATCAATTTAATAATCTGTTCGCCCGCAATCTTACCGATTGCCGCCTCATGAATCAGCGCGGCGTCCAAATCATTCGCTTCTAACTGCGGCACGGCAAGTATTCTTGCTTTATCCATAATAATCGCGTCGCATTCCGTATGTCCGCTGCATGGCGCGTTTCCCGTCAAACGGGAGTCAAATTTCTGATAAGAGTTATCTCTTGCCACGGAACGGGATACCACGTCGGCGCTTGCTCCCTCGCCGTTTAGGGCTACTTCATAATAACTGACCGCACTCTGTTCTCCATGCGTCATCAGGCGTTCTCTGACAATCAGCTTTGCGCCTGCTGCAAGACTCGCCGTCGTTTTCCTCTCCGTGGAGTCTACGCCCTTAATCTGCACCATTTCCATCTCCATGGAGCTGTTTTCTTTCATATAGACTTCCGTACCCGGATTTAAAATGCGTTTTCCCGTGCCGTCGCCGGAACCGTAATGTTTTTCCACATATTTCACTTTGGCATTTTTTTCCAGATAAAAACGATGAACGCCGTCATGTTCGGAATCCTGTCCGCCGCAGTTGTCGATGCCGCAGCCCGCCACAATGATGACGTCGGCGTCCTCTCCGACATAAAAGTCGTTATAGACGACCTCTTTTAGCCCGCTCTGGCTTAAAACAACCGGAATATGGACGCTCTCGTTTTTCGTTCCCGCCTTAATATGAATATCGATGCCCTGCCCGTTTTCCTTGGATATGATATCAATATTCGCCGTTGTATTTCTTGCCGCCATCTGCCCGTTGGCGCGGATATTATAGGCGCCCTCCGGCACCTCGTGCAAATCCGCCACTTCCTGTAAAAGCCTTTTTTGTATTGTGTCCATCATCTTATCGTCAGTCTCCTTTCCCGGTCTGCCGTGTGCAAAGTTCCCTTGCCGACGGCGTTCCCAAAAGTCCCGGCAGAATCAGTTCTTTGGCTCCCCTGTCGGCGATTTTTCCGTCCGCGACTACGATAATCTCATCCGCAATATTTAAAATGCGCTCCTGATGGGAAATAATGACAATGGAACCGTCACGATTTTTTTTCTGCATTCTTTCAAAGACCTGTATCAAATTCTGGAAGCTCCATAAATCGATTCCCGCCTCCGGTTCATCAAAGACGGACACTTTGCTGCCTCTCGCCAAAACCGTGGCAATCTCAATCCGTTTCAGTTCCCCGCCCGAAAGACTCGCGTTCACTTCCCGCCTGATATAATCTCTGGCACAGAGCCCGACCTGCGAAAGATACTCGCAGGCATCCGCCACGGAAAGCTGTTTGCCGGACGCGATACGAAGCAAATCCAATACTTCCAGCCCTTTAAAACGCACCGGCTGTTGAAACGCAAAGCTGATGCCCAGGTTAGCGCGCTCCGTAATGCTTTTATCCGTAATATCATCACCGTCTAAATAGATGCGTCCGGACGTCGGTTTCTTGATTCCCGCAATCAGCTTGGCCAGCGTGGATTTCCCGCTGCCGTTCGGTCCCGTAATGACTACAAATTTATTTTCCTGTATCGTCAGGCTGATATCCCGCACGATTTCTTTCTGTGTTTCCTCCTCCGAGACTTCAAAGGAGATGTTTTTTAATTCCAGCATGATAATCCTCCGTCACCGCCCAGCCCGCGGGCTGGACATCTTTCTTTCCTATTGTATTATATCTCTTGACAGGCAATTATGTAAATATTTAAAATAAGATATGCTCTTAAATCCACAGTCCATAGAAAGATAGGGTATTTTTATGAACATACGGCGGCTGTCTAAAACATATCAGGTGACAAGGTTACATGAGCGCCATGTGCATTCCGTACTTGCGCTTTGTCAAAAAAATCCGCAATATTATAAATACTGTCCGCCCGCGGTCAGTATAGAAAGCCTTCTCACCGATATGTCGGCGCTGCCGCCCTCTAAAACGGCAAATGATAAGTATTATCTGGGTTTTTGGCAGGGAGAAAAACTCATTGCGGTTATGGATTTGATTTTAGCATATCCAAATAAGGAAACGGCATGGATTGGCTTTTTTATGATGGAGTCCGATATGCAGGGCTGGGGAATCGGTTCCGGCATCATTGAAGATGTCTGCCGCTATCTGTCAAAGAAGTTCTCTTATATCGAACTCGGTTATGTGAAAGGCAATCTGCAGAGCGAGCATTTCTGGCTGAAAAATAAATTCGTTCCCACAGGCGTTATCACGCAGACAAACGATTATGAAATTGTGGTAATGCAGCGGAAACTGGCGGGAATGGTATGAGGTGCAGTGGTGAGAGACGGGCTTATGATATGCCCAATGATATTTTGGTATTTATGTAGAATTTTTTTATCACCTATTATTATTTCATCAAAAAACTCTGTTCCGGATTTTTTTCTTAATACCAGTTCCACCATTTTGGGATTTTTTAGCGCATTTCCTTTTATTAACGACTTGGGTCTTGCTTTTTTTGATACAAAAAATCCTAATGTACAACTTCCGTTTGCTGCTGCAAAAGAACAAAACACTTTATTCTTTTGGAAATTTTCTTCCGCCAGCAATTCTATCTCAAAAAGTTTCATCATATCCGGCAAAACTTTGATTTTCCGACGCACAGTACCTTTTACGGATTTCTCATCCTGCTCTTTTTTCACAAAATCAAAATCTTTTTCCGTTAAAGTTCCCTGATAGCATTTATCAAAAAATGTTTGTGGATTTATGTACGAATGTACTCCGGTCAAATGTTGGAAATTGTCTTTTTTCGCATTTACTATATAATATTTATTATATTCAAATGCCTCCGAATAAATTAAATACTCATAATCCAAGTATACTTCCTTATACCGCTTCGCTGCCTGTATGATTTCCAGACAAACACGCTTCTTAAAATTTTGTTCTGTCATTCGTTCCTTTCTTTATCAAAAAAAGGATGACCGCAGTCATCCTTTTCTGATTTTTAGCAGTTTACTCTGTAATGGGAATAGGTTTTAGGTCTCTATCCCGACCAATGGAAACGGGTTTTCAGTCTCCGTTCCGACCTTATTATCTACTTTTCTGATTCCAATATACATTATTATATAGCGAAAGTCAATGTTTTTTGAAAACTTT
This sequence comes from Clostridium sp., assembly GCA_023664605.1. Classification (GTDB taxonomy): domain Bacteria; phylum Bacillota; class Clostridia; order Lachnospirales; family Lachnospiraceae; genus UBA3282. The sequence goes on from JAMPFF010000005.1 coordinate 46,213, forward strand.
TTTAAACTTTCTACCGAATTTATTTCGCCAGCGGACTCTTGCGGTAAATAATATCGTCGCGCCCCGGGCCGTTGGAAACCATCGTAATCGGATAGCCAATCTGCTGTTCGATAAATTCCACATAAGCGCGGCAGTTTTCCGGTAATTCCTCATAGTTTTTGATACCGCGAATCTCACATTTCCATCCCGGCATTTTCTTTAAGACAGGTTTTGCCTTTTCTAACTTCGCCGTCACCGGAAAATCGGTTGTCACCTCACCGTCTATTTCATAGCCGACGCAGACCGGAATTTCATCCAGATAACCCAGCACATCCAGCACGGTAAACGCTACGTCCGTTGCGCCCTGTAAGCGGCATCCGTATTTGGAGGCAACGCAGTCGAACCAGCCCATACGGCGCGGACGTCCCGTGGTTGCGCCAAACTCGCCGCCGTCACCGCCGCGGCGTCTCAATTCGTCGGCTTCGTCTCCGAAAATCTCAGAAACAAAGGCTCCCGCTCCTACCGCGGAGGAATATGCCTTGCATACCGTCACAATCTGCTTGATTTCATAGGGCGGAATGCCTGCGCCGATTGCGCCATAAGCCGCTAACGTGGAGGAGGACGTTACCATCGGATAAATTCCGTGGTCGGGGTCTTTCAATGTGCCAAGCTGTCCCTCTAACAAAATCGTCTTACCGTCTTTTAACGCCTGATGCAGATACGCCGAAACATCGCATACATAAGGCGCAATCATTTCTTTATACTGCTGCAGAGTCTTTAAAAGCTCTGCGGGTACAATCAACGGTTTATGGTATAAATGCTCCAATAATACGTTCTTTGTCTCGCAGATTCTTTCGACTTTCTCTTTTAACAATTCCTCGTCAAAAAGTTCACTGACCTGGAATCCTATCTTTGCATATTTATCTGAATAGAACGGTGCGATGCCCGACTTGGTAGAGCCGAAAGATTTGCCACCGAGCCGCTCCTCTTCATACTGGTCGAACAGAATATGATAAGGCATCACAATCTGACATCTGTCCGATACCAAAATCTTTGGCATTGGAACATTTCTATCCGTAATGGATTTAATCTCCTCAAATAAAATCGGAATATTTAGCGCAACACCGTTACCGATAACGCTTGTCGTATGGTCATAAAATACGCCTGACGGCAATGTATGAAGCGCAAATTTTCCGTAATTATTTACGATTGTATGTCCGGCGTTGGCTCCTCCCTGAAAACGAATGACAATATCAGCCTCTTTTGCCATCATATCCGTAATCTTGCCTTTGCCCTCATCGCCCCAATTAGCGCCTACGATTGCTTTTACCATAATTTTCCCTCCACACTTTTATTTTTTCCACAGTAAAAGCAGGTCTGTAAAAAACCTGCTTCTGCCGTTTCTTACTTTATGATTATAAAACATTTTTTATCATAAGTAAAATCAATATTTATTATATGTTATATAATTATAAGTTATGATACATCTCTTATTTCTAATTCTTCCTAAATACTAAAATCAAACTTTTCGCCATATTCCGGCTTCTTTTCTGATTTCACGGCATCCCATTCTACCGATGCTATTTTTTCCATTAATTCTTCCATGCTGTCCGCCTGTACACTGGTGCGCTTGGTATCTTTACTGTTTTTGGCGTAACTGAGCATTTCTTTCTTAGTCTCTTTTTCCTGTTCCTTTCTATCGGCACGTTTTTCCTCTCTGGATTTTTCTAAACGCTCCCGTTGATTTGCGCTCGATTTTTCCAGTTCCGCAAAGAAACTTGTTGTACCGTCTTCATGAAATACCATGCCTATCTTAGTGATTTCGGAGTTTCCTTGTCCAAAGCCGAATTTCTGATTGATTTTCTCAGACATTTTTACGGCATGTTCCATAGATTGTAATTTTTCTTTTGCATATTCCCCATCTTCCGCCATACGTTCCAGTTCTTCATTGGAAAAAACAACGGAAAATTCTTTTGTGCCGCTTTTTACTAAAGTTTTCAAATCATCCGTACTGTTTCCGACGAAAAAATCGTATTTTCCATACTGTTTCCTCAAGTTTTTCAAAAAGTCCTGCGCCTTTGAGGAAAGTTTCGACTCATTGGCTTTGGATATTTCACTTGTACTGTTAGCAGATTCGTTCTTTACTCCTTTTTTAACACTATCCATCCAACGGGAAAGGAATGCCAGCCCGCTCTGGGTTCTTGCCCCATTCGCCCCTGTAGCAATTTTAGAATACTGTGCATAAGCTTCCGGGTCATATTTCTCCATAAGTTTCTCTAAATCTGCGGTTCTGAAAGACTTACCGGTCGTATCGCCTTTGATATCGTCCAGCGTTTCCGCCTTAGAAACAGCTCTGTCCTCAATTCTTTTTAACTCGTCTTTTGCTTTCTTAGTGATGTTTTGATAATCTGCTGCAATGTTCATATCCATGTTTACACTCATATTTTTTCCTCCTGAAATTTGTATTTGAAATCCGTTTCTGCCTAACATGGTCTTATATAATATATCGGCTGCCTCTTATAATAATTTTAGACCTGTAATGTCATACCATAATGAGCGTATTTGGATTATTTCAAAACCTCTACACACTTATCTCCGCTTTCATCCCAAGCAGTTCCTTATTCTCCTCCAAAATCGGGTTGACAATTTCTTCTATGAATTTCTCCACTTGCAGCGGCGCGCGTCCGACATATTTGGACGGTTCCATTGTCTCTTGCAGTTCTTCAAGATTCATCGGGAAAGCGTCATCTTTTGCAATCAGCTCTAACAGGTTATTGTCTTTGCCCTCTTTCTTGACATTGGCGCCCGCCTCCATGGAAAGTTCGCGGATTTTCTCATGAAGTTCCTGACGGTTGCCACCCATCTTCACGGCGTCCATCATAATATTTTCCGTCGCCATAAACGGCAGTTCGCTCATCAGGCGTTTGGTAATGACTTTATCATAAACCACAAGACCATCCACCACGTTAAGGCATAAATCCAGAATACCGTCAACGGCAAGAAATGCCTCCGGAATGGAAAGTCTCTTATTGGCGGAATCGTCGAGCGTTCTTTCAAACCACTGTGTCGCGGATGTAATCGCGGGATTTAACGCGTCCACCATCACGAAACGGGAAAGCGATGCGATTCTTTCGCTTCTCATCGGATTGCGTTTATATGCCATCGCGGAGGAACCAATCTGTCCTTTTTCAAACGGCTCCTCGATTTCTTTCAAGTGCTGCAAAAGCCGGATATCGTTTGACATCTTATGCGCAGACGCCGCGATGCCCGCCAGCACGTTGCAGACTCTTGTATCAACTTTTCGGGAGTAGGTCTGTCCCGAAACCGGGTAGCATTTTTCAAAGCCCATCTTCTTTGCTATCATCGGGTCGATTTTATCAATCGTTTCCTGGTCGCCGTCAAATAATTCCAGAAAAGACGCCTGCGTACCGGTTGTTCCTTTGGAACCGAGCAGTTTCATGGTAGAAAGCACATAGTCCAAATCCTCTAAATCCAGGCAAAATTCCTGCGCCCAAAGCGTCGCCCTTTTGCCCACGGTCGTCGGCTGCGCCGGCTGGAAATGAGTAAATGCAAGCGTCGGGAGCGATTTATATTCTTTTGCAAACTCCGCCAGCTCCGCAATGACGTTTACCAGTTTCTTTTTCACAAGCTTCAGCGCCTGCGTCATTACAATAATGTCCGTATTGTCGCCGACGTAGCAGGACGTCGCGCCTAAGTGGATGATACCCGCCGCTTTCGGGCATTGCTGCCCATATGCATATACATGGCTCATAACGTCGTGGCGCACTTCCTTTTCCCTTGCTTTCGCCACATCATAATTAATATCGTCCGCATGGCTTTTCAATTCGTCAATCTGTTCTTTTGTAATAACGGGCTTTCCGTCCTGGCTTAAACCTAACTCCATCTCCGTCTCCGCAAGGGCAATCCAGAGCTTACGCCATGTCCTGAATTTCATATCCGGTGAAAAAATATACTGCATTTCCTTACTTGCATACCGTTCCGACAACGGGCTTACATATCTGTCTGTACTCATAGTATCAAATATCTCCCTCTCTTCATGATAATCCCCATTTTTACTCAACCTGCAGGTTTTGGCAGCGCAAAATTTATTCTTCAAACTCTCCCCTTATGTCATCCTTTGGGGGTTCCATAGGGTAGCTGCCTGTAAAGCATCCTCTGCATATGCCAAGATGCCCTGCAATTTCATCCAGCCGCTCCATCCGCAGATAAGCCAGCGTATCCGCCCCGATAATACTGCGGATATCCTCTACGGAACGTTCATAAGCGATAAGCTGCTCCCTTGCCGGTACATCCGTTCCGAAATAGCATGGATATAAAAACGGCGGCGAACTGACCCGCATATGTACTTCGGCTGCCCCCGCCTCGCGTAACATCCTGACTATCCTGTCGGAAGTCGTACCGCGTACAATGGAATCATCTATCATGATAATCCGCTTTCCTTTGACTGCCTCCCTGATAGGATTCAGTTTTACCTGTACGCTGCTTTCGCGGTTTTTCTGTTTCGGTTTGATAAAAGTGCGCCCTACATAAGTATTCTTCACAAACGCCTGTCCGTAGGGGATACCGGACTGCATAGAATAACCAAGTGCCGCACAGTTGCCTGATTCCGGAACGCCCACAACCAAGTCTGCCTCTATGGGAGAGTCTATCGCAAGATACTTTCCCGCCAGAATGCGGGAATCATAAACGCTGACGCCGTCAATATGGCTGTCCGGTCTTGCAAAGTAGATATACTCAAAGACGCATCTTGCCTGTTTTTCTTTCGCGATGCAGTGTCTTTTATCCGACTCGATTCCTTTATCGGGGGAAATGGTTACAATTTCTCCCGGTTCCACATCCCTGACAAATTCGGCTCCTATCGTATCGAGCGCACAAGTCTCGGAGGCAAGAATATAGGCGTTCTCCCTTTTCCCGATACAAAGCGGTCTGAATCCGTACGGGTCTCTTGCTCCGATAAGTTTTCTGGGCGACATGATTATCAGAGAATACGCTCCTTTTATTTTTAACATCGCCCGTCCTACGGCCTCTTCCACAGTACCGCAGTTTAGACGCTGCCTTGCGACATGATAGGCGATTACTTCGGAATCAATCGTTGTCTGAAAAATGGCTCCCGAATATTCCAATTCATGCCGCAGCGTCGGCGCGTTTATTAAATTACCGTTATGCGCCAGCGCCAACGTGCCTTTTACATAATTTAAAACAAGCGGCTGCGCGTTTTCCCTTGTGCTGCTGCCGGCTGTCGAATATCTGACATGCCCCACGCCGATATCACCCTTTAATTTCTCCAGCGTATCGGGCGTAAAATTTTCATGTAAAAGCCCCATTTCTTTTGCACTTAAGACTTTACCTTTCGGACCGTTCGTATCGCTGACCGCGATGCCGCAGCTTTCCTGTCCTCTGTGCTGCAATGCGAACAATCCGTAATAAATCGTGGAGGCTACGTCGTTTCCATCAAAATCATAGATACCAAAAACACCACACTCTTCCCTTAGTTTGCCTGTTTTCTCTATCTGATTTTTCATGTTAATCTCCTATCAATGTGAAAAATGCCATGTGACGCTTAGTCACATTTATATGGCATTTTTCTGGGTGAAATTTAGATGTTCTTGGCGAAACAGCCTCTGCTGTGAGCTTTAGAACATCTTTTCACCCTAGTCCAAGCCTCTTAAATACCTCGTTATACGCCTCTTCCACGTTCCCTAAATCCCTGCGGAAACGGTCCTTATCCAGTTTTTCATTCGTGTGGACATCCCACAATCTGCAGGTATCGGGGCTTGTTTCGTCCGCAAGGATAATCTGTCCGTGATAACGTCCGAATTCTATCTTAAAGTCAATCAGCTTGATATCCGCCTGCAAAAAGTATTTTTTCAATACTTCATTGACTTTAAAAGCGTATTTTTTAATGGTCTCGATTTCCTCCCACGTCGCAAGCTTCATCGCTACCGCGAAATAGCTGTTGATAAGCGGGTCGCCAAGTTCATCATTTTTATAGCTGAATTCAATGGTCGGCTCCTCAAACGGCGTACCCTCCGGCACGCCCAGTCTCTTGGAAAAACTTCCTGCCGCCACGTTACGGATAATGACTTCAAGCGGTACAATCTCCACTTTTTTTACTGCGGTTTCCCTGTCGCTTAATTCTTCTATGAAATGTGTCGGAACGCCCTCTTTTTCCAAAAGCTGGAATACACGGTTCGTCATTTTGTTATTGATGACGCCTTTTCCAACAATCGTGCCTTTTTTCTCGCCGTTAAACGCCGTTGCGTCATCCTTATAATCCACGATTAAAATATCCGGGTCATCCGTCTTAAAAACTTTCTTTGCCTTTCCCTCATAAAGCTGGTCTAATTTCTGCATAATGCTTTTCCTCCTTTGGTTTCACAGTTTCTATTCTACATACTTTTTTCATACTTTTCAACTGCCGCTATAATTTCCTTGGCATATTTCGGATAGCGGTGTACCAAATCCATAATATCCCTCTGGGAACTTTTCGCCACCACTTCTTTGTTATAATCCATCCTGCGCCGTAAAGACTGCCTTCTGATAATCAGTCCGTGTCTGATTTCCACCATTTCCTTATGGTCTAAAATAGCTTCCGTCTGATGCAGCCAGATAGCCGGGTCCTGAATCTGATACCGCTTCAAAATCCGCAAAAGCTCCTGCTGGTTATAATCCAAATCCAATTCGGCGCGTTTGCATTTTTCCCGTTCCTCTTTTTCCTGATAATACATATTCCACGCTTTTTCCAATTCCTCCGCGCTTGTTACGTCGTATTTCAAATATAAATAGTCTAACAGGTTCTTATTATTCACATAACGGATTTTTACCTTATTCTGCAAAAGGATAATCTTATTAATGCTCAACTCGACCCGTTTCAAATCGCGCTTCGCCTCTGTATGCTTGACATAGATAAGCGTAATGGCAAAAGCGGCTACACCAGCCGTCAACAGATATCCCGCTTTCGTGTCCATCTCCAGAATAAACTGCAATGCCAACAGCAGCGTAAAACATAGACCCAGTGCGGTTATACAGATAATCGCCATACCCTTAGTGTCCGCAATAGCGCCCATCAATTCATTCTTACGGTACAAGTAGGCGTGCTTTTCGCCCTCCAGTCGGCTTAAATCTTTCTTTATCAGTTCGTGGTATTCCTCCGCCTCTTTTATCTTGGCGCAGCCTTCTTCGATTTCATCCAGCATACGCTCTATCTGGCGGAAACGTTCATCGCTCATCCGGCGCTTTCTGCCGACATAATCGTCTCTGCTGTTCTGCAAAAGTTCCACTTTCTTGGCAACAGTCTGCAGTTCCTGCGCCTCTTCTTCCGGAAGGGCCTCTATTTCTTCCATATCCTTTAAGTAGGAAGTTACCATATTGTATTCAAAGGTCAGGTTCTCCAGCTCCTTTGTCGCATCCGCCATTTTTTCCAGGCAGTTGCGCACATATGCGTCACGGACTTCCTTATTGTCAAAGTCTACGTTCTTTTCTTCCTCTTCATCTTCGTCTTCCCAGTCTGTTTCTTCATATTCCTCTTCGTCGATATCCCTGTTCCATCTTTTAAATATCTTTTTAAAAATATTCATAACCATGCCTTTCTCTATCTTGCCACGCTCTCTCTGTAAGCGTCTTTGAGCGTGCTTGTCAATCTTTCTATTTCATCATAATACGGCACTGCGCTTCCCGCGCCGCCGTCCTCCTTACAGACGCGCAGGGTAAAAAGCATCCTGTTTTCCTGTGTCATTTCAAACTGACCCGCGGCCTGTTCCACCATACGTTCCACCTGCAGGGAGCTTTCATGCAAATCCGGGTGTTTGGCTATATAATCCAGGTATTCCTTGTCGCCGCTGCGCATCCTGCGTGCGATAAGAGACTGCTTTAAGCTTTCGGCATTGCCGCTTACCTGATATGCCTTATCAAAATAATCCTGCGCCCGTTCAAAGAAAAAAAGTCTGGCATTGACAACACCCATGTTATGAAGCACTTTGCCCCGCAATGCCGTTTCCTCTTCAGGAAGATTTGACAATAATTCATCATATCTTTCCAGCGCAAGGGCATATCTTTTATTTTGCAGCATATAGTCCGCTTTCGCCTTCTGCTTCTCATAAGAACTTAACCCGGCGTTGTTTTTAATAAGCGTCTCCGTCTTAGATACCGTTTCCGCCGGATAAAGCCCCGCATACTCTAATATCATTCCCACATACGCGCTTGGCGAACCCTTTTGATTCACAAGCGCATACAAGGCATGGGCAAGCTTGGAAAGTCCGCACTCCTCGTCCAGCCAGCGCGCCAGTTTCTCACTCACGATTTCCTGGTCTAACAGTTCCGCATTCTCCACGAGGCAGTAACAAAGCTCTTCCAGCGAATATAGGTTTACATAAGTTTTTTCAAAGAAATATGGCGTCTGCGCATAATTTCCTGTGCTTAATATGATACGGCTCATATTCCGCCTGCCTTTCTCTTCTTTTGTGAATGTTATTACGATATTTTATACCGTAAACTGTTTCGTCCAGACTTTTTTTCCTGCCGGAAACAATTCTCCAAATCCCAAATCCGTTACCTTAATTTCCACGCACTCCTGAGAAGTCATATAAATTTCCATCGCATACCGTCCAAATGCGTTTTCCCTGACAGGCGCTCCCTCCAGGACTATCTCTTTGACCTGAATCTGTCTTCCCGTCAGCGGCGTAATCGTGAAGGAAACGGCATTTTCCTCTCCTGCCAGCAAAAACTCGCACTCCTTGTGTACTTCATACCAGTTCTCACCCGCATCCAAAAGCGCGTAATACGATTCCTGCCCTCTTTTTATCACATTCATTCCGATATTGGATTTTAGTTTGTCCGGTCCGAGGAAAATATGCTCTTTTGACGCCTCCCCCGGCTCTATTTTCTCTAACAGCCCGTAGCAGGCTCCCTTACAGAAAAGATTGTTCCCCTGAAAGACCCTTCTGTTTCTGCATAAAAACTGCAGCGATTGCTTTGCCCATCCATCCCGAAAGCCGTCTCCGAGAAGATAGGCTGACGAAACGATTCTGTCAGCGCATGCCTCTTCTAAAATATGCAAAAACTTTTCATCCGCAAACGCATAACTGTCCGCCTTAATTTTTTCTTCTTCCTCTTCACCGGGCAGAACCAGTGAATGATGCTCTTTCTCTTCAATCAAAACAACGATAGGCGTCGTTTTTTTGTTACGCTCCATCCGATACGTTTTCAGCCTTGTGCCGTTATGCTCACAGGCAAGCACCTGATAATTCCACAACTCCTCCGGCTGATGCAGCACAAAATAGTAAAAACTCTCCGTATGGCTTTGAAAATAAATATGGGAAGTCTTTAGATGCAGATTCACCGCCGCTTTCGCCAGCACTTCCACCATCCTGTCATCCAGATTATCCGTCGTAAACATCAAAGCGGCTATATTTTCCGCCGGTACAATGAAGTTTAGCAGCGAAAGGCTCCTTTTCATAAACAGGGCAAGCAGGGCAATCGGGTCAAAAGGCTCCTCTTCTATTGTAATCATTTCTCCCTTTCTTGCAAGCTCCATTAAATCCGTAACCAAAGTTCCTTCTTCCGGCCCGCCATTTTTCAGCGCGTCCTTACCGTAAAGCCATTGGTTGACTCCTTTTCGTTTACATAACACAGTCGGAATATGGTACTGCTTCGTACCGATAACGGTGGCAACGCTTTCTACCGCATCTTCTCCATAGACGCAGTAACTAATCTGGGAAAAGTCATTTCCCAAATCATAGCCCACAAGGATGCTGCCTGTATGCACTTTTTCCTCCGCCTTTTTATCAAAAAACATCTTTCCGTCTCCTGCCCGTCCGTTTATCCGTTATAATTCCGTAAACAGCTTATCTGCCATAAAGTCCTTTTTATAATATTCTTCCAACAGTTTATCCACCGTATCATAATCCTGCAGCGTCTTGCCAATCATGATATCGTTCAGCATATGAAAACGGCTCGATGTATGCGGCGTATTGCTGTCGTTTACGCTGATGGTTCCGCTCTGCGTCAACTGCTCGCCTTTGTCGGAACTTTCTTTGATATAGTATTGCAGGCGTTCCCCGAAAAACAGGACAAATTCTTTTACACAGATGCCCGCAAACATATCTTTCATTGTCTCCTGACTGTATTCTTTCCCGTCATCACCCTCCTGCTGCAGCAGATAGTTGATAGTAACGCGATGCCCCGGCGCCGCCCGGTATTCCAAAATGGACTTATCCTGCAAAAGGTCCAATGCCGGAAGATAGCCCTGATATTCCTTAAACTGCGGCAAAATAATCTGCTGGCGCAGTAACTGCTGCAAAAATGTGCGAATCACTTCTTTTATTTCTTCCGTAATCTCCTGCGGATTCTCTGCATAGTATTTCAAATACGCTATTTTACATACCAGATGCATCCGGCTCTTTTCCTTATACATCTGCAGAACGCTCTGCGCCAAAAACGAATCCGCGATTTTTTCTCTTATCACATAGTCATAGCAATACTGTGACACAAATGCCAAAATAACTTCTTCTTTTCCGCCCTCTTTAGCGTATGTACGGAAAATATCCGTCTTTTGGGCGATATGGAAGCCCGTATAAAGCGCCTGCACAATAATACGCTCGCTTAAGTCATAAACATCCACGCCAAAGTCTCTTGCCGCTTTCCAGATATCCCGCATATCCTGCATACTGCCATTATAATAATGCACAAGATAACGCAGGATTTCTTCGTCGTATTTTCCTCTTTTCATAATGTAATACAGGATGCCCGTCATGAACTCGTCCTCTTCCTGTTCACCACGGCTTAAAAGCCTGCTGCACAGTTTGAAGAGCGTTTTTACCTCAATGCCGTACGGTCCGGTATAACGCACCCACGCATACGCTTCCTCGCAAAGCCCCCGCAGCGTCATAATACGCACGATTTCCTTTCTGTCCTCCAAAGCGATTTCCTCGGGGCGCAGGGATACCAAATAATCATCCAGTTCCCACATTCTGTCTTTTTCATAGTAAAATTGTACCAGCCTGCTCTTAATTTCCTGTCTGCGGGTTTCCATCAAAAAATCAGAACCGGCCAGCCTTTTAAAACGTTCCACATTATCTTCCTGTATATCGGGCGTACCCTGATGCCCATAGCAGACATAAATATCATAGCCGAAATGCTCCCTGACAAAAGACGCCGCCATCTGCGCCAGCTTTCCGGTTTTTATAAGCGGCTCGCATGTAAAAGGGATGCTCGCTGTATAACGGTTGCCTTCTCCGTCCTCCAAAATCACTTGGCATTCCTCGTCAAACACAGGAACTAACGCCCGTCTGCCCGATACGGGATAGGAAAGCCTTTTTTCACCATACGGATATGCCAGAATCACCTTTTTTACGGCATCGCTTTCGATGGTAATCTCCTGCATAAACGCAAGTTCCATAAGCCCTTTGGCCACTTCCTCATCCACCAGAGACTGTGTCAGGACATTCCGGTAAATATAGGCTAAAGACTTATTGATTCTGCCTTTTTTCACCTGCTCTATGGCAAACTGCTCAATCGCCGGCATGTAGTTTACATAAATATCCGGTATCTCTTCCTGATGTTTTATTACATAGGCATACAGCCATGCGGTAATTTCATAGTTTAAATCACTCTGATAAGAAAAATACATCAGCGCCATCTTCGGAAGCGACTGTTTATCATCCAACGTGACGGACATCATATAATATTCATATAATCTGGTAATCCGCAGATTCTGCTCCACACCCGCCTGATACCATGTAAAATATTTGCTGCCAAATTTATTTCCTTTAATAAGCGCCCCGCATATGGCATGGAGGGTATCGTTTTGCGGTTTATACTGATAGCAGGTAATCAAAATCTGCAGCAAAAGTCCGGAATAACCTTTCTGTTTCTGCGCCAGATATAATAACTGTATCATGACGTCGTCTTTCATGACTTCATTTTTTGCCGCATAGTTTAACACCTGCAATTCAAATTCATCCAGTTTCATTAACATGGCCGGATTCATGCAGATGAGGTTCCACGCCTCAATATATATCATCGGGCTGCGGCATTCATAGGCAAAAAGTTCTTCCAAAAGCGCCCATTTTCTAGCCGGCGTACGGGTATACTCATCCGCTATAAACAAAAGCAGCCATGCAATCCGCCAGTTCCCGCGGTGTTTCTCATAATACCCGGCAATGGTATGCGCCACTTCGTCAATATACTGCTCGTTCTTGCTGCAAAGCGTTGTTAAATACAGATAGTAGCACCATAATTCCAGATTGCTTTCCTGCATGTCCTCTATCAACTCTTTATCCTGTTCCAGAATCCATTTTGCTTCATGAAAACGCTCCTGAGCCATAAAAAGCTGCGCCTGGAACATTCTTGCCAGTATGTCTTTTCCATCTATCTCTTTTAAACGTTCTATCAGTTTATCGGTCTCTTCCATCCATGTTGCCGCGCTTATTTTCTTTAAACGGAACGCCTGATAATACTGCATAAGCTGCATGATAATCCGCTTTTTTTCCTGATAGAATCCGGGTACGCCGCGCCTGTTTTCCGGGCGGCACACCACCGTTATCGGAACCGTAACCGTCCGTTCAAAACTAATCAGGCGGATGCAGCCGTAATTATTACCCGCATGGAGCTTGTCATCCTGTATATAATAATACAAACGATATAAATTTCCAAGAAAAGCATCCTCCGAAACGTTTCTTTCGTTGACGCTCAAAAAATCTCCCTCCGTCTCAATCCGCAGATATGTATATCCCCAGCCGTTTCGATTGACAACAAGGGCATAACGGGATAACGGAGTCGGATTTTCTATTTTAATCTGCTTTTCCTCCGGAATGTATTCCACCGGTTTCTTTTTATGAATCTCCAACAGAAACTCTTCTACGTTATGTTCATTTCCATGGACTTCGGAAAGCCCTTTGTATGCGCTGTAATACTGTTTGTCATTGCCGGTAAAAATCCGTTCAAATTCCTTGCTGTAAAACAGGTTCACCGCTTCCGTCCAGTTGCTTTTAGCCAGATTGGTAAAGTGAAACAAATTCTTAATATTGCCAAGGCTCGAATCAATCACATCCGCCTTTATCGTAACAGAAAAAGGGAGATTATATTCTCCCTGATTTGATACAATATGAAAATCGCCTTTTATCTCTTCTCCCGCCTTGGCGCCCGCAGCATCAACACGGTAAAAGATTTCATCCTGGCTGCCGGAAAAAGACGCGGTAAGGCACTCCATGCGCAGGTCCGTGGATATTACATAGCCTTCCGTTAAAACGCCCTCCGGCCCGTAAATAATAAAAGAACCCTCCCGGCTTTCTCCTGCCTGCATAGACAATTCGATACACGGACATGAAAAATTTAGGGAAGTATTGTCATACCTGAATTTTCCTTCCAGTATTTCACGAATGATCTGTTTCACTGTGGCGTTCCTGTTCCTTTCGCTCTTCTGTCCTTTCACTCGCAAAGCCGCGCTGCGCGCTCCTCGTTCGATTCCATCGAACCTTTGCTCGTTACTAAGCGCAGAAAAACAAATGTCCAAGTGACGAAGTCACTTTGTGCTTTTGTTTTTCTTTTGCGTTCTCTTTCGCTCGCAAAGACGCGCTGTCGCGCTCCTTGTTCGATTTCATCGAACCTTTGCTCGTTACTAAGCGCAGAAAAACAAATGTCTGCTGCGCAGCCGCTTGTTTTTCTTTTGCGCTTAGTACATTATAACATTGAAGTCTTGTTCTCTGCAAGGTAAAACGAAGAGATGAGGATTAATTAACCCGGTTCCGATATGCGGCTGACGCCTACGTAAATTTCGGAAATCTCATACCATGTGGGATAGTCTACAATACCGCTTTGCGGCAGACCGAACACTTTCTGGAAGACACGTACCGCCTGCGCCGTATTCGCGCCGTATATGCCGTCGGCCGTAACAGTCGGAATCGCCGGATAGTTCTGGGCAATCCGGTTCAACTGCTGCTGAATCTGTCTGACTTTATCGCCGGATGCTCCGATTGTCAGATTGTAGCCCGGCCAGGAAGAGGGTACGCCGGATACGCTGACAGCCGTATTGATATACATATCGCTGCCATAGTAATAACGGATAATTTCTATCGCTGAATATCCCTCGTCGCCTAAATACTTGGAACCCCACTGGCTGAGTCCGTTGCAGCTCACTCGCTGCCCATCGCAGTAGGATGTGAAAATCGGCTGTCTGACGCCGGGTCTTGAGAGATAATTGGCAAATATCGTATCTACCAGCCTGTCAATATTTTCATAGGTATTTCTGCCTCGAATCCACTTCTGGTCATATGCGGTGGAAGAAGTAATTGTGAAATTATAGCCCTGATTCCGGTACCGCGAAGCCACCGCTGATTCAATAGTAAAAGCGCAAGCCGATAAACAGCCTGCGCCTTATGAAATTTCACAATTTTTTCTTTACTGCACAACCCCCGTACCGCTTCTCGTCCACATGATGTTCTGGCTAATCATCTCGTCGATATCCATACCGATAATCTCCGAAGCCCTTGCCTTAGCGGACGCTTCGTTTGCCGTGCCGAGGTTTTTATAAATCTCATACGCCGGTTTTTTATTACCATCCAAATCGTATATACCAAGCGCTAAATGGCTTTCCATTTCATGTGCGTCGTCGGTCTGACGGAACAGCATAAAAGCGTCTATATCAGGAATCGAAGCCGCTTTTAAATAGCCATAAGCAATGGAAGCCTCCTGCTTTTCCGTACCAAAACTGGAAGTATAGCCGATTTCCGCAAGAGAAATGCTTCTGACTTCACCTGCCGGATTTAAGAAATGGCTCTGGTGCATATAGTTCACTAAAAGGTCGATATTCTGCATCGTAATATACGGCGACGTCAGGCTGTTCTTCACCCACACTTCCGGTCCGTTCCAGGCATACGGGTCATAAAGGGGCGAGTTATACGGATGGAAAGAAAGCCCCCAGTCGATATTGCCCTCTCTGTTTATATAATAGTTAAACTGGTCTAAATACTCTTTGGAAAGGAAACTTCCCGAATTGGACTTCCGGTTCCATTCCTGGTCGATGGAATTGTATATCTGCACATTGGCGTTCATGCTTTTCATTTCATTATAAATAATGCGGAACGCTTTTACATAAATGCCCACGTTAAAATCAAGGGAGGAAGAACTGGTATACCACCACTCCGTACGGGCGTTGACTTCGTTTCCTAAAATCCAGTTATCTACCTGTCCGTATCCGGTCTGCCCGGAATAGCGCTGCCCTAAAAAGGCTCCTATGGCTTTTAAGTGGTTCGTTCCCTCTGCATCCGCCACATTGAGAGCATATCCCGGACACTCAATTTCCGCTTCCCTCGCCATCGGGTGAACCAAATCCTGTGAAAAGTCACCCTCGCCGCGGTTTAAAAGCACAAGCGTCACCTGAATGCCATAGGCGTTCAAACTCTTTATCATGGAATCAAAGCTCGCGATTCTGCCGCCGTTAAAATAGTATGTTGCACCGTTATAAGAAAACGGAATGGCTCCCGGCTGGGATGCGTCCGAGCATATTTCGTCAACGGATATATTATAGACAACCTGCTGTATGCCAAGCGCCTGTAACTCCTCTTTGGAGGCTTTGTTCAAGTCGGGTAGAATCCCTTTGATGCCCGTCTGTCTGCGTGCGGACGTATAAGCCGCAATCGCTTCCGGGTTCGTAATATAATGCTCGTCACTCACCTGTACCATGCTGCCGCCCCGTTTTACCGCCACGATGAACTTACGGCTCAAGTTTGATTCCGCCGTATTGTAATTGAGCGGAAAGCTGACCGAAACGGACGAAGCCGCAGTTACGGAAGCTACCATGCTGCCGGTCGTACCGTCCAAATAAACCTCGTCCGCATAAATATAATATTTGCCGTCGTCGCTCGTCGGAACGCTGCCCGCGCTTAACTGGCACACCACGTTACCGCCGGAAATCAGGCAGGATTCAATTTTGACGGGTCTGCCCGCCGCCTGCGCATCTATCGCGGCGTCAGCAGGATAAAAGCTGCCGATTATCGCTATAAAAGCGGCAATAACCACCATCCCTATTATTTTTTTCATCCTTATTCTTTTTCGATTCTTCATAACCGCTCCCCACTTCCCAGTTTATTATATGAATTATACCATGCCATCTTTTAAAAGTCATTATCCTCTTTCCGATTTTGACATTTTTTAGTATTTTTTAACATTTTAGGCCGCCGTTTCCACCTCCGTATCTGCAAAATACACGAATGAACCAGCCTGTTATAAAATATGATAAAAGCAAGAAATAAAATCAGGAGTTAGTATGAAAACAACTCTTTATCAACAGGCTGACGCCTCCCTTGAACAGCCCCGTATTCTTTTACAGTTTCCGGAAACTTTACCCGTCTGCGCGAAAACAAGCGCCAGATGCGAAAAACACATTTCGGATAAAACGCACACCACAGAATCCGAAAAATGCGTGGAGGATGTCCGCGCCCTTCTGCACCATGCCTTATCAGAACATCTGAAAAAATCAAAGCAGCTTAACACAGCAGACCGCTCTCCCGAAACAGAACGGCTGAACAAGGGGGAACGTATATGAAAAGAGTCCGTATGTTATTACGCGTCAGCTCCAACCAACAGCTCGACCCGGACGGAGATTTATCCATACAGCGCCGCCTTGTTCTGGATTACATCGCCGGACATGAGGACTGGACTTTAGACGAAAAGGAATACTATGAGGGCAGTAACAGCGGATATAAAAACGCCGTCAGCGAAAGACAGATTTTACAGGAGGCGCTTACGGATGCCGAAAAACACGAATACGATATCCTGACCGCCTATAAGGATGACAGAATCGGCCGGCGTATGTGGGAAATCGGCGCCTATGTCATGCGCCTGAAAAGTCTGGGCGTCGATATCTATACGGTAAAAGACGGCTGCATCTCCCCGGAAAGTGATGACATTATGGGGCAGATGATGCTGGCGCTGCGCTATGGAAACGCGCAAAAAAGCAGCTCCGATACGGGAATGCGCGTAAAAGACACGGCCAAAAAACTGGTACAGCAGGGAAAATTTATGGGCGGCGCGGCTCCTTACGGCTACCGTCTGATATATTCCGGGCAGCTTAGTAAGCACGGCCGCGCACTGCACAAACTGGAAATCGTTCCCGAACAGGCGCAGGTTATCGAATATATCTATCAACTTTCCTGTTACCGGGAACTCGGCTCTCTTAAAATCGCCAAACTTCTAAATGAAGATGACTGCTGCCGCGCACTGGCTCCCATCGATATCTGGAAAGCGGGAACGGTAAGCAGTATTTTAAAAAATCCTATCTATGCCGGTTACACCGCTTATAAACGCCGGGAGCGCGTAAACGGAAGCTGTCACAGGCTGGGTCAGGCGGACTGGATTATGGCGGATATGCCCAATGAAGACATACAGATAATCTCTCCCTCGCTCTGGAATAAAACGCAGGAGAAACGCCGGGAGCGCGCCGATAAATACCGCCCATCTTCCGCTGCCGCCAAAACCAATACGGATATTATTACAAGAAACGACGCTATACTGCCGCTAATCGACGTCCTCTACTGTCCTCTTTGCGGAAAAAAAATGACAAACGGCACAAAGTACCATTACTGGCATGTTAAAGGCAGTCTTGAAAAACGCTCTAAAAAAATACGCGCCTATTGCTGTAAAGCGCCGCAAAACGGCCTGCCTTTCCACTCCCCCCTGCTGCTTCGCGCTGATGAGATAGACGATATCATTTTAAATTGTCTCGCCGTCTGTATCGAAAGACTGCAAAAGGATGAAAATATCGCCGATATTCTTCTGCACTGCCGCCAAAACGAGCAACAGGCAAAAAAAGCGCATAAAAAGAAACTGCAAAAAGAAGCGGACAATATCGACGGACATCTGCAAGTCCTACGGGAACATATTCCCGATGCCCTTGCCGGAAACGGTCCGCTCTCTGCGTCCGAAATTGCCGCCTCCATCCACAGGCTGGAAGAAAAACGCGCTTTATTAGCTATGCAGATAAAAGAAAACGAATCCGTCTCGCAAAAGGGGAAAAAATATGATATGCCGACATGGCATCAGATTTTTCTGGAGGCGGATAAGGAAATACAACGAAGCCTTATTCGCAAGCTGGTAGAACGCATAGATGCCGATAAGGGAAATATTCTGATTCGTTTTCGGATAGGCGTAGAGTACTTTTATCCTGAATGAGCGGTGATTCCGCTACCACTCCGTATATACCCTGTTTAACGTAAAGGAAAGAATCGCCAGAATATTGGCATAAATGGAACTCTCCGGCCAGGTCGCATAAATTTCAGACGAGGCGACATTTTTAATATAATCTTTATATCGTACATAGTAATTTGGCGCGCTGCTGTCGGAAGGAACGCCGTCGTGAACGACGACATATTCCGGAATGACGACTCTGCTTAAGACAATTTCCCCGGTTTCATCCGTCGGTTTGATTTCATCCTCAGGAATTTTCGGCGGATATTCTCCGTAAAGCGTGTGGTCGGGAATCGTCAGCATCTCTTCTGACGCAGTCGCCGTTTCCGTCGGTGTCATCCGGATATTCTGCACGGCGGTTACGTCCGGAAGCACCTCCACGCCGGAAACCATAACCGGTTCATATCCGGGCGCCTCCACGGTTACGTTATATTCCGAATAGGGCATCGGGGATTCCGGTGTAAGGCTGTAGGAAAGCGGCGGCGCCATAAGCTGTACCTCCTGCGCCTGACCGGATATATCCGTTTCCAGCCTCTCTAACGTTGTCTCGGGCGTTCTCGTATATGCAATGGAAATCACGGCATTCTGAATCGGTATCAGCCCGATATCCGAGGTTACATTGATTTGCAGTCCTCCGGTCTGTTCCTCCTCCGTCTGCGCAATCTTAAACGTTTCTTCGCTCATATAATTACCTGCTTTACCCTTTTTTATCTTTCTAGTTATTATATGCAGGCATTAAGAAGTCGTCACCGGCGCCAGAGTTTTAAACTGCTCCTGTATCATATAGTAGCTTTTCCGAAGCCTCTCAAAATACGGATAATAATCCCAGTTTTCCCACTGATACTCTTTCATATTTATCCTTTTATTTCCGTCGGAAAGGCCAATCCGGATACCATCTACCGTATCTTCGCAAAACCATTCGTTCGCCCAAAAATCACCCTCTATTTCCTTTCTGGAGGGATCCCTGAAATTCAACATCAGCCACGGAATGCGGATTTCCAGAATATCGCCGTCATAATAAAAGTCGGCGAGCGAATTATATCCGTCCGCGTCATAGTCACTGATGCCGTAAACAAGTTCACCGGCCGGAAATTTCTGCACCGGGATAATTTCCGCCCTGTCCTGTAATATCAATTCTCTTTCCACAAAAAAGTAAAGCGGCTGGAACAGGTCATTGTCAGGCTCTTTCATCTGCTGTGTCGTCGTAATTTCCTTATCGTGCTTATCATATTCAAACTGGTATAAGTCATAATAACTGTGAACAAGAAGCTGCGAGTTCTCCTTACCGTCAATTATCATAACGAAATCGGCAGGATGGTCAAAACGGTTTTCCTCATACACATAACTGCCCGAATGAGGGGTAACGTCAAACGGAATGATAAGTTTCTCCGTATCATAGTCCGCGTTCTGCTTTTTTACCATCAGATATAAATAGGCGCAGTCATGCTTCACTGATAAGGACGCATCGCCTGTTTCAAGCAGGATATCATCATCGCTCCACTCATTGTCGTCGCCGTCTAAAACAACCGTAGGCGTATTTTCTTCTCCCGGTACAAAATCAAGCAGTCCGAAATGCTGTTCGCATGTCATAACGTCATACCAGTAAGCTCTTCTGTTCGGATTCGTATATTCCTCCGTATTCCAGGTTCTTTTAAACCATTCGTCCTGCCATGTGAAAATAATGCCCCCGGCGTAACCGGTATCATGGATATCCTCCATCATGGACGTAAGCATTTCTCCCTGCTCTTCTTCCGTCTTATTGCCCTGGTCGAATCCCGTATAGATATTGGAATGGGTCATGCCTCTGGAAACAGGGATGCCAAACTCGGCAACGACAACCGGTATGTTATGTTTGGCAATCAACTCCTCCAGATACGGCTTATAAGTATTGTGATTCCCATCTTCATCCCGGTAGTCAATATATTCTTTCTGTGTATACAAAAAATTCGGATAATACGGATAGATATGATAGGATGCAAACAACCCGCATACAAACGCATCCGTTGTCCGCAGATTTTCCACATTCAAATCGACGCTGTATTCTTCTGCCATCGTCTCGCTGGGATGTTCCAGAATATCCGCCGTCGGCCAGTTGGAATAACTAAGCGGTCTCTGCATACCGTAATTTTCCATCTCATAAGACAAAATATAATCGCCCGTCTGCGCCCAGAACACTTCAAAAGGTTCTAAATTATCAGCGCAGATATAGGTTCCTTCATAGGAATGAATTTCCGGGTGGTTGGCATTGGTCGTCGAGACAAACTCCGCATCCGACTCGATACCCAGAATCCAGCCGATAACATAAGAGGAAATATCATACCGGTATATGCCGGAAGCTTTCCCGGGCTGCGGTGCAATAGTACAGTTTCCATGCAGCACATCCACGAGGTTTCGCATATCCTGCTGTAAAATCGCATACAACTGCTCGTCAAAGGCATCCGCCGCCTCTACCAACCTTGTTTCGTCATACCATGTTCCGTGAAAAAGATAAAGCGGTTCTTTAGCCGTCTGGTTAAATTCATAAAATGCTTCATAAAAGGACGGCGGCTGAATCGTATATACCCTGATACAGTTAGCGTTCATCTCGCTAATCTGCTTAAACCATGCGGCGTATTCAGCCTTGGTAATGGCCGTCTCCCCCGGAAAATATCCCGGTTTTCCAAGGCCTAAATTAACGCCCTTTAAATAGAGTTCTTCAAATTCCTCACCGTTATATACGCTTAAATATTTACCGTCCGCCTTATAATAGAAGCTGGCATCATCCACAACATACGGACTTACGATATGTTCAGGCGCGAATGTCTGTATTTTGTCCGCTTCCGGCTCTTCTTCCTGCTCTTCTTCTTTTTGTGGTTTTTCCACTGCCGTTTCGCTTTTATCCTGCATATCGTATATCATTCTCCCATATTCGCTTTCACAACCCGTCAACAGGAAAATCAAAGCCGTGGAAAGAAGAATTTTCCCTACATTTATCTTTTTCATCGTTATGGTATGCCCTTCTTTGTGGTAATGCACGTTTTTATTTCGTTAAAAGCATCATAATGTCATTGCTTCTTGCTACAAACTTCGTCATTGCCTCCGGTTCAAGCGGCGCCTGCTGCAATAAGGCAAGGTCATATAACTGCTCGCAGATCATCTTGACGTTTTCGCCGTCCTTATGCTCCAATACATACTGTACAAGCGGATGATTGGCATTTAAAATAAGCGTTTCTCCCTCTTTATTGCCAAACATACCCATATCCATACCCGGCATGGAATACATCTTCATCATATCCTGCATTCTTCTGCTTTCCTCGGATAAGGTAATCATGGAAGAAATCTTCTTATTCTTTAATTTCTCCACTTTAACCGTAATCGCGTCTTTCTTTAAGACTTTTTTCATCAGCTTGGAAACTTCCTCCGCCTGTTCTTCCAGTTCTTTTTCGGCCTTTTTCGAGGTCTTCGCCTTAAAGGTATCCGTCAAATCGGCGTCGATTCTCTGGAATTTGATACCCTCGTTCTTAGCCTCTAACTGTGATACAAACGGCTGGTCTATGTTATGCGTTAAAATGACCGCGTCCATTTTTGCCGCCTTGAACATATTGATATACTGGCTCTGCTGCTTTTCATCAGTTACATAGTAGATGACTTTTTCTTTCTTTTCCTCTTCTGCTCCATCCGCATCATCATCTGTAACGGTATCGCCGTTTTCGTCTACAATTTCTGCCTCAACTTTTTCACCGCTTTCATCTACGACTTCCGCTTCGACCTTTTCTCCGTTCTCGTCTACGGCAGAAGCCGCCGCTCCGTCCTCTCCTACCTCGTCCGGGTCGATTTTATTGACTTCCAGGCATTCGGGCAGCGTTAAATATTTGCCGTCCAGATTTTTGAATAAGATATAATCCGTCATCTTCTCACAGAATTTATCGTCCTTTAAGCAGCCGAATTTAATAAACGGACTGATATCATCCCAGTATTTTTCGTACTCGTCTTTTTCGGTCTTGCACATGCCGGATAATTTATCCGCCACTTTCTTGGTAATATATTCGTTGATTTTTTTCACAAACCCGTCGTTTTGCAATGCGCTTCTGGAAACGTTAAGCGGCAGATCCGGACAGTCGATAACGCCTTTTAAAAGCATTAAAAATTCCGGAATGACCTCCTTGATATTATCGGCAATAAATACCTGATTGTTATATAACTTAATCGTTCCTTCAATGGATTCATATTCCATATTGATTTTCGGGAAATATAAAATACCCTTTAAATTAAACGGATAGTCCATATTCAAATGAATCCAGAATAAAGGCTCTTTATAATCCTGGAATACTTTGCGGTAAAATTCCAGATACTCTTCTTTCGTGCATTCATTCGGGTGTTTTGCCCATAACGGCTGCGTTTCGTTTAACAGTTCCGGACGCTTCGTAATCTTTAACTTCTGCTCATCCTCTTCTTTTTCTTTCTTGATTTCTTCTATTACGGTATCGGAATCCAGCTTCTCGGCCTCCGTAATAATCTGTGTCTCCGTTGTATTTGCCTTGGATAAATAAATCTCTATCGGCATGAAAGAACAGTATTTCTTAATAACTTCCCTTGCCTTGTATTCGTTACAAAACTCCAGGCAGTCCTCATTGATAAAAAGGGTAATCTCCGTTCCCACTTCGCTTCTTGTACCCTCGTCCATATCAAACTCCGTACCGCCGTCGCATTCCCAGTGAACCGCTTGTGCGCCCTCTTTATAGGAAAGGCTGTCGATATGCACTTCATCCGCTACCATAAAGGCGGAATAAAAGCCCAGTCCAAAATGTCCGATAATCTGGTCGTCATTCGTCTTGTCCTTATACTTTTCAATAAAATCCGCCGCTCCCGAAAAGGCAATCTGATTAATGTATTCTTCTACTTCATCAGCCGTCATACCCAGTCCATTATCAATAAATTTCAGTGTTTTTTCTTCCGGATTCACAATTACCTGAATCTTGCTCTGATAATCCTCAGGCAGGGAATATTCTCCCATCATATCCAGTTTCTTCAATTTCGTAATAGCGTCGCAGCCATTGGAAATCAATTCGCGGAAGAAAATGTCATGATCCGAATATAACCATTTTTTTATAATCGGAAAAATATTGTCGCTGTTAATAGATAAATTACCATGCTTTACTGCCATGTCATCACATCCCTTTCTTCGTTTAATAGCATTTTTCTACAAAACAGTTTAATGCGTATGAAAAGAAAAGTCAAGGAAAAATTAGCACTCGTTTAAAGTGAGTGCTAACAATTTTCATTTTAATAAGGATTATTCCTCAAAATACGTATCATAAATATCAAAAAAATCCATTGTCACAACGTTTTCATCATGGATAAAACGGACATTCTCCCATACTTCCTCATTCAGTTTTCTGGTTAAGGTATCGACAAAATCATCATATTCCTGTCCAAACACTTCATCTTTTCTCTTTTCGACAATCTTTATTTTATTGCTGTCCGTTTCTTCTTTATCAAAGGTACTGATACATTTAATGATATGATATCCGTATCCGGTCTCCACTATGTCGCTGATTTCTCCCGTTCCCAGATTAAACGCAGCCCGCTCGTAAGCAGGGTCCATTTCTCCCTTGCCGAAAGAATACGTGCTTTTATCATCCTCATTGTAATGCCTGATGAGTTCATCAAAATCATCCCCGGCCACAGCCTTTTCCCAGACCTCTTTGGCGATACGGTAACTGTCCTCTTTAGCTTTCTCGGTATACTCAATCTTTTTGCCGGTTCCGTCTAACGCATATGTCTTAATGAGGATATGCTGGACGGTGATGGTTCTTGCCTCGTCATCGCTGATTTCCGGATTGATGTCTTTGATAATATACTGATATACTTTATGGGCAAGCGCATATTCCCTATACAGGCTTTCAATGATATCTTCATCCACGCCCATTGTCTGTTTTTCCATATCGTTTAAGGAGGTATAGTAAGCCTGCGCGGCATGTTCTATTTGTGTCTCTTCCTCTTTGGCCAGCGTCAGTCCATACCGCTTCGCCATCAGATTCATGGTCTTTACCTGCGCAATCTGCGCTAACGCCATATCCTTGACATTCTGCTCCAACGTCACATCGCCCAGATTAATATTCCAGATTTCCGTACCGTATGCGCTTTCATATTGGTTCTGGATGTTCGTCAGATAGACCATCATTTCCGGCATCGTGCAGGAAATGGTTTCAATGCGGAATATCTCGTCTTTATCAAAGCCGGTTGTCAGCACGACTTTGACATTATCCACATCCTCGCCCGCACATCCTGTCAGCGAAAACGTCAATATCCCTATCATCAGTAAGCACAGCGCAGTCTTTTTTCTATTTTTCATAATATCTTTCCTTCTTTACTATACCAGCATTCCCCGTTTGTCAATACATAATCCTCCCCCGATAAAACCGCCTTAATATAATCCGCCGGAGAGGAAAGTTTCCTTTTAAAAGCGACGCCCGCTCCCAGAATTTTGGTAATATGGATATCCGAACCCGCCGTCATGGGAAGATGATGTTTGGCCGCATAAGCTATCGCTCTTTTATCAAACTCGGGATTATGGTGCGCCCTGCTCTGTGAATGGGAGTGCATGGCATTGATGCCCTCCACGCCGTCCACCCATTCGGGGAAAAGCCGGACTTCAGGAATATATCCCTCCTCCCGATAGGGATGCGCATGGATTACCATACCGTTATTTTGATGTACAAGCCGGTATTGTTCCTCTATATCCGCCTGGCGGATACCCAGATTGGCAAGCATCCATTCCTTATCGATTCCATAAAGTAAAAACTCTGTTCCGTGAAATCCCGCCTCATAGCCAAAGAAAACGTCCAGTCCGATTTTATCGCCCTCCTCTTTCGCATTTTCATATCCTTTGCAAAATTCATTCACCCACTCTTCCCAGGGCTTCTTTCTGTCTATCGCCGTATTTCCGCCCCAGTTGTGGTCCGTCACAAAAATACCTGTATAACCGTATTCCTTACAGGCCCTCGCCATCTCTTTTCCCGTACTGGCGCCACAGGCGCTTGCTTCGGATGTATGAAGATGCGTTTCATATAAAAACGGGTATTCTTCTCTTATTTTATCAGACATTTTTATACCTTCCATTGCTGCCCGGCCGCATAATCTCCTCGTAAAAAGTGGCTATGCGTCTCCACATAGCCACCACCATGCCCTACTGCTCCATTTACCTATTTAATCACATGAATCCATCCCTCGGGTGCGTCGATACGTCCCATCTGGATGCCTGTCAATGTTTCGTACAATTTCTTCGTAATCGGTCCCATCTCGCTCATGCCGCTTGGAAATACAATCTCTTTGCCATGGTCAACCACTTTGCCGACCGGAGAAATAACCGCCGCGGTACCGCACAAACCGCACTCCGCAAAATCTTTCACCTCTTCAAAAGCAACCGGCCTTTCCTCTACTTCCAGCCCCAGATAATCCTTGGCAACAACCATCAGGGAACGGCGGGTAATGGACGGCAAAATACTGTCCGATTTCGGCGTTACCACTTTATTGTCTTTCGTTACGAAGATAAAGTTGGCGCCGCCGGTCTCCTCCACATAAGTTCTGGTTGCCGCATCCAAATACATATTCTCGTCAAAGCCCTCTTCATGCGCCGTTACAATGGCATACAGGCTCATCGCGTAGTTAAGGCCCGCTTTGATATGCCCCGTGCCATGCGGCGCAGCCCTGTCAAAATCACTGACTTTAATGGTCAACGGTTTAATGCCGCCTTTAAAGTATGGACCGACAGGCGTTGTGAAAACTCTGAACTGATATTCCTCCGCCGGTTTTACGCCGATAACGGATGAAGAGCCGAAAATGAACGGACGGATATATAATGTCGCCCCCGAACCATACGGCGGCACATAAGCCTCGTTTGCCGCTACCGTCTGCGTTACCGCTTCCACAAAACGCTCCTTGGGAAATACCGGTATCTCCAATCTTTTGCAGGAATCCTCCATACGCTGTCCGTTTAAATCCGGACGGAACGTAACGATACGTCCATCCTGTGTCGTATAAGCCTTTAAGCCCTCGAAGCAGGTCTGCGCATACTGTAATACGCCCGCACACTCGCTCATGGTAATCGCCGCATCGGAAATAAGCGCGCCCTCATCCCACGCACCGTTTTTATAATTGGATACATAGCGCTTGTCCGTCTCGTGATATCCAAATCCCAGATTTGCCCAATCTATGTTTTTCTTTTCCATTGTTTCTTCTCTCCTTCCTCAACCTGTCTTCTTATTATTATTCTTTTATCCGTAAAAGTCAAGACTATAGCGCAGACGCCACAATATCCATGGCAATATCATAGGCAAAGTCATTAATCGCTTTCTCGCACATTCTAAGCAGTTTCTGCCTTTCCGGCGACAATTCATATTGATATAATCCCTTTATGCCCTCGGTGATGCCGTCACTGTCAAAATCATCCAGATACTGATTCAAAATCCGCAGCCTCTGTTTCCATTCTTCTTCGGAAAGGAAAAGCTTTTCTTTGGCCGCCTTTTCATTTTCCTCCTGCTCTTTCGGCAGTTCCGCAACCAGATACCTGTCCAGATTTTCGCCAAGCGTCCGCATCATATTGAAGATAATCGGCGACTGCACTTCGACTTCCTCCAGTCTGCCCGCCTTGCTCTTTTTCTCCAGTTCAAACGCTTCTTCCGCCAGTTCGTCCGCGCCTACGTTGCGCGCATTTCCTTTCAGGGCATGGACGATAATCGCATAGCCCGACACATCTTCCTTATTTAACATTGCCTTTAACTGCTCTTCTTTTTCCAAAAGCATTTCCCTGAAATCGCGCAGCACTTTCAGATACAGGGCATGGCTGCCTCCCATATACTTCAAGCCGTGGGCGGCATTGATGCCCATATCAATCAGGCTTTCTTCATTCAATTCCATCTGCTCCCCGCCAAGGGATTCTCCCGTATCTTCTGCCAGATAGACCAGTTCTTTGGGCAGATATTTGATTAACATATCCTCCAGCTTTTCCGGCTCAATCGGTTTGGATAAATAATCTTCAAATCCCTCATTTAAATAAAACTCCTTGGCTCCCACAACCGCATTGGCCGTCAGGGCGATAATCGGAATATCTTTTGAGGGATTTCCCTCCAGTTCCCGTATGGCATGCAGCGTCTGTACGCCGTCCATAACCGGCATCATATGATCCATGCAGATAAGATGGTATTCTTTACGTTTCACCATTTCCAGACATTCCTCACCGCTTGAGGCCACATCAATCTGTAACTTTGTCTTGCGCAAAAGATCCTGCGCTACGGCAAGGTTCATGGCGTTATCATCCACCACCAGAATCTTTCCAAGCGGCGCAATGAATTTTTCCCTGTAACTGACGGAATTTTTAACGCTCCTGTCATACTGCTCCTGAAAATCTCCAAGCGGTTCTTTACTTATCACTTTCTGCGGAATGGCAAAAGAGAACACGGAACCTTTTCCATATTTGCTCTTAACCGTAAGCTTTCCGCCCATCATCTCTACCAGCCTGTTGGTTACGGCAAGCCCTAAGCCGGTTCCTTCTTCGCTGCGGCTTGCCTCCATATCCAGTCTGTTAAAGGTTTCAAAAATCTTGGCAAGATCTTTTTCCTTGACGCCGACGCCGGTATCCTCCACCGCAACCTCCATCAATATTTTATCCTCTTCCAACGGCTTCCAGGATAAATGCAGCGTCACCATACCCGTCTTGGTATACTTGACGGCGTTCGATAACAGGTTGCCGATAATCTGGCGTAAATGGACTTCGTCGCCCGATAATTTATACGGCACATCCGATGCGATATCCAAAGAAAGGCGCAGTTTCTTTTTTCTAAGCGGAATGGAAATGCTGTTAATGATATCGTTTAATAAGGAACTGATATCGTACGTTCCCTCCGCAAGTTCCATCTTGCCGGACTGCAGTTTGGAAAAATCCAAAATATCACTGACTAAGGATAACAGTACGGTTCCCGCCTGCTTAATATCCAGCGCATATCCCGTGATTGTCTCATCCTGGCTTTCTCTTAAAATCAGTTCGTTCAAGCCTAAAATCGTATTAATCGGCGTCCTGATTTCATGCGACATATTGGAAAGAAAGAGGTCTCTTGCGCGTCCTGCTTTTTTTGCTTCCTCCATGGCGTTTTCCAAATCGGTGTTTTTCTTTTCCAGTTCGTCTTTTGCCAGTAAGAGCGAAACCGCCTGCTTTTCTAATTTGGAAGTAAATCCGCCCGTTGTCTTATTGTTCTTATTTTCGCTCATGCAGTCTTTATTCCCCTTTCTTCTTTTTCCGCTCGTACTTTACAAACTGATAGGCAATATCAAAATAAGTCTGTTCCTCGCTGTCCGCCGTCACTTCCCACTCGTCCATTTCATCCAGATTGGGAAAATAAGCGTCCGCTTCATATTCATGGTCGATTTTCGTCACATGCGCTACATCACAGTAGGGAAGCATCATACTATAAACGCTCTCTCCGCCGATAATATAAATTTCATCATCCTGATATTTAGAAAGTTCTTCTAACAGTTCCTCTTTACTGTGTACGACAATGGCGTCTTTTACCTTATAATCCGGATTGGTGGAAAGAATGATATTCGTCCGGTTCTCAAGCGGCATCCCCTGCGGAAACGTCTCCAGCGTCTTTCTGCCCAGCACGACGACTTTTCCCGTCGTCTCTTTCCTGAAATTTTTATGGTCATTCGGAATCCGTACAAGGAGGCCTCCCTTACAGCCGATTGCCCAGTTATTATCCACTGCAACAATCATATTCATTTTATTTTATCCTGCCCTTTCTTTTATATTGCAATCGGGATATTGGTAATCTGTTCCCCCGTTACATAGTTATCCACTTTTACGTCGTTTCTGGTAAATTGGTAAAAATCCTTAATCTCCGGATTCAACCAAAACGTCGGCGCATCATATGCGGGTCTTTCTATCAACTCTTCGATAATAGGAATATGCCTGTCGTAAATGTGGGCGTCCGCAATCACATGGACAAACTCTCCCACCTGCATATCGCAGACCTGTGCCAGCATATGGACTAACACCGCATACTGCACGACGTTCCAGTTATTCGCCGCCAGCACATCCTGGGAACGCTGGTTTAAGATGGCGTTTAACGTCAGCTTGTCCTCTCCCTTTTTCTGGGTCACATTGAATGTCATGCTGTAGGCGCAGGGGTAAAGGCGCATTTCATGCAAATCCTGATGCACATAGATATTCGTCATAATACGTCTGCTGAACGGATTGTTTTTTAAATCATAAATCACCCTGTCCACCTGGTCCATCATGCCCTCTTTATACTGGTGTTTTATCCCCATCTGATAGCCGTACGCCTTGCCGATAGAGCCGTCCTCATCCGCCCATTCATCCCATATATGGCTGTGCAAATCATGGATATTATTGGACTTTTGCTGCCATATCCATAACATCTCGTCCGTTGCGCTCTTTAGCGCCGTACGCCGCAATGTAAGAATGGGAAATTCTTCCCGCAAATCGTATCTGTTGACAACGCCGAATTTTTTAAGCGTATATGCCGGCGCGCCGTCCTCCCAGTGCGGTCTGACTTTCTCCCCCTCCGTGCTTGTGCCGTTTGCTAAGATATCTTTGCACATATTAATAAAAATCGTATCCGCTAAACTCATTCTAATCCCCATTCCGGAGCATTTTCGCTCCATAAAACAATACTGCTATTTGTCGTATTTATCGCATAACGCGTTAATCTGGTCTGCAAACCGCGCCATATCCTTATTTGCGCTTCCCTCGTTCTTATGGATAACTGCAATAAGCCTCTGTCCGGCAGCCAAAAGTCTCGCAAAGACATCGGAAATGCCATGCGCTTTCTTCTTAATGGCAACAGGGCCTGCCTCATAAATAAATTCACCGGATAGCAAATCATATCTGGTTCCGCTGTACGGCGCATATGCATTTAACCCGTGTTCTATTTTCAAACATTCGGTAAAAAGCTTGCAGACGCTGTCCTCGCCATGTACGACAAAGACCTTGTCCGGCTTTTTTTCAAAGCCTGTTATCCAGCGTAATAACCCTGCCTTATCCGCATGGCCGCTCATGCCTACCAGCTTTTCTATTTTAGCGCGGATTTCTATGGTCTCGCCAAAAAGCCTTACTTCATTCGCGCCCTCCACAATGGCGCGCCCTAACGTACCGTTCGCCTGATAGCCGACAAAAAGAATCGTGCATTCCTGCCGCCACAGATTATGCTTTAAATGGTGCCTGATTCGCCCGGCCTCACACATACCGGAGGCGGAAATAATGACTTTCGGCGTATTTTCAAAGTTAATGGCCTTGGACTCGTCGCTGGTAATGGCAAGATGCAGCCCCGGAAACATAATCGGGTTGATGCCTTTTTTGACAAGAGCCATTGCTTCCTCGTCAAAACATTCCATGCTGTTTCGCTGGAAAATACCGGTTGCCTCCACGGCAAGCGGGCTGTCCACATAAACCGGGAAATCCTCATGCCCTTTGACGAGGCGTTCCTCCTTAATCTGGCGTAAAAAGTAGAGCATTTCCTGCGTCCTGCCAACCGCAAAGGAGGGTATCACAACGTTGCCGCCCTTATCGAAAGTCGTTTTTAAAATTTTGACCAGTTCCCCGATATAATCTATTTTTTCTTCACTGTGATATCTGTTGCCGTATGTGGATTCCATAACGACATAGTCCGCTTCCGGCGTCAGTTTGGGGTCTTTTAAAAGCGGCAGGTTTAAATTTCCAATATCTCCGGAAAAAACCAGTTTCTTTGTGACGCCGCCCTCCGTCGCCCAGACCTCAATACTGGAGGAACCAAGTAAATGCCCGATATCCGTAAAACGGATAACAACGCCCGGACACACCGTAATCTTTCTGTCATACGGACACGGCAACAGCCTCTTGATTGCGCCGTCCGCATCCTCCATCTTATAAAGAGGTTCTATCGGCGCATTGTCCGCGCTTCTTTTCGCTTTCCGGTTCTTCCACTCCGCTTCCTGCATCTGGATATGCGCGCTGTCGCGTAACATAATGCTGCACAAGTCCGCCGTCGCGTCGGTCGCATAAATGCTGCCCCTGAATCCCCTCGCATATAAAAACGGCAAAAGCCCGGAATGGTCGATATGCGCATGGGTCAAAAATATATAATCTATCACCGCCGGTTCCACAGGCAGTTCACAACTCTCAAACACCTGCATTCCCTGTTCCATACCATAATCTACCAGAATATTGACATCTCCCACACGAAGATAATGACAACTCCCCGTAACCTCATGGTCCGCTCCGATAAACATTAATTCCATATGTCAACTTCCTCCTTCCGTCCTTTATCCTCCGCCATTTATCTTTCT
This sequence comes from Clostridium sp., assembly GCA_023664605.1. Classification (GTDB taxonomy): domain Bacteria; phylum Bacillota; class Clostridia; order Lachnospirales; family Lachnospiraceae; genus UBA3282. The sequence continues at coordinate 77,713 of JAMPFF010000005.1, forward strand.
TGGCCCGCGATATTTGCGGATGACGCAGCGCGCCAGAGCAAATTCGCAACGAAAGGGATTTCATCCCTTTTGTTTATTTTACCATTTTTCCAGATAAGCGTACAGTCAATTTCTAAAGATTTACATATGATAAATCAATAACACAAAATATGACATGAGGTAACACTATGTTTTCGACAATTCTGCCTGTGCTTTTATTTATGCTCGCCGTCTCCGTAGACTCCTTAAGTGCAGGTTTTTCCTACGGCGCATCCAGGGTCCGCATCAGGCCGTTAGCCGGTGTCTTTCTTGTTCTGGTTCCCTCGGTTTCCATTACGCTCATGACACGCGTCGGCTCTTTCCTGTTTTCTTTCCTGCCGGTTTCCATATTTTCCGTTCTTTCGTTTTTCATTCTTTTCTTCCTTGCCTGCGAAAAATTACTCGAAAGCCTGATACGCTGTTTTGCAAAAAAATATCCCAATATCGTCGGCAAGCGGGTCTATAAAATCAAACAGGTCAACATTATCTTTACCATTTATTTTTCTCCGGAAGATGCCAATAAAGAAGACGTACAGGTACTCAGCGCGAAAGAAGCCTTTTTCTTAAGCCTTGCCCTATCTCTTGACAGTATTTTTACCAGCATGGCGTTTTCCTGTCAGGTTCCGTCCTTATTATTATTTTTCCTGCTGGCGGCATTTTTCCATTTCCTGCTTTTTAGCGGCGGTTTTTTATGCGGCCTGCTGGTATCGAAAAAATTCTCCATTGACCTTTCCTGGCTCAGTGGGCTGTTTCTTCTGCTGCTAGCGGTGTATGCTCTTTTATAGTTTCTTTTGCAGTCTCTTTTTTCTCTACGCCGTAATAGACGGCAACAAGCAGTTCATGCACGATTACAGGCGTCAACGACAACGCAAGAAGCTGCATCCATTCCATCAGACTCAGCCTTACCGTGCCGAATAAGACAATCAGAGGCTCTATTTCCGTAACAATAACCTGTAAAAACAATCCCAGCGCCACCGCAGCTATCATAAACGGGTTTTTCTTATGATTCATGCGAAAGATAGAACGGTTCACATCCCGCATACCTACCGCATGGAAAAGCTGACTCATGCCAAGCACCATGAACGCGTGTGTCTGCGCTTTGGCTAAAACGGCGGAAATCCGATAACTGTCGATTATGTTATGTAAACTAACAGGAAGCTGTTCCGCAATCAATTTATCGTATGGCACTTTCAAAAAGGCCGCCAGGCTGACGCCGCCTATTACAAGCCCGTAACAAATCACGCACAAAAGCCCTCCCTTGGCAAAAAGCGATTCGTCCTTTTTACGCGGCGCCTCTTTCATCAATAAGTCCGTCTCATTGTCATCCACCCCCAGCGCAAGCGCCGGAAGCGAATCCGTAATCAAATTAATCCATAAAATAAAACTTGCCTTTAAAGGACTTGGAAAACCGGCGATAATCGTTACAAGCATCGTCATAATTTCTCCCAGATTGGAGGAAAGTAAAAACAGCACCGATTTTCTGATATTTTCATAAATGCCCCTGCCCTCTTTAATGGCAAGATGTATCGTCGCAAAATTATCGTCCATCAGCACAAAGTCGGCTGCGTTCCTTGCCACGTCCGTGCCATTCATGCCCATGGCAATGCCGATATCCGCCGCTTGCAGCGAGGGCGCGTCATTTACGCCGTCGCCCGTCATTGCCACTGTCTTTCCAAGCTCTTTAAAACCCTCCACAATTTTCACTTTATGTTCCGGCGTCACTCTGGCAAAAACTTTTAAGTGTGAAAGTTTTTTTAGGAAAACATGTTTTTCCATATTGTCCAGTTCCCTGCCGGAGATACATTCGTTTAAAGAAGAAGCGATTCCTAACTGCCTGGCTATGGAAAAAGCCGTGTTTTGATGGTCGCCGGTAATCATAACCGTTTCCACGCCCGCCTTTTTAAACTCTGCAACCGCTTCCACCGCTTCTTGTCTGACCGGGTCCTGCATACTGACAAAACCGAGAAACACCATGTCCTTTTCCTGCATTTTCCCATCCGGCTCCATGGCGAGGGCCAGCACTCTTCTGCCCTCGTTCATCAATCGTTCAAACACTTTATAAAGCGCATTTTTATCCGTATCATACAGCGCGCAGATACGCCCGTTCTGATAATAGTATGCGCACCGCTCCACTATCTTTTCGGCCGCGCCCTTTACATATGCCGTCATATTGGCACTCGTTTTCGTGGAAGAGTCTTTTCGTTTTCCGATAGTAAGATGCGCGGTCGCCATCATTTTTCTGTCGGAATCAAATCCCTTTTCGCCTTTTCTCGGAAAATATTCCCGGAAGGCCGCGATATCAACGCCGCATTCCAGCGCCATACGCAGTAGCGCCAGTTCCGTAGGGTCGCCAAGTTCCTCCCCGCCGGATATATCCGCATCATTACATAAAATGCAGCCCAGTAAAAAATGCCGTCTGCTGTCATCTGCCCCCTCGTATGCAAGGTTGCTTTGTTTCGCAAAATAACGGGGAAGCCTTTCTCTTTCTATCATTCTGCCGTCAATATAGCATTCCATTACCGTCATCTTATTCTGTGTCAGAGTACCCGTCTTATCGGAGCAGACCACATCCACCGCTCCTAACGTCTCCACGGAAGAAAGTTTCCTGACTATCGTTTTGGCACGCACCATCCGCGACACGCTAAGAGCCAGTACAATGGTAACAATCGCGGGTAAGCCCTCCGGCACTGCCGCTACCGTCAAAGATACGGATGTTAATAACATTTCCCCGACATTTCGTTTCTGCATAACGGCAATGACAAAGAGCAGCGCGCATATACCCACTGCCAGGACGCTTAGGACCTTACCCAGTTCCCCCAGTTTTACCTGCAGGGGCGTCAGTTTCTCCCCGTTTTCATGAAGCATATCCGCAATATGTCCGATTCGGGTATCCATGCCGATTGCCGTCACAATACCTTTTGCCCTGCCGCGTGTTACATAGGTTGACATATAGGCCATATTTTCGCAACTGTTACTGCCCTGTAATGCTTCTATATAATCGGCGTTCTTCTCTACGGGAACAGACTCTCCCGTTAGGGCAGACTCTTCAACCTGAAGCCCCTGTGTTTCAAGCAGACGCATATCGGCAGGAACCATATTTCCGGCTTCCAGTAATACGATATCGCCCGTCACAAGCTCTTCAGCGGATATTTTCACCGCCCTGCCCTCACGTATGACATGCGCCTGCGGACAGGAGATTTTTTTCAGCGCTTCGACCGCCTTTCCGGCCTTTCCCTCCTGTATGACGCCTATTACCGCATTCAAAACGACAACCGCCACAATAATCACCGCATCGCCGACTTCTCCCAACAAAAGGGAAATCGCCATTGCTACAATGAGAATCAATATCAATGGGTCGTTTAGCTGTCCTAACACCATCTGCCAGACGCTTTTTTTCTCCTGTTCCCTCAGGCGGTTTGCGCCCTGTTTCTCTTTTCTTTCCAGAATTGCCCGCCTGTCCAATCCGACTTTTCTGTCGGACTGCAGCAGCCTGATTGTTTCCGACGCCGACTTCATTTCATACATACCTTTTTCCTCCTCAAACGCATGGGATATCTGAAACCGATAGCTTGTCATGCTCTATCTCTATACCATATGCCTGTTCAGAAAAAGTTATGCCAAACGGCTTGTTCTTAGCGGAAGCTCTTAATCCAGTTTATCAAAGAGTCATGATATACATTGTCCGTTACGTCTTTTTTCATCTGTTGTGTAACCTGCCCGTTCTTTTCCATAATGGCAAGAATCGCCTCCTGCAATCCGGCTATCTTCCCCTTTTCGTAGGCGTCCTCGCAGCTTTCAAATGAACATGCTGGTGCAGAAGCGTTCTCCGTAACGGCTGCTTCGGGAAGCGGGGTACCTCCCGCAGCGTCCTCTACATGCAGGGTTACCGGAGTTTTTGGCACATCCGCCTCTTTTGGTCCGGCAGATACCGGCAGCCAGATTTCTCCGGAATTTGCCTTTATCGTGACAACGATATTCCCGCCCGTTACGGATACGCGCGTTCCCGATAACGCCCCGATATACTCCGCCGCATTTCCGGCAGGCAGCGTCATCATAAAATCGCCGTCGTCATTATTCACGCTCACAATAACCGATTCCCCATTATGATTTCTTGCAAACGCATACTGACGGTTTGTTAAAAGCAGTTCGTTAAAATCGCCATAGGAAAGCGCTTTCGTATTCTGCCGAATCTTCCCTAAAGCCGCAATCAGACGGGTATAGGAATTTTTTTCGATCGCGTCCGCATAATCGGAAAGCGTAAGCGCAGGACGCAGGGAATCATCCGAAAAACGCTCCTTTTTGCCTTCTATGCCAAATTCTGAACCATAATAAATGGAGGGAATACCCGGCAGCGTATACAGCAATATATGAACAGGCATAAAATGCGCCTTATTATTAAGCTTCGTATAAATCCGCTCCACGTCATGATTGTCCACAAAATTATATAATTTCAGACCGTCCGGGCGGTTCCCGCCTAGCGCATACAGTCTCTTGACCGTATGGGCGATTTCAAAATAATTGTGGTCGTTATGCCCGGAATAAAGCGCCTTATGTAAATGGTAGTTCGTGACGGAATGTAACGTTCCCTCGTTTGCCCATCTCGTATAGTCGCCATGGATGACCTCACCCATCAGCCAAAACTCCGGTTTTACCACATCCGCCACGCGGCGCAGCGCCTGCATATAATCAAAGTCAAGCACATCCGCAGCATCTAAGCGGATGCCGTCAATATCAAACTCACTGACCCAGAAACGCACGACATCGCAGATATAATCCCTGACCGCGGGATTACGCTGATTTAACTTGACGAGCAGATTATAACCGCCCCAGTTTTCATAGGAAAATCCATCGTTATATTCGTTATTGCCGCCAAAGTTGACATTGCAAAACCAATCCCTATAGGGAGAGTTTTCACGATTTTTCTTTACATCCTGAAAAGCAAAAAAATCCCGCCCCGTATGGTTAAAGACCCCGTCCAGAATCACTTTAACGCCCTGCTTATGGCACTGCGCCACAAACTCTGCCAAATCCTCATTGGTGCCAAGCCTGCTGTCTAATTTCTTATAATCCGTTGTTTCATATCCGTGACCGACCGACTCAAAAAGCGGGCCGATATAAATTGCATTACAGCCAATCTCCTTAATATGTGATATCCATGGAAGCAGTGTCAAAAGACGATGCTCCGGCTCCCCGTAAGAATTTTCCTTTGGCGCCCCCGTCAGCCCCAACGGATAAATGTGATAAAATACTGCCTCATCATACCATGCCATTAACTCGTCCTCCTAAATCGTATTGTATTTTTTAAAAGCTTCTCAGCTTATCCGTTCCGTCATCTACCGTATTTTCAATAGAACGAATGGTAATATCATACCCGTAACTTTCATTGACCGTTACATGCACCCAATCCCCAACTTTATGCCCTAAAAGGGCTTTGCCTAGAGGCGATTCCGTACTGATAAGCCCCTCTAAGGAATTGCCGCGTACGGTTGTCACCAACTTATATTTTTCTATGCTGCCGTCTTCCTCAAAATACACTTCCACCGTATTGTTGACGCCGACCTCATCCTCCGCCGATTCGTCGGAAATCACGACAGCCGTTTTAATCATCCTCTCCAGATAGCGGATGCGGCTTTCATTCTGATTTTTCACCTTTTTGGCCGCATGATATTCAAAATTCTCACTTAAATCACCATGCGCCCGCGCCTCTTTGACGTCCTCTAACGCCTCTTTACGCACCACTATCTTACGATATTCAATCTCCTCTTGCATTTTCTTAATATCGCTTTCGGTCAATTCATTATGCATGTCTTATCTTCCCTTTCTTTCGCCTGCCGATTTGCAGACATCATTTCCCCTCTATTCTGATTTTCCCGTTTCACAAAATCTGACCGTATCACGTTTTACCATGATACGGTCATTATGAATTATAAATATACTGCCAAAACCGATAACGCCAGCCGTTAAACCGTCTGGAACTTACTGATATAAACCGGGAAGCTGTCCGTTCCTTTCATGGTTTTGCCTGCGCTTATCGTAACATTCTTATCGGTAACCAGATATTCGATATCCGCTCCCGCTTCCACCATGGTTCCCTGCATTAAAATGCAGTTTTTCACTTTCGCGCCCTTGGCAATTTTTACGCTTCTGAACAGAATGCTGTTTTCCACTTCACCCTCGACGATACATCCGTCCGCCGCCATAACATTCTGCACTTTTGCACCCTCCACATATCTGGCCGGATTGCCGCCGTGCAGCTTCGTATAAATCGGCGGGCCTGCGAAAAGAGCGTTTAAGTTATACTCGTCAAGAAGCTTCATATTCTCGTCAAAATAACTCTTTAAGCTGCTGATACGCGCAATGTAACTTTCACATTTATACGCACGCACATTTAACTGATTTAAGCTTGTCAACAGAATGTCGCGCTCAAAATACTGGTGTCCGTGAACAAAAGATTCGTCAATCAAGTCAATCAGCAGTTCTCTCTTCAACACATAAATATTCATGGAGAAGTTCTGCACGCCGCTTTCTTTTGAGTTTACATAAATCTTAGTCACCCTGCCGTCATCAATATCAAACGTATAATAAAATCCCTTATTCGGAGAGGAATCCTGAATAATACTCTCCGGCAATTCCTGCTCGTTATAGGCAATCGTAACGTCCGCGCCGCTTTCAATATGTTCGTTGAGCATAGCTTTAAAATCAAAATTCACCGCTATATTGGTATCGGTTATGAAAACATAGTCTTCCTTCTGTCCTCTTAGGAAATTCAGGATGCCTGCCAATGCTCCCACGCGTCCGACATAAGGCTTCGCATCCTTTTCAGCAAACGGAGGGAAAATATTCAACCCACCGTTTTTACGAACCAAATCCCATTCCCTGCCGGAAGCCAAATGATCCATCAAGGAATGGTAATTATTATTTACCATAATGGAAACATTGCTGATATCGCAGTTTGTCATGCTGGATAAAATGAAATCAATCAAACGATAACGGCTGGCAAATGGAATCGACGCCATCAAACGCACATTCACTAACTCCGGAACCCATGAGTCATAACTATTAGGAAATATAATGCCAAGCGCACTTGCCTTAGAATTTACCATTGTTCTTCACCGCCTTCCACATTTTTGTTCACCATTGCTTTCGGTCCAACTTTTGCATTGTCGCCAATCGTAATGCCTGCGCCGATTGTGGCAACGCCGCTTTCATCATCAGAAGGCATCGCGCCTACTACGGCGTTATTTCCGATAGTAACGTTTTCCGCTACGATACAGTGTTTTACCACCGCGCCGGATTTTACGACCGTATTCCCCATAACAACCGCGTCTTCAATCACTGCGCCTTTTTCCACCTTAACGCCTTCAAACAAAATGGAGTACTTCACCGTGCCTTTTATCTGGCAGCCGTCGGTGACCATGGCATTTTCCACAACCGCGCCCGCGCTTATCATATGTCCTGTCATAGCGCTCTTACGGCTGTATATTTTCCAGTCTTCGTCGAATAAGTTGATGCCGCTGTGTTCCGGATCCAAAACTTCCATATTTGCTTCCCACAAAGAAGAAATCGTTCCCACATCTTTCCAGTAGCCGCTGAAATGATAAGCATACATTCTGCGCTTGTCTCTAAGCAGATTCGGAATAATGTTATTGCCGAAATCATTTTCGGAATTCGGGTCGGCTTCATCCTCTTCCAGATATTTCTTTAAAATATCCCAGTTAAAAATGTAAATTCCCATTGACGCCAGATTAGACTTCGGATTTTTCGGTTTCTCCTGAAATTCCGTAATTTTATCGTCCTCATCCGCTACCATCAGTCCAAAACGGGAAGCCTCCTCCCACGGAACCTCCATAACCGCAACGCTGAATTCGGCATTCTTTTCTTTATGGAACTCCAGAAAATCGTTGTAATCCTGCTTACATATCTGGTCGCCGGAAAGAATGATGACATACTGCGGGTCATAGCGTTCAATAAAGGAAATATTCTGATAAATTGCATTTGCCGTTCCCTTGTACCAGTCTGATTTATTCGCCTTTTGATAAGGCGGCAGAACATGTACACCCCCATAGAGACGGTCCAAATCCCACGGCTGGCCGTTGCCGATATACTCGTTGAGTACAAGCGGCTGATACTGCGTCAAAATACCTACCGTATCGATTCCGGAATTTACACAGTTAGACAGCGGAAAGTCGATGATACGATATTTTCCGCCGAACGGAACTGCCGGTTTCGCAAGTTTCTCTGTCAGCGCATACAAACGGGAACCCTGTCCGCCGGCAAGAAGCATTGCTATCATTTCTTTTGCCATAATCTCACCCTCCATTATAATAGTCTTTATATAAAAATAATACCTCAAAATGACAATAAAAGGAAGTCTGAATTTTGTTATTTTATGCGTGGAGGGAAAGTTGGTTTCCGTGTGGGGATTATGGCGGGGGTTATACGGGGCTGTAAGTCTGACATTGTGGGAGGCTTATATTATTTCCCTCCTATTACCAGCCTTTTTTCATTATTACCTTTTTTGATTTTTTAACATTTTTTCCAGATTCTTTTCCTTTTATTGTTAATACAAAAAGAACAGAAAGCGCAAACGCAGCCGACATACTGCCAAGGCAAAGCGTCATATTCCAATGCACCGCCGGGTCATAATTACGATAGCCGATTAAACCCAGACTCGCTGTGATAGGATAAATGCTTGCCGTTTTTACACTGCCGGCGGCAAACATCCCGCCATAACCATACACAAACGCCACTATCGTTCCTATCATATGCCCGTTCGCCATACGGGCGGTAAATGCAATCACCGGCATAACGGCAATATAAAGAAACAGACAGTTCGCTATTATCTGCACAAAAGTCTGTGCGGCTGCCGCCGCCGAAAATCCCGGAAACCCCATAAACAGATTTGCCGCTACCGTAAATACTGCGCTTATAAACCCCAAAAACACAGAAACCAAAGCGCAGACAAGTAACTTTCCCCATAATAATCTGCGGTAAAAAACAGGAACCGTCAAAATACTTTTTAACGTATCGTCTCTTTCTTCCCTGACAATAATATATCCGGCAATCAGGCTAATGCACATTGGAAAAATCATAGAAAAATTATTTTTGATTACCTGCTCCGTAAAAAAAGAAAATGTCCAGACGTCGTCGTTTATCGCCGTAGTCGTAAATAATGTCAGCAAAACAGAAAGCAGCATTAAAAGCACGCCTGCCCATATCATATGATATCGCTTCAATTTCCAAATTTCGCTTCTAACTACACGAAACATATTATTCCCCCCTCCTTTTATACAAATAATCAATGACTATAACTGAAATCCCTGCCCAAGCACACAAAATGGCTATTGTCTGGGAGGTGGTCGGCATTAAATACGCCAGCGAACCATTAACATCTATCACCCCATGCCGTACCATATCGCCTGCACTCCAAAGCGTTGTAAGCGGAATCGGCATAAGCCAGCATACGGCTTTCGGCAATACACCAAAACAACTTTCCGCAGTCATACTCAAAACACTGTAAAAAATACACAGCAATATGGAAAAAATATATGTCTTACTGAAAAATACAATTAAAATAACTAACGGCAGCGTTCCGGCTGTCGTCAAAATTCCCATTTCAACCGCAATTAGCAGTTTATAACCAATTCCGTTTACTTCCGATATCAGGCAGCCGCATAGAACTGCTGCGACAGATGATGCAACGCTGAAAATAATTCCCATAACAAATAAAACAAAAATTTTCGCTAAAATCATCTGCGTACTCGTCACAGGAATTACCCGAAGATTTTTAAAAGTATCATTGTCTCTCTCCATAAAAAATAGTATGGCGGCAATGACGCCAATCACACAGGGTAAAAGCAGTTCCACCCCGTATCCCATAATAAACTGAAAAGTCGCATTAAAAATCTCTGTTTCGCTCTCAAAACGTCCTGCCATCTGCGGCGTTGCCATCATCACAGTAATCGGTATGGGAAACATAAACGCAGACAAGATGGTAAGCAAGACAAACTTTTTGCGCCTTAATTTCACACACTCACAAATAATCAGTTTAAGCAATCCCCTCACCCCCTGTTACGCGCTTGAAATAATCTTCCAGACTTTCCTCCAGCGTTACAGCTTTCGACACGGTAAGACCGTTTTGTACAAAAGCGGTAACAATATGACCGACACATAGATTCAGGTTGTGCAGCGACAGATTGTGGTCGTCTTGTATCGTAAACTCTCTTTCATGAAATGACTCTTCCAAAATTCTTGCCGCCTGCGCCGTATCAGAAACCGTAAAGCAAATCCGTTTCATACTCTTTGCCTCCAGCTGCGCAAGACTTTCTTCCTCCAGCAGCATACCGTGGTCGATAATCCCAATATCGTCAGCCAATAAGGCAATCTCAGATAGGATATGGCTGGAGATAAAAATCGTTTTTCCCCGCTGACTGCAAAGTTCACGAATAAAAGTACGCACCTGTGCAATCCCAATCGGGTCAAGCCCGTTTATCGGCTCATCTAAAATCAAAAGCTCCGGGTCGTGCATCACGGCAAGCGCAATCGCTAAACGCTGCTTCATCCCAAGGGAATACTGCATATACAGTTTTTTGTCTTTATACGGCAGCCCCACCAGCTCCAGCGCGTTTTTGACAGCATCCTTATTCGGTACGCCCCGCAGCGTAGCAAAAATACGCAGATTTTCCGTGGCTGTCAGGTTGGGATAAAATCCGGGTGTTTCAATCAGACTGCCAATACGCGGCAACAGCCTTTTTTCATTCGCCTTTAAAGGTTTTCCAAAAATTTCCACTTCTCCGGCTGTCGGCTTTGTCAGTCCAAGCAGCATCTTCATGGTCGTGGTTTTACCTGCGCCATTTCTGCCAAGCAGACCATAAATACGTCCTTTCTGTATATGGAGATTTAAACCGGCGACGCTTTTTACCGCTCCATATTGTTTTGTCAGATTTTTTGTTTCAATGATATATTTGCTCATTACAAAACCTCCTTTTCACATCTGCTATTCTACTATGCCAATCTTACAAAAACCTTGCGAAAACCTTGCATTATCCTTGCATCAATTATCACAGGCTGCGCCGATTTTGAAAAGGCTCTGCTCTTCCAAATAAAAAAAGCGCAAACTTAACGGCTTGCGCTCTAAGAATTTACTGTATTTCTAACCTTTCCAATGGAAAACACAGCGTAAAAATTGTTCCACTGCCCGGTATGCTTTCTACATAGATACTGCCGCTCATTTTTTCTACAAGCTGGCTCACGATGGACAGTCCAAGACCGCTGCCCTTTTGAGAACGTCCTTTATCACATTTATATAATCTTTCAAAAATATGCTTCAAGTCCTCTTTGTCCATTCCCACGCCGTTATCCGATAATAATATTCTGATACTGCCATCTTGTTCCAGCAGGGTTATTTCTATTTTATCCGCATGACTGTGAGAAACCGCATTTTGTACCAGATTATTTATTATCCGCAAATATCCGTCCTCATCTACCTTTACCCAAAAAGGATATTCAGGGATTGTTGCCGCAAAATCTATCTTAGCATCTTCAAAGACCGGTATCCAATCCGCCAAGATATTCCGCGTCAATTCCGTTAAATCAACTGTTTTTATATTCATGGAAAATTCATTGGAGCCCAGCTTAAACCAATCGAATAATACGTCAATGTATTCCTTTAAATCATACGCTTTATGACGGGCTGTTTCGATATAATCATCACGTTCTTTTCCAGAAACAACACCCTTATGCGCAGCGTCAAGATATCCAATCAGGGTGGTAAGCGGCGTTCTGACATCATGGGAAAGACTCGTCATCAACTGTTTATTCGTCTCCTCTGTCTGTCGGAAAGCGGAAAGTCTACTTTCATAAGATACAATAATATCATTCATTTCATAGGCAAGCGACGCGGTAATATCATGCGTTTCCGCTAAAATACGTCTGCCTCCGTTTCCGTTTTTTACCTCCTCCAAAATATTTGCCATTTCCGCTATCTGCCTTTTAACACGACGAAGAATAAATACCGCTGTACAGACGGCAATAATGGCTATGATAAGCGCCGTTGCTGCCGCAATCTCCATCCACACTGCTCACACCTCCTTATTAAAACGATACCCAATTCCTTTTACCGTCTGTATATATCGGGGAACGCCGGGATTTTGCTCTATTTTTTTGCGCAAACGGCTGATAACCGCCATAATATTGCTGTCATCATAAACATACTCTTCCTGCCATACATTTTCATAAATCTGCTGTTTTGTCAATATCCGTCCCTGGTTTTTAGCAAGAAATATCAGTACATCAAATTCTTTCGGCGGCAAAAGAAAATCACCGTTTACCGCATGGACAATGCGCTCATCGAAATCAACCGTCAATCCATCAAAATTGAGTATCCGCGGCTGCCCGTCTTTTTGATTAAAACGGGTATAGCGTCTGATTAAAGAGATAATGCGCGCTATTAATTCCTCCATATCAAAGGGTTTGGTTAAATAATCATCTGCGCCCGCCCGCAGTCCGCGCACTTTGGATGCGCTGTCATCTTTTGCGGTAAACATCAAAACAGGCAGACTGCTTTCTTTTCTAATCTGCTCCAGCGTTTCAAAACCGTCGGCTCCGGGCATCATAACGTCTAATATCACAAGCTGGTATTCATGCTCTTTCAACATCATTAAACCGGCTTTCCCCAAATATACGCAGTCGGCTTCTATGTTCTCCCGTAAAACGCTTCTCTTAATCAGGGCGCCAAGTTCCTTATCATCATCTATCACCAAAATCCTGTTCATTGTCTGCTCCTATATCCCTCAAATCACATCTTATGTAAATCCGTATTGTTGTTCCCTCGCCGAGAATACTCTGTAACTCAATCCTGCCATGCAATGATTGAACGGCGTGTTTTACAATGGAAAGCCCCAGACCGGTTCCGCCCGATTCCTTGGAACGGCTCTTATCCACCCGGTAAAAGCGTTCAAATATTCGCTCCTGATGCTCCGGCAAAATGCCGATGCCGGAATCTTTTACGCAAATCAGCGCATCATCATCTTTCCTGCCTGCAAAAACCTCCACCGTGCCTCCCGCTTTATTATATTTAATAGCATTAACGCAAAGATTATAGATAATTTCCGTTACAAGCTGCCTGACGCCTTTTATCGTGACGCTTTCTCCCGTTACGCTGACGGTAACGTCTGCTGTTGCCGCCATTTCTTCCAGCCCCGTCACGACCTCTGCTGCCGTCTCATATAAATCGACGTCCTCCCAAGACTCTTCCATAGACGTTTCATATCCCTCGTCTAACTTCGATAAACGGATAATATCCTCAATCAGTGTCAGAAGCCGTCCGGCTTCCGTGCGGATATGCCCTACGAAACGCGTCATATCCTCCGGTTTTACCAGACCGTTTTCCAATAACTCCGCGCTTCCCATAATGGATTGCAGCGGTGTTTTTAATTCATGCGATACATTGGCGGTAAACTCCCGGCGATTTTTCTCTGCATAAGCTGCCTCCGTTCTATCAAAGGCAAGCACAACCGCTCCGATAACCAGACCGTTTGACGCAATACGGTTCACATGAAGCTGATATTCTTTCTCCTCCCGTTCCATGCGTATTTCGCTGTATCCGTTCAAAAACGCCTCCTGTATCGCCCGGCTTACATTACGGCTGCGTTCCACCGCCAGAAAATCTTTGCCCACACAGGATTTTTCCGCATGAAATAATTTTAACGCCGCAGGATTGATGGCTAAAATCACGCTTTTTTCATTCAAAAGCACAAGCCCCTCCGTCATGCTGTGTGCAATCTGCGTAAATTCGTCGTTTTTTCTTTCTAATTCCAATAATTGCATGGTGATCTGTTTATGCTGCTTATTGATACGGCTCAATAACGGCGCCAATTCCTCATAAGTATCATTTTCCAAAGGCTTTTCCAAATCAAGATTGTTTAACGGTTCCATAATATGTTTGGAAATGCGGCTTGCCAGCGCGCCTGATAAACAAAACGCCACAACAAGCACAATCAAAACCGGCTGCACCATCCCTAATACCAAAACCCATATTGTCGCGCTGCTGACCGAAATTCTCAGTACCGATCCATCCTCGAGCCGCCTCGCATGATAAAGCGTTTTTTCTAAAAGCGTCGTAGAATAACGCGAACTCTTTCCTTCTTTACTCAAAAGCGCCTGTTGAATTTCCTCTCTGTCCGCATGGTTTTCCATGTTCTGTTTCTCGGACTGCGTATCATATAAAACATCTCCGTTGGCGGCAACCCATGTCAGGCGATACTGTCCGGGCTGTATTTTTTCCAAGTATTCCTGACCGTTTTTTTCAACGGCAGCCGCCGCTAACGCCAGCTCATCCTCTAACTGTTTTTCCTGAATATTACTGAAATATCCATAAAGCCCGCCCATAATAATAACAAGGCTTGCCGCTAAAACGGCTAATGCCGCAATCATAATCGACTTAAAAATCCTCTTTGTCATGTTAATTTCCTCTATCATATATCCTGTACACACTCGAACCTGTACCCGACGCCGCGCACCGTCTCAATCATTTTCCCGTAACCGCCCAGTTTTGCGCGCAGTGTACGGATGTGCATATCAACCGTTCTTGTTTCCCCGATATAATCGGTTCCCCATATGTCGTTAAAAAGCTGATCGCGGGTATATACAATGCCCGGATGCGAAAGAAACAGTTTAAGCAGTTCAAATTCCTTTAAGGTAAGCTTAATCCGTTTTCCGTCAATGGTAACGATATGCTCATCCAGATTGACGACGAGCGCGCCCGCTTTTAAAAGATGCTGCACCTGCGCGGGATGACATCTGCGAAGCACAGCCTTGACGCGGGAAACCATTTCCATCATGCCAAACGGTTTTACCAGATAATCGTCCGCCCCCAGATCAAGACTTTGAATCTTATCATACTCCATTCCCTTTGCCGTCGCCATGATAACGGGAATCCTGCAAGTGTCAGGACTTTCTTTTAAAAATTTCAACAATTCCACGCCGCTTTCTCCGGGCAGCATAATATCAAGCAGAATCAAATCCGGCTTCTCTGCGCTTAAAGCGTCCCGAAAAGCCGCCGCGTCCGAAAAACCCGCCGCGTCAAAACCGGTGGAATGTAACGTATATACTTCGATATCACGGATGCTCTCATCATCCTCTACACACCATATTCTCATCAATCTGCTCCCTTATGCACTCCCGTTACGGAAAAAACAACCCATTCTGCAATATTTACCGCATGGTCTCCGATACGCTCAAAATATTTGGCTATCATCAATAAATCCAGCGCATATCCGCCGTCCGCCGGTTTATCCGCTATCATTTTAATTAAAGATTCCCTGACCTGCACAAACAAATTATCCACTACATCATCACGTTCAATAGCCCCGTCAGCCAGTATAACGTCCTGCTTTACAAAAGCGTCGATGCTTTCCGTCACCATCCGGCTTGCCTCTTGTGCCATGAAGCGGATATGTTCGCATTCCTCTCCGCATCTTCCGCCCAGAAACGTAATAATCTCCGCAATATCCGCCGCCTGCGTTCCAATACGTTCCATATCAGTAATCATTTTAAGGGCGGCGGAAATCTGCCGCAAATCGCCCGCCACCGGCTGCTGCTGTAACAACAGTTTCAGGCACAACGCTTCTATCGTACGCTCCATCCGGTCGATCTCCCCGTCCAGAGACAGCACCTTATCCGCAAGCTTTCCATCTCCCGCGCTCAGCGCCTTTGAGGCAGCGGCAATCGCCTCCTCGCACATGGCGCCCATCCGGGTAAGCTCATTATGAAGCGTGGCAAGCTGCTTATCAAAACGACTTCTCATTATCCAAACCTCCCCGTAATATAATCCTCTGTCCTCTTATCCTTTGGCTGCTCAAACATTTTCTGCGTATTGCCGTATTCGATTAAATCGCCGAGGAGAAAAAAAGCCGTATTATCAGAAATCCGCACAGCCTGCTGCATATTGTGCGTGACGATGATAATAGTATACTTATTCTTTAGTTCCATTGCAAGCTCCTCGATTTTGGATGTAGAAATCGGGTCGAGGGCGCTTGTCGGCTCATCCATCAAAAGCACATCCGGCTCCACCGCCAATGCGCGGGCAATACAGAGCCGCTGCTGCTGTCCGCCGGAAAGTCCCAACGCCGATTTTTTCAATCGGTCTTTTACCTCATCCCAGATAGCCGCGCCGCGCAGGGAACGTTCCACGATATCGTCCAGCTTCGCCTTATTTTTCATGCCATGCGTCCTCGGTCCGTAAGCAATGTTATCGTAAATGCTCATAGGAAAAGGCGTCGGTTTTTGAAAAACCATGCCGATGCTGCGGCGAAGCTCATTCACATCAGTTCCCGCATCATAAATATTTCTCTCTCTGTAACGCACCTCTCCCGTAATCCGCACCCCGGCAATCAGGTCGTTCATCCTGTTTAACGATTTTAAAAAAGTAGATTTACCACATCCGGACGGGCCGATAAACGCCGTAATGCTGCGTTCTTCAATGTCAATATTGATATTTTTAAGAGCCTGTGTGCTTCCATACCAAAGGCACAAATCTTTTACCGTCATAATACCATTCATTCGTTTCCTCTTTTCTGAAAATATCTGCCAGCAAGCTGTGCCGACAGGTTAATGCACACCGTTAAAATCATCAAAATCGCAGCAATGGCAAATGCAATTTCAAACTCTCCGTTTTCCTTTGCATAGACATATAATGCGACCGTCAGCGTCGCGCCCGAGCTGCCAAGCCCTTTAAAAATCCCGTTTAAAGCATGGGCAAAACCCGCCGTAAATAGAAGCGCCGCCGATTCCCCTAAAATCCGTCCAATAGACAATATACAGCCCGTTATCACGCCATCGATGCAGCCGGGAAGTACAACCGTATAAATGACCCGCCATTTTCCTGCTCCCAGCCCAAAAGCGCTTTCCCTATAACTTACCGGCACCGTTTTCAAACTCTCCTGCGTAGTGCGCATGACCGTCGGCAGATTCATAATAACCAGCGTAAGAGCTCCCGCCATAAGAGAAGTTTTCATACCGAAAAACTGGCAGAAAAACAACATACCTACCAGACCGTAAATAATAGACGGAATCCCCGATAAGGTCTCGGCAGCATATTCAATGATACCCACCAGTTTTTTATTTGCCGCATATTCCGTCAAATAAACTGCCGCGCCTACTCCAAGAGGGAGAACAAACGCCAGCGTTGCCAGCACGATATAAATCGTATTTAAAATATCCGGCAAAATCCCTATCCGCCCGGACAGATAGCTTGGTTTGGTCGTCAACAGCTCCCATGTTACATGGGGAAGCCCTTTCCACAAAACATAACCGATTAAAAATAATACCAGCGTACAGGTAATGCTGACGCAAATCCCCATCAATGCCCGCATAAATGTAACGTAGGTTTTCCTTTTGAACAAAACAAACTGTTTTTGCATTCCATCCCTTCTTTCTTCATTTTCTTTTTAAAAAGAAATTCAATGCGGCATTTATCAGCATGATAAAGAAAAACAATACCAGCGCAATGGAGTATAGCGCCTGTTTTTGCAAACTTCCATCGGCAGCATATGACATCTCGCTTGCCACGGCGGTTGTCAAAAAACGGACGCTCTGGAAAATACCCGGCATATTAGGGGCGTTCCCCGCTACCATCATAACCGCCATCGACTCGCCAATCGCCCTGCCAACGCCTAAAACCACCGCCGCCGCAATACCGCTTTTTGCCGCCGGAACGGATACCCTAAAATAAGTTTCAACCGGCGTTGCGCCAAGGGCAAGAGACGCATCCTCATACTCTTTGGGAACTGCCTCCAACGCCGTAAGCGACACCTTAACGATAGACGGCAGAATCATAATGGCAAGTACAATCACCGCCGCAAATAAACCGGCTCCGTCCGGGATATGGAAAACAGTCCGTATCCCCGGAACAAGCGCCATCATTCCTACCAGACCGTAAACCACCGAAGGAATACCCGCCAGCAGACTGACCGCCGCCGCGATTACGCTCTTTACTTTCGGCTTCGCTATCTTCGCAAGATAAACCGCCGTCATAAAACCAATCGGCACTCCAATCAGGATAGCGCCCGCCGTACCGTAAATGCTTGTCAAAATAAAAGGCAAAATGCCATATTGAGGCTGCGCGGCCGTAGACGCCCACTTTTTTCCAAAAAGGAAATGGAACACACCTATTTTACGGATAGCCGGAATACCGGATATAACAAGATAAACGGTAATTAAAAGCACACAGCCGACCGTAATCAGACCAAGTATCAGGAAAATGCCATGTATGACATTTTCCACAAACCGCTTTCTGCTTTTCATCCAATTCACCTCAATGCCGCTATCTAGTTCACGGGAACCGCGCCCGCTGCCAGAATAATCTCGTCCGCCTCGGATGAAGTCGCATAGTCGAAAAACTGCTGCGCTGTTTTTGAAAGCTCTGCGCCCTCTTTCGTTACCAGCACAAAAGGCCGCTGTACCACATAACTTCCGTCTTTGACAGTTTCTTCCGTGGGGACGATACCATCTATGGAAAGCGCTTTGACCGTTTCCTTAACAGAAGCAAGGGACGCATATCCTACCGCTCCCGGATTGCCTGCAACCGTTGTAATGACGTCTCCCGTAGAAGTGAGTTCCTGACGATACTGACAGACGTCCTCCGTTTTCGTAATGGACTCAAACCCGTCTCTCGTACCGCTGCCCGCTTCTCTGCCAATCAGGACGATTTCCAAGTCATTGCCGCCGACGTCTTTCCAGTTCGTTATTTCGCCCGTATACATTCTGCCAATCGTATCAAGGTCAAGGTCATCGACCGGATTATCGGGATTTACGATAATCGCAATGCCGTCAAGGGCAAGTATGGTTTCCGTCAATCCCTGCGCTTTTTCCTCATCCTTTAACGCACGGCTGGAAAGACCGATATCACAGCGTCCCTCCGCTGCCGCCGTAATGCCTGAACCGGAGCCGGTCGGATTATAGGTAAAGGTTACGCCGGGATTATTTTCCTCAAAAGATTCTCCTAATGCGCCGATAACCTTTTCCATGGAAGTCGAGCCGTCCGTAGATACCGTTCCGGTCTCTGCCGCACTACCCGCAGCCGTTGTTTCTCTGACTGCCTCCTTGCCCGCTGATACCGTATTGCTTTCTGTTTTTCCGCATCCCGCCATCATAGCGGCGCTAAACGCCAGAATCATAATAGAACCGATACATTTTCTCATTTTTTTCATAATACTTTTCTCTCCTTTTTCTGTTTGTATTTTGTTCTACATTTATGATGATAGACGCCGCCTGTAAAATCCAAAACACAGCTTTTGTAAAATTCTTGTAAAATCGGATAAAAGCCCGCCCGTATCGGTAAAAACTTGCGCAAAGCCTCCTTTCATGCTACGATTATAAGGTAATTACGAAACGTCTATATGATGATTTTATCTGAATGGAGGCTTTTTATGATATACAGTGATTTTGACAACCGGAAACTTTCTCTTTTAGGATTTGGCGCCATGCGGCTTCCGCTTGTGTCTGATGCGCCGGACGCTGCGGTAGACGAGACCCGCACCGCCGAAATGGTAGACTATGCAATTTCCCACGGCGTCAATTATTTTGATACCGCCTACCCGTACCACAACGGGGAATCCGAGAAGATTATGGGCAGGATTTTAAAAAAATACCCCAGAGAGCAATTCTATCTCGCGACCAAATATCCCGGACATCAAATCAGCGAAAGCTATAACCCGGCGGACATTTTTGAAAAACAGCTCACCAAATGCGGCGTGGAATACTTTGACTTTTATCTGCTGCACAACGTCTATGAAAACTCGATACAGACCTACTTAGACCCCAAATGGGGCATTATCGACTATTTTATTGAGCAGAAAAAGCGCGGACGGATTCGTTATCTCGGTTTTTCCAGCCACGGGCGGGTGGACTGTCTGGAACAATTTCTGGATATATGCGGCGCGCAGATGGACTTTTGCCAGATTCAGCTAAACTATCTGGATTGGACATTACAGAACGCAAAAGAAAAATATGACCTTTTAACAAAGAGAAATATCCCCGTCTGGGTTATGGAACCTGTCAGGGGCGGTCGTCTCGCGCATCTGGATGAAACGTCCGAGAAGCGTTTGCGCGACAGACATCCGTCAGAGAGCGTTTCCTCGTGGGCTTTCCGTTTTTTACAAGGACTTCCTAACGTACATATGATTTTAAGCGGTATGTCCAATATGGAACAGATGAAAGACAATGTAGAAACATTTAAAGAGCGGAAACCTTTAAATGAAGAAGAAAAAGAACTGCTTTTCGAGATTGCGGAGGGCATGAAAGATTCCATTCCCTGTACGGCGTGCCGTTACTGCGTGGAGGGTTGCCCAAAAGGACTGGATATCCCGATGTTACTTGCCACTTATAACGAAATCCGCTTCTCCCAGAATCTTACGGTAAAAATGCGCTTAGATGCCTTAGCCTCGGAGAAACAGCCCGACGCCTGCATCAAGTGCGGTAAATGCGCCAAAGTCTGCCCACAGAAAATTAATATTCCGACACATCTTCATGAGTTCTCAGATGCCCTTGCCAAAATGCCGAGCTGGGCGGAAATGTGCAGACAGCGGGATGCGGTGCAAAAATAAAGACTTTTCTTTTATAATAAGTCAAAGATATCCATCTGTCCGTTCCTCCACGGCTTTTGCTGCGCCTGTTTTATCACATCATCTTCGGACACCTCTCCGATTAAAAGCGGCGAGAGGACGTTGTGCAGTTTACGGTTTTGCATGACGGTGTCTTTATCATAATTGGCGTAGCAATACAAACAGCCATGTCCGCATGTATTATATGCGCCGATATCTGCACCAAGGAGGCAGCCGCATTCATTGCGCGCTGTCCTTTTTTTCGGCACGTTTAATTTTGCGCCCAGCGCTTTCTCAAGCACGGCTTTGGACATACAGCCGTCCGCATCCACATTTTCCCTGACAAGCGCAGCATTCTCACAGCATAAATGTATCTGCAAATCATTCTCTTTCGCAACCTGGGAAAATGCGCTTATCAGCTTTTCCTGCTCTTGTCCTGTAACGCTTCTTACGCCTCGGAAATTGCGCTTCGTTTTTTCATATAAATCGATAAAACTTACCACGCACTGATGCGTATATCCCGCAAGCGCTTCTGCCATCTGTCCAAACTGCTCTATATGATAATCAACTGAATAGATATCCGTAATAAAAACCGGGTCGTAACGCCAGCTCATCCGACTGCTCCCGACTATCCCGGACAGTTGCCTGAATGACTGAATAACCTGCTCTTTCGGCGGCACATACGGCTCAATATCCTTTCCATACGGCGTAATCGTCACAAACCAAAACATTTCAAACGCCGATAAAAGGGCGAGCCTGTCCAGCATGGGCTGTGGATTTTTCGTGCAAAACACCATCATATCTATAACGTCCGGCGAGAGCAGATATCTGGTTATCTGCGCCGGATAATAAGGGTTACGCACCAAAACGTAACCCTCTTTAATGCGGTTATAGAACCAGTCGCTATAATACGCAGGAATGTCCGTCCTGCTGCCTGTGTTGAGTATCATTGGGGGTATCTCCTGATGGGGGATTTCTCTTACCATAACGTTTCAACGTCATATTGCGGTATTATCACATCTTTTGTAATAATTTGTAATAATGATATATTTTACGCTATTACAGTTCAAGTATAACAAATGATTATCAATTTTTCTATCCATATATCTTGATAAACGATTCAAACATTTTATTTCACATTTTCATCATTATAATCATATGGTTGATTTTCTTTTAAAACAAATAATTTATTAGAATAATTATGATCATTGCAAAGTTTTTCTCCAATATTCTCAAGCAATTTATAATCAACTTTTCCAACTGCTGTTCTGGGTAATTCATTAGTTATTCGTATTATATGAGGTAATTGTTTTTCAGATAAATTGCTTTTAATATTATACATTATGCTTTTTATAGCATCTTTCTCAGATAGACCTGTAAAATTATCAACTGACAGATGTAATACTAATTTCCCTTTATGGAATGTCAGTTTACAATTCTTTACATTTCTATCCTTTTTTATTATCTCAACAATATCAAGTAAATTAATTTTTTCAGCATGCGTAATCTGAATAGGTTCTATATATCTATCTAAAACTGTCAAACAACCATCATCATCTATAACTGCATAATCTCCCGTATTATACCAAGTAACTCCAGTCTCATCAATATATAAGGCTTGCTTTGTCAAATCATCTCTCTTATAGTAGCCATTCATCAAACATGGACCCGTGATAAATAATTTACCCGCAATATTGTATGTAACATCTTGAAATGAATCATTAACAATTTTCACATTATTAAACGGCAAGGGTATTCCAGCAGTACCAATTTTAATACAATTCGGATGTGTAATACTGAAAGTTGTATTGACCTCAGAAGCCCCAAATCCTGCCATTTGAACAATACCTGTTCGATTATAAAAAATTTCCGCATCATTTATTTCACATCGTTCTCCGCCGACAATTACGTGTTGCAAATGTTTACTAACCTCTCTTAAATCTTTTTCAGGCAACAATAATAGTGAACTCCACAAATATTGTGACCATATTCCCATATTAGCCTTATGTTTTGTAAAATATTGTGGTATTTTGTCATAATTCAATTCCAATTCAATTATATTTTCACCACCTTGACATAACACTGCATGAACAATATCTGCATCCCAGAAAGCTAAAAAAGGGGGAACCAAAGCTAAATTTTTCGTTCTTTCCTTAAATCCAAATTCTCCAATCTTTTGTTGAAATGCCAATGCATTATTAGCATCATGCGAAAGTAATACTGCTTTATTTATCCCAGTTGTACCACTAGTAAATGAAATATTACATGGCAGCCGTTCCTCATATAGTTCTTCTATATTTTCTACTTTAATATTTTTTCCAAGTAACAAAAAATCATTTAGGGATATTTTATTGTTGATTACCTTTCCAGACAAAAAATTTTTCATCACTTTCAAAGCAATCACAAATCTTTCTGGATTATACTTAGGTGCAGAATATCCTAAAGGCATAGATACTTTAATCGCTTGAGCAAATTGCACGTCATTGATTATTGAAAATAGTTTTTCTTCAAAAATATCCAATATAAATATCATTTTAGGATCTATATTTTCCATTTGCCTATATAGTCTATTTTTCCCATCATCATCTATTCCAACATCAAAAATATTTAAGTTACACAAAATGAGTCCAAGAGATGTAGCCGAATATTTAATTACATACATTTCAGGCGTTGTTAATCCGATTGTACAAATAACATCACCTTTCTTTAATCCCATAGTGGCAAATGCTTTCTCATATTCCAAAATCATTTTATCAAATTCATTAACTGTGATTCTTCTCATTCCACGATTATTTATAATAATACGTGATTTTTCATTTCCAATGCAATTCAACAAGTAATCTTTTTGATTCATTTGGGGAAATTCTAAAGAAAAGATTGATTGATCATACCACTGTTCCCAAACTCGATCATTTTGAATAATCCCCGTTATTGGGCGATTTAATTTCTGCCTTTTTCTTTCGTTTATTATATCTTCCATATATAATCCGCCTTTCTGTAATAGTGCTAATAGAATTATGAACTACATCAGTTGGCTTTCACTTTTTAAACTTAGCTTTCCCCATCTGATTCCTTTAATTAATTTTTCTTCATAGTTTTCATACATTATTTTTAACTAAATAAGCATATAATAGCCTATATAGTTTATGTAATCATAACATAATAGTACATATAATTCAAGTAATATTAAACTAATAAGGCGGATATTTTTGTATGGATTATTATACAATTGGACAAAGAATACGAAAAATCAGAAAAGCAAGAGGATTATCACAAGAAAACTTAGCAGAAAAAGTTGGTATCTCCACTACTCATATGAGCCACATTGAAACGGCAAATACTAAGATGAGTTTGCCTACTTTTGCAAAAATTGCTTCTGTATTAGAAGTACGGACTGATGAACTACTCTATGGTGACAGACCACAGGAACGCAGTGCTTCTATAGCCTATATTACAGAATTATTAGATGACTGTTCAATTCAACAAGTGCGAATTATTGAGGATATCGTTAAAGCAACGAAAGAATCTTTGAATAAAAATATGTGATTTTGTGAAGCTCTCCGCCTTGTACAGAAAAAACTAGTTTTATGATTTTTCATATCACATCTGGCATTTGATTTTAACTACAAATGCGAATGAAAGTAAAAGAATTCTGTAAACTTACATCGAAAATAAATAACGCGCATCATGCTTCACAATTTACCCTTATATTAAAAAACAGGCATAACTGCCACAGTTACGCCTGTCTATTTTTACCATTCTGCTTCATCCAGCTACATACCATAAAAAACTTTAACCATAAATATGATAATTCATATTATCTTATCGCATTTTCATAATCCTGCAATTCATGATACATACCTTCCACTATCACATTTTTTTGTTTTACACGATATACCAGTAAGTATCTATGTTTCTGAAAATTTATCTTATAGAATCCTAACTCTCTTAAACGCTCGCTACTACAATAACCCAAACTACCCGCTTGTTCTTCAAGTATTTTTATTGTATCGTCAAAATCCCGCATCAAACTGTCAGCCGCCTGCGGATTCATAAGCACATTATAAATATAATCTAAAAATTTATCATACTGCCTGACCGCCATTTCAGAAATTTCTACGTTATATTGCATATTTCTCCTTCATTTGCTGCGACACAATATTAGCCGATGTTGTAACTCCCATATCACTTTTTCTCATTGAATCAATAAGTTGCTGGACAATAACATCCTCACTAAGAGATTCTATAGGCATATCGCCCCTATCCAAAAAAATAAGATATTGAATATACTTTTGAACCTCTCTTAATTTATCTTCAGGCATCATTTTCAGCAATGAAACCGTATATTCTAACGTACTCATTAAGCGCCTCCTGTTATCCTTTCTTCATTTCAAATATTATAATATACATTTCCTTCAAATTCAATCATTTTGATGATATGCAAAAAACATGAAAAATCGAAAAACAAAGACCTCCCGAAGAACGAATCCTCGAAAAGCCTTTCCCACAGCTGCTGACGGGAATCGGACTTGATTCCGCCCCAGAAAGCCTATAAAATCAAGGAGGAATGCACACTGTCTACCATGTGTCTACAACTTTTCAACCCTAGTATATGGGAATTAAGTTAAGTATAGGCTTGGTTCCCATTACTTGTCAAATAACCTCTTTTTATTTCACTGTAACATAATATAAAAATTCAATTTAATTCTTTTTCTGGTGTTGAAGTGTCTGGCACAATTTCCAATATGTCATTAGGTGTACAATCCAAGATTAAGCATAACTTGTGAAGCGTATAGACTGTTATACTCTTATTTTTTCTTAAATCGTCAAGCGTTCCCGTAGAAACATGATATTTTTTTATTAACTGATATTGCGATATATTTTTCTTTTTTAGTGTTTCCCAAAGTGGATTATAGTTAAACATAAATGTACCTCTTATAAATAAAGTATAAGGTTATATATTTTTATTGAATATTGCCATACATTTGGCTATAATGATATTATGAAAACAAAAGGAAAGGGGTAAAATATGGAAAAAGACATTATGACGATTATTACGGAAAATCTGACAAATGAACGACTCGACCAGATTATTGTACAAACAAAAGAATACAGGCAGGCAGAACAGGAAGAAAAATACTTGTCAGAAAGATTTGAGAAAATGTTGGACAGGGAACAACGAAAGGCGTTTAATCAATATCAGACTGCCGAAAACAGCAGAATAGCTACATACATAGCTTTAACATATCAGCAAGGCATGAAAGATGTTGTAAATATATTCTTGTCGCTTGCAGGTGAAACAAAAAGTATATAGCTTGTCAATCCCTTTACCGCAGGCACTCGAAGAGTGGGGATTTACAAGCGGTGCATATTACAAATAATAAAGACAGGGATATTTCAAATTACTGCTTGAAATATCCCTTGATTACATTTTTATCTTTTGTGCGGCGGCGTTGTATCGTTTGTCAAACCGCCGATATAATCTAATGACACATCGTAAAATTTAGCAAGTGTAACCGCCAGTTCAAATGGCAATTCTCTTTTCCCTGTTTCATAGTTATGGTAGGTCGTCCGCTGCATATGAAGTAAATCCGCAAGTTTTCTGATAGATAAGTCTTTATCTTCCCGTAAATCCCGCAATCGTGGATAATATCCCATTTGCATCACCTCCTTGACAGTGTACAACAAATGATGTACAATCCTGTTGTATGTCCAACGTATGATGGACAATATTGCAATAAGAAGAGAGGATAAAAAATATGAAAACAAAAAGAGTACAAAAATTGTTATGTGGAATTAGCACACTTTCAGTTTGTTGTATGCTTACAGGATGTCATATGAGCCACGAATGGCAGGAAGCGACATGTACAACACCGAGGACGTGCAGTGTAGGAGGCGAAACAGAGGGCGAAGCATTAGGGCATACATGGGTAGACGCCACTTGTTCCGAAGCAAAACATTGTAGCGTATGCGGAGAAATCGAGGGAGAAACATTGGCGCATACATGGGTAGACGCTACTTGCAGCGCACCGAAAACATGTAGTGTATGCGGAGAGACAGAGGGCAAAGCGTTAGAACATACCTTGACAGAAGCAAACTATCAACAACCTGCTACTTGTGAAGTGTGTGGGGAAACTGTGGGAGAACCTTTAACAGCATATTTTGAAGAAAATGGATTAGTATGTGATGCACAGTTAGATACAGCATATCCATATACAGTTCTTTGCTACAATAATAATGACTATACTACAACAGGAACAGTTACTATTTCAGATTATGAAGTATTTTCATCTGATGAAACTCATAATGCCGTAGAAGGATATGAGTGGCAGACAATTATGGTGACATTTGTATTTGATGATGAAAACGCACAAAAATATGGACTAAGCTCTTACTTATCCCCAGTTGATTATTATACTGATAATTTGCTACTCGGTGAAATTTTTACAATAAATTATAATGGGATAGATTATGAAGAGTGTATAGGTGAATATGAAACCTTGCAAAGCGGCTGGAACGATAACATTTACACAAAACAATACCGCATTTTTATATGTGTTCCTAATGAATATGATGGTTTGGTAATACGTATTTCAACTAATACCGAAGCAGATGACACATTATATTGTCGGTTGCCACAATAAGATTATAATACATAACGGAGGAAGAAGTATGAGTCATAAAGTATTAGAAAACCAAATGAGAAGCATAATCAACAATCTGCCAACAGGAACGGAATTTCAACTGAATGAAATTATTGATAATCCTCCTGCACAGTTAGGTCGAACACTTTACGAAGATGTACAGAACAAAAAGATTGAAAATGTTATCTGCATTACACAAGCAAATGATACTATTCAAAAATATCGAAAACTCTAATATTGTATTAATCATGTAATAATCAAGGGGTATTCCAAAGAAGTGAATTGGAATATCCCTTTGCATATTTAGATATAAAGAATTGCTTCATATATGTACTCTCACTCAAATTCCGAATTTTGTATATTTTCTAAAGCAACAATATATGTTGAGGATGCATTGATTAATTTTGTAATGCAGTTAGTATTACCACAACTTCAGTGTCAGTGTCAAAACATTTAAAAATCCAGTAAAAACGCACATTTTCAGCATATAAGTATTTGTGCCGGAACTGTGTCAAATTACAGAAAGGAATATATGAAAACAGATAGAAATAAATATAATAACCGGCGAAGCCGAAAATACCAGCTTACATTTAACAACCCTGAAAAACATAAGAATTGTTCCCATGACGCTATTAAAACAACATTAGAAAAATGGGATAGTCTTATATATTGGTGTATGTGTGATGAAATTGCTAAAACACCGCATACCCATTTATACATACAATTAAAAAACCCTATATACTTTTCCAGTGTAAAGAAAGCGTTTCCTACCGCTCATATTGAAGAAGCACAAGGAACTGCGGAAGAAAACAGGGCATACATACGAAAAGATGGAAAATGGACAGACAGTGAAAAGGAGCAAACAAATCTAATAGAAACATTTGAAGAGTATGGAACGATACCCAAAACCAGACAAGGCAGACGCAACGATTTATCAAACCTCTATCAAATGATAAAAGACGGATATAGCAATGTAGAAATATTAGAAGCAAACCCTGATAATATTCTAAATCTGCAACATATTGATAAGGCTCGGCTAGAAATACTTTCTGACCGCTATAAATCAGAACGTCGCTTAAATCTGCTAGTAACCTATGTACAAGGTAAAACCGGCTACGGAAAGTCAAGGGATATACTTGACGCTCATGGAGATGCAAACGTATATAGAGCAACCGATTATAAGCACCCCTTTGATACTTATTCCGGCGAAGATGTTTTAGTTTTAGAGGAATTTCGCAATGATATAAAAATCGGTGATATGCTGAACTATCTTGACATATACCCTATACAATTACCGGCAAGGTATAACAATCGGCAAGCCTGCTATAATTTCGTTTATATTGTATCTAACTGGAAATTAGAAGAACAATATCACAATGTAAGCATAGAGCAACCCGAAACCTATCAAGCATTTATAAGACGAATTAAAAAAGTAAGGATATACACTTCCCCCGGCGTATATCAGGAATATGATACAAATGATTATTTATATGGTTTCCGCCCTGTTTCGGAATCGGAAACCCCATTTAAAAATAACTGAATTAAACAGGTGTAAGGAATTACACAAAAACAGATAATATTTTAAAACAACAACCAGAAATCATAATAAAGTTAAATAATTAAAAAAGAAAAACATTCAAACAAATTATTACATCATATTGCATCAAACAAATTTATTATAAAATATAATCAATCATACTCATATCAATAATAAATCCCTAATACTTCAATTCCTTGCACCACTATAAAAAAGTGGTGGAATATGGACAATAATAAAAAATCAAACAATTTAAGGCTGACTATATTGAAAGAAGCCATAGACTACGGTATATTAGATATAGACAGTGTGCTAGATATGCTTATGTCATCGAAGAAAGAACAAATTTTAAAAATACACCCTTATGCTATTACTCCACCAGCTACAGAAAACGGACGCTGGCAGACTTGCTATAAGGACGAAGCTGGAAAAAGAAAGAATATCAAAGCACAATCAAAAGAGGAATTATTGGATAAACTGATTCCAATATATTTTTCTAATTCGCACATTGACAAATTAACATTTTATGGATTGTATGAAGAATGGCTAGACTACAAGACTACTGTTACTAACAGTCCTAATACTATTAAAAGGCACAAACAACATTATCGCAAATATTTTGAATCATCTGCACTACATGATAAGAAAATCAAAAAAATTGATGAACTATTACTGGAGCAGGAATGTAACCGCATAGTAAAGGAATTTAATCTTCCCCGAAAAGAATGGTGCAATGCAAGAACAATCTTAAACGGAATGTTTGAATATGCCGTCAGGAAAAAATATTTAACTGAAAATCCTATGAATAAAGTACAGATTCTAGTTAAATTCAGACAGGTAATAAGAAAAACCGGAAAAACAGAAACTTATAATTCAGAAGAACTTGCAGAGTTAAACAATTTTCTTGACCGCGAGTATGAAGAAACGCAAGACGCCTCTTTTCTTGCTGTCAAAGTCAATTTTCTGTTAGGCTTGCGTGTAGGCGAATTAGTGGCGTTGAAGTGGTCTGATTTATGCGACCCTAATCACATACATATTGTCCGTGAAGAAATTAGAGACCAGACAGATAATAGTTATGAGGTTGTAGAGCATACCAAAACAAATAAAGACAGGTTTGTTGTTGTAGTTCCCAAAGCATTGGAGATTCTAAACAAGATAGAGAAACAGGGCGAATATATATTTATGAGGAATGGGGAACGAATTACAGCAATCCGAATTGCAACAATTTTGAGGAAGTATGCAAATCATCAAGGCGTACGCATAAAGTCCAGTCATAAAATGCGTAAAACTTATGCAAGCAATCTAAATGCCTGTGGTGTTCCATTGGACTGCATCAGGGAAATGCTAGGACATAGCAGTCTGAATACCACTCTTGGATATATTTACAATCCATTAACAGAAAAAGAAACTGTTGACCTTATTACTAAAGCATTGTAAACAGAACAAATATTCTGTCTACAACTGTCTACAGAATTTTAGACACATAAAAAAACGGAAACCCTGCAAAATCAAGGTTTCCGCTTTTACAATCAAAGCTGCTGACGGGAATCGGACCCGTGACCTCCGCACTACCAATGCGACGCACTACCGACTGTGCTACAGCAGC
>JAMPFF010000060.1:0-5651 GCA_023664605.1 Clostridium sp.
GCGGTGAACAGTGCCGTCAGCACCAGTTCATAAGTTTTTTCATTTTTCATGGTACATTTCCTCCTGTTATTATTCTCATATGAGATACAATACAGTGTAATCATACCACATTGATAATTTTTTGACAATATAGTTGTGAAAAAATTTGTAATAGTTCAGCCATGCAGAAAGAATCTGATAATATCTCCGTGGGAGCTTGCTCACTAAGGAGATATTATTAAATTCTTTCTATAGGGCGGACGCCCGACATGAATAATTTGCCGGCCAGTTCATAAATGGTGGATTCATAATGTATATTTCGGCAAATTATGAATGGCATGGCTGAACTGTTACGGCAATTCACCCCTTATTTGTTCATTTTATTTATGCGTTACCATCTCCCAGCGCTAAAGAATACGGAAAGAATGTCGATATATATTAATAAGGACAAGGGGGGATTGTTATGAGGAAAATCGCAGATTACGGTCTTTTATTCCAAAATATGTTCGGTATGCCGAAGAAAAACCAGATAAATAATATCCAGTTGTCGCAGCTTAACTCAAAAGCCGTACAGGCACAGCTTAAAGCCGCCGGTATTGATACCAACAGCAAACAGTACAAGGCTGTTATCAATCAGATGATGAAAGACGGAAACGGCGCCATGTATACGAATGTACAGGCGATTAAAAACCTGATGAAAGGCTACAATAAAGACGGGGATTATGTCGGTCCGGGCGGTATCGTTGTACCCGGCATGATTATGAACGGCATCCCGGAATCGGAACGCCACCAGATTATTGACGTTTCCGAAGAGGCGCGCCAGAAGATGTTCGACGAAACCAAACGCCACTTTTTACAGGAATACGGCGTTGCCAACGGAGATACGACGAAACGCTCCGAAGTGTTCCGCGAATTTCAGCTTAGCATTCCAAAAGAGGACAGATTAAAAGGCACATGGACGTTAGGGCAATACGAAAGAGCCTACCGCCAGGCATTCTATGATGCGGCAAAGGCAGCCGACCCAAACTGGGAGCTGGGGCAGCCGTTCAGTAGAAAAGTTCTTGACGGCGTAACAAGGGAAGCCGTAGATAACGCCCTTGTCAAATCAGGAAATACCCTCGTTCTGCCAAGGACGTCGGTGGATATCGGGATATAAAGATAAGGAAAACGGGAAGCTTGTAAGAGAGCTTTCCGTTTTTTATAAATTCAATTCTTTTAATAACTTCTCCTGATATTCCGGCTCTTTTACCGCACGCTTCAAATCGGTAATACGATTTTGTTCCAATAAAATATCTGTCAGTTGATTGACACGCTGTATTCCTTCCTCTATTCCCTCTTCCCTGCCTTCTTCTCTAAGCGCTCTCTCATATTTATCCACATCAAACTCTTCCAATAACATACCCAAGACCTCCGCTCGATATTTCTTTAAAAAATCTTCTAATATATGATGGCTGATGCAATAATTAATCGCTGCATTCAATGCTTTCTGTAAGGTTTCCTCCGCTTTAGCATAATGTCTGGCAATATCCACAAACTCCGCATATTCCTTCAATACTTTGCATTTTTCCATCAACTCTTTCTGATGTCCGTAATTGATGTTCAGCATCCGCACTTGTAGTTCTACGGCAGACTCCCGCTTCCGCTCTGCAAACGCATCCGATAACCTTAATACCTGCTCCTCCGGCATATCACGCTCCCCATTATAAAATACAATACATTGCGGCACGGGCAGCGTTATTTGTTTTGTTCCATATAAGCAGTCTTTCGCCTGTTCCAGCAGCTTTTGATATTCCTCGGCAAGATATATAAAAAACCGTACTGGCATATTGGGATTATATGTGCTTTGATGCTCATATAAATTCAAAGTACCCGCCATAACAAAAGCAAGGTCATTTTTCATAACAACATAAACGGCGCTCTCAATCGTCACCACCTGCAGCATGGAAACATCTGTGTAATTTGTGCCGTTTAACGCATTATAGAGCTGCAGAAGCGCTTCTTTGTCCTTCTCAAATAAAAACCTGAAAAGTCTGTCTTTTATCTGACGGTGTACCTTTCTGTCTTCATGCCGTCCAAGCCATCTAAACCGGACTTTCGCATGTCTTTTTGCTTTGTTCTCCTTCAGTGCATTTTGTTTTTTCTTTTGTTTCGTTATTTTCATACTTCATCCTCCCATTCAGGCAGGAGTCCGCATGATACCGCATTCTTTCAAGAAGTGTGCGGCTGTAGTTCCTGCCATATCGAATTGCTTTTTGTTAGAAAAATCTGACAGAAACTGTCTGAATGTGCGAAATGCACACTATTTAGAATTTCTCTGATGGTATTATCATACCTTATATTCTATATCTTGTCAATCCTTTTTTATATTTGTTATTATCGTTTTACCGTTTATTCATGTAATAATCCTATCTTTCTAAAATAGCTTATCGTAATATAATTCTCCCAGTCCGGCTGCTTCAAAAACTCTTCATCAAACTCGGAATTATAAATCGAGATATCAGACATTCCGCCATATGGATAAATATCAATATA
Source organism: Clostridium sp. (assembly GCA_023664605.1). GTDB lineage: Bacteria > Bacillota > Clostridia > Lachnospirales > Lachnospiraceae > UBA3282. The sequence goes on from JAMPFF010000060.1 coordinate 2,512, forward strand.
TGCTAATGCTTTGGGGGAGTTATGCGCTATTATGTATTCTTCCGCCGCCTTATAATCCATATCGCATTTAACGACTTTTTCCCCCTTAATATGCCACCAGTACACATCCGATACCCATATTTTCGTAGGGTATATCATTTCACAATTCTCCGGCAAATGCAGGCTTTCTATCTGAGCGGCAATCGGAATTTTCCAGCCTATGAAAATGTAATATAACAGCATAACAAACAGTATCAGTATAATGCCAAATATAGTAAAAAATCGTTTCCGGCGGTTTCGTTTGGTGTTCATTTTTCTTCTTTCCTGCATTCATTGCATAAGAGGCCGCATCAACCTATGAAGCAGCCACTAACAGCATTCCAAATCAACGTTATTATTTTTATCATCATACTTTATACTCTATATCGTGTCAATCTTTGTTCCGAAATTTAATATTTCACCAATATCCCCGCTGATGCAAATTGACTGCTTTTCTATTTCCTCCGGGCAGCCCGCCTCCCCATAATTAACGCAGGCATAGACCGCTTTGCCATTTTGCGCCGTCATCTGCCAGAACGGATACTTGATAATGCCCGGCGTATTATAGCCGACTCCCAGCTCCAGATATAAAATGTTTTGATTTTTCCTTGTTCTTAAAAAATTCTCATAACGCTGCGCCGCCAGATGCCAGCCCTCGTCCTCCACAAATTTATCGTCGGAACGTAAATTAACGGTAAAAATTTTCCCACAGCGCGGACAGTGCGGAACCAGTTCCGATGGAATCTTCATGGCAAGCGCCGCATCCTCCGGTGCATATAACGCGCCGTCCTCTGCCAGGACATAGCCCTGCGCTTTTACCATTTCACAAATCATTTCCTTATTATCGTAAGTTTCCTGATGGCATGGCTCGATGCACTGGAACAGTCCGTAATCTCCCTGTGTGTAAAACAGACGCTTTTTATCGAATCCCGCTTTCTGGAAACAGTGGTCCACATTCGTTGTAAGAACAAAATAATCCTTCTCTTTCACCAATTCCAACAATCTTTCGTAAACTGGCTGCGGCGCATCCATATATCGGTTTACATAAATATATCTGCTCCAGTATGCCCAGTATTCCTCCTGCGTCTGATAAGGATAAAAACCGCCCCTGTACATATCCTGAAAACCGTATTTTTCCGCAAAGTCCGAAAAATATTGCTCAAACCGCTCACCGACATAAGTAAATCCCGCCGACGTGGAAAGTCCGGCGCCGGCGCCGATTACTACCGCGTCGGCGCGTTGTAATACATCCTGTAAACGCTTTATCTGCTTATCATTTGTATTTTTATCTATCGTCCTTGTCTGTTTTGTCTTAAAAAACATCATTCGCCGCCTCCCTGTCGTTTTTCCACCGCCCCGACCGGACAATTCTCATAACAGCTGCCACAGTGCAGACAGTGTTCCTGCCTGATATAAAAAGGTTTTCCCTCCGCAATACACTTTTGCGGACAGTTTCTCTGACACTTTCCACAGCCAATGCAGGCATCTGAAATTTGAAAACCTTTTGCTGTCACCATTCCATCTCCAATAGTATACTGCTCTCTGAAAATCGGATGGACTCCCAGATGAAAATATTCAATCTGCGCATCCGTAATCTCAAAAACAATACCGATTTTTCTTGTATTATCCGGATAGACATTGGCTAAATAAGGCTGTTCTTCAAAGATTTTATCTATCCACTTTTCCTGCTCTTTCTCCTCAACCGGTTGTGCTTTTGCCGAAAGACGAATCATTTCTTTATATTTCGTATATCCGAGTACCTGCACTCGTCCATCTGCAAGAAGTTCCTTACAGAAATCCTTGCCTCTGGCTGTAAAAAAATACATAGCGTCCGGCTCATAATGAATCGCGCTGATATTGCGAATCTGCGGCGCACCATGCTCATCTACCGTAGCAAATGCCAGCACTCCGACATATTGTAATTTTTGTAAACAGGTTTTTGCATCCATTATATTACCTCCCCTAATTTATTATATATCATACTGCCTGTGTTTCCGACACCATAACTACAATTTTACCATTGACTTTTCCCAAATCCAGAGCCATACACGCCTTTGCAATATCGGTAAACTGATATACTGCGCCGATATCAGGTTTTATATGATGCTTTCCTAAAAAAACAAATATCTCATTCACGGTTTCCTGTGTCGGCAAGTTACTATAAAATCCGGTCAAATACACTCCGTTAGGAATATCCTTAATCGGGTCAAATCCGTTTAATGTATACACGCCGCCAAGGACGCCCGTATGACAGACGATACCGCCTTTTTCCACACATCTTAAACTATCGGGGAGCGTCTTTGCCCCGACAAGTTCCAGTATCTTTGTCACGCCGCTTACATTCTCCTTAATCCTTCCCGTATCAAGGAGCGCCTCGTCGGCTTCCTTTAAGAAAGGCAGCTTACTTTCCTTGTGCGTTGTGGCAATGACGCGGCATCCTAACGCCTTTGCCAGACGGATTGCCGCATATCCTAACGCGCATGTGCCGCCGCGGATTAACAGCGTATCTTCTTTTTGCAGATGCAGACATTCAAATAAAGACCCCCATGCCGTAAAATATGTTTCCGGAATAGCGGCAAGCTCCGCCCATGACAAATGCAGGTTTTCAAAAACCGCTTCCTCTATCGCAAAAACATGATGTGCCGGTAAAAGCGCATATTCCGCATAACTTCCATGGAAACTTCGTCCCATTCCGCCCATAAATGCTGCGACTTTCTGTCCTTTTATAAAATGACTATCAGACGCATTTTCTATCTCACCCACGCATTCAATACCGGGAATAATCGGTTTTTGTATATAATCCGCCTGAATCTCCGACAACCGTAATATCTGTTCGGAATGATTCATGCCAAAAGCTCTGATTTTTACAAGCACCCACCCCGGACAAACCTGTGGTACCGGATAGTCTGTCAGTTTTATCTCTTCGGCTTTGGTGGGGGCTGTTAAAACGACAGCTTTCATCATTTTCATTGTGTTCTCCTTTCCTGCCATACCCGCTCGGCTCTTCCCGCCATGTCTCCGCTCGGCTCCGCTTCGCTTCCCCCGCCATGCCTCCGCTCGCTTCCCTCGCCATGCCTCCGCTCGCTTCCCTCGCCATGCCTCCGCTCGCTTCCCTCGCCATG
>JAMPFF010000060.1:5751-14826 GCA_023664605.1 Clostridium sp.
CCCGCTCGCTTCCCTCGCCATGCCCGCTCGCTTCCCTCGCCATGCCTCCGCTCGCTTCCCTCGCCATGCCCGCTCGACTCCGCTTCGCTTCATCTCGCTTGACGGCTGTCGCCGTATAGTTACGAAAAACCGAATGTATTCCGGTGCGCGAGCGCCCCGTCCTACATTCTGTTTTCCGTAACTGCATGGCTCGTAGTTTTCCAACATTGTGGGTCGGCAGCATAGAAATTTCCATTTTTTCCACTGGCTACGGCGGGGCAGCCGCGGCACCATGCAAGCAGTTCACAATCCGCACACTTTTCAAACTTTGCATATTCGCGGTAGCTTTCCATCTGGCATATCCACACATCGGCAATCCTGTCCCCAAACACATTGCCGACTTTACTATTTTGCACCCGCCTACAGGCATAGATATCCCCGCTAGGAAGAATCGTCAAATGGCAGTTTCCGCAATTACATCCACCGTAAATCATGCCCTCTTTCGCAGTCTCAGGAATCTTGAACGCACCCGTTTCATATTCATACAATGTCCATAAGTGGTCTTTTTTGTTAAAATATGTTTCACAGCCTGACGCTTCATACTCCTTAAACTTTTTATCACAATCCGCCAACAGCTTACGGTAACGAAGCGGCTCGATGTCAACGTCCTTTTCTCCGCTGGTCGGGCAATATCTGGCAAAGGCAAAGACATCCGCTTTATGTGTGACTACTGTATCAATGATATCAGGAATCTCATCAATATTCGTACCGGAAACCGTTGTCATGATGACGCTCCGAATGCCCGCCCGCTTAATGCAATCGATTTTTTCCAGTGTTATATCGAAACTGCCCGGTTTGCGAAACCAATCGTGCGTCTGCTTCATCCCGTCCAGTGAAAGCTGATATTTCTCACATCCATATTCTTTTAAGCGGCGGCAGACTTCGTCATTTAAATGAAACGGATTGCCCAGAATCGTAAATGGAATACCATGTTCCTTGAAAAGTCCTAACAATTTCCAGAAATCAGGATGCAGAATCGGGTCGCCGCCCGTAATATAAAAATACGGCAGCCTTTTATACATCTCGCAAAAATCAAGGCAGTTATAGAAAGTGTCCTGCATCTGCTCCCAGTTCATGGCATCCACGTTTTTGCAGTTATTTTCGGAAAAAATGTAACAATGCTTGCACCGCTGGTCGCATTCATCCGTAATATGCCATTGAAAGGAAAAATACTGCTTTGCCGCCAAAAAGTCTTGTTTCATCATCCCATTCCCTCTCTTATTTTTTCTTAATTATTTATACGGAAAATCGGATTGACCGAATTATGTTGCAAAATCACCGGCGGAAATCATCCCGCCGGAAATTTTTCCTGCACAAAATGAATTACTTATCCCCGGCGCCACATGCCGAACCGCATGCTGCCGGTTTTTCTTCGGGCTTATCCCCGGCCCCGCATGCCGAACCGCACGCAGCCGGTTTTTCTTCGGGCTTATCCCCGGCTCCACAAGCGGAACCGCACGCAGCGGGCGCGCCCTCCATCATTTTGTTCCATCCGGATAAATTAGAAAGTGCCATAGTCATTTCCCTCCGTTTTTTTATTGTCGAACTTCCTGTTCGCAACTCTATTCTATGTCAGCCTCAAACAGAAAAAAAGTACGCACTTTTTTATGGGGATACGCACTTTAAAGTAACTATTGCAGTTTTTCACATAATACAGTACAATTTGAATGTTACATTCATTTTTGAAGTATAGAAAATCAGATTAAGAGAAAGGCACGGTTATCATGAAAACAAAAGAAGAACTTTTACCGGAATGCCCCGTCGCCACTACGGTCGCGCTTATCGGAAACAAATGGAAGCTTCTCATTATCCGCAATCTGCGTGTGCGTCCGTGGCGTTTTAATGAATTGCAAAAAGACTTGGACGGCATCAGCCAGAAAGTGCTGACCGATAATCTGCGTTCCCTGGAACAAGACGGCATCATTACCCGTACCGTCTATCCGGAAGTGCCGCCCAGAGTGGAGTATGCCCTGAGCGAATTAGGGGAATCCATGCGTCCGATTCTCGACGCCATGCAGGCATGGGGTGAAAATTACAATGCCAGGAAAAACATTTCATGACAAAAACAGGCTGGCTTGTGACAACTCACTACATTCCCGTTAAATTTTACCGATATTCTTTTTAGAAAGTTTTCTCGGATATAAAACCGGAATATCAATGTAAAGGAGTCACGCTATGTCAATTACAGGAATCACCAATAACAGTTCCGCTTATGCAAATTATATCAACAGCACGATAAAAAGCCGCACAAATCAAAGCAGCAGCTTTATCGCCACAGCGGACAACAGAACAAAAACGCGCAGCGAGAGCGTCGTAAGAGAATATGTAACCAAACACCCGGAGTCAAAATCCAACGTTGACAAACAGCTTCGTTTAGGCAGGGAAGTCTTAAAAAGAAACAATGCCGAAAATGTGTCCAGAGCCGATATGACAATGGCGGAATATAAACAATTTTTTACAGCGTTAATGGACAGTATTCCTTTTGATTCCTCCCAGAAAAATAATATTGAAGTCTGGAACATATCTGAAAAAGGCTGGGAACAGATGAAAACAGACCCGGACTATGAGGCGTGGATATTAGGCTACACGGCACAGGATCGCGCGGTACACAATCCTTTTGCCGCTATGCCGGGATATTCCCCCAATTATCACACCGAACATTTCGGCGCGTCTATCGAAGAACATATCGGACAGTCCGTACCAATGAGCAGTCCTGCTAAAAAGGACGATTCTGACTCCGACGAAGAATCATGGTGGCTAAAAAGGCATAAGAGAATCAAAGAGATTCTTGCCGAAAATGCCGAAATTGCACGGGAAAATGCTATGCCAGTTTCCGCCCTCCTTTTATCACACCCCGCAAGGCAAATTCCTCATCTGTAATCAGAATATCCGCTTTCCGTCCTGCCCGCAGGCTGCCGCATTCCTTTTCCAAACCGACAGCCGCGGCGGGATTATAAGACGCCGCCCTGAGAGCATCTTCTTTCGGCACCCCCATCTGCACCGCCATCCGCATACAGTCATAAAGATTCGTCACGCTTCCCGCAATCGTACCGTCCGAAAGCAATGCCTGATTTCCTTTTACCTGTACGGGCTGACCGCCTAACGCATATTTGCCATCCTCCATACCTGCTGCCATCATACTGTCGCTGATAAGGACCATACGCTGTGCGCCAAACCACCTAAACGTGCTCCGTACCACGCTTGGATGAATATGGATGCCGTCACAGATTAACTCTGCCATCGTCTCCACTTCATCCGCCGCCGCGCCGATAACGCCCGGCTGCCTGTGCGTAAAAGGCGGCATTGCATTATATAGATGCGTAATATGTGCCGCTCCCGCTTGTATCGCTTCTTTTGCGGTTTCATAATCGGCACAGGTATGGGCGATGGAAAAGCGAAACGCAGCCCGGCACGCCCTGATACACGCCATTGCGCCATCCGTTTCCGGCGCGACCGCCACCATTTTAATCAGTCCGCCCGCCTCCCGCTGTAATCTTTTTAGCATCTTTTCATCCGCAGCATGAATAAACGCCGGATTCTGCGCGCCTTTCTTCTCCGGTGAAATAAAAGGGCCCTCCAGATAAACGCCCTTTATCACTTCCCCAAGCAAAATCCCGCTTTCTAAAACCTCCGTTTCCACCGCATCCGCGCAAGTCCTGCAGATATGCGCCAGCGTATCTTCGGGAAGCGTCATGGTCGCGGGACAAATCGTCGTAACGCCGTGTGCCACTTCATAAGAAGCAATCGCGCGAAACGCCTCTTTCGTGCCGTCACAAAAATCATAACCCGCGCAGCCGTGTAAATGGATATCCACCAGCCCCGGCAGCAGATAGGTTTCCGCCTCCTTAGGCGTCAGTTCCGTGTCCGCGCAGAGCGTTATCCTTTCAATCATTTCTCCATCTATCGCGATTTTCCCCGGCTCAAACCGCATCTTATCCGTAAAAATCCTGCCCCGTATCGTCTGCATCATGCCCGTTTCCTTTTCTCCTTATTGGTTACGGAATAATTCACAATATTCCATCTGCTGCCTGTAAAATGCGTCGTGATTCCCATCCGTAAACTGTTTCTTAATATCCTCGTTTAACGTATCGTCCGCTTCTATCAGTCCGGGATAAGTATACGCGTAAAAATAGGCTCGTTTCTCCCAGACTTCGGCACAGCTTGGCGGATAGTGAAAATCCGTATTTTCAGACATAAAATATTTTCTCTTCTGTGAAATGGAACGAGGAATAAACCCTTCTTTTTGGAATCTTTCAGACTGTTCATGAAAATGTCCGGACCCACAAACAACCAATACCTTTGTATGCTTATCCAAACTTTGCAGTTTATCCATAATATTGTTAAACATATTATCATCCCGCAGCGTGGAAGTAGTATTCGACTGATAATTGTTATCGACCACCCACCAGTCAATCATTTCTGTCGGGATATTATTATCCAGACAGTAACTATAAACAACATTCATATCTATAGGTCCGTCCACCACGCCATATTCCTGAAAATATTCCTCTCTAGCTTCCATATACACTACATCCGGCTCTACATTTTCAACAACATGCAGCACGTCCTCCATGGAATAATGAAACCACTTATTAAAATGGCTTTCATGAATCGTTCCCAGCAAATAGACCTCCTGCTCTTTTGGGGTCACAAATTTCGCCAACAGGCTGTTTTTATTCAGATATCGGTTCCATAGCACAATACCGGTTATCAATGCAACAGCAAATATACCCGTTATGGCGCGCACCAGAATTTTTTTAACGTTTCTTTGCTTCATAAAACTGATTTCCCCTTATTGCCCTTTCTTTTGTACCCGCTTTATCATTTGATAAACTGTCTATCAATATTTTCAGTATATCATCTTCCCGCCAAAATAGAAACCGCTTTCTTCTTGACACGCCGCGCCGGGAATGTTATGATAATAGACAATTCAACATAAGAAAAGCGACGACGGAAACAAGTAGCATATAAACCACAGACAGAGAGAGCATCGCTTGGTGGAAGATGCTTATGCAGATTATATGTGAAAACCATTCCTTAGCTGTAATGCTGAAAGTAGACGTAAGCATTGCCGTACATCTGCGTTAAAGGTTAGGATTTGATAGAATCTGAAGTGAAAAATTGAGGTGGAACCGTGCAACAAGCACCCTTAAAGATACATGAATTAGTATCTTTAAGAGTGCTTTTCTTATGTTAATCAAAATTTTTATAAAAAGGAGAGATAACATGAAGAGTGTGAAAAACAAATTTTTCACAGACAAATATATTTGTCTTGCGAATATTGTGCCTTACGGCAGCAAATATCGCAGGCTGAGAGAAAGGAGTGGGTATTATGATGAAAGACGGTTCTATAACGGAATCCGGGTTTGAGGAGGAATTGGGCAAAAACGCGTTCCGTCACACAACGGCGCATATTCTGGCGCAGGCGGTAAAAAGGCTGTATCCCAACACCAAATGCGCGATAGGTCCGGCTATTGCAGACGGCTTTTACTATGATTTTGATTTTGACTTCCGCTTTTCGGAAGAAAATTTCCCCGAAATCAAGGCGGAGATGCAAAAAATCGTCAAAGAAAATCTACAACTGAAACATTTTACGCTGGAACGCTCAAAAGCGATTCAGGCTATGGAAGAAAGAAACGAACCCTATAAAATCGAGATGCTGCGCGAACTGCCGGAGGAAGAAGAAATCAGCTTCTATCAGCAGGGCGAATATCTGGAAATGTGTGCAGGACCACACATCGCATATACCAGCGCCGTCAAAGCGTTCAAATTACTATCAGTCGCTGGAGCATATTGGCGCGGGGATGAAAAAAATAAAATGCTTACCAGAATTTACGGCACATCGTTCCCGACCAAAGACATGCTTGCCGAGTATCTGAACCGAATGGAAGAGGCAAAGAAACGGGACCATAGAAAATTAGGGAAAGAACTGGAATTGTTTACCCTGTTGGAAGAAGGACCGGGCTTTCCTTTCTTTCTTCCCAAAGGACTTGTCCTCAAAAATCTGCTGATTGACTATTGGCGCAAACTCCATACGAGGGAAGGCTATCTGGAAATATCCACGCCCATCATGCTAAACCGTCAACTCTGGGAAACATCCGGGCATTGGGAGCATTACAGAGACAAAATGTATACCACGGTAATCGACGAGGCGGATTTTGCCATCAAACCAATGAACTGCCCGGGCAGTATGCTCGTATATAAAATGCAGCCGCATTCCTACCGGGAATTTCCTATGCGCATCGGCGAGCTGGGGCTGATACACCGGAATGAAAAATCAGGCACCTTGCACGGACTTATGCGTGTCCGCTGCTGCACACAGGACGACGCCCACATCTTTATGACGCCTGAACAGATACCGGACGAAATCAAGGGGGTCGTGCGCCTGATAGACGAAGTATACTCCCACTTCGGCTTCAAGTATCATATAGAACTGTCCACAAGACCTGAAGATTCCATCGGCAGCGACGAGGAATGGGAATTGGCAACCAACGGACTCATCAATGCGTTAAACGATTTGCAGCTTCCCTATGTGGTAAATGAGGGAGACGGCGCCTTTTACGGTCCGAAAATCGATTTTCATTTAGAGGATTCCATTGGCAGAACATGGCAGTGCGGAACCATCCAGCTTGACTTCCAACTGCCGCAGCGTTTCGAGGCGGAATATACCGGAGAGGACGGAAGTAAACGCCGCCCGATTATGATACACCGGGTTGTCTTTGGTTCCATCGAGCGGTTTATCGGTATCCTGATTGAACATTTTGCTGGAAAATTTCCGCTATGGCTTTCGCCGGTACAGGTAAAAATATTATCCATTTCGGATAAATACAACGATTACGCCAAAGAAATTGAACTGGCTTTGCAAAAAGACGGACTGCGCTGTGAAACAGACATCCGGGCTGAAAAAATAGGCTATAAAATAAGAGCCGCGCAGATGGAAAAAATTCCCTATATGATTATTGTCGGTGAAAAAGAAGCAGCAGACGGCAGTATTTCCGTCCGCAAGCGGGATGCGGGTGATTTAGGCAGTATGCCGCTATCCCGTTTTCTGGAAACGCTTCATGCCGAGGGTATCTAAAAAAAGCGCAAGCATAGCAATTTTCTATTCCTAAAAAAGCGCAGCCCATACGGCTTGCGCTCTGATTCGCGGGAAGCCGGATACCCGGACTTCCCGCTATAGATTCTTGGCAAAACACACCGCGCCTGCCAGTTTATCATACGGCGGATAATTAGCTATCTGATGATAGCCAAGCTTCCGATACAATGAAACTGCATCCTGCATTATTTCACGCGTCTGCAGAATGGTTCTTTGAAAATTCTGCTCTTTTGCCTTTGTCTCGATAAATTCCATTAATTTCGTTGCCAGCCCTTGTTCCCTACAATCAGGCTCCACCCATACTCTTTTCACCTCGGCGTCCACTGGAGAATACGCCTTTAATCCGGCACAGCCTGCCGCCTTATTATCTTTATAGGCGATGACCACGTCCTGAATGCTGTCCGAAATATTATACGGCACAAACGCCTTTCTGTTCTCCAATCCGCCGACAATCCTGCTGTAATACTCTTCTGTTATCAGGTAGAATCTCTTAAAATCCTCATCATTGCCGTTTGTCCATTGAAACTCAAAGGGTTCCATAATTACCTCCCCGCCGCTTCTGTTATCTGCCTGGCATTTTACCATGCTGCCGTTTTTCTTTGCGTTCTGGTATTCCTCCAGCATGATGCCAATTATTTCAGCCCTGTTTCTTTGCTTTGATTAACAAAAAATCAGGTTTATGAAATAAATCCTTATATTGCGGATATTTTTCAAGCAATTCATCGGTTGGCAGCGGTTCAATCATCTTTTCAATCACAAAGCCTGCCTCAATCAGGGTATTTACAATCGTTGAAAAAGTCCTATGATACTTTTTTACATTATCCACAAACCATACAGACTCCCGTTCTCCCTCTATGCCATAATTTGCCAGATTCAAATAAATCTTGTTCCCATCTTCATCTCTCGTCCATCTGTCAGCGCCGGAATGGCAAGTGCATAAAGGATTCTCCTGTGAAAAAATAAACAGTCCGCCTTCATGCAGCATTTGATATATATTTTTTACAACACCTGCAAAGTCGTCAACATAATGAAATGCCAATGAACTGATAACAATATCAAACTGTTCATTCAACTGAGCAATATCTTCCATCGCCATATTGATATACGATATTTTAGAATCGCTGTTTTCTTTTCTTGCAATTTCCAGCATCCTCTCTGAAATATCGATTCCTATCACTTGCACAGCGCCATCATGGACAAGACGCACGCAATGTTCACCGAAACCACACCCTAAATCTAACACTTTTTTACCATGCAGGTCCGGCGCCATGGAAAACAAAGCCGGTATCTCAAATAAATTATTTGCATTCAGCTTATTATCTCTAATTTTCTTATATCCTTTAAAAAAATTTTCATCATCGTATATATTCTGCTTAGCCATTTATCTATAGTTCCTCTTGAAATGCAATTCCTCTGCCTATCATTTTCTTTATCCCTGCAAACCCAAATTTGTCATCTTCTTTAAGCTATTGTACACAGTTTTCCTCTAAGAACATATCCTATCTTCTCGTAACAAGCATTCGATGCCGTATAATCTGCATCTGTATAAAGCATGGGAACATATCCCGCACTCATTGCAAGTTTTGTAACCTGACAGACCAGATTTTCAGCATAATGTTTCCTGCGAAACTCGGGACGAGTAAACACAAGATTGATAGATGCCATATTTCCATCAGGCGCAAACTTACAGCTTGCGACATTATTTCCCTGTCCATCTTTCCAAAAGAACATATTTCCCGTATTAATAAATGCTTTTGCATCCATGCGATAACCGTCACGATCCTTTTGATCAATCCCTATTTCTTGATGAAACCAATCCATAAAATCTACCAATTCATCAAGATCCTCGCTATTGCACCGATGAATTGAACCGTCGGCTGTCTTGGTCGGCTCTATGGGATTCTGACAATCATACGCAAACATATTGGTAGAAATGGACA
>JAMPFF010000061.1 GCA_023664605.1 Clostridium sp.
GACCCGTGACCTCCGCACTACCAATGCGACGCACTACCGACTGTGCTACAGCAGCCTGTTTCTATGAAAACAGCGCCGGGCTGTTTACCGAACTGTATTGTATCATAGAGCGTTTTGCTTTGTCAATAGGCATCCTGCCGTATCGCCTTTTTCAACTTACTCTTAATACGCTGCAACGCATTATCGGTCGATTTTTCATCTCTGCCAAGAACCTTGGCTATCTGCGTATACCGCATCCCCGTCAAATATAAATCAAGCACCTGCTTTTCAAAACCGCTTAATTCCTTTTCAATCGTCTTTTCCAACTGCTCGACATTCTCTTTATCAATCAGCATATCTTCCGGACTCTGTTCCGATTTTAACGACAGTATATTAACAAGCGCCATATCCTCTTCGCTTTCCCCCGCGTTTTCTCTTGCCGTCGCATAGAGTGAAATATAGGTATTTAACGGGATGTGTTTCTGCCGTCTGGAAGCCTGTACCGCGGTATACATTTGTCTGGAAATACATAAATCGGCAAACGTAAAGAAACTGGCGTCCCTGCCGCTGTCATAATCGCGCACCGCTTTAAAAAGCCCAATCATTCCCTCCTGAATCAAATCGTCTTTGTCCGCGCCAAGAATATACATGGACTTTGCCTTGCTCTTTACGAGATTTTTATATTTATTCATGATAAAATCTATGATTCCCGTTTCTCCATCCTGCAGATACATCATCAACTCTTCATCACTGTGCTGTTGATACTCTTCTTTCAAATCTGATAACCACGCCTTTCCCTTAATCTGTTTTTCCACTCCAAAGCGTTTCCGCATTTAACCGGCTGGGGCTGTCCGCGCCCTTATCATCCTCCGTTTCGCTGTCCGCTTCTGTTTCCGCTTTCCTGCCATCTTCCATTTCTCCGTCCGCCTCTTCCGTCTCATTCGTCTCTTCCGCATTATAGTACTGCACTATTTCACTCGCAAAATGTTCGGCAAGAATCTGATACCCCTGATGGTTTCCATGCACGCCGTCGGGCATATACTCCGCAATCACGTTAGCGTCATGGGAATCTAAGATATTAGAATTATATAAGTCTATCACTTCAAAATCATACTCCTGCGCCAGCGTTTTCATCGCATCCACGAAATATCTCTGCGGCAGCAGATATTCTCTCTCGCTCATCAAATAATCCTGCAAAACATTCGGCAGCGGCGTAGCAAAGAAAATAAGCGTGTCGGGGTAATTTTCCCGCAAGCCTTTCATAAGCTCATTCAAATCACCGCAAAACGTACGATAATTTCTTTCTTCAAGGTTTCCAAACTCTTCGTCGGAAACGCAGAAACCGTCATTTGCGCCGCCCAGAACAATGATGATATCAGCATCTTCCGGTATCTGTGTGTAACGGTCTACAAAGGCGTCCGCCCAATATCTGCCAATCGTGGAGCCGCCGATGCCCAGATTATAAACCTCTTTTGCACCCAAAAGCTCCTGTAATTTGGTCGGATAGGCATACTGTATATAGTTTTCCTCCCCCTCCAGATTCGCCGCTGCGGTCAGGCTGTCGCCAAGGCAGGCAATTTTTAATTCGGAAAAATCATGCTTATTTTCCGCAATCCACTCCCTGTCCGCTTGATTTACTTCCAATGTCTCCTGATAGGAGGTGCGCAGTTCTTTCCGCTGTTCCAGCGTCATTTCAGCCTGTTCATATATATAACGCCATTCGTCAAAGATACTGCTTCCTATCATAGCGGCGTCATAATAATTGATTTCGCCGTTATTTCCTGATACGCCGCCAAGCAGCCTGTCAAAGTCCGCATTACCGGAGACTGTATCATTTCCCAAGACCGTTGCATTGCCTGACACCGTCATATTGCCGGATACCGTATCATTTCCCGACACCGTCATATTGCCCGAAACAGTTTCATTGCCCGACACCGTCATGTTACCCGAAACAGTTTCATTGCCCGACACCGTCATGTTGCCCGAAACAGTTTCGTTACCCGACACCGACGCGCTGTCTAAGACACTGTCATTATCCGAAACAGATATGCCGTCTATGACACTGTCATTATCCGAAACCGCCGCCCCGCCGGACTCGGACGCTGGCGTCTCCCCGCTTTCCTTGCGCCTCTGCACTTCGTTTGCCGCCTCAACCGCGTTGTCAATAAAAGCCTGCAGTGCATCCACGTCGTCTATCATGTTGGTAATTTCATATTCTATTTCCACAACACGGCTTTTGGCTTCCCTGTTTCTTGCCAGAACCGTCTCCTGATATTGTCTTAGAGCCTCGGCTTCCAGTTCTTTTTCTTTCATATAGTCCGCATAGGCACGCAGACCGACCAGAGCCACTAACAGCGCCGTTATTGTAAAAACGCCCGCCAATACATAATTATATATTTTTTTCATCATGCCATCCGCTGCCTTACGATTTCATACGCCAGTACGCCTGCCGCCACAGACGCATTCAGCGAATCTATATTTCCTTTCATGGGAATGGACGCTATAAAGTCACATTTTTCCCTGATAAGGCGTCCGACGCCCCCGCCCTCGTTTCCTATCACAAGACCGATAGCGCCCTTTAAATCCAGTTCATACATCGTCGTACCGTCCATATCCGCGCAGACAAACCATAGACCTTTTTTCTTAAGTTCCTCTATCGTCTGCGCCAGATTCGTCACTTTTGCTACGGGCGTATAGTTTATGGCTCCCGCAGAGGCTCTTGCCACGGCGGCGCTTAAACCGACCGCGCGGTTTTTAGGAATGATAACACCGTGTGCGCCTGCTAAATTGGCGGTTCTGATAATCGCGCCCAGATTGTGCGGGTCCTCTATATTATCCAGTAAAAAGAGAAAAGGCGCTTCCCCCTTGTTTTCTGCCGCCCTTAAAATATCCTCCACTTCGGCATACTCATACGCCGCGGCATACGCAATAACGCCCTGATGCTTACCGGTCTCGGAAAGCTGGTCGAGGCGTTCTTTTGTGACATATTTTATCAGGCAGTTCTGCTTTTTCGCCTCCCGCTTGATGGTTAAAACCGGACCGTCCTGACAGCCGTCCTGCACAAAGAGCTTATCTATTGTCTTACCGGAACGAAACGCCTCTATCACTGCGTTTCTTCCCTCAATCGTCATTTCCGTATATCCCATAATATTACCGACCTTTCCATATGTCTATCCCTATACTGTCAAACCTTTCCGGATGCCTGTCTTTATACTACGACCTTCCCGGATGCCCGTCTCTATATATCCATATCTATTTTTTCAAAAGCCGTCTCTATCAACGCCAAAAGCCTGTCCATCCGGTTCTGTAAATATAAATAGCCGAATAACGCCTCCAAGCCCGTCGCTTTCCTGTATTCCGCAATCGAGGCGTTCTTCGCGTGCGTATAGGACTTGGCGTTTCTGCCGCGGTGGTAAATTGCCGCTTCCTCTTCGGAAAGCTCCTCTTCTATCGCCTCAATCATACGCGCCTGAGTTTTGGCGTTCACATAGCGGATTACTATTTTATGTAAACTATTTACCGGGCGGTTCGCACGTTCCACAACGATACTGCGGATAATCAAATCATAGACCGCATCGCCGATATAAGCTAATGTAAGAGGTGAATATGTTTTAATATCCACCTCTTTACAGTCAAATTTTAATTTAATTGCCTCCAATATGCCTATGCTCTCTTCCATTTTACACCTTCTCTGGTATCTTCCAGAATAATGCCCTGCGCCTGCAAAGTATCGCGGATTTCATCCGCCCTTGCAAAGTTTTTCGCCTTTCTTGCCTCCTGTCTTTCCTGAATCAGGTTTTCAATTTCCTCATCCAGAATTTCCGTCTCTTTTTCCACGCACAGACCGCATATATCGCAGAGCGTCACGATTTCTTCCTTTACCGCCCTGATAAAATCCCGGCTGCTATGCTCCGATACGTTGGTATTGGCAAATTTCACCAGCTCAAACACTGCGGAAATGGCATCGGCGGTATTAAAGTCATCCTCCATCGCGTCCTCGAATTTTTTTACAAATTTTTTTGCCTCATTTACATCCGCGCTTTCTTTCTCACTCATCGCATCGTCCTGCGCGCTTTCCAGTAAATAATTCAGGTTGGAAACGCTCGTTACGATTCTGTCATAGCCGTTTTTCGCCGCCTCCATTAACTCTTCGCTGAAATTTAAGGGGCTTCTGTAGTGGGCGGAAAGCATAAAGAACCGGAGTATCTGTAAATCGTATTTTTCACTGATATCCCTGACCGTAAAAAAGTTGCCTGCGGACTTGGACATTTTCTTATTGTCAATATTCAAAAAGCCGTTATGCATCCAGTATTTGGCAAACGTCTTTCCGTTTGCTGCCTCGGACTGCGCGATTTCATTTTCATGATGCGGGAATATCAAATCCTCGCCGCCCGCGTGAATATCGATTTCATCGCCGAGATATTTTTTACTCATAACGGAACATTCGATATGCCAGCCGGGACGCCCTTGACACCACGGTGACTCCCAGTAGGGTTCCCCCTCTTTTTTCGGTTTCCAGAGTACAAAGTCGAGCGCGTCCTCTTTCTGCTCCTCTCCGGACACCAGCAGCGAACGGTTCCCGCCCTGTAAATCGTCGATATTTTTATGGGACAGCTTGCCATATTCCCTAAAGCTTCTCGTTCTGAAATAGACCGTGCCGTCTTTTGCCACATAGGCGTTTCCTTTTTCTATTAACGTATTTATCATCTCTATCATGCCGTCAATCTCATTGGTCGCCTGCGGATGATATGTCGCCGGTTTGACGTTTAAGGCTTTCATATCCTTTTTACATTCTTCAATATAACGCTCGGAAATAACGGACGGCTCTACGCCCTCCTCGTTCGCCTTTTTGATGATTTTATCGTCTACGTCCGTAAAGTTGGAAACATAGTTCACATCATATCCCTTATATTCCATATATCTTCTGACCGTATCAAATACAATCATCGGTCTGGCGTTACCGATATGAATCAGATTATAGACGGTGGGTCCGCACACATACATACTGACCTTTCCCGGCTCTTTCGGCTCAAACTCCTCTTTTTTCGCTGACAACGTGTTATAAATTTTCATAAATGCCTCCATATTATGTCAACCACATTTATGTGGTTTCTTCACTCTTTGTACGCTTTACTTCCCGCATTTCCCGCTCTAAATCCAAAAGCCTGTTCGTCAACTCCTCATTGGCATGCTGTAACAGCGCCAAATCTTCCATAACCGGGTCCGGCAGATGGATGTGATCCATCTCATCCTGTGGCAAAGATACATTGTTGCGCTTTACTACGCGCCCCGGTACGCCCACTACGGTGGAGTCGGGCGGCACTTCGTTTAACACGACGCTGCCCGCGCCGATTTTACTGTTATCCCCAATCGTAAAAGAACCCAGTATTTTCGCGCCGGTGCTTATCATAACATTATTTCCGATGGTGGGATGCCTTTTACCGTGTTCTTTACCGGTTCCGCCCAGTGTAACGCCCTGATACAGCGTCACGTTATCCCCGATAACCGCGGTCTCTCCGATAATCACGCCGTTTCCGTGGTCGATAAAAAAGCCTTTGCCAATCTGCGCGCCGGGGTGAATCTCTATGCCCGTTTTTCTGGCTCCCTTTTGGGATATCCATCTTGCCAGAAAATAATGCTCTTTTTCATACAGTCTATGCGCCGCCCGGTAATAAAGCATCACCTTAAAGCTCGGATAAAGAAATACCTCCATATTGCTATGGATGGCGGGATCCCTTTCTTTGATAAGTTTTATTTCCTCGCGTATATAACTGATAAATCCCATTTTAAAACTGCTCCTTTACATTATCGCAGGAAACGCGGATAATTAGTCCCTTTTATAAGGCAGCAAAATTATCCGCGGTCGTCTCCTTACTATCAGCATATGCAGCACATCTGTTTTTGCCAGGGATAAACGACTTTACTTAGGAAAATAATTTATTCTCCCACTCCTGCAAAATCGTTTCGCAGCTATCTACATCAATTTCCTCTACAGCATCTTTCATCTGCTTGAACATCTCCTGCTGCCAGTCCTCATAACTATAATGGTTCATTTCCTGAATAACTTCCTCCATCTTATCCATATCCAAATCTTCTACCGCGGCTCTCATGTCCGAGAAGTATTTTAATAATGCGGATGTGGAAATCTTTTCTTTCTGGCTGTTATCCTCTTCCTCCTCCGGGCAGAACGGCGCGAATACATCGCGGTAGCTTAAATACTGCTGCAGCATCCTGTCCGTATGTTTATGAATAAAGGAAGAATTTCTCGCGTTACCCGCCTGCTCCAAAGCCGCCGCCCGGTCGGATAACGTAATCGCTCCAATCTGCTTGGAAGAACTCTTCAGTGCGTGTACCTCGATAGTATAAGCCGTCCAGTCCTCCGCCTCTTCCAGTTCCTTAATCAGCTTTGCCTTTTTCTCTATCGCTTTATAATAAACTTTTAGAACCGACCAGAACAAATCCTCGTTGCCCAAAAACTTCAAGGCAAACGCCACATCCAGGTCGCCGACCTGAATATTCGCCGACTGATTCTCTTTCGCGGCGGTTCCTCCCATCATATAAGTCTTTTGTATTTTCTCAATCGGAAGCCACTGCCTTACCTTGGAAACAAGAATACGGAGTTCTATCGGTTTCGCCACGAAATCGTTCATGCCCTCCTGACAGAACATCTCCTTTGTTCCCTCTACGGCGTTCGCCGTTAAAGCAATAATCGGCACGTCGTTGTATTCCTGATGAAAACGCCTGATAATACGGGTTGTTTCCACACCGTCCAGCTCCGGCATCATATGATCCATAAAGACCAAATCATAGTGCTGCTGGCTGATTTTATCAATCGCCTCTTTACCGCTTGTCGCCGTATCGACTTCCATCTTAAGAGGCTCCAAAAGCCCCTCCGCCACGGTCAGGTTCACGGCGTTATCGTCTACAATCAGTATTTTTGCATCGGGCGCAATAAAATCAAACTCGCTGCCCTCCGACTCATTTTCCTCAAAGTGCATATCCTCTTCATTGAGTATCATCGCAATCGTGAGAATAAAAAGCGGTTTTTTGACAACATGAAGATTCTGGACGTCATGCTTGGTATTATCGAAAAAGTCAAGCAGTAAAACCCCGGTAACATCGGGATGGCTCTCGATAAACCCGCTTACTTTCTTTGAAAACATCTTCTGCGCCACAAAAAGGAACGCTTTCTTTTCCCCAAGAATCGTTTCCAATTCATCTTCGGAGGCAAGTTCCCTGTATTCTACTCCTAACGCCTTGATATCCTCTCTAAAGCGCTCTTTCACATAAGGATTGACAAACAGCCCTGCCGCTATGCGCGTATCCGGGTCATTTACCTTGATACACGGAACGTCCTCAACAACTTTCTGCGGAATGACAAAAGAAAACGTGCTTCCCTTTTCATATTCGCTCTCCACCCAGATATCGCCGTTCATCAACGTTAAAAGCTGCTTGGAAATCGCAAGCCCGAGTCCCGTTCCCTCGATATTGCGGTTTCTCTTACTGTCTAACTGCTGGAACGAATGGAACAGCTTTTCGCGGTCCTCTTTCTTAATGCCGATACCGGTATCCTCTACGGAAACGTGCAGTTCAATCTCACTGTTGCCGGTGCGCGCATAGTCCATCTTGATGGTAATCTTTCCCTTGCTCGTAAATTTTGCCGCATTGTTGGCAATATTTAAAAGCACCTGTTTGATTCTGATATTATCGCCTAACAATTTATCCGGTATATTGGGAGAAATATCCAGAATCAGTTCCACGTCCTTGTCTTTTAACCTTGTCATAACGATATTGGCGACATCCGTTACAACGCTCATCGGCTCGTAGTCTATGACATTAATATCCATTTTGCCGGACTCTATCTTGGAAAAATCCAGAATGTCGTTAATAATCGTAAGCAGCGATTTTCCGGCTTCTTTAATCTGGTTGATATAATTCTTCGCCGCGGACGGTAAATCCTCGCGCAGCGCCATCTCCGCCATACCGATAACCGCGTTCATGGGCGTACGGATCTCGTGGCTCATATTGGCAAGAAAGTCAGACTTCATATTCGAGGTTCTTTCCAAATCCGTCTTTGCCTGATAAACGACATATTTATTATACGCCATATCCGATAAGACGTCCGCAATCGTGGAGAGGAATTTCGCCGCGTTGTCAACCGATTCCTTATCTATAATCCTGACTTTCTTCGCCGCCTCATAATATTCGTCCGGATCAATATCCAGTTCTTTCGCAATCTGCCTTATTTTCTCTTCATCGGGTTCTTGCGTCAACACCTGCCCGCCGATAAAACAGCCCACCAGCTTGCCGTCCGCCATAATCGGCGCTGCAAAGTCCAAAAGCCCCGCATGGCAGGCATATACGGTGGATTTTCCCTCTTTTAGTGCCAGCTCCGCGCCCGATTTATCGCACTGTGCGCAGCGGATACAGCCCATCGGCGAATTTCTTGTATACTCCATACAAAAATCTGAAAAATTGGAACCGGTCGTAACCGCTATTCCGTTCGTATCCGTCGTCAGCGCGGCGATTCCTGTCATACGGGAAAAAGCGTCCTGTATATTCTGTAATGTTTTCCTGTCAATTAAATCGGTCAAGTATAATTCATATTCCATTTTTATCCGCAACCTTTCATCCAATGATGCTCTCAATGGTATCCATCAATTTTTCTCTGTCGATTGGTTTTAGCAAATAGCTCTGCGGTCTTAAAACAAGAGCCTCGCGAATCTTTTCCTTATCGGAAACGCCTGTTAAAAAGACGACCGGTATATCCTTTGTCGCCTCATTGGCACGCAGTTTTTCCAACACCTCAGGTCCGTTCTCTTCCGGCATCTCATAATCCAATAAAATTAAATCCGTCTTTTTCCGCTCTAAAAATTTCAATGCAATCTTGCCGCTGACGGCGGTTGCAACATCATATTTTGTATGTAAATGTTCTTTCAAAGTCTTTAACATCACCGGCGTGTCGTCTACAATCAGGATATGTTTACGCTGTGACGAATCTTGCTCGGGTGCGGATTTCTCTGCAGATGCGGATTTCTCTGCAGATGCGGGTTTCTTTGCCGGTGTAGATTTTTCTGCGGGAGCAGGCGTATCGTCTCCCCCCATCATGTCAAGTTCCGCCGTCAGAGATTGCAGAGCCGCTTCGAGCTTATCCGTCGTATCAGGCTGGCTTCCCGCTCTGTTTTTTGCCTCCTGCTCTTCCATATACGCTTCTTTATACGGCTGCCGTTCGTCCATAAACTTCACGAGCCGCTCCTGTATGGTCGCCGCGGTAATCGGTTTTGTCAAAACCATATTGGCAACGTTTACGGCTATCTTTTCAAATTCATCGCATTCCTCTTTCGCCCCGATAATAATAACCGGGATTCTCGAACGCAGCATACTCTGCTTAATATTCACCATCTGCACGATGCTTTCCCTGTTTTCATTACTCAGACAATATACGAAAAGGTCAGGGTTAAAATATTTCATATGACGCATAATATCGCTAAAACGCGACGAAGTGGAAACCGTTTCAAAATTATCGTCCATCTGGATAAAAAATTCGTCGATTATCGCCGTATTTTTTCCGGTTATCAAAGCCTTGTATTTCATATGTCAGCCCCCTTGTTCAATCAATCTCTTACTCAAAAATAGTAGCATATTCTATAGCATTTGGCAAGAAAAAGCGCAAGCTCCGCAGCTTGCGCTCCAAGAATTTACTGCGTAAATTCTTGCTTGAGTTCCACCACGATTACAGCAATTTCTTATAAACAAGAAAACTATCTCGGGCAGCCGCCGCACCCCTCGCATCTTGAAGCCTGCATAGCGTCATAATCGTAAAGCTGCGCCGGTGTGGTAAGCAGGCAGA
Source organism: Clostridium sp. (assembly GCA_023664605.1). Classification (GTDB taxonomy): domain Bacteria; phylum Bacillota; class Clostridia; order Lachnospirales; family Lachnospiraceae; genus UBA3282. The sequence goes on from JAMPFF010000061.1 coordinate 9,830, forward strand.
CCGCCTGTGCGCTGATTCCCTCTCCGTTTCCGGTAAAACCAAGCCCCTCCTCCGTCGTCGCCTTGACATTTACCTGCGAAAGTTCAATTCCCAGCGCATCCGCAATGTTTTGGCGCATCTTATCAATATACGGGCGCATCTTCGGCGCCTGCGCAATAATCGTCGCGTCAATATTTTCGATTAAGAAAAGATGTTCTTCCAAAAGAGCGCCTACGCGCTTTAATAATTCTATGGATGAAATGCCCTTATACGCCGGATCAGTGTCAGGAAAATATTTCCCGATATCTCCCAGCGCCGATGCGCCAAGCAGCGCGTCCATAATCGCATGTAATAAAACATCCGCGTCCGAATGCCCTAAAAGCCCCTTTTCATACGGTATTTCCACGCCGCCGATGATTAACTTTCTATCACTGGCCAGACGATGCACGTCATATCCCGTTCCAATTCTCATTGTTTGTACCCGCTTTCTTTCATTTTTATATGCTAAATACTCATTTGTAAACTTGTAACCAGGCAGGGTAGATGAAAAAATTCTGCCCACCAGATTACAATTTCGCATCCTCCTGCATCCGCGCAAGCGTTTTTTTGCAAAACACAGCGGACAGAAGCGTTCCCGCGCACCACCCCGCCGGCCACGACATCCAGATGCCGTCCGATGCAAACCATGCGGCAAACACATAGGCAAGAACCACCCGCAAAATCAAATCCGTAAACGTCGCTATCATAAAATAGCGCATGGATTCCGTTCCCCGCAAAATGCCGTCCGCCACCAGTTTCACGGCGATGATAAAATAAAACGGCGATACGATTCTTAGAAACATTGTGCCTGCCGCCATTGCCTGACTGCCCGTATCTTCCATAAACAGAAGCATCATCGTCCTGCCCGTGAAGAAAAAGGCAAGAAAAAACGGTACCGTCACGCAGACAGCCATTTTAATACCGGCACGGTACCCCTCTCTAATCCGCTTCGGCAGTCTGGCGCCAAGATTCTGCGCCGTAAATCCGGAAATACCGTTCCCCAATGTCGTCAATCCCGTGATAAGAAACGTATTCAGCTTAACGGCTGCGGAATACCCTGCAATCACATCGGAACCATAGGAATTTACCAGGCTTTGGACGAATATATTGCCGACGGAAATAAAACTCTGCTGCAAAATACTGGGAACCGCTACGAAAGAGATTTTCTTTAATACATCAAAGGAAAAAACCTCCGTCCTGCCGTCCGTCTGCACCTGTGTCAGTCTTTTATAAAACGCCAGCAACGCTAATATACAGGCGGCTCCCTGCGCGATAAACGTCGCCCACGCAACGCCTGCCACGCCCCAGCCAAACACCGCCACAAACAGCAAATCCAGAATGATATTGCCGATAGACGAACCAATCAAAAAATACAGGGGCGTTTTGGAATCTCCCAGAGAATTAAACATCCCCGTAGTAACATTATATAGAAATAAAAACACAAAACCGCCAATATAAATACGCAGATATAATGCCCCGTCACTGAAAATATTATCCGGCGTCTGAATCATGCGCATCATTGCCGGTGTTGTGAAAAGTCCCAGCACAGTCAGTATCACGGAAAGCAAAAAACCCGTCAACAGCGTTGTGGAAACCGCGGTTTTTAGCCTCCGGTATTCCTTTGCGCCAAACAGCTGGGAAATCACGACCGAACAGCCAATATTGCTTCCTACCGCCACCGCCATAAAAATCATCGTAATCGGATAGGACGCCCCCACTGCCGCCAGTGCATCCTCGCCCGCGAATTTTCCGGCAATCATGCTGTCCGCAATATTATATATCTGTTGAAACGCCACACTGACAAACATCGGTATTGTATAGCGAAACAGCGTTTTCTGTGAATCTCCCGTTGTCAAATCCTGTATCACAAAATCACCATACCTTTCTTTCGTTCCAGTGCTTTTCCCTATATGCAAGCCCGCATACGGAAAAATTATTTTTTCTTCCTGCGCCGCATAATATAGTCGAGCAGTTTATCCGCCGCCTCTTCTTTACTCATTATCGGCAGTTCTATCGTATCATCTTTAGATAAAAGCGTCACAATATTGGTATCCGTTCCAAAACCGGCGCCCTCCTGCTTTACATTGTTTGCCACGATAACGTCCAGATTCTTTTTATCCAGTTTCTTTCGGGAATTTTCTATCATATTCTCCGTCTCCATCGAAAATCCGCACAAAAACTGCCCTTCTTTTTTATGCGCGCCGAGATATCCGAGAATATCCTCCGTCCGCTCTAATTCCAATATCAAATCGTCGTCTTTTTTCTTTACCTTTTCATCTGCCGCATATTTCGGACGGTAATCCGCTACCGCCGCCGCCTTGATAATGATATCCTGCGTATCTGCGCACTCCTTGACCGCTTCCGCCATATCCGCAGCGGATACAATATCTATCGTATGCACACCGTCAGGAGGTGTCAGTTTTGTTTTACCTGACACTAACGTTACCTGCGCGCCGCGCATCATTGCAGCCCTTGCAATGGCATATCCCATTTTCCCGGTGGAATGATTGCTGATATAACGCACCGGGTCTATCTTTTCCATGGTCGGACCCGCCGTGACTAACACACGAAGGCCCTGCATATCCTTAGGCTGTAACGCCTTTATAATATATTCCAGCAAAAGTTCCGGCTCCGGCATTTTGCCCTCTCCCGTGTCGCCGCACGCCAGATATCCCGTGGCGGGCATAATGACTTCCATGCCGTAATCCTGCAGTTTTTTCATATTATCCTGCACAATAGGGTTCTGGTACATCCTCGTATTCATCGCGGGCGCAAATATTTTCGGACACTGACAGGCAAGCAGGGTTGTCGTCAGCATATCATCCGCAATCCCGTTTGCCGCCTTTCCAATCACATTCGCGGAGGCAGGCGCGACCAAAAATACATCCGTCTGCTTTGCCAATGACACATGCTCCACACTATGTTGAAAATTCCTGTCAAACGTATCAACAAGACATTTATTCCCCGTCAGGCTCTCAAACGTAATCGGATTGATAAAATTTGTGGCGTTCTGCGTCATTATGACAGTAATGTCAGCTTTCCTCTTTTTTAACATACTGGCAAGCGAAGCGATTTTAAACGCCGCAATGCTTCCCGTTACGCCAAGCACGATATGTTTTTCTTCTAACATCTTATTAACCCTTTCTCTCATCTGCGATATTTGCGCCTACGGCGCAATATTCGCAAGACAAATACATTTGTCTATAAAAAATCTTTGATTTTTTAACCTAGTCTTGTTCCGTATTTTTACGGTAAATAATATTAAGCCCCTTTAAAGTCAGCTCATTGTCATGGATGACTTTCTGCTTACAATATGGTACGATGCTGCCCGCAAGTCCTCCGGTCGCGACAACTTTCGCCTCATAGCCGAGTTCCTCAAAAATACGTTCAATCATGCCGTCTATACATGCCGCCTGCCCCATGATAATACCACTTTTCATACAGTCTATCGTATTTTTGCCGATGACTTTTTTAGGCGCCTCCAGACTGATGCGCGGAAGCTGCGACGTTCTGTTGACAAGGGAATCCAGAGAGACTTTTACACCCGGTAAAATCATGCCGCCGATATAATTTTTCTTTTCATCTACAACGCTGATAGTCGTTGCCGTTCCCATATCTATCATAATAATCGGCGCGCCGTAATACTGCAGGCCCGCGACCGCGTTGACAACCAGATCCGAACCGAGCTGCCCCGGATTATCCATCAAAATATTAAGACCCGTTTTGATGCCCGGACCTATCAAAAGCGGGGACATATGAAAAAGCTTTTCCATCGCGGTCTTTACGACATTGTTAAGCGGCGGTACAACGGAAGCGATAATGCAGCCTGTGATTTCTTTCATTTCAATCCGGTACAGCTCTAAAAGCGTCTTAAATTCCACGACATATTCCAGTTCCGTTTTGGAAATATCGGTGGACACCCTTTCCACAAAATATATCTTTTCCTCTTCCATACAACCGATGACAATGTTCGTATTACCGATATCTACCGCTAAAATCATTTTTCCTGTTCCTTTCCTAACGCCCATAAAACTCCGCTGATACGGCGGAGTTTCATGATGACTGTTTCTATTCTGTTTTTAAAGCCTTAATAGGTTTTACCCTCATTAATGCAATGCCTACGCCCGCTGCAATAATCGCCGCGACTACCGCCTCCACAACGCCGTTAAAGCTGATAATGCCCATAATGGTGTCAAAGACAGCCTCACCCGCAATGCCAAGCGCCTGCGCATAAGCATCCTTATATAAAATGAAAATGCCGCTCATAACAAGTAACGTATTGGTAAAAGCTCCCGACAGCCCCGCATAGGCAAGCGCAATATTCGTCGAGCCCTTTTTACTTCCCGTTACCGTCAAAACCGCAAACAGGATAATGCCCGCCGCAATACCCGCTATGATGCTTATCGCCGCGTATGTGCTTCCCTCTAACTTATCTTGTAACATACGCCTTAAAAACGCGCCAAAAGATACGCCTAAAATCACAGCCGCCGCAAGGTTTACCACGATACGCCAGACTTTCTGCCCGTCCTTTAATAATCTGTGCAGACCAAGATAAACAAAATACGGCACGACGCCTACTAAAATTCTTGGCACAAAACAGATATAAAGGCTCTTAAAAATGCCGGACACCCCTACGACGTTCGCCGCCAGAACCGGTGAAAATACAAATGCCGACGGTGTAACCGCCTTGAATGTGTTGTTGATGAAGCTTGTGAAACCAAATACGAATCCTAAAAATGCACCTTTCTTCGGTCCGAGAA
>JAMPFF010000062.1 GCA_023664605.1 Clostridium sp.
GGGCATTTCCTGTTGAAATCACGGAGAAAAAAGAGGTCAAGATTGACAAGGAAAGCGGCGTTATGTCTGATGAAAAAGGGTATCTGACGCTTGATGAAGTCATTGCAAAAATCGGATATACCAAGAAACAGGCAGACGAACCGCAGGAAGAAAAGAAAGGCAGGAGAAAATCAAACCTGTCATAAGGAGCAATCATGTACGCAGATTACGACTACTACACAACAGAATACGGTGGAAAAATGTCTGCGGACGACTTCAAGCGATTTGGCAGAAAGGCAGAGCGCAGGATAGACACTATAACAGGCGGCAAACTGCAATTTGCCTTTCCGACCAATGAGCAAGACGCACAGGCAGTAAAAGACGCTGTTTGCGAGTTGGCAGACTTCCTCTATCAGATAGATCAGTACAACGCCGCCGCTATGGAGATCATGGGAACGGTGGCACAGGCAGACGGAACGGTCAAGGGCAAGGTTATCACGTCCATTTCAAGCGGTTCTGAATCAATCGGCTATTCCGCAAGCGGTTCAGCGTCTACCGCTACTATGGAGGCGGCAAAGGATAAAAAGGTTGCTGATACCATGATTTACGGAATGGTAAGGGATAATTTGGGCGGTGTGCCTGACGCAAACGGCGTGAATCTGCTGTATGCGGGGGCGTATCCGTACAGAATAAGAAAGGAAAATCATATATGAAAAAATTATTTATATCACAGCCTATGAACGGCAAAACAGATGAAGAAATTTTGGCAGTAAGAGAAAAGGCAATAAAAAGCGCAGAGGAAAAGTTGGGTGAGCCGGTAGAAGTTATCGACTCTTTCTTTCAAAGTGCGCCGCATGACGCAAAACCTTTGTGGTTTTTGGGAAAGAGCCTTGAGCTGCTTTCGACCGCTGATGTGGCTTTCTTTGCTAAAGGCTGGGAGAGCGCAAGGGGTTGTAAAATCGAGAATACTTGTGCAGTTGAGTATGGCATTGAAATGATGATTGAAGATTACACGGAGTAGCAATCATGGGCATTAACTACGTTGACAGCGTTGTTGTCTATAACAGATACATAAACGGACTATACGAAACCGAGCAGTATTTCGGCACACGGTTTGACAATGCGAACATTGAGTTTACAGAGGAAGAAAACCAAACAAAGGCGGGAAAAGAAAATGTAAGCGTTTGCGTTATGAAGTTAATGAACGACAGTACGCTTGCAAAACCATACTTAGACCCTAAAGAGTGGGAACATCTGGTTGGAGACGAAAGACTGGAAAATTTCACGATAAATAAGGGTTCTGATTTCTTTGTTATTGTAAAACGAGAAGGGTTAAACCTTGATGTTCAAGTACCCACTGGAAAGATTGAAAGTAATGACGAGAAATACAAGGACTATGATTATAACTTTTTCGAGTACATGAAGCAAAATTACAGCTATGTATACTCTGTAAACAGCTTTGCACAGCGCATTTTAATACCGCATTTCCAGATAGGCGGTTTGTAACACATTAAAACGAAGTATGGGTATGCGTTTAGCGTTGATACGGTGGACGTGTATGCGATGATACCGAGGTTTGAGATTGGAGGGAGATAATGGCAGAATCAAAAATTATGCCGCTTTCCGCTGACGAATACGACAGAATAGGGGATATGCTCTTGGAATTATTCGCACAATGCCCCTATATCCCAAAAGGTGCGGGCGTTAAGTACAATTCCGAGGACACAGGCACTTGCGTATGTATCTTTACGACAGGTGGAAATTATCTAAAGAAATATGTATCCGGCAGTTTTGAGGCTGAATTGTGGCTTGAGATCGGCTACCAAAGCTTCCCGAAAGGCAACGGACAGATTATCAACTCCCAGACTGTTGTGGATAATATTGCGAAGTGGCTTGAAAACATCGAAGAACTGCCCAAACTGTCAGACGGGCGGACGATAACGAGTTTTTCCGCAGGAAGCAGTTTTCCAGCGGTGCAGGAAGTAAAAAGCGACACCGCGACGGTTTTCGCGGTAAAAGCATCAATGAAGTATTTTAAAAAGAAATAAAAATATAAACCGACTTGCTATATACACGATGCAAGCCGCTGACCGCAAAAAGATAGCGGTAGAAAGGAAAAAGTATGGCAAACGACAGAACAAACATGGTATCGCTCTTAGACTTTGGCAAGTACATGGGCGGCACAACATCAAACATTCTCGAACTTGGGGACGGTTACACCGAACTTACAGAGGACTGGTCTCCCAACATCGAGGAAAAGCAGTATGTAAACCAGAAGACGGCATCCAACACGCTGAACGGCTACGCACTGTCTATGACGCCGGAGCGCGACCACTTATCAGATGAAGCGCAGCAGTACATTGATGACGCTTTCCGCAAGTTCCCTACAGGAACAAACGCACAGACCGACTATTTCCGCTATTACAAGACCGATAAGGTGGGAGAGAACAGCTTTAAGTGTATAAAAGTCCCGGTTATTGTCGCTCCCTCTTCCACAGGCGGGGCCGGCGGTGAGACCCTTGTATCATCCATTCAGATCAGTGGTAACGGCGATGTGGTAGAGGGCGTTATTACGGTTACAGAAGATGGTTACACCTTTACCGAGGGCGCGGCAGATGGTACGCAGACGGTAGCCGCGAGAACCACGGCAAAGAAGAGTGAGAGCAGCTTGAGTTAGGTATTAAGGAAACTTAATATACGGGAGGGCGCACCTTTCCATCGCCCTCCCGTTTGGAAAGGATGTTAAGTATGGACAGTTTAAGAGTAGATAGTGGAATAAAGAAAATCGAGGTAAACGACAACGGGGAATACATAGAGATTCCAATAAGCGACACGACTTTTTATGAAAAATTCGTCACGCTTCTGAAACGCTTTGAGCAGAAGCAGGCGGATATTGAGAAACAGGCAGTGGATCTGGAAGAAAAGCATAAGGATAAGCCGGATAACGATGCGGATATGATTATTGATACCGTTACACTGTATTCTGGGTTATGTAAGGATATATGTGCGGAGCTTGATAGTCTTTTTGGCGACGGATGCTGCCGGAAAGCATTCGTGGGGATTGATACCCCAAGTGTGGAGTTGATCGGGGACTTTTTTGAGCAGATAACGCCGCTTTTGCAAAAATACGCCCAGGAGCGCAACGAAAAAATCAATCTGAAATATAACCGTAACCGCAAAGGGGCAAGGGGATAATGTTCAACATTCTTCTTGATAAGCTCCCAACAGAATATGAAGATTATCCGATTAATACAGACTTTGGTGCAGGTATTCAGATTTTACAGGCTTTGGAAGATGAAGAACTGACGGAACAGGAGCAGATAGGGACTGCCTTATCTCTCCTATACCTAAAAGATATCCCAGATGAACAGACGGCGATCGCTGGACTTATGTGGTTTCTGACAGGCTGGAACCACGATAAGCATATTAGCGATGACAAAACAAAGGTCACTGACTACGATATCGACCAGTGGCGCATATACGCCGCTTTCCGTCAGGTGTACGGCATCAACCTCAATACTGACCGCCTACACTTTTGGGAGTTTATGGGACTACTCACCAATTTACCGGAATGCGCATACACAAGGGTTGTCGATATCCGCGCGAAGAAAATTACGGGGAAAATGAGCAAGGAAGAACGGAGCATTTACAAAAAGCTGAAAGACGCTTATTCCCTTGAACAGAAAAAGACGATGGAATACAACGATACCGAGAAAGCGGCGATTGACGAACACGACCGCATGATTGAGGAAATGAAAAAGAAAAGGGAACAGAAACGGCTGGCGGCGCAGGCATTTGAGGAGATGAAAAAATGACAGACTTAGAAGTTGGGAAAGCAGTAAGGGAAATACTATGTCGTGGAAATAGCGCGGAAGTGAAAATGAATAAGGACAGGGAAATCACGGTGTACGAGGTCGAAAAGAAGATTTTAAAATCTGATAAGAACAGGATATAGTAAATTCCCATGTATAAGCAATTAAGAATTTTTGATTATCTGGATGAAACGGGAAATATAAATATATTATTGCCCTATATAAGGAATAAAAAGAAGAAAGTCGCCGTCTACACCCTTCAATGCGGCACGCAATGCCTTGGCTGTGACTACCCTATCCACTTTGACACCTACACAGGATGCTCCCATCTGTGCGAATACTGCTTTGCCAACGAAAAGCCGGATAAAAATATAGTCATGCCCTGCAACGGCGCAATCAACGCCTTAAAGCTGTTTATACAAGGCAAACGTACAAGCGAAACACGGTTTTGCGATTGGAATATCCCTATCCATTGGGGAGCAACGTCTGACCCGTTTCAGCCGATTGAGAGGGCGGAAAAGAAGTCGCTGGAATGTCTGGAACTGTTGGCAGAAACAAAATATCCCTTTATCGTCAGCACGAAAGGCACACTGATAGCGGAAGAGCCGTATCTAAGCCTTATCGGGCAGTGCAACTGCGTGGTGCAGATTTCAGCGGCGTGTGCAGAATACGACGCTTTAGAGAGCGGCGCACCGACCTTTGCGGAGCGCATGAGGGCAATAGAAAAGTTAAGCAAGAAAGCAAGGCTAAACATACGCATTCAGCCTTATTTGCCAATATTCCACAGGCAGATAATAAACAGTATAAAAACCTTTTCGGATTGCGGCGCATATGGTATCATAGTAGAGGGGTTATCTGTAAGGCGCAAATCAAAGCGTATCGGGGATATGGAGTGGAACGGCAGCCGGTTCCAGTACCCGATAGAGGTACTTGCGGAGCATTTCAAGGAAATTCGGAGCGAAGTGCACAACTGCGGCTTGAAATTCTTCTGCGGTGAAACGAGGTTGCAATATCTCGGTGATGATTTGACCTGCTGCGGCACAATGGGGCTTGACGGCTTTACGCCAAACAAATACAATATTGCGCATATGGCGTATGATGATACTGCGCCGATTCCAACGGAACAGATGAAACAGCCGAGAACCGCAAGACCTTTTAGGAGTTTCCGGCAGACAACAGAGTGGAGCAGATATATAAAGGATAAGAGTTTTGCGGAAATGATGGAAGATAACGAGGATTTTGTGGAGTGGTTGAAAGAATTGAAAGGAGTGTATGAGTGATGTGTACGAATTTGGGTGCAAGGCTTGGAGAAGGAAGCATTTCTTCATATAAAAAACTATATAAGAACCTAGATATTCCAGAAGATACTTCCAAAGGAAGTTTTGACGCGAGCGGGCTAAAAGGAACTGAAAAGCAGATAAAATGGGCGCAATCTATCATTGATGACGGATATAGGACAGCAAATGCAGAAATATTGCGCGCAAGGGATGCTGTAGAATATTATTACAAAAACATAAACAAGCACGAAACCACGGAATGGCTTGCGCGTGCTGCGGCGGAACTAATGATTAATGTGAAATTTAAAAAGAAACTGGATGGGCTTTTTGATTCTGCTAAAACGGCGTCCCAAGTCATTGATCATAGGAGGATTATTACAGGATTCTTTCCTGAAAACAGGGCTAAACTTTTACCAAGGTATCAGAAAGAGTATGAAGAAAAATTTAAGAAGAAGTTCAAAAAATAATTGCGCCATGCCCTGCATTTTAGGGCGTGGTTTTTATAAAAATTTTTTAAAATATGTATTGACATATATAACGCAATGCGTTATAATCAATACATAAATTAAATTATAGGAGGAATCAAAAATGGGAAATGAAATGGATTTTGAAAATATTGAAGAAAGCTTTGTAACGGAATATAGTCCTTCATTCATTATGCATGACAAGGACGGCGAACTGATTCAGCGGCTTGATGTTTCACACCTGGCAAACATAGCAATCGATTACAAAAATAAAGTATTCCACGCGGAATATCAGGCAGACAAGGAAACACGCGGATTTAAGAACGGATATATATTTGACATTCCGTTTGACAAGCTGGTAATCGCATAGGAGAAAATAAAGATGAAAAGATATGGAGAGGAATTTACACTTACACAGGAACTTATGGACACAATCGCCAGCTATATGGATGATGACAAAAGAGAAGCGGTGCATTCTAAACTCGCTCCCTGCGAGCCGGAGGAATTTATTAAAAGATATTTGGAGTTAGACCCTGATTTTGAAGAACTTTTGGATAATGAGTTTGGGATTGAGGTGTAAAATGACGGTTAAAGAATTGAGAACCGAAACCAGAATGTCACAAAAACAATTCTCCGAACATTTCGGAATCCCAATAAGGACAATACAATGTTGGGAGATAGGACAGAGGAAACCGCCTGATTATATCCCAAAACTTTTAGAAAGAATATGGATACTAGAAAAAGAGCAGTAGCAATACTGCTCTTTTAAATTGGTACAACTCTCGCATATAAAAATGGTAAAATAAAACCAATACAGGAGATTTTATTTATGGGAATGTATCACAAAAACAGGTTCGCCGGAATCCGATCAAAAAGAGAAATTAAGAGACAAACATCAAAAGGACGGCGCAGGGCAGCAAAGAAAAGCTGCCAGGAGGAATTTACAGACAAAATCACGCTTACCAACAAGAGCCAGAATCTTCATGGTGTGGACGCGTGGAATTTTAACTAAATCAAATCACTCTATGAATCGGCATGGGGTAAGGACTAAGAGGTGTCATGGATGCGTGTAATGCGCGTCTGTGGCACTTTTTTCTTTTTAAGGTGGTTTTATGGCGGGATATGACGGAAGTATAAGGATAAATACGAAAATTAATACAAAAGACGTACCGAGTCAGCTTCAAAAACTGGAAAATTCCATGCAAAAAGTGGCTGACAAGGTTGTTTCTTTGCGCCAAAAAATGGAAAGTCTGAAAGATGCCAAAATTCCTACAGATGAATATAAAGAAATTCAGAACCAGATTGAAGTTACCGAAAAGAAAATCAATAACCTTATGGCGCGTCAGGAAAGATTCTTGGCTACTGGCGGTAAAGAGAGTTCCTCTGCGTTTAAAAAAATGCAGTATGATTTAGATGAATTAAATAACTCTTTACCATATCTTCAAGGAGAGTTGCAAGATTTAGTTAATACCGGAAAAGCCTTTACTCTTGGAAGCGATACCGAAGAGCATTCCAATCTTGCCCAAAAGTTAAAAGAAGCAGAAAATGAACTTTTAGTTTTAAAAAAAAGATATGAAGAACTTCTTGCAAGACAGGGTTCAGTATCTGATAGATTTTCTAAAATGAAAGACTCTGCAAAAAAGGCTTTTTCTGCAATGTCAAGTGACGCGAAGCAGGCAGACATTTCTCTTTCAAAAGGATTAAAAACCATTCTGAAATATGGTTTTGGAATTCGCTCTATTTATGCGCTTTTTAATAAGGTGAGAGCAGGAATAACGGCAGGGTTTACTAACCTTATGAATTATTCCGACGGCTTTGCAAACAGCGTGCAGGGCGTTAAAAATTCTATGTCTACGCTGGGAAATCAGATAGCGGCGGCCTTTTCCCCTATCGTACAGCTGGTTCTTCCGTGGCTTTCAAAGCTGATTGATGCAATATCCACAGCAATGACCTACGTCGCGCAGTTTATAGCGGTGCTGGGCGGCAAAAGCACGTTTACGCGCGCTAAAAAGGTGCAGGATTCTTACAATAAATCTCTTGACAATACCGCAAAGGCGGCCGACAAGGCGCGCGGCGCGCTTGCAAAGTTTGACGATCTGGATGTGTTGGAAAAGAAAGAGGAAAATGTGGACGCCGGCGGCGGAGTGGCCGGGGCCGCGGGGGATTTGTTCGAGGAAGTACCGGTTGATTCTAAATTCAAGGATTGGCTTGATGGCATTTTGGAAAAGTTAAAACCTATATTAGATTACTTTAATAAATTAAAAGATATTTTTATGGAGGGGTTTTGGGATGGCCTGGGCGATTGGGAATACCGCCTGGAATCAATCAAAAATAGTCTTGCATCAATCAAAGATAGTGTTATTGATATTTTTACCGACCCCGCAGTGATTACGGCGGCTGACAATTGGGCACAGTCAGTAGCTTATATGCTTGGCGCGTTAGCGGGCTCTATGTCCAGCGTCGGCCTTACGATTGCGACAAACTTAGTCGGCGGCATTGCGCTATATTTGGAACAAAATAAAGAACGCATCAAAAGCTATCTGATTAGCATGTTTGATATATGGGCAGACGTAAACAATATGCTTTCAGTTTTTTTTATTTCCTTTGCTTATGTATTTGAAGCGTTTGCAAGTGAAAGCGGCCAACAACTCACAGCGAATCTGATAGGCATATTTACAGATGCGTTTATGGGTGTTACGGAGCTCGCATCAAAGCTGGCAAGAGATTTATTAAATACTATCATAAAGCCATTTGTAGATAACAAAGAAGAATTTAGAACGGCCTTAGAAGGATTTTTAGGTGTTCTGGAAGAGGTTACACGAACTATCAAGCAGGGTATTGATGATACGTTTGATAAGCTTAATGAAGTCTACGACGAGCATTTTAAACCGTTCTTTGATAGTGTTTCAGAAGGTTTATCAGAATTAACAAATGATTTTTTAGAATTTTGGAATGGAAATGTACAGCCAATTTTAGATAAATGGGCAGAAGATTTTGATAAACTTTGGAAAGAACATATTCAACCTCTTTTGGATAATGCTGCCGAATTTTTAGGAAAAGTTGCGGATTTATTGAAAGTTTTATGGGAAAATGTTTTGCAACCGTTCATCGAATGGATTATCAGCAACGTTTTGTCAAAAATTCTCCCTGTCATCGATTCGATCTGGAATACGCTTGTTGAATTTGTCGGATATGTAGCAGATTTTGTAAATGATTTTATTACATTGCTCGGAGGAATAATAGATTTTCTAACCGGAATATTTTCAAGCGATTTTGATTTGGCATATAAGGGCCTTGCGGAAATTGCAAGTGGATTCGTCGATATGCTTAAAGATTTGTTGCTGGGCGGAATAACGCTTATTTTCAATGGAATTGTCACAAAAATATTAGAATTTACGGCGCCTCTTTCAGAAGCAGGACAGGAAATTGTACAGGGAATAGTAGATGGAATACTTTCGTTCAAGGATAAGGTTGTAAATGCTGTAACTGATATAGCGGACAGTATCGTTGGATGGTTTAAAGACGCTTTGGGAATACACAGTCCTTCAACCGTCATGGAAGAGCAGGGAGAATACATAACAGAAGGTCTTCTTGACGGCATGAAAGACAAAATCTACCTCGTTTCAGAACTTTGGAATAATTTAAAGCAGGATATGATAAATACTTTGAAGGACATCGGAACATGGTTCCTGGATTTCTGGTCCGGCCTTTTAACTTCTATATCAACAAAGTTACAGAATATAAAAAAATCTTTTTCTGAAACATGGACAAACATCCAGAAATCCACAGCAGAAGTGTGGAATGCTATAAGTGAATTTTTTACAAAGACCCTTTCTGATATTCAGAAATTTTTTACAGATATATGGACTGACATTCAGAATTGGTTTACGGGATTCTGGAATCGTTTTACAGCTTATCTTCGAGAAGTATGGGAGAATATAACATCTTATTTAATAAGAAAATTAGATGAAATCGGAACATTTTTCCGGCAGAAACTAGAAGATATAAGAACATTCTTTACAAACTTTATGTCTTCTATAAGCAATTTGGTAAGTACTGTATGGAACAGCGCATGGACATCTGCACAAAATATTTTTGAGAGCTTCAAGGCGAGGATAGAAAGTGTTGCAGAAACAATAAGAAATATTATAGGTTCTTTGTTTTCGTGGATTTCCGATTCTGTATCCGGAATTTTATCCGCTATTTCAGAAGTAGGTGACGCCGCTTCCACAACATCCTCACAGGTAGGCAGTCTGATGGGAAGCGTGGCCAATATGGGAAGGGCGTATACGGTAGAAAATATATCTGCTTATAATTTAGACAGTATTCCCCAGCTTGCCTCCGGAGCAGTCATCCGAGGCGGCAACCCGTTCATGGCCATCTTAGGAGACCAGCCGCGCGGCCAGGTCAATATCGAGGCACCGCTTGCCACGATTGAGCAGGGCGTAGAAAACGTGTTAAGCCGAAACGGATACGGAAACGTTCCGTCCGGATTGAACCCAACCATTTCATTGAATGTTAATGGCCAGGAATTTGCAAGGTTGACGCTTGGCGATATATTGCACGAGCTAGGAAGACAGGGTTACAACGTAGATGTTCTGGGGGTGACATAATGAAGTTCGACAGGGGAATAATAGTTGATGGGGAATATTTTGATATACCGATGGTATCTCTAAAACGCCGCGCGGATTTTTTAGATAAATTTGCGGAACGTGTGGAGATCGGAGATTTGGAAAGAGAACTTATCGGTGTATACTATAACTTTGATTTAACCGTTGGCACAAGCTCCGACTTTGGAGATACTGATTATGATTTCTTTTGGGACTTTATGACGCGCCCGGTAGATTTTGTGGATATTTCTCTGCCAGTTAAGGGCGGATATTATAGTTTCCGCGGCTATATATCCAGCGTTTCGGACGAATATAAGAAGATTTTAGACAATGAAGCAGAATTTACCGGATTTACTTGTAAAATGACCGCTAAAATGCCAGCGAGGGTTCCTGCATGAAAACTTTTTTTTATGTTGAATATGGGCTATATGACGTAACGGCCTTAGCGGATGCAGTGGAAAGCACAGAAGATAATGCCGCTTTTGCCGACTTGAGAAAAATTAAAGATAACATAGAATCTCCTTCTTACGGCACACTTGAACATAACTTTTTTGTGCTGGACGGAAGCAAAGAAGAATTTCCAGACGATCCGGACGATCTTGTGTATTTTTCAAAAGATTTTGTCTGGACGAATAATAACTACTGGTATGGCGGTTCTGAATTGTACGCCGGAGACGACTTGGCCGGCCCGATAGAAGAAATATATGATATGCAGAAAATTTTAATACAATTTTCGAAAAATCATTCGAGTTATGGACTTACCTTACATTTTCTTAGTGAATACCCTCTGGAAATTGAAATAACATGGAGAGATTTATCGGGTTTAAGGCTATCAACAAAGAAATTTTATCCGGACTCGCTTGTATATTTTTGCAGAAATCAGATTGTTGATTATGGAAGCATTGAGATTGTGTTCAGACGCACACTTCCTTACCATAATGCAAAATTGCAGTATATAGAGTATGGTACAACTGTTGTCTGGGGAGGTGATATAGTTAAAAGTGCAAGGTTGGTAAATGAAACTGACCCGATATCGGATAAAATAGCAACTGATATTCTTACATTTGATTTTGTTGACAAGAACAATGATTTTAATATAGGAAACCTTGACGGTTTTTATAAATCTTTTCAAAGAAAGCAGAAGCTCGTTCCTTACGAAATAGTGAATGGGGAAATAATTCCCCTCGGAACATTCTTCCTGGACAACTATAGCACTACAAAAAATATTACAGCAATGTCTGCGATCGATTATAAGGGCATGCTTTTAAATACAGATTTTAAAGATGGAAAAATCTATAACGGAGAAAAGGCTGGTTCCATAATCGATGAAATCATGAGGGCGGCCAGCATCTCGGAATACGAAATAGACAGAGAGACATATGACACGCCAGTATACGGAACACTCGGAATACAGTCTTGTCAGAAAGCTCTTAGAGAAGTCCTGTTTGCGTGTGGAAGCATTATAAACACGTCGCGGCGAACTGGTATTGACATCTATAAAAGTGACAGAAAAATATCCGTAAAAATTGAGAGAAGCAAGAAATTTTCTACAACATTAAAATCAAGTGATTATATATCTGACGTGAATGTCTTTTATAAAACATGGACATTGGATAAAGAAGTTACAGAAATAACAAAGGATATTTACGGAGAAGGAATTCATACAATACAATTTTCCACTCCGGCCGAAAACGTACAGGCCAGCGCGGGGCTTATTCTGAAAAGAATGCCATACTATATAGTGTTAAAACTCGACAGAGCGGGAGAAGGGGAAGTAGCGATATCCGGCCAAAAGTATATCAGTACAGAGATGACAGCGCTTTCAAGAATCGAAATAATAAAAGCTGGGGAGTTTAGAGGAACTAAGAATTTTACCGGAACCCTGCTTAATTATCAGTCGGCGAAAAGGGCGGCGGATAATATTTTAGATTATTATCAATTACAACAGATTATACAGACGAAACATTTGTCTTATAAAGAAAAGGCCGGCGATTGGGCCGAAGTTGAGAACGTATTGCCGGAACATGCCAACTTTGTAACAGCGATCGAGTCTCTTACGACCGATTTGACAGGAGGATTTATCAGTACAGCAAAATACAGAGGATATTATAAACTCACATCTTCTTATTATTATACGGATGATGAACTATATGCAGATGAAGGAATGGGGGCAATTATCTGATGAATAGACCAGAGATATCAAGCGTCGCAATATCCCCTAATCCGGCAAATGCAAAGGCATCTATCAAAATATCTGTAACGGTGGCGGATAAAGTAATTACGTTTGAAAAGGTAGCGGAGTATGCAAAAGAAATCTATGCAGGACAGCAAATAGGAGTGTTATAGCATGGCAATCAGTAAAGTCAGAGTAAAGATAAATAATGTGTGGACAAACCTTACATATAACAGCAGCACAGGAAAGTATGAGGGAACAATCGCCGCTCCGGCAGTCACATCTTACAATCTGTCCGGCAGATATTACCCAGTCACAATAGAGGCAACGAATGACGCAGGGACGGTAACGACAAAGGACGCTACAGACGCGACAATCGGCAGTAGCCTAAGATTGACCGTTAAAGAGAAAACAAAGCCCGTTATCACGCTTACACAGCCCACAAACGGCACATATACGCAGAATAATGTATTGCCTATCAAGTTTAATGTTACGGACGAAACTAACGGTTCTGGCGTAAATTCTGGCAGTATCGTGTGTAAGGTGGATGGCACAACCGTATCGCTTACCAAGACAGCTATCACAAACGGCTATCAGTGTACTTATACGCCATCTGCGGCATTGTCGGACGGTTCTCACACCATAGCGATAACCGCGTCGGATAATGACGGTAACGCGGCTACGGCGGTAAGTGCGGCATTTACAGTTGATACCATACCGCCCACGCTGACAATTACAGAACCTACAAAAAGTATTACTAATCAGCCGACTTGTACGGTTAAAGGCTCAACAAATGACGCTACAAGCAGTCCTGTATCCGTACAAATTACACATAACAGCAATACAGCGGTAACAGTATCGGTCGGAAGTGACGGCGGTTTCGCAAAGGATTTAACGCTTACAGAGGGTGATAATACTATAAAAGTTGTATCCACCGACAAGTCTGGAAGAAGTACAACGGTTACTAAGACGATTAAACTTGATACGTCCATTCCGGAAGTAAGAAATGTGCATTTCGCGCCTAATCCGGTTGATGTTTCCGCACCGGTAACAATCACTTTAGAGGTGGTTTAATGCAGTTAAAGATTAACTTTGGAACTGATATTATGTACGTTGGCGGAACGGTCAACGGCATAGAAACGCTTTTTGACGGATTAGACGGTCATACTTTTGTTGCCGATGTGGCACAGTCGGCAGATGATAAATATATCCTTGACCTTGAACTTGTGGACGAGGCAGGAAACATAAGCACATATAAGAACACTTTTGAATATATGTTGCCACTTTTCGTTTGCGATAGGACACAGGAAGATGTGGACAGGGTGAAATATCTTAACCAAGCATATCTTAACAGGACGATAACGGAAGAGGAAAAACAAGAGTGGAACACAGGCATAAACGGAAAATTAGGGTTGAAAGGTGCGTTTAACTTATCAGATATTAAGCGGAACGAGAACAACTGTAAAATAATAGGTGAGATTGTAGCGGCCACGGTCAATGTAAAGGAATGGGAATATGGCGATATACCGCGTGTGAGTGATTATGCGAGAATACGAGAGAATGTGCAAAAGATACGGACTTCTTTTATCGTACATGCCGACACACCGGAAGTACCGGAGCAACCGCTTAATACTTACCAGAAATGGAATGACATAGAGAAGATACTGCATGATGTTTATTACATTTATGTTGCATATAAAAATAGTTTTTATTACTGCGGTGATAACTTATACGCAGGGGAAGGAATCGGTGTTTTGTAATGGCCTTTAAACAGAAAACATGGAAAGACAGATTAGTAGAATATGCAGGAAGGCGGCAATTGAAAAGAGTTTCCGGAGACGCTAACGGGACTATGATTGTTGATGTTACGAGAGCAGAAGGAACGGTTTCGCAGGCAGGGGACGCATTTTCGGCGGTGAATATGAATGATTTGGAACAAAGGATCGTGGACGCTTTTACCGAGTCAGACGACAGTTTAAGCTGGAAAAAGATTGGCGTATGCACTGGCGGAGAGAGTGTTAATATTTCTTCCGCAAACGAAGCAAGAGAATTTTTATGCTTGTTTGCTTTTGGTAATTACAGAGTAA
>JAMPFF010000063.1 GCA_023664605.1 Clostridium sp.
AATAATCCGTGCTGACGGCTATCGGCACGCCGATGGAATGGCTCCCGCCCAACACTAAAGAAACCGTAGGCTTACTGAGCGAAGCAATCATTTCCGCAATCGCCAATCCCGCTTCCACATCACCGCCCATGGTGTTAAGCAGAATCAAAACGCCGTCTATTTTCTTACTGTCTTCAATCGCCGCAAGCTGCGGCAGGATATGCTCGTATTTGGTCGTTTTGGAGGAACTGCTTAAATTTTCATGTCCTTCTATTTCCCCGATAATGGTTATCAGATGGATATTATGCTCGGATTCATTTTCGTCTAACGTAAGCTGCCCTGTCGCCTCAATCCGTTCGTCTCTGTGCTTTTCCGCATCCGCCTTTTTTTCTTTTCTCTCGTTTTCCTTTTTCTCATCATTATTGTTTTTATTTTTATCTGCATTATCGCTTTTTTTCTTTTCTTTCTCTTTATCCTGGCTATTTCCCATAAAATTTCTTCCTTTCTTTCTATTTACATTTCCATGCAAAAAAGAGAACCCTGTTACGATTCTCTTCTAGTTTTTGTGATATTTGAATTTTTATTCCGACATTCGTTATAAAACGTCAAAATCATCATTGTCTTTTACTTCAATATCAAAATCCATCTTATCCTGCGCGACTTCATACTGATAATCCATTGTCCTTTTTTCATGCTTTTTCGGAAGCGGCAGCGGATTTTCAATAAAGCGCGGTTTGTCCTCTCTGTCATCTTCCGCAGATTTTAGCTGCGCTTCGGATGTGGACGTTGTCTTTACCATCTGTTTTTCCTCCCATACAAAACTTTGCTGCACGCCGATTCCCGCTAAAACGCTCCATATGAAAATGGAGAAAACCTGATAGGGCAAATAACCCGCCGCCGTAAGCGGCGTAGGCGCCAGCACAAACATCAGGCATATCCAAAAAGACGCGTTCTGCTCTTTTTTCCTATTCCAGAACGACATAATGAGAAACGCCGCAGACACAACCAAAACAAGGCACTCGATAAGGGAGCGGTTCGTCTGATAAAAAATATAGTCCGCTCCGAGATGGTTTTGATACAAAGAAAGCCACGCCTCCATTGCCTGTATGATTCTGCCCCCGCTATAGGAAGCGTCAATGGCAAGCATCCCCATAAAGGCAAGCGCGCCGCTGACAAGCGTCAAAATCAAAAATGCCACTCTGACTTTCACGCTAAATGCGGAAATTTCCCTGCCCTTAGCCTGTTTTCGCATTCGCGTAAACAAGGCGGGCAAAAGAAATAATAACGTAAGCGATACGGCGTCCAGATAGCATAATATGCCAAGCAGCGCGCCTGAAAGTACGGCTCCGGCAATCTTTAACGCTATGGAAACAGAATCTTCATGATACAGCCTGATATAGCTTCCGATAACCCAAAGCCCCGCCAGATACAATAAGAAAAACAGGCTTTCCGCCGTCAGTATAAAAATCTGCCCCGCATAGACGGAAGATGCGGCAAGCGTCAACATTGCAATGCACGCGGGAATCCGTCCGGCTATTTTTCTGATTGTAAAAAAGGCAAGAAGAATCGTCAGCATTTGTATAAAAATCTGCATCCATACGGCTGCCGCCGCCTTATTTCCCAAAAAAGAAAGCGCAAAGGAAAGACACACCGTATAAAGGTAGGAAGCCCCGTGCGTTATCGGCTCTATACCCGTTCCTGCCTTTAGTGTCGCCGCATGATAATACTGTGTCGTGATAATCATATCCGGAACGCTATGCAGATACAAACAGATACGATATAGCAGACCTGTAAAAAAGATACCCAGCGCAATAAACACTTCCCATACCAGCGCCATCCGGCCGCTTATTCTATCTTTTTTTTTCTCTTTATCCCGGCTATGGTACACCGAAAGTATTTTTCTAATGAGAAAATGACAGCCCACCACACCGGCAAATATCAGAAAAACAAATAAAACCGTATCATAGCCGATGTTTTCGCTGATGCAGCCCTGCCAGAATAAGATGGCATAATCCGCCAGAATTACCCCCACGGCGCACGTATAAAACGCCCATAACAGGTAACTTATCCAAGTTTTTTTATACGTCATATTTCTTATCCTTTGTTCTTTCGTCAGCTAAGAGCCTGCTCCAAATCCGCAATAATATCGTTAATATGCTCGATACCGACCGACAGGCGAATCAAATCCGGCGCAACGCCCGCTTCCTTTAACTGCTCGTCGTTCATCTGCCTGTGCGTATGGCTTGCCGGATGTAACACACAGGTTCTTGCGTCCGCTACATGCGTTACGATTGCCGCCAGTTTTAATTTATCCATCATGTCTGCCGCGGCCTGCCTTCCGCCCTTTAAGCCAAAAGAAATAACGCCGCAGGTCCCGTTCGGCATATATTTTTGCGCCAGTTCGTAATATTTATTGCCCGGCAGACCCGGATAGTTTACCCATGCCACCTTTTCATGCGCATTTAAGTATTCCGCCGTCTTTTGCGCATTATAGCAGTGTCTTTCCATCCGCAGCGGAAGCGTCTCAAGCCCCACGTTTAACAAAAAGGCGTTCTGCGGGGACTGAATGGACCCCAAATCCCTCATCAACTGGCTTGTCGCTTTCGTAATATAAGCCGCTTTGCCGAATTTCTCCGTATAGACGATGCCGTGGTAGGACTCGTCCGGCGTACAAAGCCCCGGAAACTTATCCGGATATCTACTCCAGTCAAAATTACCGGAATCTACGATACAGCCGCCGACCGTCATCGCATGTCCGTCCATATATTTTGTCGTGGAATGCGTTACAATATCCGCGCCCCACTGAAAAGGATTACAGTTAATCGGCGTCGCAAAGGTATTATCGACAATAAAAGGAACCTGATGCGCGTGCGCGACGCGGGCAAATTTCTCAATATCTAATACAACTAACGCCGGATTGGCTATTGTCTCCGCAAGGACACACTTCGTATTTTCCCTAAAAGCCGCGTGTAAGGTTTCCTCGTCGGCGTCCGGGTCTACAATCGTACACTCGATACCCATTTTTTTCATCGTACAGGTTAAAAGATTGAACGTTCCCCCGTATACGGTGGAGGACATAATCGCATGGTCTCCCGCCTCACAGATATTGAATACGGCATAGTAATTCGCCGCCTGCCCGGAAGAGGTCAGCATTGCCGCCACACCGCCTTCTAACTCGCAGATTTTGGCCGCCACATAATCATTGGTTGGATTCTGCAGTCTTGTATAAAAATATCCGCTTTCCTCCAAATCAAACAGTCTGCCCATCTGCTCCGAAGAATCGTACTTAAAAGTGGTACTCTGATATATCGGCAGCACGCGCGGTTCTCCGTTTTTGGGCTGCCAGCCTGACTGAATACAGATAGTTTCTTTTTCATACTGCTTGCTCATCTTTTATCCTCCCTGTGATTGGTAATAAAATATTTTTCTTTCAGTTCGTTCACCATTTCCATATAGGTTTCCCGGCACTTTTCATACTGCCCCGCCTCTATCATGGCAACGCAGTATTGCAGATAATGTTCCCATAAGTACCTGTATTTTTCCTCCGGGGAACTCTCCTTGGCAATCCGTTTAACAATGGTCGGCGCAATATCATAATACTCTTCTATCAGAGCTTCCCCGTCCGGCTGTTTCCCGATATATTCATCCCGGTATTTTTTCATCAACATGATTTCCCTGCAGTCCGCTCCTTTTTGCAGACCGCAGCAGACCGCCGTCGTAACATAGCACAGCTTTTGTTTAAATCCGCTTTGGATGGCGTTAAAATCCGCATACTGAATCGTATGGGCGCGAAACGTCTCGTTCCATTTCTGACATATAATATCCGCCATTTTCACCGCGCCGCCGTCTTTTCCCGGATATTCCTGGCACGATAATAAGGCCGGAAAAAAATACGATACCATATACAGGTTTATATTTAACTGTTTTTCGTCTTTCCCCCGTTTATTTTTCTGCGCATCCAAAATTTCCTGCATTCTGTCTGTCAGGCAAGCAGCAACTTCCCCGGCCTCTTTTACCGGCTCCCGCTCCGTTGCAAAAAGCCGTCTGAAACCGCTCCATACGCCGCTGTTATCCTCCAGATACGCCGCAAAGGAATCCGCATAGGTTTCTTTTCTAAAACCCGCAAGCCTGTCTTTTTCCTGGTCCAGTAATGATGCAACTGCCGCTAAATCCACTTGTTCCATCTGTTATACCATGCCCCTGTCTTTATAGAATCTATCGTAAATACAAGTTATCGTCTTACTTACGCTTACATATCCCAGTTATGATATACCGCCTGCACGTCGTCATCTTCTTCCAATAAATCCAACGTTCTCTGCAGATTCTTGATGGCGGTTTCATCCGTCAGCTCCACCCAGTTCTGTGGAATCATGGACACTTCGGAAGATACCATTTCTATCTTTTCTTTGCGCAGCGCTTCCGCTACCGTCTCCAAATCGTCCGGAGCCGTATAGATTTCATAGCTGTCCTCTTCCTCTGAAAAATCTTCCGCACCGGCGTCCAATGCCATCATCATCAAATCGTCGGCTTCCATATCGCATTCTTCTTTGTCAATGATAATAAGGCCCCTTTTATCGAACATAAAAGAAACGCAGCCGGGCGTGCCGACATTGCCCTGTCCTTTGGTAAATGCGCTTCTGACATTGGCTGCCGTCCTATTGCTGTTATCCGTCAGTGCGTCTACGATAATCGCTATGCCGTTCGGCCCATAGCCTTCATAGGTCACATATTTATAAGTAACATTATCGTTCCCGCCCGCAGCTTTTTTAATGCCTCTTTCTATCGTATCATTCGGCATATTGTTGGCTTTCGCCTTGGCGATTACCTGCGCTAATTTAAAATTGTTGTTCGGGTCGGGTCCGCCTTCCTTTACCGCCACGGCGATTTCTCTTCCGATAATCGTAAATATTTTACCCTTTGCCGCGTCGTTTTTTTCTTTCTTATGTTTAATATTCGCAAATTTTGAATGTCCTGACATATCAATGCTCTCCTTCGTTTTTATTAGGCGTCAATCTTCCTGCGTTTATTATACTATCATTTTTCGTCCGCTTCTTCAACCGTCTTGTCATTTTTTTCTTCTTCGGCCTCCGGCATCGGCATTTTAACGGCCAGTACGCTTTGAATCATTCTGTCTTTGGCTTCCAGAATCTGAAAGCGGTATCCCTGGAACCAAAATTCAAATTCTTCTCCCTCTTCCGGAATATGCTCTAACCGGGAAATGACAAAACCGTTCACGGTATCGAAATTTTCCTCTTCAAACGTAATGCCTAACTGCTCTCCCAATTCATCCAGCGGCATCATGCCGTCGATAATATATTCGTCCTGTCCGTTTTCCTTAATATAGCTTTCCTCTTCGTCGTATTCGTCCTGAATGTTGCCGACGATTTCCTCCAAAATGTCTTCTAACGCCAAAAGTCCGGCGGTCTGTCCGTATTCGTCGATAACGATTGCCATCTGTATTTTCTCATTCTGCATCGTTTTCAACAAATCGTCCAGTTTCCTTGTTTCCGTGATGAATAACGGCTCCCTTAAGAGTCCTTTCACCTTGCCGATGGGTTTATTTAACATTTTCTCATTCATCTGCATACGCATAACGTCCTTTAAATGCAGAATGCCGACAATATGGTCAATCGTGCCGTCATAGACCGGAAAACGGCTGTTGTGTTCTTCCAGTATAAAAGCCGCCGCCTCCTGTAACGTGATATTACAGTCAATCGCTATCATGTTATTACGGTTTATCATGATATCCTTGGCCTCTTTATCTCCGTATTCAAAAATATTCGTTATCATCTCCGCTTCTCCGGCAAGCAGCACGCCCTGCTCGTGTCCGACATTTATCATGGAGATAATCTCTTCCTCCGTCACGTCCGTCGTCTCGTCAAGCCCCTTGATGCCGAAAAACTGCAGGATGCTTTTGGCCGAAATGGATACAAACGTCGTAAAAGGCAGCGCTATGCGGACAAAATAATAAACGGGCGTAATAAAAACCCTAATCCACGCATCCGGATATCTCGCCGCCGCTTTCCTTGGAATCAGCATACCGAACGTAAAAACTATGTACAACAGGCAAACGGTTACGACAACCACAATCAGCACGGCAAGACACCTCATCTGCCAAATCTGCAATCCGTCCATATAATATAATGCCGCCAGATACATCAAATGTCCGCACCAGATATCCAACCGGCATAAATGTATGCCCAACAGCATATTAACACTGATAATGCCAAATTGCAGCGCATTGGAATATTTCGATGGATTGTCGGCAATATATTGCAGCCTTGCCGTTCTCTTCGACGCCTCTTTCTCCGCTTCCTCCGGCTCCTGTTCCTTCCGGCTCTGCATCGCGGCGTTAAAGCCATAAAGTATCATTTCCAGAAATAGCAGAATAAAAAATATCAGCACACTTCCGGTACCCCTGACACCGTCTTCCATAATGTAATGATTCCTCCATTCCCGCCCCTTTAGGGGCTATAAGTTCTTTTGTATCTTTACGCAGCTCTTATGTACCAAGTTCAAGGCTGACCATCAATCCCGTATTTACCTCTTTCATAATCTCCTGATCCAAATGACACACTCTGTCCTTTAAGCGTTTTTTGTCAATCGTCCTAAGCTGTTCGAGTAAAATAACGGAATCTTTCACCATATCATACTTACCCGCATTCAATTCAATATGCGTCGGCAGTTTCGCCTTATTCATTTTAGATGTAATCGCCGCACAAATTACCGTTGGGCTATGTTTGTTCCCGATATCATTCTGTACAATCAGTACCGGCCTGACGCCTCCCTGTTCAGAACCGATGACCGGTCTTAAGTCAGCATAATAAATATCTCCTCGTTTCATATCTCACACTTCCTTCAATCAATCCAGCAATTCTAA
Organism: Clostridium sp.; assembly: GCA_023664605.1. Lineage (GTDB taxonomy): Bacteria > Bacillota > Clostridia > Lachnospirales > Lachnospiraceae > UBA3282. The sequence continues at coordinate 6,860 of JAMPFF010000063.1, forward strand.
CTGACAGCAATAGTATTGCCCACTTCTTTAGAAAGTATACTCACAAATTTTTCCCTTTTTTATATATATCCTGGGAACCCGTTCCCCTAAACCGCAGGCAAATTCATAATTGAATCTGCCGGATAAATCTCCTAACGTTTCCATGGTAATCTCTTCTGCGCCGTCTTTGCCGATTAAGGTAACCTCGTCTAACGGCTGCGCCTGTGGAATGTCATCGACGCTCACCATAAACTGATCCATGCAGATTCTGCCAAGAATCGGCGCTTTTTTTCCGTGAATTAACACATATCCCTTATCGGACAAAGCCCTTGGATAACCGTCCGCATAACCGACCGGAATTGTCGCTATCCGCATAGGCCTATCCGCCGTATAAATTCCGCCATAGCTTACGCTCGTTCCTTTCTCTATCTCTTTGATATGGACAATATGGCTTTTTAAGGACAATACGGGCCGTAAGGCAATTTTTTCTTTCTCCACCTCGTCGGAGGGCCACAGACCGTATAAGATAATGCCCGCCCGTACCATATCCATATGCGTCTTGGGCAGTTCCATAATTCCCGCGCTGTTAGCGCAGTGTTTTATCGGAATCCGGTACCCCGTCTGTATTTCTATGTCATTCCAGAATTGACTAATTCGGTCAAATTGCTTTTTTGCAAAACTTTTATCTTTTTCATCCGCCCTTGCAAAATGGGTAAAAATGCCCTCTATCGTCAAAGTGTCATAGGAAAGGGCTTTTTTGACAAACGTTAAACCGCTCTCATCCGGAAAAACGCCGATTCTTGACATGCCTGTGTCCACTTTGATATGGATTTTAGCTTTTTTGCCAAGTTTTGCTGCACAGGCGGAAAGTTCTTCTAACGTATCATAACGGAATACGGCCATGCTGATATCCTGTTCAATCAATTCTTCATAACACTCCGCAAACGTATAGCCTAGAATTAAAATCGGCTTTTTTAATCCTGCTTCCCTCAAAGTAAGGGCTTCTTTCGCCGTTGCCACGCCGTAACCGAAGACCGTATCAATCTTTTCCAGTTCCTTTCCTATCGGCGCTGCGCCGTGTCCATATCCGTTTGCTTTAATAATGCCCATGATTTTTGCCCCGGGGCTTATTATTTTCTCAATCGCCTCTATATTGGCGTGAAGCGCATCCAAATCCACCCTCGCGCATATTCTTTGGTCTTCCATTTTTTTCATTGCAAAAGCTCCTGTATCTGTTCTATGATATCCGAGGCCATCATTGCATATTCGCCGCATACCCCGGCCGCCATATCTCCTGCCAGGCTATGCAGGTATACCCCCGAAACGGCGGCTTCTTTTGCCTCCATGCCCTGTGCGAGAAGTCCTGTGATAATCCCTGCCAGCACATCACCGGAACCTGCCGTAGCCATGCCCGCATTCCCGGCGGTATTCATATACACGCTATCCTCCATGGCGTATGCCACAATCGTGCGTACGTCCTTACATACTACGATACAGCCAAGCCTGTCGGCAAGTTCTTTCGGATAGACCGTCAGATGAGCCGACGCCTCTGCAGCCGTACAGCCATATAGTCTGGCAAATTCCCCCAGATGCGGCGTCAAAATCACATTCCGCCCACTTTTTATATATTGTGTATCATCATTTTTCTTTTCCGCCAGCAGATTCAAACCGTCCGCATCAATTACCATGGGAAGCGCACTTTCTTTCAGGCAGTAATGAAGCAGCCACTGTGCCTCTTTTTCCATGCCGATGCCCGGGCCTATTAAAATACAATCCGCCCATTCCACGGCCTTTTTAAATGCCTGTAAAAATGAACTATCCGGTTCTTCTTTCCATAACGCCGTATCATAGAGCGTCAGCATGGCTTCCGGCAGCGTCTGCTGTAATGTCTCGCGGTTTTTTACGGACGTCACAATCCTTACCATACCGGCTCCCGTCTTAAAAACGCCGCGTGCCGCCAGTAACGCTGCGCCGCATATCGTATCGCTTCCGGCAATGACAAGCGCTTTTCCGAACGTTCCCTTGTTGCCGTCAGGCTTTCTTTTCGGAATCTGCACATCCGCAAGGGCATCATACGTATACCATAACGGTTTTTGCCCGAGGAAACTGTGTTCATCTATGCCCATCTGCCCGCAGACGATTTTACCACAATATCCCGCGCCCGGATAGAGAAATTCCCCCGCCTTATAAAATCCGTAAGCCACCGTTAAATCCGCCTCTACCGCACAGCCTAAAACCTTTCCGGTATCGGCGTCAATGCCCGAGGGGATGTCGATACTGCATACATAGGCGTTTTGTTCGTTTATCGTCCGGACGGCCTCTTTGTAAATTCCCTCTATCTCTCTCGTTAAACCGATGCCGAAAATTGCATCGATTACTATATCATATTCACCTTCGGGGATTCTGTCAAAAGGCTTATGCTTATACTGCGCCAGAATGTCAAGCTGTAACGCCGTTTCCCGGCTGCATTTTTTAGAATCTCCAAGCAGCACAAAATCAACATGGCATCCCTGCAAAGATAAAAGCCTGCCGACCGCCAGGCCGTCGCCGCCGTTATTGCCGCAGCCGGAAACAACCAGCACCCGATAATTTCCATCCCCCTTTTCCTTTCTGAGCTGCTCTGCCGTAACAAGCGCAGCCCGCTCCATCAAAACAATCGAGGGTATTTTCAGAGATTCTATCGTATTTTTATCGTACTGCTTCATCTGTGCCTGTGTTACCAGATATTTCATCCCGGTTTTCCATTCCTTTCCCAAGCCACGCCCGGCGTCTGTCCTGAATCCTGAAAGACAATGCACCAAAACCTTATGATTTCGGCGCATTGTCTTTTTTGCTTTTCTTTACTTTTCCTCCGGCATCCTCCGGACGATACTTCGCATCGAACAATTCCAGCACATCAGCCCCGAAAATATCGTGCATATAAGCATACATTCTGTTGTTTTCTTCTTCTTTTTCCTGTTTTCTGATTAACTTTTTTTTCAATTCCCGGCGGGTCTGCTTAATCCAGTCATCCAAGGTGCGGATTTCCCTGTCATTGGCCTGTATCTTTTTATAACAGATATCCATGGACGCCATCATCAATTCCCTGTTCGCCCTGTCGATTTCCTTGGGCAATAGATAGAGTTCTTCTTCATATTCCGACATTTTATCATTACACTCTTTGACAAGCCGCCTGTGGTCTTCCCTGTCTTTGGAAAGTTTTTTGCTGTCCGGCGTCTGCTGTAAATCATCCGCAATAACAATAATTTCATCCATCAGCTTCTTTTTGATTTTCTGGATATCCTTACTCTCCGTATTGAGTTTCCCCTGCCGTTTGATTAAATCGTTTAACTTCTTTTCAAGCGATTTCATCTGTGATGTCATATCTTCCGGGCTAAAAAGTTTGTGCCATTTGTTATCCAATGTTAAAATCGGAACTTTCTTCCCGGACAACGCTTTGTTAAATGAATCTTCTTTTCCCGCCATAATATACTAACCTCTTCCTTTTCTATGCTTTGTTATCTTACTCACGCATCTTCGCGCGATGCGAGATTATAAGATAATTTCATCAGACTGTCCAATAAATGCACATTTTCCACCTGAATGTTTTTCGGCACATGTAAGTCCGTATGCGCAAAATTCCAGATTGCCTTAATGCCGCAGCCCGCCAGCCTCTCCGCTATGTTGGCCGCGCTCTGTTTCGGCACCGTTAAAACGGCGATATCAATATTGTTGTCTTTGACAAACGCCTCCATTTCTTCCATCGGCTGTACGGTAATCTCCCTGATTTTCATGCCGTAAATAGCCGGATTATTATCGAACGCGCCACAAAAGATAAAGCCCCTGCGCTCAAAGTTCATATAATTTGCCAATGCCTGTCCTAAATGCCCCGCGCCGATAATGATTAACTTATGCTCTTTGTCGAGACCAAGTATCTTACCGATTTCCCCGTATAAATATGTCACATTATAGCCGTATCCCTGTTGTCCGAAACCTCCGAAATGATTCAAATCCTGCCGAATCTGAGAAGCCGTAACCTGCATGATATCGCTTAACTCCTGCGAGGACACCCTTTCCGTACCCTCGTCCTTTAACATTCCAAGATATCTGAAATATCTGGGTAAACGACCGATAACAGCCTGTGAAATTTCTTTTTCTTCCACCGATGCCGCCTCCTATATCCATTTCATTCCATAATATTTTTATTATATGCCATCTGGGAAAAAAGCGCAAGTCAGCCGCGCCCAATATCTGTAAACAAGCTTATTTATCTCCCACAAATCATTTGACAGCCTCCCCACTGCCCTGTTAAACTGAAAAATAGCGTTATTATATTTTATAATGAACTAACAAGGAGCATCCCTATGATACTTTCCGTCAGCAATATACATAAATCTTTTCAGGAAATACCCGTTTTACAAAATGTGTCGTTCCATATAGAAGAATATGACAAGGCTGCAATCGTCGGCATCAACGGCGCAGGTAAAACGACGCTTCTGCGCATTATCATGGGCGAGCTAAACGCCGACGAGGGCATTGTCACGCTTTCTAAGGATAAAACGGTAGGTTATCTTGCCCAGCACCAGTCGGTGTCCGGCGAAAACACCATTTACGACGAACTGCTGTCCGTCAAACAGGATATTATTGATTTAGAGCATAAAATGCGCGCTGTCGAAATGCAGATGAAAACAGCCTCCGAAGCGAAACTGAACGAATTAATGGAAAGCTACGCCTTATTGACGCACGCCTTTGAATCCGCCAACGGTTACGCCTACAAAAGCGAACTGACCGGCGTTTTAAAAGGGCTTGGCTTTGCGGAAGAGGAATTTTCCCATTCCATAAGCACGCTATCCGGCGGGCAGAAAACCCGTGTCGCGCTTGGAAAACTACTTTTATTAAAGCCTGATTTGATTATTTTGGACGAACCTACCAACCATCTGGATATGTCCTCTATCACATGGCTGGAAACCTATCTTCTTAATTATAAAGGCGCGGTGATTATCGTCTCTCACGACCGCTATTTTCTGGATAGAATCGCCGGTAAGGTAATCGAACTCGATAATACCAAGGCAACCGTCTTTTCCGGGAATTATTCCGCCTACGCCGCCAAAAAAGAGCAGCTCCGTATCGCGCAGTACCACGCCTATATGAACCAGCAGCGCGAGATAAAGCATCAGGAAGAAGTCATTGAAAAATTAAAGTCCTTTAACCGGGAAAAATCCATCAAACGCGCCGAAAGCCGTGAAAAGATGTTAAATAAAATCGACGTACTCGACAAACCCACTGAGATTCGCGCCGATATGCGCCTTACTTTAGAGCCGAGGATTGTCAGCGGCAACGATGTACTTCATATCGAGAATCTCTCCAAATCCTTTGGCGCGCTGACATTATTTCAAAATCTCTCGTTTGACATCAAACGCGGCGAACACGTCGCCATCATCGGAGATAACGGAACCGGAAAAACAACGATTTTAAAAATCATCAATGAGCTGATTGCTCCCGATACGGGGCTTATCCGCCTTGGCACAAATGTGGAAATAGGCTATTACGACCAGGAACACCACGTTCTGCATCCGGAAAAAACGTTGTTTGAGGAAATTTCCGACGACTACCCGGTACTGACTAATACCGAAATACGCAATACGCTTGCCGCTTTTCTATTTACCGGGGACGATGTATTTAAAAAAATCGAATCGTTAAGCGGTGGGGAACGCGGACGCGTTTCTTTGGCAAAACTCATGCTCTCCGAATCCAATTTCCTGATTCTGGACGAGCCTACCAACCACCTTGACATTATGTCCAAGGAAATATTGGAGGACGCGTTAAACAGTTACGCCGGGACCGTGCTATATGTCTCCCACGACCGCTATTTTATCAACAAAACAGCCGGACGCATTCTGGATTTACACGGAAAGACACTGACGCAGTATTTAGGCAATTATGAATATTATATGGAGAAAAAAGCGGAGCAGAATGCGGCTTCTTTGACGGGCGTTTCCACAAGTACCGCTTCGTTCGCAAAGTCTTTTCCCGCCGATTCTACGACAAGTTTTATAGACGCCTCTTCCGCCGCCAAGCAGGACTGGAAAAATCGGAAAGAAGAACAGGCGGCAATGCGCAAAAAGGAAAACGCACTGAAAAAATGCGAGGAACAAATCGCCGCACTGGAAGATGAGAATAAGCAAATCGAAGAAATGATGGTTTTGCCGGACGTCTGCACGGATGTTGCCAAATTGCAGGAATTATCCGATAAAAAAGAGCAGAATGAGAAGGTGTTAAATGACTTGTATGACAGGTGGGGGGAGTTGTCGGAGTAAAAGCCACTGCCACCAGTCATACTGACTCAAACAACAGTGGCTCTACTCATATTATAGAAATCATTTATATTGCCACATCCTATTACTTACCCAATTACCTATTCACCTATCAGCTTCCTACGCCATGGTATCCAACGTCTCCCGCACCGCCTTGATGAAATCCTGGCTGTTTAAGACGGTAACATCCTTTAAAGAAGTAATCAACGCCAAATCCTTGGTCATCTTACCGGACTCGATTGTCTGAATGGTCGCCTGCTCCAGCTTATCGGCAAAATCCGCCAACGCCTGTATGTTATCGAGTTCACCGCGCTTTCTCAGCGCTCCCGTCCATGCGAAAATTGTCGCTACGGAGTTTGTGGAAGTCTCTTCTCCCTGCAGGTGCTTATAATAATGTCTCTGCACGGTTCCGTGCGCCGCTTCGTACTCATATACGCCGGAGGGCGATACCAATACGGACGTCATCATGGCAAGGGAGCCGAATGCGGAGGATACCATATCGCTCATGACATCACCGTCATAATTTTTACAAGCCCAGATAAAGCCGCCCTTTGCTTTCATGACACGCGCTACCGCGTCATCAATTAACGTATAGAAATATTCAATGCCCGCCTCTTTGAATTTATCGGCATATTCTTTTTCATAAATATCCTGAAAAATATCCTTGAAATTATGGTCGTATTTTTTGGATATCGTATCTTTGGTCGCAAACCACAAATCCTGTTTCGTATCTAACGCGTAATTAAAACACGCCTTGGCAAAGCTTGTAATAGACTCATCCGTATTATGAATGCCCTGTAAAATACCTGCTCCTTTAAATTCATGAATTGTCTCTCTGATTTCAGTACCGTCTTTCGCTGTAAAGACAAGTTCCGCCTTACCCGCTCCCGGCACTTTAATTTCCGTATTCTTATAGACGTCGCCATAGGCGTGACGCGCAAGCGTAATCGGTTTTTCCCAATTTTTTACACAAGGCTCGATGCCTTTTACGATAATCGGCGCACGAAATACCGTTCCATCTAACGCTGCACGGATAGTTCCGTTCGGGCTTTTCCACATTTCTTTTAAGTTATATTCCGTCATTCTTGCCGCATTGGGCGTAATCGTCGCGCATTTTACGGCAACGCCGTATTTTTTGGTCGCCTCCGCGCTCTCTAAC
>JAMPFF010000064.1 GCA_023664605.1 Clostridium sp.
GGGATTCCAGCAACAGCCAATGTGCCGGAATCCCTTGTTTTCAGCGGTTTTCCCAATATTCTGTTCATTCCCTTTGTATCAATTAAGCGGTTTACATTTCGCATGGAAAGAAAAGCCCCAGTGCTTAATAAGCCCTTTTTCTTTCTGTTCTTTTACAAAATCCCATATATGATATGTATCATATATCTTATAGTTTCCTTTCTGCAGCGCATGTAATAAATAATAATCAAAATATCCGGCATTTGTACGTTCAAGACTTGTGAACAACTGCTGTTTAGCGGCTTTTTCATCTATTCCTCCCATCGCCGCGTGCAGTTTGGTCGCCAGCGTGTAACTTTCTCTCGGATAGCGGTCCACAAGCGCCGCTTTGGCAGCCCGTTCCGAGTCGCCGCCGTCATATACGTATGCCGTATCAAAGTAGGTCATGCCGGCGTCCATAAACAAATCCACCATTTTTTTCGTCTGCTCGATATCAATTTTACCTGACGCTTCTTTTGGCAGTCTCATAAGACCAAACCCCAGTTTCGGCGTTGCCTCTCCAAAATAATGTTCCATTTTCATTCACCATACCTTTCCCTTAATTTACAGATTATATGCAAAATGTCTGCACTTCCAAAATCCCCCTGTAATTACAGCAATTTCCTGTTATATAAAAAGACAGTCGATATTCTCCACTGTCTTTTTATTATATATGATTATCTATTGTCTTTCCATACCCTTTACAAATAAATTAATATCCCGCAATCGCCGTAGCGTGCATATAGGCATCAGAACCGCGTGCGCAGGTAACGCTGACTTTTTTGCCGCTTACCAAAATCTTACAGCTTGTCACGCTGCCCAAGGAATCCAGTTTCAACTCCATCACGCCGCCGGTCGTTTCCAGATATAAAAGATTCTCATTCGACTTACTTCCTACCGTTCCGGTTACGGTTGCCGTCGTGGAGGAATCAAGCTGCGCCGTTGAATAACTTTCCTTGGACGCCACAATCTTGGCCGCGTGCATATACGCATCGGAACCACGGTAAACGGAAATCGACAATTTTGCCCCGGGCGTAACGACTATACCATTTCTGGAATCTGTGTTGCTGTCTACCTTAATCTGCATTTCACCGCCGCCGGTTGAGAAATATATCAAATCTTCTTTGGTCTTATCGTTTACGGTTCCGGTTACCCATGACGTATCGTTCGTAATTTCCGTTACAGGAGCCGGTGTATAGGAGGGATTGGAACCTCCCGAACTTGATGAGGACGAACCCGCCGCCGAATCGGAAATGCTTACGGCGTGCATATACGCGTCAGAGCCTCTGACACAGGTAATACTGTAAGTTTTATCGGCCACCAAAAGCCTGCATCCGCTCATATCCGTTGTTGTATCAAGTTTAATTTCCATCACGCCTGCGCTTGTCTTAAAATAAAGAACATCATCCTTTGATTTTTCTTCTATGGTTCCGGTCACCGTAGCGGATGTGGAAAAATCCAGTGACACGCCGGGCGTCTGGGAAGTTCCGTATATTTTAACCGCATGTAAATAACCGTCGCTGCCATGCGTTACGGAAACGCTGATTTTACTGTTCGGCAGAAGCATTTTGCATTCGCTTGTATCCGTCGAGCTGTCTATTTTAATCTGCATCTCGCCCTCTTTGGTTCCCAATAATAATAATTCGGAAGTTGTACCGGAATTTACCGTTCCCGGTACGGTTGCCATAATATCTACCGCCTGCGCCTCTATCGTCGCCGTCGGTAACATAACTGTGCCAAGCACAAGACATGCTGAAATTCCTATACTTGCAATCCTGTATTTTTTCATCTCTTTCCCTCCATCAAACAAATATCATAATGTCATTTGTAAACAAATTATGTTAATACGTTATGTAAATACATTATATAGTATTTAAAAAAGGAAATCAATGGTTTTTATGGAATATTTAGAAAAAATAGAATTATTTTTGTAATTTTATGGCATTCCGCTCCATAACAGTGTAAAATATAGAAAATTAATTCTGGAAAGGACTGTAAAAATGGAAAACGCATATACGAAGAACACCCCCCATCAGAACTTTTTATGGAAACAGATGACTATGGGCGTCTGCTATTATCCGGAGCATTGGAACGAGGATTTGTGGGAACCGGACTTAACGAGAATGAAAAAAGCAGGCGTCAGCGTTATCCGCATTGCGGAATTTGCTTGGAATAAAATAGAACCTGCAGAGGGCGTCTATGATTTTTCTTTCTTTGACCGCTTCTTAACCCTGTGCTCGGAAAAAGAAATGAAAGTCATTTTCTGTACGCCCACGGCTACGCCTCCGGCATGGCTGAGCGAAAAGCATCCGGAGATTTTAAACGCACGGATAGACGGCGCGCTGTACCGCCACGGCGGCAGGCGGCATTATAACTATAACTCCTCCGTTTATCAGGATTACTGCCGAAAAATTGTGACGCAAAGCGCTATGCACTATGCCCCGCATCCCGCCGTCATCGGCTGGCAGATTGACAATGAACTTAACTGTGAAGTCAGCGAGTTTTACTCCGAAGCGGATGATAACGCTTTCCGCGTTTTTTTACAGGAACGCTATGTTGACGTCTCCGTTCTGAACAAGGCATGGGGAACTCTTTTCTGGAATCAGACTTACACGGACTGGAACGAAGTGCATATTCCCCGCCTGACGCCAAGTAATGGCGTCAATCCGCATATGTATCTGGACTACTGCCGTTTTATTGCGGAAAGTACATTCCGTTTCTGTAAAATGCAGGCGGATATCATAAGGAAGTTTTGCAAACCCGGCGATTTTATCACCACAAACGGTATGTTCGCCCATATCGACAACCACCGGATGGCGAAAGAATGTCTCGATATCTATACTTTCGACTCCTACCCGGATTTTTCTTTCGGTCTGGATAAGGAACCCAAAAAGGATATCTTAAACGACCGCTGGAACTCGAAAACCCAAAACGAAATCCGCTCCATCTGCCCGCATTACGGCATTATGGAACAGCAGTCAGGCGCGGGCGGCTGGGTCACCAGAATGGAACAGCCTGCGCCAAGACCCGGACAGCTTACGCTCTGGGCGATGCAGAGCGTCGCGCACGGCGCGGATTTTATTTCCTTTTTCCGCTGGCGTACCTGCACGTTCGGCACGGAAATTTATTGGCACGGGATTTTAGACTACGATAACAGGGATAACAGGAAATTAAAAGAAGTAACGGACTTTTATCAGAAATTCCAGACGCTTGCCCCGGTCTGCGGCGCAGACTACGCGGCGTCGTTCGCTCTGTTAAAAGACTATGATAACATATGGGACTGCGAGGCGGATATCTGGCATAAACGGATTGCTTCCTACAGCGAAGATGAAATCTTTGCCGGGGCGGAACTTGCCAACCTGCCCTACGATATCGTCTATCTGCAAAACGACAGCAATATCGCCGATTTAAAAAAATACCCCGTGCTGCTCTATCCGCATCCCATGATTATGGACGAGGAAAAAGCGGCCTTATTGGAAACTTATGTAAACCAAGGCGGCACCTTAATTATTGGCTGCCGCAGCGGTCTGAAAAACAAAAACGGTATCTGCGAAATGCTGCCACAGCCCGGTCTTTTGCAAAACTTAAGCGGAACGGACGTGCAGGATTTTACTTACACAAGTCCCGCAGAGGATGACACTTATGCGCTCTGGAACGGTGAAAAACTGGAAACGCCTGTCTTTAATGATATTTTAACGCCTCTTGCTGATACGAAAGTACTGGCGCGTTATGCGAACAGCTACTACGCCGGACAGGCGGCGCTTACGGAACATAAAACAGGCTCCGGCAGGGTTCTCCATTTAGGCAGCGCATTTTCCAGAAACGCCGTACCTGCTCTTTTAGAATATGCGGGCGTGGTATCGCCTTTTACCGAATTGATAGCGGCAGATGGATATGATGTCGAACTGACTCTGCGTATCAAAGATGGACGTGAATTTTTATTTGTACTAAATTTCAATCCGCAGCCGGTATCTTTCATATTGAAAAAAACAATGCGCTCCCTCTATGATGATACCGAGGTTTCCGGCGTCATGACGCTGCCCGCTTTCGGCACAGCCGTCTATGAAATTTGCGCAGGATAATGACACCATCCTCTTTCTCCTGCCGCCTGTTATGTCCACCACTTCGTATCAACAGGCGGCAGTTCGCTTCCTTTTGTCAGATAAAATCTGTCAAAGCGCATACCCGAAGCCATATGATAGATATCCAATATATGTTCTCCCTGTTCTATGACATACACCGCCGCGGGAATCCACTGATATATCTGTTCCCCCTCATAACGAAACAGGTTCCCGTGACGGTACAACTTCTCTTCAGACCACACTTCCCCATCCATGCCGAGACGGTAATGCGATTCCCTCTCGTCGCGGAACCTAACAAGCATCCATACCGTATAACTGCCACCCTCAGCATAAAAACGATAATGCAGCGCGGGCATATCCTCCGTTCTCTCCCACACGCGCTCCCCCGCACGCACATAAAGGCACAGACCGCTCCGTCCGAACGACTCCCCCGCGCAGTGGCACCAGTCATCCCCTGTTTTCCATGCAAACGGACTCTGCGCAAGCGCGGCGGCGGCGTCTATTTTAACCGCTCCGTCTTTTTCCGTAAAAAGATGCGCGCCCTGCTGAAAATACCAGTCCGGCGTTATTTTTTTTGCGTATTCCGTTTCCTGTACGTTTCTTGAAAGCCTCGCCAGCGTATCCTCTCCAGACGGCGTATCCACGGGCGCATATTCTACTGCCCTCGGTCTATTTTCCATCCGTCCGTAAAAAGCTTTCGCCCACGTTACCGCCTCCCACTGTTTTGGCAGACATTGCACGCCGCGTATGCCCGCCAGACGGTTCTCTTTTCTCGGTTTCGTATAGATAATCAGTCTGGAAAAGGCAAAATAATCATCTACCGCATATAATGCTATCTGATGTTTTCCTGCGTTCATAAAGGGCAGCGTCATATACAGGCGTTCCACATTGTTTAACACATTTTCTTTCCATGTTCCTTTCCATTCATCATTGGAAAAAGACTCCAAAATCCGTATCGCATCCCCGTCAGCCGCTATTCCTATCCGAATCCGTCCGGTCGCATTCAGCGACGGGAAACGGTGCAGTTCCAGTAAAAATTCTCCCTCATGTTTTGTAGAGAAAGTATACACAAGCGGTTTCTTATTTATCTTACGCGCCTCCACCAGACTGCCCCAGCCGCTTCCAAGTCGGCGGATAACATGAAAATCCTCTGTATAAGCATTCCCGGCAACAGACGCCCCCTCACGGACATTTCCGCCGCTGTACGTTGCATTTTCCAAAAGCCCCGCCGCGCTGTCCGCCTCTAAAACGATGACGCCGTCCTCTTCCGTCGCCATACAGGGAACGGCTGCTTCATCTGCCATACCGGGAGTATCTGTTTCGTCCGCCCGGAAATAAACAGGGATATGCTTCTCAAAACCCTCGTCTATGCTTTGTGCCACAATCCTGCCCTGCACAGACGTCAACTCATTTGTTACGCGCATACAGATACGAAGCTCCGTCTCTACTTGTGCGGACAGGATATTATCCGTTATTTCTATCGTTTCTTCTTTGCTTCCGGCGTCCGCGGCTGTAATTGTAATCCACGCAGGCATAAAAACTTTTACCCGCACCGCGCCCGTACCGGTATTGCCAATCTCAATCCATTTTTCAGACGTATCGGTAAATTCCAGTTCTTCTTCCTCGTTCCAGATATCCACCCTCATCTTAGGCGCTCCCGTTATGGCAAGCGGCGGCGTACAAATCGGCATCATTGCCGCACGCGGCGGCGGATATCCCTCAGGATTTAAAATACCGTTCCATTTTCCATCTGACATAACCGTATTATAATAGGCAATCATGCTGCGCCTGATATCTTCAAACATACGGGATTTTTCGGTATAGAGCGCAGCAGCCTGCATATTGCCCCGCTCATACATTAACGTGCTTCTGTCCGCATAATAGTATGCCAGATTTGTAAAATACGCGGCATGAATGCGCAGTAATACCATTTGGTAAAATGCCGGTTTTTCGATTTCCGGAAGGCTCTCGTAGATACTGTTTCCCTTTTGAAATAATTCTTCATATTTATGAATGCGCACCGCCGCTTCATCCCCGTACGCGGTCTGTGAAAAAATTCCGTTCTCCATATGTTCGACTTTACGCACGTTTGTCAGTTGGGAAAAATCGTGCAAAATCATTGAAACTTCCCGTCCGTTTTTACCGGAAAAAGTTTTATCCGCCCAATCCGCCACAAACGTCTCTACATCTTTTGTCAGCGCATCCTCTTTCCCGATTTCCCATGCTAAACTTAAAAAAAACGTAATTTCCAACTCTAACGGCTTCATCGCGCCGCTGTTTAACACCCAGAGTTTACGAATACCCTCGTTCCATGCCTTTTGCAGTTCATTTCTCGTATGGGCAAGCGGAATCGAACAAAGGAACACATAGGACATACCGGGTGACGCCCAATAGGAATTGTGATAATAAATACCGTTTCCGCCCGCTCTTTTTTGTTCACTTTCCGACGGGAAACGGCGGATATATCCATAGTTATCATTCGCCCACACTAACGTCATATCCTCCGGCACAGACAGCCCGTTATCATATAACTCCAACACTTCTTTATAGGGGATAAAAGTCATCATCGGCATATGGGAAAGCGTCTGTTTTAAGATGGAACGCTGGTCGCTTATAATACGTTCTAACAGCTTTATCTTTGCCCGTCTTTTCTCTTCTGCGGATTGATTTTCCATACCCTCAAGCGCGCCCGTCTCAAAACCGGAATCATGAATGCCGCGCATACCAAGCGTATAACAGACTTCAAAATCCTTATTCTGCTCTACGCTCTCCTGCCAGTATTCCTGTAAAATCTCCCTGTTTCTGCCCTCTATGGAATAATCGTAAACGGCGTTTGTATACCCCTTTTCGGTTATCCATGGAAGCCATTCCTTATTATTAGAACGCATCAGCATATCACAGTGCGACGTTCCCACCACAATGCCCATACGCTCTGCCAGCGCGCCGTTTTCCGGGTTCCTATTAAAAGAATTAACGTGCATCGCAGGCCATATATAATTTGCTTTTAACCGCAGCAACAGTTCAAATATTTTCTCATAAGTCCGTATGCCGATGGTCGGCTCTTTCATATAGTTTTGCGCCCATGCCTCCAACTCTTCCTCGTCGTTGATAAAAATGCCCCTGTATTCCACGGAAGGGTAATCCGTCACACAGTAATTTTCCGGCAGCGTAAATTCTTCCCGTTTTTTAACCGGCACATCCGCCAGAAAGCGCCACGGAGATACGCCCATCTGCTCACAAAGGCTGTAAATGCCATAAACGGTTCCCCGCCTGTCGCTTCCCGTTATATACAATTCTCCGTTATGCACCCTGATTTGATAAGCTTCTTTTCGCAGTTTCCCGTTCTCATCGGACAGGGCTTGTAAAACGGAGAGAGGGATTTTGCCTCCTGCGATATCCGCGCTCGCAATATGGATAACGGCATGGTCGCCACGATTGACGTAATGGGCGTCGTCCGTGTCAACGCTGTCCTGCACATCGTTATGCACCTTTATACCGTCCATGACTTTTTGCAAGTCTGTTTCTAAATTACGGGCGGCAATTTTGACGGCGGGGGATTCCCCGTCGGATAGCAGGATATGTACTTGCTTATTTTTATGTATTGAAAATTCCATGTGCGTCCTTTCTGAGCGGCTGTTTTTGTTTTCGTAAAATCCTAATTTTTCGTACCCATTATATCATTGAACACATATTTTCACAATGCTATACAAGACAGCCGGCTTATGATACAATAAAACCTAAAGAAATTTTTTGTCTCGAAAAACTTGAATAAAATAATAGAATGTGATATATTATAGCCATATAAGGGAACAATCGCCCACAAGGGTTGACCTTTGAAGAATGCAATAGAAACTCCACTCTGCAACTGCCAAGTATACAAGGGTGGATTTTCTATTTAAAAAACTAGAAAAACGCTACTGACTTATCATAACGATTAAGGTCAGTAATGCAAACTTCGGTTTTATTTAGTAATTTCGTAAAATCGATATAGCTGTGCTTCCTCATCGTTCAAATCTTTATACATTCTTTTTTTGCTCAAAATAAATCCCGCTTTTTCAATCGCTTTCCAAGACGCTATGTTTTCATCTCTCACTGTCGCAATCATTCCTTTTACATCATAATGGTTGAGAAAGTATTCCGTATATGCTTTGACCGCTTCCACTGCATAACCGTTGCTCCTATATTGCTCTCCGATAAAATATACAATGCCTGTTTTCTGAAATTCTGTATAATAAGAGCATCCAACAGAACCGACTACCACAGCTTCATCCTTTAAGGTTATTGTATAAGCCAGATAATCCGTACTGGGATTGTTTCTATGTGCGAAACCTTTTGCCTCATCTATCCATTTTGCCATCCAATTACCACAGTCTCTATCAAAACCGCAATCATTTAAACTGCCATCCGCCGCCATTTTGACAAAGGGGATTTCATCTTCTATTTTTATATCTCGAATAAGCAATCTCTGCGTTTCAATTTTCATAAATAAAACCTCCGTACATTTTAACCTCATTGCATAAACAGAATTTGCACAATGAATATATTTTGCTTCTATATATATCAAAAATTATTATTGACATATAGGTAACTTGTTACTATAATTAATATGTAACTAGTTACTTATATATAAGGGGAAATGATATGAGATTAGACGATTTGATTACAAGATTTTCAAATACTACGGAGAATCAAAGCAAGGCTATTTTCAGTACCTTATTCATCGCCGGAAATAAGCTGCAAACCCTTTTTGACAACCACATTCCGGAAGTATCATTAAAACAATTTATGTTACTATCAATAGTCAGACAATCAAAAGAACCGCTAACATTTACCCAATTAGGGAACCTGTTAGGATGTTCAAGACAAAATGTTAAAAAGCTGGCCGATGTTCTGATGAAAAAGGGCTTTGTCATTATCAGGCAAAGCCCGTATGATACAAGGGCTTTGTGCATCTGCCCCACGGAAAAAGTTAATGACTATTTTCAAAACGATTTTTCAAAGTATCAAAAAGAATTGAAATATCTTTTTGAAGTTTACACGGAAAAAGAAATTGAAACACTTTTTATTCTTTTGTCAAAGTTATATGCAGGCATAGAAAATCTGGAAAGGAAAGCTGTCGATGAAGATAATAGTAATTTATAATTCACAAACAGGTTTTACAAAGCGTTATGCCGAATGGATAGCAAAAGCGGCCGGAGCGGATTGTCTCGAATTGTCCGTTGCAAAAAAGAAAGATTTGGCTGCATATGAAGCAATTATTTTTGGAGGCTGGGCTTGTGCGGGCAGCATAAGTAAAATCAGTTGGTTTAAAGGAAATATAGACAAATGGAAAGATAAAAAGCTGATTGCATTTTGTGTTGGGGCAAGTCCAATAGATAATCCGGAAATTGAAACAGCTCTTAACCGGAATTTTAATGAATGGGAATGGGAAAGAGTAAAAATATTTTATTGCCCGGGAGGTTTCAATTATGAAAAAATGTCCGCTCCATCTAAACTAATGATGAAAATGGTTATTAAAGCGCTTAAAGCAAAAAAAGATAAAACAGAAGCGGAACAGGTAATGATGGAAATGATTTCTTCATCTTATGATATTTCGGACAAAAAATATATTGAACCGATTTTGCAATATCTAAAAAAATAACTTATAAATTCCTATGGTAATTAAAATTCCTGCATTTATATATAATACTAAGCACAAGTCTTTTACAAATAGCCAGATTACCTTGAAAGGTATTCCCGCAATGAGCGGAATACATAACAAAATTATAGGAATCACAATATGACACATACTGTCAATTATATAAGTTTTCGGTTTCTTTTCTTTTTTATTCCATTTAGTAATTGCCGCTATGGCGTAGATACTTATAAAACATAGGAAAAAGCATATCACATCAATCAGCAAATGCAATATAATGTATAAATTTGGCAAGTTCTGTCTTTCTTCTCCTATGAGCGGATTGATAATATTTCCAATAAGATTATTGCATACTAAATAATCATTCATATTAGCAAGAACAGCCACAGCAATGCCTTGTTCCGGAAGAATAAACATATTGGATGTATAATTTTCCACCAGTCCGGCATGCCACAGCATTGGCTGACTAAACATCTCAGTTGAATATTGCCACCCCATGCCATAATAATATAAACCGTCATTAACTGATACATTATCATAAAACATACTGTTAATGCTTTCTTTACTGATAATGTTTTCTCCATCATTTAAATACATCTGCAGGTATCTTCCTATGTCCGATATGCTCGATGAAATATAGCCTGCCGGAATATTCGTCCATGTTCCATTTTTTATTTCTTCCGGATAGTCCGGTTCACCGGCAATGGGAATACCAAAATAATTTCTATATCCATCTATTAAACCATTCTCTTTACTCTTTTTAAGAGCAGCTGCGGAATGTTCCATACCCAATGGGGTAAAAATATTGTTCGTCATATATTCGTCATAACTTATTCCGCTTACTGCTTCAACGATTAATCCAAGCAATCCATAATTCACATTTGCATATACATGGCTGCCATATGAATCTGTGCTTTTCAGTTCTCCAAATGTCTGATATGTCGTTATTCCGCTTGTCTGATTCAGGAGATTTCTTATAGTTATTTTGTTACAATCTGTGCTGTCTGCAAACCATTTTGAAGCGTCAATATATTCAGAGATAGAACTATTTAAATCAATCTTTCCGTCCTCTACAAGCTGCATAACAGCTAACGCCGTAAATGATTTGCTCATTGAACCGATTAAAAATGGAGTATCAATACTGTCACAATTTCCATAAGTTTCCTGGAATAATATATTATCCGCATTAACAACTATAACAGCCATCCCCGGAATATGATATCTTTCCACATCCTTTGCAATTTGCCTGCTAATCTCATCATAATTTGGTTGTTTCTCATTCGATGCAAGGACGTTGTTTCCGCAAACTAAAAAACAGCACATAAAAAATGCTATGCAAATGCTTATGAATTTTTTTGATTTATTTTCCATATAAATCCACCTGTTCAAAACAATCCTTTTCTACCCACTGGAAACTACGAAACTCCAACGATGCAGCCCGATGTATGGCATCTATGTCCTGCTCTATATACGCTGTCTTTCCGGTTTCCACTTCTAAGATATAGATTCCTGGAAGTATCCTCTCCATCTCTTCAACAGCTTTCTCATCCACATCATACCAATCCACAGAACAAGGACTGGAATAAGCTATATACTTCCCGTCCGGGCTGTAGCATGGACAGTACATATCCGCTCCAAGATATCTGGTTTCTCCGGAAGGATAAGTAAATTCATAAAAATAACGATTTTCTACATTAAAAATCACTTTACCGCTCTTCTTATCTCCCTGAATCTGCTGTACAAATCCTTGTTTTTCTTTTCCCTGATAAAAGGTCCACAAAACCTGCATACTCTCTAAATCAAATACTGCCATTGTCTGTGTACTCTTTCCCGATTCATCATATTCATATTTATATCCGGCCACCAAATCTCCCTGTTCATTGTATCTCACACATTGGTATCCTGTTTGTTCATATAATCTGTCTACTTTTTCATAAAGCGTCTCCCCATCCGCCACTGTATAGGCATTCTCACTTTTTATGATATGAAAAGGAGTCCTATTGCGGCTATCTATTTCTTTTACATTCTGCGTTTCTTTTCCATCAAAAGAACTCCATCTGGTAATCATGTGGTCTCCTCTCACGGGTTCTTCTCTCGTTACAGACAATTTGCAATCCGGAGAAATATAGTATAGTTCCATATTTTCTTCATGCTCATCCGTCCGAAACGGTTCCATGAATTTTTGATAGAGTTCTATTCCTGCTTCCATCGTATCACTTTCATTCCCGATAAATGCGTTTACAGCTTTCAGTGTTGTTCCTATATTTATGTTTGTATTGCAAAATAGATAATAATGAAAATCCTCAAAATCGTTTATACTGCAATAATCGTTTTCGCTTGGCTGCGCTTCTCCATTGCCCTCTGCTTTCATCGTATTTAGAATAATAAATAAACTGCATATAATACATATACTTATAAGTTTTTTCATTTCATAAATTCCTCAAAGCTTGCTTTTTCAAGCCACATAAAAGTGCGTACTTGCGGAAGACTGTCCCAATATATATAGGCGGTTTTTCCTGTCTCTATCTCCTTAACATAAATACCCGGCGGCGGTATCTGCTCCTGTTCTTCCAAATACATAGCAACCACATTATCATAATCAATACTTGAATATGCCACATATTTTCCATCCGGACTAAAACACGGTGAATACAGATATTCTCCCAGATAAGCCGCCTCTCCCGAAGGATATGCTATCCTAAGAAAGAAGAAGCCCCCACCTGGACAATTATCCACCCTTCCTGCTCATTTCCCTCAAACTGGCATATACATGTATATGTTCCATGAACAAAGCTTTCTTCATATCCCATATTGCCTCGTATCTTCCTTGCCTCTTCCTGTATCCCCTGTATGGAAAAACTCCATTGCTCTATTCCATCCTCTATTTTTCCTACGGTGAGCAAACTATCATCATAATTGGTTCCTGCGTAT
Source organism: Clostridium sp. (assembly GCA_023664605.1). Taxonomy (GTDB): domain Bacteria; phylum Bacillota; class Clostridia; order Lachnospirales; family Lachnospiraceae; genus UBA3282. The sequence goes on from JAMPFF010000064.1 coordinate 12,667, forward strand.
AAATCTTCCTCCGCATTAATCTTCTTTGCACCTGCATAACCTGTTTTCATTCTTAACTCTAATAACTTCTTATAGCGTTCCTCCTCCATCTCCCTATAGGTATCTCCATCTTTTACAATCAGGATTGGATGCATTACTCCGCTTTCTTCAACCACCTTCTTGATATTTTCTTTTTCATAAAATAACATCTGCGTACTAATAGTTTGAAATTTACTCCACTTATTTGTTATAACCCATTTACAATCCGGCGAGATATAGAAGACCTCGGTTTTCCCATCCTCATCGGCATCATCTTCCAGAGGAAGTCTTTTTTTAAACTCCTGATATAAATCCTCCGCCTCTTTAATCGTCTGTGTCTGACTGCTTATCACAATCGGAACATATTCCACAGGTCCCACAGGTCCCACATCTCCACTCATCTCTGTATAACAAAACAAATAATAATCCATCTCCCCAAGGTCTTCCATACTACAATACCCGTCCGTTGACAAATAGCTTTCCTCCGTCTCTTCTACCCTTGCGTCTATCTTGTCATTCTTACCCAAAATTACGCCGCATACAATAAACGGCAAGAGTAACATTGTCAAAATACCTTGTGTTTTCATCACTCTTCACTCCCCAGACTATTCAGTTTTTATAATTCCATCTGCAGCCAATTTACAATGCAATTATATCATCAGACACATATTTTTACAATGAATGTAACTCCACGGAAATCAATTTTCAGTTATCGCTCTAGTTTAGAGTCGGCAGGGCAGAGATGAATCCTGCCGTTTCAAAAGTAAATGATAACTGAAAATTGATTTCCATGATGCAACTCTTTTGGGAATTGTGCATTTGTTAAAATCGAGGTATAATGATACTTACAATCGAATGTACGAAAGTGGGATTTTGCGATTATGGAGGATGAAACATGCCTTTTACTGTCCACGTAGGAATTGGAATTTTACTTGTTTTAGCGATAATCGGATTACTTATTTTGTTAAGACGCGATTCCTTTCAATCTGAAAACAGTAAAAGAATATATATTGTGACAGGGGCGCTGCAAGCGGTTCATATAATATTGTATTTGACAGGATTATTGGAGAAAATCGCTCAAATTAATGTATATATTGCATTTGGAATTTGTGCTATTGTTTCCATCATATGTATTTTGATGTCTGGTTGGATGTTGCTGCCTTTTTCAAAGTTTAAGCATGGAATAAAGTATCTGCTTATGTTTATTGCTAT
>JAMPFF010000065.1 GCA_023664605.1 Clostridium sp.
TGCCTTTTTCAAAGTTTAAGCATGGAATAAAGTATCTGCTTATGTTTATTGCTATCCTTCAAGTGATTAGTACGATTATTATATTTTTGCTGCCCTAAAGTTGCAGAAAGGGTGAATACAATGAAAAAAATAATGAAGAAAAAAGTAACGATTGCTGCCGGAATGACCGTCTTTGTTTTATTAACCGGATGCCAGTCTGCTTCCGACAGCGCGGAAACCGAGGCATTAAAAGAGCAGATTAACCAATTAGAACAACAGGTTGCCGAGCTACAACAGCAAAACACGGCTCAAAATCAGACAACGGCTGCAGAGGATAATCAAGTTCAGGCACAGACTCCCGCCGCGGACAACCAAGTTCAGACACAGGCTCCCGCCACGGACAATGGTACGCTGACAGCGTCCAGCCAGACCACGACTCACACTATGGAAGAACTTACCGCCATGGTCGAAGCCTATGTAGAAAAAGCAAATGCTGCTGCACCTGCCGGAACTTCTGACGATATGGAAACTTTCTTCTCTCTTAAGCAGGAAGAAAAACAGATTAATGACCTTCTGGATATCCACGAGGATGAACTGAAACGACTGTACCATCAAAATGCTCTGTCCAGAGATGAATATAAGAATCTGGAATGGGAACTTGAAAAGCTGGAAGATGACTTGGACAATGCGGAGGATAATCTGGAACGTACTTTTGGAATTGATGATTAAAACCAATCCATTCAAAGAAAAATTATATGGCATCTCCTATTCTCAATTTCTCCCTGTAGTTTTCCAACTGATGAAATATTCCAACAATATTTACCGTTTCCGATTCAATGCTGAATACTATGATATAGTCCATTTGAGCGATAACAGCCTCGTAATATCCTTTATCTGCTAAATATGTATCCCTGCTAACTGGAAATTGCAGGGGATTTTCCTCCAGGCGGTCATATATGCTCTTCATTTCATTCAACAAATGTACAGCCGCCTGTTTATTTTTCAACTGATAAATCAGGTAACGCAAAATACGGTCAAGCAATTCGTCAGCGTGTTCTGCAACAACCAGTTTATAAGCCATATTTTGACCTCATTTCCGCCAAGGCTGTTCTGGCGTCTTTGACCTGTTCACTTTTGATTTGCTGTTCTGACAGTTCAATATCTCTGTATACGGAAAGACGACGCATGACACTTTCATAAATCTCCATACTCATAATAACCATATCTCCATATCCATTTTTTGTAATATAGATTGGTTCTTCTGATTTATGGCACATATCAGAAATCTCTGATGTATTTTTTAAGTCTTTAATAGGAATAATTTGTGGCATTTCATATACACCTCCTCTTTTATACGGCTAAATTATACCATAATTATGCTATTATTTCAACCACAATGTATATCATTATAATTCACTTTTATCGGGTACACAGGAGTCGTTTTTCTTCATTCTTATCTTGCCTGTCACCTTTCCACTACCAGTTTAAAAACTTTTGTACGGGGCACGACTGCCCGATTAAACGGAAATTCCTCTTGATGATAGTGTTTCATCAAGTAACCATGCCGATTACCACAGTCTCTATCAAAACCTCAATACATTTCTTCCATAACCTGTTCAAAACAATCTTTTTCTACCCACTGAAAAGTACGGGTACTCAATCCATCAGCCCATGTGATAGCAGATATATCCTGCTTTATATATGCTGTCTTTCCGGTTTCCACTTCCAAGATATAGATTCCCGGAAGTATCCTGAGTACTTCATCCGCCTCCTCGTCATCCAAATCATAGCATGATTCCATATCCGGACTGGAATAAGCTATATACTTTCCGTCCGGACTATAGCACGGATAATACATATCTCTTCCAAGATACTTGATTTTTCCTGATGGATAAGCGTATTCATAAAAATCACGTCCGCCTAACTGATACACTACTTTCCCGCTATCCTTATCTCCCTGAATCTGCCACACATAGTTATACTGCTCCCCCTGATAAAAAGTCAGCCAAACCTCTGCACTCTCTAAATCACATATCGCCATTTCCCATGTATTAGTATGATTCAATTCATTGTGCTGAATTTTCCTTCCTGCCGCCAAATTTCCTTGTTCATTAAACTTCACAGGGCGATATTCTGTTTGTTTATATAACTTGTCTACTTTCTCATCAAATCTTTCCCCGTCCGTTACCATATAGGCATCCCCGCTTTTTATAATACGGAAAGGAGCATGGTCACGAATATCCGCTTCCCGCCGCTCTTTTTCTTTTTTTTCAGTAAAAAAACGCCATATATTAGTCCAATCATCATCTTTCACATTTTCTTTCGTGATAACTAATTGACAACCCGGAGAGATATCATGCAGTTCCATATATTCCTCATAGCCGCACTCCCAAAACGGTTCCATAAATTTCTGATAGAGTTCTATTCCTGCTTCCATCGTTTCCGCGCCGTTTCCGATAAATGCGTTTACAGTCGGATTGACCGGTGCTGTTGTTCCTATATTGGTATTGCAAAATAGATAATAATGAAAATCCTCAAAATCGTTTATACTGCAATAATTTTTTTCGCTTGGCGGTACTTCTCCATTGCCCTCTACTTTCATCGTATTTAGAATGATAAACAAACTACACATAATACATATTATTTTTCTACTCAATTTGTGCATTTTGTTTTTCCTCCATTTTCGCAGAACCGCTAATTTTCTCCTTTTTCGAGACAATATTCCAATCATCTTTGAAAAGACCATAGAAATAGAGGTCTGCCCAATTCCCGTCATTGTCTTTTGTATGGCTTCGCTGGATTCCTTCCAACTGCATACCGAGTTTTTTCATCAAACCAACTGCCTTTACACTATCAATGGTTTCAGCGAATATCTTGTGTGCATCTAACTCATTAAAAGCAAAATCAATCACCGCTTTGCAAGATTCATATCCATAACCCTGCCGCCAGAAATTTTTATTGAAAAACCAACCAATTTCATATACGCTTTCATCAAACACATTGAACAAAATATATCCAATCATCTTACCGCTATCCTTATGAACTGCAGCGACAGCGCCTCTTTTTCCAATACAAAATTCCGACAAGAAATTAGATGTTTTTTCAAGGCTGTATGCCGGTTCACAATTCTTCATTACTTCATCATCGCCCAAAATATCATGTAAATCTCTAACATCATCCATTATGTAGTCCCGAATGAGCATTCTTTGCGTTTCAATATTCATTTACACTGCTCCCCTAAACTTCAATTTTGTTGATACAATTATAACCTGTTTTTAACAGGTACGCAATTCTGAAAAAGGGAGTATGATTGGAATTGGGTATTTATGAAAATCAGGGTATTATGATTATTATCATTATCGGCAATATGATGTGGACTCACACTATGGAAGAACTTACCGCCATGGTTGAAGCGTATATAGAAAAAGCAATTGATGATTAAATTGATTCCTCCATCCAACCGCTGCACACATCCACCCATTGCGTATAATGAGAATATTTCTCTAATTCCGCAAGCGATAATTCTACTGCGCTGTGTCCGCTGCCACCTGCCGGATAAACTTTTTGAAATCTTTTTAAAGAAATATCCAGATATACGATAACATCCGGTTTTACGGCAAAAGGACACACACCTCCCGGAGCATGTCCGATATAAGACTCTACCAGTTCCCCCGGAATCATTTTCGCTTTCTGATGGAACATAGCCTTATATTTCTTGTTGTCTATTTTTACATCTCCTGCTGTGACAATCAAGACAGGCTGATCCTCCTGCAAAAAGGACATTGTTTTTGCAATCTGTTTTGGCTCACAGCCAATCGCCCTTGCCGCTTCTTCCACTGTTGCACTGGATTTTTCAAGTTCCATAACACGGTGCTCCATATCGACACTTTTAAAATATGATTTTACAGCTTCGTATGACATATTTATTCTCCTTGCTACACAGGCGTTCCCACCTCAATCAGATTACCGCCTAAACCATAGAAACGAATTATTTTTTTACAAATAAAATTTTACATTTTTGTTATAGTCAACCTTTCTCTTTTTTAATTTAGGGAACATTTTAGAAATTTTAAGCATAAACTCACTTTTTTTATCTAACTGTTCGATTGACAATTTTTTATACCTTTTTGGTATCTTTATATCATCTCTTTCATATGCTCTCATGTTTCAATCTCCTTATAATTTATTTTATAATTTTCTTTTATCTTATCTAATGCAAGAATCTGCGCCTTATATATATTATGAAATTCCTTATCATACTTTTCAACAAGCAATTCGTAATATCTGCCATCAACAAACTCATCTGAATGATACATAAATATTTTTCCGTCATGACAAATAACTATACCAATTCCATAACCATTCAAATAATTTGCATTGAAATCATCTATACTCGGTGGAAAACTATTAGGATGTGAATGTACCGTTACCAATCCATCATACTGTTTAATTATTTTTCGTGTCTTTTTTGAATATTTTATCTTCTTTTCAACTTTCCCAGAATCTTCTTTCGCTACTATCGTACATGTTACCGTATCAATCCAATACATATCCTCATATAATGTACCATTTCTATGAAATAACATTTTTTTTGCAAGTTGATATATTAGCTTATTTAAATTCACATTATCTGAAATGAAATCAAATTTTCTTCTATATTCCCCACTGTCAATTTGTGAACGATTAATAATAGTTTCTTTAATTCTTCCTTCTCTTTGTTCCTCTTGTGATTCATATCCCATTTATCTGTACCTACATTAACATTATCTATCTTCATTTTCACTATACATTAGGAAAAAAAAGAAGTCAATTATTTAGTCAATCATCTAATATTATATATTGACATCAATCTAATATTATGCCTATTATATATTAGACGTTAATCTAATGTTAAAGGAGTCAAACATCAAATATGAAAACCGCAAAATCTTTCACCATGAAAAATAACCTCAAAAATAACAATGTCACCTACAAAGATATCCTGCACCAAAAAGAATATCTAAAAATCATACTCGCCGGACTGATTAACCGCTTCGGAGATTCCATTGACGCCATCGCTTTTACCTGGTTAGTATATGCGATTACGAAAAGCGCATTATGGTCGGCGCTTATTTTTGCCGTAAACCAACTTCCCTCCGTGCTGTTACAGCCCTTTGCGGGCGCACTCGTAGAAGGTATGGAGAAAAAGAAAGTCATGGTATCAACCGATATCATCCGCGGCGTCACCACCCTCTTGCTTGCGCTGCTCTATCTATTAGGATATTTAACGCCCTGGGCAATGCTTCTTTTTACGCTCATAAATTCCTCGGCGGAAGCATTCAGGCTTCCGGCAGGACTTGCCGTCACGCCAAAAATTCTGGATGAAAAATATTATACATACGGAACCGCTTTAAACACCACATTAAGTACCGCCATGCAGCTTATCGGACTTGGCGCGGCGGGTATCATTATCAGCGTTTTCGGCATCGGCTGCGCGATTGCCATAGACGGCGCATCCTTTTTCGGCTCTGCATTTATTTTAAGCTTCCTGCACATACACGAAAGCAATCTGCGCCAAGGAAAATTACGGATAAAAGAATATCTCTCAACATTAAAGGATGGTCTTTTCTACTTAAAAGCCGCGCCCGTCATCCGTAATTTCTGCCTGCTTGCCGTTTTATTAAACGCCGTCTTTACGCCGCTTAACTGCCTGCAAAGTCCGCTCGTCTATGAAGTCCTTGGCGGCGGCAGCGAACTTCTCAGTCTGCTCTCTTTTTCCACTACGGCAGGCGTTGGCGTCGGTTCTTTTTTGTATCCGTTTTTTGCGGATAAACTTCCGGTGCGGATGAAGTTCGCCACATTCGGCATTCTTATCGGCATCGTCTTATACAGTTATACATTCGGGGAAAAATACAAATCGCATACTATTTTTATCTATGGTTTAACAATAGGCGTCTCTTTCCTGTTCGGACTGTGCGTCAGTATTCTCTCATCGACCCTAAGCGTCCACTTTATGAAAACGGTGCAGCCGGAATATCTTGCGCGGGTCGGTTCTATTTTTAACGCCGGCGCCTGTGCCGCAACGCCGCTAGTGTCATTTGCCGTCAGCGCGTTTACGCCGTTTTATTCCATTTCACAAATCATTAGGATAAGCGGCATTCTATGTGTTATAATATTTGCAATGATAGCGCTCATGCGAATCAGGCTGGAATAAAACAACCACGGGAGGCGGACTATGATAAAAGATATCAGTTCCAGAATAGATTATGTGGCGGAGAGTATCGCCCTGCTGCACCATTTAGGCACAGGAGAGACTTTTTTCGCCTTACAGGAATCTCTTAGTAAAAAATATCATATCACATTTGCGGAGGGCGCGCAGAAATTTGAACTGCTCTCCCGTATAGAGCAGAACGCCCGCAATATATTACGGGATGACCTGGCACAGATTCAGTACTATTTTTCCGTATATGGTGAAAACGAAGCCTCTCATTCTGACATAAGCTGTGCCGGTATGCTCGCGCTTTTATGGAACAGACAAAGAAATTTTGAAACGACAGAAAACTTACGTCAGTTCTTACAAACCCTTTCCGATAAAGAATATTATGAAAAATTCGGGGAACTGCTGCAATACTATAATGAATTAATCAAAGATGAAAGCAAAATCGTAAAAATAGAAGAACCGCTTGCCGTCATCTCCTATATCATGAAAATGGATATTGCGGATAAAGAAAAATGGAAACTTCAGAAAATTTTCTGCGATAGAAAGGAACATCAGGAAAAAATTCTGTCTCTTTTGGATAAGGCAGTCTCCATCCTGCGCTCTTTCCATACGGAACTGGAAGAACTTTCCACACAGTTTTGCCGCTATTGGAACGCCGTATTACAAGCACAAAGCATTACCGCCTATCTGCGCGAAAACGCCATGCTGGAACTGGGGGAGAATCCCTTGGGCTTTCGCCTGTCTCCCTCTATTATCGACTGTAACCGCGTGACGATGTATATGAATCTGGAAAACGACGCTAAAACCTACACATCGCCGGATAACTATATTATCGGCATTCTTTTTGGCAGTGATTTCCACATCCGGCAAAGCCACACGCGGGAGACACAAGTCTACGCAGACTACGCCGCCCAGGTTTTAAAATTATTATCTGATAAAAGCAAGTTTGAAATTCTTTCCTATATCCGCGATAAGGCGTCCTATGGAAGCGAACTTGCCAAACATTTAAACCTGACGACGCCTACGGTCTCCCACCATATGAACGCGCTTATTTCCGCGGAACTGGTAACGATTAAGCGGGAAGAGAACCGCGTCTATTATCTTTCCAACAAGAAAAAAATAGACGAAGTCCTCCGCTATTGCAATCAGATACTAACCGGCGGCAGTTAAGTATGGATTTGGTAATTTTGCGCTTGGGAATGAAACAGTTTATAATATAAGCTGTCCGCCTTTTTCATCAAATTCTCATGGGTGTCAAAATCCGTCACTGTTCCCTCTTCCATCACCAGAATGCGGTCACAGAAAACGCTGCTGCTCATACGGTGGGAAATATAAAGCGCTGTTTTATCTTTTACCAGACTATTAAATTTCTCATAAATCTCCGCTTCCGCAATAGGGTCAAGGGCACTGGCAGGCTCATCGAGAATCACCAAAGAGCTTTCCTTATAAAGTGCACGGGCAATGGCGATTTTCTGTTCTTCGCCGCCGGACATTTCAATCCCATTTTCGTCATATTCCTTGCCGAAGCGGGAACGGACGCCATCCGGCAGGCTGTCAATTTTTTCTTTCATTCCTACTTCTTCTACCAGACGTTTTACTTTCTCTGAATCGGCATTTTCATCCTCACAGGAAATATTTTCACTAATACTGAAATGAAACAGGCGGTAATCTTGAAATACTGCGGAAACCGTATTCATGTAATCCTCATAATCATAGCTATAAATACTTTTTCCGTTAATCAGGATATCGCCGCTGTCCGCCTTATACATACGGCATAAGAGTTTTACCAAAGTCGATTTTCCCGCGCCGTTTAATCCTACAACCGATATTTTTTCCCCTTTTTTTACGGAAAAACTGATATTTTTTAACACTGGCTTTTCCGCATTTGGATATGTAAAGGTAACGTTTTGAAACTCGATGGTATCAATTCCATTTTCCAGTTTCTCCATGCCGGAGCATACCTCTTCTTCCTCCAAAGACATAAACTCCAGATATGGCTCCAAAAAAGAAAGCGTCTGCATGGTATCCACCACGCTCTCTCCCATTTCCCTCACAGACGAAGTAAAGTTCATGGCGGCGGACACATACATGGACAAAGAACCAAGGCTTATTGTCATTCCTAACCCCAGTGTGCGCATACCCACATACAGATAACAAAACGCCGCCGTAATATCGTTGATGGCATTCATGCCGCCAAGCGCAATACCGCCCTTTTTTCCCATTAAAAGAAAACCGTCGCAGACCTCTTTCGTATACCGTACAACCCTGTCCGTAATCATTTCGGACAGATGATAAAGCCTGCAGTCTTTCTGTACTCCTTTATCAAATGCAAGGTCTAAATAATACTGATAGCGCCTGTTTATGGGAATGATTGTTTTGGTATACTCCGCCAATATTTCGGACATTCCCCTGTAAAGCAGAAGCATAAGCAAAATCGCTGCCGCCAGCGCGAGAATAAGCGTCGGTCCCAATGTCGCCATAATGGCAAGCAGTCCTGCCAGCTTCAAAAGTCCCGTAAAAACCGCAGAAACATTTCTAATCAACTGCGCGGCTGCATTCCGGTTGTTGACGGCAAAAACCGCTTTTTCCTTCAAATCCAGATAATATGGGTTTTCCAGATAAGAATATTCCAGATTCATAATCTTTTTTGCCATCACCCGATTCATCCGATGGTAAAGCATAGCCTGTTCCACTTTCAGATATTTTTGCAAAGTATTTGCACAAAGGTTAAGCAGCACATTGTTTCCCACAATCGCGCCACCCCACACGATAAGCAACTCTACCCTCATATCTCCCATCAATTCTTCAATTAAATATTTGGGGAAAATAACATTGCCAAGCAGCTGCCCGCCGGACAAAAAGGATTCCAATATCAGCATCATGCAGTACTGCGGCGTTTCTTTCCATACCATTCTTAAATATTGACTTAATTTTTTCATTCTTATACCATGCCCTTTCCTCAATCTGCGGGTTCGCGCCATCATGTACAGTCCTGATAATATTTCCCCTGAATCGTAAACATCTCATAATACTTTCTTTTTAGTCTCATCAGCTCTTCATGGCTGCCGTATTCCGTCAATCCATCCTTATCAAACAGGGCAATTTTATCGCAGAACTTCGTGCTGGCAAGCCTGTGGGAAATATAAACCGCCGTTTTGCCCTCCACCAACGCGTTGAAATTCTCGTATATTTCCGCCTCAGCCAAGGCGTCCAAAGCCGCCGTAGGCTCATCCATAATCACCATATTGGCGTCCTTATACAATCCTCTGGCAATCGCAAGTTTCTGCCTCTCCCCGCCCGAAAAATCCGTTCCGTTTTCATCAATGACTTTCAACATCATCTGTTCCAGACCATTTTCCAAACTTTCCACCTTTTGCCGCAATCCTGCCTTATCCAGAGCAGTCCGCACCTTATCATCTTCTATATTTTCCGAGCGGCACGCCACATTTTCCCGAATGGTAAAGGGAAAGATATTAACCTCTTGGAACACTACGGAAAACAGTCCGAATAATTCCTGTTTTTTAAACTGCCTTATCTCTGTTCCGTTTATAAAAATCCTCCCCTCAGTGGGTGCATACAATCCCGTCATCAACTTTACCAAGGTAGATTTTCCCGCCCCGTTTATGCCCACAATGGCAAGCCGCTCCCCTTTCCTTATTCTTAAATTCAAATCCGTAAAAATATTTTTTTCCATGTTTGGATAGCGGAAACTGACATGCTCAAATACAATTTCCAAAGTTTCAGACGCCGCAATCCTTCCCCCGCCTTTTCCTTCCGTGCGTAAATTTCTATCCACCAGCTTAAAATAATCCGCCGCATACTGTCCTTCGTCAAAAATAGTTGTCAGCGATTTGCCAAAGTCAAGAAGCGCGGAAAGCAAACTGTTCACAGCCGCTATATACATGGAAAAAGAACTGATTGGCATTCCCTGATACGCTTTATCAATCAGTATTCCATACATTACCCCATTTGTGATAAACAATGTAAACAGACTGATAAAGCCCAATACATATTTCCTGTTTTCCAGTTTTTGCCATATCAGGCGCAGCGCATTCATCTCCGCTTCATAGTTCTGCATAATGCGCTCTTTTAAATGATAAATACGGATATCTTTTCCATAAGAAAAATCGTGGGTCGTTTTATGATAGTATTCCGTCCGGCGGCTTGCTTTAGCTATCTCCTCCTTATGGGCATAATCATTCCGGTAATTGACCCTTGCTACCCACATTGTCACCAGCACATGTGCCACCAGACACAGCAGAATCAAGGGATGCAGATATCCTACCAGCAAAAACATACCGATAATCCCGATAAACCTCGCCGGAAGCTTATATAGTTCCCCATATACCGCCTCGATTCCCATATCGTCGCTTCTTCCGGCAGAAAGCGCCTTATCATTTTCCTCAAAAAAGCGGGCGTCCTCCGTGTATTTATAATCCATTTCCAGAAGTTTATGTAATTCCGCATTCACATACCCCACCCTGAGACGCATCATGCGCATCCTGATAGTCGAATTAAAATATACCATAAGCCATCCGACGCCCCCCGCCACAAGGGCATAGATTCCCATAGCCGCCGCAAGTTTTACCGCCGCCCCATCCCCTTTCCGCTCCAGAATGCCGATTGCTATTTTAGGCAGAAACACTCCAAAAAAAGGATATACGCCTGCAGCCGCCGTATAGAAAAACACCATGACAGACAGCGCCTTATCCTCCTGCGCCGCCGTTTTTATCATCCGCTTTAAGACCGATAAAATACCATACTTTTTTCCCCTCGCATCCATCGCTTTCCTTCTCCTTTCATAAGCGCAGGCTCCGCAGCTTGCGCTTAGTCCCTGCCACGATTACAGCAATTTCCTATATTATTAAAAAAAGTGCAGAAGCTGTAAATAGCTTCTGCACAAGAGGTATGTTATCTTATGTAAGAGGTGATATATTTTAAGTAAGCGGTATAACCGTCAGGCGTTGGATAGTGCGCGTAGGCGTTGTGCAACTGATATTTGCTTTTATGCGCTTATGAATAACTTGACACGCTTGCTGCCGACTTCCCCGATACATACAGCCTTATAGAGTAAGGCAGATGATGGCAAAAATCCTTGATAAGTAACGATAATTAACCGATATATAAAATAATGTATACTAGAAATGTGGATAAGTTCATGCAAAAATTGAGTTTTAGGAGATAATTTGCAATGAAACTATATGAAAAAAAGCAGATAGATTGGGAAAATATGCTGTTTACTAACAGAACATTGTTTTTGCTGCTTTTGCCGATAATCATAGAACAGTTTTTAAATTCTCTTATGGGAATGGTGGATACCATGATGGTTTCAACTGTTGGAAGTGCAGCGATATCGGCGGTGTCGCTGGTGGACTCTATCAATAATCTTGTCATACAAATATTTTCGGCAATGGCGGCGGGCGCGACAATTATCTGCTCACAGTATATCGGCAGCGGCAATCAAAAAGAAAGTAACAGGGCGGCGGAACAGGTTGTGTTTACAGTGTTTGTAATTTCGCTCTCCATAACAGTATTTTGCATTTTGGGAGGGAAGAGGCTCTTACAGTTGATATTTGGGACAGTGGAAAACTCTGTTATGGAAAATTCGTTAGTGTATTTTATGATAACGGTTATCTCCTACCCATTTTTAGCATTATTTAGTGCAGGGGCAGCTTTTTACAGGGCATCAGGTAATTCAAAATTCCCAACAAAAGTATCTGTTGTTTCAAATGTTATAAATGTTACGGGAAATGCATTATTTATCTATGGTTTTAAGTGGGGCGTGGCGGGGGCTGCCCTTGCAACGCTTTTATCAAGGGTGTTTTGTACGGTTGTGATTTTTTACTGCCTAAGAAAGCCAAGACAGACACTTGTAATAAAAAATTATTTAAAAATCCGCCCCGATATACCACTTATATTAGCGATAATGGCGATAGGTATTCCGTCGGGAATTGAGAATGGAATGTTTCAATTTGGAAAGCTTGCTGTTCAGTCTACTGTTTCAACTATGGGGACAATAGCAATGGCAGCACAGGCGATGACAAATATCTTTGAGAATGTAAATGGTATTTTCGGAAATAGTGTGGGAATTGGGCTTATGACGGTAGTTGGTCAGTGTATTGGTGCAGACAGGAAAGAAGAGGCAAAATATTATATTGTAAAACTAATGTGCATAGCAGGGATTGGAACATTAGTTTCGTGCCTTTTGGTGCTTGCAATCACAAAGCCTGTAACATGGCTTGCCGATATGGAGGCTGAGGCAGCGCAGATGTGTTTTGAATTGGTTGTTGCAATGACGATTATAAAACCATTAGTATGGGTAGGTGCATTTGGTCTGCCATATGGACTTCGGGCGGCGGGCGATGTAAAATTTTCGATGATAGTTTCTGTCAGCATTATGTGGGGCTGCCGCGTGGCACTCGGCATTTTCCTTGTAAAAGTGTTTCACATGGGGCTTATGGCAATGTGGATTGGAATGTTTGCTGATTGGATTGTCAGGGCAATCATATTTACAACACGATTTATCAATGGGAAATGGCTTAATTACAAAATGTCTTAAAATTT
>JAMPFF010000066.1 GCA_023664605.1 Clostridium sp.
TACCTGATACAAAAGGTGGCGTAAAGTTCAATCCGGACGGTACGTTAGACAGAGGCGCGATGCTTGCGATTATGAATCCTGATGATAAAGCAGGACTGGAAGCAGCACTGAGATTAAAAGATGAATATGGCGCAGAAGTTACGGTAGTCACAATGGGACTTCCGAAAGCGGAAGAGGTTCTGCGCGAGGCAATGGCTATGGGAGCCGACAAAGGCATTCTCGTAACGGACAGAGTGCTTGGCGGTGCAGATACATGGGCTACTTCCACAACGATTGCGGGAGCGCTTAGAAATCTGGATTATGATTTGATTATCACGGGACGTCAGGCGATTGACGGTGATACCGCACAGGTTGGACCGCAGATTTCAGAGCATCTGGATATTCCGGTTATTTCTTATGCACAGAATATCAAAATTGAGGGAGACAGCGTTGTTGTTGAACGTCAGTATGAGGACAGATATCATGTCGTTAAGGCGAAAATGCCTTGTTTGATAACGGCTCTTTCCGAACTGAACGAACCCCGTTATATGACGCCGGGCGGCATCTTTGACGCTTACCAGAAAGAAATTACCGTATGGGGCAGAGCGGACTTAAAGGATGTTGACGACTCTAACTTAGGTCTTAAGGGTTCGCCGACTAAGATTGCCAAGGCTTCCGATAAGGTAAGAAAGGGCGCAGGAGAAAAAGTTACTCTTGACCCGGATGAATCCGTAAGCTATATTGTTGGCAAATTGAAAGAAAAACATGTAATTTAAAGTGCAGAATGGAGGATATACAATGAGTTTAGAAGAATACAAGGGAGTATATGTCTTTGCGCAGCAGGTAGATAATGAAATCAGCAGCATTGCATTTGAATTACTTGGGAAAGCCAAAGACCTTGCAAAAGATTTAAGTACAGATGTAACGGCAGTGCTTTTGGGTTCCGATGTGAAAAATCTTGCGGACAAACTTGCAGAGTATGGTGCGGATAAAGTTATCGTCGTAGACGACCCGGAACTGAAAGTGTACAGAACAGAGCCTTACGCACATGCGCTCGCTTCTGTAATTAACAAATATAAACCGGAAATTGTACTGGTAGGCGCAACTGCAATCGGCAGGGATTTAGGCCCCAGAGTTTCCGCAAGAGTAGCAACCGGTCTGACAGCAGACTGTACCGTATTGGAAATCGGTGATTTCCCGTTACAGCCAATTCCGGGACAGGAGCAGAAACACAATCAGCTGCTTATGACCCGTCCTGCATTCGGCGGAAATACCATCGCTACTATCGCGTGTCCGGACAACCGTCCGCAGATGGCGACCGTCCGTGCCGGCGTTATGCAGAAAATCGAGCCGATTAAGGGTGCAAAAGCGGTAGTCGAGGAGTTCAATCCCGGCTTTACACCGAATAATAAATATGTAGAGATTATGGACGTTGTAAAAGCGGTAACCGATACCGTAGATATCATGGACGCTAAGATTCTTGTATCCGGCGGACGTGGCGTTGGAAGCCCGGAGAACTTCAAGATTCTGGAAGATTTGGCGGAAGTGCTGGGCGGTACGGTAAGCTGCTCCCGTGCAGTAGTGGATTCCGGCTGGAAACCGAAGGACTTACAGGTAGGTCAGACCGGTAAGACCGTTCGTCCTAACGTATACTTTGCAATCGGTATTTCCGGTGCAATCCAGCATGTGGCTGGTATGGAGGAATCCGATATCATCGTTGCTATCAACAAAGACGCGGACGCTCCTATCTTTGACGTAGCGGATTACGGTATTGTCGGCGATTTGAACAAGATTGTTCCGAAGCTGACAGAGAGTTTAAAAGCAGAGATTGCTGCAAAATAATCTGGCGGCAGAGAGCCAGTAGAGCAAAGAATAAAAGGCAGATGGCGGCGAAATGCCGCCATTTGTTTTTGCCGGACGAAAACCGACGGGAGGGTTTGGATGATACATATATTACCACGCTTGGAATATAATATTAATTCTACAAAAACGCCGGAGGATATCAATGCGATTTTAAATTCGGTAACAGTTCCCGGAAAAGACATGCCGTGCGATTTCCGTGATGCTGAGTTTGTCG
Organism: Clostridium sp.; assembly: GCA_023664605.1. GTDB lineage: Bacteria > Bacillota > Clostridia > Lachnospirales > Lachnospiraceae > UBA3282. The sequence continues at coordinate 2,057 of JAMPFF010000066.1, forward strand.
GAGAGGTGAATCCGTATGATTTTAAGATTATCAAAAAAGACAGCATTTATAAAAGCAGCATTTATAAAGGCAACATTTATATAAAAAATAGTTTTAAACCTGTGATATCAGGAACGATACGAACAGAAAACGGAATGTCCGTTATTATTATTAAGATGCGTTTATATTTGTTTGTGCGGATATCTTCAGTGTTTTGGTTCGGCGGAGTAGGGATTGTTGTTATATTATCCGGATTGAATGCATTTCTTATAGATGGAATAAAGGGGGCGCTGATGTTTGTCTCTTCTGCCGCCATGTTTGCTGTAGGAGAGGCGCTTGTAAGGATTGGCTTTTATCTGCCGGCGAAAAAAGCAATAAAAAGATTGGAAGAACTGTTACAATAATGCGTTTTTTATAGATGAAACGTCAAAGAGATTAGGAAGACTGTGGAATGAATCAAGAATTTATAAAAGAAATAAAAGAAAACACGGAATTTCAAACGTCTGATAAAATAGAGATGCAATATCGTTATCAGGAGCCTGAATACGCTATGATAGAAGAGAAATATCATATTTCGGAGATTGCGGGAACAGGAAAAAACGATTTGGAAAAAGCCCTGAATTTATTGGAATGGGTGAATCATCATATACATCATACGGGAAATTATGATAATTCGGATAGACAGGATGCGCTGACGTTATTAGAACTTGCCTTTGATAAAGATAAGGGAATAAACTGTCTGGCAATGTCTATTATTCTATGTGAATGTTTGTTGGCGGTCAAAGTGAAAGCCCGAGTGATGTATATGATGCCTAAAAGCGCAGAGGATGGCGACAATCATGTGGTAGTTGAGGCATTTATCCCCGCGGGTAGCGAGCCGGACGCCTTGCAGACTCCAAATAGTAATCAGTGGATTATGTTAGACCCCACATACGGCAGTTATTGCCTTGATGATAAAGGGAAAATCTTAAATTTATACGAAATACGAAACCATATCGTGAAAGATGAGGGCTACCATTTTTCTGATTCTATTAATTATAATGGTGTAAAAGTAGAGGATATTGATGATGTAAAAAATTATTATGCAAAAAATCTGTTTTTCCTTAGATGTAAGGCAGTACAAGGGTATGGGCGGCATAGAGAATACGGCGATATGTTAGAGATTGCGCCGACAGGCTTTGATGTGCATAAGAGGATGGTTGAAAATCTGCTGTACCGTATCAAAACATATGGTGGTTGTGAAATATTTAACATATGGATGGCGTATGAAGAGAATCTGCAAAATAAATATATTGACATAGAGTTGATTTACTAGATTTTGATTTGAACAAAAATCGGAGGAAAAAGCATGGAAAACTGCAAACTGCTTCTATTTGATTTGGACGGAACATTGCTCCGCAGTGATAAAACCATTTCGCGGGCGACATTGCAGGTATTGCGGGAATGTAGGGAAAAGGGCATACTAATTGGGGTATCTACTTCAAGAGGGGAGCAGAATGCCCTATCTTTTATCGAAGAGTTACAACCGGATATATTGATTACAAGCGGCGGCGCTCTGGTAAAGTACCATGACGAATACATATACAGAGCCGAGTTTACGGGAGAAGAAACAGGACGGATGATTGCGGCGGCAAGGAAGATATGCGGCACGGACTGCGAGATAACGATTGACACGATAGATTCTCATTACTGGAATTACAAGATTGACCCGAAAAAACAAGACCATAGCTGGGGAGACAGCATTTATACGGACTTTGGAGATTTTAACGAGAGTTCCTTAAAAATGTGTGTCGAGATTTTTGAGGAGAGTCAGGCAAAACAGCTTCAGGAATTATTGCATGACTGCGACTGCATACGCTTTTCGGACGGATACTGGTATAAATTTACCAGAAAGGGTGCAACAAAGGAAAGCGCAATCCTGGAAGTATGCTCTGCGTGTGGAATCAAGATGGAAGAGATAACTGCTTTTGGAGATGATTATGCAGATATCGGAATGTTGATGCTATGCGGAAAAGGCATTGCGATGGGAAATGCAATCGACGAGGTGAAAGAAAAGGCGGACTTGGTAATTGGAAGTAACGATGAGGATGGGATTGCGGCGTATTTGAAGAATTACATAGTGAGATAGAAAGTATTTTGGTTACAGAGCGGCTGGTTGATAATTGGACATATCCGCTTCTTTCGTTTTTCCTTGTATTAGGAAATTGAATGTGATAAAATGGTGAAATAATTGCAGGAAGAAATAAAAGAATATATAACTGTCAAGGAATAACAGTATGTCAACCGGCATAAATGGAGCTGCAGACGGCATGAAAATGATAGAAATAGAAAACCTTACCAGCGCATATGGGAGAAAGAAAATACTGCAAGGGGTGACGTTTAGCGGCGAGCGGGGAGAGTGTATCGGGATTGTGGGACCGAACGGCTGCGGCAAGTCCACGCTGCTTTCCACGCTGGCGGGCGTGCTGCGTCCTGTCTCCGGCAGTATCCGTTATTATGGGAAAGACGCCTTGCATAATCGTATTGTTTTAAAAAAAATGACAGGTTATGTGCCACAGGAAAACCCGCTGGTGCCGGAACTTAGCGTATATGATAATTTAAGACTCTGGTATCCGGACAAGGCGGCGTTAGATAAGGAACTGGAAGAGGGATTTTTGCAGATATTGGGCATTCCTGAATTTGCCCGCAAGACGGCGTCCAAACTTTCCGGCGGTATGAAAAAAAGAGTCAGTATCGGCATCGCTCTATCGGGGATGCCGCCCGTTTTGATTCTGGACGAGCCGAGCGCGGCGCTCGATTTGGTATGTAAAGAGGATATTAAACGGTATCTTCAGATTTATCTGGAAAGAAAAGGAACGGTTGTGATTACCACGCACGAGGAGAGCGAACTATCGCTTTGTAATAGTTTATATGTGATGAAAGACGGGAAATTGATGCAGGTGGATGAGTCGCTGCGGGGAAGCGCGCTGACGGCACGGTTTTAGAGACTATACTAATATAAAAAACAGAGTATCGAGATGAAAAGTAAAGATGATTTTTACAAACGGGTATTGATATTGGTTCTGCCGATGGCGTTACAGAATCTTATTAACGTGGGTGTTTCCGCAACTGATGTTATCATGCTGGGGAGGGTTGGAGAAAAGGTATTGTCCGGCTGTTCTCTTGGCGGGCAGGTGTTTTGGATTTTAAGCCTTTTTTTATTTGGATCCACTTCAGGGGCTTCAGTATTGATAGCGCAGTATTGGGGAAAGAAAGATATCACAGCGATTGAAAAAATAATGGGGATTGTCGTACTGCTTACGGTGTCAATGGGCGTTCTTTTTATGATTGTGGCGCTTCTTGTGCCGGACAGATTGATGTCTCTATATACGAATGATGCGGAAATTATAGAGCAGGCGGTTTTATATATCCGCATAGTCGCTTTTACCTATCCGATTTCTGCGTTTACAATGGCATATTTGAATATGTTAAAAAGTATAGAACGAGTTACGATATCTACCATTATCTATGGCAGTTCCCTGATACTGAATATTATTGTCAATGCGGTATTGATTTTTGGGCTGCTGGGATTTCCGAAGATGGGAATACAGGGAGCGGCAATCGGTACGTTATGTGCCAGACTTGCGGAACTGCTGATTCTGCTATTCTATATCAGGCGGTTTCAACCGGAAGTGCGGGTAAAAAGGAAGTATTTGTTTCATATGGATGTGGTGATGTGGAAAGATTATCTGTACTACGCTTCTCCGGTTATTATCAATGAAGTGTTGTGGGGCGCAGGATATTCCGCCAATACGGCAATAGTCGGGCATTTAGGCAGCAGCGTTGTCGCCGCTAATTCCGTGGCGCAGGTAACAAGGCAGCTTTCTATGGTCGTCGGTTTTGGCATTGCGTCGGCGACGGCTATTATGATAGGAAAGGCTATTGGAGAGGGTAAAAAAGATGTAGCGGAGATTTACGGGAAGCGATTTACGATTCTGGGGCTGTTATGCGGTCTTGGCGGCGCGGCCATCATACTGATTCTGCGTCCCGTGATTGTATGGGGAATGGGATTTGAGGGAGAAAGCGCCCGCTATTTGAACTTATTTTTATGTATGATGTCGGCTTATGCCATTGGGCAGTCGCTAAACTCAACGTGGGTGGTAGGTATTTTCCGTTCCGGCGGAGACACCCGATTCGGTATGATTTTAGATATGACGTCCATGTGGTGCTGCTCTATTTTATTCAGTGCGCTTGCCGCTTTTGTATTTCATTTTCCGGTTCCGGTTGTGTATGCGATTCTGTTGAGCGATGAATTTATAAAAGTGCCGTTCTGTTTATGGCGGTATCGGAAGAAAGTGTGGTTAAAAGACGTAACGAGGAGTCAGATGGTCTCATAAGGAGGATGCAGGATGGAACAGATGGATGAAATTGTCATTCCTGAAATTGAGGAAAGACCGCATAAAAAGCGGAAGCTGGTGTGGATAGTTGCGGGGGCTTGCGTTGTCGTATGTATAGCGGCGGCGGTTGTATTTGCCGGTATTTATTTTGATGAGGAAAGGGCGTTGGTACAGGGCGTCGGCAATATGGTGAAAGAGGTGCAGGAAAGACAGGAACTTGCGCCCGAAAACTGGTTGGAGAACAGGAAAGCGGAGACAAAGTTTAATGTTAGTATAGAAGGGATTCCTTTCACACTCGGTATCGATACGCAGCTGATGCGGGACGGCGGCGGACACAGATTACAGGCGTCTGCGGCGCTTAGCGTGATGAATATGAAGCTGGCAAGGCTGGAAGTTTACGGGAACGACGATACGATTATACTGGCGGCGCCGACGATATGGGAGGAACATTTTGCGTTTGATGCAAAACGGGTGGACGAGCAGTACCGCGGCTCCATATGGGAAGAAAAGTTAGGGAAGATAGATAACTGCCCGGAGGTTTCTATAGATTTATTTGAAGAAAAGCAGGATTCCTCATGGAAAGATATGCTCTTACACTGCCAGGAAATGTTAAGCGAGATGGAGATTGAAAGGCTGGAGGAAGAAACCGCCCTTGCGTTTCCGGAAAAAGACAATATTATGTATCAGTGCAGTAAATACCGGGTTGTGCTGCCTGTTTCCACAATACCGGAAATAAAAGATGCAATGGGTGACGCCGATGAAGAGATGATTTTATTAGTCTGGATCGATGAGGATAAGCGGATTGTGCAGATTGCGCTGGACGAACCCTTCAGTATGGCGGACGGAGAGTTGACCGGAACAGTTTCTTTCGTCGGAGAGGACAGGAGAATAGATGACGTCATCGTCGATATGCAGATGGAAAGCCCTGTGGATGTTTCGCAGATAGATAGCAGCCTGTTATCGGAGTTTGGCGTTGAAATGTCGGAGTATACCGTGGAAACGACGATGAAGGCGGAGGCTCTTTATCAGGAAGATGACAATAGTGTCACTATCGATTTTGATGAATTGACTGTTTCCGTCGCCAGCGTAGGAACGGTAAAAATAAAGGGTTCTCTGATAAGGGAACCGCTGCAGGAAGAAATAACAAAGCCGGAGGAGAATATCATCAGGCTTTTTGAAATGACAGAGGATGAGTACGATATGTTGGAAGAACGGCTTTATCGTAAAATGTGGAGTCTGTTCTAAAGATTGCGCCGGGTTTTAACATCCGGCATGAAGATTGCGTGCGGAGGGGAAAAGTAAAGATTGATTTTGTGGAAATTGGAATTAAAACGGACAATTAAATTGCTGCCGGCGATGTTATTGGAGGCGGTTTTGCTTCTGGGGATTCTGGGAGCCGTCACATTTGGCGCATCGAAGCTTTTATATAAAGATTCTCCGATGATACAGATAACGGTTGCGGTGATTGAAGAGGAGGAAAATCCTCTGACAGACCTTGCGCTGAACTATATTCAGAGTATGGAGAGTATTGCGGCGACCTGCCGCTTTCTTATCGTGCCGCAGGATGAGGGTTTTGCCATGTTACGGGATGGCGGCGCGGCGGCGGCGCTGGTATTGCCCGGCGGTATGATAGACGGCATTATGAATGGAAATAACGTTCCGGTACAGGTCTATTTTCCGGAAAATGCGGGGATAGAGTCGGCGTTTCTCAAAGAATTGACCGATGCGGGCGTGCAGATGCTTCGTGTGGCGCAGGCGCAGATTTACGGTATTTATGATACGGCGAAAAATTACGGTGCGCTGGAGCAGTTATCTGTTTTAGAGGGGGATATTGACAGTTATAATCTGGCGTTTGCATTGGATAGGCTGGCGCTTTTTCAGACAAAAGAGATTTCTGCGACGGGGAATCTCTCTGCAGTGCAGTATGCGATAGCTTCCGGCGTGGTATTCTTTTTGCTTATGCTTGGCATGGCGTGTTATCCGGTGATGCAGTCTTATCCGGCGGTACTGCAAGGACAGCTTATGCGCCAGGGTATCGGCGCGGGAAAGCAGTGTATCGGGAAATGGCTATGCGGCGTCTGTAGTATGGAAATCGGATTTTTCGCTCTTTTTCTGTTTGTCAAAATTGTGTTAAAAATGTCCGGACATGAGGCATGGCTGCCCAAAATCAGGATGCGGCAGGGACTGCTTTGCGTTTTTATTGTGCTATGTGTCACAACATTTGTATACTTTATTTTTCAACTGGCGGATAATGGCACGGCGGCGATACTACTGCTGTTCTTTTTATCCATCGTGATGATATACTGTTCCGGTGGGTTTCTGCCGTCTGCTTTTTTACCGGAGGCGGTGATAAAAGCCGGGCGTTTTTTACCGACAACCTATCTGATTGAAGCGGCGGGAAGCCTCTATCTTGCGGCAACACCGTGGAAGGCAATCGGTATCTTATCGGTTTATACTGTTTTCTTTTGGGCGGGCGCATATGGCCTGCAAAAGAAGATGAAAGGATGAGAAAGGGTGCGGCAGGCATGAAAAAATATCTGTTCTGGCTCTATTTGATGATGAAAAGAATGATTAAAAAACCCGCATATTTTCTTTTGGGGGCGGCGCTGCCGCTTCTATGTGTTATAATGACGCGTATCGAGCAGGATGGTGCGCCGTCTGCGGGCGTTGCCGCGGGTATTTTATTCGACGGGGAAATGAAACCGGCGGCGGGTACGGAAAAAAGGGGGGAGAGGGAACCGGCGGCGGATGCAGAAAACGGAGAATGGAACGGGCGGTTCCTGGATTTTTTGGAGGGGCAGGATAGCGTGATACAATTCCGGCTGTATGAAAGCGAGTCGTCTTTTGTGCGGGATATAGAAAAGGGGGAACTGGACTGCGGCGTGGCGCTTCCTGCGGATATCGGGGAGAGGCTGATGACGGATGACTGGCGGGATTCTCTTATGATATATCAGACCGCGTCCAGTGGAATGACTGAAATAGTCAAAGAACGGATTGCATGTGCGCTCTTTACTTTTTACGCGGAAAAAAGTTATGTAAACTACATAGAAGGAACGGATATCTTTATACAGGCAGAGAAAGACGGCGTTACCAGAGCGGATATCACGGAATTTGCCAAAGAGGCGTACGAAGCGCACCTGATAGACGGCAGTACGTTTGCTTTCAACTACCACGGGGAGAGTTATGACGAAAGACAGCCGGATAGCGGTGGACAGACAGAGAGTGACGGACAGCCGGATGGCGGGCGGATAGAGGTCGATAGCAGTCAGCCGATTTTCCGCTTAAAGGGCGTTCTGGCGGTCTGCATCTTTTTGAGCGGTCTGTGCGGTCTTTTGACGGATTTTAATGATAGAAAGGAGAGGCGGTTCGTGCGTATGGCGCCGGAATGGGTGACTACTGCGGTCAATATATGGACTCCGACCGTCTACACTTCCGTCATTATGCTGCTTTCTCTACTGTTGACCGGACAGTTTGCAGACGGGGGCGGCGTATTGGCGGAAATCGGAAAAGAATTGTGCCATCTTGTTTTTTATCAGTTCCTAATTGTAGCGTATTGTAGTATAATCAGATTAATCATCAGAAAACAGGAGTTGGCGGCAGCGGCGATTCCGATTCTGACGCTGGCAAGCATGGTCTGCTGTCCGGTCTGGATACGGCTGGCTTTGTACCTGCCGGTGTTTCAGGTGTTGGAGAAACTTTTTCCGGTGACTTATTATTTGATGATGTAAGTTTGATGGATGAGTTAAGATATCAATATAGATAATTGCGAAATTAAGATTCTATAACTATTTTTGTACAATAAAAACAAATCACCGCAGGGTTATGAATATGCGATTTTCGCAGTCATCTATATGAAATAAAGAGAAAAGAGAGACAACCTTATGGCGCAGAAAAACATTATGGATTACGAAACGGTGGCGTTAGACGATGAAAACAGCGCAATAATTATTATCGACCAGACGAAGCTGCCTGGCGCGACAGAGCTTATCAGCCTAAAGACGGGAGAGGAAATCTGGGATGCAATCTATCTGCTAAAAGTACGCGGCGCACCGGCAATCGGCGTGACGGCGGCGTTTGGGATTTATCTGCTGACAAAACAGATTACGGCGCAGGATTATGATACTTTTTATCGGGAATTTATCAAGCAGAAAGACTATCTGGATTCCGCAAGACCGACCGCGGTTAATCTGTCTTGGGCGCTTAAGAGGATGGAGCAGGTCTGTCTGTCGAATCAAGAAAAGCCGGTAGCAGTCATAAAGGAGTTGTTAAAAGAAGAAGCCGTTGCTATTAAAGAAGAGGATATCCGGGTCTGCCGTGCTATCGGCGAACATGGTTTAACGCTGGTAAAGCCGGGCGACGGTATTTTGACGCATTGTAACGCGGGGCAGCTTGCGGCTTGTAAGTACGGAACCGCTACCGCGCCGATTTATCTGGGAGAGGAAAAAGGATACCATTTCCGCGTGTTTGCGGATGAGACGCGCCCGCTGCTGCAGGGGGCGAGGCTGACCGCGTATGAGCTTTTTTCCTCAGGTGTGGACGTGACGTTAATATGTGATAATATGTCGGCGACCGTGATGCGAAACGGCTGGGTCAACGCGGTTTTTGTCGGCTGTGACAGGGTGGCTGCCAACGGCGATACAGCGAATAAAATAGGAACGTCCGTGGTGGCGGCGGTGGCAAAACGCTATCATGTGCCGGTCTATATCTGTGCGCCGACGGCGACGATTGACTTAAATACGCCGACAGGAGCGGAGATTACGATTGAAAACCGTCCTGCGCATGAAGTGACGGATATGTGGTATAAAGAGCGCATGGCGCCGGAGGGAATTAAGGTATTTAACCCCGCCTTTGATGTGACGGACCATGATTTGATTGCGGGAATTGTGACGGAATATGGCATTGCCAGAGAGCCATATACGCAGTCCTTACAGGAGATTTTCAAAAAGAAACAGGAATGCGTCAAATAACACAGATTTACAGGGTAAGTGAAAGGCATGGTGACAGAATCGATATGAAAGAAGAAGAGATGATTGCGGAGATTATGAACCATCTGGATGCGGAATCCACGCATGGCGTATACAGAATGAGCGTATTGATGGACGATAGCGCAGATGAAGTGAAAACCGTTTCCAAACAGTGCTGTAATATGTACGGACGCCCTGCTTCCGAGACGGTGGGGCTTTTAGATATGTATACGGATATGAATGCCGGGCGGCCGGATAACGAAAAATAGGGAGGAATCAATAGTATGCCACAGTTTTGTTATGAGAGGGTAAAAGACCCGCGTTTTTTTAAGGAGAATGTGCTTCCTGCGCATTCGGAACATGTAATTTATCAAAATAAAGAAGAATATGACGTGCAAAACAGTTCTCTTAAACTGTCGTTAGACGGCGTCTGGAAATTTTCCTATGCCGTCAATATAGATTCCGCAATAGACGGATTTGAAAAGGCGGAATATGACTGCACAAGCTGGGCGGATATCCGCGTACCGGCGCATATCCAGATGGAGGGTTATGATGTGCCGCAGTATGCGAATGTCCAATATCCGTGGGATGGCAGGGAGGATGTAAAACCGGGGGAGGTTCCGACGCGTTTTAACCCGGTTGCCAGCTATGTGAAATATTTTACAGTGCCGCAGAATATGCAGGGGAAAGAAGTGCGTATTTCTTTTCAGGGTGTGGAAAGCGGTATGGCGCTTTGGTTAAACG
>JAMPFF010000067.1 GCA_023664605.1 Clostridium sp.
CCACGGATGCGATATCTTCTTCATGAAGATGGAGAAGTGAACAGATAAGACCGTGTAAAGCCTTGTTGTTGGTCTGGAAAACCGCCCTGAACATGTAGTCGTTAGTCATGCTGTAGGGAATAGCTCCGTGGGCGTCCTTAAGCAAATCGTTTGGAAATAAATCATTTGGATTGGAAATTGCGGTTACATTTTTTAGATTTGTTGTTTTTTGATTCATAGATATGTCTCCTTTTATGTGATGTAAGATAACGGAAAGCGTACAGACGGCTTTCTATTAAATGAATTGAATTGGTCGAATGACCGAATATAAATTACTTATATCACATTTAAAAGAAAAATGCAATTATTTCTTTTGTAAAATTTTTCTTATGTGCATAAAAAATAGGGAAAGTCAAAAATATTGCATATGTATTGATAGTTATAATGTAGTAAAATAATAAAAAAGGAGGTTTAAAAATGGCTAGCATACCAACACAAATTAGGATAGATGAAAGAACAAAAAAACAAGCGGTAGAGCTTTTAGATGGATTAGGACTTAACTTTAAAACAAGTTGTTTTGCGAAAAGGCATTCCTTTTGACATTAAATATCCGGAGTTTAAGCCTGAGGTTATTGAAGCGATGGAAGAGGCGAAAAAAATTAGTAGAGACTCCAACGTAAAGTCTTATACAAATGTTTAAGGAGATATTAGAAGATGGAACTGAAAGTTAAGTATTCCGGTAGATTTAAAAGGGGTCTGGATATTATTTCCACCCGTTGCAACTCTCAGTTGACAAATTTCCAAGCGTAATTGATAGGCATTTTTCCTATCATATGTTAAAAATAGAAGTAGACATGAAAAGGAGAATTATGAATAGAGTCTTATTTGAAACAAGCTATATAACTGTAGAGGGATTTAAGCATATTATTTATATTGTTTGTCTGATAGCATTCCTTTATTGTTTATGCCTTAGAGGGCTGATAAAAGTACATAGAAAAAGAGTAATGAATGGTAAAAAGTCAGTAATATTAAGCATTCTGGAAAAAATTGTTTTGCTTTTTATTATAGCGCTTATCATTGGCATGATTGGGGAATATTCCGATGTTGTAGTGAAATATAAATCCGGTCGTTATATTGAAATAGAAGGAGTTGTAGAGGATTATTCTTTTGTGCCGGGCAGGGAAGGAACAACATTTACAGTAGATGGCGTGGAATTTCATTGCCCAAGCAGTGATTGGGGATATCAGCCAACAGATGACGATAACAAAGCCATAAAAGACGGACAATATTTAAAAATAAGATATATTGATGATGAAGTACAAGGGAACGTTATCGTATATATTGAACAATTAAGGCAGGAAGAGGAGGTACACTAATGCCAATATTATCACAAATGGCAGAAAGGAATAATAGCATGACGCTTGGAGAGAAAATATACGGACTGCGGACCCAAAAGGGTCTTTCACAGGAAACATTCGGAGAAATGCTGGGCGTGTCCAGACAGTCCGTATCGAAATGGGAGACAAACCAATCGGTGCCGGAGTTGGAAAAGGTAATCGCCATCAGTGAGTTATTTGACGTGACGACAGATTACCTATTAAAAGACAGAGAAATAGAACGGATAGAACAACCCCCTGCAGAGGAAACGGGCAGGAGCGCGGCAGACACAACTTCTTCTTCCTATATGATAAATACGGCAAGACCGCACTATGAATATAAAAGTCAAAAAACTGTTAGAGGACTTCCGCTTGTGCATATCAATCTCGGTATGGGGCTTTATCGGGCAAAAGGAATCATCGCAATCGGGAATATGGCGGCAGGTGTTGTTGCTTTGGGGCTTTTGTCCGCAGGAGTAATAAGCGTGGGACTTCTTAGCGCAGGACTTTTACTGGCGGTTGGAACGATTGCGGCTGGACTTATCAGTATGGGCAGTTTCGCTGTAGGCTGTGTTGCTTTTGGCGCAATCAGCATAGGGATTTTTTGTATGGGAGCATTGAATATCGGAGAGTTTTGTTTTGGCGCGCTGTCATATGGGAAGCAGGTTGCTGTCGGTGATGAGGCGCACGGACGTATTGCGTTGGGATTTAGCCGTGCAGCGGGCGAATTATATGAAGAGGTGAACAAGGCGGGGAAGTTTGACTATCCGACGATAGAGAAAGTGATTGATGAAAACGTCGCGTCATACTGGTTTCCGTTCCGCGCATGGATAAAGGGAATCATCCGGGTGATGGGAAGGTAATAAATCACGGAAATAAATTTTCAGTTATCATTTACTTTTTGAAACGGCAGGACAGGAATAAATCCCTTGTCGGTACGCTTCCGCTTCGTGGCAGATAATTTACGGAGTAAATTTTCTGTTAATGTAAACGGCAGTAAATTCGTGAAAGACCTCATTAACTGCCAACATTTTTCAAGAACCTCCGCGGGATTTATCCCCACCCTGTAGACTCTAACCAGAGTGATAACTGAAAATTGATTTCTGTGATGGTAAATAAAGAAAAGTTTTACTTTCCGATGATTTATGGTAGGATAGTTATGATAAGGGAAAGAAAAATTTATTCGGAGGCTGGCACATTTGAGCAGATTATCATTTGAAATTTTTTGTATAGAACATTATGCAGATAAAGTAAAACGTGAAAGCTGTAAGGTTTATGAGCAGTTTAAAAAAGAGGGTTTGCTCGAACTTCTGAGGACGGACTATGAGGATTTACATGGAATGGGAATGGAATATATGATACATTTTTGTGCTGATTATTTGGGGGAGGACACAAGATGATTGTATATCATGGGACAACGCTTAAGATTATGGAACCAAAGATTATGCGTTCAGAAATAGGACGGGATTTTGGATATGCGTTTTATACAACGGATATTAAAGAGCAGGCAGAGCGTTGGGCAGTTCGCAGAGCAAAGATAGAAGCACGAAAAACAAATAGGATATGTTCTGCGGTTATCAATATATATGAGTGGGATACTGAATTTGATTTGAATATATTGCAGATGGACGGGGCAACCATGGAATGGTTGAATATGGTAGTGAACTGCCGCAGCAATTTGGATTATTGCCATAACTATGATATTGTTTGTGGAAAAATTGCAAATGATAACGTAGGGGAAACCATATCTTATGTTGTACAGAGGATTATGAGAAAAGAGGACGCCTTGGAACGATTGAAATTTGAGAAGATAAATAATCAGATTGCATTTTGCACGGAAAAGTCATTATATAGTTTGAAATTTGTAGATAGTTATGAAGTGGAATAATAAGGAGAGGCAGGATGGAGCATGGTACTATAAGGGCTGTGATATTGCCGGAAGTTATTAAAATGATATGCAATAAATTTCGCTGGAGTGAGGAAGAAGCTTTGGATAGATTTTATACATCTGCAACCGGCGCCAATTTTTCAGATGATGAAACCGGGCTTTACGGACAATCGGCGCTTTATATATTTGGATTGTTTTGTGAAGAAATAAGCCAATAGTCTAAACAGGAAACAAAATTCTCCTGACAGGCGATTGGCTTTTTTCATGCCTTTTATTACAATAAAATTATAAAAACGTGTCAGACGGAAGCGGTATGAAAAGGAAAAAGGAAAAAGAAAAAACAGAAATAGAACGGAGGGAAACAGACGATGTCAAAAATCCAGCTACGCATAAGCGACCTTAGGAAAAAGAAACAGATGAAGCAGACGGAACTTGCGAACCAGCTAGGCGTATCGGTGCAGACGGTCAGTAAATGGGAAAATGATATCAGTATGCCCGACATTTCCCTGCTTCCGGATATCGCGGCGGCATTTCAAGTGTCGGTTGATGAACTTCTGGGGTTAAAGCCGTTATCCGATGAGGAATACATTCCTGTTAAAAGCGGCGAAAAAGGATATTGGGATTCCAGACTGGAATATTTGAAAGCCTGTAGAAAGTCATTCTGGAACGAAGATTATCTGCAGTTTTTGATTGAAAAAGTATGGAAGATTCATAAGCCTGTACAGGTGCTTGACTGCGGCTGCGGATTCGGCTATATGGGCGCGGCGTTATTGCCTCTTTTGCCGGAGGGAAGCGCTTATACGGGGATTGATTTTACTCAGAATATGATAGACGAGGGAGAACGGCTTTTTCGGGAGGCGGGTCATCAGGGAACTTTTATCTGCGACGACTTCCGCACATATGAATTTAGAAAACAATATGACGTGGTTATCAGCCAGAGTACCATGCGCCATGCCGGAAAACCGCAGGAATTTTTAAGAAAAATGATTGCTTTGACAAAAAGCGGCGGACTGGTGGTGGCTGCCGATGTCAACCGCGAATTTGAAAGCGACGGGTTTTATGTGGATGGTTTGGACTATCAGGAATTATGCTCCCGCAACGGTTTTCGGAAGATGTGGCAAAAGGAGCTGTTATGTCAGGACAGGGATTATGCGATTGGAATACGGCTGCCGTTTATGATGCGAAAGGAAGGACTTTTATCGGTAGATGTGCGGATGAACGACAGGGTCAGTTTTGTATCGCCGGATAATGAAGATTACGAAGAAAGCCTCGAAAATCTTTTAGCGGAAAAGAAATGGGATAAAACGCTTTCCACGGAAGTGGAAGAAGAGATTATCCAGACATTTCTCAATCACGGCATGGATAGGAAAGAAGCGGAAAGTTACTGCCGCAAGCAGCGCAAGATAGAATCTTTTATGAGAAAAAACAAAGAAGATTTAACCTATTTGCAATGGCGCGGACTGGTAATCAGCTATGGGTGGAAAAAATAAAATTGAAAGGAAAATTCTTCTATGCTATGATAATGTCATCACGGGTATGAGAACCCGAGGAAAACATGACAAGGGGGAAAAGATTGAAAAAAATCTCTGATGAGTATTTTTTTCAATCTGGAATTTGTGCAGAAGCGTCACAAATTCCTCTGATTGCAGAGCAGAATCCCTGATTCTGCTCGCATCCTCAGCGTAAAACGCTTCGGAATGGAGAAAATCATGAAACTTGTAGTATTGGAAAGAAACAGCGCCGGTACGGATGTTGACGTATCCTGCTTTGAGAAGTTCGGGAAAGTTACCTATTATCCGAATACGACGGCAGAGGATGTTACAGAGAGGATAAAAGAAGCGGAGATTATCATTTCCAATAAAGCGCCGTTAAATGAAGATACCTTGAAAGACGCGCTGGATGTAAAGCTTATCTGCCTGCTGGCGACGGGCTATGACAACGTAGACCTTTCGTATTGTAAAAGCAGGAATATTAAAGTGGCGAACGTAGTCAATTACTGTACGCCCGCCGTAGCGCAGCATACGATGTTACTGGCGATGATGCTCTCGGAAAAAATCGCCTACTATGACGATTATGTAAAATCCGGCGCATACAGCGCACAGGACAGATTTTCGCATTTTGACAGAGTATTTCATGATTTGAACGGTAAAACATGGGGCATTGTCGGAATGGGAAGCATCGGGCATAAGGTGGCGGAACTGGCTCAGGCGTTTGGCTGTAAAGTGATTTTTTATTCCGCATCCGGGAAAAGTACCTGTACGGATTATGAGAGAGTGGAATTTGACACGCTGCTGAGGGAGTCTGATATTTTATCCTTACACTGTCCGCTATCCGACAGGACGCGGCATTTGATGAATAAAGAGGCGTTTGATAAAATGAAAAAAACCGCGATTTTAATTAATGTGGCAAGAGGGGCGGTTGTGAATACGCAGGACTTATATCAGGCGCTTATGGAAAATAAGATTATGGCGGCGGGGTTAGATGTGCTGGAAAAAGAACCGATGGAGTCATCCAATCCGTTAAGCGGAATAAAAGACAGTACGAAACTGATTATTACGCCGCATATGTCATGGGCGAGCTTAGAGTCAAGAACCCGCCTGGTAGAAGAAGTGGTGAAAAACATAGAGGCGTTTCTGGATGGAAAAGACAGAAATATCGTGAATCGATAAGATTGTGCCGACGCTGATAGCGCTTTGGCTACAAATTCGCAGGCTGGGGAAAGGCGTAGTTATAAAAATGACTGAGGGTGATTTAATGGACTGCATTAGAAAGGCGACTTTGCAGGATGTATCAAGAATAGCGGAAATATCTGTTTTTACAAAAAGAATGAATTACAGACCGATTTTCCAAAATGACAAAGTTTCATTTGGCGAAATGCAGGTTCTTCCTCTGGCACAGGAATATATAGCCAACCCGAAAAAACTGGAAAACATTTGGGTGTATGATGATGAATTTGTAAAAGGGATGATTCATATAGAAAGCGACCGGATTCAGGAACTTTATGTGGACTCCTTTTTTCAAAATCAAGGCATAGGAGCGGCGCTGATTGATTATGCCATCCGGGAGTTTGGCGCCCGTTATTTATTTGTATTGGAAAAGAATGAAAGAGCGATTCGCTTTTATCAAAGATACGGTTTTTTACTGACAGATAAGCGGGAGCTGGAAGAGGGAACAACAGAGTATACTGTGAAAATGGAAAGATATCAGTCAAATACCCCGCCGTAAGCAACGGGGCATCAATTTTGAAACGCCTCAAGGGGCGGGATATTTGACCCTCGCGGCAGTCGCCCAATATACGTGCAAGCACGTCTACTTGGCTCGTTGCTCGCGGGAATAAAAACAAAAAGGAGAGAGCTATGGGAATTATAATTAAAAACACACAGGTGATTGTGCCGCAGGGAACAGAGGATGTCATCAAAGAAACCAGCCTCTATATCGAGGGAGACAAAATTACGGGAATCGGACAGGAGCCGTCCGGATTTACAGCAGATAAGATGATTGACGGCACGGATAAGCTGGTGATACCGGGTCTGATTAACTGTCACACGCATTCTTATATGTCCTTTATGCGGAATGTGGCGGACGATTTATCTTTTATGGACTGGCTTTTTGGCACTATCGACCCGATTGAGCAGCAGATGACGGATGAGGATACCTACTGGGGCGCGAATCTTGCGATTATCGAGATGATGAAAAGCGGAACGACCTGCTTTAACGATATGCAGATGAATATTCATCAGACGACAAGGGCAGTCAAAGAGACGGGGATGCGGGCGGTTATCTGCCGCGGACTTGTCGGCAGCGGTAACGACGAGGCAGGGCAGATGCGTCTGCGTCAGGCATATGAGGAAAAAGACGCAGCGAAAGACTGTGACAGACTGACATTTTTATTAGGTCCTCATGCGCCGTATACATGTGATGACGAATTTTTGAAAATCGTTGCCGGAGAAGCGAAAAAGAACCATATGGGCATTCATATTCATTTGTCCGAGAGCGTCAGCGAGATAGAGCAGATTCAGGAAAAATACGGCTGTACGCCGATTGCGCTTGCCGAGAGGACGGGAATTTTTGATGTTCCTGCAATCGCAGCGCACTGCGTTCAGGTGACGGATGAAGATATTGATATTTTGAAAGCGCATAATGTCAGCGTGGTAACAAATCCGGCAAGCAATATGAAACTTGGCAACGGATTTGCGCCGATTGCAAAGATGATGGAAAAGGGTGTAAATGTCTGCCTCGGTACTGACGGCGCGGCAAGCAATAATTGTTTAAATATGTTCCATGAGTTAAGCCTGCTGACACTGATTCATAAAGGCACGGGCAAGACGCCGCAGTGCATCAGCGCAAAAGAGGGATTCCGCATTGCCACGATAAACGGCGCAAGGGCATTAGGGCTGGAAAAAGAAATCGGCTCTATCGAAGTCGGGAAAAAAGCGGATTTGGCGATTCTGGATTTGAATACGCCGTCGCTTACACCAAGAAATAATCTGATTGCCGGACTTTCCTATTCGGCGAACGGCTCCGAAGTCGATACCGTTATTATCAACGGACAGATTACGATGGAAAACCGGAAAGTTCTGACAGTGGATGAAAAGTTGGTTTATCAGAAAATAAATGACATTATTGTCAGAATGGGTCTGGATAAGAAAGTATACTAATAAAAATGCCGATTACAATTCTATGTATTGGAATTGCAATCGGCATTTTTGTGCAAGCCGGTTCGTTAGTTTTCTGTCTCTGGAACTTGTATTTCCACAAAAAGGAAAGTATGGCCGCCGTCCGTGGACTGATATAAGGCAAGCCCCGCGCTGTCGCCGCCGTTATAATCGCCGTCCGCGCCCTGTCCGCACAAGACATAAAGGACGCCGTTTTCTTCATAGGGCATCTGCGGGTAATCGTAAGGAGTATAAGTATAACCATTATCCAGCGTAACAAAATAGGGTTCCATAACGACGGGCTGGTAACTGTCGCCGCTGTTTTGTGTAATATATAAGTCCGCCTCGTTTCCGCCGTTGTGCATCAGTGTGGCAAACCCGAAATTTTCATCCAGAAAAGTAAAGTCAATGCCCATCCCCAACTCGTAACCAAACGGCAGAGAACTGGACATCTGCCATGTTTTGCCGCTATCCGTACTTTTTAACAGGCTATAGAGACGGCTGCCTAAGGCGGCATCCCTTACGACCATACGGTAACGAACCGTGCCTTCGTCTATCAGGCATTCTTTTTCATAATAATTAATATCGTAGGATTCCATAAATAAAGCGTCTGCGTCAGACGTATCGTCAGATGCGCTTTCGTCATCGTCAGACACATTTTGACCGTACTGCCTTGGCGGCAATTCATGATGTTTTTTAAACGCTTCGGTTAGGGTAGTTTCCATACGTTTCAATCGGGTTTCCCAAGAACCGGCGTCCATAAATTCACTTAACGGATAGAGATTAACGGAGGTATAGTCTCCGTCGTTTCCTATCTGCATATTTGTCAGCATATAAGCGGCGTAATGATAAGAGTCATAGGGAAACTGCCCGGCGCTTTTGACAAACTGCAGCCAGTCTGTAATATCCGCAGCGCACCGGGAAATATCCTCTTTGGAGTCATAACAGGTAATGTAGAGTGTGCCGTAGGTGGCAAGCGGCTCCTCTAAAGCCGCTCCTCTATCAATAACCTCTTCAATAAAAGTATTTTCATCAGCAAACGTTACACGCCGTCCTCTGGCATTCCAGAAATAAGAAGCTTCATTTAAGAATAGCTGTAAGGGATAATTAGTTGTTATCGTGTAGGAATCCGATACATGGAAATAGATATATTCATCGGAGGGAAGCATATATTCATCGGAAAAAAACATATTAGGGATGCGAAAAACATACCAGCCGTCGTCCTGCTTCTCGACAAGCTCTGCTTCCGGACTGCATTCGGCTTTTACTTTCGCAGTAAGTTCCTCCGGCTGCCATCCCGGAAACGGTTTCCTGAAAAAAACGGCGGTCGGCACATAGTAACGGTGCTGGGTTTCCGAGAAAAAATCGGAGACTGTTCCGCGGATATAGCCGTCCGGCGTTATTTCTTCCGTTATCAGCTCATCCGTAAAGACATAGAAGAATCCGCGTATAAGAGAAACAAATACGATGCCGAGCAGAAAAAGGACAACCACAACGCTGCGCAGCCGGTTGAGGACTCTGCTTAATTTTAACTCCGCTTCATCATGAAAATCTTTTTCCTGAAGCGCACTTATCAGAGAATTTCCAGAAAATAAAATGATACAGGGCATAACAAGCCATAGATAACTGCCTTTAATCACCTGTGTGAAAGTACGCAGTTCCATTCCGTTTTTCTTTGCCGCAAGTTCCATCACGGTCAAAAACAAAGCTAACGCCACGGCAATGATAATAGTCAGTATGTTTGTTTTTATGCTGCGGGTGTTTTCGTTCAATGTTTCGTCCTCTAGTATCCTGCTTTTTTCATTTCGGAGGAAAATGTGTCCTCTGTCATGGAAGCCTTTACGGCGGCGTCTTTGATAGACAGCAGACCATCTTGCACTAATTCGTATAGCGCATCCAGCCTCCCCTCTAGTTTGCCTTCTGTTCGTCCCTCCGTTTTTCCATCGGCAATTAAATCTTCAATCGCTTTCCACATAGTTGTATCTGCCTCCTTTTCCGGTACAGTATTGTTCAACAGTTCTTTCATGCCTGTTAGAACGCTTAGTGTCTGATAGGTTTCAGAATCTATTTGATGATAGGATTCGTAATTATGTAAGTATTTTTGAAATTCTTTCTTGTTGTTTCTTCTATCGTATAACTCAAAGAGAAGTTTTAATTCCGTACGAAAATTTTTATAATCATGAATCTCCGATAAATTTAAAATATGAAGCGGATATTTTGGCACAAGCATTTTTAATTCTTCGGCTAATGTTTTGTTTTTCCCAAAATCCAGCATATCATGCAGACTTTTAGCGCCCTGCCAGCGACCCTCGCCCCAATATATAATAAGTGTAATGACAGGGCATAGGCGGTCACCAGCTTTCATTTTTGATAAAAATTCATCCGGGTCTGCAAATATGTCCGGAACGCTCTGTGCCAACGCCTGATTTTTCTTTTGAAGTTCTTTTAGCTGTTTATCATATGCAAGAGCGTCCTGCATCATTACGCGGACAGGCATACTATAATCGATATAACTTTGGTTTTCTACAATCCATACGGCAAACAGATTACCGTCCCGGGTCTGTTTCATAGCAATATCACTTGTGCGTTCCAATACGGCATGAGCGTCGGATTTGGATTGTACTGTAGCGGTTTCCAGTAATTCGTCTGCATGAATGACCTGCCTTCCCTGAAAAATGCTTCCGTTTAATAAGTCGGCATATCTTTTGGCATCGGAAAGATAGTTTTTTAGTGTAATGTCTTTTTTACCCATAGTACCCCTTTCGGCAGAAAGCATTCCTCCGAAATTTCCGGCGAAACAATCTGCTTTATTCAAATTACTGTCTGGAATATAAAGCACGATTTCGTCAGAATGTCATGATTGACAAGATACCAAGAGCTGCTACTTATATAAAGGTGTTAATATATAAACAACAGAAAGATGGTAAATAGTTTTTAGACTTAAAATATATGCTTTTCTGTATTGTAACACTAGGCTGGAAATTTGTCACTATGTTTTTTAAGAGAATGGAGATATTGTTTATGGAGAGAAGAAATCCTACAGGACACAGACAAAAACGCACTTCAAGAAGTCAAATTAATTATTAATTTTTGGCTTGAGTAAGTGTTTTTGACATTTTTGTTCGTAATATATATGACTGGTCAGTTAAATGTACTGTTGAGGAAAGAG
>JAMPFF010000068.1 GCA_023664605.1 Clostridium sp.
TTCTTCCTCTGTCCATGATGAATTATAACTCGGATAAACAGGAATATTATCTTCCTCAACATCTTCTTTTTCTCTTATCAACTCAAAAGAACCATTAATACCATAATCACTGCCGTTTTCCGCCTCTTTATAATTTAATACCTCTACATATACGCTGTCATTTAAAAATTGAATATGCAGCGTTCCGCTATTTCCCCATTCATCATCAGAATAGTCAAAATATAATTCCGCCTGTTCTATTTTCCCGTTTATATCCTCAATAGAAGCAAACCGCTGTGTTATTTCCTGCTGGGAAAAAAGTGTTCCCGAAAATTGATTATCTTCCGTAATCGTACAGGATAATGCAATTCCTCCCTCTGCTAAAATCTGTTCCTGTGCTTTGCCCTCATAAGACCAATAACCACTGTATTCATCATAAGAAATACTATCCTGCATCCCGCTGTCATTCTGTTCAATAGTGATATTGTCACTATTGCTATTTCCACAGCCAACTAATAGGCACATGGCAACGATACTGATTACATACATTTTCAAACAAGTCTTGTCCATTTGCCTGACATAAAACATTCATGAAACCTCTCTTACAATTTTCTATTTATCTAATAATTCAATACTGTTACTGGATATACAAAAGAAAAAACAAATGCGGATAATTGATAAGTGTACCGACTTAAATTCCGATAAGCGTTACTATTCGGCAAGCCGGGTAAAAAGGGTGCTTTTGTTTTTAAACATACGCGCAGCGTCAAAATCAATCAGACGGATATGCCCGTCCTTTGCCAAAATGATATTAGACGGCTTGATATCACGGTGGATAATATTTTTTCCATGCAGATATTCCAGCACGGAACATACTTCTTTCAATGCCGCAGTCAACTGTTTTTCGGATAATTCTGCACTTTCAAGCGACTCATCGTCCAGATATTCTTCAATAACCATCGTACTGCTTTTAGATACGCTGACATCATATAACTTGGATAAAAAAGGATGTTTGCAGTTTTGCAAAGTCAAATAGACAGGATGCTGTCCCTTTATGATTTTCCGGACAAAAGTTTGTGTCTCATCATTCCCACGCACTAACGCACCGTACTTTTTTCGCTTTACTTCAGTTCCCTGATTACCGTATATTCGCGCTTATCATCTTATCGGTAAAATGGTATAACTATAACAGTCCGTCTGGCACTGCTCATTGCCATCGCGTATATTATATCAGAAAAATAAAAGAAGATACAACATGACCTCAAACCCGCATAAAACAACCGATAAATTAAACCATGAAATTAAAACTGCTACGGACATTGAAGATTATCTTGCAAAAATAAGAAAAATATCCTGACTTGCAGTCTGTCAGAGCATCTCAATATGTTGTTATCACAAAAAGAGGATAAGCAAAACAAGCTGCATCTTTCCAACGAGAAAACGCAAAAAATGACTATTTTTGAAGCCAATGAACTTTTGTTAAGCCATAGCGTTACGCTGTTGGGAACGGTAAATGAGTGAAATCCCAATCCAATATACTACTTCTGCCACCATTCCTGTCATTGTCATTTGCGTACCGATATTGCAAAGACCATACCATCCGAAACATTGGAAAATTATTTTCATGAATTTATTTCTTCAAATACAGCCATCACAGAAATTCCTTTCTCACCAATATCAATCTCTATTACTTCCGCATCTGAAGTTACATCTCTTTCCCATCCAACAAAATGGTATCCTTCATTGGCAACCGCTGTAAGTGTAATCGAATAATCCGTAAAATATTCTCCACTCCATGTCATTTCATCATCAAATGTCAGTTCTGCCGTATTTACAATAATATTTCCTGCCGCAGCATTATTAATCTTCACTTCCACAGGCGCAAGTGTACCAGTCAATCCAAATTCTTCTTTTAAATATTGCAGAATATATGGTCTACGGTTGTCACAAAAATCCTGCACGTCTGCTATTACATCATACAGTTGTCCATAACTTTCCGAACCATAAAATCTTTTATTATGCACACCTATAGGCTCTATCATTAAATCATTATATTTTGAAATAGCTAAATCTACATTTTTTTTAGTGAAACAAGTATTGGCAATATCCATAAAAGTAATAACAAATAGTCTGGAAAAATCTTCATTCTGACATAAATTATAAAACATTCCATCTGCACCCATAATATAATCTATATTATTCATATCTACTACATCCCTAGATAATCCTCCTGAGTTCACGTCAAACAACATCCATCTCCACTTGCCGTCTTCATAATCTTTTTCGCCAGTCTTACGAACTTTCCACAGTGCAAAGTTATTTCCAGGCCAGTCATAATATCTTCCTATATATATTTCTGTTGCATAATAATCAATAAGACTTTGTATATCCATTATATAAGACATATTTTCATAATTTTCGCTAATAGAAAAATCTGTATTCCACATATACTGCATCATCATATCATAGTTCCAATAATCTTCCTCGCTCCCTTCTGCTATTCGACGATTCTTAATCATGATAACATTATCTTTATCCACATCATAATATGACGCCAAAAAAACATCATCATATTTTTCAGTAAGCCAATATACTCCCCAATATTCACCGTTCAAAAACATAGCATAAGGTTTGAAATGCATTGTAACAAAATTTCTGTCTTTTACCAGTTCCGCTATCAACATATCACGCAGTTTTGATATCAAATCATCTCCACCGGTAAATAATGTCACCGTATCTGCCATGTATCCAGTATCAAATAAATCTGCATAAAATCGTTTGCTTCCACCATATTGTTCTCTTGCATATAATTTTAAGCCTTTAGATGCACCCCCACGAGTAGAATTGCCTTGAATACGAATCCCACATTCCTGTTCCAACAACATTTTTCTCTCTACATCAAATAATTCAATATTGGCGGCACGTTCCCAGTCTAATCCGCGTTGATTATAATTTATAACCGTTTCATCACTGCCATCATAAACAGAACCAACAACATATATACCTATATCACTATCAAATAAATTATCTGGATTTGTTACAATAGAAATAATATTGATATCACTATATCCTGCTTTCTCCGCATAACCCACAAAATAACTTCTGGTCTTTATTTCACTAAAATTTCCGTCTGCATCAAGATATGCAGCTCTAACAACAGTACATTTATCAATATTATAGTTAGGAACTGCATAAGATAAATCAGGTATTTGCCCTTTACCTTTAACCACCAGCGGTTCTCCAAACTTTTCTCCTACAACATCTGTAATCATAGAAAATACATTATCATTTTCTGTTGCATCCTTTATAAGAATTGGTTCTGTATATAGCATCGCATTTTCATCCGGTTCCGAACAATCTAACGTATAATAAATCTTTGTTCCTATCGGTGCATGTAATTCTAACTCAAATGGTTGCTCATAAAAACCTGAGTCTTTTGAGAAAACCAACTCCATATATAAATTATTCTCTATAAATAGGGAAAAGCCTATTAATCCACATAATACAATTAAGCATATTAACACGCTTCTTCTGCTCATCATCCTACTGTTTCCCCCGATTCAACAACAAGGTTCACACTCTCTACACCAGAAACTAATGCCAATTCATCCAAAGCCTCAAGCGCAAATTCTCCTTTTGTCTTAATCTCCAGAATCAATTCTGCATGAGAAGCATCCCTATTTGCCGTTCGGATTCTCTGACTTACAACAAAGGGCTTTAATTTTGTCTGTAATTCTTCCTTATTAATGCCCCCCCCCGCTCACAATCAATAAATATCGGTTAAAGATTCCTGGTATTTTACTCGAAATAATTAGAACAGCAGCAATAAAAAGTACGGATACGAATGTCATCTTATAATTCTGTGAACTCGTACACAATCCTTCCGCAATCGCCCAGAAAATAAAGATTGTATCCCGGCTGTCTTTTACTGCCGTCCTGAAACGGATAATTGACAATGCTCCTACCATTCCCAATGAAATTGCTATGTTACTGCTAATCATCAACATAACAATAACTGTAATTAGCAGAAGTGTTACCAAAGACCAGTTGAATTTCCTATTATACACAACCTTTTCCGATGTGATATAATAAGTCAGATAGATAACCATCCCTGCAGCCAAACCGCATAATAGTATAACCAAAGTTCTTTTGACTCCGTAACTAGTACTATTTGTATAAAAATAACTCAGCACTTCCTCTTTTGACATAATACATACCTCCCTAAATTATCTATCCCAGATTAATAGTTAAAATCATAATAAATTCTGCGTCCTGCACAATATTTACTGCATGCGCTCTGCGTCAGCCCAAACCGAGCAAGTGCATCAGATATGAATCCCATCAGCTTTCCACTGTACTTCACTTCCAAAATAACTTCATCCATTATAGGAGTATAAATAATTTTTGGTTCAAAAATATTCAGATTGGATTCAGTTGACCTGATATTCATATCCAATGTAATGCGTGTATCAAACATAGGATATTGATAAGCGAATCTATCGTACTCTATTAAAACTACCGGCTTATATACACCCTGTTTCATAAAATTGTACGCCTTAATAGCAACATTAATATTATAGAAATATTTCTTGAGTACACTATAATTTCCATCTATAAGTTCTTTTACATCTGCTGCGGAAATTACAAAACTCTGCTTATGCTGCCAATCACCTTTTTTCTGTTTTAATTCCAATTTGCATAAAGATTCGATTCCATTATAGATTCTAATTCTTACCTTTTTCCTGAACTCAGTTCCTGCCAGCTTATCTGAAAAATCAATGTTATTCACTGATTCA
Organism: Clostridium sp.; assembly: GCA_023664605.1. Lineage (GTDB taxonomy): Bacteria > Bacillota > Clostridia > Lachnospirales > Lachnospiraceae > UBA3282. The sequence goes on from JAMPFF010000068.1 coordinate 4,776, forward strand.
AAATACAGACTTCGTACTGAATAACTCCCATTGGTACAATATTTGTCTTTTACTAACAAACTATCCAGGCTGTCTTTAATTATTAAGGCTTTCCACAGTGGAACAGTATATTTTATCTCTTTTCTAAGAGTTGTAAGTTCTTTATTCATTTTATCTCCCGAACAAATTCCTTTTTATTATACATATCCTTAAAACTACTAGAAATTATAGCATATGACAAATGTTTTTTCAACAACCATGCCCGGTATTTGCCAATAATTAATTAAACATGACTATTTTAAAATCATTCCTGATAAATTTTAGAAGAAAACAGAATAATTCTGTCCTGATATACAATGCTATAGAAAAATTAACATCCATGAATAGTATGTATCTATGTTTATCAGAAATATCACATCATACATCCCCTCTCCACCAACTCCCGAAACTTCCCAATCTCAACCGGCTTTGAATAATAATACCCCTGAAACCAGGTTGCCGGATACCGGCGCAGATAATCCTGTAGTTCCTCCGTCTCCACGCCCTCTAAACATGTACTCATCCCGGATGTGTTGGCAAATTCCACGATTGATTTCACCATCGCCTGCTTTTTGGCATCCTCGGTAATCCCTCTGATAAAACTCATATCCAGTTTAATCTCGTCCATCGGCGCATAAAGCACGATTCCGGAAGATGCGCTTCCGGTTCCATAATCATCCATCGCCATGCGGATGCCGTACCCCTGAAAAAATTCCACTTCTTTCTTAATTGTCTCTAACGGCATATCTTTACAGCGTTCGGTCAATTCCAGGCACAGATTTCCGGCCGGAAACTTTGTCTCTTCTAAAAGATGCAGTACTTCTGCGCGAAACTCTTCTCTTTCCATCTGTCTTGCCGACACATTGACATTAAGAACAAACTCCGGCAGGATTTCAAGCAGCCCTGCTGTTTCCTGCAAAGCTCTCTGCAATACATAATTACCAAGTTCATACATGGCGGGGTCTTTTTCCATCCATTCAATGAACATGCCCGGCGGTACCCGCCCATAGGGTTCCCTGCGCCATCTGACAAGCGCTTCCGCGCCTACAATGCGCCCTGTTCCGGAAGTTACGATTGGCTGGTATTCCACATAAAAACCTCTGCATCCTTCCATAACCGACTGATGAATGACTTTTATCAAATCCAAATCCACGTTCCCGGAAGTGCGCACTTCATCGTTAAAAATAATCAGTTTCCCCTGATGTTCCGTTTCTGAATGTCCAAGAGCATAGGCGGCCTTAGAACTTATGGAGTCCGCCTTTCCGTCATACTGTTCAATTAAAATCGCTCCCGCGCATATTTTTAAGGTCATATTCTGCCCATTTACATGAATGCCGTTTGCAAACTTCTCTCTGAGCGTTTGCTCGAAAATAAGCAGTTTCTCCCTATCGCATTCACTTAAGATAAAGCCGAATTTCGGACCATCCAAACGATAAACCGCACTATTTTCATCCATCATAAAAATAAGCTGTAACGCCACCTCTTTTAGTATCTGATTGGTAATCTCACTTCCATAAATAATATTCAGGTTGGTAAACCGTTCTAATTTAATCATTAAAACAGCAAAATGTTTTTTACTTTCAATCTGTCTCCCTAAATCCGCTGTAAATCTTACCTGCGAATATAAATCTGTCAGCGCATCAATTCTCGGCAGAACATTTTCGTTATGCAGGATAATAAGCAGATAGTCTTCCGCATGTTTCTCATCCGTCACAATATCCGTATGAAAACTGAACATATGATACTGCCCTGAAGCATCCCGCATCCGGACGCATAACTGCCTGTCTAAATCCTGTCCCTGCGTCCTGGGCGGAATCCCCTCTTCATATTCCCATAAATCATCTGGATGAATCAGCCCGCGCATAATCTCATAATGGTTCGGAATGTATGTATCCGATATCCCAAAATAGGCTTTTGCAGCCTCTGAAAACCATGCTCTGTTCTGCTGTAAATGCAGAATATAAAGGTAAGTGTCTTCCGCCAGCATATTTGCCGTATTCATCAAGGAATCAATATAACTTTCATTCTCGTGCCAAAACCTCTGCTCTTTCATCTATTCCATGCTCCTTTTTTAATGCTGAACATTCTCCATCTGTCTTTCCATATTTTTTTCATACACGGATTTCATACACCTTTCCAGAACAGGTACCAGCTTATGGTCAAAATTCTCCCGTACCGCCGTTTCCTTGCCGATAACAAGCGTATATTCTTTGTCCGGCGTACTCGCCGCCCACTTGGGCGTCTCCGGGTTCTGCGGATTTCCCGTTTTTGCAAAAGCCATAATGGAATCAAACATCAACTTCTCTATGCGCTCTGTAACGCCCGCCTCCTGCGTATAAGGCGCGAACTGCGTATTATGGAAAAAATAAGGAATATCCGCACAGTGCCATGGCGTACGCCCGCCATCAAAATTCATATCCAGATTGAATAAATAAGACCATATCCCTCCACTGCATTTACTTCTTTCCCTGATATAAGCAATCTCCGGCATCCTGAATAAAAAGTCCATTGTCATGATATCCACCGGATTGCGTTCCGGATAAACTTCCTCAAATAAACGAATCAGCTCTTTTGCCTCTTTGCTTCCCAACTCTTTCTCTACGATGCGAATGCCTTCTTCTCTTGTCAGTTTTGCGCGCTTATATGGCGCAGGCGCAAAAGAAGCAAACTCCCCAAATACGCTGCCCACCAGTAACGGTATATGCGCTGTTTCTTTACGGAAACCGTTTTTAACCGGCTCTCCCTTATAAAAATCATTCACATACGGCGCTCCGCCCACATACTCCCCGGCCTGTGCCAATGCAGGCATTACTTTATGATAAGCCGTAACCAACGCCGCGTAAGGAACCGTTTCCAATTCCTTTATATCGGCCACATTCAGTTCTTTCATAAGCGCATATCCTAACTTCTCACCGCTTCCCTGCGCATCCATAAGGGCAGGGCCGCCGATTACGCCGCTCATGTTGATGCCTTTGGCGTAAAGTCCGTCCGCCGCAGGCGTCTGTAATAGAGTCGTCACTTTCGCGCCGCCGCCCGACTGCCCAAAAACAATCACATTCTCCGGGTCACCGCCGAATTTTTCAATATTGTCATGCAGCCATTGCAGCGCCGCCACGATATCGTCCGTTCCCGCATTTCCGGAATTTTCATATTCCTCCCCAAAAGAAGAAAAATCACAATATCCTAAAATATTCAATCTGTGGTTTACGGATACAACCACAACCTGCCCTAACTTACACATATTTCCGCCCTCGTAGGCAATCTGCTCAATCGAAGAACCATCGGTAAAACCGCCCCCGTGAAGCCATACCATGACAGGCCGCTTTTTTCCATCCAACCCCGGCGTCCATATATTCAAATTCTGGCAGTCCTCATTCATAACCCAGTAACGGTGGGGAACCAATAACTCCCCGCTCGGCTTTGGCAGTTCCATAAGCGGGCATACATAACCATAACTTGTGGCCTGAAACACATCCTCCCAGGGTTCTACCGGCTTTGGCGCATGAAAACGTTTTGCCTTTGCGTAAGGGATTCCCTTAAAGATATACACATCATCATAAAAATATCCGCGTACTTTCCCGCACCTCGTCTCTACAAGCGCAGTGTCCTCGTCGTAAACAAATTCTTTCTCCATACAAAATCCCTCCTTTTATCATAACGCCTGTCCATACTCCCGAAAAATGACCGTGTTTATACTATCATGCTACAATGAAACCGGGGGCCGGTCAAGATACTCCTCCCACGCCTACTTTGCCGCAATAAACGCCGGCGTCTGATTGGGATATATCGCATATCCGTCTAATGAACCGCCGGTCTCTAAATCATCATAAATCTCTTTACTGCAATAATACCAATCGCCGTTTGTCAGTATTTTATATATACTGACCTCTTCCCCCGTATAATATTCTTTTACCACGAGGCTTTCCTTATCTTCGCATTTTGCATCCATATAGGATGTGGACAGGGGCGTCTGCTTTTTCGCCGTATACAACCCCGTTTTCATCCGTTGCAAAACAGATACCGACCGTATCAAGCGTCCTCCCCTTATCCCGCAGCCATATAAGCAAAGCTTCATCCAGAATTTTCACATCTTCATAAATGCCGCCCTCATACTCTATCGAAGCATTTCCGCCATCGTCACAGCTTATAATCGTGCCTGTCAGTTCCATTTGGCTGTGCGGCAGCTTTCGTGCGTTGTCCACAGCGGTCGAAGCCGAATAGGTTTCTTTGAAAGCACCGCTATTTAGTACGACAATCAGCTAAATAGCGATAACTATCACCCAGACACAGGCAAGAACAACAATCACTTTCAAAATCATATGTGCGACGCCCTTTGTCTGCTTCGTATCATTTTTTACGATTGTCTGCTCTTGCGCCATCTGTCCTGTTTGGGTCTCCCGCTCCACCGTGGAACCGCAATATTCACAGACATTGCTTTCCTCTTTGATTTGTGCGCCGCAAAATTCACATCTCATCCGCTGTTTTCCTCAACATTCTTCCTATGCCGGTTTCTTTATAAAATATTTCTAATTGTATCATAAAAAATACCGCCTGTCATGTTATAAAACATCTCTTGTTTCTAATTTATAAAGCGCAAGAAAAACAGATACGGCAGCTATTATCAACAATATTGCATAAAACGGTATGTTATCGATTAATGTATATTCCCCAATATTTCCCTGTGTCAAACACACGATGATACCTCCGGCAATAATGGTCGCTTTTGACGACTTCATTCTTAGACCAATCAATAACGCAATAAAGCTTATGCTTATCATTACCGCTGAATCTACGAAGATTTCAACATAAAACATACCGCTTCCTAGCGCAATGTCTCTTGCCTTTATAAGCATATATTCTTTCGTCATGACAAGTACGGCGTAAATCAGCGCTTTTGATAAAACCAAGGCTGTAAAATTGAAAATCCAAACCGCCAACATCTGCGATAATACTATTTTCTTTCGGTTGATAGGATAAGAGAACATTAAATTTATTGTTTTATTTTTATAGGAATCCACAATAAAGGAAGCTAACATGGCGCTTGTCAAAATCATAAATGCCATATTCGTAAACAACTCTACCCCGGATTTCAACAGACTGTTCCCATGTGCAAGCACTGTTTCGGCGTCAAGTTCCCCTGCTTCAAGTTCTCCTGCAACCGCCAAAATAGACAGCAAAAGAATTATCACCATGGCCAATGCTTTCAACACATATTTCCTAATATTATTTTTCTTCCATTCAAGCCTGATTAACTTTAACATTATTTGCCCTCCTCCTCTGTCAGTTTTAAAAAATAGTCCTCAAGGCTTTCCGCCTTTTTCCCAATAGCGCGAATCTCCACAGCATTCGATGTCAATACCCTTGATATATCATTTACGGCTCTCTGGCTGTCATAAATGCGGATATTATCTTCATCCATCACCTTAAAATTGTTTAATTGCAGTTTATCCGCGAGTACATATGCCGCTTTTTTAGTATCAGGAGTAGAAAGCTCAATATACGCCGTATTCATTTCGGATATTTCTTTCATGGATATTTCCTTCATCATATTTCCATGACTGATAATGCCGATTGTATCAGCAATGCTTTCTACTTCAGAAAGTATATGGCTGGATATCATGATAGTAATACCATATTCCGTACAAAGCATTTTGAATAAATCCCGAAGCTTTTTCATTCCGGCAGGGTCAAGTCCGTTCGTCGGTTCATCGAGCACCAAAAGCTCCGGCTTAGTTAAGACCACGCGGGCAATTCCTAACCGCTGTTTCATGCCTAACGAATACTTTTTAACAGGTTTATCCGCCGCTTCGGTCAGCTCCAACATTTCAAGGGCATTTTCCACACTTCCGGGATGATAGTACCCCATATACTCGCAATGAAGCCGCAGGTTCTCTTTCCCGCTTAAATACTCATAAAATATAGGAAATTCAATAATACTTCCCATTCTTTTTAAAACCTCATAAGAAGCAGGCGTAAGACTTTCTCCAAAAAGCTCAACCGTACCTTTTGTCGGTTTCCAAAGGTTTGTAAGCATTTTCATCACCGTAGTTTTGCCCGCCCCGTTTGCTCCCAAAAATCCGTATATTTCCCCTTTTTTGACATG
>JAMPFF010000069.1 GCA_023664605.1 Clostridium sp.
ATAAAAGGGGCAACCAGCATACACTTCTTATGTATCCCACTTCTTTTTTCCTTTTTCATGATGATTCCCCAAATAATAGAATATTTCCTTAAAATTTATTTTACACAGCGCTATTATACTATTTTTTTATGGCAAAATCAATAAATGGTTTGTGATGGTGGAGGATTTTTTAAAATTACCTATTGACATAGTAGCTTAATGGGTATAATATGATGATATCGAATTTGAGCAGCTAATGTGGAAAGGAGAAGAATGCTATGTATAGAGCGAAAGATTCATACAATGCAAATATGTGTTGCTGTCGAATGTTGTGTTTCCGGGCATATCAATATGGTCAGGTGCATTCGGCTGTTTCGTGTTGCATCAATATATGATATTTCGGCATGAAATGTTATATTACCATATGCCCGGGGAGCAATCAGCATCCCGGTTTTTTTGCGCTCAAATTCTATATATAAAAAATTGAGATTGTCAGATATGTGACAAAAAGAGGAGGAATCATTATGAAACAACTTATATTTAAGCGGTTAAGAGCCGGTGTTTTTGCACTTACATTTTTAGCATTTGCATTAACAGGATGCGGTTCTAAAAATGCTGCGGAAACAACTGTGGAATTAAAAAACCCGGCAAGTGACACTACGGAAGCGGCAAACAATGATACGGTTTACAGAACGGTAGATGAAATTAAGGAAAGCGGAACGATTAACATCGGCGTATTTTCCGACAAGAGTCCGTTCGGCTATGTAGATGAGAATGGAGAATACCAGGGCTATGATGTTTATTTTGGCAACCGTATTGGTAAAGACCTTGGCGTGGAAATCAATTATGTGTCCACGGAAGCGGCAAACCGTATCGAATATTTACAGACGGGAAAGGTCGATATCATTCTGGCAAACTTCACAGTAACAGAAGAACGAGCGCAGGAAGTTGATTTTGCACTGCCGTACATGAATGTGGCGCTGGGCGTTGTTTCCCATGATGATGCGGTGATTACCAGCCTGGATGAGATAGGCGGAGACGATGAAGTGATTGTTATTTCAGGAACGACAGCGGAAACTTATCTTGAGAAAAACTATCCCGACATCAAACTGCAGAAATATGATGCGTATGCAGAAGCAAAAACCGCATTTGAGAACCGTAACGGTGTGGCATGGGCAAACGACAATACGGAGGTTATTGCATTTGCCATTGAAAATGCCGGATATGAGGTCGGTATTCCATCACTTGGCAGCGCGGATACGATTGCACCCGCTGTAACAAAAGGAAATGAAAGTTTGTTGAACTGGCTGAATGATGAAATCGTAACCCTTGGTGAAGAAAACTTCTTCCATGCAGACTATGAAGCAACCCTTCTTGCTACTTATGGCGCTGATTATGAGGATACATTGGTCGTTGAAGGCGGGGCTGTAAGTACGGCAGCGGCTACAGAAGTAGAAAGCAAGGGTGTGGTTACCGTGGCGGCATCGCCGACTCCGCATGCGGAAATCCTTGGGAAAGCTGCTGAAATTCTTGCAAAAGACGGATGGAAGCTGGAAATTACCGAATTTGAGGACTATGTGCAGCCGAATCTGGTGGTAGACGGCGGCGATATTGACGCCAATTATTTCCAGCATATTCCATATCTGGATAACTTTAATGAGGAAAATGGAACTTCACTTGTGTCTGTTGGAGGAATCCATTATGAACCGTTTGGTATTTATCCGGGTACCAAAACAGCGCTTTCTGATTTGGAAGATGGAGACGTCATTGCGGTACCGAACGATACTACAAATGAAGCAAGGGCGCTGCTTTTGCTGCAGGATAACGGCATCATTACACTGGCTGACGGCGTTGGGCTGCTTGCTACAGTGAGAGATATCGTTGACAATCCTCATAATATTGAGATTCAGGAATTGGAAGCGGCGCAGGTTTCCAGAGTAAAAGACGAGGTGGCGTTTGTGGTACTCAATGGCAATTATGCGTTGGAAGCAGGATTTTCTGTAGCTCATGATGCAGTTGCTTATGAGACTAGTGATTCTGAGGCGGCGCAGACCTATGTGAACGTTCTGGTCGTAAAAGAAGGAAATGAAAGTGAGGAAGGGATTCAGGCGCTTGTCGATGTTTTGAAATCGGATGAAATCAAGCAGTATATTATCGATAATTATGACGGAGCAGTTGTTCCTTTCGAGGAATAATAAGACAGAGGGCAACGGGATAATCGCGCAGCGATTTTCTCGTTGTCCGCTATATCAATCAAAAGGAAGACTATTTATGGAAGCAGCATGTATAGAAGTTCGTAATCTTTCCAAAACATATTCCGTTAAAAACGGAAATGTTGAAGCTTTAAAATCGATATCACTCTCCATTCCGAGAAATGAAATTTTTGGAGTGATAGGACTGTCCGGCGCAGGAAAAAGCACGCTTGTCAGATGCCTGAATTTGCTTGAAAAACCGGATTCGGGAGAAGTGATTATCAATGGGCAGAATTTGCTGACGCTCAGTAAAGAACAGCTGCGGCTCCGCAGACAGAAGATAGGCATGATTTTTCAGCATTTCAATCTGCTGGAACAGATAAACGTTTTGGATAATGTCTGTTTTCCACTGGAAATCCGAGGGATTCCTAAAAAGCAGAGAAAAGAAAAGGCGATGGAACTGTTGCAAAAGGTAGGACTGGAAGACAAGGCGGTGGCCTATCCATCCCAGCTTTCCGGCGGACAGAAGCAGAGAGTAGCCATTGCCAGAGTGCTGGCAAATGAACCTGATATTTTATTATGCGATGAGGCAACCAGCGCACTTGACCCGGAGACAACGAAAACAATTTTAAACTTGTTGAAAGATATCCATGATACCATGGGGATTACGATTGTTATTATTACTCACGAAATGAGGGTGATTCAGGAGATTTGCACGCAGGTGGCTGTTTTGGACGGAGGCGCTGTTCAAGAGTGCGGAAGCGTTGCAGAGATTTTTGAAAATCCACAATCAAAGGCAGCAAGACGTCTGCTTTTAATGCGTGAAACGGAGGAAATGACAGATGTGGGATGAAACAATGATTAAGATGCTCTTGGAAGGGATTCGGGATACTTTTTATATGACGCTGGTTTCCACCTTTTTCGGATATGTAATCGGCCTTCCGTTGGGAATTGCGCTGACGCTGACGGATAAAGGCGGGATTGTGCCAAACAGGATGGTTTATCATATATTAGATATAGTCATCAATATTACAAGAAGCGTTCCGTTTCTGATTCTTTTAATTATGGTAATGCCGTTGACAAAACTGATTGTCGGAAAAAGTTATGGCTCCACAGCGACTATTGTTCCGCTTACACTGGCGGCGGCACCGTTAATTGGACGTATGGTGGAATCATCTTTGAAAGAGGTCAGCCAGGGCGTTATTGAGGCGGCTGTCAGTATGGGCGCAAAGACAAAGACGATTGTTTTTAAAGTACTCATCGGCGAGGCGAGAACCTCCCTGCTTGTGGGTGTTACAATTGTTCTGGGAACGGTTCTCGGCTATTCTGCTATGGCAGGTGTAGTTGGAGGCGGCGGACTTGGCGATATTGCCATCCGTTATGGTTATTACCGTTATGAGACAGGGGTTATGCTTGTGACACTGGTTTTTATTGTAGCGATTGTACAACTGATGCAGGCGATGGGGATGCTTGCGGCAAAAAGACTGGACCACAGGAATCGGGAATAGTGCAGGAGGCAGAGCATGGATTGGGAAGTAATGATATCATATTTACCGCGATATAAAGATGCGTTACTGCTCACACTTAAAATCGGCTGGCAGGGTGTTTTACTGGCATTGATTTTGGGTGTGCTTTGTGCGGTGGTAATCCATTTGCATATACCGGTGTTACGGCAGATTACGGGATTTTATATCGAGCTGTTCCGCAACACGCCTCTTTTGGTGCAATTATTTTTTATTTATTTTGCACTGCCTAAAATTGGAATCCGTATCTCGGCACAGTTGTGCGGCAGTTTGGGACTTGGGCTTCTGGGCGGCGCATATATGGCGGAAACATTTCGGAGCGGTCTGGAAAACATTGCGCCGATTCAGTCGGAAAGTGCGCAGAGCCTTGGCATGAATAAAGTGCAGGCGTTTCGATATGTCATTCTGCCGCAGGCGGTGTCATCAAGTGTACCCGGACTTCTCGCCAACGTGATATTTTTGTTAAAAGAAACAAGCGTGTTTTCTACTATCAGCCTGATGGATTTGATGTTTACGGCAAAAGACCTTATCGGAATGTATGCGAAAACCATCGAATGCTTAACGCTGTTAGTTATTTTTTATCTGATTATGCTGCTGCCGGTGTCTATACTGGGAAGTTTTGTAGAAAGGAAATTGCGTCATGCAGAATTTGGGAATTGATGTTTTGTGGAAAGGAACGAATTTTCTGCGGCTGCTTGGCGGTCTTTGGGTTGCAGTCCGTATCAGCCTGATTTCTGTCGGTATCAGCATTGTACTGGGGCTTGTGATGGGTATGCTGATGACGTCAAAAAATAAACTGTTAAAAGTGTTTTTCCGCATATACCTGGAAACGGTCCGCATCATGCCGCAGATGGTATTGCTGTTTATCGTGTATTTTGGCACGACAAGAGTATTTGGGTGGGAACTGTCGGCAGAATCTTCTGCGATTATTGTCTTCAGCTTTTGGGGTGTGGCGGAAATGGGAGATTTGGTGCGCGGCGCCCTCATCAGTATTCCGAAGATTCAGTATGAAAGCGCACAGGCGTTAGGATTGACCGAACCGATGGTTTATCTGTATATCATTTTACCGCAGGCGGTTCGGCGGCTGATTCCGCTTTCTATTAATCTGATTACAAGAATGATTAAGACGACAAGCCTTATTATGATGATTGGAATTGTGGAGGTGCTGAAAGTGGCCCAGCAGATTATTGAAGCAAACAGGAGGAGTTCTCCCAACGCGGCATTTGGTATGTTTGCGGTAGTTTTTCTATTATATTTTTTGATTTGCTGGCCGGTCAGCCGGTTAGCAGGATATCTTGAGAAAAGGTGGTCATAAGTATGGAACAGGCGCTCTTGGAAATCAAACATATACGAAAAACATATGGTGATTGTATGATTATTGACGATTTCAACCTTACAGTCAACAAAGGGGAAGTAGTTGTTATTATCGGACCTTCCGGCTGTGGAAAAAGTACGCTCTTACGCTGTATTAATGCGTTGGAGGACATTCAGAGCGGAGAGATTCTGCTAAACGGTGCAGCGGTTCAAAAAGAGGCGAAAAATATTTCTAAAATGCGACAAAAAATCGGTATGGTTTTTCAAAGCTATGATTTGTTTCCGCATAAAACGGTAATGGAAAATATTTTGCTTGCGCCGCTGAAAGTACAAAAAAGAAAGCGTGTCGAGGTGGAAAAAGAGGCTGTGGAACTGCTGGAAAGGGTTGGACTTGCAGAAAGAAAGGATGCTTATCCCCGCCAGCTTTCGGGAGGACAGAAACAGCGGGTGGCGATTGTACGCGCACTGATGATGCATCCGGAAATATTGTTGTTAGATGAGATTACTGCGGCTTTAGACCCTGAAATGGTGCGGGAAGTGCTGGAAGTAGTCCTTTCGCTTGCCAAGGCGGGCAGAACAATGTTAATCGTGACACATGAGATGGCGTTTGCAAAGGCAATCGCAGATCGGGTTTTGTTTATGGAGCATGGGAAAATTGTAGAAGAGAGCGGTCTGCCGAAAGAATTTTTCGCAAATCCTGCTACGGAGAGAGCGCAGATGTTTTTAAAAACGTTTGATTATGAATAGAGAAAGGCAGAAAAACTATTCTTCCATCAATTTTTTCCGGCAAGGTTCGCGGATGCTATGCATATCTGATTGGTAATGACACCGGCTTCCAATTCTGCCATTAGTTCTGCCGAAAGACTATTCATTATAACTTTCGCCATGTTCATACCTTTCTTCTTCGGAATGTTCCGTATCATATCGTATCAGTTTATTTTCGTCTGCAAATATTTTTCTAAATAAAGAGAACATATATTAAGTTATCCGCTTCCTAATTGAAAATATATAGCATAAAAGTAAAATTACTTCAATCAGGCAAAAGACTTGACTATTATCATTTGTAACCACATAATTAAATAGTAATTTCAAGCGGCAGAAAGGATGGGGCGCATTTTGAAGAAAACCTACAGCGGTTATCCTGGAACTGGAAAAGATACTGAAAGGAAAAATGGATTTATGATAGCAGAACTTAACAACATATTGGAAGTGATAACGGTAGCCATAGGCGTTTTTTTGATTGAAAGATATGTATTTCTGGAGCCGGGGATGGAAGAACGAAAACAGAAATGGTTTTATCTGATAAGCTTTGCCTGTATCATAGTTCTGTTTATCCTTATGGGAAAGGATGCGGCGGAAGTTGCGGCGCTCTTTGCGGGCGGACTCAATATTGTTTTGGGAAGAAAGGCGCACCGGCTGCGCGGTTTTTTGCAGATTATTCCGATTCCCGGTATCTTAAACGGACTCGTTGTGCCGGTTTTTGTGATGGCGCCGAATCTGCTTGGACTTGCCCAAAGGCAGGCTATGTATTACAGCCTTTTTATGTATGGTGTGTTAGCGTTGTTTCTTTTGTTCTTTTTGGTAAAAGGAAAGAATTGGAGAAACTGGTTTCAGGAAAATATGGACAAGCGGCATCTGCATAGATGGGAGAGTATTCTGCTGTATGTGTCCGGCGTTTTGCTTTTATCCTTTTCGGGTATTATGGCGAGGCAGGTCACATTAAATAAGCAGATGCAGGAGAGCGGATATGATTATGCGGTAAGCGGGCAGTTTGCGTGGGACGCCTGTACATACGGGGTGACGGCGTTTGTATTGACGGTTGCGATGATTGTCCTTGTCATGCAGGGCAATAAGCGTTCCTACTATCATGAACAGGTTTCCTCCATGCAGTTTAATATGATTGCCATGATGGCGGATCTTGTGGAAAACAGGGATGAGAATACGGGCGGTCATATCAAGCGTACCGCCAAGTTTGTGGAGATTATTGCAAACGAGTTAAAAAGACAGAATAAGTTTCCGGATACTTTGACGCCGCAGTATATATCGGATATGGTGGTTGCTGCGCCGCTGCACGATATTGGGAAAATCCATATCCCGGATGCGATTTTGAATAAACCGGGAAGATTGACGGATGAGGAATTTGCAATCATGAAAAGCCATGCCGCGGCGGGGCGGGATTTGTTAGAGAGGACAAGGAGCCAGATAGGGCAGTCCGCATATCTGGACATGGCGGTGGATATGGCGGCGTATCATCATGAGTGGTGGAACGGAAAAGGTTATCCGGACGGGATAAAAGAGGAAAAAATACCCTTATGCGCAAGGATTATGGCGGTGGCGGACGTCTTTGACGCGCTCACTTCCAAACGCTGTTATAAAGACGCGATGCCGCTGCAAAAGGCATATGACATTATACGGGAGGAAACAGGCACGCATTTTGACCCGGCGGTGGCGGAGGCTTTTTTTGCTTCTGCCGGAGAGATTGAAGAGGCGTTACAGGAATTTTAAGATAATATGGCAAAGAATGAAAACAGAAAGCAGAAAAGATATCTGTCCTTGCTGTTCTTAGTGTTGACTATATTAGTCATTGGGGCTTTAACGGCGGCGAAAAAAATCAGGATAACTCCCGTATCAGCCCGGAGATTTGAGGTAAGGGGCGTTGATGTGTCTCACTACCAAGGGGATATCGACTGGGAAAAACTTGCCGGGCAGGATATAGACTTTGCATTTATTAAGGCGACGGAGGGCAGCAGCCACATAGACGAATGCTTTTATGATAACTGGAATGATGCCGGAAAGACAGAGCTTTTTATCGGCGCCTATCATTTTTTTAGTTTTGACAGTGACGGCGAGGGGCAGGCGCAGTTTTTTATTGATACGGTGGGAGATTTAAACGGGAAACTCGCGCCCGTGGTGGATGTGGAGTTTTACGGGGATAAGGAAAAAAATCCGCCGGGGAAAGAAGAAGCGGCGGCGCAGCTTAAAAAGATGTTAGACACATTGGAGGAATACTATCAGGTTAAGCCCGTGATTTATACGACATATAAAGTCTATCACGCATATATCAAAGATACGTTTGCGGAGTATCCTCTGTGGATTAGAAACGTATATTATCAACCCCTCCTCATATCGGAAAGCGGATGGACGTTCTGGCAGTATACGGATACTGCGGTTTTGGAGGGGTATCAGGGAACGGAACAGTACATAGATATGGATGTGTTTCAGGGAACACGCAAAGAGTTGGAAAAGCTTTGCGTCGGCAGCAGATAAGGATGGAACGGTTTTTACTTAATATTGACCGACCATGATGCCAATTCCGACAAAATAGGAAGCAAGTCCTGCGTCAAATCTGTTGTTTCGTATTCTACCCGGATAGGCACTTCCATATACTCGGTGCGTTTTATCAATCCGTTATCTTCCAGTTCTTTGAGCGATTTTGCAAGCATGGTATTGGAAATGCCATTTATTTTTCGTTTCAGGTCGTTATAACGTGTAGCGCCGCTGGCGTTTAGGGAACATAGAATGGAAAGTTTCCATTTTCCGCCGAGGGCGTCTGTTACTTTTTGCAGCGGACAGGCTTCCGTGCAGGGGCAGGTGTGGCTGACTGACATAGGCGTTTTCTCCTTTACTCATTTTTTCCTTACTTACTCATAAATAACTTGGTAATTGACACATATCTGCAGTGCCAATATAATTATAGACGATACGGAAATAAGAGTAAAGCATTTTTTAAGAGCATAAGGGGTGGATTTATGAAGGTTGCAGTAAGATATTACACAAGGTCGGGGAATACCCAAAAACTTGCCGAGGCGATTGCAGCGGCAGTTGGTGTGGAAGCGGAAACAACCGAAAAACCGCTTACGGAGGATGTGGATATCCTCTTTTTGTGCAGTTCGGTCTATGCTTATGGCGTAGATGAAAGCGTCAAAAGATTTATTGCGGGCATCTATGTAAAAGTCGGGGAAGTTGTGAACGTCAGTACGGCGGCGCTGATAAAATCTACATATAAGCAGGTAGGAAAGCTTTTAAAAGAAAAGGGCATTTTGCAGGCGGAAGAAGAATTTTACTGTAAGGGTTCTTTTGGAGCGATGCATAAGGGAAAACCGGATGAAAACGACTGTAAAAATGCCGCGGCATTTGCAAAGAAAATTGTAGAAAAGAAAGGGATATCATAATGCAGGCAATCATGGAAACGCTGTTTGATATTGTATATCTGACTCTTGTTATAACGGTCGGAATCAGGATGATGATGAAAAGTCGAAAAGACAAGCAGTATTTTCTGTTTGGGATGATGGCGGTTATCCTTGGCACGGGAGATGCGTTCCATCTTCTTCCGCGTGCGTACGCCTTGTGTACGACAGGTCTGGAAAACTATACGGCGGCGCTGGGCGTCGGTAAGCTGGTCACATCCATTACCATGACGATATTCTATGTGCTGCTTTATCATATCTGGCGGATCCGTTACCGGGTGGAGGGTAAAAATATACTGACCGTCTGCGTCTGCCTGTTGGCTGCGGCAAGGATTATCCTGTGCCTTTTCCCACAGAATAAATGGACGTCTGCGGACGCGCCGCTTGCGTGGGGAATCTATAGAAACATTCCTTTCACAGCGCTTGGGCTGATAATTATTGTTCTTTTTTTCAGGAAAGCAGCCGAAACGAAAGACAGGGGATTTCGGTTTATGTGGCTGGCGATTGTGTTAAGTTTTGGATTTTATATTCCGGTAGTCCT
>JAMPFF010000006.1 GCA_023664605.1 Clostridium sp.
AAAAAAAGAAACGAGCAAGCCGTAGCAAGATGTACGGTGAAAACCCATTTCTTATCATTAATAGTAAGCTATTTTTCCCGTCCTGTCAATCCTCGATTTTGATTTTTTCAAAATTGTTGAAATTTATTTTTTATTACTTATCCATATGTCCGCCGCTTTCTCCAAAACTCTAAAGTCACAACCAAACTTAACCACTTTTCCGGTTTTCATCTGCTTATCATACAACTTATTTGCTTTTCCGATAACCTCATTAATTATCTTCAGGCGAAAAGAATATTTAAGAGAAAAATATTGATTACCTCAAAAAAACCTTGATTTACGGGCATTAACACAGGACTTCAAACTAAATATACTACTAATTTACTACTTTTGAAAGAAAGAGCCTTGATATGACTTCCGAAGTCCTGCAAGTCCAAAGACCAGCACACATATTCATTTTACTGTACATCTGGAAAAATTCGATATCTGATATGCCGTCAATGAAAGTCCGGTTTGCACTCTCCCTTATTTCCTTGATAATAACACGCCTAGCGTCTAGGCTGTCACAAAGTGCTTGATGAGGTCTTGCACGAATCTAGCACGGCTGACTGATACGGCTATTTATGGTAAATAATGTTATTTTTTGTAGAATGTTTCCATATATATGTCATTATTCCCTTGCTAATCTGATTTTACTTTGATATAATAGAGAAACAAGATAAATAGTAATTAAAGGCAGATGATAAGGGGCGGCAACCCCTTATCACCCTATGCAGGAGACTTGCACTCTCCCACACAGCAATATTATTGCACCTACCTTATTGTAATCAATTTGCCTGATATTTTCAAGTATATCAGGCTAATATTGGATAGAAAGTGTTGTGGTGTTTGATATATCAGCGGTGTAGGAAAACAGATTTCCTGCGCCGCTTTATTATTTATCTTGACAGATTAGCAGAGGGGTTATAATACCCCCTCTCTGCTGAACTGTTCAAGATTTTACTGTATGTATGAAATGGCATTAATACATTCAATATTTTTTGCCAAAAAACAAAACATGGAGGTAATCAATTATGAAGAAACTTAACAAAATTTTAGCAACAATGTTTGCACTTGCACTCATCTTTGCACTTCCCAGCCAGACAATGACGGCTCACGCACAGGGGTTCACTGGTCCTGGCGGAGAATATGAAGGCGGCGAGGGTTCAGGTAAATCCATAGAAGACTTTTTCAAGGACAGCGGAAGCACTTCCAGCTCCAGCTCTTCCAGCGGAAGTTCTTCCAGCGGAAGCTCTGACAGCGGCAGTTACTATTCTGCACCCAGCTCCGACAGCGGAAGTTCCTATGATGCACCCAGCTATGACGGCGGCTCTTCCAGTTCCGACAATGGCGGCTCTTCCAGTTCCGCGCCTGCAAGAAGCGCAAACGACGTGACAATGAACGTCACGGGCGGACAGAAATTCCGCGTTGTTATGAACTTCAACCACACCTATTATGAAGTGTACCACTGCGGCATCAGCAAAGCGACTTTCAGCGTGGCGGACAAAGACGGAAACCCTGTATACTACAAGAACATCACTGTAACGCAGGGTGATGACGGTCTCTGGTATCTGGACATTGTCTTTGCGGATGAAGTTGACACCACAGGCTATGTTGTAGGCTTATCCAAAGGCGATGCGTCCTACCTGTCCACGGAACTTGGCGTGAGCGGCATCCGTATCGCGGGCAGCGTGGTATTTTCAACAGCACCGGCACCGGCAACAGTTGAAGAAGTTTCTTCTGAACCGATTGCAACGCGTGTATGTAATTGTGGTCATACCATGAATATTTATACCTACGGCTTATCTGCTGATGAAAAAGCCGCATGGAACGAACACATGAAAGAACATCTTGCAAAAGGCGAAGCAACTAATTACAGCGACAATTAAGACACAGCACACAAGACAGCAGGGATTTTTTCCCTGCTGTTTTTTTCAACTTTTTCTATTTCTTCCAAAATAAAAAAGAGCGTCTCCCGCTCCCTCTAATACGTTTCTTTATCATTCCACTACATTTCAAACTAAATTTTTTATATCTTATAGGGGCAAAACATACGTTTTGCCTTTTTTCTCGGGGATAATCCCCGTTCCCCTATTTTTTCTTGAATATTCAATTTTTTATTAATTTTATTAAATTACTTGCAAAGCCTGTCTCACTTCTTTACATCCTCTCTTTATATTTATGTCTTTTTGGATGGGTTTTGTCAAGCGGTTCATAAAAAAATTAACAAAAAATTTACAAAATGATGGGTTCCCCAAAAAATGATGAAAGGAGTTTTTATAATGCGCATTATATGGAATTTATTTATATGATAACTGAACAATTTATACTGGAATTTCAAAAAAGATTACACAAAGCACTTCTTGAACACCGTAAAAAGAAACATTTAACTCAACAAAATGTGGCTGATAAGATGTGCATATCACTTGACACTTATAAACGCTTGGAACATGGAAAATATCTGGATATATTCAAACTTCTAAGCGTGTTCCAAGAATTGGACTTTTCCGCGGCTGAAATTATTGATGTGTTAGGTCTCCCCCTACTTACAGGACAAGAGATAAAAGAAAATGCAATCTATTCCACTGTGCGTGAAAACTGCCATGATATGGACAATATGACGCTGGAAAAACTACTTTCTATCATCTGCGCTGAACGTGCAAACCGATTGGAAAAGCAAAGATAAAATTCATAGTGCCTAATCTGCACTGTATGGTGCAGATTATGGCACTTTCAGTCTGCATCATTTTGTTACTATTACAATAGAAAATGCTTATAACAAATAAGCAAAATCAGAAAGGAGAAAACAAATCATGGCACTTGTAAACCCTTGGTTTTTTATTAAGAACCTGTTTGATGCAGAAACTTTTTTGGCAAATACGGGGAATAAATTCCGGTTCCTTTTCGGAAAACCCTATCAGTCAAAGAAGCATCCGGATGAAGTCGGCGCGACTTTAACCCTGCAAATTCTGTATGACCGGACGGACTACGGCACAGACAAGAACGGGCAGAAACGCGGAAGCAACCTAATGAATACATTTGACGTTACCATACTTAACGGGAAAACAGAAATACCCTTTAAAAGCGGCGACATAGTTTCCTTGGTAGATTTTATACCGGAAAAATCTTATGTAATAGGTTTCGACTTGTTATTACGTTTCAAGGATGTGAAGAAAGCAGGTGGTTCAGATGGACAAAATTAAATCTGACCGCCAGATAAAAGGCGGATGTATGCTGTTATGGTTCACAGTCAATTTTGTTTTAAGCGCGGTATTTTACCGCGCTTGGAACATAACAAGAAGCGGCTTATTACAAATGGCAACGACTGTATGCTTAGTTGCAGGCATCATCCCTTTTTTCTATTCTGCCGTCATATGGGCATACAGCAACCGCATAGAGAGGGGCATAAAATACGCATGGAAGCATTACCGTTTAGCGCTTGGACTAAGAAAGCAACTGTTAAATGCCGGAATCTACACAACCCAAAGGCTGGGCGCGGTCAAGTGGGCAAAAATCCCGTGGATTGTGGTTGATTTTGCGCCGGATTTTAAAAGCGGCACTGTCTGGATACGAAACAGCATTCAATTCAATGACAAATTAAGCAGGATAGACATTTCCTCATCCCTTGGAAGATATGTCGTTGAGCAGGTATATTTGACGGATAATGAAAACCACTACCGATTTGACTTCTACGATTCTTCCCTTGAACGGCGTTTATCGTTTGACAGTTTTGGGGCGTTTAAAGCGCATTCGGATTTATTGGGAAACTATGAGTTGTTTATTGATTCCTACACGAATTTAACGCTTACCCATCAGCTTATAGCAGGGCAGACAGGCTCCGGCAAGACTTATGCACTGCATGGATATCTGCTCCAAATGCTTATAAAGCCTATTCCGTATCATTTGTACTTTGCCGACCCGAAAGCGTCAAGCATTGCCTTATTAGGTGAAAAGGTGTCGCCGGAAAATACAGCAGATGATTTTGACAGGATTGTTTCCTTACTGGAAACTTTCGTTTCACGGATGCAGGAAAGACAGCAGGAAATGAAAAGGAATTTAGAAGAGAAAATCGACGGCGATTACAGGGATTTTGAACTTGCGCCCCATATTCTGATATTTGATGAATTTGCGGATTTTTCCATGCTTTTGCAGTCAAAAGAGAAGAAGATGCGCGACCATGTAGAAAGCCTGTTATCCGCAATCGTACTAAAGGGGCGGCAGTCCGGCTTTTTTATCTGGATTGTCATGCAGCAGGCGGGAAGCAACAATCTGCCGACGTACATCAGGGATAATCTTCCCTGTAAAGTCGTTTTAGGGAACGCCGAAGAGCAGACATATGTTACGGCATTCGGGAGGGGCGCGGATATACCGCCTCGGAAGATGAAAGCGGGCGACGGCGTATTCACCTATCCGGCGATAGCGAACAAGCCTAGATTGTGTGAGTTTCCGACATTAGACTTTGATATTTTGAAGTCACTGGAAGCTGGGGTAATGTAATTACCCCAGCTCCAGACTTATCAAAAAAATATATAAAACCATAAAAGGAGGTCGTAAACATGACAACAACAGACTCTAGCAACATTGAAAGCATGAAGCCGCCGCCGGAAATGCTGACGGGCGTTGACGAATTAACCGTCGTTTTGATTCCTGATACAATCCGCTTGAACTGCTTGGCAGATTGGGAAGCAAAAGCTGAAAGCGTGATAAAGACCTTTGAAGAAGCGGCAGACCTTAAACATATTTTTGGAGAGCGGAAAGACTTAGACGGCAAGCCGCCCCAAGGCTATACAAACGCCTATCAGTACGGCGATAACCCTTTTTACTTTGCAGTAGCCTATCACCCGCAATGCCCTAAAATGGGCGTAGTCATAAAATTTAGTGCGCACAGCTGGGCGGCATACTGCCGGAAAGCGCAGACGAATATAAAAAGGTTTTTGACATCCATTCAGTCAAGGTTCTACCGCTTTCGCCTTAGCCGGATTGATTTCACGATAGATTACCAAAACTGGAATATATCCGTAGATGACATTTACCAAAGTCTCATAAATAAGCGTCTGGAAATACACGACTGCAAAGGTAAAATTAACCATTCGGGAATTACGGCATATGAATCAAACGGCAAAGCCAGCACGTTCTATGTTGGAAGCAAAAAAACAGGCACAAGGCTTTTTCTAAGGATTTATGACAAAAAGCTGGAACAGATTGAGCAAAACGGATTCCGTTTCCAAGAAGCCTTAAATACAACCTCATGGGTGCGCTTTGAAGCAGTATTTAAGGGGAAATACGCCCATCAGTTGACAGATATCATCATGCAGACCGACGAAAATAAGCTGAATGACTTGATTATTGACAAAGTAGCTGAAAAATACAGGTTCTACGACTTGGAAAACGAAGAATATACGGATTTCACAAAAGCCTTGCTTGAAAGGCGGAAAGGGAAGTTTCGGCACCTGCGCTTGGAAAGTCCAAGAAATAACGCGCTCATTTGTTCGCTTGCACACCTTATCAGTAATTCCGGATTGTTCTCGACCATGTATAAATGCGACAAGATATGGGGCGACGAAACATCAATGGATTTGCTCAACTATCTGCACGATATCTATATGAAGAGTTATACGCCGAATGATGATGTAAAACTTTGGTTAAAAAAGCATAAAGACACATTAGCAGAACAATCCCTGCAAGATGACCTCGAACTGTTAAGACTGTCAAAAAAAATGAAAAGCGCGGATGAACCGGCTTAAAACATTTTACCGGAAAGGGGGATTTTATGAGAAATATCCATGTACCTATCAGTGAGAAATACTCGCTTACAATAGAAGAAGCCGCCGCTTATTTCCGAATAGGTGAAAACAAACTGCGGCGTTTTATAGATGAAAACCGCAATGCAGACTGGGTTCTTATGAACGGGAACCGGATGCAGATTAAGCGTAAACAATTTGAGAAAATACTTGATGAAACAAGCGCAATATAATGGCGGAAAAAGCCTTGATATGTTATAATATACATAAGTCATATCAAGGCTCTTTCCTTAACAGGAGGGAGAAAAAAGATGGAAAAAAGAAGAGATTCCAAAAAAAGAATTTTAAATAATGGAGAGAGCCAGAGAAAAGACGGGAGATATGCTTACAAATATATTGACACTTATGGAAAAGAGCGGTTTGTCTATGCTTGGAAGTTAGTGCCTACAGACAAGACCCCTGCCGGAAAGCGTAACGATATATCTCTTAGGGAAAAGGAAAAAGAGATACAAAAAGACCTTATCGACGGGATAGACACGATAGGCAAAAAAATGACGGTCTGTGAACTTTATGCAAAACAGATACGTCATCGGGGAAACGTAAGACACAACACCACAAAAGGGCGTGAGCGTCTCATGAAACTGCTGGAAACAGATATGCTTGGTTCCTGCCTTATTGACAGTGTGAAACTGTCCGACGCGAAAGAATGGGCGTTGCGCATGAAAGAAAAGGGAATGTCCTACCAGACCATAAGCAATGACAAGCGGTCTTTAAAAGCCGCTTTCTATACGGCGATACAGGACGATTGTATAAGGAAAAACCCCTTTGATTTCCAGTTAAGCACTGTGATTGAAGATGACAGAGAGAAAAAAATGCCTCTTACGGCACAACAGGAAGAAAGCCTTTTATCCTTTATGCAAAATGACAGCGTTTATCAGAAATACCGTGATGACACTATCATCCTGCTGGGAACAGGACTTAGAATCTCCGAACTCTGCGGACTGACTAAAAATGACATTGACTTTGAAAAGAGGATAATCAAGGTAGACCATCAGCTTTTACGAAGCGCGGAAACTGGCTACTATGTAGAGAAGCCAAAAACGCAAAACGGCATCAGACAGATTCCAATGAGTAAAAAAGTATATGAAGCGTTAAATCGCGTAGTGGCAGACTGCAAGGAAACGAATGTAACCATTGACGGCTACAGTAATTTTCTTTTCCAAAGCAGAAACGGTTTTCCGAAAACAAGCATGGACTACGACAATATGTTCCGTGGACTTACAAAGAAGTATAATAAGTGCCATGAAAAAGCGTTGCCTAAAGTAATCACTCCCCACACTTTCCGCCATACATTCTGCACCAGCTTAGCCAACGCCGGAATGAACCCGAAAGCATTGCAATACATCATGGGTCATTCAAATATTACTATGACGCTTAATTACTACGCACACGCAACATTCGATTCTGCAAGGATTGAAATGGAACGGCTGGAAATATAGACGCAAGCAGAATTTACTACTTTTTTTACTACTGCCCAGAGTGAAAAACTAACAGGTTTTAAAAGCATATAAGAATTTCTCCCGATATCTAAAATGCCGGAAAACCCCGAAAATACAGGTTATACCGACATATGAGAATTTCTAAAGAGATAATCTAAATTCATGAAAGATATTCCTTATCAAAACTATTTATCATCATAGTACTCTTTACATTGGTATATATTTTTCCCATGCCCGCTCTGAGAATGAAATATCAGCCATCTGCAAGTTCCTCCAGTTCTTCCAGCGTTTTACAACATTCCAAACTCTGCACAAAGATTATCAAATTGTTTTTTAATGATATCTGACCACAAATAGCAATCAAAAATTCTTCATCTGCCTTTACTTTTATGTTGATATGCGATACAATAAGTAAAGGATTGGAGGAGTCCATATGGTTTCCTATGCCGGTTTATTGCAAAAATTGAATGAAAAAGGAATGACAAAGACAGCGCTTACCACTAAACTTGGCATCTCCTCCCGCACTGTGGCAAAAATTGGACGCGGCGAAAAAATTGCCGACCATGTTTTGAATAAAATTGCTGCTTATTTTGGCTGTACATCTAATGACCTTTATCAAGCCATCTCTGACAATCCGATTCTACAGACCCTTCGCGATGAGAAAAGTATCCGTATGCCCGGTGGTCTGTATCATGAACTACAGATACGAATGACCTATAACTCTAACCACATCGAGGGCAGTAAGTTAAGTGAAAATCAGACCCGCTTAATCTTTGAAACTAATACCATTGATGTCAAAGAAAGCATTCCTGTTGACGATATCATTGAAACCGTCAACCACTTCCGTGCCATCGATTATGTAATTGAATCAGCGGAGGAACCGCTCACAGAAAAAAACATTAAAGAACTACATCGGATTCTAAAACAAAATACCAAGAATACATCGCTTACCTGGTTCGCTGCCGGCGATTACAAAAAACGCGCTAATATGGTTGGCGGTCGAGAAACTGCAAAACCGGACGAGGTTTCTGTCAGAATGCAGAAATTATTATCTGACTATAATTCGCTGCCAACCGTTACCATCAATGACATTATCCGTTTCCACTATGAGTTTGAGCGGATTCATCCATTCCAGGATGGCAACGGAAGAGTCGGAAGGCTGATTGCTTTAAAAGAATGTCTACGTTTCTCCATCATCCCGTTCATCATCGAAAACTCAAAAAAAATGTACTATTATCGCGGTCTGTCTGAATGGGAACATGAACAAGGATATCTGACCGATACCTGTCTCGATGGGCAGGACACATTCCGAAAACTTCTTGCTATGTTTGATATTGAAGTCTAATCTTACTTTACTCGTAACCGATATGTCCTTGTTCGGTTTGTTCCCAATGCCTCCACATCATCCATTTCAGAAAGTATGGCTCTTACCCTTGCTATACTTAGATTAAGCAGTTTTGCTATATCGCTTGTTTTTTATCGCTTGCTTTTTATCGCTTGCTTTTTATCGCTTGCTTTTTATCGCTTGCTTTTATCGCTTGTTTTTATCGCTTGTTTTTATCGCTTGTTTTGGTGTGAATTTTAATATTAAAGAAGTTCTGTCCGGTTCAAAACTTTCTTCTATTATTGGCTCTTCCCATCCTTCATACTGCATATCTATCACTGTATTTTCTCTTTTCTTTATCTGCAATGAGTGCATTTTTCAAGTTTAACATTTTATATTATATCTCGTGACTATTTTATAAATTTCGCGAGATAGTCACGAGATACACACAAATAAACTTTTCTCCAAAATATAAGTTTCTTACTTATTTCTTTGTTTTTCACGAGATAATCACGAAATAACTTAGAGCATCTGCTTCTTCAAAATATCCATTGCCATCTGCATTTGTGTTAAAAACTCTACACTTTCAATCCCTATCGTATATTTGGTTGATGGTCCATTCCCAATTTTCCTAATTAATTTTTCGTCCTCAAGTATTTTTATGCTATTTCGCACTCGATATTCAGTCATATTTAGTGCATTTTTAATAGCATTAACAGACTGTGCCTGACTACTTTTCACTATATATCTCAGTATACTTTTTTCATCTGATTCCAAATTCGGATAAGAGTCCACTAAATCTATATTCCAAACCTTGAGTTCTGTCCTCTCAATATTTGTTAGTATTTCCGGTCTCCTGTAGTCATTTTGCATGGCAACTTTATATATTAATGGTCCGCCAAAACCTTGTCTTTCAGATACACCTAATAAGCGAAACAATTTCATGATAATTTCATTTCGTGGTCTTGAATCACCACCAAGAAAAAATTGTTGTGTTGAAATAAGCATCTTCCCCGGATTAATAAAACTAAACCAACCATCATAAACATCAATTTTAATAGATGGATACCCTTGCATATAATCTGCATGTGCCAAACAATTAACAAGACATTCTCGAATAGTTTCATCAAAATCTGACAACGGAAGTCTTTGTTGCTCATTATCTAATGCAAATGACTCTTGTAATAATACTTTTATCTTTTCATATACAATGCTATAAAAATTATATATATTCATTTCATAATCACTTGGTTCATCATCTGAAATACGATCCGACCATCTTGGATTATTTCCACGCCGATTAAAAAAATCTAAATGAAAGTGCGGAAATATCTCTTTTATAGAATTACACTTGCCTAAAAATAATAATGTTCCTCTTCTAATCTTCAATTCTCCAGTATTTCTGTCTTTATAACAAGCGCCTATTTCATTCAAAAATTCCTGATTATCCATTTCAATATATCTCTTTTTAGGATATCGTTTACTTACACGCTCCTTATATGTTATGACAGAATCAAAATCCAAATCATCCAATGTAAAATTATCTGCCGCTAGGTTATCTTGTCCCGGCTGCGCATTTCTCATAAAGGCAGCTAATTCTTCTCTAGTTGCTCTACGGTCTCCATCTCCGGTTCTAATCCATGAATTTTCAAGTTTATTACCTACATAAATCGGCTTCATACTTTCTGCCGCTTCCTTTACATATATTATAATGATAGTTTTTCCATCAATAATATATGTATTCACATCCTGATTATTAACATTCCTATAATTAACCTTATTGGTATTAGAAAGCTGGTTCCATAAACTCGTTAATATCTTCTCCGAATTTCCAACACCTAGGATTTCATTCTGCACGTCTCCTTCCGCCACTCCAAGAATAATAAATCCGCCAGATGTATTAGAAAAAGAAGAATAACTCTCCCAAAAAGAATTCGGCAATTCATTAGCTTTTTTTAATTCAACATAATATTTTTCATGTACAGTGAGTAACCACTCTTTTAAATCTTCGGTTGATATCTGTTCTGTATTCTGTATCTCTTTCACTTTCATCCCCTCTTTCCTATCACTTCTCAATATCTATTTTTATTTGCTCCATGCCGTATACATCATCAATAGCAACCAGCGGATAACCATATTTATCAAGCAAACTAATTAAAACCTATCTGCCCATTCATAAGTAATGGTAATAGGAAATCACGCATATTTTCAAGTTCTTTATTCTCGCTAATTATATGCTTCATTTTATTTAGTGAAATATTTATGTTCTTCATAAAACTATCAGAAACCTTTTTATGTGGTATAATAATATATTTATCTTTTAAAAATTTAAAATACCTCGAATATCCCTGACTGACTAAATCCATATTCAATATCTGCCTATATAAAATATAATTTGGAATACTACTATTTGATGAGTTTATTATTTGTGTTCCATCTGCTCCTCTTGCAAAAGCAAAATTCACATATTTTATATGCTTTGTGTGGTCGCCAAAAATAATACAATCCTCTAAATTTAATAAATCATTTTTATTATCCGTATAGCCACAAATATACTTTGAACTCTGGTCAATAATTGGATATTTGTTACCATTCTCATATTCATCTGACTTATATTTTTTAGTTACAGGTATTGAAGTTAATACATCTTGAATTTTTTTAATCCCCCACCCCGCCGGAATCTCTCTTTTCAACTCTTCATTCCACACCATCTTACCACCAGATGACTTATAGGGTTTTCCATTCTCATCCGGAAAATCAAATTGTAAAAACCAATAGTCATAAATGTTTTTTGCCATTGATTCTAATTCGTTACTAACCATATTATTAATTTGAATCTTATCATCAATTTCGGCAAGTACCTTTCCCACTTTCTTCTGTATTTCGATATCTGGCAATTCAATATTTATTGCTTTCACAACTGCCATTGGGGGAAAATTAGGTATTGTAGAATCACCAGTTCCCCCTATAATTTTTTTGACTATATATGCCTTGAAATAATATAAAAAATAATTTGCGTCTACTAACTCTTGATTTAACCTAATTCTAAGTAATGCCTGATTTATTACGCCTTTCTCAATCTCACCTTTTAATTGAAAAATAGCACCATAGTTCACACCTGAACATGACACAAGAAAATCGCCACTTTTCACTTCAAATCTACTCATTTCCTTTTCAAAATACTCTCTGCTAATATAATAATTTCCAAGTGATTTATCTTGTTGTAAAACAACGCTTTGTTCATACACTTTATATGTATTTTCAGCCTTTGAAACAAACAATGACTTTTTCAATGCACTGCCAAAAGGTCCTCTTAAAAAACCGTCTTGTGACAACACAATATCCTCAAATTTACCTTTAAACATGCTTCATTTCCCCTATATTTCTTTTAATAGATTCCTCTAACTTCTCCCCCTCCGCAAACAGCTTCCCAAGCCTTTCCGCATATGCCGCCATACGCTTATTAAAATCCTCTTCCGATAACTCTATGTACTCAATTTTCACCTCGAAATACTGTCCTGCCGAGAAAGAATAATTCTTTTCCGCTATACTTTCATAAGATACTTTTACGGAGAAATCATCAATTACATCCTGCTGAATAAAGGTATCTTCAATTAATTTTACCTCTTTTTCGTCCAAAACCGTTCTCTGGTTCTTGCCATCCTTTACTTTCTTACCGAGTTTAGACGCGTCAATCAGCATAATGTCGCCGGCGGCATTAGCTTTATCAATAAATAATACCGATACATTCGTTCCGGTATTGGCGAAAATATTAGAGGGCATGGATATTACGCCTTTTAACCATTTTTTCTCTACGATTGTCTGCCTGATGTTTTTTTCAATGCCAGACTGCGCCGTAATAAATCCCGTCGGCACAACTATAGCCGCCTTTCCATCCTCTTTCAAGCTCCAAAGGATATGCTGGATAAAACATAAATAAATGGACATAGATTCCTTCTTGGCATTGGGGATTTTCGGAATCCCCGCAAAGAATCTTCTAATGCCGTCCCGCTCTTCTGATTCCTCCCATTTCTGTTCAATACCGTCTCTTGTCGATGAGAAATCCATTTTAAAAGGCGGATTTGAGGTAATATAGTCAAATCTTTTTACACCGGAAGAGGGGTCATGCGGCACATTGTAATGCGCCGGAATATCAAGTGTGTCTCCCTCAATAATATTGTTTAAAGAATTTGTCAACCCATTCAACAGCATATTGATTCGCAGAAATCTTGACGACTTGCCGGAAATATCCTGCGTGTACACCTGCGCCTTATCCCCAAAAGAGCCTTTTCCAAGCGCATTCGCCAAATGCAGCACCAGAGAGCCTGAACCGGCAGACGGGTCATATATTTCATATATGGTATCTTTTACAGGCGACATATTGACAAGGATTTTCGCAATAATCGCACTGATTGCCTGCGGGGTAAAATATTCCGCATACACGCCGCTTGCCACATTATAATCCTTAATCAGATATTCAAAAATAGTAGAATAAAAATCGAAGTTTCCCCGAAACGCCTCCCCGAAATCAAACTTCTCCTGACTGATAATACCGAAGATATTTTTTGCAAAATTATTCCTTTTAGAAGCCTCTACATTTTCCGTAATTCTTGTAAATAGAGGTTTTCTCGTGCCATCTGCTGTTTCTACTGAAAAAACTTCATTTTTCGTATTATTGGAAATTCTTTCCAGGGCGTCATCAAACAGTTTATAAAATTCGTTATAAGAAACTTTATTAATCAAGTATTCAATCGTTTCATCATAGGTAAAGGCAACATCCTGTGAATAGGTATCGTAAAATGCGTCCATTTGCGCATCTTCATTTTTCAATACTTCCTCATAAGACAAACCTATGTCGTCAGCAAAAACTTTTAAATTTGCCATGAATTTATCATTTAAAAATTTATAAAGAAATACGGAAGTAATCACTACTTCTTCACTCGCCTGATTCGCCAGCCCGTTTGTCTGGCAAAGTCCTTTTAACTCGTCAATAATTTGTTTGATTTTATTTTCTAATGTAAAAATATCCGGCATCGCCATTTTCTCCTTTATCTAAACAACTGTAAATTCGTATAAAGCTCACTCAATATCTGGTCGTAAAAAGTTTTGACTTTTACATATATTCCATCTTTCAAAAGCTGTTTCGTCACATCATGCTTAATGGTATCAATGAAATTTTTTCTTCCTTGCACAATTATAGTGTCGGCTTCTATAATATCTTTGATATCATCATAAATAAAAATAAGCATTTTTTCTATTTCCGACTTATCAGCCGCGTATTTTTCGGTAGCATCCTGATAGGTCTTGACAAAAGCATAATTACCATTATAAATCTGCGCCAGTCTGTCATTTTCATCGTTAATCTCTCTTGCCTGTTTCAATGCTTCCAGCAGTTCGTCCGTAATCGCATCCAAATCCGACAAATCTGAAATAGACAGCTTATGAAAGATATCCTGAAGTAATTGGTCCAGCTTGACGACCTTAATATCCTCTTTATTCTTATTATTTTTTATTTCATGCTGAATTTCCCGTACCGTCTTTTCAAACCTTTGATATATAGGGTTGTCTGGCGTAAATTTTCCCAAATCCAATACCAAAATCTTGGTCTTAATAAATTCATACAAAATTTCCACCACTTCATCATTGGAAATCACCTGCATCATATCAAATGTCCTTGTAGATAGATTGATAAAATCAATTTTATCCTGAACAGCCCGAAGCAGTTTCTTATTTTTCTCTGTATCAATCTGCTTCGCATAGTCCAATGCCCTTGACAGGATAAACTCTGTTTCGCATTCCTTGATGCCATTTAACAGTCTGCGGATTTTTAGCAGCGTTTCCTTATTGTAAAATGCAAGCTGTTTTGAAAACCGCTCCACATTCTCCGTAGAAATAATATCTTCCAATTCAGCGGCGTACTTATGGTATTTTCTATTAATATCATCTTTATCAATCACAAGCCCCTCTAAAGAACCTTCGTTTTCACCGTTTTCATTCATATCCGCTTCCAGTTCTTTAATATAAGCTTCTATGGTATTGTCATATTCTTTCTCAATATCCACAAAATCTACAATATATCCATATTTATATATTTTTCCATTGGGGGACTTATATGGTCTGTTCACTCTGGATATCGTCTGCAAAAGCGACTGTGCATGCGGTCCGCGCAGCAGATACATTTTTTTCAGACGTTTTACATCATATCCGGTCGTCAGCATAAAATTTACCACCAGCATATCCGGTACCAGCGTATCCCTGAAATCTATCTGATTATTCTTATTAATCTGCGACTGCGCCGGATTATTCTGATCCGTAATCACAAGCCCCGTCGTAATCTTTGAATTGTCCCTGAACCATTCATGCACTTTTCTTGCCTGCGGATTCGTCCTGCAGACAATCATGCCTCCAATCGTATTATCAGAGTTTTGCAGCCTAAAGTTCACAAAATCTTTTTCAATAAATGTGCCTAAAGCCTTGACATACGCATCCGATTCAAAAACGTCTTTATCGTTTAACCGGTTATCTTCAATATCCAGATTCTTCTTAATTTCCGCCTTGGCAATCGTATCAATATTTTCTTTTTTAATACGGAGC
The DNA here is from genome assembly GCA_023664605.1 of Clostridium sp. Taxonomy (GTDB): domain Bacteria; phylum Bacillota; class Clostridia; order Lachnospirales; family Lachnospiraceae; genus UBA3282. The sequence continues at coordinate 15,177 of JAMPFF010000006.1, forward strand.
GTATAGCCGTCAGCGATAGATTTATCATAAAAATATTTATGGATATAATCCCCGAATTTCAAATTGGATCGCTCTTTTCTGGACAATAACGGCGTGCCTGTCAGCGCGATATATACCGCGTCCACATCGCAGGTCATAAGATTTTTCAGATATTCACCCGTGGAACAATAACTTCTATGCGCCTCATCAATAAAGAAAATACGCTGCACGTTTGCATGGTAATCGTTTCTCGCTTCCTCTAACTGGCTCTCTAACTTTTGAATATTGGCAACGCAAATCTCCCCTATCGATTTTACATCAATATTCGTTGACAGCGGTTTATTGATTTCTTTTGTAAATTCTTCTTTATCCTTACAATTAATGACGTTCAGGCCGCGGTTTTTAAACTCTATGCTGCTCTGTCTCAATAAATCAATCCTGTCCACTATAAAAAAGAATCTTGCATTGACATTCTTTTTGGCATAGTAATCCCTGATAATGCGATTTGCAAATGCCGCCAGCCCCGTCTTTCCGCTTCCCTGCGTATGCCAGATGATTCCGCCTTTGCCGCCGTTTTCCAGTCTTTCAATAATCTTTCTGACTGCAAAAAACTGTGGATAGCGCATAATGTGTTTTTCAGGAACTTTTCCATTTACAAACATGATTCCATATTGCAAAAAATATAAAAAGCGCTCCTTATCAAATACGGATGTAATAAAGCTGTTACATGGCGTAGTTACTTTCATGTTTTCCTGAAATTCCGGCGTGTCAGTTTCTTTCGGATGATACCCGCAGTCGCGCATAACATATTTAACCGTATCGGCAGACACTTCTTCATACGGATAATTGATATGATATAATTCGTCATCTTCCCTGAAAAAGGAAAAACTGGTATTTGGTCCGTTAGGCGTCGTATAAAATGATCCTGCTTTTACATCCTCTGCGTCATCCGCATCCTCGTATTCCATATTGTTGCTAAAAGATACCATCTGCAGCATATTGAAGAATTTTTTATATTCGGGATTCTGCAATCTCCGGTTAATCATTCTTTCAAACTCTTTTTGAATGCCGCCATCATTATTGGGCTTTTTTACTTCAAGAAATGTCAACGGCATTCCATTAATTAAAATACTGATATCCGGTCGGAAAGAACCTGATTCAGTGCCTTCCACGATACAATACGGCAGTTCATCAACGACTGCAAAATCATTTTTACCAATATCCTCAAAATCAATGAGTTTTATTTTATCCAATGGATTAATAAGCCAGTTATAAAATTCTTTCCCTAAGTCATTGTTTTTAATGACATTATTAATATCCATCAAAATCTCTTTGATTTCATCATAAGAAATTTCTCTTCCATTCACTCTTTCCAATGCCGGTTTAAATCTGTTAATAAAAATTTTAGTTTGAAAGTCAATATCTGCGTCTTTAAGAGACTGATACTCATATCCTATTTTAAGAAATTGTATCGTCGCCGGTATTTTTACTCTGGTATCTTCATTAAAAACAGCCATCTTTTCTCTCCTGTTGGTTTTATGTATCAGATATGAATCATAGGGTCTTTCGCAGCCAGTCTGTATCACGCCTTTTTATCAAATAAAGGAGGATTCCCATTGTCCGGCATATCCATAAAAGCGTATTTATCATTATGCGGGAACAGCCTTTCCATATATAAATTCCCCAGCAAATCTTTTACTTCGTCAGCGTCAATATCAGTAACAGGAAGTTCGCTGATTTCCATACGCTTTAAATTCTCCAGAATATTTTCTATGCTCTGCCATTCAAATCTTTCTGACTCAAATTCATCCTTTAAAGGAGGCAGCGCCGATTCATTTTCCACGGCTTCTGAACTGTCCGGTTCCATAATCGGTTTTACTTCAGGAAGATTATATACGACATTTTTACATGTTTTCTCAAAGCATTCCGGGTCATATTCTGCCAGATATCGTAAATCTTCCCAGGTCAGCGGGCGTTTTTTATGTATTTTAAGATATATATTGATAAAGCGGGTATCTTTTCTCATAATGATTATCCTCCTTGCTCCGCATTCCTCGCGATAATGATTGGTATAGATTAATTATACCATATAATCCCATAAAAAGAATCTTAAAACAAAACGACCTTGCAATGAAATTTTGCTTCCACTGCAAGATCGTTTATCATTCATTTATTAAAACAAACTGGAAATAGAGTTTTTGTTCCTTCTACTCCATCGCCTGAAATACCATGACAATCTTAAATAAATCTCCATCTAACTGTATCTCAAAAGCGCCGTGCTGCGCTTCTGTCAGATTCTTAGCTATAGAAAGACCTAAACCGCTTCCCTCGGTCGTCCTGGACTCGTCGCCTCTGATAAAGCGTTCCGTCAACTCTTCCGGGTTGCAGTTTAACTCTTTGGCAGAAATATTCTTGATAGATAACTCAATCATTTCCTGCTTTTTCGTGCTGTCTTTCGGCAGAGGATTAATCACAATATAGACTCTTGTATTTTCCAGCGCATATTTATAGATATTGTTAAAAAGGTTCTCCATGACGCGCCAGATGCTTCTGCTGTCCGCTTCAATCACCGCGCCGGACGTATTGACGTTCATAACGGTTGTCAGACCCTTTTTCTCAAATTTTTCCGAGAACTCGCCAATCGTCTGATTCAGCAGCTCAACAAGATTGATGCGCTCAAAATGCAGATTAATCGTGCCGGAAGAAATTTTACTTGCCTCCACCAAATCGTCCGTCAACTGTTTTAAACGCTGGGATTTTTCATCCAGCACTTTGATATAGCTGCGCACTCTCTCATTGTCTATCTCTTCCCGCTTAATCAAATCCACATAGTTGATGATGGACGTAAGCGGCGTTTTGATATCATGGGAGACATTGGTAATCAAATCCGTTTTCATGCGTTCGTCTTTCATACTGCTTTCCACCGCGTTCTTGATGCCTTTTCCAATATTGTTTACCGATTTTGCCAACACCAGATTATCGCCGTGCATATTCTCCTGATTCACCTGATAGGAAAAATCACCTTCCGCAATCTTTTCAATGCCTTTCACTATACTCTGTCTTTCTTTTACATCCATATACAGCGCCGCGCCGACAAACATATCAATGATAAGGGCGACTAATATGGTTAAAACCGCCGGTACTCCCGTATAGAGACCCATCGCTATCATTAAAAAGTTAAATAACAGAAAAACTGCGTATGGAACCCACGTTCTGACTACAATACTGCCATTATCGTAGATATCTAACATCCACTGGGAGCATTTTCGCACTATCCGTTTCAAATAGCTGTTTTTCCATAAAATCCGTGCTTTTCTTCTTCTGACAAGACTATAATAAAAGAAGCAGAAAATAATATCCAAAACTACCGCCAGAACGCTTACTCCTATTTTAAACTCGAGGCTGTATATATCCTCGTAGCTGAAAATATATCTCCATTCGGTAACAATATAAGTAGGGCCGCTGATAATCAAAAGCGCCGCACATACGCCCAGAATAAGCGCCGCCTCCGTCGGTATCTTATCAAATCCGTTTAGGCGGATACGGGTATTCCCCTCTTCATCCACATATTTTCCCGTTACCGTCGTTAAATACAGTAAAAGGACAAAATACAGCGCCACCGCCAGCACGGCAAGAATAACCCACTGCCAGAAGTACGGCAGATAATTTTGAAAACCGGCTCTTCCCTGTGCAAAAGCGTCCTCTGCCCGATAGTTGTCATCCACGCCAATCCATATTCTGATGCTTTCCGGATAGGCATAGTCGTATTTTTTAACGATATTACGTATGGTTGATTCTTCAATGTTGGAATTTGTCTCATAAATCATTTCAGACGGGCTATAATACAGATATTTTCTCATATCTGCATACTTGCCGTCAAAATAATTTTTATTGAAAAACTGCGTCATATCCCGATTATTTTTAAGCCCCTCCTCTAACGACTCCATCGTAATCAAATCGTCCATATTGGTAAAATATTCGGTATGTTTACCCACCGTCTTTTCTATGCAATAGCGGATATTCGTATTCTCACTGTCATAATATTCCTGGAACGCCAGATATTCCTCGTAATTGTAAGAAAGGCTCTCCATCGCCGCCGCCACATTATTGCACAGCGCAATATAGCTTTCTAAATCCGCCGTATAGTCTTCAATGTTTTTACCTTCCACCGTCCGAGAATGGTTAATCAATTTGTCAAAAGAAACCTCCTCACTCATATCGCCATCCCAGCCGTCATAAGGCAGCATATTAGAAGAAACGTCGTCTACAAACGTATATGCGTCAATATCCGACTTCATATAACCGGCGTCCGTCGTATTATAATATTTACTTTCGGGGTCAACGATTGTCAGCGTGGTTTTATCCGCTAAAAACTCCATTAACTTTTCGCGTGACATAGTCACAGGGGAATATTCCAGTCCGTATTTATGCCATTTTAACAAATCCCCCAAAGTGTATCTTGCCGTCACATACTTCTCCGGCATTCCCTCGTCACGGTAATTATAAGCCGTTACGTCGATTATTTTGTCATTGTCAAACTCCCCATCCGTTTCCAGTTGGCTCCTGATAACGCCAAAGCGTATGATATCCGCCGCTGCCCTGCCGTATAATGTATTGAACAGTTCCGACTCTTCATATGTCTTTCCTTCATCCGAAGCCTGCAAACGATAACTTGTCGTGCCGGACAGGCTATGTATCATAACCGTAGAGCCTGTTGTTATAATTAATATGGAAATAACCGCTGCTGCCACGCACAGATGCTGTAACAACTGCAATACATTCCTGATTCCCTTTCCTGATTTTCCACTCTTTTTCTTTCCCATCTTCATAGCCATATCCTTTCTCTGTCTACGAGTTTGCAGTCAACACGCTGTCAGCGTTGACGCAAACTTGCGCAAACCGAACTAGTCGGTTGAAAATTTCTAATTTTCAACTTTCTCAATCTTATACCCTACGCCCCATACAACCTTTAAGTAACGCGGTTCTTTGGGATTGATTTCAATTTTTTCCCTGATATGCCTGATATGTACGGCAACGGTATTATCAGCGCCAATCGCCTCCTCGTTCCAGATACTTTCGTAAATCTGGTCGATGGAAAATACTCTGCCGCAGTTTTTGACAAGCAAAAGCAGGATATTATATTCAATCGGCGTCAATTTGACGCTCTCGCCGTCCACCGTGACTTCTTTTGTATCATCATCAATGACAAGGCCGCCCACTTGAAACAGCGCATTGTTCTCCGCATTCAAATTCCCAAGCATGGTATAGCGTCTTAAATTTGATTTTACCCTTGCCACCAGCTCTAACGGATTAAACGGTTTTGTCACATAATCGTCCGCGCCGATATTCAAGCCCAGAATTTTATCGCTGTCTTCCGATTTAGCGGAAAGAATAATGATGGGAATACTGGAGTACTCCCTAATTTTTAAAGTAGCCCGAATACCGTCTAACTTCGGCATCATCACATCGATAATCAGCAAATGAATATTGGTTTCTTTTAATGCCTTAATCGCCTGTTCGCCGTCATATGCCTTATAGACCTGATAGCCCTCCTGTAACAGATAAATCTCTATTGCGTCTACGATTTCCTTATCATCATCACATACAAGAATATTAGCCATCTGCTTCACCTCTCTTTCGTCTGTCATTCGTCTCTTAGTCTATTGAACCATAAAATATGAAAGGAATAGTTGGGAAATTTTTTAAGTTTTTCTTAATATGCCGGCAAAATTCCTAAAAACGCGCCTAAATTGCCGCGTCTTCCATGGCTTGCCCGGTGAGAAAATAAATACTTGGGATTACAACAGGTACAAATATCCGTTACCTGTATCTTTACAGGCAAAACCCCGGCCTGTGTCAGCACGATTTCGTTTGCCTTCCACAAATCCAGAAGATACTTGCCGTTTCCTTTATCGGTAAGGATTTCTTCATACTTTTTGTCCTCATGAAATTCCTGTATAAAAACAGCCGCCACATCCTCACTGACCTCATAGCAATCCCCGCAAATGGACGGACCGATGGCCGCCGTCACATCTTCCGGCCTCGTTCCATACTCTCTTTTCATCGCCTCTATTGTGCGCGCTCCCATCCGTCCTGCCGTTCCCCGCCAACCGGAATGAGACAGGCCGATTGCCCGATTTTTTGTATCAATAAAAAAAAGCGGTACACAATCCGCATAAAAAGTTGCCAGCACAATCCCCGGCGTGTCGGTAATCATTCCGTCTACATCCGTATAATCTTTTGGAAACAAAATCCCCTTTCCGCCGTCTGTCTTATCCACTTTTCTGATATTTATGGTATGCGTCTGGTCGGAACAGACAATATCGGACAGTTTGCAGCCAAGCACATCGGCAATCCGGCGGTAATTTTCATCTACGGCCTCTTTTTCATCCCCTCTGGTATAACTAAGGTTCATTTTGGAGAACTCTCCTGTACTTACTCCGCCCAATCTGGTGGAAAAAAGATGCCTGACCATCCCCGTCTTTTCTAAAAGCGGAAAAGTCAAATATTCCATATCCCCGCTCTTATTTTGTCTTATCTGCGTTTCGCTTTTCTTTCTTATAAGCGTTTCCATATATCCCCCTTTTCACTTTGCCTGTATGGTACTCTATATATCATCCTTGGTTGCATGATGCCTGCCTTATATTATGCCGCTATATAAAAATGCATTTTGGAACCATTCGATTTTACCGCCATCAATCGCGATTACATCGAAACGTATAGGCGTATCGTCCGCATATCCGTGTATCATCCTGTAATAATCCGATACCCTGCATATCTTTTTCTGTTTTCTTACGCCGACTGCCTGCGCGGCGTTTCCCTTGGCGTCGTCCTTTCGATACTTGACTTCAAAAAAGACAAGATAGTCTTTATCATAGCCTATTATATCAATTTCTCCCTGTCTGCATCGGAAATTTTTTTCCACGATACGCACGCCGTTTTGTTCCAGATAGCCGCAGGCCGCTTCTTCTTTCTCCGTACCGATTCTTCTTGTATTCATCATTTTCCCAATTTTGCCTTAATTTTATCCATGGCGTCAACAAACACAAGTATTTCCGCCACTACCTCATACAATTCCGGCGGAATCATTTCTCCGATATCCAGTCTGGATAAGGTATCCGCCAGCTTATCATCCCGATGCACCGGAACGTCAGCTTCCTTCGCTCTTTCTATAATGCGCTCCGCCAGCGCGCCTTTGCCCGACGCTATGACTATCGGCGCTTCATCATCCGGGTCATATTCCAGCGCGATTGCCTGTTTTATCTTGTTTTCCTTTTCCTTTGCCATAAACTCTCCTTTTTACGCGCGCATATCAAACGACGTCCTGCTCAATACGGAAATATTTTTATTCTGCGCCAAAATTTCCTGCATGATATTCGTCTGCGCATTATCTTCTTTTAACTGAAAATTCGCACTCATGGAATAACCGCGCTTCTCTAAATGTTCATCCAGAATATGGATATGCTTGGCAATCAAATCAAGCGCAGCTTCATCTTTTACGGTAAAATTCGTCGTGACCTTATTCTGGTTTTTCTGCATGGCAACATAAACGTCCAAAGGCCCTAAATGCTCCATATCCAGATGCAAAAGCGCGCTGACGTTTCCGTCATTATTCGCCAGGCTCTTCTTGTTCGTATAGACATACAAATCACCGTGTGCCTGATTGCCCGCCATTTTAAGCGGTAGCTGCACATAGGTGAAAAGATGGTTTAACTGGTTCATAAAATCCACATTGCTCTGTAGATTCTGTACGCTTCTTGCCCCGGCGGTATCCGCCTTATCCGCCATCTGGAACGCTTCGCTTATTTTCGCGCCCTGCTGCCTGATTCTTTCATAGAGCCGCTCTATATTCTCTTTTTGCGCAACGTCTTCCGGCTTTAGCGTCCACTGCTCCGTCATCTGCGACTGTAATAAATTCTGAAACGCCTTAGAGCCTAACAGTTCTTTGACGGATTCCTGAAAATCCTCTCTTATCAGATGGGAATGCCCGGAAAGCATCTCTCCAATATGGGTAAGCGCCGCTTTAGGGGAAAGTTCCCCATTTCCTGCCTGTCTGGCTGTTTCCGCATCCACTCCCAGCTTTTGCAGCAGCCGCCCAAGTTCCTGCCATGACTTTGGCGTAAGCGCTTCTTTTCCCGGTAGTGTATCATCCCTCACGTTTCCATCCGCCGCCACTTTTTCCGGCACATCTGCTCCGGGCGTCTGTACCTTTTCCTGCTCCGGGGCCATTTCTTTTGCCGGTATTTCCTCCTGCGGTATCTTCTGTACCATACCATCCTCTTGCAGCGCATTATTTAACATGGCGTCTTTTCCATTTTCCGCCGTTTCTTCACCGGTAAAGGCTTTTATAATCTGTTCATAAAAAGAAACCGCTTCTGCGTCTTTTCCCTCCGCAATCAGTTCCTGATATACTTCCGGTAACTCTTCCGCAATCTGTTCCACGCTCTGCAAAATTTGATGCGCGCTGTTTTTGTACGCCTCAAACTGCTCCAGACTGATTTCATCAATCGGCAGCCCCAGACGAATCATCTGCATAATGGAGTTTGTATCCGCATGAGGAAAATCTACCAACTGCCTGTTGACATAGGCAATGGAATCCCTGTCGATTGGAAGTCCCTCTTCCATCATATCCGATACCATTTTCATGTTTTCCGCATTCTCCGGCAGCCCCGCCGCCGCCAGCGCTTTCATAATCGTTGCTTCGTTCGCCATATTGGAATAAAGCGGTATCAAAGAAAGCAAAGAACCGTTGTTGGTCTTTACCTCAAAACTCATACTCTGCCCTAAGGCAATATTTAAATCTCTTTCCAGTTTTGCCGTCAAAACGGTATCCGCATCAAGGGCAATCTGTACCGTATTGCCGTTTTTGCCAACGACTTCCCCCTGAACGGTCTTTCCCGGCGAAAGACTTTTCAATTCATTCATAATCCGGTAATTTCGCTCTCCGGCGGAAGCCGAAGCGCTCACGCTTGTCTTTCCCGCTACGTTCGTCTGCTTTATGCTGCGGTTTTTCGGCTGAAAAATGTCTCCTAATAAACTCAATGTGATTCCTCCGCTTCGTCTACGAAATGCGTAATAAAGGTTTTTCTATGAATCGGACACGGTCCGTATTTTTTTAACGCCTCAATATGCGCCTGCGCGCCATATCCTTTATTGGAGGCAAAACCATAGGCCGGAAAAATACTGTCATATTCCACCATAAGACGGTCTCTTGTCACCTTTGCCACAATGCTTGCCGCGCCGATGGAAATGCTTTTGGCATCCCCTTTGATAATCGGAACCTGCTTCATCGGAAGCTGCGGTATGGTAACGGCATCATTTAATAGAATATCCGGTTGGACGGGAAGTTTTGAAACCGCTTCCTGCATTGCCTCATAAGTCGCCTGTAAGATATTGATTTCATCAATTCGCTCCGGTGAGCGGTATCCGATGCCGACCGCTACGGCTTTTTCCATAATGATATCATAGAGTTCCTCTCTTTTTTTTTCGGATAGTTTCTTGGAATCATTGATATATAAAATGTCACAATTTTTCGGCAAAATAACGGCTCCCGCCACGACCGGACCGGCAAGCGGTCCCCTGCCGACCTCGTCAATGCCGCAGATATAGGAATAGGAGTCGTATTTTTTCTCGTAATATTTTAACTTCTCCGTACGTTCTTTTTCTGTCTCATAAGCAAGAAGCCTCTTTTTCGCCCTTCCGACCTCCTGTAACACGCCGCTACGCGCATCCTGCTCATAGACAGAAATTAACGCAGGCAGCTCGTTTATCTCGGCTGCCTGTAATTTTAACTTAATCTCTTTGATTGATTCTGACACGATAATCCTCCATTCTAATCCCTATTCCGAGCGTTTCGCGACGGGGCGGCACAAATATGTGCGCTAACGGTGTTTAATAAAGCCAAATCGGTTAAACGGCCATATTCTAAGCCATGCCCTGCCGATAATATGGTCTCTTTTTATGTTGCCGACGGACGGATCCCTGCTGTCGGTGCTGTTATTTCTGTTATCCCCCATAACAAAATATTCATCATCACCAAGCGTAATCGGCTCGTAGGCTCTGCCGGGTTCTTTGATAATCTCTCGTCCGTAACCCTCTTGTAAAATCGTATCATTGATATAAATATTTCCCCCGTCATCAATATAAATCGTTTCCCCGGGCAGACCGATAATGCGCTTTATAAAATAGGTATTATCCTCGTATTCAAAAGGAAATACAACGATATCATAGCGTTCCGGGTCTTTAAAGCGGTACGTAATTTTATCGACAATCAGATTATCATTATCACTCAACTTCGGTTCCATGGAACTTCCGCTCACCTGCGTTCTCTGTCCTACGAAGTGTATCACTAAATAAGTGATGCACAGCACTATCAGAAGATATAAACTCGTACTTAATATTTCCCGTAATATTTTCTTCATTGCAATTTATAACCTCAATTCTGTTCCCCTTCTATCGTTTTGTCAGGTCTTTCCAAAGTAATTCTTCCTATTTTTCCGCTTCTGAAATCATCCAAGAATAAGGCCGCTCCCTTTTCGTAATCGGGCTGCGCGCCCTTTTTATAACACTTTCTGATTTCACAGATATATTCTAATGCCTGCAGCGGCGTAAAATCTTCTTCCGGGAATTGATACCGCTGTATCAGTTCTTTTTTATAGTGTAACATCAAATAGGTAAGCAAGTCCATTGCCAGTTCCGTTATCTGCAAAATTTCATCATTCATGGAACCGATAAAAGCAAGATTTCTGCCCACATCCTGATTGTCAAATTTAGGCCATAAAATTCCCGGCGTATCTAACAGTTCAAGGTCTTTATTTAAGCGAATCCACTGTTTTCCTTTCGTAACGCCCGGCTTATTGCCCGTTTTCGTACAGGCTTTCCCTGCAACGGCGTTAATAAACGTAGACTTGCCCACATTCGGAATCCCTGCTACAATCGCGCGCACCGGCCTGTTTACAATGCCTTTTTTTCTGTCTCTTTCTATTTTCTCGCGGCACGCTTCCTTAACAAGCGGCTGCATCCCCTTGATACCCGCGCCGCTTTTAGCATTTATCTCCAGAACATAGAAACCTTTTTCCTTAAAATACGCCGTCCATTCTTGATTGCACTTATCATCCGCCAAATCCGATTTATTTAACAGAATCAGCCTGGCTTTGTTTTTTCCGAGTTCATCAATATCCGGATTACGGCTGCTTAACGGAATCCTGGCATCCACCAGCTCTATGACCAAATCGATTAACTTAATATTTTCCTGCATCATACGCTTTGCTTTCATCATATGACCGGGATACCACTGATAATTCATTATACGCTGCTCCTCCATCCATTTCACGCCCTGCAGGTTTTGCGCGGTTTATTCAACCAACCCCATCTCGCTCTCTTCGCCTGCCAAATGGAACCACGCTTTTCCTATAATATTTTTCTTTTCAACCGCGCCGATATTATCCGACCTGCTGTCTTCGCTGCTGTTACGGTTATCCCCTAAAACAAAATACTCATCTGTTTCCAACGTGATTTCATTTCCCGCAACTCCGGCGTCTATTATTTTATCATAACTTTCGTCTTCTTCCAACAATTCCCCGTCAATATAGACTTTCCCGTTTACAATCTGTATCGTCTCACCGGGCAGCGCAATGACTCTTTTCACATAATAGTGCGTATTCTGATTGCCGTTTGGCAAAAATACGACAACATCCCCTCTTTTAGGGGAAGATAATTTATATACAAAACGATTGATTAAAATCTCCTGTCCGTTATATAAGGCGGGTTCCATGGAATCTCCGATAACGCTTGTGCGCATACCCGCAAAATAGGTCAATGCCACGGCAAGAAAAACAGCAACCAAGGTTCCTATCATCATCTCAAAAATATCTTTTAAAAGCGCGGAATTCAACCGTTTTTCCTTCTGATAAAAATGCAATCCCTTTTTTCTTGCCAATATGACACCTCTTCTCTTAAGGTAAAAATCGTCGTGAGAAACCGACGATTACAAGAATTTGCATAGCAAATTCTTGATGATGCCTGTAGAAATTTCCTATATGGTAAAAAACGGCTACCTCAAATTTCTTTAAGGTAACCGTCCGGATTTACTCTTATTTTACCACTTCTTTTACTTTTGCCCTCTTACCGATACGTCCTCTTAAGTAGTACAGTTTCGCACGTCTTACTTTACCTTTTCTTACTACTTCAATTTTTTCAACGTTCGGAGAATGTAACGGCCATGTTTTTTCAACGCCAACGCCATTGGAGAGCTTTCTTACCGTAAAGGTCTCTCTACTGCCGCCGCCCTGTCTCTTTAAAACAGTTCCTTCAAAAATCTGGATTCTCTCGCGGTTACCCTCCTTAATCTTACCATAGACTTTAACCGTATCGCCTACGTGAAACTCCGGAATCTGCTCTTTTACCTGAGCAGCTTCAATTTCTTTAATAATCTCGTTCATATTATTCCTCCATTCTTACTCATCCTGCAAATTTGGGCGTATGCGCAATATCCGCAAGACAAATGCTTTGTCTGTGAAAAATCCATTTTCCACACTTGATATGGATGTTCTTAATACTTTCCGTAACAGAGGACCATCTATTGTCACAACATTAATAATTTATCATATCATGCCGCGAAATGCAAGCATTATTTTCTTTCCTGCACATCGTTTCGCGCTTTCCATTTCTCGTATAAATCCGGACGAAACTTCCTCGTCCGCTCGATAGACTGCAAAAGCCTCCATTCATCAACCTTTGCGTGATTGCCGGATAGTAAAATCTCCGGCACCTTTTTATCCCGCCAGATTTCCGGTCGGGAATACTGCGGATATTCCAATAAGTCATTATAAAATGTCTCCGTCTGCGCCGATTCACCGTTATGCAAAACCCCCGGCACAAGCCTGGCAATAGCGTCTATCATTACCATCGCCGGCAGTTCGCCGCCCGTCAGCACATAATCGCCGATGGAAACATAGTCGGTAACAATTTCTTCTATTACTCTTTCATCGATTCCCTCATAATGTCCGCAGAGGAATATCAAATCTTTTTCTGTGGCAAACTCCATTGCCATCTTTTGATTGAATGTCTTTCCCTGCGGCGTTAGATAAATCACTCTTGCTTTTTCTCCGACAACGGACACTGCCGCCCTGTAAGCATCATAAACAGGCTGCGCCTGCATCAGCATACCGGCGCCGCCCCCATAAGTATAATCATCCACTTTGCCATGCTTATCAGTCGTATAATCCCTGATATTAATGGCTTCTATGGAAATATATTCTCTTTCAACGGCCTTTCCTAAAATACTGGTATTAAGCCCCTGCATAACCATATCCGGGAAAAGCGTCAATATATGAAAGTTCATGATAACAGCCCGTCCATAATATGCACCGTAATTTCTTCTTTTTCCATATCAATATTTCTTACGCATTCCTTAATTGCAGGCAATAACGCCTCTTTTTCGTCGGGCATTTTTACAACATAGACGTCGTTTGCGCCGGTTGCCAAAACGTCTTTTAAAACGCCGAAAGGCTCGCCGTCCTCCGTTACCACCCGCATTCCAATCAAATCGGCAATAAAATATTCATCTTTTTTCAGTTTTACAGCATCTTCTCTTGTTACAAATAATTTGGCGCCTTTATATTTTTCAATTTCGTTGATGGAATCATAATCTTTAAATTTAAGAATCACATACTGCTTAAAAAATTTGACTCCCTCAATTATCATGGTCCGGCTTTCCTTTTCGCTTTCCAGAATGACTTCTTTTAATTTCTTAAACCGCGCGGCGTCATCCGTTGTCGGGAAAACCTTGACTTCCCCGCGGACGCCGTGTGTCTGCGTTATCACGCCGACCTGTAATCTGGATATTTTGTCTTTTTCCATATTTACCATGCTCTTTCTCAGCCTGCGAGTTTATAGCCAAAACGCTATCAGCGCTGGTACAAACTTACCTATGAAAATTTATTTTTCACAGTATACTTACAGCCTCACGAATTACTCATGAGGCTGCATGGCTTAAATAATTTCTACATCCACTCTCTTATTGTCTTTGGATGATGCCGCTTTTACCACTGAGCGGATTGCCTTTGCAATACGTCCCTGCTTTCCAATGACTTTACCCATATCGGATGCCGCAACATGAAGTTCTATCGTAATATTTCTTCCGTCTTCCTTTTCTGTCACAACAACCTCTTCCGGATTATCAACAAGCGCTTTTGCAATTATTTCAACTAATTCTTTCATAATCCACCTCCAGAAGCGTATCTGTCAATCGCCTGCTCTTACTTTTCAATGATGCCTGCAATTTTAAAAATCTTACTAACAACTTCCGTAGGCTGCGCACCGTTTGCAAGCCATTTCTTTGCCGCTTCCTCATCTACCTTGTAAGTACTCGGATCTGTGTTAGGGTCAAAAGTTCCAATTTCATCGATACATTTTCCGTCTCTCGGGGAGCGGGAATCTGCAACTACGATTCTGTAATAAGGAGTTTTCTTCTTACCCATTCTTCTTAATCTGATTTTAACTGCCATTTTTCTGCCTCCATTGTAAAAAATTAATATTATATTTGAATAGAGATAAATCTCTAAACCTCACGATTGTCTATTAACTGCTAAAAGGGAAGTTTTCCCATGCCGCCAAACATTCCCCGGCCGCGCTTGCCTCCCATCATACCGGGCATCTGTTTCATCATTTTCTGTGACTGTTCAAACTGCTTAATGAACTTATTCACAATGCTGATATCCACGCCCGCGCCTTTGGCAATACGATGTTTTCTGCTTGGATTTAACAGTTTTGGGTTTTGCCTTTCCTGTGGCGTCATGCTAAGGACGATAGCCTCCATTCTGGCAAGCTGCTTTTCATCTACCATACTTTCAATATCGCCCATCTGCTTACCGCCCATGCCAAGCATCCCTAAGATACTGGAAATGCCTCCCATATTGCGCATCTGCTTCATACTTTCCAGATAGTCGTCAAAATCAAATTTGCCCTTCTTCATCCGGGCGGCCATCTGTTTTTCTTTTTCTTCGTCAATATCAATGTTCTGCTGTGCTTTCTCAATTAACGTCAGCACATCGCCCATGCCGAGAATGCGGTTCGCCATACGCTCCGGATAAAACTGTTCCAAATCCGATAGTTTTTCGCCCATGCCGACATACAGAATCGGCTTACCGGTCACCGCTTTAACGGACAATGCCGCGCCGCCCCTGGAATCGCCATCCATCTTGGATAAAATTACACCGTCGATGCCTATTTTATCATCAAAATCCTTTGCTACATTGACGGCGTCCTGACCTGTCATGGCATCCACAACAAGGAGCGTCTGATGCACTTCTACATTGGCTTTAATCTCCTGCAGCTCCGCCATCATTTCCTCGTCGATATGAAGCCGTCCTGCCGTATCTAAAATAACAACATTATGCCCGTTTTTCTGCGCATGTTCCAAAGCAGCTTTGGCAATATCAACCGGCTTATGATTTTCTCCCATGGAAAAAACGTCCACCTGCTGTTTTTCTCCATTGACCTGTAACTGTTTAATCGCCGCCGGGCGATAGACGTCACATGCCACAAGAAGTGATTTTTTCCCTTTTAATTTTAACTTGCCGGCTATTTTAGCCGTTGTGGTCGTTTTACCTGCACCCTGCAGACCGCACATCATAATCACGGTGATTGCCTTACCGGGCTGCATCTGGATTTCCGTCGTATCGGAACCCATTAAACTGACCATTTCTTCATTTACAATTTTAATCACCATCTGTCCGGGATTTAGACCGTTTAACACATCCTGTCCGACTGCCCGTTCCTCGACAGATTTAATGAACTGTTTTACAACCTTGAAGTTGACGTCCGCTTCCAAAAGCGCCATCTTTACTTCCTTTAAGGCCGCCTTTACGTCTTCCGGCGTCAGACGTCCCTTACTTCTTAAATTTTTAAAAACATTCTGCAGTTTATCCGTTAAACTTTCAAATGCCATATAATAACCATGCCTTTCCTCAACCTGCAAGTTTGTAGCCAAAGCGCTATCAGCGCTGACACAACCTTTTATAACTCTTCTAAAATATCCGCCGATAACTGCCGGATTTTTCTGCAATACTTTATCTTGTCCTCTTTTTCATCCTGCTCGTAACGTTTCGATAAAGCATCGATTTCTTTAATCTGTTCTTTGATTTTTAGAAATCTGGCAATCAGCTTCAATTTCTCCTCATATTCCATAAGCGCCTTATCGCACCGCTTCACGATGTCATGTACGCCCTGCCTGCTGATTCCCGCTTCCGCGGCAATCTCACTTAAGGAAAGATTTTCATAGACGATACCCTCGTATATCTGCCGTTGATGCTCTGTCAATAATTCGCCATAAAAGTCATACAACAAGCCCTGCTCTACGATTTTTTCCATGGTGACAGCCATGCTCCTTTTTCAGCCCGTGGTTCTTTCAACTTTTGCTATTTTACTATATTGGTGTGGGGGTGTCAAGTATTTTTTCTTGACGGGGAAAGATTTGTGTTTGTCCGTCTTATGTTGTCTTGTTGTAAAATCAAGGTTTTATATGTTTTTCTTCTATGGCACATTCAAAGACAATATTAAGACAACTCTTCAAATTTGCCATTATGCTATGCTTCTTTCCCTCCTCAATCATTTCTGTGCAACATTGTCAAGTAACAATTTACCAAAAAGAGCCGATATTCGATACAACTTTTTCATAGAAGTTTCGATTATCGGCTTTCGTATCTGTCTGTACAGGAAGATACAATTTTGTTCACTATGCTACATAAAAGCTGTGATATTTTCATCTGCCTCAGCTTAAAAAACTCTCTTTACTCGTTTTGACTTCACAATCTAATTATTTTTTCGTAACAGTCTCGGTTAAATATCAAATAATGTCTTTCATATCATTCGATTCCTTTAAAAATTTCTTTTCAAGTTCAAGTAGGTCTTTTTTTCTCTCTTTTATTTTTTTACAAGGAATCCCGACATATATTCCCCACGTGTCCACACTCCTATTCACTAATGACATGCTTCCTATGGCACTTCCTTCTCCTATTGTTACATTCGGCAAAACACTTACTCCTGTGCCTAAAATTACGTGTCTTCTAAGTGTTACTTTACCTCCAGATACGTTTCTAAATTCATCTGGAACAGTCGGATTTGTAAGTGCTATACCACTATAATCATCACTGTCTCCATAAATCACACCACGAGATGATATGGCTGAAAAATCTTCCATCACAATTCCTGACTCACCGCCAAATAATCCACAATACGCAGCGATATGAATGAAATTTCCTAAGGTTATGTTTCCGCTCAATATACAAAAATCATCTATTCGAACATTGTCTCCAATACTGATTTTATTAGCTCCGTATATTGTAGCGTTTCTGCTTATCAATACGTTTTCCCCATAAGCGTGTAATCCTAATTCCTTTAGTTCTTGTTTACTATAAAAACTCGTTGCCATTTTCTGCCCCCCAAAAAGTGTACTTTTTGGATAGCAATTTTTAATTAAAATTCTGCCTTGCGAAATAATACATTTTCATTGCAAAATAAGTGTTTTTATAGTATCATTGTTTTCGGATGTAGCAATAAGGCAATTTACAAAAAAGTACACATTCCTGTAAATCTGACTGCTTACAATAATTTGGATTTTTCGTAAACATCTGCCCGATACCGAAATGTGGACATTGGCATTCTACAGGCTTTTGCCGCTGATAGTCCGGTAATTTTTCCGTTTTTCCATTGCTGGTACACCTGATGAAAGTTTTCTGGCAATGGTTTTGGTGGTTTGCCAAACCGTATTCCCTTAGCTTTTGCCGCCGCTATCCCTTCTGCCTGTCGTTGTCGTATATTTGTCCGTTCATTTTCAGCCACAAATGACAGCACTTGCAAAACAATATCACTAAGGAATGTTCCCATCAGGTCTTTTCCCCTGCGGGTATCTAAAAGCGGCATATCCAGCACCACGATGTCAATTCCCTTTTCTTTGGTGAGAATGTGCCACTGTTCCAATATTTCCTCATAGTTGCGTCCAAGCCTGTCTATGCTTTTTATGTACAGCAGGTCATCTTTTTTCATACGGCGCACCATACGTTTATAAGACGGACGGTCAAAATTCTTTCCCGACTGCTTGTCCATAAAAATGTTCTTTTCCGAAACATCCATCTCCTGTAAGGCAATCCGCTGTCTGTCTTCATTCTGATCCCGGCTGCTGACACGAACATAACCATACACATCCGCCATAAATTCTCCTTTCCTGCTTTAAATCCAAGGCAGAACGCCACCTGTATCGTCGTCCATCTTCCTATTGTGCTTCTATACGCCACAATGCGTGCAAAATCGTTAAATCCGCTCTCTGCAAGATATGAAAGCCTCGCCTATTTTACATCACTATAAACAAATATAAAAATATGTGTTTCAACATTGACAAATACTTTTATATTTGTTATTATATGAATGTCAGGAGGAAATACTGTATGAAAAGCTATTCATCAAGGGAGATTATCAAAATGCTGAAAGCGGATGGATGGTATGAAGTAAATATTGTTGGAAGCCACCACCAATACAAGCACCCAACCAAAAAGGGGCGTACAACCGTCAAGCATCCCGATAAAAACATCCCGCTCCCAACGCTAAAGCGCATTGAGCAACAATCAGGGCTAAAATTTAATTAATTCCGGTATTTTCTCCCAGCAGACAATGAAAGGGGCATTATAAAATGAAAAAAACTGAACGCTATTTTTATCCTGCTGTTTTTACCTACGCACCTAATCAGGAAATAGCCGTGGACTTTCCGGACTTAGGGGCAGCGACCAGTGGTACTAATGAGGATGACGCTTTATTATCGGCCCGTGAACTACTCGGCTGTGTCATTTATGGACTTGAAGAAGATGGGGATGAAATTCCCGCACCAACGCCCTTATCTGACATAAAAACAAAAGAAAATGAAAGAGCCGTTCTTATTGATGTTTATATGCCGTCTATACGCATGGCACATGTAAACCGCTCTGTAAACCGCACCGTAACGCTCCCTGCTTGGCTTAATGCTATTGCCTTAGAGCATAATGTAAATTTTTCCCAAATTCTTCAGGATGCATTAAAAACACAGCTTCATTTAAGATAAAACTTCTTACACTCTGTTGTCGAATATGCTATATTAGACGTAGAAAAGGGGAAAGCCATAGAAGCGACTCTATGGTTTTCCCATATCGACAATATTTTTCTTTTCAAACATCCCATCAAACAAAGCAGGAAATAAACCGATATCGGTTCTATTTATTTCCTGCTTTGTTATTAAGCCAAACCTACCGCTGTTTTGCCTTGACCTGTTGCACCTATACGCCCTATCAGCACTTAATCTCCAAATATCCTAAAAGCTTACTCATATCATACTCTGTCAGTACGCCCGCGTGGGAATCATAGAACTTGCCGTCAAAGTGTACCAGATAATGACAGAAACGGCCCATTCTCTCCATCAGAATCGCACATTTCGGCAGCACGGTATCTTTTCCTTCCGTATACATGATAATATCGGTATGGTCGATGCCGTAATAATTCAAGGCGGAAATCACGCGCCCCATTGTCGCCTGCCACTCTCTGCAATCCATCACGCTGATAACTTCCGCAATAGTCGTTCCCGCTAACATTGCCACGCAGGCCTGCCCGCAAAGTCCGTCTTCCTCCAGTTTGATAACATCAATGCTGTCAATCTTACGAATCGGATTCTCAAAACTATAAGGGCTGTTCTGATCCATACGGATTAAAGAACCGTTGACATGTAACAAAATTTTATGTGTGGAACCCGGCTCTACGCTCACTGCGGATTCATCTTCGATACGGATGTAATAATTTCCTTTCTCCTTGGGATGCAGTTCACAATCAATAATCTTATTATCCAATACTAAATCGCCTTGGATGACATCCCTCTGCTTACATACCTCCCATACATTAAAAGGAAGATGAATCTCATATCCTTTGTCCTGTTTTTCGACTTTAGCTTCAAAAAAATACCTCATGTTTCCTCCATTCCGGTGTCTTACACCTATATTTAATAAATTGCACTGCTTTCTCTATACCCAGTTATCATTGTAGCAAATTTCCGGAGACTTGAAAACCACTTTTTATCAGAATCCGCCCGATAAATCTTCAAAGCTGATATTGATATCCACATTGGCCTTAATGCCGTCTATGCTTCCTTCATCCGTATACTGCCATACTTTGAACTGATAAGGGAAATATATCTCTTCGTCATAATAGGCAAACCATTTATCATATTCCTCCAGTTTTTCCATATCCAGTAAGAGCATAAAAGTCTTTAAATTGCCGTAAATCATCGGCGTATAGCCCGCCTGCTTTATTTCTTCACAAAAAGTAATACAGTACTGTGTCCGTTCCTCTTTCGTCAAATCTTTTGTTCTCGCATTTTTATTGGTTACGGCCTCCACATCCAGTACAACCGGATAGGTAACGTCATAAGGCTCTAACGCATCCAATACAAATTCCGCCTCTTCCTTTGCCTCCTCGTCACTGGTTGCCTGCGTGAAAAAATAAACGCCGACCGCAATATCGTTATCCAGCGCGCCATTGATGTTATCTTTAAACATAGCATCTTCTACAATTTCTCCCTCCGTATAGCCGCGGATACCAAGACGGATAAAGGCATATTCCACATCATCCCCCGCCACTTTATCCCATTCAATTTTTTCCTGATAGCGGGAAACATCAATTCCCTTATGGGAAACCAGTTCGCCGTTTTCGTAATATTCCAAAAATCCTTCATCCGTATGTATAAAGTTCTCCGATAAATAAGGATGTTTCGCAATGGTATCTAAAATCGGAAAAAAATAATATTGATTGCTGTCTACCAGAACAATTTCCTCCGGAAAAAACTGCCTGACCATATTAAGTGCGCCGTCTCCGGAAAGCAGCAGTTCTTTCATTGCCGCAATGATTTCTTCTTTTGTCTCTTCCTTCGCCTGTTTTGTGGCTTCCTCCGCCGCCTGTGCAAGCATGGCGTCCACTTCTTCTTTCGTATAATTATCCTGTAACTGCACTACCTGCTCCATTGCTTCTTCCGCCTCGATACGGGAAGCGCGGTATTGAAAGAGTATAATCAGGCCAAACGTAATGGCGCTTAAAGTCACAATGCAGAGGATGATGGAGGCAAACAATATTTTATTTTCATTTCGCCGCTGCTTCCTTTTTTTTATCTTCGTCTGTAAATTATTATCCTGCATCCGTACAACCACATTCCTTTCCTGCTTCCCGGCGTTTTCTAAAAGCGTTCGCTGAAATAACTCTTAAAGCCTTCCCCGAAAATCTCGGTCGCGCTTGCAATCACCATAAAAGCCTCCGTATCTTCTTCCTTGACAATGGCTTCCACACGCGGAGACATTTGTTTTTTGGTAACGCACATCAGCACCTGTTTTTCCTTGCCGCTGTACGCTCCGCGCCCTTCAATATAAGTTACGCCGACGTCTAATTCTGTTAAAAGCCGCTGCGTAATCTGCTTTGGTTTATCGCTGATAATATAAAGAAGCTTTGCTTCGTCTTTTCCATACAATACAAGATCCAATACGATAGAATTAACGACTACCGTAATTCCTGCATACATCGCGGCATCAATGTTTTTTAAAACAATGCCCGACATGCTTATAATGATAACGTCCGTAATAAAGAAAAGCGCTCCTGTCTTAATATACGGCAGTTTTGTCCGCAGCCATTTGACAATAATATCCATGCCTCCGGTCGTCGTTCCCATCTTCATGATAACGCCAATGGATACCGCATACACAACGCCGCCCGCCAATGCTGCTAACAGTATATCATCTGTCGCCGGTCCAAAGGGAGCTAAAATATTGGTAAATGCGGAAATAAGTGTAATCGCATAAATCGTCGATATCGTGAATCTGATACCGAACTGCCAGACGGCAAACAGCAAAATAGGAATGTTGAGCATAAAAATCAACGTACCGGTCTCTACCGGTAAAAATCTGCTGATGATAATGGCGATTCCCGTTACGCCGCCGGGAACAAGATTATTCGGGTCAATAAAAAGGCTGATTGCCGCCGCATTGAGAAAAGACGCTCCTGTAATGACCGCATATTTTTTTACTGTTTTTTTCATTCTTTTCCCCTTTTCTAAACAAGAAAATCGCTTTGCACTTAGTATGCGGACTTATCACATATCGTATTCTTGAAAACCCTTTTAAATACTTGCCCGGACTACTTTCGGCTTATAACCGCTTTCCTCTAACGCCTTAATAATCTGGTTTTTATGTTCCGTTCCGTAAGCTTCCATTGTGATACGAAGCTCCACGGCCGCGTTTCTGTTGATAGATACAAACTGATTATGTTCCAATTTAATAACGTTTCCGCTCTGTTTGGCAATCACATCGGAAACTCTCGACAATTCTCCCGGCTTATCCGGTAAAAGCACCGATACGGAGAAAATTCTATCCCGCAGTACAAGCCCCTGCTGCACCACGGACGACATTGTAATCACATCCATGTTTCCGCCGCTTAAAATAGAGACAATCTTTTTATTTTTGACAGACAGATGTTTTAGCGCCGCCACCGTTAAAAGTCCGGAATTCTCCACTATCATTTTATGGTTTTCCACCATATCCAGAAAGGCTACGACAAGTTCTTCGTCTTCCACGGTAATGATATCGTCAAGATTTTTACTGACATATGGGAAAATCAGACTGCCCGGCGTTTTTACCGCCGTACCGTCCGCAATCGTATTGACCGCCTCCAGCGTCAGCACCTTGCCCGCTTCTACGGACTTTTGCATACAATTTGCTCCTGCGGGTTCCACACCGATTACCTGTATTTTCGGGTTTAAAAGTTTTGCCAGCGTGGAAACGCCGGTTGCCAGCCCGCCGCCGCCAATCGGCACGAGAATATAGTCCACAAGCGGAAGTTCCTTGATAATTTCCATAGCAATCGTTCCCTGCCCGGTTGCCACATCCAAATCGTCAAAAGGGTGGACAAACGTATAGCCTTTTTCCTCTGCCAACTGATACGCATAAGCACACGCCTCATCATAGACATCTCCATACAAAATCACTTCCGCGCCGTATCCCTTTGTCCGGTTTACTTTGATAAGCGGCGTCGTTGTCGGCATGACAATCGTCGCCTTAACGCCATAGCATTTGGCCGCATAGGCAACGCCCTGCGCGTGATTGCCCGCGGATGCCGTAATCAACCCTTTCTGCCTGTCCTCATACGATAAAGTGCTTAGTTTATAATATGCGCCTCTTAACTTATACGCCCCCGTAAACTGCATATTTTCCGGCTTTAAATAGACCTTGTTTCCGGTCTGTACGCTAAAATAATCACTGTATACCAGTTTGGTCTCCATTGTGACACGTTTCACAATCTCACATGCTTCCTCAAACTTTTCCAACGATAATTCCATTTGCATCTGTCCTTTCCCTTTCAACCCGTAATATTTTCTGCTGTGCTGACATCGAACAACGCGTTCACAAATTCCTCTGCGTCAAATTTCTGTAAATCCTCTATTGACTCTCCGACACCGATATATTTTACCGGAATCTTTAATTCGGACTGAATCGCTACGGCAATACCGCCTTTGGCAGTACCGTCCATCTTCGTCAGGATAATGCCGGTCAAATCCGCCGTCTCGCCAAATTCCCTTGCCTGCTGTAAGGCGTTCTGCCCCGTCGTGGCGTCTAACACCACCAGATTTTCCCTATGGGCGTTAGGAAATTCCTTGTCGATAATGCGGTTGATTTTTTTCAACTCTTCCATCAGATTTTTCTTATTATGCAGCCGCCCTGCGGTATCGCATAGAAGGACGTCCACATTCCTTGCTCTTGCCGCCGTGACCGCGTCATAGATAACGCTTGCCGGGTCTGCGCCCTCTTTTCCGCCAATGATGTCCACACCTGCGCGGTGCGCCCATTCCGTTAGCTGTTCCCCGGCCGCCGCACGGAACGTATCCGCTGCCGCCAGCATGACTTTTTTATTCTGCGCCTTTAATTTACCCGCCAGCTTTCCTATGGAAGTCGTTTTTCCGACCCCGTTGACGCCGATAACCAGAATAATGGACTGTTTATGCTCAAACTCATAAGCCGTTTCCCCCACCTGCATCTGTTCTTTGATATTTTGAACCAGAAATTCCTTACAGTCCTGCGGCTCTTTAATATGATTTTCCTTTACCTGCTCACGCAGTTTTTCCAGAATTTCCTGCGTCGCGTTCACGCCAATATCGCCCATAATCAAAATTTCTTCCAATTCTTCATAAAAATCCTCGTCAATATTGGAAAAACCGCCAAAGACGGAATCGATTCCATGCACGATATTGTTTCTTGTTTTTGTCAGTCCGTCTTTTAATCTGCTAAAAAGCCCCTTCTTTTCTTCGCTCATCAATCATCCAATTCCTTATCAATTAAATTGACACTGACTAACGTGGAGACGCCCTTCTCCTGCATCGTAATGCCATAGAGTCTGTCCGCTTTCTCCATCGTGCCGCGCCTGTGCGTAATCACAATAAACTGTGTACTCTTTGTCAGTTTATGTAAGTACTTCGCAAACCGTCCTACGTTATTTTCATCCAAAGCCGCCTCAATCTCATCCAAAAGGCAGAACGGAGACGGTTTTAAGTTCTGAATCGCAAATAACAAACAGATTGCCGTAAGCGATTTCTCACCGCCGGACATCTGCATCATATTGACTAATTTTTTCCCCGGCGGCTGTGCAATAATGCGGATGCCCGCCTCTAAAACGTCTTCGTCCTCAATCAGTTCCAGACTGCCCTTGCCGCCGCCGAACAGTTCTTTAAAGACCTTATCAAACTCCCTATTGATTTCGCCGAATTTTTCATTAAACTGCTTTCGCATGGAGGTGTCAAGTTCTTCGATAATGCCAAGCAGCGTCTGTTCCGCTTCCACCAAATCGTCATGCTGCGTCTTTAAGAAAGTATAACGCTCCATCAGATTCTTGTAATCTTCAATCGCATTGACATTGACGTCTCCTAACTTTCTGATTTCATCCTTTAAACGGGAAATATCTTTTTTCATCGCGGATAAATCGGACATTTCCTCGTTGCGCATGGAGGCCGCATCCGAAAGCGTAATCTCATATTCATCCCACATATAATTAATCTGGGATTCAATAGATGTTTCCAGCCTTTCTTTCTGCGCATTCAAACGATAAACTTCCTTATCCAACGAGTTCATCTGATTAGAAAGTTCTTCTCTTTCTTTGAAAAAGTTTTTCTGTTTGGCCGAAAGTTCTTCTTTAGCCGCAATGTCCTCCTGCAATTTTATCTCTGTGTCGGACTGCGTCGTATGGGAAGCTAAAATCGTCTTTTCGATTTCCAGAATACTTTCTTTCTTTCGTTCAACTTCCTCTTTGCTTAACTGCAGGCCATCTTTTACTTCTTTCAGTTCCGCTTCATGCCGCTCTATTTCTCCTACGATACGCTCTACATTCTGTCTGTGGAATTCTTCTTTCTGGCGCATTTTCTCCACTTCCACATCCCATTCGGACACTTTTGCGGACTGTTCGGATTCTTCGGCACGTTCCTTTTCCAACCGGCTTTGAAACTCTGCAATCTGCGCTTCCACACTTTTTTCCAGTTTCTCGGAGTCTTCCAGTTCCCTGATGATATCCTCCTTGCCCTGCTTAATTTCCTTAATCTGCTCTTCCATTTCCATATCTTCGTTTTGCAACGCCTCGGAACCCTCAACGGCCTCGCTCTTACGTTCCCTTGCCTGCTCCACATTGAGCCTTGCAGTATTCTGCTCAATGAATTTACGCTGCAACTGCCCTTTAATATCCTCTATCTCAAGGCGCAGCTTATTTCTTTTGGCTTTGGTTTCTTCGATATCGTTTAGCAGATTGTCAATATCTATAACATACTGTTTTACTTTTTTCTCCAGTTCCTCCATCTCACGACGGCGTCCTAACAGATTACTGTTATTCTTAAATGCGCCGCCGCTGATTGCGCCGCCGGGAACAAGCAGTTCCCCTTCTATCGTTACCATACGGATGCCGTAATGGTATTTTGCCGCGATTTTTACCGCATTATCCACATTATCGACTACCACGATTCTTCCCAATAATGTCCTGGCTACGTTCCGATATTTTTTATCAATTTTCACCAGTTCATCCGCCATGCCGATAACGCCTTTTTCTTTTAAGGCCTCCAGATTTTTAAATTCCTGCGGCTCCTTGATGCTCGTAAGCGGCAAAAATGTGGCACGCCCCGACCTGCTGGACTTTAAATAGGCAATCATACTCTTGGCCATCTCTTCATCTTCCGTTACGATATTTTGGATATTGCCGCCAAGCGCGGTTTCAATAGCCGTTTCATATTTGGCATCGGCCTGGATGATATCCGCCACAACGCCGACGATTCCCTTTTCTTTCGATTTTTTCTCCATGACGGCCTTAACCGCTCCGCCGTAGCCCTCATAGCGTTCCGTCAGATTGGAAAGCGCATCCAGTTTGGATTTTTCCTGATGATATAAAACCTGCGTATCACGGAGCTTCTGGTCTTTTCCGGCCAGTTCCTCACGCATTCCGGCCAATTTTTCTTCCTGCACTTCCTGATTGTCATGCAGCGTTTGAATCTCTTCGTTGACCCTCTCAAATTCTTTTTCCAGATTCTTAATCGTTTCCACCTGCGCCGCTTCATCCGATTTTGCACGCAACAGCCTGGAATTTAACTCCGCTTTACGAATCTGCACCTGCTCCAACATCGCATCAAAACTACCCATCTTGGATTTGATGGTCGCTCTGTTATTCAATGCCTCAATAATTGTATTTTTTCCGCTTTCGATATTATTATTTAACGTCTCAATCCTGTTTTGGACGCCCTCTAAGAGTTCTCTTGCCTCTTCCCTTGCCTGCTGCAATGCCGTCAGCTTTTCGTCTATCTCCGCCTTTTGTGTTAGAATATCCTCTTTTTCCTGCTGTTTTTCCTGCATGGATGCCTGAATGGAATTTACTCTGGCATGAAGATGCTCCTCGTTGCCCTGCGCGGAATGAATCTGCTCTTTTAGAACGTTCATCTCGCCCTCTAATTTAGAGCGCATAACGCCCGTATCCGTCAGCGTAGCCCGCGCCTGTTCGATGGACTGGTCTAAAAGCTCTATTCTGCTTTCTATCTGCTCATACTCTTCTTTGATATGCTCATACTTATTTGTAGTATCGTCCAGTTCTCCTCCCGCAATCGAAAGCTTTTCATCAACGGAATCGAGCTGCTCCTTTATGCTGATATTCTCCACCAGAAAAACATTGACGTCCAATGTTTTTAACTCTTCCTTTTTGCGCAAATAAACTCTTGCCTTTTCAGACTGCTTCTCCAACGGGTCAATCTGCTTTTCCAGTTCGGCAAGAATGTCGTTGACACGGACAAGGTTTAGTTTCTCATCCTCCAGTTTTTTCTGCGCCGCATACTTTCTGCGCTTAAACTTTACAATCCCCGCCGCCTCGTCAAAAAGCTCGCGGCGTTCCTCCGGCTTACCGCTTAGAATCTTATCAATCTGCCCCTGTCCGATAATGGAATACCCTTCCTTACCAATACCGGTATCGTAAAAAAGTTCATTGACATCCTTTAAACGGCATATCGTACCGTTAATCATATATTCGCTTTCGCCGGAACGGTACAATCTTCTGGAAACCGTCACCTCGTTATAGTCAATGGCAAGCTGATGGTCGGCATTATCCAACGTAATTGCCACATAAGCGGAACCAAGCGCCTTACGCATCTCTGTACCTGAAAAAATAACATCCTGCATCGAGGCGCCGCGAAGCTGCTTAATACGCTGCTCGCCAAGCACCCACCGGACAGCGTCCGCAACATTGCTCTTCCCGCTTCCATTCGGCCCTACGATACCCGTGATGCCGTTATGGAACTGAAACGTAATTTTATTTGCAAAAGACTTAAATCCCTGTACTTCAATACTTTTTAAATACATGTATCCCTCCGTGCCGTTTTCGCACAATTAATCTTTCATCATTCTGAGCGCCTGATACGCCGCCTGCTGCTCCGCCGCTTTTTTGGTGCGCCCCTGCCCCTCTCCGATTGTCTTCTCATCAATTCTGGCCTCCACGACAAACAGTTTATCATGGTCGGGGCCTTCCTCTTTGATAAGCGCATAATGGAGCGTTCCCTCATTTTTCTGCTGCACATGTTCCTGTAAAATAGTCTTGGCGTCATAAAAAAGCTGTTTATGCTCCAAATCCGACAGGATAAAGCGGTGAATATAAGCTTTTGCCTCATCCATGCCGTTATCGACATAGAGTGCGCCGATAATCGCCTCCATAACATCCGAAATAATAGAATCTTTCGTTCTGCCGCCGGTCATTTCTTCCCCTTTTCCCAGCAGAATATATTGCTCCAATCCAAACTCCCTTGCGCAATAGGCAAGCGCCTGCTCGCACACCATAGACGCCCGCAGCCTCGTCAACTGTCCTTCCGCCATCGTCTCATGCTCACGGAAAAGAAATTCGCTTGAAACAAGTTCTAATACGGCATCCCCCAAAAATTCCAGACGCTCATAGTCATCATATTTATTAATTTTCTGCTCATTGGCAAAAGAACTGTGCGTCAACGCCTGCCTGAGCAGCCGTTTATCTTTAAAAGAATATCCGATTTTTTGTTCCAGTTCTTCTAACGGTTTTTGCTGCATCCGTATCTCCCATCTAAAAAAACCCTTTCCGAAAGGGTTTTTCTTTTACTGCGCCGACTGAATCGAACTTTTTATTAACTGAACCGCTTCTTCCACTGTTGTTATATGTTCCGTCTTTTCCGGCGGAATTTCTATATCAAATTCTTCTTCAATTCCCATTACAATCTGAAAAACATCCAAAGAATCCGCGCCCAAATCTTCCATAAAAGTCGTTTCCATCGTAATCTCTTTCGGGTCCACGTTTAAGACCTGTGCAATGACCTGTTTTAACTTTTCAAATTCCATAGAAACAGCCAGCCTTTCCTAATCCTGTACGGTAATTTTCTCTCTGATTTTCTCGTTGATTTTCTGCTCTTTAAAAGTAATACACTGTAAAATAGAGTTCTTTATTTCAACCGATTTAGAACTGCCGTGCGTCTTTACGACAAGACCGTTTAAACCAAGCATCGGCGCGCCGCCGTACTGCTCCAAATCAAATGCTTTCAACGTCTGCTTTAACGCGGGCTTTACTAGGAGTGCGCCAATCTTACTGCGAAAGGAAGTCATCATGCCCGCCTTTACCTTTTTAATCAAAGTGCCGCCGACGCCCTCATACATTTTTAAAATCACGTTGCCGACAAATGCCTCGCATACAATAACATCCGCCAGCCCCGCAGGAATATCCCTTGCCTCAATACTCCCTGTAAAATTGATATCAGGACAGCTTTTTAACAGCGGAAACGTTTCCTTGACAAGCGCGTTGCCCTTTTCTTCTTCTGCACCGATATTGACAATCGCCACTTTCGGATTTTTGACGCCCATTACATTTTCCATATAAATAGAACCCATCTTGGCAAACTGTACCAGATGAGACGGTCTTGCATCCACATTCGCGCCGCAGTCTACAAGCAGCGCGCAGCCGTTCTCCGTCGGAATAAGCGGCGCAAGCGGCGGTCTTTCCACGCCTTTAATCCGGCCTACAATAACCTGTCCGCCTACTAAGGATGCGCCAGTGCTGCCCGCCGATACATAAGCGTCGCATGTGCCGTCTTTTACCAGATATAGGGCTTTTACCAAAGAGGAATCTTTCTTCGTACGGATTGCCATAACGGGAGGTTCCGCCGTCTCGATAATCTCACTTGCGGGAACAATCGTAAGCTGTTCTTCCGGATAGGTATATCCGGCAAGTTCGGCTTTTATCGCCTCTTCTTTTCCCACCAGATAAATTTTTACTTTCCGGCTTTCGTTGATTGCTTCAACAGCTCCTTTTACAATTTCTTTCGGCGCATTGTCACCGCCCATGGCGTCAACTGCTACATTTACATATTCTCCCATGACAATTTCCGTATTCCTTTCGTCAATTCGCAAACCCGTGCCATATGCACATTCTTTTTCTTGTCCAAGCATCTTATACTAATATACTAAACCATAGCCTAAAAATCAAGTTATTCGATAAAAAATCGTCGTGAGAAACCGACGATTACAAGAATTTGCATGGCAAATTCCTGATGATGCCTGTAGGGATTTCCTATTATATAAAAAATCAAGAGATTATATATCATATAAACTCTTGATTTCATCCGCGTTTTCTTCGTTAGTTAGTCAACCGCAATAATTTCTTTTTTGTTGTATGTGCCGCACTTTTTGCATACTCTGTGAGGAACCATCAGCGCGCCGCATTTACTGCATTTTACTAATGTAGGAGCAGACATTTTCCAGTTTGCTCTTCTCTTATCTCTTCTTCCTTTAGAAGATTTGTTCTTAGGACAAATAGACATCGTTACACCTCCTTATTCGCATTAAAGATATC
The DNA here is from genome assembly GCA_023664605.1 of Clostridium sp. GTDB lineage: Bacteria > Bacillota > Clostridia > Lachnospirales > Lachnospiraceae > UBA3282. Next base: position 45,579 of record JAMPFF010000006.1, read on the forward strand.
TTTTATCACTGCCATCCGGGGGTCAGGAACGAATGTATCACATTCACAGCTTCCTGTATTTAAATCCTTGCCGCACTGTAAGCATATGCCTTTACAATCCGGCTTGCACAACACTTTCCGAGGCCAGTTGATTATGATTTCATTGTTCAGTAAGTCCTCTACATTCAGTTGATAACCGTCCATAAAAACCTGGTCATCATCCGATATATCCTCTTTATCCGATTCCGTCCTCTCCACGTCAGGCGCATACACTTGCCTGTTAATATGAAGCTTAAGCTTCTCTTGAACGGGCTTTAAACATCGGTCACACTTCATGGCAAACGTTATTTCCGTCTCTCCCACAACTTCTGCCCTGTTCTTACCGGTATTGGTAAAGACAAAGCAAATCGGCGTCATGTCAAGAATCTGAAATGCCTCCCTGCCAACGGTTACCTTAGTCAGTTCTGCTTTCACCTGCATGGTAAGTTCTTTGTCATCGGATGTTAATACATCAGTTAAATTTATGAACATAGCCGACTCCTATCCACACTCAAACTATTATACATAGGCCGCTTAGGTTTGTCAACACTTTATTGCATCCGCCCGTTCCTTTAGCGTTCCTGTTTTCTTTTTATCACGCATCATATAAATAACGATACCCGCCACGGTAAGCAATGATACTGCCTCACATACCCGCCAATACCAGGGTTCTTTAAACCTCACATGAAAACTTCCCGTAAATCCCGCCGGAACGGATACGGAAGCACGATATGACTCACCGGGTACGACTTGCAGTTTTTCTCCGCTGTCGGCTGCCGCGTAATATCCTTTATACAGAATCAACGGCACCTCCACCTGCGCAACCTTGTCTGAATGATTGCTAAGAGAAACTGTTACGCCGTTTTTCTCCCTATGCCAGTCATCTATCTGCACATTATCAGCATCATAAGTCAGTTGGTCAACATATTTTTCCTTATATTCATCCAAACCGGTATATTTATCCCATTCAACCGGAATATATTCCCCATACCCCACATCCAAAAAGTCCAGTTCTCCGGCCTGATAAACCTGATAAATATGTCCTGTATTGAGACATTCGCTCATATAGGATATTCCCTGCCATACAGACAAAAAGAGCAGCAATCCTGCCAGTATATTTCTATGCTTTTGCGCAATCCACTCCTTTTTTAAGATGATGCAGGATAAATAAGCCAGCATCAAGCCCGAAATAACTAAAAAACGCCACGGATATTGAAGGCTTTTAACGGGCATTTTTAATATCGGAATCCTATCGACAAACCATGTATAGGGGAATAAATACGTCGTCATAAAAAGGCTTAAAACAATCAAAAATACAACCAGATATTCTTCTTTCTTTTCCGATATATTTCTTTCCTTTTTCCCAAAGCACAAAACTATCCAGCCTGCCAACACAGCCATGGCCGCACAGCCAACGGTTCGCGGCATATCCGCTATGGCGCCTTTATTTAAGCCGACAGGTCCTCCCATAGCCAGATAATCGGTCATAAAAAGCTGCGCTACAACAGCGGATCTCCCCTCCAGTTTATATGGCGTGTAGGAATCAAGATTATTAATCACATACGTTCCGCTTAACATATAGTCCAAAAAGGGAACAAGGAACCAAAGATTGCAGCATATCATCGCCGCAACAGCTTTACCAAATACAAGCAATGTCTTTTTTCGTATCGTTTTTTTCCATAAAACAAGGACTGTCAGAATGATAAAAAGAGCCGTTATTTCCGTCGTAAGCATATGGGATAGAAAAATGCCGCTGCATCCAATCGTAAGTGGAATCCAGCTTCTGCTATGCTCTTTGGACTCTTCCGGAAGCGTATAAATCCGCCACAATCCGTATACAACTAACGGCATAAATGCCATTGCCGCATACTCTCCTGCCGCTCCCCTTGCAAAAATGCTGTACAGACGATAGATATTAAGTGAGTATACCACCGTACATACAATGCCCACTTTGTCGTTACCCATCTTGGAAAAGCAATGATAAGCGATAAAGATTGTCAATGCATTAATGAAAACAATATAAAATTTATAAGCCGCCTGTATGGATACCCCGAAAATACGTAAAATTGCCGGAATATATAACAGAAAATCACCATAAAATACAGATGCGGCATACCCATGCCCATTCAGCCATTCCGGTACGATTTTAACCGGAAAAACACCATTTTGCAAAGCGATACTGATTCCTTCAATTCTCTGCAGATGGAAGCCCATATCATAAGAATTGCCGAACAAATAATTTGTCATCAGCGGAATATTGCTGGCAACAAACAATAAAAAAAGGATTTTAAAGTGCAATTTCGCCTTTTCATTTGTAAAAACTTTATCTTTTAACAGATAAAGAATCACTAATCCATCTATTAACAAAAAGCATACTGCAATCCCAAACAGGAAGTTTCTTGTTGCAGTCGGCGAGGTAAACACTCTGACGTTTCTAAGTAAGATATAATCCCCATCAACCGCATCTCCGGTCAGTCTTCCCCATACCTGTAACGATTCCGCATAACGCACTTTAAAATCACACGATAACCTCCCGGAAGCTTTCAACGGAATTTTAGCAATTCTCTCGTCCAGCCGTCCGCCTGCATATTGAACCTCTAATGCCGTTCCGTTTCCTCCCATAAATTCATACTCTGCCTCAACCGTATATAACCCTTTAGGCAGAGAAAAAGCAGGCGTAGCAACATAACTGTGACCGGTTGACATATCCACATAAAATCCGTTTTCTCCGGAATCATAGAGCAAGTCTTCCTGTGCATAATTTAATTCCACTTTTTCACGTCTGCTATATACAAAGCCTGCAATACAGGTAAACAATAATTCCGCGGCTATTAGTCCTATCCAGAATTTTTTACCCGTTTTAAACTTCTGAAACATTCTCTTTCCTCCGAAAATGGCTTAGTTTATCTGTCCTTCCAGCACTTTCGCCGCCTCTTCCATAGCCGCATCCATGCCTGCCGGGTTCTTGCCGCCCGCCTGCGCCATATTCGGGCGTCCGCCGCCGCCGCCGCCGACAAGCGCCGCAATGCCTTTAATCAGGTTTCCGGCATGAGCGCCCATTTTCATTGCGCCATCCGTTGCCATAGCAATTAAATTTACCTTACCGTCTTTGTCAGACGCCAGTACAACGACGCCTTCGCCCAGCTTTTCTTTCAACTGGTCTCCCAAATCGCGCAGACCGTTCATATCCACGCCGGACACTTTAGCGGCAAGCAGTTTTACGCCTTTTACCTCTCTCACCTTATCCATAACATCGCCAAGCGCATCTTTCGCCGCCTTGCTCTTTAAAGATTCGTTTTCACTCTGCAAAGTTTTTAATTCCGCCATCAAATGCTGACATCTATCAAGCAGGTTCGCCGGGGTCGCTTTCAATATTTTAGCCGCTTCCTCCAGCTTCTCCTCCAACTGCGCATAATATTTCACAACGCCGTCGCCTGTCAGCGCCTCAATCCTTCTGACGCCGGCTGCAACGCCGCTCTCTGAAATAATCTTAAAGGAAGAAATAACACCTGTATTGGAAACGTGCGTACCGCCGCAGAACTCCTTGGAGAAATCTCCCATTTCCACAACACGTACCATTTCCCCGTACTTTTCGCCAAAAAGCGCCATCGCGCCCGTCTTTTTTGCTTCTTCCATCGTAAGTACTTCCGTTACTACCGGAAGATTCTCCGCAATCTTTTCATTGACAATCTGCTCTACTTTCTGCAATTCTTCCGCAGTCATGGCTGAAAAATGAGAAAAGTCAAACCGCAGTCTTTCGCCGTCATTATAAGAACCCGCCTGCTCGACATGCGTGCCAAGCACCATACGCAGCGCTTTCTGTAAAAGATGCGTCGCGCTGTGGTTTTTACAGGTTGCGCCTCTTCTTTGCGCATCAACCTCCAGCGTCACGGTATCTCCCGTTTTAAACATACCGGAAACCACACGCCCGATATGCGCCACCTTGCCGCCTAAAAGCTGCACGGTATCTTCCACCTTAAACTCGCCGTCCGCACTGCGGATGATGCCGATATCGCCGGACTGTCCGCCCATCGTTGCATAAAACGGCGTCTCGCTTACAAAAATCGTTCCCACTTCACCGTCCGTAAGCGCTTCTACAATTTCATTCTCCGTTGTCAGCACTGAAATTTTAGAATCATGCGCTAACTTATCATATCCGACGAAAGCAGAAGTTACCGCAGGGTCTATGGACTCGTACACCGTCACATCCGCGCCCATATAGTTTGTTACTTTACGCGCCTTGCGCGCCTTGACCTTCTGCTCCTCCATCGCCGCCGCGAAACCTTTTTCATCTACGCTGAAATTCTTTTCCGCCAGAATCTCCTTTGTCAAATCAATCGGGAATCCATATGTGTCGTATAATTTAAAGGCATCTTCACCGGAAAGCTCTTTTTTACTTTCTTTTTGCAGATTCTCCTCCATTTCCATTAAGATGCTTAACCCCTGGTCGATTGTCTTGTTGAATTTATTTTCCTCCTGTGTCAATACGTTGAAAATAAACTCTTTCTTCTCATCCAGCTCAGGATAGCCGTCCTTAGAACCCTCTATGACCGTATTGCTCAAATCAGCAAGAAATGTTCCCTGAATACCGAGTTTACGCCCCTGACGCGCCGCCCTTCTGATAATACGGCGCAGAACATAGCCGCGCCCCTCGTTGGATGGCATAATGCCGTCGGAAATCATAAAAGTAGCGGAACGGATATGGTCGGTAATGATACGGATGGAAACATCCGTCTCTTCCTTTTCTTTATAAGTAACACCTGCTATTTCACAAACCTTTGTCCGCAGCGCAAGGATCGTATCGACGTCGAAAATAGAATCCACATCCTGCACGACGGAAGCAAGTCTTTCCAATCCCATGCCGGTATCAATATTTTTCTGTGACAGTTCGGTATAATTTCCCTTGCCGTCGTTGTCAAACTGTGTAAAGACGTTATTCCATATTTCCATATAGCGGTCGCAGTCACAGCCTACCGTACAATCCGGCTTTCCGCATCCATACTTTTCACCTCGGTCATAATACACCTCGGAACAGGGTCCGCACGGTCCGGAACCATGCTCCCAGAAATTATCCTCTTTTCCGAAACGGTAAATACGCTCCGGCGCAATGCCGATTTCTTTTGTCCAGATTTCAAACGCCTCGTCGTCCTCTTCATAGATAGACGGATAGAGCCTGTCCGCGTCCAGCCCGACCACTTCCGTCAGAAATTCCCAGCACCAGGCGATTGCTTCATGCTTAAAATAATCCCCGAAAGAAAAGTTTCCCAGCATCTCAAAAAACGTGCCGTGTCTTGCCGTCTTGCCGACGTTCTCCAAATCGCCCGTACGAATACATTTCTGACAGGTTGTCACGCGGCGTCTCGGCGGTATCTCCTGTCCTGTAAAATAAGGTTTTAACGGCGCCATGCCGGAATTAATTAACAATAAGCTGTTATCGTTATGCGGCACCAAAGAAAAACTTTTCATTTTCAGATGTTCCTTACTCTCAAAAAATTCAAGAAACATACGCCGCAACTCGTTCACACCATATTTTTTCATCTTTACTTATGCCCCTTTCTCAGCCTGCGATGTTTGTGTCTGGCGTTACCAACGTCAACACAAACTCGCGGTTGAAAGAATTTATTCTTTCAACCTCTAGAACTCAAATTTATCCGCAAAATAAGCATCCAGTTTTTCAATCTCCACGCGTTCCTGCTCCATGGAATCCCTGAACCTGACGGTTACGCAGTTATCCGTCTCGGAATCAAAATCGTAGGTAATGCAAAACGGCGTGCCGATTTCATCCTGCCTTCTGTAACGCTTGCCGATATTGCCTCTGTCGTCGTATTCGCAGTTGTATTTTTTTGATAACTGCGTATAAATCTTTTCCGCGCCCTCGTTTAATTTCTTGGATAACGGCAGTACGCCGATTTTTACAGGCGCAAGCGCGGGATGGAAATGCAGTACGGTACGCATATCCCCCTCCCTGATTTCTTCTTCGTCGTAAGCGCCGCAAAGTACGGCTAAAAAAAGCCTCTCCACGCCTAACGAAGGTTCAATCACATAGGGGATATATTTCTGCTGCTTCTCATCATCAAAATAACTCATATCCTGCTTGGACACATTCTGGTGCTGTGTCAAATCATAATCCGTCCTATCTGCAATGCCCCACAACTCGCCCCAGCCGAAAGGAAACAGATATTCAATATCTGTCGTCGCTTTGGAATAGAACGACAATTCCTCCTTTTCATGGTCGCGGACTCTCATTTCCTCCGCTTTCATGCCAAGGCTCTTTAAAAAGTCGATACAATATTTTTTCCAGTATGCGAACCACTCCAAGTCTGTGTCCGGCTCACAGAAAAACTCCATTTCCATCTGCTCAAACTCCCGGACGCGGAAAATAAAGTTGCCCGGCGTAATTTCATTCCTGAAAGATTTGCCCACCTGACAGATACCGAAAGGAATCTTCTTACGGGAAGTTCTCTGTACATTTTTAAAGTTTACAAAAATACCCTGTGCGGTTTCGGGTCTTAAGTATACCGTATTCTTAGCGTCCTCCGTAACGCCCTGAAAGGTCTTAAACATCAGGTTAAACTGCCTGATATCCGTAAAATTATGTTTGCCGCAGGTCGGACAGGGAACATTATTTTCTTCAATAAACGCTTTCATCTGCTCCTGGCTCCAGCCGTCTATGGAACTTTCCAATGTTATTCCTTTTTCTTTTGCATAGTTCTCAATCATCTGGTCGGCACGGAAACGCTCATGACATTCCTTACAGTCCATCAACGGGTCAGAGAAACTTCCCAAATGTCCGGACGCCACCCATGTCTGGGGATTCATCAAAATCGCGCAGTCCACGCCTACATTATATGGGCTTTCCATAACAAATTTCTGCCACCAGGCCTTTTTGATATTATTCTTAAGTTCCACGCCAAGGTTGCCGAAATCCCATGTATTGGCAAGACCCCCGTAAATTTCCGAACCCGGATATACAAATCCCCTTGACTTTGCTAACGCTACAATCTTCTCCATTGTCTTTTCCATCATCTCATCTGCTCCTTTATGATTTATCAATATAATAAAACCTGTTATTGAAATACAATACAGGAAAGTATTTCCTCATCTTCTCCCGTTACTATCAGCGCATCTCTCTTGCCGGGGCGCATCACATTTTCACTGGTATATAAAATTTTATCATATACGTTGACGTCGAGTTGTTCTAAAGCCTTTGTCTGCACAATAACGACATGGTTCTCCCTGATAGCCGAAAGCTCCTCGTCGCTGATAACCTCTCCATCCTCTCCGACAATGTCTTTAAGGGAATAGCCTTTTTCAAACGCCTCCCCGACCGTTCCGCAGAACAGCTCCCTGTTATTATAATTTGTATACTCCGTACCGCTTTGATAAACCATTTTCACAATAATCTTATCACCGCTTGATTCCACCGACTCACAGACAATGGCGTCTTCACTGTCGCTATAACGGGCTATTTTCTCTTTAGCCATCTGCTCGAGTTCTTCCGGATTATAATAATTTCTTTCAAATCCGTCTACTATCGTCTGCGTAATCTTTCCGTCTTTCATAACGGAAATCGTATTCATATCAGGAACGCCCGCACTGCCGCACCCGGCCAGACAAAACGCGGCTGTCATGACAAATATCAATTTTTTCCACTTTCGCATAAATTTTCCTCCTCAGAGACACTTCTGTTATTATATCCGACTTAAGCCTGATTTTCAACATACATCTTTCATTTTACAGGCCGTCCACTATTTCCAGACTCTTAAAAATCTTATCCACATATCGCATCCTATAATCATCCGCAATCTCTTTTAACTGTGCCAACACACTGTCCGTAACCGTAAAGGTATACAATTTTTCAATGGAAGAAGTCATTATATAATAAACCGTATAATCGGTGGACTCGTCATATCCGCCATTTTCCGGCACACCCGGAAATTCACCGTTTAAAACCATCGCTTTCATCTCAAATATGTAGCGTACCAGCCTGTTGGGAATTTTCTCATGCATAAGCGCCTTAAGAGACTGGTATAAAAGCTTTAGCATTTCCTTTTCATCATTATTTTCCCTTGTATAATAATCGATTACCTCCAGAAAATACATACCATAATAGGCGGCCTCAAAATCATGGCGCAGACCCTCGAAATAATTACTGATATCCGCATCCACCAGATTGTAGGAACTTCTTCCGACATAAAGCTTAAAAGTGCCAAAAGAAAAAGGATTGGTCGCGGCAAGCAGCCTGCTGTTTTGTTTTCTTGCGCCTTTGGCAAATGCCGAAATCTTTCCTTTTTCTTTCGTTAAAATAACGACTCTTCTATCATATTCACCAATGGGTTCCGCTTTTAGAACCATCCCCGTAATCTCTGTAAACTCCTGCATCTCTAAGTCCACCTGATTTGTCTTTTTCGGTATCGTTTCGTACTTCGCCGCTTTTAACGTCCTGTAACGCATTTCTATATGATAGAAAATCGCTTACGCTTCCCGTCATCAGAAATCTATCCCAGTAATTTATCTCCTTCATCTTAAGCCCCCTAATCAACTATATGATTGTAGTATTAGGGTTCGCTTTTTTTGTTTTTTCTATTCGGCATCCTTGGGATTATATCCGAAATTTTTCAGAAGAAAATCACTGTCGCGCCAGTCCTTTTTGACCTTGACCCAGAGCTTTAAATTCACCTGGCATCCCACTAAATCTTCCATCTCCGGTCTTGCCTGCGAGCCTATTTTTTTAAGCATCTGCCCCTGTTTGCCAATGATGATGCCCTTATGGGAATCCTTTTCACAGATGATAGTCGCCTCGATATCCATGATACGCTTTCTTCTGTGCATGGACTCTATCGTTACGGCAATGCCATGCGGTATCTCGTCTTCCAGACATCGGAGCGCCTTTTCACGGATAAGTTCCGCCGCAATCTGGCGGATTGGCTGGTCGGTTACCGTATCTTCATCATAAAAAGGATGCCCGTAGGGGAGATATTTCATGATGCAGGAAAGTAAATCCTCCGTGCCGTCTCCCTTTAATGCCGATACCGGAACAATCTCCGCAAAATCCATCTGTTTTCTGTATGTATCAATAAAAAGAAGAACCTCTTCTTTTTTGACCGTGTCAATTTTATTGATTACTAATATAACAGGTGTTTTTATTTTTTTCAGTTCTTCGATAATATGCTGTTCGCCCGCCCCGATATAGGTTGTCGGCTCCACCAGCCACAAAATAACGTCAACATCCGACATGGTACGCTGCGCCACGTTTACCATGTAGTCGCCAAGTTTATTTTTAGCCTTATGGATGCCCGGCGTATCCAGAAAAACAATCTGCCCCTCATCCGACGTATATACCGTCTGAATCCGGTTTCTGGTCGTCTGCGGCTTACTGGAAGTAATGGCTATCTTCTGCCCAATCAACTGATTCATCAAAGTAGACTTTCCTACGTTCGGTCTGCCAATCAGTGTGGCAAATCCCGCTTTATACTGTGCATTCTCCATAGTTATATTTTCCTTTTCTTCCTATTCCCCGTCTTTGTTACCGTCTTTCATTTCATCCATGTCTGGCTTAGGCCGCATATTCTCCGCTTTCCGTCTGCGTCTCGCTTTTTTCCATAACCGCCACAGAATCAGCACAATGACGATAATCACAATCCAGATAATAAAATAAGGAATATTGACAACAAACCAGATAAATCCATACTCGATATCGTCTCCGATATTGTAGATTGACTTCACAAAACCGTTTCTTATCTTATCCCAGACGGATTTTTCCTCTGTCGGCGTCAGTCTTTCCACTTCCTGTATGTTTAAGTTAATCGTGCTGTAATCAATCTGATTATTTAACGTCCGAAGCTGCGATTCCATGCTCTCCAGCTCATAACGCACATCGGAAAGACGCTGTTCGATGGTAATGATATCCTCCACCGTCTCCGCTTTCTCCAATAACTCCAGCAATCTGTCCTGCTCGGTCACTAACGCCCTTTTACGGCTCTCCAAGTCCACATATTGTAAGGTAACGTCCTCCACCCGTTCTTCCTTATTCGTAATATTCGTCCATTCTCCTACCCTTACCACAAATTCATCCAGCTTCTCCACCGGAATGCGGACCTGCAGATAGGCATTTCTTGTATCCTGATAGTTTGCGTAATAACTGCCGTTATATTGGCTCTGATATTCAATATAACCGCCCAACTCCGTTATTTTATTTTCCAGATTGGCAATCAGCGTGTCATACTCCTCCGTCTCCACGAATAAGTCCACCGTTTTAATCAGTTTCCGCTCCGCTTCCCGCGCATTTTCCTCCAACATCTCCGCGCCCGCTTCCTGCACCGCCCCAGCGCTATCGGTTGTCGAATAATTCGCTTCCGCAATCTCCATCTCCGCCGCGGCATAGGCGCCTCCCGCATCATAAGCGGCGGACGTATTTTTGCTTTCCGAATATGATAACTGCCCGCTTCCGCTGCTGCCGCAGCCGGATAATATAACACACGATATTATCATAGCCGCCGCAGCCACGCCAAAACTTCTCTTTTTCATAATAGTATCTCTCCTTTTATTCTTTCAACCTGTTAGTGGAATAAATAATCCGTCTCCTCAAATAATTTCGCCTGTTTCTTTATTTTTTCCTCATTTCCTACAACGCACAGGCAGTCGTTTTCCATAAACGCCCTGATATACGCCGCCAGTTCCCTGATGGTCTGCGGCACAGCTGCCAGCAGCTCATCCCGCTCTTTCTGTACCTGTTCGTCCGTATAGTGCGTCATATAGCCCGCCAGAGAATACGCTCCCTTAGCCGCAGGCGTCATCGGCATATCCAGTTCGCTGACCGCGCCGATAATATATTGCGTCATCGTCCGCTCATCCGCATCAAAATTCTTAATATAATCCGCAGCCTGTTCATAGATTTCTATCGTCTTTTCCAGATTCGGATCCCTATAGGAAACAAAATAACTCTCGCCCGATTTTCCAAAACTGCACCAACATCCGTAAGCGCCGCCTTTTACACGCACCTGCGTCCACAAATAATCATAGCCCATGATAACTTTTAATACCCTTAGCGCGCCTGTATAAGAAAGCCCCTGTGCATGGAAATTACCGGCTCTGCACACATACTGTACCTGAGCGGACGACATAAAGCCCTCGTTTTTATGCTCTAATACCGGTTCATATCCTGTTTCCACAATCGGCTCCTTATGGAGGCTGTCACGAAATGCGGCGATTAAAGTTTCGATATTTTGCAGTCCTTGCGGCTGCGCGGTATAATCCACCATCAGATTTTCCGGTCTGAAAAGGCAGACGGCAAGCTGGTTTAATTTCTCCACCAGCTCCTCTTTTCTATTTTCAAAATCGCTGTCCATATCCTCTAACAGACGGTAAAACGGCAGTCCGCTTATCATGTCGGAAACAGCGGCAGTCTTAGAAATATAAGATAATGCGCGCACCAGCGCAAGCGAATGCCCCGATAACATCATATTTGCCTGTTTCTGGGATTTGAACTCCGCTACTAATTCACGCAGACGCTTCGTATCGTCAAAGCGGGAAGTCATAACAATTTCCTCCACCAGCTTAAATGCCTGCTCCAAATTCTCATAAAGCACCTTGACTTTTATTTCCAGTGCCGCCGTATATTTATCCATCTGTCCGGCGTCCGTATAGGTATTTGCCGTCGGCGAGATACCGCCCGTCTGTATATTGATTTCATTAAATAATTCCCCGTAGGTATAGTGTTTCGTGCCAATCAGACCAAGAATGGACTTTAACAGCCCCACATAAGGAAATAACCTTTCCGGCACATTTCGCAAATCAAACATAAAACGCAGATAGCCTATGCCGTTTGTAGAAAGATTATGATAGAGCAGAACCGTATCGCCGACCTTTTTTTCCTCGTTGACATACTTTGGCGCTTCTTTTTTCATATCCGCCCTTGTCAATAAGGGAATTTTTTCCAAATCCTCTTTTTTATCCGGCTCCTCCTGATAACGTTTCAGTTCTTTTGTCTGCGCCACAATCTCTTCCAGTTTCTCTTTAGCCATCCCTGCCTTTATCTTTGCAAGTTTCTCCTCCAACTCCCTGTCTTTTTGTCCTGTCAGCCCTTTTACGGGTTCTACCACCACTATTGTCTTATGGTTATTATCAATCAGATAATCTCTAAGCAGTTTCTCGTAATAATCGCTGTCAATGGCTTTTTTTAATTTTTTATAAGTCTCTTCGGCTTCCAGATGAATAAAGGGTTTTTCATCATCATAAAGCCAACTGTCAAACATCTGCAAGCCATACATCAATCCTTTCGGATAGGAACCGAAATCCGCTTCCCTGAACCGGAACTCATAATAATTGAGTCCTGCACGCAGCGCATCTTTATTGATCCCATCCCTGGCCAGTTTCCGTAAATTTTCTTCTATCGTTTCCGTAAATTCCGAAAGCTGCTCCTTATTGGCATTTTTAGCCACTATGGAAAAATAGGGCTGTTTCAGGCTGCTGTCGTATATACTGTAAATATCTTTTCCAATGCCCTTATCAATCAAGGCCTGTTTTAGCGGTGCGCCGGGCGCAGAACACAGCACATAGTCAAATACCTGATAGGCAATGTAACGTTCTTTATCCGAACTGTTCCCTAAAGAAATATTATAAGAAAGATACGTATTGTCCTTTTCCGATTCGCTCTCCATAATCGGATATTTCTTATAAACGGTAACGATATTATCAAAAGGGGGTTGCGTTTGTAAAGCAGAATCCACATTCAACTTATCATAATGGGATAAATAGTTTTCGTCTATAAACGTAAGATTCTCGGCCATATCCATATCGCCATACAAATAAATATAGCTGTTTGACGGATGATAGTATTTTTTATGGAATGCCAGAAAATCCTCGTAGGTAAGCTCGGGAATCACATCCGGGTCTCCGCCCGATTCCACCGCATAGGAAGTCTGCGGGTATAAGGAGTTCATAATTTCCCTGATAAGCATATCGTCGGGAGAAGAAAAGGCTCCTTTCATCTCATTATAGACAACGCCGTTAATCGTCAGTTCATCATCCGCACTCTCCATTTCATAGTGCCAGCCCTCCTGCTTAAAGATTTTTTCCTCACGATAGATATTGGGATGAAAAACGGCGTCTAAATATACGTCCATCAGATTCCTAAAATCCTTGTCATGGCAGCTTGCCACCGGATATACCGTCTTATCCGGATAGGTCATGGCATTTAAAAACGTATTAAGCGACCCTTTCGATAATTCAATAAAAGGGTCTTTGACCGGAAATTTATCGGAACCACAAAGCACAGTATGTTCTATGATGTGCGCTACGCCCGTACTGTCCTTGGGCGGCGTTCTGAATCCGATACAGAACACCTTGTTATTATCATCATTGGACATTAACACTACCCTTGCGCCCGTCTTATTGTGTTTCATCAGATATCCGATGGAATTAAGTTCTTTGATTTGTCTTTTTTCAAGCACTGTATATGCCTGTAATTGTTCCATTTTACTCTCCATTCCGGAGCGTTTTTGCGACGGGGCGACGCAAATCTCAAATTTGCGTCTGCCATCAGGGCATATTTGTGACGCTCCGGCACAAATTGCCGTGTGAAAAATCAGCACATCAGTGTGATTTTTCACACTACTCCTCCTACTCGATTAGAACTTCTCTTCACCCTAGTATATCACTTCCCCCGAAAATTAGTAAAGCCTATTACACAATAAAAGAACAGGTAAAAAGATATAGCATTTTCTACCTGTTCAGTGTAAAAGGGGAATTTTACCTAATTTTGTGTAACAATGTCAGTTTAGCAGAAAAAAAAGTCAAAAGCAAGCGTATTATGCGTTAAATAAATTGTAAGTTATCGCGTTTATTTTGACATGTTCCCTTTATACGTTAAACGACATCAACGCCAGCTTGGAGAGGACAATTTCCTGTATGGTAACGCCGCACGCCTTTTTACGGGCCAGATTCATCTGCACAAATTCCTCCAGCGTAAACGCCTGATTGCGATATACCGTCTTTTTTTCGCCAAACAACGGTTTCTTTTCCACAAGCAGACATACTTTCACCTTTGCCTTTAGCTGCATGTATGTTTTATAAGAAAACATATCGCGCGTCATGTAATAAAACTGGCTCTCCAATGTCGTGTCAGCCTGTGTGTCTTTCATAATATAATGTTCTATGATGCTCTTGAATTTAAAAGGAATCATCTCATGCGCCATCAGTTCTTCATAGTTATAGCGCGCGCCGATATAGAGATTGCCGATATCCTGCATAAAATACTTAAAATCATTATTCTGATATTCCATTATCCTTACATTCTCCCGTCATTTGTAGAAAGGATGGACTCAATCTTATCCCCGCTGATGCGTACGGCGTCCAAAATGGACTTTCTGCTAAAACCCGTCTCCTGCATCAACTCTTCCACCGTTACTTTACGCTGTAAATCCCGCGCCAGTTCGTTGGCCTTATCCGCCACTTTATTGACCTTATCGGCAAGCTGTTTATCTTTTCCGGCTTCTTTGGCCTCCTTTGCAATCAAATCTTCCATGGCGTCCATTATCATCTTTCCTAACATGCCCTGCGCTTCTATAGGATGCTCCAATGCGCCTAACATCGTCACGCCTACGGTCAGCGCGATATTACCCTCGCCGATTAAATCTTCCAAAAACACGCCCTGTCCGGCATATAATTTCGCGATTTCCGCCACCTGCGGCAAAAAAATCTGAATCAGCTTATTTTGTGCATCCGCATCCCCAGCCATGGCGGAAAGCGTAATCGCCTCTTTTTCCCCCTCCGAAACTTCGGGCATCGTATTTAACTGTTCTAAATAAGAATCCAGATAATCAACCTCATCTTCGCTTAAATAGTCGTCCGGATTGACCGGCTCCCCAATGCCGATTCTATGCTGCTTTAAATAATCAAAGACCATAGCAAGCTGTTCTCCGGTCAGTGAAAGCTCTAAAAAAGCTTCCTTTACCTGCTCTTCCGATATACAGCCGCCCTGCTCCTTCGCCCTTACCCTGACTTTCTCCAACGTCTGTGCAAATTGTACTTCACGATTCATAAATTACTCCATACCTCTCACAATTTCACCACTTCCAGCATCATCTTCACCATCAGGAAAAATCGCCCCATATGAAGAATCACAAAGTGATTCTTCGGGGAATAACTTAGTGTTTCTTAGACCATGTATTTTGTGGTCTTAGAAACACTTTATTCCCTATTCCTTTTTGACGTGCATATGCGTATACAAATGTTCCTCGCAATACTCATAATTTCCATCACATTTCGAGCAGAACCGAAACTGCATATTAGGACTATCCACTTCCGTCCTGCCGCAGATGGCGCATTTATGTTTCGTAATGCCGCCGCTGTTTCGTCTGATATCCCGCTTAAACTCCTGTCTTCTGTGTATCTGCTTCGGATTTAAGTGCATCATGTTCCGAGACCTTAAAAAGAATACGATAAAATTCATTAACGACGCTGCAATCGCAAACTTCGTGCAGACATCCCCGCTTAAAAACGAGAACACAAGCATAATACCGTAAATAATGCCAAGCCACTTCACCTTAATAGGGATAATGAACATCAGCAGTACGGACACATCAGGAAACGTCGCCGCAAACGCCAGGAAAATCGACATATTGATATAATAGGTACTGAAAAATATCGACGTCTGCAAAAAGTAATACTGATACGCTATACTTCCCGCGCTTGCCAGATATTCTCCGGTAATCGCAACGCCGTCGATTGTGATAAGGGAACCGGGATATAGATAGGAAAATGCCATAAACAGAAAGCTTCCGGCAATCGTAAATAAAATGCCCGAAAAAATATAGACATTATATCGGTAAGTTCCCCATGTTCTTTCCAACGTCGTACCGATGGAACAATAAAAATATAGCATTAACAGCGTAAAAAAGATATTGGAGCCGCTCGGCGGAATAAAAATCCATGAGATAAGCCTCCACACCTGTCCGTGTAAAATGGCATACGGATTCAGGGTCATATAGCTTAACACTACCTGCGGCGCCATAAATTCCAGAACATAACCTATCGCATAACAGATAACCAGCACAAACGACAGGTTCCTAATAGCATATTTTCCATATTTTCTTTCAAATGAACTCATGTTATTTAACATGCTCTCCTCCTAAGCCTGCATTTTATAGTAATAAGTTGAATATATTCTATCATTCCTTTTTTTAAAAGTAAACGCCGCCCGCGCGAAATAAACGAAAATCATAAAAATTTAATATTTCTCTTTCAAAAACTTCATAAATTCTAAGAAAGAGTTGATTGCTTTTTCAAAATGACTGTCGTATAATGACTTAGCATGTCAAAATACATTTAATAAGGAAAGATTTTACATGTATTTGTCGGGCTGCGTCTGCTATGATAGTCATATCCGGCACATGTATAGGAATATAAAGGAGTGAATATAAAATGAATCAGATGCAATATACTCTTGGTATCGATATTGGGTCTACTACGGTCAAAATAGCGATTCTGGATGAGAAACACCGGATTCTTTTTTCCGACTATAAACGGCACTTTGCCAATATCAGAGAAACATTGTCCGATTTATTGCAAAGCGCATATAAAAAACTGGGGAATATTCCCCTGCATCCCATGATTACCGGTTCGGGCGGCCTCACGCTCGCCAATCACTTACAGGTTCCGTTTGTACAGGAAGTTATCGCGGTATCCACTTCCTTACAGGAACTTGCCCCGGTGACGGACGTCGCTATCGAACTGGGCGGCGAGGATGCCAAAATCATCTATTTTGAGGGCGGCAATGTGGAACAGCGTATGAACGGTATCTGCGCCGGCGGTACCGGTTCTTTTATCGACCAGATGGCGTCCTTATTACAGACCGACGCCTCGGGCTTGAACGAATATGCGAAAAATTACCATTCTCTTTATACGATTGCTGCAAGATGCGGCGTATTCGCCAAATCCGATATCCAGCCCCTTATTAACGAAGGCGCAACCAAAGAAGATTTATCCGCCTCTATTTTTCAGGCGGTTGTCAATCAGACCATCAGCGGACTTGCCTGCGGTAAGCCGATTCGCGGACATGTTGCCTTTCTCGGAGGTCCTCTTCATTTTCTCTCCGAGTTAAAACAGTCTTTTATCCGCACGTTAAAACTGGATGATGAACATATTATTGACACGGAAAATTCGCATTTGTTCGCCGCTATCGGTTCTGCCTTAAACGCAAAAGAAGACGCCTGTTATTCTATGCAGGAAATGGTGGAAAAACTTTCCTCCGATATCAAAATGGAATTTGAAGTGGAGCGTATGGAACCGCTATTCGCTTCTCCAAAAGAATATGAAGATTTCACGAAACGGCATTCCACACACCATGTAAAGACTGCCGATTTGGCTTCTTATCAGGGAAACTGCTTTCTTGGCATCGACGCCGGAAGCACAACGACCAAGGTAGCTCTTGTCAGCGAGGACGGCTCTTTGCTCTATTCTTTCTACAGCAGCAACGACGGCAGTCCGCTAAAAACGGCCATTCGCTCGATTCAGGAGATTTATTCCCTTCTACCGGACGGTGTAAAAATCGTGCGTTCCTGCTCTACCGGTTACGGGGAGGCGCTGATGAAAGCGGCGTTTTTATTAGATGACGGTGAAGTGGAAACCGTTGCCCATTATAATGCGGCGGCATTTTTCAACCCGGATGTGGACTGCATTTTGGATATCGGCGGTCAGGACATGAAATGTATTAAAATCAAAAATCAGACCGTAGACAGCGTACAGCTCAATGAGGCCTGCTCTTCCGGCTGCGGCTCTTTTATCGAGACATTCGCCAAATCATTAAATTACGGCGTACAGGATTTTGCAAACGCGGCTCTTTTTGCCGCGCATCCGATTGATTTGGGAACCCGCTGTACTGTATTTATGAATTCCAAGGTAAAACAGGCGCAGAAAGAGGGCGCGGAAGTCTCCGACATTTCGGCGGGACTGGCTTATTCGGTTATTAAAAATGCGCTTTTTAAAGTTATTAAAGTCTCCGATGCCTCCGAACTTGGCAAAAACATCGTCGTACAGGGCGGCACATTCTATAACGACGCCGTACTGCGCAGTTTTGAAAAAATCGCGGAATGCGAGGCGATACGTCCTGATATCGCAGGTATCATGGGCGCTTTTGGCGCGGCGTTAATTGCCAGGGAAAATTACCGCGACGGTTATCAGACAACGATGCTGTCCATCGACAAAATCAATACGCTGCAATTTGAAACAAGCATGGCAAAATGTAAAGGCTGTACAAATAACTGCCGCCTTACCATCAATAAATTCACCGGCGGCCGCCAGTATATCTCCGGCAACCGCTGTGAAAGAGGACTCGGCAAGGCAAAGAAAGAAAATAATGTGCCGAACTTATTTGACTATAAATTGAAACGCCTCTTTTCCTATGAACCGCTTCCCGCTGATGAAGCAAAAAGGGGTACGGTAGGCATTCCAAGGGTTTTAAATATGTATGAAGATTATCCGTTCTGGTTTACCTTTTTCACCGAACTTGGCTACCGCGTCATCCTTTCTCCGAGTTCCAACCGCAATATCTATGAACTCGGTATTGAATCGATTCCCAGTGAATCGGAATGCTATCCGGCGAAGCTGGCGCACGGCCATATTACATGGCTGATAAAGCAGGGCGTGGATTTTATCTTTTATCCCGCGCTCTTTTACGAAAGAAATGAATTTCCGGAAGCCAACGACCACTACAACTGCCCGATTGTCACTTCCTATTCGGAAAATATTAAAAATAACGTGGAAGAAATTGGGCGCGGCGAGGTTGTTTTCCGCAATCCGTTTATGTCTTTCAGGGATTTACAGACCGTAACGGACGCTTTGACAAAAGAATTCGATTCTCTTCCAATAACAGATGTTATGGAAGCCTGCGAGGCTGCTTGGGAAGAGCTTGCCAGGGCCAGAGAAGATATGCGCGCCAAAGGTGAGGAAGTTCTTGCCTATATGGAGAAAAACCACAAACGCGGTATCGTGCTGGCGGGGCGCCCTTACCATATCGACCCGGAAATCAATCACGGCATCCCGGAATTAATCAACTCCTATGATATTGCCGTATTGACGGAGGACTCCGTTTCTCACCTGGCCGCGCCCGAAAGGCCTCTTATCGTCTCCGACCAGTGGATGTATCATTCCCGCTTATATGCCGCCGCCAGCTTTGTCAAAACAAGAGAGGATTTGGACTTGATTCAGCTTAACTCTTTCGGCTGCGGACTGGACGCCGTAACCACGGACCAGGTGAATGATATTTTATCGGGTTCTGATAAAATATATACCTGTTTAAAAATTGATGAAGTCAATAACTTAGGCGCGGCAAGAATCCGCATCCGTTCTCTTCTTTCCGCCATTAAGGTAAGGGAACAAAAAAAGAAAGAACGCATCATCCATTCCAGCGCCATCCATAAGGTGGCGTTTACGGAAGAAATGCGCAAAGACTATACGATTCTCTGCCCGCAGATGTCCCCGATTCACTTTGACGTTTTGCAGGCGGCGTTCTGCGCATGCGGTTATCACTTTGAAGTGCTTGACAACGATAACCGCCGCGCCGTAGACGTCGGCTTGAAATATGTTAATAATGACGCGTGTTATCCATCCTTAATGGTAGTCGGGCAAATAATGGATGCACTTTTATCCGGCAGATACGACCTTAACAAAGTGGCGATTATCATGACACAGACCGGCGGCGGCTGCCGTGCCACCAATTATGTCGGTTTTATCAGAAGAGCTTTGGAGAAAGCCGGTATGTCACAGATTCCGGTTATCTCTTTAAACCTTGCGGGCATCGAAAGCAATCCGGGCTTCCATTTAAATGCGGATATGTTTATACGCGCCGCTTATGGCGCCGTATTCGGCGATATTTTCATGCGCTGCGTCTACCGGATGCGTCCTTATGAGGTAACGCCCGGCTCCGTCAATGCCGTACATCAAAAGTGGGTGAAAAAATGCTGCGAATTTGTCTCCGGAAAGCATATGAACTATTTTACATTCTGCAGGATGTGCCGCGATATTGTCCGAGACTTTGACGCTATCCCGATTACGGATGAGCAAAAGCCCCGTGTCGGCATCGTAGGAGAAATCCTTGTAAAATTTGCGCCCGCGGCGAATAACTATCTCGTAGAACTTTTGGAGGCGGAGGGAGCCGAAGCCGTCGTTCCCGATTTAATCGACTTTATCCTCTACTGCTTCTATAACCAGATTTATAAGGCGGAGTATCTTGGCAAAACGAAAAAAGCCGCAGCGCTCTCCCGACTCGGCATCTGGGGGATTGAAAGACTGCGCCAAAGCGCCGCCAAAGCATTGGAAAAAAGCGTACATTTTGAACCACCGACAAGCATTTACCGCCTGGTCGATTATGCCAAACCGATTGTCAATATCGGCAACCAGACGGGCGAAGGCTGGTTTTTAACCGGTGAAATGGTAGAACTTATCCACAGTGGCGTCAACAACATTGTCTGCACGCAGCCGTTCGGATGTCTGCCAAACCATGTGGTCGGCAAAGGCGTCATCAAGGAACTGCGAAAGCGTTACCCGCTTTCCAACATTGTCGCGATTGATTATGACCCCGGCGCGAGCGAGGTCAACCAGCTTAACAGAATCAAGTTAATGCTCTCTACTGCGCAGAAAAACTTAAAAAAACAAATCAGCTAAAAAACTATGCTGTGAAAAACGCCGCTATATAAAAAGCAGATGTGACTGCATCCTGTCAGTTCACATCTGCTTTCTTACTATCCTGTATTCATCGTCCGCCTGATAAAACGAACATTCAAAATTCCCGCCGCTTAAAAAGCGCGCCATATCGTCTTCATCCAAATCCACCATACAGACGTAACATTCATAATCTTCATCATAAACGTAGTTGCTGCAGGTATCGCAGTTACTGCTCATTGTATCACCATTCTCTATCTGTATTTGCCAATGCCTTAATAAAAGGTCTTTTCAAACTTACGGTTAAGGAACTTAATCTTTTCCTTATCTTCCGCCACTAACGATTCTATTGCATTGTCCGCGGCTTCTTTTTGCAACTGGTTCACGCAAAATACGCAGGTTCCAAATTTATCCCTTGAAAAGAATCCGGGTTTTTCCCATTTTACATAATAAGATACCCTGTGCTTCAACAAGAGTTTCTCTATCCGCTCTTTCGTATTCATGTCAGTGACTTGGCACCATTCCAGTTCATTGTGTACTTTTACCTTTTGATATGCTGTTTCCATCTTCGTCCCCTCATTTTTCATTAGCTTATCATAATCTCCGCGTAAAAATACGCCTGTTTTATTATATCCCTTTTTGCCAAATTGTGCAAGCTTGCAGAATATAGCAATTTATGTTATCTTTATGTAAGATTTATGTCCAAGCGGGCATAAAATTGTTGTCTAAGAATGGAGAATAGCTATGCCAATCAAGATTCAGGATTCCTTACCCGCAAGAGCGACACTGGAAGGAGAAAATATTTTCGTCATGACCGAATATCGTGCCATCCATCAGGATATTCGTCCTTTGCATGTACTGATTTTAAATCTGATGCCGACTAAAGTTGTCACGGAAACACAGCTTTTGCGCAAACTTTCCAATTCTCCCTTACAGGTAACAGTGGAATTTTTACAGACTGCAAGCTATATTCCGCAGCATGTGGATTCCAGCCATATGGAATCTTTTTATACTACTTTCGACCGAATCAAAGACCGCAAATTTGACGGTATGATTATTACCGGAGCGCCTCTCGATTATGTAAAATTTGAGGATGTCACCTACTGGAACGAATTATGCACCATTATGGAATGGGGAAAAAACCATGTGCATTGTACCCTGCACCTATGCTGGGGCGCCTATGCAGGTCTCTATTATTTATACGGTTTAAACCGCTACGACATGGAGGAGAAATTATCCGGCGTTTACGCGCACAGGGTACTAAAAAAGACCTCTCCGCTGTTTCGCGGCTTCGATGATATTTTCTATGCGCCGCAGTCACGCGCTATGGGCATTGATGAAAAACTGATTGCCTCCGTTCCCGAACTGGAACTGATGGCCATTTCCGATGAAGCGGGCGTCACGATTGTAAAAACAACGGACAGCCGCCACTTCTTCGTCACATGCCATCCCGAATACGACACGGACACGCTTGCCAAGGAATATTACCGGGATTTGGAAAAAGGATTAAATCCGAAAATCCCCTGCAATTATTTTCCGGACGATGACCCGGCCAAAGCGCCCGTCGTCAACTGGCGTTCCACCGGCCAGCTTCTATACTCCAACTGGTTGAATTATTACGTATATCAAACCACGCCGTATGATGTTAGGGAGATTGTGTAAGATACTCCCCCATAAAATCCTCTTCCGAAATAATCCGCACGCCCAGTTCTTTTGCCTTTTTATTTTTGGAAGAGGTGGACGTTACGTCGTTGTTAATCAGACAAGTTGTCTTGGAAGTGACGCTGCCTGTTACTTTCCCGCCTTTTTTTTCAATGACATCTTTTAACTCGTTTCGGTTTTCATAGTGCATAAGGCTTCCCGTAATGACAAAATTCATTCCCGATAGAATCTGTTCGCTTTCGTCCATCGTTTCAATAGCGATTGTTATTTCATCCAACAGATGCGCTAACTGCGCCACATTTTCCGCATCCTGAAAATATTCGTAAAACGCGCCCGCAAGCACCTCCCCGATACCGTCTATCTCGCTTAACTCTTCTATCTGCGCCGTCTGCACCGCCCCGATATCATAACGGTAGTATCGGCATATCATTTTAGCATTGGCAAGTCCGATTCCCGCAATGCCAAGACCATAGATAACTCTGGGAAGCGTCGTATTCCTTGCCGTATCGATACTGTTTATCAGATTCCGGTACGACTTTTCCCCGAATCCCTCCATATTGGTAATTTCTTCTTCATAATGATGCAGCTTAAAAATATCCGCATATTCATGGATAAAGCCTTTGGCAATAAACTTTTCCAACGTGGCTTCCGAAAGCCCGTCAATATTCATTGCATCCCTGCTGACAAAAAGGGTAAACGATTTAATCTTTTTTGCTTCACACGACGGATTCGTGCAATATAACGACTGCACTTCATTCACTTTTCTAATTTCCGTCGGCTGTCCGCACACCGGACAGGCATCCGGAATCTGAACGGAATCGCTTTTTGTCAAATTTTCCGCAATCTGTGGAATAATCATATTCGCCTTATATACGGTAATATGGTCGCCGATGCCTAACTTTAAATTACGCATGATACTGATATTGTGTACCGACGCCCGGCTGACAGTCGTTCCCTCTAATTCCACCGGCTCAAATACGGCAATCGGGTTTATCAGTCCGGTACGGCTCGGACTCCATTCTATCTCTTTTAATACCGTCTCCCGCAGTTCGTCCGCCCACTTAAAGGCTATGGAATCCCGTGGGAATTTTGCGGTCATGCCAAGGGAACGCCCATAAGTGATATCATCATAGGTAAGCACAAGCCCGTCCGAGGGAATATCATAGTTTTCTATCTTCTTTTCAAAATAGGAAACCGTCTCTAAAATATTATCGGGCGTCACTTTTTTATACTCCACCACATCAAAACCCTGTTCCTGTAAAAAATGAAACTGTTCCTCGCGGGAATTATGAAAATCCACGCCCTCCGCTTTCACAAGGCTGAATGCATAAAACATGACGTTCCGATTAGCGGTCACCTCGTTATTTAATTGACGCACGGAACCGCTGCAAAGGTTACGCGGATTTTTATACTTGCTCTCTACATCCTCGATTTTCTGATTAATCTGCTCAAAATCAGAATAGGAAATCACAGCCTCCCCCCGCAAAATCAATTCCCCCTGAAAAGGAATGGAAAGCGGGATATTTTTAAAAACTCTGGCGTTATTCGTAATAACCTCTCCTACTTCCCCGTTTCCCCGTGTAACAGCCTTTGCAAGTTTTCCTGCAAAAAATGTCAAAACAATGGTAAGCCCGTCTAATTTCCACGATAAAAGCGCCTCCTTATCATTTAACCAATCGCGCAACTCTTCTCTGTTTTTCGTTTTTCCAAGTGACAACATCGGGCTTTCATGCCTTTCTTTCGGTAGTTCATCCACCGCCTCATATCCGACCTGCACCGTGGGGCTGTTTGTCAAAACAATGCCCGTATCTGCCTCTAATGCCGTCAGCTCGTCATACAGTTTATCGTATTCAAAATTACTCATGATTTCCCTATCCTGCGCATAATATGCTTCGGAAGCCCTGTTTAATGTGGAAACCAATTCTTTCATACGGTTCATTTTTTCATTCGCCATTTAATACCCATTCCTTTCTCTCAGCCTGTGGTATTTGCTGTTAAAGCGCTAACAGTGCCAGCATAAATTTACGTCTATTTTTACACATTAATGCGTCATTTTGCATAAAGAATACAGAAGTTGTGTCTCTTCTTCGCTCAATTCACGATATTCTCCCGGTTTTAAGTTTGCAAGATAAACGTTCATAACACGCGTTCTCTTCAAACTGCGTACCCGATATCCGACCGCTTCACACATTCTGCGTATCTGCCTGTTGACCCCTTGGGTTAATATCATATTCATTGTCTTTTCACCCGTCTTGGTAATCTCACAGGCTCGTGTCGTCAAACCGAGTTCTTCCAGATAAATGCCCGCTCTCATCTTTTCAAGGGCATCATCCGTCAATATTTTATCCACTTTTACGACATATTCTTTCTCATGACGGTTCGCGCCCCGCATCATTGCGTCAATCAGCTCCCCGTCGTTTGTCATCAGCAAAAGCCCCTCAGAGTCTTTATCCAGCCTGCCCGCATAGGTTACGCGGATTGGATAACACATGTTATCTATCACCTTTACCTTGGCATGTTTATCACGCTGCGTACACGTTACGCCAATCGGCTTATAATAGGCCAAAACCACCTTTTTTTCCGGGTTTTTTACAGGTTTTCCATGGACGCAGACCTCGTCTGCATCCGTTACCTGTAACCCGGGATGCGCAGGCTTTCCATTGACGGTAACCGCACCCTTTTCTATCAGTTTATCCGCGTCTCTCCGGGAACAGATACCGCACTGCGCAATATATTTATTTAGTCTCGTTGTCTTATTGTTCATTGTCCGCTTCGTTTCTCGCATCCCTAATGATGCCGTGCTGTGCCAAAAAAGTCTTCCATTCCAAATAGTTATTCGCATATAAATGAACGCCGTCAAAAGTTATATCTTCTTTTAATAATCCATCCTCATCCGTGAACAACGGATTGCTATCCAAGTAAAAAACGTTGATTCCATCAGCAAGACTCGCTGCGGCAACATTTTTGGAATTGATGTTAATATTATTAAATTCTGTTTGAATATTATTCTTTTCCTGGCTGACATGCAGATTTGCCATCAAAAAAATGATAGCCTGCGGCTGCCACTGCCTAATCTGTTCAAGCACTTCATGATAGCGTTCTAAAAAATAATTGGTGTCACGATATCCCAGTTCATTCATGCCTAACATAATATAAATCTTTCCATACTGCTTCTGCTGCATGACCTGGTTTAAATTTACCTTTTCGCCGGTCTTTTGATAAGTAACTCCCTTTTCATCCAAAAGCTTATAAATCGTCATGCCGTTCTCACAGTAAAAATCCGCGTTCAATCCGGAATAGTCGGAAATGCCCATTGTTCTGGAATCTCCCAAAAACGCCGCGTCATCAAAATATTCATCCCCGACCGTTATATACGGATATTCCGTCGTCAATGCAACTTTTCCTGCATCCGTATAATAAATGGAGTTTGTCTCTACCGGCGGATATGTTTCAAAAATTGTCTTCCCAACAGGTATACTCTCTTTCTCTGCCTCTTTCTCTTCTTCTTCGATCTTTGCCACATCAATAACCGGTGTCTCTATCTGCTCCAATATATTATTGGCTGCTACAAGATGTTCCCGCCCTAATACCGCCATCGCCGGTTCCACCCTGGAGGAACGCACCGAACTTTCCCGCATTTCTTCCTCTGCAACTACTACAAAAAAGGGATTCGAGCAAAAGGTTTTCCAATCCCATCCCCCATAATCACGATATATCATCAATCCGATTCCGCCTATTGTCAAAAACAGCCACATAATCAATAACGCAACCAGATATGGACAATTTTCTAATATCTTTTTCCAGCGTTTCATAAAAACCGTCACTCCTACTATATAAAAGAAAATTCCCGATTTCAAATTATCAGTTTCTCAAGAGCGAATCGTCAGCTTAAAATCTAAAATACAGGAATGGATTATTACTGCCCGTCATTATCTCATAAACCGAAAACCAGAATAGGACAAGCACAAGAATAACCGTATACCATTTATATTTATATTTGCGGTATAATTCCATCGGATAAGAGGTGGAAAACAGAATACAAAATAAAAATAACACCCCATATTCTTTTATGTATCGCAATATCTGCTCACTGCCGACAATGACGTCCGATGCATGAATGCCTATCATATTCTGCAAATACAATAGCAGTTGTTTCATATCACTGATGGCAAATATCATCCAGGTAACGGGTATCACCAAAACCACATACAGATGCCCCAATATTTTACTTTGCTCCAAGTACTTGCCGATTCCCCGCTTTTCTATCGCCAGTATGATAAAAAACGTCAGGCCCCATAATGCAAAATTTACGGCCGCTCCATGCCATAGTCCTGTTAAAACCCATACTGCCAAAAGATTACAGGCGGTTCTGGCATAGCCTTTTCGGTTCCCGCCTAACGGAATATACAAATATTCCTTAAACCATCTCCCCAGCGTAATATGCCATCTTCGCCAAAATTCCGAAACGGATTTGGACATATACGGGTCGTTAAAGTTTTTCGGAATACGGAAACCGAGCATTCTCCCCAACCCCTTAGCCATCAGGGAATATCCCCAGAAATCAAAATATATCTGGAAAGAATAAGCAAATGCACCCATCCAGGCAGCCGGAACGGACAAATTTCCTGCTCCCGCCGTCATGATGACATTCCAAAGCGTTCCTATCTGATTAGCCAACAGCACTTTAAAACCCAAACCGATACTAAAGAGTTTAAATCCGCTTTCTACGGCTTTTGCATGAATTTTACGCTCTTTCATCCGCCCGGCCACTTCTTCATATTTTACAATCGGTCCTGCAATCAACTGCGGGAACATTGTAACATAGGAAGCAAACGCCGTAAAAGGAACCGTCTCCTTTATCCTGCCCATATAACAGTCAATCAGATAAGACGCAATCTGAAAGGTATAAAAGCTGATGCCTAACGGCAGCGCAAGCGACAAAAGCGGTATCTTCCCGCCATGAAACAGGCGGTTTAGGTTTTCTGCCGCAAAATCCCAATATTTAAACAGGAACAGCACGCCGAAATTATAAAGCAGGGCCGCAATGAGAACCGGTTTTCCAAACTTTTCCTTTTTCTCAAGAATAAGCCTGCCCGCTCCATAATTGAGGACAATAGAAAGAATAAGCAGCAGAACATAGTATGGTTCTCCTACCCCGTAAAACACCAGACTCCCCGAAAGTAATACAACATTACGATACTTATCGGGAACTAATAAATATATAAGCATAAACACCGGCAAAAACCGGAATAAAAACTCTACACTGGAAAATAGCATATCTATAGGCTCCCCAAAAAAAGCGACTCTAGATATAGTATATTCCAGGCAGAGTTAATTTACAAGCATTACTATGCTTATTTTATATGCTATTTTGTGCTTCAGGGCATTGCTATATTCTCCATATGACAAAGGACTGTTCTTCCATATGGCAGCTTCCGTTTTGAAAATCCGCTTCACCAATGGCATAGAGTTTTTCTTTTGCCTTTATCAGTCCATCCACTTTCAAATCAGCCTCTTTCCCTGACGGATTACAACACATCAAAAGACTGCCTCTTTTGTAGGCAAAAGCCCGCTCATTCTCTTTCGCATACACGATTTCCAGATTAGCGTTCTCTCTTAAGTCCTCCTCCCTGTTTCGGACTGCCAGTATATCTTTTACCGTATGCAGTAAGGAATCTTTATCTTTTTCCTGCTTCTCCACCGTTGGAGCGTCGGACGCCGTATCCACCGGCAGATAAAGGTCTTTTTCAGACGCCGTGGAAAATCCGCAGTTTATTGTATTATCCCACTGCATCGGCGTACGGGAGCCGGTTCTTGTGTAGCCTCCCTCTTTGGATATAAGCGTCTGATAGCGCATACCGATTTCGTCTCCATAATAGATAAACGGATTGCCCGGCATCGTAAAAAGAAAGGCATAAACAAGTTTCAGTTCTCTGACATCCAGATAGCGCGCCGCCCGGATTGTATCGTGGTTTCCCGTAATCAGACAGTAATATCCTTCTTTTTTTATCTTCTCATAGCTGTCCATATATTCATTCAGAAAATCTAAAATGCTTCTGTCACTGTCTCTATGGAAAATACTGTTATTTTTCCCATCCACGTCATCGCGCATCAACAGGTTATATCCGTTCCCCGTCCAGTCCAAATAAAAGTCCATATGAAAACCGGCGGGAATGGCAAGCCACGGCCTGTTCCATTCCGAAACAAGCGCTGCCTCCGGATATTCCTTATCCAGCATGGCACGGATATCTTTCCAGACCATAGAAGTGCCGCTCTTATTATCATCATCTTTTTTCACAAGAGAATCCGCCATATCCACCCGAAAACCATCGCAGCCCTTATCCAGCCAGAAACGCATAATATCCTTTAACGCTTCCCTTGTCGCGATGCAGGCAGGGTCTGAAACCGCTTTCTGCCAAGGCTTTTCGGGATGTAAAAAACCATAGTTTAGGGCCGGCTGGCATTTAAAGAAATTCAATACATAAACGCCGTTTCTTTCGCTCTCCCCTGCCACATAATTAAGCCCCTCCGGTGAATGAAACCAATTATCCGTCCAGATATAACGGTCTGAATACGCATTGTGTTCCGCCTTGGAACTCTCCCTAAACCATTCATGCTCCTCGGAAGTATGTCCGGGAACCAAATCCAGTAAAATATGCATATCTTTCTTATGCACTTCATCAAACAGACGGACTATATCTTCGTTCGTACCATAGCGCGCCGCTGTTTTCTTATAATCGCGCACATCATATCCGGCATCATGAAACGGGGAGTCAAAACATGGATTTAACCAGATGGCATTACAGCCAAGTCCTTTGATATAATCCAATTTTTCCACGATTCCGTCAAAATCTCCGATGCCATCTGCATTGGAATCTTTAAACGACTGCGGATAGATTTCATAAAATACTGCGTCTTTTAACCATTTTGGCATATTTCTTTCTCCTTTTCTTTCTCTTTATTTTCTCAACCCTTTCGGGTAATGATTTTTCATTTGACCGTTTCCCGCTTTTCCAAAGCCGACTGTATAGCCGCCGTATGTTAGAAGCGTCCAGCCCTTTATCGTATCGCTGCAGGCAAATGTCTCCCCCCGCAGATAAGCTTTCGCCTGTTCTTGTGTCATATCATAACACCTGCTTGTTTGTTCGGGCGATAAATACAATGCAAGCGCATGTGCGGGTTCTATCCGGTTTTTCTTATAAACGCCCAGATGCAGCCCCGGTCTTAACACGGTAAGACCCTTAAGCGGTATCATCTGTGTGGGAAGCAGATAGAAATTGTCACCAAACATGATAAACTTTCCTCTATTTTCCCACTTTTCCCATATATCAGCGGATAGCTCCAATTCATCGCTTAAAAAGCGGCGATATTGCTCCCTATCATCAATTCCGTCTTGTCCTTTCCCTTTTCTTCTTGTCCGCGTTTCTTTCTCCATAACAGAAACAGCAGCCGCCAAGGCGTCATAGAGTCCGTCTGCTTTTTTTAACTTCGCAATAAAATGCCCTTCTCCCGCTATTTTATGAGGCCATAAGCGCATCGTATGCGCAAGTCCGTCTGCGGGATTTTCCACCCATTCGCTTCTTCCCGGTGAAAAGAATTTCTCCAGTGTACTTTCTTCTATGGAAAATTCCGGATGCTCCTCTAAAAAGCGGCTGATAACGCCCTCGTTTTCCTCCGGTGAAAACGTACAGGTGGAATATACTAAAGTTCCGCCGGGTTTTAGCATAAGCGCCGCCTGTTTTAGTATCGTACGCTGCCTGTTGGCGCACATAGCGACATTTTCCGGACTCCATTCGCAAACCGCGGTTTCATCTTTGCGAAACATTCCCTCTCCGGAACAGGGCGCGTCCACTAATATCCTGTCAAAAAATGACGGGAAACGCTCCGCAAGCCTCTCCGGCGTCTCATTGCAGACTACCGCATTAGCGATTCCCATTCTTTCTATATTCTGCGAAAGGATTTTGGCTCTGCCGGGAATGATTTCGTTGGCAACTAACAGGCCTTCTCCGCACATTTTTCCCGCTATCTGCGTGCTTTTCCCGCCCGGCGCGGCGCATAAATCAAGAATTTTTTCTCCGGGTTTTGGCGAAAGCGTCTCCACGACCGCCATTGCGCTCGGTTCCTGGATATAATAGGCTCCCGCCTCATGAAAAACATGTTTGCCGGGCTGTGCCTCTTCCTTATAATAAAAGCCCTCCGGCGTCCATGCAACTTCTTCCAGCACAAGCGGCATCCGTGCCAAAAACGTCTCTTTATCCGCCTTTAACGGATTGAAGCGCAGTCCGTACAGGCGTTTCCCGTCATATGCCTTTAAAAAATCCGGATATTCTTCTTTTAATAAAACCCGCATCCGCTCTGTAAAATCCCGCGGCAGCGGTATTTTTTCCTCTGTCCGTTCCATCCTGGCGATTTCCTTTTTAGCTTTCTTATCCTTTTTAGTGTACCAAGATTTTGGGCTTTTTTCCATATCTTTCCGATATTACTTGCGTATTTTTTTCAAACTCTGTATAATGGAACACGTGCTATAAATCAAACAAAAGAATGAGGAGAAATTATGATATCACAAATTTGTATTATAATCGCAATCGTGGCCTATCTGGGGGTCATGATTTATGTAGGCGTTTCCTACTCCAAAACAAATACCAGCATCGACGCTTTCTATCTGGGCGGGCGTAAGCTCGGTCCGATTGTCACCGCCATGAGCGCGGAAGCGTCCGATATGAGCAGTTATCTTTTAATGGGCGTTCCCGGTCTGGCCTATCTATCCGGCCTGGCAGAAGCTGGATGGACCGTTATCGGTCTGGCTGTCGGAACTTATTTAAACTGGTTAATCGTTTCCAAAAGAATCAGACGCTACACAAGCGAATTGCACGCGCTTACCCTGCCGGATTTCTTTTCCAAACGGTATGGCGATGATAAGAATATTCTGACCTGTATAGCGGCCATCATTATTATTATCTTCTTTATCCCTTATACCGCTTCCGGTTTCGCGGCATGCGCCAAGCTGTTCAACACGCTATTTGGCGTCAACTACATGATAGGCTTGGTAATCAGCGCGGTTATTATCGTCCTTTACTGTACGTTAGGCGGTTTTCTTGCCGTCAGCACCACGGATTTAATCCAGAGCGTGACGATGACCATTGCCTTGCTTATCGTCATCTGTTTTGGCGTTTTTTCAGCCGGCGGCTGGAGCAACGTTGTTGCCAATGCCAAATCCCTGCCGGGTTACTTCAGCATGGTGCAATCTTACATTCCATCAACGGGAACCGGCACGCCTTACGGTATATTTTCTATTGTCTCTATGTTCGCATGGGGACTTGGCTATTTCGGGATGCCGCATATCCTGTTACGCTTCATGGCGATTGAAGATGAAGAAAAACTGACGCTTTCCAGAAGAATCGCCAGCATTTGGGTCGTTATCTCCATGGCGGTTGCTGTCCTTATCGGTATTGTCGGCTACAGTATGTCAAAAACTTCAATCATCCCGATGTTAGAGGGAAGCAATACGGAAACGGTCATCATACAGATTGCTTCCGCATTAAGCCGACACAACATACTGACTGCTCTGCTTGCGGGTATTATCCTTGCAGGTATTCTGGCGGCTACGATGTCTACGGCGGATTCACAGCTTCTGGCGGCGGCGTCAAGCATTTCCCAGAATCTCTTGCAGGATTTTGGCAAAAAGAAGATTGACACAAAGACTTCCCTTAAAATTGCAAGAATTACTGTTGTCGTTATTTCGTTAATTTCTATTTTGTTAGCGTCCAACCCTGACAGTTCCATCTTTCAAATTGTTTCCTTTGCATGGGCGGGATTCGGCGCGGCTTTCGGTCCGGTTGTATTATGCGCGTTATTCTGGAAGCGTTCCAACAAATGGGGCGCGCTTGCGGGTATGATTACCGGCGGCGCAATGATTTTTATCTGGAAATACGGAATTGCCAAACTCGGCGGCATCTTTGCCATCTATGAACTGCTTCCCGCATTTATCATAGCGACGATTGTCAATGTCATCGTTTCACTCATTACCGCCGCGCCATCAAAAGAAATTGTCGATACTTTCGAGCGTATCAAATAAAAAAGGCACCGCAAGGTGTCTTTTTTATTTGCCAAGTGTGCTTCTTTGCCCGTGTTTATTATAAGAATCCAGCAGATAAGCCGTATTTATCTGTATTTCATAAACCTCTTCTTTGGTAACGGCCCGCGTTCCATTTTCCTTTTTCTTCTTCGGCTGCTCTTTCTTTTCCTTCCCCGCTTTCTGTTCCATGCTTTCCAAAAAGGTATGAATGCCGCTTTTTAACTTTTCAATGTACTTTTTATAAGAAAAACGGGGGCTTTGCTTTTCTATCGCCCATCCAACGTCTGCGACGGCCTCGTTTTTATCCGGTATCACGGTAATGTTGACGGTATCTTTTGGATGCCCGACCGAATGCTGCGCCTTGCCGTTTCCGTCTGTTTTTTCCCCTGCCTGCCCCAAAGCGCCGATACCGTTTCCAAAACCTGCTGCCGGATTTACATGATAAAAAGGCGGCTGCACTGTCTGTCCACCCGCCTGTGTTACTGTATGGCTCTCCCTGCCGCTGCCACTCGATGCGCCGCCGTCAAAGGATACCCCTCCAAGCATCTTTTTCTTCTGCCCCGTATCATGATTATGAAAAATACATTTCATGACATGGTGTTCCGGAAGCATATTATCCTGTATGCCGTTCATGGTTTTGCCCAAGTCTTTCCCGAAAATTTTTCGTATTTATGACCAGAAGTTAAAATAATTTCCCCTTGAACCATAGTTTCGCAGCAGATTCGTATATGCGTTTCCAATCAGACTATTCATACCGGAAACCGCATTCTCCTGTACGTTCACCGCGGCTGCGCCTGCTTTTTTCGCAAAGGATGAGTCCGTTCCCCATGCCTTTTTCAACTGCTCCACGCTTGCCTGCGAAAGCGTCTTATCGTCTACCGAAAGCGTTCCGTCCGCATTTTTGGTAACGCCCGTTGCCTGTAAGGAAGAACGGTACATAGTCGCGTAGGAATTTAACTGATTTAAATAACTGTTATCGACTCTGCTTCCGCTGTTTCTTAAACTTTTCACCATGCCGTTATACTTGCTCACAAACTCTTTTACCTGATTTTTTATCGCGGATGTATCGCCGCTTTCCTGCGCTTTTGCAAAAAGAGAATCCTCTTTTTCATCTGTCAGTTTAGAGACAATACTTTGCAGTTCGCCCGCATTGTTTTTCATGTTCTGGTAATTCGTCTGTGTGCTGTTTGTTTTAGTTGACGACTGTGTACCGAAAAGCCGGCTTGCACTGTTCGTACTCAGGCGATCCATCATACGGCTTTTCTTCGTAGTACTCTTATTGCCGATTCCAAGCATCGCACTCATAAAATTTCTGGAAACCCTCATATTAACACCCCTTTTTATTTCATTTCCATCGTCCGGACTTTGTTATATTTATTATATCGAACATTTAAGCAAAAAATAAAGAGAATTGTCACCAACAACACCGTTTCTGTCATGAATTGTCCACCGGCTGCCTGACGCTTCCATCTTCCCGCGTGCTTCCCTGCAGCATAACGGTCAGGCTAAAAACATCATCCCTGATTTCATGCGTCATCGTTCCGAAATACCGCTCCGTAACGCTTCTCATATTTTTAAGGCCAATGCCATGCATCCGGCTGTCAGCTTTTGTTGTCTGCATATTTTTTATCTGTCCGGCATCGCAGTCATTGTCTATACGGATAAAAAACATGCCATTCTTTTGATAACTGTGTACAAAAATATGCCGTTTTTCTTTTCTATGGCATTTTAAACACGCCTCCACCGCATTATCAAGCGCATTATTCATGAGAATACCCAAATCAAACGCCTCAATGCCAAGCCCTGTCAGATAGATAAAATCACTATCCAGCTCAATGCCTTTCTTTTCGCATTCCTGCCATTTTCTATTCATAATCACATCCGTTACCGGATTACCCGTGCTGTATTTCATTGTCAGCGTATCCAGCGCATTTTTCATACGATACAAATATTGCTTTGCTTCCTCTCCCGCATCGTTTTGAAAAAGCTGCTCCATATCCGCGATACAGTTATTCATATCGTGGCGCATACTGCGGATGCCGTCATAAAGCCGCTCCATATCCTGTACATGCCCGGTCATATCTAAAAGCTGCTGTTTATAAAAAAGCATATTACGTTTTTCCTCTTCGGCGCACATTAGCTCTTTGTATATTTTCGCACTGTATACGATAGATAAAAGACACAAAAACGTCATCACCGGAACGATGACATACAGCCCCGTATGCTTGTCATAGATAAACTCATAGCTGTTTTCCGTAATGGTAAAAAGCAGACAGCGTAAAATCAAATCAAACGCCATACCCACCGCCGGGGAAAGCATTAAAAACAGTACCCCCTGCCTGTCCATCCTCTCCGCTCCCCGCCTGTACTTTATCACGGCGCGGCCGGTGATATAAGCGACTGAAAAATACAATGTTATCAGCAGTACATTCCCCAAAAAACCTAGCATCTGCATATCAGTCACATAGTTTTCCAACGCCGCGGCGTCATCGATTATCCGGTTTATCCTCCATTCACTGTATGCGCTGATAAAAAGGTTCCAAAACCCGTATATGCCAAGTTTCGACATTTCCAAAACCGCTTCATATAAAAGCGTCAGATACAGCTTAACAAGCCCTGTACCCTCATAAAATAAAGTCAGCAGTAAGTAACATACCAACATCATCAAAAATACCTTGACGATGCTGGTACTGCTTTTTTGTATACCCATATTTTCTCCGTAAAGCAGCTTGTCCAGCCACGCGGAGTTGCCAAGCCAGAAGCCCCAGAGAACAAAGAGCAGGAAAAACATATATTTTCCCCACTTTGCATACTTTTGTTTCCAATGTAACATATCGCGGCACAAATACAGCAATAAAGCGGCTTTTAGCGCGCATTCCGTTATATCGAGCAACTGCCACATCATTTCTTTCCCCCATTAGAAAGACACTCCTTATACAAATAGGCGTGATCCTCAATACAACGCCATTTTCCCTCGGCGTCGGCTGTAACGCAGATATACTCTCTGCCGTTTTTATCCATCCCGTAACTGACCGCACAGTGCTTCGACTGCTTCACATAGCCCGTCTTACCGCAAATCACCTCGCCGCCTGTATCTTTATCCTCGATACGGCGCAAAAACCAGTTCGAGAGTAAAATTCCTTCCGGATGCTTCGTGGTAACAGAGGTCGTATAGGTGTGCGCCGAAAGGACTTTCCTGCAGGTTTCATTTTTCACGGCAGCCTGCATAACCGCCGCCATATCGCAGAGCGTACAGTAATGGTTTTCTTCGTAAATCCCCACGCAGTTTGTAAAATGCGCCGTGTCCGACAATCCCATCTCTTCTAACTTCTCATTCATCAATTCCACAAAAGCCTCCTGCGACCCCGCCACATAACAGGCAAGCCCCAGCGCGCCGTCCGCCCCTGACGGCAGAATGGCGGCATATAATAAATCCCTGATTGTCACCACCTCACCGTTTTCAAATCCGGCGTTACTGCAGTCATTTTTCAGGCAATACTCTGTAATTTCACTTGTTATTTCAAACGTATCGTCCAGATTCTCAATATTTTCCACGGCAACTAAAAGCGTCAGCACCTTAGTCATGGACGCCGGAACAATGCGAACGTCCTCTCCTTTTCCGGCAAGAATCTTACCGCTTTCCATATCGATAAAAACCGCATAGTTACTGACAATATTGCTTCCCAGCGTTATCGTGTCCTCTGTCCTGTCATACTCATAAAGCGGCGCGGTTTGTTCCGTATCCTCGTCTTGTCCGTTCTGCGTCTGTTCTTCCACTACGGGATTTTCCATATGGATGGTCTGTGCAATCTGTGTATCTATCTGCGTATCGTTCTGCACGGACGGCGTATTTTCCTCCGTGCCCGCTTCCTGCGTCTCTATATCCGTAATTTCTTCTTTTTTTCCTCTTTCAATAACAATGACAGCTGCAATAAGAAAAACAAGCAAAACTGCCATGCCCGGCAGCGCAAATCTGCGGAACGTCTCCTGCCTTTGCTTTTTTCGTCTCATTTCCTGCTTTCTTTTTTCCCACCGCGCGCGGCGCGCAGCCTCTTCGTCCAACCGACTCTCCATCTATTACAATCTCCGTTTATGACAGTTTCCTTTATTTATGCGGGCAAGTTGCGTAAGCCGCAAATAAGTCTCCGCTAAACGTTTATTATATGACGTATGCCGTCTTTTTGTCAATCTGCGCAGCTATTGTGGTACAACGCAAAAGTGGATAAGCATCCCTATCCACTTTTATAACACTTGTTATGACAATGAAATAATTAGATTGATTCCTGTAAAAACCCGCAGTACGTCTGCACAAACTCCCCGTATTTCCGTTTTGCCAGATAAATCTGTTCGCCGTTACTGACACGGATGCTGGTACTGTCATATCCTCTGATTTCCGCCAGGGATACGATATAACTGCGGTGGCAGCGGTAGAAGCCCTCGCCCAGCCGCTTCTCTAATTCCTCCATCTTCTCATAAAATTCCAGCTTCTCCTGCTTCGTATGCAGAATGACTTTTCTGCCGTCGCTCTCCGCATACAAAATATCCGACAGATTCAATCTCCGGTAGCCGTCCGCCGCCTTTACCAGCATATATCTTTGCCTGCTATTTGCCTTTTCCACTTCTGCAATGGCTCTTTCCATAACCGAAAGCAGCTTTTCTTTTTCCACAGGCTTAAGCAGATAATGAAAAGCGCCTACGTCAAATGCCTGAAATACCTGTTCCTTTATGCCTGTTACAAAGATTAACAGCATATCGGAAAGTTCCCGCAGCTTTTTCGCTGTCTCCATGCCGTCCATGCCATCCATAGCAATATCAAGCAGTACGATATCCGGCATATATGTCTCTCCTATCGTCTCTAACAGTTCCCGTCCGGAGGCAAACTCACGTATTATCATTTCCGGAAATGCCTTTCCTAATACCGTGTGTATGCTTTCTCTGACTCTGCTCTCATCATCACAGATTGCAATATTCATATAAGTTCCAGTAACTTTCCTTCCTGCCCCTCCATGGCTGTTTACTTTCAAAATCCATTCTCCGGTTTCTGATATTATTATCGGGCAGTTTGTGCCGGTTTCTTAACCGGAATGTCATGAAATACGTTGTTTTTGTCATAAACGTTGCGCGGCTGCGGCATTTTTTACCAGGCGCTTATGGTTATACGCCCGCATTCTTTTTATAAAACGTTACTGAAAGTTCATAAAATAAAACGAAAATCACCAAAATAATCAAAACGCTCGCAACATTAATACCCCGCAAATTACAGGACATGACTTTTTCTAAAGAATGCACCGAAAAATAAGAGGAAACCATCATCAGTAAAAACGGCATCCCGTATGCGGCGCACATCTCTTTTTCCACCGCCCTGCCGAGGGCTTTTTTAGAAATGCCAATTTTTTGTAAAACGAGATAACGCTCTTTTTCCTCGAAGGCGTCGTTATACAATTTCATAAATAAAATGCTGCCGCTCGCCAGTACAAAGACAAGGAACATGAAGATACATAACGAATACTCCACCTTTATCCAGGCGCGGTCGTCATTGTCGGGGTCAATCGCCACGCGCCCCGTATAGGTTTCGTCCGTATTATCCATAATGCTGTCCAGTTCGTCCATAGACGCCCTGAAATTTCTGATATCCTCAATTCTGTAATTATAGGTATACGCCTCGTCAAAGGTCAGTCCCGTACCGGCATTTTGCCTGCATACTTCCAATAACTGCGCATAGGTCGTATCGCTTACAATATAATAACTGCTGTTTTCCTGTAAATATCCCAGATAGGGAACCCTTGTATCGTCTATCTGCCTGTACTGCCTGCCGTTTATTCCCACTTGTTTTTCCGCAGTATTACTGATAAAAGACATTAATACGACGTGTCCGGCATAGATGACCTCATCATCCGCTAACGCTTCATAGGGAAAATCCAGACCAGCCTGCGCCGCCGCTTCTTTTACCTTGGAAAAAGATAAAATCCCGTAGGAAAAACCGTCGTCAAAATAACTGCCATCCAAAGAAAAGAAAGGAATTTCGCAGCTGTAGGCAATATCGTTATCCTTTTCGATTAATGCCGCCACCTCGTCTTTCCTGTCCGGGATATTGGTAAGAATCTGGAACGTATAGGTATTCCTGAAATTCACGATATTATCATACTGCTGTTTCGTCGCAAAACTCGCCGCAAGCGCGGTCACCGAACAGGTAAGCAGCACACAGGTCATCGCATAAGTTCTGTAATTTTTCCGCATACGGAAGATAACGTTATTCACCCAGAGGGCGCGTTCTTTTTTGTACAAAAATAGTTTATTTCTGGAAAGCTGCTGGAACAATATCGGCAAAAATCCGCCAAAGAGCAGATAGGTTCCCACAATAACAAAGACCGTCGCCGCAAACAGATTCCCTATCTGATTATACCCGCTTTCTTTCGTGGCAAGGTAGTAACCGTTTATCAGCGCGGCAACGCCAAGCGCCGCTTTTGCCATTAAAATCAAACCATTTACCTTGACATATTCATTCTGCCTTGCGGCGGATATCTTTTCCAAAACGCTGCTTCTTACGATATTAACATACCCTTTTAACATAAAAATACCATAAATAATAAAATAAACCGCCGCCGATAAGGCAACCGGCTTCCATGTAAAGTCAAAAGAAATTTCTACCGCAATCTCGGACAGTTTTAATAAAATCATCTGAAAAAGCTGCGCCGTTATGACGCCTAATCCGATACCGAATAAAAAAGCCGCGCATCCTGTCATAACGGTCTCCATCAGGTACAGCCTGGCAATTTTCCTATTCGTAAGCCCCATGAAAATATAGGTTCCCATTTCCTTTTTTCTTGCCGTCAGAAAAACATTTGCCGCATACCAGATAAAGAAAAACATAAAACAGACCAGCACAAACGCCACTATCCGGGTAATCATATCAATGAAGTCTTTATTTCTTCCCCCCAGCGCACGGAACGTGTCCGCATAGGTAAGGTTGATAAAGTTAAATAAAATTAATACCGTAAAGGCAAGCGAAAGAATCATGGAAAGATAATTCCTGAAGCTTCTTTTGAAATTATAAAAGGCAAGTTTCATAATACTCATGACAACGCACCTCCCGTCTCGTCTCCAAACGTCTCACCCATAGACGCCTGCAGGGAAATAATGCGGTCGTAAAATTCCTTACGGCTCTCTCCCCTGCTGATTCTGCATTTTATGATACCGTCATTTAAAAGACAGACGTCTCTGGCATAAGAAGCGCTGAACGCATCATGCGTCACCATTAAGATTGCCGCCTGCTTTCTCTCATTGACCGTTCTGAAACATTCCAGTAAATCTCTGCCCGCTTTGGAATCTAACGCTCCCGTCGGCTCGTCCGCAAAAAGAATCTCCGGCTCCGTAATTAAGGCACGACACACCGCGCCTCTCTGCTTCTGTCCGCCCGATAACTGATACGGGTATTTGGATAAATGCTCCGTCAATCCAAACAGCCTCGCCAATTCTTCCGTCTTTTCTTTACATACTTTAGAGGAAACGCCGTTTAACGAGAGCGGCAGAGCGATATTGTCCTGTAACGTCATGGTGTCTAACAGGTTATAGTCCTGAAAAACAAAGCCGATTTTATCCCGCCGCAGCTTGGATAATTCCTGATTAGAAATTTTACCGATGTCTTTTCCATCCATCAAAAGAATGCCCTGCGTGGGCGTATCGATGGATGATAAGATATTCAGAAGCGTCGTCTTGCCGGAACCGCTGGGACCCATAACGGCAATAAAATCGCTTTCATAAATTGTCAAATCGATTCCTTTTAATACTCTGCTGCGGAATCCCTTTGCACCGTATTCTTTTGTCAGGTTTTTGATTTCTACGATAATTTTTTCATTCATGTGAATAATCCTGCCTTTCTCTCAGCCTGTAATATTTGTGCGCCAAGACGCCAAGCGTCAGCGCAACATTCGCATGACACACAAGCTTTTTAACTTACAGTCCTATTATAGAAAAGAAAGAAACAGAAATCCTTACATTAACATTACAAAACAGGGCGCATTCTTACAGTTTTGTCAGGAAATATTCCCTGTTATCGGAAAAGGTAATGGTAAAGCGCGCGCCTTTTCCATACTCGCTCTCTACCTTTATGCCGTGTCCTAATCTTTGCAGGATAACGGACGCCATATAAAGTCCCATGCCGGTTGATTTATACTGCCCGTTATGATAGTTTGCGCCGACATAGCCTTTTTCAAAAATCCACCGGATATCGCTTTCTTTGATACCCTCCCCGTTATCCTGTATTGATAATTGAATCATCCGCCCTTTTGCTAAATCATCCTGATAAGAACAGGTTATCGTCAGCATGGGATTTTCTCCCGCATATTTAATAGAATTACTGATAAGCTGGTCCAGCACATACGTCAGCCACGCCGGGTCGGTATAGACCGCAATATCCGCTTCGTCCGGCATCTCAATGGAAAAATGTTTATCAATCAGGAAAAACTGATTGTTATGAATCGAATTTTTCACGCACTGTAAGAGGCTCGTTTTCTGAATCTGCAAATCAAAAAGGCTGCTCTGGACTTTAGCGCCAAGCAGCGCAGACTTTAACTGCATATTCATCTTTTCCACCTGTTCTTTCATCGATTTTTTCAAGGACGGTTCTTCAATCTTTTCTACCATCAGCCATACGGCGGTCAGTGGAATTTTGATTTCATGGCACCACTTAGCGAAGTAATCCTGTAATTCGCAGTTTATCGTAAACTGTTCGTTTAACTGCTTTTCTAATACCGCCACGTCATGCGCCGTAACATCCCTATCCTCTCCGCCGTCAATCTCCTGATAAATCAAAAAGTCCTGTTTTAGCAACTCCTCTTTTTTCCGCTGTCTTTGTCTCTCCCGCCGGATATTTTTACCAAAATATGCCGCCATCACGCATAAAATCAGAAAATCCAGATAGAGCAGGTAAAATAACTTTACCTCCGGAAGCAGGAAAATAAAATATAAGTTGTACGCCGCCGCTGCAAGCAATATTCCGCATATCATCTTTCCGTATTTTCTATAGCCGCTCATATCATTTCGCGTTTTCATCTCAATACCTTTCTTTCGGTTCTAAATATTATGACGTATGTTCTAGCTTATATAGTACCCCTCTCCTTTTTTCGTACGGATAATTTCATCATGGCAGACGTCCGACAATTTTGTACGCAGTCTACTGACCATCGTAGT
Source organism: Clostridium sp. (assembly GCA_023664605.1). Lineage (GTDB taxonomy): Bacteria > Bacillota > Clostridia > Lachnospirales > Lachnospiraceae > UBA3282. The sequence continues at coordinate 87,181 of JAMPFF010000006.1, forward strand.
CAATGCGGTGTCCGAAACAAATTCATCCGTACTCCATAACGTCATCATCAATTCATCCCTTGTCACGATATCCGGTCTGTTTTCCAACAGTTTTTCCATAATCCGCTTTTCCGACTTTGTCAGTTCCACCGTTTTTTGCTCAAACACCAAAGTCGAGGTATTCTGCTCAAAATATAAGTCATTTCCGATATAGATTCTGTCTTTTACCTTATATTGATACGTCCGACGCAGCATCGCCTCTATTTTCGCCCTTAAAACTTCCAGCCTGAACGGTTTTTCCACATAGTCGTCGCCGCCCTGTGCAAGCGCCATAATCTTATCTACATCGCCGTTTCTGCTGCTGATAAAAATGACCGGCGCTTCCGACAGTTCACGGATTTTATTGCACCAGTAAAATCCGTCGTAATAGGGGAGGTTAATGTCCATCAAAATAAGCTGCGGACACGAAGCCCTAAAAGCCGCCAGAATATCGTTAAATTCCGTAACCGCGCTTGTTTCGTAGCCCCATTTTTGCAAAAATAAAACTATTTCTTTCGCCAGTATTTCGTCGTCCTCTACTAACATTATTTTGATGGCGCTATTCATTTTAATCCCCCATTCTTACTCAACCTTCCCACAAGCCCGATACACGCCGGACACCGTCAAGTTCTTCGACAGCCTTTTTAATTTCTTCTATGTCCGTATGTAAAGAAACCCCTACCCGCAGATTCGCGCTGTCCGCCAATGGATTATCGTCAAACGATTCTGTCAGTTCCGGCGCCAGATACTTTTCACTAAATTCTTTCCATGCTTCATCGCCGCTTATATAACGGCAGGAAGAAACGCCCTCTATGCGGCGCACTTCATTTTCTAAATCAGAAAGCTGCTCATTTGTTATATCATGTGTCACGAAAACATTCAAGTGTGTATTGACATAAACGGCATGCGCCGTTATGCCCGTCGTCGCCAAAATAACCGCCATACATACCGCCGCAGCCGGTTTGACATACCGGAAACGGTAGAAAATATTTTTCTGCCGGCTTTGCCGCGCTCCCGTCATCATAAGCTCTTTTCTCATTCCCTCCGGCATGGTGATTGCCTTGAGCGCATTCTGCCATTTAGTGTTACTTAAACAATGTTCTATTCCCATATTGACTCCTTTCTTGATTGCTCATCAATTACCCATTTATTCTCTCCCACAGCCCCTTTTTCGCCCGCTGCATCCTTTTTTTAACCGCATTTTCGGAAATTGCAAGGATATCTGCAATCTCTTTTAAAGAATAGCCTTCCACATAATGCAGTAAAAGCACAATTTTCCATCCGGGCGGAAGCATCATAATTTCCTGTATTAACTGCCTGTCTGCTGTATCTGCCGCATCCGCCGCTTCTATCCCCAGTTCATCCAACGGCAAATACTGATGCCTGCGCCTAAATCGCAGCATATCCTTACAAAGGTTGATTGTCACGCGTAAAAGCCATGCCTTTTCATGCTCACTGTCACGAAATTCAGGTTTTTTCTGTAAGACTTTTAACATCACTTCCTGCAAAACATCCTGTACGTCCTGCGGATTCCCAAGTATCATAATGCCTGTCCGGTAAAGCAAATCACCGTATATTGTTATGATATTTTCTATCCGGTTATCCTCTGTTTCACTATATCTCATTTTAGCAAATTTCCAACCTCCTTTCCCAACCTGCACAATCGCCTATTAGCATACAGGTTTCAATGTAAACACAAATTAATATATCAAACAGCCGCGCGTTTGTTCTACTTAATACACGTTTAAAAAACAAAAAAGGTGCCGCCGCACCTCTTTTATAATTATAGAAATTTTCTCGTATCTGTGGCGCGTCCGAAAATCGCAAATCTTTAAGGAATACGCACCATATCCCTTGTAATCTCACGCAGGCTTCCTGCGCCGCACATCGCCATCGTATCGCTCAGTTCTCCCGCCAGTTTTTCTATATAGGTTTTTACCCCCCAGGCTTCGCCGCCATAAAGCGCCGTCACAAACGGTCTGCAGATTAACACGCCGTCCGCTCCCATCGCCAGAGCCTTGAAAATATCCGTACCGCTTCTGATACCGCCGTCCACCAGAATCTTTACCTGACTGCCCTGTAACGCGTCCGCAATCTCCGTCAATACCTCCGCGGTTGCCGGACACTGGTCCAAAACGCGTCCGCCATGGTTACTGACAACGATTGCCGCCGCTCCTGCCTCTTTTGCTTTCAACGCACCCTTTATCGTCATAATACCTTTTACGATAAACGGAACGCCCGCCATCTGCACAATTTCCTGTAACTGGACAACGCTCTTACTGCCCGCAGGTGGCGTCATATTTTTTAAAAAAGGCAGTCCCGCCGCATCAACATCCATGGCAAGCGCAAAGCAGCCCGCTTTTTTACAGAGCGCAATTTTTTCCCGGATTGTCTCGATATTCCATGGTTTAATCGTCGGTATTCCTTGCCCGTTTACCTGCTCTATCGCCTTAGCCGCCTGTATCACGACATCAGGATTCGTACCGTCTCCGGTAAATGCGGCTATCCCGTTTTCCACGCAGGCTTTTAACATAATGTCATTATAAGAAAGGTCGTCGTATTTTTCCCCGTAATGCAGATTAAGCGCGCCGACCGGTCCCGCAAAAAAGGGATAACGGAATGTTTTGCCAAATAATTCGAGTGAAGTGTCCGGCTCCCTATATTCGCACAGCGTATCCATATTGACGCAGATTTCCTGCCATTTCGCATAATTTCTGACCGCGGTATCGCCCGTGCCTTTCGCGCCCGGACCGGGTATCTGATTTTTACAGGCTATGCCGTTACAAACCGGACACGCCTTGCAGTATGCACCGATATTTTCTTTTGCTTTTTTTAAAATCTCTTGATAGTTCATTTTATCCTCCATTCCGAAGCGTTTTCGCGGCGTAGTAACGCAAATTCCGGTTTATGTCCGCCATCAAGGCATATTTGCGACGCTCCTGCACAAATTGCCATGTTTCTATGAATAATAAGTGCGTTAAAATCCGCTCCCACTGTTGAGCATTTTTCTCCACACTTAAAATATATTTTTACATAGTATATAGCAAATACTTTAACCAAAATGGAGATTAAAATGCTTTTCGATAATACGTTTTATCCTGCTATGCCTGACGCACAGGCGGTTGTCCGCGGCAATCATTTATATCCCGATTTGTACGGTATCGTCTTTTTCTGCCAGATGCCCTGCGGGGTCTTTATCAACGCGCAGTTTCACGGACTGCCCGTCTTATCCGCCACAAACGCGAATGCAAGCCGTTTTCTGGGATTTCATATCCATGAATATGGCGACTGTGCGCAAAACGCCGATTTTGATTTTGACCGTACGGGAAACCATTATAATCCTGAAAACTTTCCCCATCCCAGTCATCGTGGCGACCTTCCGCCCATCTTAAACTGCAGCGGTTATGCGTGGCAGTCGTTTCTGACAGATACTTTTACGGTTGCGGAAATTATTGGGCGCAGCGTCATCGTACATTCACAGCCTGACGATTTTACAACACAGCCGTCCGGAAACAGCGGCGTTAAGATTGGCTGCGGGGTGATACAACAAAATCATTAAATTTGATGCTGTTTCTTTAACCATACAAGGAATGCCTCACAGCCTTCTATAATATCATCATAGGTAATATCAAAATTCCCCGTATACCACGGGTCTGCTATATCCCGTGGATGAGCGCCAAAATCAAGCAGTTTATATACTTTATGTTCCGGGTCGCTTCCTAATATTCTCATCATATTACGAATATTCATGCCGTCCATACCGATTAGATAATCGTATTTGGCATAGTCCGCTTTTGTCATCTGGACGGCGCGATGCGGAATAAGCGGGATGCCCACGCTTCGCAGCTTGTCCACCGTGCCATAGTGGGGCGGATTGCCGATTTCCTCCCTGCTGGTGGCGGCGGAAGCGATTTGGAAATTTGATTGTAAATGGTTACGGGTTACTATATGGGTCATGACGCTTTCTGCCATGGTGGAACGGCAGATGTTGCCGTGGCAGATGAATAATATTTTTATCATCTATTTTTATCTCCTTGAAAATACTGATTTTCCTTATAAAATCAATGTTTTTGACTTTTTATCTTCTTTTGGCATACTCCTTGAAAACTTCCATAAAACAGCATATCGTAGCATAATGAAGCCTTCAATGTTGGTAAAAATGTTGGTAAAATAAGCCCTGATTTTCCATTTTACCAACACTGATATATGCCGTTTTCTGATGGCGGAAAAAATCCTGCACCCGCCATATATCTGATGTTTACAGAAACCTTCTCCATTATTTTCTGCCATTATGCCTGTTTCTTAAAGGCATGGTTCGCTGAAGTCCCTGCCATATTAATGCGCGTCAGTTCTGCCTTTGCATCATCGTATCCTAAATGTGTGTAAACATTCAAGGTTACTCCGATATCCGAATGCCCCATAAGGTACTGTAATGTCTTGGGATTCATCCCCGCCCTCGCACAATTACTGCAATAAGTGTGCCTACAGACATGGGGCGTTACTTTTGGCATCTGCACTTTATAAATCTTATTGTATTTTTCAACAATATGCTCAAAATATTTTTCCCAGTGCAATGCAACCATCGGCATCCCATTCTTATCCAGATAAAGAAATCCCGTCCGTCCGGCAATCATGGGTTCATTTTTAATGTCTGCCCTGTTTTGAATGATTGTTTTAAAGCATGCATAGACTTCATCTGTCATAGGCAGAACTCTTGTGCCCGCATTTGTCTTGGTGTCTTCAATCAGGTACTCCATCCTGCTGCTTCTCTGTAACTGATGGTCCACATTGATCTTTCTGTTTTTCAGGTCAATGTCAGAGAGGGTAAGCCCGCAGAATTCCGAAATCCGCAGTCCGGTCTTAAACAGGATATAGATTCCTTCATAATATTTTTGGAAATGCTTATCCTGCCTGACAAACTCCAAAAACTGCCTTTCCTGCTTCATCGTAATGGCTTCCCTTGTCACAGAATCATTGACAATGACTGTTGCAAGCTGGAATTCAAACGGATTTTTCAGGAGCATGTCATCGTCCACCGCCATCTGGAATGCCGGCCTTAGCACTCCCCTGATGGTGTGTATGGAACTGTAACCTCTTCCATTCTCTTGTAACCGGATCAGCCATATCTTCGCGTCCGAAAGTTTGACCTTATCAATCCTCTTTGCGCCAAACGGATCATTTTCCAGTATGTTCAGCACTGTCCGGTATCCTGCCTGTGTCGTGTGTTTGACGCCCCGCTTCTGAAGCGTATACTTATCGACAAGCTCAAGCACTGTCATCCCGTCACCCTGATAAGCAAGCCCCCGTTCTTTGGACTGCCGGAGTTCCTTTTCTTTATCCCGGAGCGCTATACATTCCCTCTTGTCCGGCGGCAGGGGATCAGTCCTTTCCAGTTTCCAGCTATAGAAGCATTTCTGTCTGCCATTCTCATAAAATGTGAACCGGTACCTGCCATCTTTGCATTGTGTCTCTCCATCCCTCAGTATTCTGCCTTTCTTATCGCGGCGTTTCATACTCATGGTTTTCTTCCCTCCTTACTTATCGGAGAGCAAATGCCACAATACACTGTTAGTATATCATGCCTTTTGTGTATGCTCAAATACTTCTTGCTGTCAATGCCAAAATACTCAAATCTTACCGATAACAAATGCCAAGTAAGCCACTTGGTTATTTAAGGCACAAAAAAACATCATGGAGTTACAGCCAACGTCCATGATGTTTATATCTTTTTATTTTTAAGCGCTTTTGTTTCCAAAAGACATAATGTTCGCCTTTTCTTCTTTCTCGGCTGTCTGTCCGGATGCCAGACCAAGCCTTACTATTTCATCCATCGAATTATCTGCTTTTAAATGTGTATATATCTTGAAAGTGGTCGATATATCGTCATGCCCCAAAATCTGCTTTAAGATCGCCGGATTCATTCCCTTCAAAACCATATTGGTTGCGAATGTATGTCGGCATATATGCGGCGTCACTTTATTCACAGCGCCTTGACACTGTTTTCTGTATTGTTCCCATATGTTTTCAAAAATCTTATCCCACTGCCCTCCATATCTGGGCATATCATTCCTGTCAAAACAAAGATAACCTTTCCGACCTTCCACACATCTTTTTTTCTGCTTTTCGGTGCGGTTCTCTATCAGCCTTACAAAACACTCATATGCTTTGTCTGTCATCGGCACTGTACGGGAGCCTGCCGCTGTTTTAGGCGGCTCCAGATAATAACCATCTTTGTCTTTATGGAGCTGTGTGTCAATTTTTATTGTTCTTCGCTCCATATCAATGTTATCTGTGGTAAGGCCACAGAATTCTGCAATACGTAAACCGGTTTCAAACAACACCACAACAGCATCATAATACTGGCTGTAATACCTGTCATTCTTTATAAAAGCTAATAGAGAGTCCTGTTCACCCGATGTAAGGGCATCCTTTTTCCTGCTGTCATCTGGTACATATTCGGTCAGCACAAAATCAAACGGGTTCTTCATAATCAAATCATCTTCTACCGCCATCCTGAAGGACAATTTTAGAAGGCTGAATATGGATGATATCGTACTATAGCCTAAGCCGCTCTCCCTAAGAGCAATCATCCAGCCTTTTGCATCCGACTTCTTGACCTTATCTATCCGAGCCATTGCAAAAGTTGCTGCTTTGATATGGTTAAAGGATGTTCTATACCCTGTCTTAGTCGATGTCCTTAACTTCCCATTGGCATTTTGGAGCGCCAGATATTTTTCTGCCAGTCTCAATACAGTAATCCCATTTCCGCGAAAGGCAATCCCCTGTTCTAATGATTTGTTCAGTTCTTTTATTTTGCTGCGCAGAGATTCACATGACCTTTTCCCTTGTGGTACCCTGTCAGTATCTTCCAATTTCCAACTGTAAAAGCAATGCTGCCTGCCATTACGATAATAGGTATACCTGTACCGCCCGTCTTTTTGCTGGCTTTCCCCTGCACGAAGCACCCTGCCTTTTGCATCTCTTCTTTTGCTATCCATTCCCTTCACCCCCTTCCGCAAAAAATAATGTTAAACGGAACATACTGCATCTATATATTTCTCAAATACATTCCGCTTGATCAGCATATGGCTCCCATTTCTCAGGATAAAATCCGCATCAGGGTTTTCTTCAACGATTCTCCTTAACTTCTTCTCGCCAATCGAAAAATATGCCGATGCTTCTTTCACAGTAAGATTGTATTTTTCGCCCGGCAGTAAATTTCTCCCACATGCATTACCTATCATGCTGCCTGTTGTTACTTCGCTCATAACGCGCACCTCCTCATAATTTATTCAACAATCAATATCTTTTCCACCTCCCAATAGTATTCTTCTATTGTGTAAGCACGAATTTGGTCTTATTTCCTGACATTTGGCTTATTTCAGATTGATGCCTCTGCTTTTACTTAATTGTCTGAATCATAACTTTCATCAAAAACAGAATTTGTAACATATCCACCGGGCTGCTTCAATATGAACTCTTCTTCAATAACATCTCTATCAATATCAAACAGGATAAAAGACATATCGAAGGGAACGCAGTAATTTGCAAATTCGGCTTTAATATAGCTAAAGCATTCTTTGTCTATAATCACAAACGAATACTTCCCTATCTTTTCGCTGCCTTGTTCTTCGCCAAAAAACATCGGCAGTATTCTCCCCATTCTGTCAAGTATTCTGCGCCCATAGGTGCGGGTTGTACTGTTTCTACCATTTTCCCCACCATCAGATGTCTGTTGGTGGAACAATAAATCAAATGCCCACAGATTGCTGGAACTT
>JAMPFF010000070.1 GCA_023664605.1 Clostridium sp.
TTGCCGTTTCCAACCCGAAAGCAATCATATCCTGTCTTTCCTGCTCCGACATTCCCGCTGTATTACTTGGCATCAGGTAATTTGAGATAATCCCCATTGTGGAACTGATTACACTGTCACTTGCTCCCGCAAGGCTGTTGTATAACTTTTCGTTTGTTTCATAATTGGGAATTACAATTCTATGCGTATTTTCAAGCTGTACTATTTCCGCCTGAAAAGCAGCGTCTTTTGCTTCTTTCGCCGCTAATTCTTCCGCCGTCATTTCCCTGCCGGACATAAATTTCTTACTCTCTACAAGCGCCGCCAAACCATCACCGGAAAACTCTACTATGACATTCTCCCCATATTGCGCGGAAATATCATTTAATACTTTCATCGTTTCCTCTTTTGTCATTTTATCCATGACCTTGTTGCCGTCCTTGTCCGTAGTGTTAAACTGATACTTCACTAAAGTATCTTTTTTCACCGCAGAATTGGAACCATAGCTTTTTAACTGTTCCGTACCTATATAAAATTGACTATAATCTTGATTAATATTGATTGCCATAATGTTATCCTCCGTTGTTATCAATATTTTTAATAGCAATGAGTTGCAAATTTATATCTTATACATTCATATCAAATTTAGGATAATAAGCATCCTCCATTTTTTCTTTCCGCATCATTGCCTTTGCATCCAATTCAGATTCAACTTCCACATACTTGACAAAAATTTCCTGCTCTGCTGTTTCCAGCACAGAAATTTTCTCTGTACCACCATTCAGCTCTTCAGTCTGCTCCTCTTTTTCCTCTTTTTCCTCTTTTTGCTCCTTTACTTTTTCTTCTCTTTCTGTTTTTCCAATTGTTCATCAATGTTCTTCTTCATTCTCTCTGCATTGGTCATACCTGTTTCCGTTACAGAATATACGGTACTCTGTATACTGCCATCTTTATTTACCATCCATGTCTGCTGATAATAGGTTACTGTTCCACCTAAAGCCTTATTTTGTGCTGAAAGCTGCTCATATCCCTGCTTTTCAAGTTCCGGAATTTTCTTCAAAAAATCTTCCAGTTCTTTTGCTTTTGCAGAATTGTCTGAACATTTCTTCAAATATCCGCTGGATATTCTTACATTTCCACTTGACATACAGTCATAATTCTTCTGTAAATAAGAATAATAGTCTGATACGCCGTCTGTTCCGGCTTTCTTCGCATTCCCGGCTTGCGCAGACGCAGCTTCCTGCGATTCTGCTTTCTTTACCGTTTCATTCTTTTGTGCAGCATATGTACTCTCATATACATTGTTATAGTTGCTTTCAATTCCTATAATTGCCATAATTTCGTCCTCCTGACTATTTATTGTTGTTTTATACTGCTAATAGCTAATGGCGATTCTTCTGGAGAAACCACACTTTTCTCTGCAACTTTTCCTGCAAAATCATATGTTTCTTCCGCGCTGCTCACACCTTTTTTGCTCTTTATTGTTGCATAATTCTGACAATTATTTTGTCCTATCCCGCTGACACTCATTTTTTAATTCCTCCACTCTTTTCTGCGTCCATTCATAACAACCTATCATTGATAACTTGGTATGTAATTTCCAAACTGATTGTTAATCCCGCTTAAAAGCGAATATTGTCTTGTAAATACCGAAAAACTACTCAAAAACTCTCTATAATTTTTATACTCTTTCTCTGCTTTAAAATTATCGCTTAACAAATCATCCACGTTAAAAATCTGACCTTTTAAGCTTCCCGTCCGGGATACTGAAAACGGAATATCTATATTTTCCTGGCAGTCATTCCATGAAACCCATAAATTACCATGGAAAGAGTTTTGTTTATAGAAAAATTTGAAATTCTCTGACGGCGTCAGCGATTCATCTTCCATACTGGCTCTGCCTGCCTGATTCCTATAGGAAATATTCCACATACTGTTAAAATCAAATCCCCCATCTATTGTATAGACGGAATTTCTTTCTATTTCTTCCGTATCAATAGCAGGAATCTCCCATTTATCCGTCATATTTTGTGCTGCTTTCTGCAGTATCTCTTTTGTTTCCTCGCATTGATAATAGTAATCAGAATTATAATAAGCCCAATCGTCTGTTTTGCCACCGTATGTTCCATTTACGGCTAATCCCTCATTATAATTTGCATTTTGGGCTGCAGTAGCGTTCTTTTTCGCGAATATTTCATATATCTGGCTTACAATCTGTTTATTATCTTCTTCATTTACACCTGTTGTCTGGCGCATCTGCGTCCGATAAATGCGCATAGAAGTACAACATTCTTCAAAATAATCTTCCACATCGCTCTGACTGATTTTTCCTGCATAATAATCTGTCATGCAATGATAAATAGATTCCTGCATATCATATCCAAATTGGTCTGCAAACACGCTTGCAGGCAGTCCTGTTACCTGTCTATTTATGTTATTATAATTTTCTGACGGGATAGCCGACATAGTAAACTGCGTGATGCCCTTAATTTCAACACTATCCTGCGCTTTTGCCCTTAAAGCATCCCAATCAATCAAAGCGCCGTTTTGATATTTCTTTTGAAGTTCTGCTATTTGTTCCTGTGAAATAGGGTAAATGCTCTTCCCGCTGCCTGTGATTAACACAATTTCGTCCTCCTGTTATTATAAAACTGTAATCTAATTGTTTTCTTCTGTTGTTACCAATACTTTCCCATAATATCTGACAAAATGCTTACTGCTGTTCCTTTTTTATAGCCTATACTTTCAAAAGCCGTCAAAAACTTTTCTTTAGCCTGTTTCATGATTTCTACTGCGGTTTTCTGATATTGAGTATCAGGCATTTGAATCTTATTTCGTGTTTTCACTTCGTTTTGAGGGCTATTTCTACGGAAATACCATGAACTGTCCTGATTTTCAAATGCTTTATTGGTTTGCCTGCAGGTAATATATCCTTCTAAATTTGCCAGCCGCATCTTAAATGCTTCGTCCAATCCGGTTAAATCTTCGTCAAGTGTCAATGCCCTTTTCCCCGTAAGTTCGTAGGAAACTTCACGCTTTCCGTTTTCATGCTCTTTTACGATTTCATTATAACGGGTTTCGTATGTATCCATGATGGATTTCATTACATCTTCAGCATTATAATTTCCATCTTTTAACGTCAGGCTGCTAATATCCCGCATCGCTGTATAATGTTCCCAAGCAACTTCGTTTGTATTTTTTATAGTCATTTCTTTAGCGTTTGTGTAATCTGATACGGATTCAAATCTGCTTGTCATTTCTCGCAGCGCATTTTTCCCCATATCAGAAATAGAAAGATTTACAGGCTGCCCCACCGTCTTTGAAATTATTTCCTTAACAGGTCTTTTCTGCTGCGCATAATTTGTAACTGCTTCTAAATAATGATAATTTTGTCCTATTTTGCTAACACTCATTTTCTATTTCTCCATTGTTATCAATATTTTTTAATAACGGTTCTTATCTTAATGACTCGGATAAATAATATCGGTTGATGTAAAGGTATCATCAGCAGAAACATTGATATGCCCGTTACTGTCTATGGCATATTCATTGCCAAAAACTGAAAACGTATCGCCCTCTTTGAACCCCGCCTCTATCCAATTCATCTTGTTTAACTGCGCAATTTCCTTATCAACATCCATTATGTACCCGGACTCCTGCAGTATATAGTTATGCTTTCCAGCTCCCGCGTCTATGGAAAAAAAGCCTGTAGTAATTCCAGCTTTCTCACAGGTCGCTAAAATATCCTCCCTGCCATATCCCCACAAATCTTTTCCCTGTGCCAGACACGTCAGGATGTTGCCTGCTTTTCGCATTTCCCATTTATAATTTGTTCCTTTTTGATTAGTATTCTCCGCCAATAATGACTCCGAAGCCGCCCAGCCTATCTTCCCGTTGTTTACAGTCCATGCGTATCTGCTTCCGCTTGATGTTGTCCACGAATAATAGCTTTTATTATGTAAAACCAGAGAATTATTTACCGCATGGATGCCTGACAGGGAACCTGCGTTCATCTTTGGCACTGCATAATTTGGCACTACCTGACTGCTTCCGTTATAAGTAAAAGAAATGACTCCATACTCTTTAAAATTGGGATTATATCCGCAGGAAACATTCTCTCCAAAGTTGATTGCATCCAAAATAGCGCCGGAATTATGATAATTTGCAAAATAATAGGATAACTCGCTTGCAGATACATTGGCGCTTCTATCTATCAGCGCGGCTATGTTTTCTCTTGAAAAATTTTTTGCACTATCAGAAATGCTGAAATTATCCCGCCTTTTTCTGCTCGTTTCTGATAATAGCTTAACTGCCTGCTGCTGCCTTGCTATTTTAGCTTCTAACCTGGTGTAAAGCGGCGACCGGCTCACTTCATTTATTCCTGTCATATTTGTTCTCATTATCTTTCCTCCACTCCGAAACGTCACAAATTCGTTACGCCTTTCTATCAAAACCTGCTCCCGCCGGCGCAGATGCACCCACAGACACGGCAATAAGATTCTGCGTAACAGCTTTTACATCCGTACCCGTCACACTTACGCTATATTCGCCCATTTCCAGCCTTTCTTCTTCGGCTGTTTTCTTCTCTGCGCGTCTCTTAGCCGCTTTGTCTTTATCTGACTTTTTCTCTGCACGCTTTTGAAGCGCCTTTTCTTCCTCCGCCTTTTTTTCTGCACGCCTTTTAGCCGCCTTTTCTTCTGCGGCTTTCTCCTCCTGCGCCTTCCTCTTCGCATTTTCTTTGGCTATTTTTCCGTCCGGGTCATTGGTACAGCTGCTTATAGCTGTGATATTTCCATTATCATCAATATAATAAGCTGCATATGTGCAAACCGGACTGCCGGGCATCATCCTGGTATAACCTACAAGGGATTTGACGCAGTCAGGAATAGCCGCCAGATTTTCTTCCAAATATTTCGCTTTTTCCGGGTCGTTCATACACTTTTGCAAAAAGGCGCTCGATACCGATATCGTTGTCGGAACGCCCTGCATGGAACCGGTCCCCGTATTCATATAGCTGTATTTACCCTGTAAATACCTGGAATAGTCGTTTACATTTGTATAGCCTGTCTTTATCTGCGCTGCTTTAGTTACGCCGGGCGTTGAAGTTTTCAGTTCCACCGTGTTTGTTGTCACACCGCTTTCTTTTGTGCCGCCCGTACTTTTTGCCGTATTTGCATCATTTGCATTATTTATGCTATTTGTTGTATAGTTATGTAAACCAGTAGTAATCTCCATTGACATATCGAACATCTTCCCTTTCTGTTATGAAAATAGTTTCTACTTGTTATATCGCCATTTTGCGCAAATTTTTCATAGATTTGTCATGAATGACTTTATTTTGGGTATGAAATATGGATAAAAATCAGATATCAAAAAATTTCAGGTGAAAACATCGATTAAAATAACCTTTGTTTTCACCTGATTTAATTTACGCTTTTTTTCGATTTCTTTGTATAACTGAACTTCTAAATGCAAATGCTTTATGCATTGCGGGAGATAACTCCGAAGAATCTTCCTTTATTCTTCTATATTTTGGAAACTTTCAAACCACGCATCACTGTCCATGCCGATCTTTTCATCTTCCGTTTCATCCAGTGAAATAAGCAGTAATCTGTCATATTCTCCATTTCGGTCACTGTCAAATTTAATTTGCACATACTGATTCCCTACATAATAAACTGTACCGCCGCCCTCCAGCAATTCATAAGACGCTTCTGCCGCGCCATTTACAGACAGTGCATCGGATAATTCTATAACCGACATTTCTCCCATAATTCCATCCAGCAATGCACCAATGGAACCTTGTACACGAATCGGTATATCATCATCTGACAATACCGCTCCTGCAATATCTTCGTCATATTCTCCCACATATATGATGCAGAGCGAGGAATCAGGAATTTCTCCAATAAATCGGTCTCCATGATAAAACTCGGCTTCATTTCCCGTGCGCTCCTTAAATTCATGATAAGGCATTATGCCATACTCTTCTGCCTCTTTTACGATGTGAACAGCCATTTTTTCACTGTCGTTTTTCCCACAGGCAGATAGCAGGATTCCTATACTCAATACAACCGATATCCATTTACGCCGCATATTCTACAACCGCCACCTCCATCAATGCGTCTTTTCCAACACAACCTATTGCAATAATGCAGAAAATCAACAGATAAAGTCAGCATTTGTTAGACTTTTCATGGGTTCTCCCCATTTTCCAAGATATCTCCCGTCAATAGAAGAATATGTATTCTCGCCCGAAGATAATACCGGAGCAGCCTGCATCAATCTTTCCTTAAAAGGAACCTCTGCATCCAATAGTTTTTCATCCTTAGTTACATTACGAATCAAACAAAGAAAAATATCTGAGCCATCTCCCATAGGAATTATCTTCTTTACTTCCAATTCATAGCTGACAGGACTTTCTGCAATGGTCGGCACATCCAACACTTGGCCCCACTCTACGGTAGGCAGATACTTCATCTTATCGGGGGTACTTCTGCCATAGGTGCAACCATAATAATCTGCCAAAGGCAACAACTGCTCCGATACAAGATTCGCTGAAAACACACCGTTTCTGCGTATCAAATCTTTAGTTTGCTTTTCCTCACCTATGCAAGCCATCACACCGAACCCCTCTGCAGAATGACAATATCCAAACCAGCAGAAAAGACCAAAATGAGGCTTTCCATCTTCCTGTTTTGTGCCATAAAGGAATAAAGATTGCGGACAAAAATCATTACTAATCTTCGTTTTTACTTTTGCCATTGCGTACATCCTTTCTTTTTTAACGACTGTTCCGTATACTCTGAAAAACTGCTCCTTTTATGATTTCCCATCAATATAGTCTCCTGTCTTTTCAAGAAACTCTTTCACAAATTCAAGCAGCTCTTTTGTCTCTTCTTTATTCACAATATAAAAATCATCATAATCAGACGCATTTCTTATTCTGTCAGCTTTTGCTATTTTCTGGTAATCTTCCTTTGTAAATAAAGTATTTTCCGAATGTATAAAAAGAAGATTAAACTATGATACTGCCCCATTATGTGTTTCCACATCCATTTGTTTTGTAGCTAAAAGTGCTTTTATACACTTTTCAATCGCATAAAAAGCCCTATTATTTGCTGATTTATAACAATCCATACTTACCAGCTTCTCTGCCTCGGAATATAATTCCTTTGCCCTATTAAAGCGTACTGCAACCAAAGATTCATAATTTTTTTCATCCATATAACGCTATCCCCTCCCTCGCAATATTCTTAAAATAACCATACCAATCCTTCTTTTCTTCAAATTCATCATAGGGAAGAAGAACAAAATTAACTACAGCAAAATATTTCAATGCAAGTTCTGTTGCCACTTCATCAATTTTATCGTTATATTTCCAATTATCCTCCCGCTTCCCCTTTGTGAGAAGCGCGATATCCACGTCGGAACATTCTTTAAAATCTCCCCGCGCACAGGAGCCGTAAAGAAGCACTTTTATTAAATCATTTTCCATAAATTTTTTAACCATATTGGGCGCTTCTGTCTTTATTTTTTCTACAACTTCGCTATTTAGTCCTATATTTTTTTGTTTTTCCATCTTGCTCTTTCCTTTTTACTTTTCAATATTCTTTTTGTTCCTATATCTGATATAAATATTGTAACATACTAGCCAAAACTTAGCTATCATCAAGTGAATGAATACACCCCATCTATAAATTGCAACGCCTGCTTGGAATTATGAAATACTTTAAATTTTGTTCCATATTTCGTTAAATCTTTTATGATTGCTTCACGCTCAACGTTATATTCAAACACCCATTTTATATTAAAATACAGAAATTTTAAAGTCGGCTTGGAATTATACCCTTCTTTTCCTCTTTTTTGCCGTATCCAACGCCTAAATACGCGAAATAATCTGGTCCATATATTTACATCAAGCAAAATAATATAATCGCAATACTTAAAACTTTCGCGTAGGTTTTTTCTGGGTGAACCTTCCACTATCCAATTATCGCTTTTTATGATTTCAGTAAAAATCCTATCTCTTTCCTTTGGGCTTCTTTTCCTATCTCCATTTAACGTCCGCGCCCAAACAATATTGTCCTTTTCATAGAAAGGCATTTGATATTTCGTAGATATTTCTCTTGCTAAAGTCGTCTTACCGCTTGCAACAGAACCAATGATATCTAATTTCATATTGCTGCCCCGCCTTTAATAGGTGTCTAAATCAGCCAATATTTCAAGATTTGCTTTCTCATATTCATTAAATACGCTATCATCAAAATCTGCACTGTCACAAGTTGGACTATACCAAATACACCCCATAAAATAGTTATATAAATCTTCATTTGCAAATATATAACCATGCCTTGCATATATTTCATTTTTGGCTAAATGGATTACCAACATTGGCTCATTTTCAAACTCTTCTTTTGTATAGTATTTCTTATCCGTTTCAAACAGCGGTTCAATCAAATTTGAAATATCCCGTACTTCTCTGACATTTTCCCAATAATCAATTATTTCAGAATAATAGGCGCTGGCTCTGTAATACCC
>JAMPFF010000071.1 GCA_023664605.1 Clostridium sp.
ATTTACATATCGGGAAAAGGAGAATTATTATGAACTGGTTAAGAACACTATTGGACAGCATTATCATATGTATCGCTTTTAACGGCGTAGTCGCTTTCGTCTGGCTGTTGGAACCGATCGGATTTTCCGTCATGCTGCCGAAGGGCATCAATACGCCCAAAGAAAAGCTTACCAAAGCGCAGTTTAAACCGCTTCGGCTGATGGAAGTCATTTTATATCCGATTCTGCTTGCCTACATCATTTTCAGCTCCTATGAAGCCGGGATAAACGGATTCTGGAATCTGTTTTTCACCGCATACATAGAAAACCTTTGTTGGAATTTCGGGGATTTTTTCCTGTTGGACTGGCTGTTACGCGCCAAATATACTGACCGTTTGATGGTTCCGGGTACAGAGGGTCATGAAATGTGGAAAACCGGTCCCTGGATGAAAAAATTCGGTATTTTCGACCACTGGGTAAAAGGTCCGATTTTATGCATTCCGTTAGCTCTGCTCTGCGCCGGAATCGGGATGCTTCTCAGATGAAAAAACTGGCGGCTTTTTCAGCCGCCAACCATCATATACGGGATAAATATCCTATTTTATTCTCTTTCAAATATCCTTAACCTTTTCGCAATCTCCTCCGGTTCCGGTAACATCTCCCGCATCTCCTCCGGCAATGAATTACTCAACTGATATGTCGCCACCCCAATCGGCGCATTGGATTGTTTCAGCGCATATTCCACAAATGTTTTATCCTTACTCTTACAGATAATAATGCCAATCGAAGGATTTTCCTCCGGTAATTTTATCTGCTCATCCAACGCAGTCAAATACAACTGCATTTTTCCTGCATACTCTGCCTCAAACTCACCTATTTTCAACTCTATTGCCACCAAGCTTCTCAATCTTCTATGAAAAAGCAACATATCAATATAGATATCCCGATTTCCAACAATTAAATGATATTGATTGCCAATGAATGTAAAATCTCCCCCCATTTCTATCAGAAATGCCCTAATATTATTCACTAATTGCATTTCCAACTCATGCTCGGAATACTCTGGCGAAAGTTCTGCAAAATCGAAAGTATATTCATCTTTGACTGCCAATTTTGCTTGGATTTTACGTTCCTCTGGTAATGTCATATCAAAATTTGTCTGATTTGACAGATATTTTTCATAAGTCTTTGCCTCAATAAAATTTGTCAGAATACGTTTTGTCCATCCATAACGCTTTGTCATCTGAATATAAAATTCTCTTTGCAAATCATCTTGGCACTTCTCCATAATGATAACATTATTACTCCAACTAATTTCTCGCACCAGTGGCGCGAGTTTTTCAGAATCACAATAACTCAAATAGAAATTTCGCATTCGCCATAGATTTGCTGCAGAATATCCTTTTGCCCCTGGAAATTCTTTCTGCAATTCTTTTGACAACACTTGAACAATAGACTTTCCCCATCCATTTTCTTCCTGTTGGCGATGAATTTCTTCTCCAATCTCCCAATATAAATTGATTGTTTCCGCATTTATAAGTTTCAAAACCTGATACTGCTTTTTATGTATTAGGCCTTTGATTTCTTCTACAAACGGCTCATATACTAAAATTTCTATCTCTTTCAAATCATTCCTCCAAATCTCGCACCAGTGATGCGAGAAATTTACTATATTCGCCCCCATTATACTAAAGGATCCACTCCTTTTCAAGCATAACCGCAAGCCCGGCGATTCCCGCCGCCACGGGAATGTAAACCGCCGACATAATGATTCGCTCTGCTAAAACAAATTTCAGCCCTTTTACATGAGGTATATCTTCCAAACCCTTTATCACCCAGAACTTACTAAACCGCACCCAGCCTTCATCTATTACAATACCGTCGTACCAGTTCATCACTTCAAGGAAAATGACCGCCCGGATAAACGCCGTCTTAAAGTCAGAAATGCCGCTCCAGCATCCGATAAACACGACAGGCAGGATAACTATTCCCAAACAAAGCACCGTAAAAAATATGACTTTACGCCTCTTTGCTTCCTCTCTTGTTGTCAGTCCTATTTCAAAAACCCGCTGCTGTATCTGTTTCGGATAAAAGAAAATCCCCCTTACCGGATTGTCCAGAACCAACAACTTGATACAGGCTGTGAAAAATAATAAATAAATGAATATCTGCAAACCCAAAACCATATTATTTCAATCCCCTTTACATATGTATTTTATATTCTATGCCCTTTCTATTCCCCGCCGGTTATATATTGTATGCCATTGTATACAGAGAACCCCCGCGCCGCAGTTTCTTTTCTCCCACCTGTTTCATACCGCATCGGATATATTTCGCCGCTTTAAGCGGCGTGTCGGTATCCAGTACACAGGGGATACGTTTCGTCTCTGCTTCGGCAAAAGGCTGTTCCAAAACCCTGTGCATAAAGCCTTTCCTCTGAAACTCCCGCAATACTACTACCATCGATACGGCAATATAATTTTTTTCATTCTTAAAAATCTTTGTATACTGCTCATCGCCGCTTTGTGCAACAGTCAGAGTTGCCGCAAGCGGCAGTTCGCATAAAAACTGCTTCACCATATGCAGGGCGGGACAAACCGCAAGTTTCGTTTTTTTCTCCCAATAGGCAAGATAACCCTCTCCCGCTTCCGATGTGGTATATAACACCCTTAACCGGTAATAATATTCTGTCATAATCTCAAATGCTTTGACTGCCTGCTCTTTCGTCAACGCCGTTACAATCCCCGCCCGTTCAGCGGCAAACGCTTCGCCTATTTTCCTGCCGATTCGCGCAATTTCTTCTTTGGATTTATTCTCAACTTTTAACATCAAACTCTCCCTTAAAGTTCTTGTCAATAAAAGCATTTATGTTACATCTTAATCTCCATTTCTGAGCGACTTGTCGCGAAGAGGCGACGGGAAATTCGCGAATGCGATTTCTCGTCTGCCATCAGGGCTATTTGCTTTCGCTTAGAAACAAATAGCCGTGTGAAAAATCAGCACATCAGTGTGGTTTTTCACACTCTTCCCATTCCAATATTCGCCGCAAAAAACGCCTCCACAACTGTCGGGTCAAAATGCGTGCCGGTTTCTTCCCTGATGATGGCATATGCCTTTTCCAGCGGCATGGCATTTTTATAACAGCGTTTGGAAGTCAGCGCGTCAAAAACATCCGCCACCGCCATAATCCTTGCGCAAAGCGGTATTTCTTCTCCGCTTATGCCATAAGGATAACCTTTTCCGTTCCACCATTCGTGATGATACGCCGCCATCTCCAACGCCGTATTAAGATACTTTGACTCCCCAAGTTCCTCCTTTGCGTGGGTAAGCAGTTCTTCCCCTGCCGTAGTATGCGTTTTCATAATCTCAAACTCTTCATCTGTCAATTTCCCCGGCTTGTTTAAGACCGCGTCCGGTATATGTATTTTCCCAATATCGTGAAGCGGCGCCGCCACTACCATGTCATTCAGATACCTGTCGGTCAAAACATCGCCGTACATTCCCCGCCTTTTCAATTCCTTGGCAATGCACTCCACATATTCCGCCGTGCGCCTGATATGTCCGCCCGTATTGTCATCCCTGTTCTCCACAACTTCCGCCATGAACGTAATCATGCCGGACTGCATATTGGAAACCTGTTCATGGTAAAAAGAACGCTTATTGCCCTGCATAATCAGCACGATAATCGTAATTGACATGATAAATGCCGAAATGCTGCTGATACCGACAAACAACACAAACTCTTGTCCGTATAATTTATCCGCCGTTCCCGTGCTTCCTCCAGCCTCCAAAATCTGCTTTGCCACTACATTTGAAAAGAACAGCATTAAAATCCCGACCATCCACAGCAGATACGTCTCTGATTTCCGTAGTTTCCTGTTTTGCATATTCTCATAAAACCAGTTTCGCCAGTTTTTTCCTTTCACATAGAATATAACCAGCAGTACAAACAATAAGCCGTATGCCGCAAACTGATACACAAAAGTTCCCTGCACGGACAAAGACAGCAGATACGGCGGCACAAACAGAACAGGAAGCAAAAGCCCGTTAATAATACCCAAAAACGGAATCAGTAAAACCAAGCTCCGAAGCTTATGTTTGTCCCTGCTAAAACAGATATTCAGCTCTATCATAAACAGCGCCGCCAACGATGCAATATCTTTCCCAAAAGCTAAAAACACAATACTAATCACCAAAAAACTGACTATGTAAAAATTTCGCTGCTTCTTCGGTTCCATATCCGGTTCTAAAAAAACATATTTTTTTATCAAAAATCCGCCGATTGTGATTGCCGTCGTTTCCAATATTTCCAGTATTTCCGTTATCATAGTCTCTACACCGTCACTTTCGCTAAATCTTTTTTACATCCGCAAGCGTTATGAACGCAGGCCCGTTTTCCATACCTGCGCACTAATCCTTTCTTTCAACCTAATATTACAATCCGCCCGCCGTAATGTCAAATACCGTTTGCAATCCCTGCTCCATCACCCCGCATCACAGCATTTCAAAAAAATTTTTTTCACTATATTGACAAATCCCCTTTTATGAAATATTATATGATATTGATAAGTATCCGGATGGAAAGTATGCGCTTTCCATTATATTTTACATATGAGTTAGTCTTGACTAACCCCCCAGCAAAAACATATTACTAAAATATTTTTACAAGGAGGTCATGCAATGAAAACTGTTTCAATGAAAAAGAAATCTAATCTGTCAAGATTGATGGATTATGCCGGGAAACACAAAGTTTTAACCTGGCTTTCCTGGATACTCTCCGTCGTGAGCGCGCTGCTTGCGCTTGTGCCTTTTTGGTACATATGGCGCATCATCCGCGACATACTGGAAGTTTCCCCAGATTTTTCACAGGCGCAGAATATAACGCGCTACGGCTGGTCCGCCGTATTATTCGCGGTGATATCTATCATTGTTTATATAACCGGACTGATGTGTTCGCATATCAGCGCATTCCGGGTCGCTTCCAATATCCGCAAAGACCTTATGCGGCATATTACCGTCCTGCCGCTCGGCATAACGGAAAAATACGGAAGCGGGAAGTTACGCAGAATCGTAAACACTTCCAGCGCCGCTACGGAAACCTATCTTGCGCACAGACTGCCCGATAAAGCGGGCGCGATTGCCACGCCGATAGGGCTTTTATTCCTGCTTCTTGCCTTTGACTGGCGGTTAGGGCTTTTAAGCCTTGTCCCCGTTGTTCTTGGTTTTTTCATTATGATGACAATGACCGGAAAAAACATGGAACTGAAAATGAAAGAATACCAAAACGCGCTTTCGGATATGTCAAATGAGGCGGTTGAATATGTAAGGGGCATTCCTGTCGTTAAGACATTCGGACAGACCATCTTTTCTTTTAAACGCTTTAAAGCTGCGATTGACAAATACGAGAAATGGGCGATTGCCTATACAAATTCATTGCGCCTGCCTATGATGTTCTACACGACTGCAATCAACGGCGTATTTGCGTTTCTGATTGCCGGAGGCGTCATCTTGAGCAGAGGAGGCGTAACAAATGAACTGCTGTTAAATCTGATTTTTTATATCGTCATTACGCCTGTTATCGGAATCACGCTGACTAAAATCATGTTTATGAGTGAAGATGCAATGATTGTAGACGACGCAATCGCCAGAATCGACGAAGTGCTAAACGAAAGCCCGCTTTCAGAAAGCAAAGAATGCCATCTGCCGTCCGATAACGCAATCACCTTAGAATATGTTACTTATGCTTATGATACGGAATCGCAGACGCCTCCCGTTAAAAATGCGCTAAACAACGTTTCCTTACAGATTCAGGCAGGACAGACCGTCGCCTTAGTAGGCGCATCCGGCGGCGGCAAGACCACCCTTGCCAATATTATAACAAGATTTTTTGACCCGCAGCAGGGGCGCGTATTAATCGGAAATACCGACATACGGGATATTCCCAAAGAAATGCTGATGGATAAAGTCTCTTTCGTATTTCAAAACAGCCGCCTTATCAAGACTTCCATATTAGAAAATGTGCGTATGGGTAAGCCGGACGCTACACGCGAAGAAGTTGGAGACGCCCTAAAAGCGGCGCAGTGCATGGATATTATCGAAAAATTACCGGACGGCGTCGATACGGTTATCGGCACAAACGGCGTATATTTATCCGGCGGGGAACAGCAGCGGATAGCCATTGCCCGCGCCATTTTAAAAAATGCGCCTATCCTCATTCTGGATGAAGCGACCGCCTTTGCCGACCCCGATAATGAAGCGCGTGTAGGACAGGCGTTATCCGCGCTTTCCAAAGGCAAACAGGGCAGCGCTCCCAAAACGGTTGTCATGATTGCGCACCGGCTTTCTTCCATTATAAACGCAGACTGTATTTATGTACTGCAGGACGGTGAAATTGCCGAAAGCGGCACATACGGCGAACTCATGGACAAAAACGGTATCTTCACGCGTATGTGGAAAAATTATTCCCAAGCCGCGGAATGGAAAATTTTAAACGATAAAACAGAAATGGAGGCCAGAGCATAATGAAAACATCACTGATTTCAAATTTACAAAGGCGTTTTGCACTATCCAGACAGGGCGCTGTTGATTTAATAAAAGGCTGTTTTGCCTGTGTTGCGCAGGATATCTCTTTTATGCTTCCTGTCGGACTTTTATATTATTTTGTCATGGATATGATGAATGGGAAGTTAAATGGAACACGCATTGCTTTTTATGCGGCGGGCGTATTTTTCTGCCTTGCCCTGATATTTATTGTTACATATTTTCAGTATAACGCCACTTACTTAGCGACTTATGTAGAAAGCGGGGTAAGGCGGATTTCCTTGGCGGAGAGTTTACGCAAAATTCCGCTTTCCTTTTTTGGCAAAAAAGACCTTGCCGACTTGACAAACGCTGTCATGGGGGACTGTGCAACGCTGGAACAGGCATTTTCCCATTATTTTCCCGGTCTGGCGGGTTCTCTTATTTCAACGACCTTAATCGGCGTCTGCCTTTTCGCCTACGATTGGCGCATGGCGCTTGCCGCGGTCTGGGTTTTGCCCATTGCATTTGCCATTACCCTTTTTTCAGCCCGCATACAGGAATACTTCAACAATCAGTTCGTATCTGCAAGCGTCGCTCTTGAAAACGGCGTGCAGGAATGTATCGAATGCTTACAGGATTTGAAGGCGAATAACGCGGAAGAAAGCTATCTGACAGGACTGAACCAAAAAATCGATTATGCGGAAAAACGGCATATCATTTCAGAACTGGGAACCGCCCTTTTTGTTGTTTCATCCACTTTAATATTAAAATTTGGCATTGCCACCGTCGCGCTCGTCGGCTCTGTACTGCTGATTCAGGGTGAAATTGATATTCCTTTGTTTTTTATGTTCTTACTTGTGGCTTCCAGACTATATACGCCGCTTGAAAGCGCATTACAAAATCTGGCGGCAGTGATAGCCACCCAAACCAACATAAACCGTATGAACGAAATTTTCGACCAGCCTATCCAGACAGGCAGTAACCGGATGTCCAATAAAGGGTATGATATTGTCTTTGACCATGTGGGATTTTCTTATAATACGGAAGAAACCGTATTAAAGGACGTATCCTTTAGCGCCAGACAGGGAGAGGTTACCGCTTTAGTCGGTCCGTCCGGCGGCGGTAAAACAACGGTATCACGCCTTGCCGCAAGATTCTGGGATATCGACAAAGGAAAGATAACCGTCGGCGGCATGGATATCTCAAAGATTGAACCCGAAACCCTGTTATCCTTGTATTCCATCGTTTTTCAGGATGTTACGCTGTTTAATAATACCATTATGGAAAATATCAGAATCGGACGCAAAGACGCCACGGATGAGGAAGTAATCGCAGCGGCAAGACTGGCAAATTGTGAAGAATTTGCCGCAAAACTTCCAAACGGCTATCACAGCATGATTGGCGAAAACGGCTGCGAGTTGTCCGGCGGTGAAAGACAGCGTATTTCCATCGCCCGCGCTTTTTTGAAAAACGCCCCTATCATCCTGTTGGACGAAGCCACGGCAAGCCTTGACGCAGAAAACGAAACCTTGATACAAACCGCCCTGTCAAGACTGATAAAAGATAAGACGGTGCTGGTTATCGCCCACCGTATGCGCACTGTCAGCAGCGCGGACAAAGTCGTCGTACTAACGAACGGTACGGTTGCGGAACAGGGAACGCCCATGCAGCTAATGAATACGGGAACTATTTATCCCCATATGATAGAACTTCAAATGATGAGTCAGAACCGGGGGATTTAGAAACTAAATAACCGCCGCTTTCCAATTTGAATAT
>JAMPFF010000072.1 GCA_023664605.1 Clostridium sp.
AACCCGTGTTACCGCCGTGAAAGGGCGATGTCTTAACCGCTTGACCACGGAGCCCAATACAACGACTCAACAAAAAATATGTTACCATAATCGGAGTTATTTGGCAAGCCTAAATTGCAGGATTTCTAATTTATTCTTTGCTCTTTATTCCGTTTTATAATGTTCCCATAAATTCCCTGCTGGCGGGGCAATGCTTTTTAATTAAGCTGACAGTCTCCTCAATCTGTTTATCCTTACGCAGATAAATCCACATACAATAATCTTTTGCCAGCCCTAATCTGGCAAGCGCCTCCTCCTTGTATTCCACAATCAGACTGTATCCCGTCACAGCCTTTACCGTAACTAAAGAGCCGTCCATGTTAGCGTGCGCCTTTGTTTTCTCGGTTTTGACGCGGATATTTTTAATATCCGACACCCTGACAAATGAACAATAGGAACCGCCTAAAAGCATCAAATAATCCGCTCCGGCAACAAACTGTTCCGGATATTTGTCATATAACATATTCTGAATGTCCATATAAGTGATTGTGCCATAATCTCCGCTTTCCATCTGATGCAGGAAAGCCTCCTGTTCTTCCTGCGTCCTAAAAAACTCGGTAAAGTCTCTTTCAAAAACGGCTCTTGCTTTTTTCATTGACGCTCCCTTGCTCTGACACCAGAAACAGAACCAGACAAACAGCCCGCAAACACATCCGACCGGCAGATGCATATAAAAAATTGATACGATACTCTTTCCTGCCGAAAGCGTTACATAAACGCCAAGCAGCATCATAGCCGCCACACATAATGCCGCCGCTGCCCATGCCATTTTATTCACTTTCCTCTTATACTCCCGCAGGGTGGTTTCATATTCTTTCAGTTCCCCCTCCAGCCACATTTTCATACGCTCGTTCATCATTTTATCTCCTTGTCTTTTTATAATTTTTTTACGATAACAATTACCACCTTGTATACCGCTCCAGCATTTCGTCAATCGCTTCTTCTGCATATTTCCAGTTACGCTCATAGTCTCTCAAAAGCGCTTCTTTTTCCTCCTGCGGACAGTCATCCTCTTCCAATCCATATAATTCCATCAAATATCTGACAGACGTGTCACTTTCATTTCTTTTCTCCAGTGAATGAGCCGACACGGCAAGCACGAAAAGGCAGGCCGCCAAAACCATAGCGCCAAACGTCCTTCTTCCTGATAACCATTCCTTGTGCAGACGCTTCATAATATCCGCATTTGCCCCTCCATAAATTAAATAGAGTCTCATATAATTTATCAGGTCGTCTTTTATAGTAAGGTTCAGTTTCCGTCCCTGCGCGCTGCTGACTTGGGCTCGCAGCTTCTTATGAAAATCCTTTCCCTCCTTTCCCAAAAAGCGGTCGGTACAAAATGCGGGCAGTCTTGGAAACGGTATTTTTTTGATACGAAAACAGATAAGCTGCGTCTCCCATTTCCCATCGGCAGGCTTATTCTCTTCTTTATGAAACTGATTCAGATATCGTTCAAAAAATAAAATAGTCTTTCTGCGCCATCCGCGGTAACCGCACATGGTACGCACTAAATTCAGGCGAAAATCCGTGTTTTCAAACAAAGCCTTATATTCTTTCTGCTCCAAAAAATACTTCCATGCGTCCGTATTATTGTGCAAATAAGGATTTTCCACTATCAGAATAAACTGGTTAAAAAACCGCTCTCTGCTTCCATAAGAATCTATACCGCTAAAATCATAAGCCTGTTCCGGTTCTTCTTTTTTTTCACTCTCCGCGGGCATAGCTGTCGGCATTGTAGAAACCGTCATTTTCCCGCTTTTCGCCATCCGCAGCGCCATTTTATAGGCATTCTGCAGCGCCTTAAATTCCTCCGGATGCTCCTCCGGGTGATATATTTTCGCCTGTTTGGCATAAGCCGACTTTATTTTCGCAATATCCGTTGTCGGCGGGGTACCCAGCCACTCCCATATACCCATGTTTTCCTCCTAATCGCGCCCGCTCACTCATCCTCGCGGTCATCATCAAAAAAAGATTCGTCAAACCCGTGAAAATCAAATTTATTTCGTTCGACAGCCTCTAGACAAATCGAAAGCTGCACGCAAGCCTCCCGCCGCGCGCGCGGACTGCGCTCATGCAATAACACATTATTAAATCTGGCAAGCTGTGCCGCCACATATTCCCTTACCGCAGGACTGCATTCCTGATAAAGCCTCTGCGCTTTTTCCTGCAAATAACGGATATTTTCATCCTCTAACGAGCTGAGCGTCATTTCCCGCAGTTTTTTCAGCCGTTCTTCGAGTTCCGCTTCACTTAAGCCCATCTTTTTATTCATAATGACCTTATGCAAAGCCTGTTCCCCGCTGACAATCTGTATGTCCAGTATACCGTTGATATCGTACAAAAAAGTGACCCTTGCCTCAACTTCTCCCCGCAGTTTTTCCGGCAAATCCGTTATCTCCATGGTACCGAGTAAAAGATTGTCGCTGGCAACGATATTGTCTCCCTGATAGATTGGAAACAACATTGCCGTCTGATAGTCCCTTACCGTCACATACCCTCTTGTACGGCTGCACGGAAGCGTATCGTTTCTTTCGATGATGGGCGAAAAACTGCCGTCATAAACTGCCGTTCCCAGAGAAAACGGGCAGATATCCGTCAGTACCATATCTTTCACATCACCGGCGCGTTCTTTAATCGCGGCAGCAATCCCCACGCCTGCGGCAATGCTTTCATCCGGGCTTTCATCAAGAACCACGGGAATATCCAGAAGCGTTTTCAAATACTGTTGTACCACCGGCATTTTGGAGGAACCGCCCACCAGAATCAATTTATCAACCTCATCCATTCCCATGCCGCTGTCGTTGATAACCCGTTTGATGGGCAGAGACATCCGCTTGAAAAGTTCCGCGCCGATGTGGATTAAGTGTTGGTTCGTCATACGCATGGTATATTCCTGCTTTTGTATGTACACCGTCCTTTGCGCCTCATCAGCTTTGGTAAGCTGCCATTTCAACGCTTCCGCTTCTTTTAGTACAATGCCCTGTTCCTCCTCTGTCAGCGTATCTCTGGTAATATGATTTTCCTTATAAAAATCCTCTGCTATGATTTCATTAAAATCCTTACCTCCCAGATAATTGTCTCCCGATACCGCCTGAATCTCCACCATATTTTCAAAAGCGTCCACCAAAGATACGTCCAGCGTGCCGCCGCCAAAGTCAAATATAATAAAGGTTTCCGCTTCTTCCACTCCCATATGGTGCTTTAATGCTACTGCCGAGGGTTCGTTAATCAGCCTTTCTACGTTAAGACCCGCCAGTTTTCCTGCATTTTTGGTGGCGCAGCGCTTATCATCATTAAAGTATGCCGGAACGCTTATGACAGCCTCCGTCACCTCTTCTCCCAGATAAGCTTCCGCGTCCTCCCGCAGCCTGCGAAGCACGAACGAGGACAAATCCTCCGCCGTATAATTTCTCCCGTTTGCGAAATACTGGGATCCGGTTCCCATATTCCGCTTAAATTCGGCAAAAGTAACGGACGGCGCGGTGATTAAGCGCTCCTTTGCCACCTTGCCGACATAAATTTCCCCGTCATCCCCAAAGCTGACAACCGACGGCGTCAGATATTCTCCAAAAGTATTGGGAATCAGTTCCACTTTTCCGTCTCTCCAGATACTTGCCAGACTGTTCGTCGTTCCCAAATCAATTCCGATTACTGCCATTTATTTTCCCCCTC
This sequence comes from Clostridium sp., assembly GCA_023664605.1. GTDB lineage: Bacteria > Bacillota > Clostridia > Lachnospirales > Lachnospiraceae > UBA3282. The sequence goes on from JAMPFF010000072.1 coordinate 3,712, forward strand.
TTCTATGATATCCGCCTTTTCCAACAGGAAAGTCCATAACGCCGCTTCCTCTTCCATCTTTTTCAAAATAGCGTCCTCTCCCGTTAGCACATCCGCATCCGTATACATCTTTTGCAGTTTCCCGTAATTTCTGCTTAATTGTGAAAATTCATACTTTTCCAAAATATTTCCTGACATATCTGTCATTTCTATCCCGCATAAAATATCATCAGCGGAAAAAGTAAGGCGCACACTTTCCCCACTTTCAAACGAATGGGTAAATTCCTCTCCCTGTATGGCATATATGTATTCCTCCGCACTGTCCCCGTCAGGATATTCATAGCGGTAAAGCCTTGTATACGGTTTTTCCCCCTCCGTATCGTATTCTAACACAGTTACCATACGCCCGTCGCTGTCATACTCACAGACGCCGTAATATGACAGTCCGCCGTCCGTATAAATGATCTGCCACCAAATCCCCCCGCCATATCCGGCATGATAAAATGTGGGCGTCAGCGCAAAACCGTCTTTCTCATCCTGCCATTCATAATTTAACTGCAAAGTCCGGCCGGTTTCTCCCGTTACCGGATTATATCCATATAGATTGACCTGTTCCGCGTCCGCGTGTTCCATCGATTCATACCAGTATAAATAATATAAACTGTACTCATAGCTGTCCGTATAAATCCTGACACGGTTCGCAATCCGGCTGCCCTGCTGCGTCCATTGTATTTTCTGCGCTTCATATGGTCTCTGACTATTCAGGACATCCAGTTTAAAAACGCAGAGCGGTTTTCCCTCTTCATCTTCCACAAATTCCGTATGAGAGGAGCAATAGTCGGATATTCCTCCCTCTGAGCGCTCATCTATATAAGAATAACTGACTCCGGCGCACCCCGTATCTGTATATCTAAGATAATGATTCTCCATCAGGTCTTTATCCTGATAAATTTCCTCATGTACTACCCTGCCCGAATCGTCATATTCATAAATGTGGCTGTACTTTTGCACTCCATCCGCTTCATTTTCCGTCTGTTCTATGCGTATATTGCCCGCCGTATCATATTCCCATGTCGTCCACTGGAATAAACTTCCACTTTCGTCATAGTCTGCTTTTGCTATCAGCATATCATTATCATAAAAATAACGGGTAAATTGAGATAAAACCAATGCCGCATCTTTCGCATAAGCGCTTTTGTCATCTATTATAACCTGCTCTGATGCATTTACAGGTCTATGAGAGGCTATCGGCAGTCCATAAAACTCTGTATTCTCCCGGCGATATGGTTCAGGCGTACTTCGCAGCCAGCTTATAAACCCAAAGAGTACGGCAATTATCACGCCCATCATGATAAACCCATATAAAATTGTCTGCCGCTCCGATCTGTACTTTCTTTCGCCAGAGCGCTTTTGTTTCGCTTTCATTGTGGTTCACCTCTGTTGAAGTTTCGATTGTCAGGTAATTGCGTTTTATCATTATTATAGCAGGGAAATCAATAATACGCAAAAACCTGTAAACATTCATGTCTACAGGTTTTTCATTTTCTTATAAGAAGCTCCCCGAGTAGGGCTCGAACCTACAACAACTCGGTTAACAGCCGAGTACTCTACCATTGATAGATATGCAACCGGAAAGTAGCTTTCTAGCTACCATCTCCAAAATTTCAAAAATCTATCACCCTACATTGTTTACATCATTCCAGTTCATTATCCAAATTTTTTCGGAATTTTGGCATCAGAAAGTGCATCTTCTTATTATTTACATTTTTGTGTATTGTTAATTCACATATAAAGAGAATAGGAAATAATCTCCTGCTCCAGCTTTATATTTTTCTGAAGCATTTCTTTCACCGTCTCTCCATAATATAGATTACTCTTTAGTTCCTGAGCTCGGCTGATGTCGTTGTCAGTCAACTGTTTTAATGCTTTTACATATCTTGGATCGTTTAGTTCTTTCTTACTCATATGCCACAATTCAAAAGAAATTCCCGTTGTGCTGCACAAATGCTGATAAATCAGGAAACCGCCTATGTCAATATCGCCAAAGTGCCAAAAACGACAATGCGGATTATCTTTATAAACCTTTTTTAAAAACTCAATTTGACAATGGTTTGCGTATCCACCCAGATAAAGCATGGAAAAATTCTCCTCGTCAAAGCGGTGATAACTGGTTTTATTTTCTATTGTCACCAAATTACCTGTCTGAACCAATACTCTTTCAATTTTCCCAATGTCCGTTGAGGACAGCGACACTCCGCCCCTTAACATTTTCGTCTCTATGACACCACCTGCTATTTTAATATGAAAATCACCGCGGATGCAGATTTCCTGCTCCATATTCCAGATATGATATTTCTGTAAGACTTCAGCGTTCCTCTCATCTTCTATACACGAATTTCCCTCTGTGTTCCTGATAATATTGCATACCGTGTTTAAATATTTCTGTTCCAAAATTTTAGAGTCGCCATAAACCAAAACAGAAACTTCTCTGACATAAATATCCTTCTCATTGTTTTGGATGAAGGCAAGAACCCTTAAAATGTCCCTCTCCCTGCTCACATTCGGCGCTGAGGTCAAACGCTTTGCCCACTTTGCCAATGCATCACAATAGCAGGATGTAAGCACGCCCTGTCCGGCATATTCCCGAATCAGTTCCATAATCTCCTCTGCAGTCCGACTACGAGAAGCCTCGCCAAAGTGTTCTTCCAGATATTGTTCTATCGCAGGCATGTTTTCCTGTCTCAAATAAAGTTTTGTAATATCATCACTGAAGGGCATACGTTCTACCGAAATATATTGCAGTTCTTCCAGTGCTGCTGCCACTTCATTGATACATTCCTTGACTTCTGTGTCCGCATTCGGTCTTTCGTAATCCTGATATACCTCTACAATCTTCAACACAATTCTGCGTCCGATCCCGGCATCCCCATACTGCACTGTCCGCTTCCTGTGTTTTTGCAATAGACCATTTAATATTTTCAGACTTGCCTCTCTATCTGTCA
>JAMPFF010000073.1 GCA_023664605.1 Clostridium sp.
GGACGGCAGTATAAAGTCAAGCGTTGTTGGCAGTAAAGAAATAGAGATAATATATGCTGAAAGCGGCACAAGTGAAGCACCTGCCGCTTCTCAAGACGAGATAAAGGAAACACCGCTCACTTCCCAAGACGAAATAAGTGGAATATCTGATATTCCCCAAAATGATACAAGAGAAGCATATGATATTCCCCAAAATGATACAAGAGAAGCATCTGATATTCCCCAAAATGACATAAGGGAAGCGTCTGCTGTCCATAAAAGCGGTACAATAGAAGTACCTGTCGCGCCTGAAAAAAGAAACGTACTGTGTTTGTCAGCAGAAGAAGTCAGCGCACTCTGCAAGGCAGCCTGCGCAGTAGAGAATTACTATGGTTGCCCGATGGACATTGAATGGGCTATCCGCGGCGGAAACGTTTATATTTTACAGGCAAGGGCAATCACTACGCTTAACGACAATGTCGATGAAGCCGAAATAGAAAAATACATCAGTAAAAATAAAATAACCGGCGCACTGCGAGAGAACTTTGCATTTCTTCTTGAAAAAATGCCCGTCTCGCAGCTGCCCCTCGACCATAGCTTCTGCGGTTCGGTAAACAATCAGAAAGCGCAGATTTTTTCCGAAGTAGGTCTTATCATTTCTATGGAACCGCAGATAGATGATGACGGAATTATGATTCTTCCGCCCAATGATAAAAAAGTAAACGGCAAGATATTAAAGATATTCGGCCTGCTTAAGGAATTAAAAGACCTTCCGGGATGTCGTGCGAAGTGTGAACACTATATTAAGCAATACCAGAAAAGCGTAGATAAAATGGCGAAGCTGCCGTTTGAAAAATTTTCCCTGGCGCAATGCGGTGAGTACATAGACAAGGCGTACAGGCTTGTCCAGCATATCGCTTACGCGCGTTTTAAGTATGCGCTTTTTCCCGGAGTCCTTGCAAATATGCGGATTGAAAAAATACTTAAGAAAATATCCCCAGAGCTTACGGCATACGACCTTTACTGTAATCTTGACTACAAAACGGTAATCGTGACCCGTGACATTGCGGCACTTGCAGATAAAATCCGTGCGGATGAAGCGCTTACCGATGCAGTGATGCGCGGTGACAGTTATGAGCGTATCTGTCATGATTTTCCTGATATCGCCGCAGAGTTTGAGACATTTATGTCCAAACACGGAATGAAGTCCGACTATAACTGTTACTGCATTTATGCGAAGTCATTTATTGAGGAACCCGACCGCCTTATCAGCATCATAAAGCCGTTAATAAACAATCCTGCCGCGCCGGATGAGGAAAAATTTGTTCCGCTGATGGCGCAGGTGCGCAGAGTGTGCGGTGAGAAAAAATTCCCCGATGTGGAGAGGCAGATAGACTGTATCCGCGCTTTTCATGCTGCAAGGGAGGAGAGCCAGTACCAGTGGGAAACGGTTTTCTATTATGTAAAAAGAATACTTGAACGAGCCGAGTTCCTTTGTACGGGAAGCAAAGATTTTGCAGACAACTTAGCCTATCTGTTTCTTGATGAGTTCACCGCCATGTGTAAAGAGGGATATTCTGATAAGTATAAAGAAATCATTGCCCGCCGGAGGGCAAAACGCGCACTTGCCGAAAAGGTTTGGGAACGCAGTAAACTCTGCGTATTCGAGGGTGCAGGCGCGGGCAATGTGCTGACGGGCGTAGGCGGCAGCAGCGGCGAAGCAGTTGGACGGGTATGTATTGTCCGCGGTCCCGAGGAGTTTGGCAAACTTGAAAAGGGAGACATCCTTGTCTGCCCTTATACTGACCCGGAGTGGACGCCGCTTTTTAAAGTCGCTTCGGCGGTAGTTGCCGATACAGGAGCGGCATTATCCCATGCGGCTATCGTAGCGCGTGAGTATGGGATACCCGCTGTACTGGGCGTAGGTCTTGCGACAACCCGCTTTAAGGACGGTGAGATGATACGTGTCAATGGTTCTAAAGGAGAGGTAGAGAAAGTTGGCTAAGGAAACAAAAGAACAACGTCGCGAGCGGATTATTACCGCGCCGCTTCTGCCGCTACTGATAAAAACTGCAATTCCTACAATCATCGGAATGTTGGTCACAACGCTATACAATCTTACCGATACATTCTGGATAGGAAAAATGAACAACAAAAGCATGACCGCTGCTGTTGGAATTGTGTTTGCGTTCGTTTCATTTATTCAGGCAGTAGGCTTCTGGTTTGGCTATGGCAGCGGCAATGTCATGTCCAGAAAGCTGGGAGAGGGTGACGAGCAGGAAGCGGAAATTATATCTTCTAACGGTGTACTCATGGCTCTGGTTACGGGAATAGCCTTAATGATACCGATGTTGATATGGATAGAGCCGCTTGCAGCGCTTCTTGGCGCAAAAGCATCGGGAAACCTTATGAAATATACCGTCCAGTATCTTCGGGTAATGTTAATATCTATACCGTTCTCGCTATTTGCGACAACGGTTTATAATCAACTTAGGCTATGTGGAAATGTTAAGGACGGAATGGTCGGATTGCTTGTGGGAATCCTTACAAACATCGTCCTTGACCCGGTACTGATTATCTTTCTGCGTATGGAAATGCTCGGTGCGGGATTGGCAACCTTAACCGGACAGATAATCGGTGCTGTGGTGCTTATGTTTCTCTCATACAGGCATGGAAATATTCCTGTAAGGCTTAACAGATGCAATTTGGGTAATGGCAGATTATATCATATCCTTGCAGGCGGAGCGCCGAATTTTTCCCGCCAGGGGATAACCAGTATCGCTTCCGTTCTGCTGAATGTAGCGGCTGCTGATTTTGGAGAAGCCACGATTGCGGCGTTTACCGTTTCATCAAGGGTGGCGGCGTTAGGATATATGGTAATGATAGGTTTCGGGCAGGGTTTTCAGCCAATCTGCGCAATGAACTATGGCGCGAAAAAATATGACCGCGTAAGCAAAGCATTCCGCCTTACCGTCGGCATAGGAACCGGGTTTATGGTAATAGCTGCAGCGGTCTGTATTGTGTTTGCAAGACCGTTTGTGGGAATTTTTGCAGCGGATGACGAGGTAATAAGGATGGGCGCTGTCATTTTAAGGTATCAGTGCATCTCGTTTCCATTTCTCGCATTTTACGCAATATCGAGCATGTATATGCAAAATTGCGGTAAATATATGACGGCGCTGGTTATCTCAATAGCAAGACAGGGGATTTTCTATATTCCGCTGCTGTTTGTTTTGGGAGCGGTGATGGGAGATTTCGGTCTGTATATCGTACAGCCTGTTGCGGATATTTTGTCGTTTGTGCTGGCGGCGGTGATTTTGGCGGTAAGGCATGATAGTTAGTTTGCGCTAACTCGCCGTAATAATTGTAAAGACCGGAAAAGGTGTGACCGATGCATAGGATGAAGAAGCCGCAAGGCGCAGCGGATGCCATGAATTTATCATGGGGTTGGGAAAAGGCTGCGCTTTTATAAATATTTAGTTGCAATATGAACGGATTTACAATAAAATAAAGAAAGAGTAAAATCCCACAGGAGAATATAATGCTATAGCAGTGCAAAATTTGCTTGAAATCCGGTTAAAATAGACAAGAATCTTGCGAATGGGAAGTATTTGTAATATAATAGTACCAGTTATTTTTCAGGGCATAAAGATTATTACAATACGAGGAACACAGGATGGCAGGACTTAAGAGATTTCAAGATACATATCTAAGGTTTTCAGAAAATATTCTAATAAAGCTTCGATATAAAGTAAATGCTTATGATGAGAAATCATGCAAGTGGCTAATGATGGAATTGCTGCTTCTGATTGTATATCATGTATTCTCCCTTATAAAAATGGGAACTCCTACACCAGTTTCACTATATTTAAATACTGCATTGGTATTCCGGTTTATTATTGGTAACCATAGAGAAAATCGGAAAATTGTAAATAAAGCAAAAAAGAGTAAAAAAGCATCTAAAAATGAGTATACGTCGATGCATGAAATGATAGCCATAGGAGAATTGATTGCAGCGGGACTTATGGTTATAATGATTTTTTGGTTAGGCGTCGATAATAACATTGGACAGATACAGCTCGCAACTTGTGTGATTGTATGTATCAGTTTCCTTGAAAGTTGGAAAGATATCAGTGTAAGCTTTTTTGATGCAACGCCAAAAGTATTCTGAAGTAAAGGAATGGTAGAAAATATGGATACAGTAGTAAGAGTTGCTTGTATAGGATTTCTTTTAATAGATGTCTTTGTCCTTTTCGACGGTGTGAAATTAATAATAGAATCAAATGGAAAGAAGGCGCCTAGAAGCGCTTATAAGGTAATAATAAAAAAACCTGTGGTCACAGCTGCTTTAGTGAAAGGTCCGGCTTTTTTCTTTATGCTTAATCATGGACCGGATTTATGCACAATAGAGGAAGAGATTCAGAATATTCCATATTATAAAAATAGAAGCTGTTTAACAGTTTTAGGAGCCGATAATGACGAAAACTAAAGAACAAATTTGGGGTATGTTCAGCCAAGTCTGTAAAGATATGCAGGACAATGACGAACGGATTTGCTTCCATCCGGAGCAGAAGCAGGTATTCTTTGATGGATTTCAGAATCTTTATGATTACATTCTAAATAACTGTATGGCAGTTAATCAGGGAATTACAACATTGGATAGGCATAAGGTTACAGCTATTATTACAATATGCGGCATTGAAAGTGATTTCGTGTCTATGGAGAAGGTGTCAAGCGGAGAGACATTTTTAGGGAAAGAGATTATATCATTATCAGTGGCGTTGTCGTTTATGCAATCAACTTTAAACGCCCAGTTAAAAAAGGCAGGAGTTGAAAAAGAAGTAGAAGAATATACATTTCCTCGGGCATGGACTTGTAATACGGATTATTTTGATATTATGGTGAGGAACTTATATTATTCGCAGAGATATTGGAAAATGAATCCATTGGAGCTAGCGGAAAAGTTTTTCCTGCTTGAGTATATTACTTTAGAGAAGTTAGGGATTAATCCTGATATATTACGTGAAATTCCATAAAATAACTGTTTGTTGATAAACAAAAAGAAGCTTTTGTATGATTATAATAGTTATATCGTACAAAAGCTTTTTAATGGCAAAATTGAAAATATATCTGTATTGTTATGAAATAAACCCAGTGTGGAAATGAGTTGCAGAGTTGGATGTTTATTTGTATAATATGAGTTAGAAATTAATGAAAAATTGTATGGAAAGTAGTGTAAATATTGGAGAATATTTTATGAATATAATACGAGGGATTTATAGAAGACTGGCAATCCTATGATAAAATAAATGAGGATATCGTATTATATTTGAGACTGCAATAATAAATAATTAGTAAAAGGCAGCTGGATAGTGTAAAATATTATTGAAAGCAGGTGAGCATATGGATATATTGAGAAAAAAAGAGATATATACAATTGATGATATTTACGCTTTGCCAGACGGAGAACGAGCCGAACTAATTGATGGGAAAATATATTATATGGCGCCGCCAAACACAAATCACCAGAGATTAGTTCATTTTTTCGATAGGGAAATAGGAAATTATATTCAAAAACATAGCGGGGAATGTGAAATTTTTCCAGCGCCTTTTGCCGTGTTTTTGAATGGGAATGACAAAAATTATGTAGAACCTGATATATCTGTTATTTGCGACAAAAACAAAATCACGGATAAAGGCTGCAATGGCGCTCCGGATTGGATAATCGAAGTTATTTCACCAGGCAGTAAAGCAATGGATTATTTTACAAAGCTCTTCAAGTATCGGACTGCCGGTGTCAGGGAATATTGGATTGTTGATTCCATTAAAGAGCGTGTTACAGTTTATTTCTTTGAAAAAGAATCTGTGGAAGAGTATTCTTTTGGGAGTGATATTCCAGTGGGAATATATGAAGGATTTAATATAAAAGTTGAGAAATGATTAAAAACAAATTTGTTGAATCTTCAGTTTATGTAATCATAATAGGTATAAGTTAAAAAGTCATTTGTGTCAGATGACTTTTTTGTTTTTGATTAAAAAACAAAAACAAGTATAGAAATAATTGGCTTGATATTGTTCAGATGATTAAATATACTAAAATAATAGAAGAAGTAGACGTTAAGTTGACAATATGGATAACGATTTAAAGAGACAGAAGGGATGTCATATGAATTTAAGTACGAGTATCAATGAAAAAGCTGCCTTGATATGGGCGATTGCGGATAAACTGACGGGAGTATACAAACCGCACGAGTATGGAGAAGTAATTTTGCCATTGACGGTTATCCGCCGTTTTGATTGCATATTAGCGGATACGAAAGAAGCGGTTCTTGAAAAATATGAGGAAGTAAAGAAGCTGCCAATGCGGGATATCCTTCTGCGTAAAGCATCGGGTTATGAGTTTTACAATACCAGCAAATATACATTTGAAAGGCTGCTGGATGATCCTGATAATATTGAGGAGAACTTTCATGATTATTTAAATGGTTTTTCTGAAAATGTAAGGGATATTATTGAGAAATTTAAGTTTGACGG
>JAMPFF010000074.1 GCA_023664605.1 Clostridium sp.
CATAATATTGTCATTGATGATACAAAAAAAGCTGAAGCATTTATTACGACTCTTGAACAGGCTGCTGAAACAGCTGACAATTATCCGCTCCATCATGTTGAATTTGAAGATGTAAAAGGTGAGGATATTAAAAAAGTGTTAGGAGCTTTAATAAAATGATGCAGCAAATAAAACAGATAAATATATTGGATATGATGAAGATGTATGGAGAGGATTCATGCAAAGCAGTCCTCTCCACCTTTATGTGTCCGCTTAACCTTGATGTGGAAGATTTTATCCATAATAAAGCGATTGAATTTGCCCGACAACGAATTGCCATTACATTTCTTGTGTTCAAGGAAACAGAAAATGGTTCTGCATTTGTCGGGTATTATACGCTTGCTAATAAATTTGTATCCATAGCCGGCGCGCATTTGAGTAAAACCCAGCAAAAGAAAATTGCGAAATTTTCTCAATATGACGATTCGTTAGACCGTTTCATGGTATCTATGCCGTTAATAGCACAGCTTGGCAAAAATTTCAATCCTAATCTGCCATTTGGCATTTCCGGAGAAGATTTGCTTTCAATGGCTTTGCAGCGTGTTGTGGATATAGAATACCTGATTGGTGGAAAAACCGTATACATAGAATGTAATAATCAGCCTAAATTATTTGATTTTTATGCTACCGCCGGATTCTTTGTTTTTGACAAACGGAATAAGCAAGGCAGTACTGATGAAAAAGATGTTCTGGTACAAATGTTAAAATATTTTAACCATTAAAAGGCAATAAAAGTAAAATCAGAGGACGTCCACCATGGAAAAAGCCTATAAACTGGAATTTGCCGGAGAAAAAAACGGCAGCCTGTATGTGAATTGCTGCGGCTTGTCAAAGACAGAGCCGTTACATAGTTTTGGTCCCGCCGTCAAACCGCATTATTTGATTCATTATATTTTAAGCGGAAAAGGAAGATTTTCCATCGGCGGGAAAGAATACCCGTTAGAAGAGGGATACGGTTTTTTGATTGCGCCGGACGAACTGGTTTTTTATCAGGCGGACGAAGAAGAACCGTGGACTTACGCGTGGGTGGGATTCAGCGGCGTGCAGGCGGCGGAATATATCGGCAATATGGGTTTGTCGGTGAAGCAGCCCGTTTTTAAATCCGAGCGTTCGGAAGAATTGTACCGCATTATAAAAGACATGATGGAGCATAATACTTTTGGGATGTCCAACGATTTACGAAGAAACGGACAGCTTGCTATTTTTTTATCCGTCATTGCGGACAGCGCGGCGGTTACGGAGAAGAACGAAGAGGACAGGGCGAATATTTATGTAAAAAAAGCGATTGATTTTATCCAGAGCAATTACTGTAATGCGATTAAAGTAACGGACGTCGCGGACTATGTCTGTATTAATAGAAGCTATCTGTATACGCTTTTTCAGAAGTGGGTGGGTATGTCGCCGCAGCAGTTTTTGACGACGTTTCGTATTACGAAAGCGACGGAGCTTTTGCAGTTGACGTCCCTGCCGATTGAGAGTATCGCCTTTTCGTGCGGTTACAGCGACCCAATGGTTTTTGCCAAAGCATTCCGGCAGATGAAAAAGATGTCGCCGACAGCTTACCGCAAGGAGATGTTAAAAGGGGAAAGCAGGAGAAATAAGGAGCATTTAAGACAGGTGGAAGATTTTATTAATCAGATTAATAAATTAACATTTTGACAGATTTATAGAACAAACGGATATTCTATCCGGCAGCATTTTTTTATATCATAAAAAGTATCAAGGGTAAAGGAGACGGGGGTTATGAAAGAAACGGTTTTAAAAAAGTTTGAGGAAATTTTCGGCGATACAAAAGGCGTTGCTGTTTATTTTGCGCCGGGGCGCGTCAATATGATTGGCGAGCATACCGATTATAACGGCGGTCATGTTTTTCCCTGTGCATTAACGATTGGAACATACGCGGCGGCAAGAAAAAGAGAGGATGACAAGCTTCGTTTTTATTCTATGAATTTCGATAAGCTGGGCGTGATAGAATCCACGATTGTTGACTTAAAGCCGGAAAAGGAAGCCGACTGGACAAATTATCCCAAGGGCGTTATGTGGGCGTTTGAGAAAAGAGGGTTTAAGATGCCGTGCGGTCTGGATATCGTGTTAAACGGCAACATTCCGAATGGTTCCGGACTTTCTTCCTCCGCGTCTTTGGAGGTTTTGACAGGTTATCTTCTGCGGGATTTATTCGGATTTGATGTAACGAATGTGGATTTGGCATTAATCGGGCAGTATTCCGAAAATAATTTTAACGGCATGAACTGCGGCATCATGGACCAGTTCGCATCCGCTATGGGTAAAAAAGACAACGCTATTTTCTTAGATACGGCGGACTTATCTTATGAGTATGCGCCGCTTGTTTTAGACGGCGCCAAAATCATTGTGACAAACAGCAAGGTGAAACATCAACTTGTGGATTCCGAATACAATGTCAGGAGAAGCGAGTGTGAAAAGGCGCTGGAGGAATTGCAGACCGTTATCGGCATCAATGGTCTTGGCGATTTATCGGAAGAACAGTTTGAGGAATATAAAACGGCGATTAAGGATGAAGTCAGGGTGCGCAGGGCGAAACACGCGGTATATGAGAACCAGAGAACCATTCGTGCGGTTGAGGCGCTAAAGAAGAATGATATTGCGCTTTTCGGAAAATTGATGAACGCTTCCCATGTATCGCTGCGGGACGATTATCAGGTTTCCTGCGATGAGATAGATGTGCTGGTGGAAGAAGCGTGGAAAGTACCCGGCGTTATCGGCTCCCGTATTACGGGCGGCGGCTTCGGCGGATGTACGGTCAGCATTGTGAAAGACGAGGCGGTGGAGGACTTTAAAGAGAAAGTTGGAGCGGCTTATCAAAAGAGAGTGGGAAAAGAAGCCGACTTCTATGTAGTAGAGATTGGGGATGGACCGAGCAAGCTGTAATAAATATTAGGTGATTGCGAAAATCTGTTTGTACAATAGAAACAAATCACCGCTAGGCTATGGAAACGTGAGTTTCGCAATTACCTACTAAATAAATATGGAGAGAAGGAGAGAAACGGCATGATTCAGACTAATATAAAGAAATTAGTTGCGTATGGTTTAAAGACAGGCTTAATAGAAGAAGCGGACAAGATTTATACAATAAACAGACTGTTGGAATTGTTTCAGTTGGACGAGTTAGAGGAAAATGACACAGATGTCACAATGGAAACAGACGAACTCGAAACCGTGCTTTCCGAAATGATGGATTATGCGTATGAGCATGGCATCATGACGGAGAACAGCATTGTATACCGGGATTTGTTCGATACGAAGATTATGAGTATGCTCGTGCCAAGACCGAGCGAAGTGATTGCGGAGTTTGCGGCAAAATATGAAAAAAGCCCGCAGGAGGCGACGGATTATTTTTATAAGCTGAGCCAGGATACGGACTATATCAGAAGATACCGCATTAAAAAAGACCAGAAGTGGATTGCTTCGACCAAATACGGCGATTTGGATATCACGATTAATTTGTCCAAACCGGAGAAAGACCCTAAGGCGATTGCCGCGGCAAAAAGCGCAAAGCAGAGCGGTTATCCGAAGTGTCTGCTCTGTATGGAAAATGAGGGCTATGCAGGAAGAGTGAACCATCCCGCGAGGCAGAATCACAGAATCATCCCGGTTACCATCCATGGAAGCAGATGGGGTTTTCAGTATTCTCCTTATGTGTATTATAATGAGCATTGCATCGTGTTCAATTCCAAACATATCCCGATGAAGATTGAGCATGACACGTTTTGTAAATTATTTGATTTTGTAAAACAATTCCCGCATTATTTTGTCGGCTCTAATGCCGATTTGCCGATTGTCGGCGGCTCTATTTTAAGCCACGACCATTTTCAGGGCGGACATTATGAGTTTGCGATGGCAAGGGCAAAAGTAGAGAGAACTTTTACGATAAAAGGATTTGAGGACGTGGAAGCGGGAATCGTGAATTGGCCGATGTCCGTTATTCGTATTTCAGCGGACAATACCGACAGGCTGATTGCGCTGGCGGATGTGATTTTGGATGCGTGGCGGGGCTACACCGACGAGGCGGCTTTTGTATTTGCCGAAACGGACGGGGAACCGCACAACACCATTACGCCGATTGCCAGAAAGCGCGGCGATAAGTTTGAACTGGATTTGGTTCTTCGTAATAATATCACAACAAAGGAGCATCCGCTTGGCGTGTACCATCCCCATGCCGAACTGCATCATATCAAAAAAGAAAATATCGGTTTGATTGAGGTTATGGGTCTTGCCGTGCTTCCGGCACGTTTAAAAGACGAGATGGAGAAACTGGCGGAGGCGATTCTTGCCGGAGCGGATATCCGCAAGGATGAATTGCTGGAGAAGCACGCGGACTGGGTGGATGAATTTTTACCGAAATATCAGGGAGTGAACAAAGACAATATTACGGATATTCTGCATAAGGAAATTGGCAATGTCTTTATGCGGGTACTGGAGGACGCCGGAGTATATAAAAGAACGCCGGAAGGACAGGCGGCGTTTGACAGGTTTGTGGGGTATTTAAACAGGTGATGGGTGAGAAAATTTAATTCGGATTACTTTTAAGTGGCAGGTAGTCAATAGATTATCTGCCATCTGCTATATTTTACAGTAGAAAATATTATATCGGTTTATGGAAAAAATTGATTGAGAAGAAAGGTTTATTATAGTATAATATATTTATGAAAAATTAATCAAATATATACTGTTTATGGAATATATATAGATAAAATTTTTGCTAATAATGTATTAATAATAAAATTGTAAAAAATAATAGAAAGCAGGTGATAACTATGCCGGAGCATCAGACAATAGAATATAAAGAATCTTGGCATGATGAGTTCTTAGAGTGGATTTGCGGATATGCAAACGCGTATGGCGGAACGCTTTATATTGGCAAGAATGATAACGGAGATGTTGTCGGGCTTAGCGATAAAGACAGAAAGAAATTATTAGAAGCTATTCCCAATAAGATTACAGATACAATGGGCATTGTAGCTGATGTCAACTTGTTGCATGAGGATAACTTACAATACATTGAAATTATCGTGGACAAATATCCTGCGCTCATCAGTTATCATGGTAAATATTTTTATCGTTCCGGCAGTACCATGAGAACGATAACTGGAAAAGAATTGGATAAGGCGATTTTGAAATCGCAGGGCAGAACATGGGACGGTATGCCGATTCCTAAACTAAAGGTCGAGGATTTAAGACCGGAAGCAATAGAACTGTTCAAGGAGAAAGCAGTACGGCGGAGCAGATTGACGCCGGAGGAAACGAAAGTTGAAGATTCTATTTTGTTAGACAATTTGCACTTATTTGATGAGGATGGCTATTTAATCAGGGCGGCAATGCTTGCCTTTTATAAAGACCCTGAGAAATGGGTGACAGGCGCATATATAAAAATAGGCTATTTTGCACAGTCAGATGCAGATTTAAAATATCAGGATGAAGTGCATGGGTCTTTAATTGAACAGATTGATAAGACGGTTGATTTGGTTTATACAAAATACTTGAAAGCATTAATTTATTATGAAGGGATTCAGAGGATTGAGCAGTTTATGTTTC
>JAMPFF010000075.1 GCA_023664605.1 Clostridium sp.
GATATTACCAAGGACGTTACCGCCAATAAGTGCGAATACGAAAAAGCGGCGCATGAAACAAAACCTGTGCCGAAAGCGGGCGTAAAGGGAAAAAATACCGATGAGGATATTGCGAAAGCCATCGAACTCATACAGGCGGCGAAAAAACCATATATTTATGTGGGCGGCGGCGCGGTTATTTCCGGTGCATATGAAGAAGTCAGGGAACTGGCAAAGAAAGCGGATGCGCCTGTGTGCGATACCCTGATGGGAAAAGGCGTTTACGACGGACACGATAAACTCTATACCGGCATGATAGGAATGCACGGAACGAAAACGTCTAACTTCGGCGTCAGCGAGTGTGACCTTTTGATTGCGCTCGGCGCGAGATTTTCCGACCGTGTGGTAGGCAATCCAAAGAAGTTTGCGGAAAATGCAAAGGTGCTTCACATTGATGTGGACGCCGCGGAGATTGATAAAAATATCCGTACGGACGTATCGATAGTGGGCGATTTGAAAGAGATGCTTACCCGTATCAATGCGAAACTTGCCAAACAGGAACATCCGGAGTGGATTGCGCATATTATGGAACTGAAGGAAAAATATCCGCTTAATTATGATGATTCCGCATTATCCTGTCCGTATATTATGGAGGAGCTTGACCGCATTACCAAAGGGCAGGCGATTATCACGACGGATGTGGGGCAGCATCAGATGTGGGCGGCACAGTATTATAAATATTCCAGACCGCGTACTTTCCTTTCTTCCGGCGGACTGGGAACGATGGGGTACGGCCTTGGCGCATGTATAGGCGCAAAGGTTGGTATGCCTGATAAAATCTGCGTCAATATTGCGGGAGACGGATGCTTTAGAATGAATATGAATGAACTGGCTACGGCGAGCAGATATAATATTCCGATTGTTCAAATTGTTATCAACAATCATGTGCTGGGTATGGTAAGACAGTGGCAGACTCTATTCTATGAAAAACGCTATTCCCATACCGTGCTGCAGGATAAGGTTGATTTCTGCAAGGTGGCGGAAGGTCTTGGCTGTGCGGCAATCCGGGTAACGACGAAAGAAGAGGTCGCGCCCGCCATAGAAAAAGCTCTTGCCATGAACGCGCCGGTTTTATTGGATTGCATGATTCCGGAGGATGATAAGGTATTCCCGATGGTACCGGCCGGAGCGCCCATCAGCGAAGCTTTTGATGCACAGGACTTAGCGAAGAAGGAATAAAACAGAAATAGTGAAACTAGCTGGGAAAATCTCATGAAAAAACGTATATTTCAAAAAATATTTCTTTTGCTTTGTATTGTTGTATTGCAGTTTCTGATTGCGTATATCGGTCTTGCATGTTATTACCGGAACGCTTTTGAATATGGAACATGGATTAACAATATTTACTGTACCGGAAAGAGCATTGAGGAAGTCAATGCAGAACTTTCCGGACAGTTTGCGTATGACGGCATTACCATTTATGATAAGGAACAAAACGAATATCATATTATGGCGCAGGATATCGATTACCAGTATGATTTTGAGGAGTCATTAAGACATTATCTTAACAGGCAGAACGCCTGGCTGTGGATAGACAGTTTCTGGAAAATCAGACAGGAAAAACTAAGTCCTGTTATCCGCTATGATGAAGATAAGCTGGAGGCATGTTTTGACATGCTCCCTTTTGCAGAGCAGGCGGATACAGAGGATAGAAAAATAGCCATTGTAAAGACGAAACAGGGTTATCAGCTTATCGACGAAAGATGTGATGTGTTAAGCTTAGAAAAGACCAGGCAGGCGATAGCAGAAGCGATTAGCAATTCCGTCGAAAGCATATCGTTAGTCGAGGCAGGCTGTTATTATGATATGGAACTGACAAATGAAATGCAGGAAATCTTGCATGAGTGGGAATTGATAGAAGATTTTCAAAACTGCCATATCGTTTATCAGATGGGCGAGGAACAGATTCCGATAGACGCCTCTGTTGTCTGCGACTGGATTTTGTTAGAAGATAACGGCGCTCCGGCGTTAGATGAAAGCGGAGCGTTGCAGATAAGAGAAGATGCGATACCGGAGTTTATCACCGCGCTGGCAAACGAATATGATACGGTGGGAGCCGCAAGAACGTTTCAGACAACCAAAAGGGGCGTTGTAACCGTAGAGGGCGGCATATACGGCAACCGCTTGGATAAGGAGGCGGAAATCGCCTATTTAACGGACGCTTTTGCGCGTAAAGCGGATGAAGTGCATACGCCCGCCTATTTGCAGACGGCTATGCAGCAGGGAAAAGATGACGTCGGCAATACCTATATCGAAATTGATATGGAACAGCAGATGATGTATTATTATTTAAACGGCGTTTTACAAATAGAAACGTCTGTTGTTACGGGAAATACGTCCAGACGCATGGGAACGCCGGAGGGCGTCAACTATGTTTATGCCAAACAGACAAACCGCATTCTGCGTGGTCAGGGTTATGCTTCACATGTCAATTTCTGGATGCCCGTCAAAGGCAATATCGGCATCCATGACGCGGCGTGGCGCAGCAATTACGGCGGTACCATCTATCAGACAAACGGCTCGCACGGCTGTATCAACACACCGTACGACGCGATGGTGCAGATGTATGAGATGGTAGAGGTCGGAACGCCGGTTGTGATGTATTACTGAGAAACTTTTTTAGAATAGGAATTGACGAACGTACATGATAAATGTAAAATATTTCTTGGTGTTTGTTAATTTATAGTATTATAGAGTTTGAGATTCATATTTTTATAATGACTGGAGGAGAAAACAGTGGCAAGAGTGTACAATTTTTCAGCAGGTCCGGCAGTTTTACCTGAGGAAGTCTTAAAAGAAGCTGCAGAGGAGATGTTAGACTATAAGGGATGCGGCATGTCCGTGATGGAGATGAGCCATCGTTCCAAAGTATACGATACGATTATCAAAGAGGCGGAAGCGGACTTAAGGACATTATTAAACATCCCGGATAACTATAAGGTTATCTTTTTACAGGGCGGCGCAAGCCTGATATTCGCGTCCGTACCGATGAACCTGATGAAAAACCGCAAGGCGGGCTATATTTTAACAGGTCAGTGGGCGAAAAAAGCTTTTGCGGAAGCGAAGATGTATGGAGAAGCGGTAGAGCTTGCTTCTTCTGCCGATAAGACGTTTTCCTATATTCCCGACTGTTCCGATTTGCCGATTACGGACGATATGGACTATGTTTATATCTGTGAAAACAATACTATTTACGGTACGAAATACCATACTCTGCCGAATACGAAAGGAAAGATTCTGGTTTCCGACGTTTCCTCCTGCTTCTTATCGGAGCCGATGGATGTTACCAAATACGGCATGATTTATGCGGGCGTACAGAAAAATGTAGGTCCTGCCGGAACGCAGGTCGTTATTATCAGGGAAGATTTGTTGACGGATAACGTATTGCCCGGTACGCCTACTATGATGAATTATAAAATACAGGCGGATAACGATTCCTTATATAACACGCCGCCATGCTATGGCATTTATATCTGCGGAAAGGTCTTTAAGTGGCTTATTAAAAACGGCGGACTTGACGCCATGAAAGAATTGAATGAAAAGAAAGCGAAAATATTATACGATTTTCTGGATGAGAGCGCCTTATTTAAAGGCACTGTCAGAAAAGAGGACCGTTCTTTGATGAACGTGCCTTTCGTTACGGGAAACGATGAAATGGATGCGAAATTTATCAAAGCGGCGGATGCGGCGGGATTTGTCAACCTGAAAGGACACCGCAGCGTAGGCGGTATGCGTGCAAGTATTTACAACGCAATGCCGGTTGAGGGCGTAGAGAAACTGGTTGCATTTATGAAGGAATTTGAGAAAAACGAAAAAATGTGAAAGGCGTGGTGATAAAAGTGTTTCAATATCATTGTTTAAATCCTATTTCCAAAGTAGGAACTGAGAAATTCAGCGCACAGTATACACAGACGGACAACATAAAGGAAGCGGACGGCATTCTTGTCAGAAGCGCGTCCATGCACGAGATGGAACTGCCGGACAACCTGCTTGCCATAGCGAGAGCGGGTGCGGGCGTCAACAATATTCCACTGGATAAATGCGCGGAAAAAGGCATTGTGGTATTCAATACGCCGGGCGCGAATGCCAACGGCGTAAAGGAACTTGTCGTTGCGGGTATGCTTCTGGCGGCAAGAGACGTTGTAGGCGGCATCGAATGGGTGCTGGATAACCAAAATGATGAAAATATTGCCAAAACGGCGGAGAAAGCAAAGAAAAATTTTGCCGGAACGGAAGTCTATGATAAAAAGCTCGGCATTATTGGTCTGGGCGCGATTGGCGTAAAAGTTGCCAATGTGGCAAAGCATTTAGGCATGGAAGTATATGGATATGACCCGTATGTTTCCGTGGATGCGGCATGGAATTTGAGCCGTGACGTCAAACATGCCATGAGCGTGGATGAAATATACGAAAACTGCGATATCATTACCATTCATGTGCCGCTGATGGACGCGACAAAAGGCATGATAAATAAAGATGCCATCGATAAAATGAAAGACGGCGTGATATTATTAAACTTTGCGAGGGATTTGCTTGTAGATGAGAAAGCCGTTTTGGACGGGATTGCAGCCGGTAAAATCCGCAAATATGTATCAGATTTCCCGAACCCTGTAACGGCGGGCAAAGAGGGTTGTATCGTGATTCCGCACCTGGGCGCGTCAACGGAGGAATCCGAAGATAACTGCGCAAAGATGGCGGTAAAAGAGTTGATGGACTATCTGGAGAATGGCAATATCATCAACAGCGTCAACTATCCGAAATGCGATATGGGAGTCTGCACACAGGCGGGACGTATCGCGATTTTCCATAAAAATATCGCTAACATGATTACTAAATTTACGGCATGTTTCGGCGATAACGGCATTAACATTTCCGATATGACGAATAAATCCAAAGGCGAGGTGGCATATACCATGCTCGATATTGAAACGCCCGCGTCCGGAGAGATTATTAAGAAGTTAGCGTCCATTGAGGGCGTTTTCCGCGTGAGAGTGATTAAATAAAAATCACTCTCACGCCAATCCGCTGTCACGCAGTTCTGCCTGAAACTGTGTCTCCGCTTTCACGGCAACCTCGCTTGCCAGGTCCATGTAAAGAATAAATACATCTTCAAGAGACATTCCTTTTTCTTTGGCAATTTCCTCCATAACGGGTTTCAATGTTTCAAGCTGTTGGGAAACCGGCGTTTTCTGCGGGTCGATATCGCCCAGCGTTTTTTCGGCATAATCGTTGATTTTACTAAGAATTTCTGCATGTTCCGGTGTCATGGTTTATCATCCTTTCGGTATTGGTTAATAGTTCAGCCCACGCCCATTCGCAAAACGCGCTTTCGGCGCTTTCCGCTGCTGCGCAGCTCTTTTTGCTCATATGCGGGCGTTCCCTCAGACCTTCGTCCGTCAGCCAAATTCATGCGAGCATGATTT
>JAMPFF010000076.1 GCA_023664605.1 Clostridium sp.
TTACAACACGATTTATCAATGGGAAATGGCTTAATTACAAAATGTCTTAAAATTTGATGAATATCAAGTACAAAGGCTATTTCCCTATATGAAAAAATGGGATTTGTGAGGATTGAAAAATATAATAACAATTATACAGCCGATGTATTCATGGTTTTAAAATTAGACCACTACCGAATTAGCTGATGTAGAGGTAATCGACTATAACAGAAAAACCTTGCGAGGGAACTTCAGAACAAGAGCTAACAGCATAACAGACAGCAGCGCAGACCTAAGCGGAAAGAGAAAGAAATTTCATAAAGATGTGATAGAAACATGGGTGCGATTATGGTATTCTATTAAAAATATGAACTTGGGTTTTATGGAGGTAATGTATGATAAGAGCATTTAGAGAGCATGATTTGGATGCCATTATGCAAATATGGCTTGATACAAACATTAAAACTCATAGTTTTATATCCGAAAAATACTGGACAGATAATTATGCAACCGTAAAAGAGGTGCTTCCACAAGCGGAAGTATATGTGTATGAAGATAATGACACATATCAAATAATGGGATTTATCGGGCTAACAGGTAATTATATTGCCGGAATTTTTATAAAAGAAACCGCTCAATCAAACGGTATAGGAAAGCAGTTATTGAACTATGCAAAGAAGATTAAGACTAATTTGAGTTTAAGTGTCTATCAACAAAATGTACGGGCAATATCATTCTATCAGCGAGAGGGTTTTTTCGTTAAAACCGAAAATATAGATGACGGTACAAATGAGAAAGAGTTTGTAATGAATTGGAATAAATGTCTTTCAGTTTCTTCGGCTAACCAAAATCACAACTGAATAAGCAGCACAGGACATCCATTATTCATAGGGCATTGGAAACCCTTGAATAATGGATATTTTCTAAGTCACCTATTCAAACTACCCAACAAATGTTTCCTGTACCATATTAATTCTTCATCCGATATGTCATATATGAGCGGACGGCAAGCACGGCAAACAACACCGCTTCTATCACTGCAAAAATAACCATCGCATACGGCGTCCATAAGATAAGACCGCCCGCTTTGATAAACTCATAATCTACCGCCTGATATAAAAAGCTATCCGGCGGACATGCGCCGTTTGACGGCAATAAACAATGCAGCCACAAGGCGATGGATGAATCGGCTGATATGAATGAAAGAAACACTGGCGCAAAGCAGACGATAAAACTTATACTTAACGCCGTCACCACATTCCGGCATTTCGCGGAAATAAATAAGGTAACGCTTATGGCAGCTGCAAGCGCGGCAAGAGCCGCAAAAGCAACGGCAAGCTGCATATCCCCCAGATTCCAGTCAACCAGATTGGTAATGGAAAATATCATCTGTATCGACGTTTTTAAACTCTCCCATCCGAAAAACGAATTGGATATCACAATATGAACCGCCATACAGACGATAAAAAGAACCGTCGTAATACCCGCCGCCGAAGCCGCTTTCGCTATCCCCAGACGGACATGCCCGTGTTTCGTACAGCGCAGGATATCATCCGCTCCCGTCTGATAATCGGAGGAAAATGCGGGCGCGGTTATGATAACGCAGATAAGCAGCAATAAAAATCCCAAAAATCCTACATATTCCATTGCATCACTGCTATATCCCGAATAATACAAATACGGCGTTTCCACATTCTGATACATTTTCATCGCCGCCACGCCGATATCGGGATTATTTTTATGTTCCATCCGCATCAGGGATTTGAGTCTCTCCTCACATTCTTCATAGTAGTTATCCACTCTTTCCAGTTCTATTTCCATAACGGACGGCGCGACTCCGTTTTCACGGTTGGCAAACGCCTCCCTGACGCCCCGTATAAGATGTGCGAATGGAAGTAAACGCTGGCTATATACGCCGTCGGGCAGGTCATACGATTCCGTCACACCATATTCCCTCAGGCATGCCTGGTATTCTTCCACCGCCGTCCGTACTTTCTGCGGCGTTACAACTCCCGTAAAATCCGCGCGCGCCTCTTTTAAATAAGCAATCGCTGCCGTTCCCTGCAGCTCCACTCGTTCTCCTGTTTCGCTGTAACTATCCGCATATTTATATGTGACCGGCAGATATGCCAATACAACGCTTAAAAATAGCGCCGCCGCTATTAAAACCCATGTCTGGCGCGTCTTTAAGATTTTTTTCACTTCCAGTTTCCATATTTTCATGTTCAGTCATCCCCCTTTCCCTGCAATGCTTCCGGAAACAGCCATAAATACAAATCCTCCAACCGCGGCGTCTCCGGCACGGAACCGCCGATTAAAGCCTCTTCGGCAAGATAGCGGATAGAAACCGTCTGTGCGTCCTCGTTTTTTAAGTTGACGATTTTATACTTTTTCTCATACGCCGGTACATCCTGCAACGGAATACTGCATCTCCACACCTTTCCTTCCACCAGTTTCACCAGTTCGTCCGTCGTTCCCGTCGCAATCAGCCTGCCGTCTTTCATAACGGCATTCTGCATCGCAATGTATTCAATATCCGAAACGATATGCGTAGAAATTAACACAATGCGCTCATGCGCAAATTCCGATAATAAATTCCGAAAACGCACCCGCTCTCCGGGGTCAAGACCGCTTGTCGGCTCATCCAAAATCAAAACCTCAGGGTCATTTAATAACGCCTGCGCGATTCCTACACGCCGCTTCATACCGCCGGAAAGCCTTCTGATTTTTTTATTTCTCACTTCATACAACGTCATTTTATCCAGCAGTTCATCCAGTTTTTCTTTTGTATCTTTTTTTGTCAATCCTTTTAACGCCGCAACGTATTCCAGATAATCCGCCACCGTAAACTCCGGATAAAAGCCAAATTCCTGCGGCAGATAGCCGAAAATATCCCGATAAGCCTCTTTTAATACCTCTATTGCCACGCCGTTATAGAGAATCTGTCCGGCGTCCGCTTTCATAATGCCCGCTATCATACGCATCAACGTCGTTTTTCCCGCGCCGTTTGCGCCAAGCAGCCCCCATACCCCCGACGTAAGATGCAGGGAAACGTCATCGACCGCCTGCTTATCCTTATAGCGTTTTGAAATATGTTCTATTCTTAACTCCATAAAAACTCATCCTTTCTGTGATACTAAATGATAGGTAATTGTGAAAATCGCATATTCATAAACCTGCATTGTACAATAGAAACAATATCGCAAGCAGGGTACTCTGTCGCCGTCGGCGTTTAGACGCTGTCCTTTAGCGTCTTATACGCCGCTACGAGTGACAATGTAGCGCAAGCGTGCCCTGCGGTGATTTGTTTCTATTGTACAAGAATGATTATGAAATGTTACATCTGCACCCGCGCATATGCCGAACTGCACAGCAGATAACGGAACTGCCCTACACAGAAGCAAAACAGCAGCAGACAGACCACCGCCCACCCTATGGAAAAAGTCTGTGTAAAAAAGAGCGGGCAAAACTGTTTTAGCAAAAAGAATATGCCAAACAGCACACAACCAAGTCCGATACTTTGGCTCTGAAAGCGTTCCGCCGGAGTATGCCCTAGCAGATATAAAACTCCCGCGCCCGATACCAGAGCAGGAAACAGAATATATAACAGCGCGCTCTCCGCCTTTATACCTGTACGAAATACTGTCATCCATAAAAAAAGCGTCAATAAAATAACATCCCCTGCGCTGATAATAATAATTTTGGCAAGCAATAATCTTATCATGGAAAAACGGCTCGCTATCTCCACTTCATACATCGTATAGCGGATGCTGCGGTAAAATACCGGCGCCGCAGAGAGAATCACCAATACAGACAGACAGCAGAGAAAATATGCTATATAACGGATATTTACCATCATATAACCTACTGCATATACGCTGAAAAAAGCGTATAACGCACATAAAAGCACACCCTGCATCAACCATATTTTCCAACCGACAAAACGCACCTGCCGCTTTAAAAATACGCTGAATTTTATTCTCTTGCGCTTTCTTTTTTCTTCCAATATTGGAGAAAGCTTGCCAAACACAGCGTCAGGAAAGTTCCTTTGTGCGCTGTCGCCGTCTCCCATATTTCCAGCATCCCAAAGCGCTTCTTTTATCTTGCTACTTTCTATTCTGCTCATTCGTATTTTCCTCCTCTCTTTCCTTTTCTTTTTCCAGTTCCTTTTTTAACCTTTTCAGCGCAGAACGCAGCTTCGATTGTACGGTACGCAGAGGCAGACGGACGGTCTGCGCAATCTCCCGTAGCGTCAATTCCTGCATGAACCGAAGTACGATAATCTCCTGCATATCTTCGGGAAGTTTCCGTATCATCTGCCTGATATGCAGATTTTCGTCAACCTCTGTAAAACCCCTCTCCTGATAGCAGACTTCCTCCGTCAGTTCTTCATACCCTGTCTCCGCCAGCCACTTTCTGCGCCTCATATCAATGCAGGTATTCGCTGCAATCTGATATAAAAAAGGCTTGAATTTTCCCTGATGCGCATAACGGTCAAAGTAACGGACTGCCTTCAAAAATGTTTCCTGCGCCGCATCCTCCGCCAACGATTTGTCAGGCGCATTCCAGATGCAGTAACGCAGTATATCCGGATAATACATGGCAATCAGTTCTTCCGCCGCCCCGTCATCTCCCTGTTCCATCCTCCTGAACAGTTCATCTTCACGCGTCAAAATGATTTCCTCCTGCTAAGGATTCTTATACGGATAATCCTTATACTTATATAACGCAGCTTGTCCGAAAAATGATTTAATCTGCTGCAAAAAAATCCGTACCCAGACTTACTGCAATCGCCTTTTCCACTTCTTTCATAGTCTGCGCGCCGACATTCCCCCTATATTCCTCCAAGCGGCTTTTATCAATGGTTTTAATCTGTTCCAAACATACCGTACTGTTGCCCTTTAATCCGGCAAAATCAGGCAGTAACACATGCGTCGGTAAATATTTCTTCTTCCGCGACGTCAAAACCGCAACAATCGTCGTCGGCGCATACTGATTCCCGATATCGTTTTGAATGACTAAAACCGGTCTTTTGCCGCGCTGCTCGCTTCCCCGCGTTTCCTCCGCCCTGTTTAAATCCGCATAGTAAATATCGCCGCGTCTTATCGTTCTTTTTCCTTTTTTCATAGAATGCCTCTTTTCTATTTGACACTCCGGCGCTGCTGTTCTTCTGTCTGGCATTGTAGCAGACGGATTGTCCGTTAAATCGGACACAAAAAAAGGCTTCCCAAGGCGGTTGATGCTAACGCAATCAAGGTTGGCAAAGCCAGTTTATCAGTTATACCGTTCAAAGCAGTCTTAATTTACTTTAAGCGAACATAGTATGTTCCTTTTCCCGAACCCGCTCTTTCT
>JAMPFF010000077.1 GCA_023664605.1 Clostridium sp.
TGATTTCTACGGATGCGATATCTTCTTCACGAAGATGGAGCAGTGAACAGATAAGTCCATGTAAGGCCTTGTTGTTGGTCTGAAAAACCGCTCTGAACATGTAGTCGTTAGTCATGCCGTAGGGAATAGCTCCGTGGGCGTCCTTAAGTAAATCGTTTGGAAATAAATCCTTTGGATTGGAAATGAAAGCTGCATTTTTAAGATTTGTTGTTTTTTGATTCATAGATATGTCTCCTTATGTGATGTAAGATAACAGAAAGCGCGCAGACGGCTTTCCGTAGAATGAATTGGTCGAATGACCGAACATAAATTATTTATATCACATTTAAGAGGAAAATGCAATTATTTCTTTTGTAAAATTTCCCTTAAAACTAAAAAACATATCCCTATCGCTAATATTTATGATAGGTCTTTTTCTGCCATATACTATACCGCTTCAATCATATCTGCCTATCTATGGCTTATACCCATCCAGTATATCCAAGATATTTTTCTGATAGACATTCCCATTCAATACGTCTCCGTTAGGAGAAAAACTAACCGCCCTGATATCTTCCGGATTTTCCTCATAGGGGCTTGTATACTCCATATTTTCATCAAAATATTCCCCTAAATACTTGATGGCATTTCCGCTCGGAAATATTACATTTCCTTTGCTGACGGGAATTTCCAAAGAGCCAAACTCCTTTAGGATTTCCCTTGTTTTTATATTATATGGATTATTATCGGTTTTACTGACAAGCCATGCCGGATTTAAAGAGATATCTATGCCGGTTTTTTTGATACACTCTGCAAAATATTTTACCGGCTCTAAAGGGATTGTTTCCTGATGAAAAGCATCAACCGACAGAAGAATCCTGCACACGCCGCTTTCAGCAAGCGCGCTGGCAACTTCTTCTATCCGTTTATGCTCCTTTGTGAAAAAGCCGTTTGTAATCAAATCCCTCTTAGGTATACCCGTCTCTTTTGCCGCTTTATGTATTTTACAGACCACCTCAGGATAGAGCAGCGGTTCCCCGCCAAAGGTCATCAATGAGGCAATCTTATAATTTTCGCATATCTTACGGACTGCGTCCGCCGCTATGTCTGCATCGATATGTCCCGTAAAGGAGCTATGTTCTCCTTCCGAACAGTGCTTGCATTTTCCTGTGCAAGCCATAGTAACCACAAACTCAATTCTGTTTAAATTTTTAACGTATTCATTCATAGTGAACTACACTCTTCCAAATATTCCTATCATTTTATCCCGAAACGCTTTCTTTATAGCATAATTACACCCTTTTCTGTAAAGTGCTTCTTTTCACTGTTCTATAAATCTTCATTTGTCCACTTCATCAAATGATATTTTGTAATTTCATCCTTGAAGTTAAGAGATTTATATAAGGAATATCCAATATCCGTTGCCTTGAGTTCAATGCTGCTTAAATTCATGCTAACCGCATCTGACAGCATGATATTCATCAGTTTTCGTGCATACCCATGATGCCGGCTTTCCGGTTTTGTATAGACATTTAATACCGTACCCGTCTTTCCGGTAATAAACGCAGGGCTCATTGGCTTTTCCACCACAAGCAAAAAAGCGCATGCCGCTATCTCTTTTTCTTTTCGCGCTGCATAACAGAAAATATTTTTATTAAGATGCCGCTTAAAATATTCCGGCAAATCCCTTTTTATTATTTCTAAATCTTTCTCATTCAAATTACCTGTATCTTCTATTAAATATGCAATCCGCAATTCGCTTAACTGCTCGATATCTTCATATACTGCTTTTTCAAAAATCATATTCTTTACCTCACATAAGAAGAATTTATACAGAAATTCTTGTATTCAGATTTACTATAACCCATATCCATTATTCATGCAAATATTTGAAATCTGCCGTCAAAAGATATATAATAAGAATGCGCATTTATCTGTATAAGCGGCTCAAAAATCGGAAGGAGATAGGTAGAGGATATATGAATAACGTCTTTTTACAATGGCTTGGCTTCGTTCTGCTGATTGTTCCTTTCGCTCTTTTATGTTATGTTCCTTTCGAAAAAAGCGCGTTCCGTCCGGGAAGGAAAGCGGCATGGATTGGCATGACGGCGCTTTTGGTAATTTTGGCAGCCGTCTTTGCGCTCTTTCACAAAATTCTTCCAAGCGGGCAGAGCGTTCAGCTTCCCGGTACGCTCTGTATGGCTTTTTTTGTCTTACTTGGTATCGCCGTGTATTTCCTGACAGTCCGGGAACTTACAGTAAAGAAATTTATTGCGCTGGGCGTCAGCGTTGTCGGCGCTATGACAGAATATCTTTTGACATCGCTTTTTCTCTTTCACATACTGCCCTTTTATCCCCAATATGCAACGGATTCATATATGTTCACGCTTCCCGGCGTAATCTGCTATTTTGTACTGGATTTGCTGGTTGTTCCACTGCTTTGCCTTTTTTCCCATAAGATTTTACGGCGTTATTTTGGTGATACTATGCCGGAAGAAATGACTAAACATCTGCCCCTTTTTGCCTTTGCGACCATCCTGTATCTGACCGCAACCTTTGTGATCGGCATGAATGACCGTTATGAAAATGCGAAGGAAACTTTATTTGTCCGGCTTATTCTATTCCTTTTTTCCCTGTTTTATATCTTTGAGATATATCGTTTTCTTTTCTGGGAGATTGAACAGAACCGCAGGCAGAATGAGTTTGAACATTTTCTTGATATCCAACGGCTTCAATATGAAAAGCTGACGAACGATATTGAAAACACCAAGCGTACCCGGCACGATATGAAGCATTTGCTCCGCTCTCTCGGCGCACTGGTAAGCGATGAGCAGACTGATAAGGCTTTGGAATTGATTGGTCAGGAATGCGAACGTTTTGAACTTGCCGAACAATGCTATTACTGTAAAGAACCTTTTTTAAACGGTCTGCTCCAACATTATGCAGGAAAAATGCTGGACGCCGGAATTGACTTTCAGACGAAAATCCAGCTTGATGCGTCGCCTGTTCCAGTCTCCGAACTGCTGATTCTTGCGGGAAATCTGCTGGAAAATGCACTGGAAGCATGCAACGCGCATAACGGACACTGCTTTGTGAAATTTAACGCCTGTATTATCAACAATTCGCTGCTCTTTTATATGGAAAATACCTGTGAGGAGGTTTTCTACGAAAACAGGTCTCTGTCAGAGTCCAGGCTAAAATCGGAACAATGGTTATCTGCCAGGGATTTTCGTACGGGAAAAAGCGGCGGCGGCACAGGACTAAAAAGCATTGAGCAGATTGCGAAAGACCACGCCGGAATGGCAGAATACCGGATGGAAAACGAAACTTTTATAAGCCGGGTGATATTATATTTCTCCCCGGCTTAGCGCTTCCTCAATCTTCCCCATAAGGTCTGCCATATCCACTGGCTTTAAAAGATAACCTTCCGGCTGCAGGGAAAGAACCCCGCACACTTTGTCAACGTCGTTCACACTAGTCAGGAAAATAACAGGAATATCAGCAGTTAAGGGATTCTCTTTAAGCTTTTTAAAAATGGCGGGACCGTTTTCATCCGGCATCTCATAATCCAGTATAATCAAATCCGCCGTATTACCTGCCAGGTACCGACGCGCCACTTTACCGCTGATTGCAGTTGCAACCTTATAATGTGCATTCAGCATACCCGAAATCGTCCTCAACATAAGAGGTGAATCATCTATTACCATAATTATCTTTTTATCGTCCGGCTGCCTGCTCTCTTTTGGTGAAGGCAGATTCAAATTCCTGCTGATATAAGAGAAAAGTTCTTCAAAAATGGAATCCGTTGATTGTGTCTTTTGTATAAAAAGTTCCGCGCGTTTTCCGGTAAGCTTAGCGTATCGCTCATAATCGTCCTGACTCCCGATAATGGCAAGCGGCGTTTTACCCCCCCCGGATTTCAGCCCTGCAATGTTAGAGATGCCTAACATCTGCGTCCTGCTATCATGGTCTGCGCAGTACACCGCAACATCCGGCTGAAAATATTTTAACATATTTCCCACGTCAGCGGCAAACAGGGATGATGTACAGCATTCAAAAATTTCGTCTCCCTCCGCAAAAAAACGGTCCACAATGTCTGATACCTCTCCGATAAGTAACACTTTATACCTGTTCACACAAAGTTCTCCTCTCCTGTAATTATGTAAATATCATTCTGTGACAGTATATCACAAATTGAATCATCTCCGACCTGCATTTCACACCAAAAAACATACAGTTTACAAATGTAATCCACTTTCATTTGTCATTTTGCCGATTTATTGTTAGAATGGAAACAGTTATATATGATAACGGAAAATTGGAAGGAGACAGTTTTTGTGGCGCTCAATATTGCTATATGTGACGATGAAAAAAGTGACAGAGAAATTCTTTTATCCTACATTCATGCCGCCTGTACTGCTTTGCACATAAAGGAGCAGACCATCGTCTTTTCCAGCGGAGAGGACTTCCTTGACGCATACAAAAACACCCCTTTCGATATCGTCTTTATGGATATTTACATGGATGGAATCAACGGCATGGAGACAATACTGGACGCGTGCCGCACACAGCCCTGTCAGTTTGTGTTTACTACCGCCAGCAGCGAACACGCGCTTGAAGCATTTTCCTTAAATGCCGCGCATTATCTTCTAAAACCTTTAAATCGGGATTTGGTCAGAGAGGCGCTAAAGCGGTGTCTTATAAGGCTTCCGCAGGCAGACGTAAAAGTGCTTGAAGTCAAGACATTGCAAGGAATAATCCCTATATCCATGGACAGTATTATTTATATTGAAGTGTCCAATAATGTCTGTACCATACATACGAAGAAAAACAGCGTCCAAACTTATATGTCGCTCGCAGCGCTGTATGAACTGCTCGACGACGCCTGTTTTATACGCGTGCAGAGAAGTTTTGTTGTCAATATGCACTTTATCGATTCTTTCTTTTTTGACCATATCGTGCTGCAAAACGGCAAGGAAATCACATTATCCCGCCTCAACAGGGCAGACCTAAAGCAGCAGTACCAGCAATTTTTATTTCGGTTGGCTGGAAGTTGACAATATGAATTTTCCCGCAGGAAAAGAGAATGCTGCAAATAATAATTTTTCAAAAACTAATTGAATAAAATAACAGAATATGCTATATTATGAATATATAGGAGAACAATCGCCCACAAGGTGGTTGACCATTACGAAAGATAGAAACTCCACCCTGCAACTGGTCAAGTATACAAGGGTGGTTTTTCTATCCGAAAAATCAGAAAAACGCTACTGACTAATCAAAATGATTAAGGTCAGCAATGCAAGAATGAACATTCCGAAAGACATAAGGTCTCTGAAA
>JAMPFF010000078.1 GCA_023664605.1 Clostridium sp.
AACGGATGGAAAGAAAAGGATATCTTACAGTTTGCCGTTGCCGCTGCTTATAAAACGGATATTGAAATGAAATTACAGTTTTTAGAAGAGTATATAACCCACATAGAGCAGTGCGGCGGAAGCGCAAAATAAATAGCAAAGTCTTTCACTTGTGGTCACAGTGTCCACAAGTGGAAGCAGATAGATAAATTACAGCGAAAGGGCAGATATGAAACTTAATGGTTTTATACCTGCCTTTTTTGCGCTATTAAGAAACTTGTGGTCACAATGTCCACAAGTGGAAAGGAACTTGATTATATGCAAAAAGTAAACCTAAAAAACGAAAGATTCGGTATGCTTGTAGCAATCGAAGAAACCGACAGGCGCGATTTTGGCAACATCATCTGGAAATGCAAGTGCGACTGCGGAAAGATTGTCTATAAATCCACAAGCTATTTAAGCAAAGACCGCATGTGCAGCTGCGGATGCTATGCAAAGATACAGCATAAAAAACAGCGCCGCGACATAACAAAGCAGCGTTTCGGAAGCCTTGTGGCGATAGAACCGACCGGAAAATCCAATAAGAGCAAACAGAGAATCTGGAAGTTCCGCTGCGATTGCGGGAAAATCATTGAAAAGCCAATTTCAGAAGTAACCAGAAAGAAACATCCAACACAGTCCTGCGGATGCAGTAAGGCATGGTTCATCGGCAATTCCGAACATGGAAAGAAACATTATTCCAACCTTGAGGAAAACTATGTCATGGGAACTAACGTAGCAGAAATACGGAGAAAAGACGAAAACCCCACAAAAGCCAACACATCCGGCTATCAGGGCGTAACCTATCTTACAACCCGCCGTGTATGGGTTGCATTCTGCCGCTTTCAAGGCTATTACGCCCAAAAGACCTGCCACAGCTTAGAAGAAGCAATACAGGCAAGACGGAAGATGCGAAAAATACGGGATGATTTTATCGAATGGTACGATTCCCTCACGGATGAGGAACGGAAAGAAGCCATCAAGGAATACGACAATAACCGGAACTTCTTTAAAAATTATTATAAAAACAAGATGAAAGAGATTATATGACTAGATAAAACAGGGTAAGAATGTATTATTGTGATATGGACTGGCGTGTGATACAATTCTAATATTGTTGACAGTAACAAACCGTTATTTTAGGATATAATGCTATGATAAGAGTATTTAATGAAAATGATTTGACTGATATTATGCAAATATGGCTTGATACAAACATAAAAGCGCATAATTTCATACCAATTATGCAACAGTAATGGAAATGATTCCACAGGCAGAAGTATATGTGTATGAAGATGAGGACACGCATCAAGTAATGGGATTCATTGGACTAACAGGTAATTATATTGCAGGAATTTTTGTCAAAGAAGCCGTTCAATCAAACGGTATAGGGAAGCAGTTATTAAATTATGTGAAGATGACTAAGAATAATATAAGTCTGAGTGTTTATCAAAAAAATATAAGGGCAATATCATTTTATCAGCGGGAGCATTTTTTCATCAAAAACGAAAATATAGATGACATTACAAGGGAAAAAGAGTTTATAATGAATTGGAATAAATAACTTTCAGTTTTTCCATTTAAAATGAAATAAACAGCGATAAGGCAGTTACGAAAAAAGTAGCTGCCTTTTTTTGCGTTAAAAAATAACTTGTGGTCACAATGTCCACAAGTGGGAAAGAGGTGATATGATTGAAAATCCGCAACAAAAACCTGCGCCGCCTGTACGTTCCGCCGTAACAGAAAGAAGTCCTTTGTAGAGGGAAGCCATAACGTATATCCGTATCAAGGGTAAGGGTGGAGATTTTGCGCAGCAAAATACTACCCGACCTTGACGCGGTCAACAACCGTACCATGCAGCAAGGGCAAGGAGCATTTTTCTTCCTTGCCCTTGATTACAGATACGGTAACGCGGGCAGGCAGTAATGTTGGGGAACTTGTGGACACAGTGACCACAAGTGAAAAAATTGTATAGGAAAAGAATTATACAACAATAAAGAAAAGAGGGATGCCATGCAGGAAGAAGTGACACAGAAAACAATCGCGCTTGTCTTTAAGGCTTCCAGACTGAGCGCGGACACGCTGCAAAAGGCGATAAAAGCCTATTTGGAGGGAAGAAAGCACAAGCCGCCCCCGCATGGGAAAATTTCAGTAAAGAAGCTGCTCGGTCAGGGGCAGGGGGCAAAGTCGATTGAGATAACGGACGAGAATATCAAATCGTTTAGCCGTATCGCAAGAAAATATAACGTGGACTTTTCCGTAAAAAAGGACAAGACCACACAACCGCCGAAATATCTTGTTTTTTTTAAGGGGAAAGACGCGGATGTGATAACACAGGCTTTTAAGGAATTTGTCAAAGTAAACGAAAAGAAGAAGCAGCGCGTTTCCATCCGGGCGAAGATAAAGCAGTTCCAGAAAAACATCGCGCAGGATAAGGAAAGGGAGCGTTCAAGGGAAAAAGACAGGGGGCAGAGCCTATGAGCAAAGTGATAGAGGGCATAAAGAAAGACCTTTTGGCGATTCCCCGGAACATAAAAGAAAAGATAAAAGATGCGGACGCAAAAAAGCTGATTCTAAGCTGTGCGCCCTATGTGATATTCGGCTATGTTTTCAATAGACTGTCGTGGCTATACCGTCATGAGCGCGGCGCGAATGTGTTCCAGAAAGCGCTTTATGCGTTAAATGATATGGGGAAAGCGTTTCACAATCCATTGCCAAGCCTTAACCGCATGGATTTTCTTGTGGGAATCGTGAGCGGATGCGCATTTTTCCTGATTGTGTACTGTAAAAGGAAGAATGCGAAGAAGTTTCGGCATGGCGAGGAGTACGGCTCCGCAAGATGGGGAACGCCCAAAGATATCGCGCCTTATACCGACCCGGTATTCGAGAATAACGTGATTTTAACCGAAACGGAAAGACTTATGATGTCGGGCAGACCAAAGAATCCGAAATACGCAAGGAATAAAAATATCTTAGTCATCGGCGGTTCGGGTTCCGGCAAGACAAGGTTTTTCGTAAAACCGAATTTAATGCAAATGCACTCCAGTTATTGCGTTACGGACCCGAAAGGTACAATTATTTTGGAATGCGGCACAATGCTGGAAAAGAACAATTACCGGATAAAAGTGTTAAACACAATCAATTTTGCTAAGTCCATGCACTATAACCCATTTGCCTACATACGCAGCGAAAAGGACATTTTGAAACTGGTAAACACCATTATCGTCAATACCAAAGGCGAGGGGGCGCAGGCGGGGGAAGATTTTTGGGTCAAGGCGGAACGGCTTTATTATACCGCGCTGATTGCTTATATTTACTATGAAGCGCCGGAAGAGGACCAGAATTTTTCCATGCTGCTTGATATGCTGGACGCCAGTGAAGTAAGGGAGGAGGATGAGAACTTTAAAAATGCGATAGATTTGCTCTTTGATGAGTTAAAGGAAAAAGACCCGAACCACTTTGCAGTCCGCCAGTATGCGAAATACAAACTTGCGGCGGGAAAAACCGCGAAGTCGATACTTGTTAGCTGCGGGGCAAGGCTCGCACCCTTTGACATTAAGGAACTGCGGGAACTGACAAGCTATGATGAACTGGAACTTG
>JAMPFF010000007.1 GCA_023664605.1 Clostridium sp.
ATAATAAAACCGTAGTTATTTTATCATAATCAAACCATTTCGTATATGTTTTTTCCGGAATTATTTGTCCTTTTTTGTAAAAAAAGTCCTCTTTTCGCAATAATTGAAAGGTAAATGCACCTAATCCGGGAACCGTTACCCGCCCCGGAACGGAAACAGAATACGGCAGATACCGCCCGGACGCTTCCTCTGTTTCACCTTTTTGCTCCAGACAAAAGGTAAGCTTATCATATTCTTTATACGCCGTCAGCCGGTAAGGCAAAGAAAGTTCCCTGCTTCCGTCCTTTTCGATTAGTTCCAGCAAAGCATAAATATGCTCTTTTGTAATATCCTTTCTGTAAGGCGTCAATTTTTCCATACAGCGAAGCAGAATCATTTTTTGCAGGAAAATATCTTCCTTCCGCAAAAGGCATAAATCCAGCGTTTTTCGCTCTTCATCGCTATGCAGCAGGCACTTTTCATACGATATATCCGCTTGTCTTTGTATATAATCATCCGTTTCCGCAAGGATATCTGCGGCCGCATTCATATGTGCCGTAACATTCGCACAAATCTGCGTTTCCGCATAAGGAATCACATGATGCCTGATTTTATTTCTTGTATAATCATCTTTTTCATTCGTACTGTCGTTGCAATATGCAATATGCCTTGTTGCCAGGTATGATTCGATTTCCGTCCTGTCCAGACACAATAAAGGACGGATAACCTGTCCGCGTACCGGCCGGATTCCGGCAAGCCCGCGCAGCCCGCTTCCCCGG
Source organism: Clostridium sp. (assembly GCA_023664605.1). Lineage (GTDB taxonomy): Bacteria > Bacillota > Clostridia > Lachnospirales > Lachnospiraceae > UBA3282. The sequence continues at coordinate 759 of JAMPFF010000007.1, forward strand.
AACAGGTGAAAAAGCATCGTCTCCGCCCTGTCGTTACGGTTGTGTGCGATTGCAATCTTTCCTACGCCTCCCGCATTGCATTCCGCCGCCAGAACCTCCTCAAACGCCTGATAGCGCAAAACTCTTCCGGCTTCTTCCGGCGTCATCTTATTGGCTTTGGCATATCCTATCATATCCACCTTTTTATAAAAATACGGCAGCCCTAACCGGCTACACAAACTTTCCACATAGTCCGCATCCTCGTCCGCTTCTATCCGTACGCCGTGATGGACATGCACCGCCAGCAGACGAAAATCTGTCTCTTTTGCCAATTCCCATAAAAGATACAGCATACAGACAGAATCCGCCCCGCCCGATACGCCCGCCACAACAATATCACCGGCCGTAATCATCCTCTTTTCGGCAATATACTTCTTTACTTTCTCATAGATATCTTCCATTTCTGTCTTCCGTCTTCCTGACAAACCGCAAAATGTTTCCTAATATAATATATTACCACATTTCTATGTATAACGCCACACCCCCATTACAAGCACTGTCATATCATCCTGAATCTGCCCCCTGCTCTGATGCAGGCAATAGCTTAATATCTGCCCTGCAATCTCTCCGGGATTCGTCTGCGTTATCCTGCCGATAACCTCCGGTAAAATCTCTTCTCCGATTCCCTGCTCCAAAGCGTCTAAAACACCGTCGGAAAGCATAATCACATAATCCCCATCCTCTAACTGCCTGTGCATTATCTCCGGCTCTATCTGCTGGAAAAGACCAAGCGGCAGATTCCTCGCCGACAGCCTGTCCACCAGATGTTCCCTTTTGATATAAGTACATGCCGCGCCAACCTTAATAAACTCACACTCGCCCGTATAGAGATTCAACTCGCAGACATCCAGCGTGGACATATTTTGTTCCTGCTCTCCCACCGCCAGCGCGCCGTTAATAATCTGAATGGCCGCCTCTTTCCGGAAACCCGACTCCATCAACCGCTCCATCATTTCAATTACTTTTCCGGACTCTTCACACGCCTTTTCTCCGGAACCCATTCCGTCTGAAAGAATAGCCGCCACTCTTCCCTGCTCCATCTCACAAAAAGAATAATTATCCCCCGAAACGCTTTCCGATTCTTTTACCGCCTTGGCAAAACCCGTCAGGATATGATACGTCGGCTCTTCCGAAAAATGATAGGTATTCCATTCCTTTGCCATAAACAACGGTTCATTTTTAAAAACATGAATTTTTAAATTCATCGCCGCGGAAATAAGTTCCGCCACATCCTCCATAACAACGCACTCCTGCATCTGCGTTTTCATTGTCAAACAAAGTTCCAGATGCCCGTCTTCGTTTTCCAGAATCAAAAAATTTTTTAAAAGGATGCCCGCGTCTTTTAAGCAGTGAGAAACCTGCCGGTATTTCCTTTCTCCAACCGGATGATAACGATAGCTTTCCCTGGCTACGCTGGACATGATATGCGCCATCTCTTTTAAATGGTCCGCTAACAGGCTCTTGCTTTCTCCGATTTTTTTCTGCCAGAGATATTCCTGTCTGTCCTTATCCTCCCTGCAAACTTCCTCCTCTTCACTTTCCTCGAAAAGTTCCGCCAAATCCCTGAAAGATTCCGCATACCCTAACAGTTTCTGTCTTCCATACTCCGATATTACCTCTACCACACCTTCATCTTTTACCTGTTCCTGTTTTTTCATATCACGACGCGCCTCCCTTTTATGCCATCTATTTAATCAATATATGAGAAGCTCGTCCATATTATGCGCGGTAAATTTCAAAAATTATAAATCGGAGGCCGCTGCCATTTCCCATAAACCAAAAACAGATTCCGAAATTTATCCGAAATCTGTCTATTTTTCATCTTTAAATATAATTTCGCCTTCATATACAAGGCCCAGCTTATCTTTCGCCACTTCTTCTATGTATTTCTTCGTCTGCGTATATTTTCCGTATTCTTCTATTTCCTCGGTACGTGCCTCTTCGGCGGCAATCTCTTCTCTTAAGGCCGCTTCTTTCAATGCGTATGCCTCTCTCTTGCCCTGAAGCTCCACACTCTTGATGGTCACCACCACCATCATCATTAATACGACCATCGTTACCAAAAGCATGCCTGCCTTATTTTGCCGTTTCTTACGGTATGCTACTCTTCTTGCCATATAAATCTCCAATACCTTCTTTAATGTTTACATAAAACCATTTTAAGCAATTTTATGCAAACCGTCAACTTATTTTTTATGAAATTTTGACATTTTTTTATTTTCTTTTTCAAAAAGTTTGTCAATTTTAGCAGTTTGAAAACCAGCCATTTTATGGGTTTTACTAGAACTTGTAGTATACGGAAAACGCACCACATTATCTTGTATATAATTGTTGACATAATATGTATGAAAATTTTACTAACCAGGCACTTATAAAGTATCATGCCAATCATGGCTCCTAATACGGTAAACCATCGAAGCACGCCGTTGTTTTCCCGGTAGAGCATATAAAAAACACCCAGCCCGCAGGCAATCCAAAAAAAGAAGTCCTCCAACGATATCCAAAAAGTATTATGTTTTATCAGTTTCCTGAGAATCAAAAGCCAATCATAGACAAAGGTAATAACGACGCCCATGAAAATAGAATGCAGAAAAAACGTAACCTCCTGTATGATATCCTGACTCATATATCCGGCAATTCCCCTTTAAACAATTTACGAAGTAAATTTTTTTACTTAAACAATCTTGCCAATAAGGATTCTCCCTTAGAGCCATACCCGGCCGTCTCCGAATAGGTAAGGCTGTCTATCCGGCCGTCAATATCTACTTCTCCTTTATCTAAAGACAATCTGCTGACATGAAGTTCGTTTCCTTTTATCATTAACATCCCCTGCTCCGTTTCCAGTAAAATCTCATTAACATCGAAAGACAGTACATCATTTACGCCGCTGATAGTACATGTCCTTCTATTCGTGAGCATCAGCTTATGGGCTTTCTTATTAATATTATTTAAATCTTCCATACATACCCTCCCTGAAATCTCTTCCAGTTAAATGTATGCACGGAATTTGGAAAATATGCGGATAATCTCTTTTTGCGGATATTGCCTGCTCTCTACGTAAGATAGCGGAACAATTCCTTTGCCTCTTCTTTGCGTACTGTTTCCTGAACGTCTAAGACCTCTACCTTTACTTCTTTATTGCCGAATTGAATCGTAATAATATCGCCCGCCTTAACGTTTGCAGACGCTTTCGCCGGTTTATCATTAATAAAAACCCTTCCCGCATCACATGCCTCGTTAGCAACGGTACGCCGTTTAATCAAACGGGAAACTTTCAAATATTTGTCTAATCTCATAATAATCCCACTTAATCCCTTTCCTTACGCCGCAGCGTAATTCCTGTTAAACAAGAAAGTCGCTCCGCAACTTATCTAGCTTCTTGGAAACATTTCCTATTACACAAAGAAAAACCTGTATTATGCAGTGCATATACAGGTTCTTTTCTCATGTGTTCAATAAAGTTCTATTAGTTGATAGAATCTTTTAAAGCTTTACCAGCTTTGAACTTAGGCGCCTTAGATGCCGGAATTTTCATAACTGCGCCAGTCTGAGGATTTCTTCCTTCTCTTGCTGCTCTTTCAGCAACTTCAAAAGTACCAAAACCAACTAACTGTACTTTTCCGCCTTTTTTCAATTCGGCAGCAACAACGTCTGTAAATGCCTTTAATGCCTTTTCTGAATCCTTTTTGGATAATCCTGCCTGATCAGCCATAGCTGCTACTAATTCAGTCTTGTTCATTTTAAACTCCTCCTCTTTCATGAGTTTTCATTTTCTTTAGAAGTCTCTCTTTTGAAACATCTATGTTTAGTTATAATCGTTTTTTCATCACTTGTCAAGTAAAAAAGCCATATTTGCCGTATTTTAAAGGTTTTTTAACAGATTGTACATATTTTATGTGTTATGTAAAGCGATTTCGCATGGAAATGATAGTTTATTTGCTTCTTCCGCTGCAATTATTCCCTGCAAATATGCAATAACATACCCTAATTTATAATCTGGAACAGCATGTAATAATTGTTCTGCTTTTTCTCTGCCGCTCATTACGATACCTCTTTTTTATTTATTTCCCGTTACAACACAATTATGTATTCACTTACTTTTTCTTTGCCGCTTTTACAATGCTGTTTACCGAAGCCGATGTTGTTGTGCTTATCGAAGTCGTTAAATCATCCGACTTTGTCGAACTCTCCGACGTAGATGGAGTCTCTGTGTTGCCTAGGTTCGGATTATCTGGGTTATCCGGGTCTATCGAGTCATCCGAATTGTCTGGACTTTCCGGATTATTTGGGTCATCCGGGTTGTCTGGATTTTCCGGGTTATTCGGGTCGCTCGGATTGTCTGGATTTTCCGGATTATTCGGGTCATCCGGATTGTCTGGATTTTCCGGATTATTCGAGTCATCCGGGTTGTCCGGAGTAATAGGGTCAGTCGGTGTCGTCGGGTCTGACTTTTCATCATCCTCATCCGAATCACTAGGTTTTTTCGTATCATCCGGATTCTCCGGCTGCTTTACTTCTTCTTTCAATGCTGGAAAAGTAATTTCTTCGTCTCGTCCATTATTGTCAAAATATATTGGAGTAGTAAAAGTCTGATATCCCTCTTTCTCTAATTTTATTGTATGTTTTCCTATTATTCTATCTACTTTTGTAAAAGTAAATGGCGTAACTCCTAAAAACACATCATCCAAAAATACTGTAACACCTTCGGGATTAGTGTATATAGAAACCGTGTTTACTTTATTCACCGAATTCCCGCTCACAGTACTATCACTATTCCCCTGATTTGTTTCCGTATTTGACGTCGTACGGCTGCTCTTGTTGCTGGTAACTCTTCTGCTGCTGCTTGTTGTACTGCCGTCTTCCTCCAAATCTGCAAAGGAATACGTAATATCTTCCCCATCATCATAGAGATAAATCGTATAACTCTTAGATACATACCCTTCTTTGCTCAATGTTATCGTATGGTCGCCTGTTACCTTTGTAAAGCTGATTGGCGTGATCCCTACATAATTACCGTCAAGGTATGCCTCTACGCCCTGCGGCGCATCAATATAAACTCTATTACCTGTTACCGCATTTGCAATATCGTCAACGCTGCTGTTATCGCTGACGCTGTTTTCATCTTCCGTTGCTCCCTCTTCCATAATAAAGCTTATGCTGGCATATTCAGAACCAACCTGAATATATTTCGTCATGGTCTGGTAACCTTCGGCTTCGAGACGAATCTGATGGATACCGTAGGTCAACTCCACTTCCTCACTTATATCAACTAACTCTCCGTCAACCCTTACGCTTGCCGTAGGCGGATTTACGGAAATCAGAATCTTACCCGTTTTATTCTGTAAAATTTCAAGGTCGCTTGCATCCAGTACAACTTCTTTATTTCTTTCAATGACTACCTCTTTGACACAGCTTGCGTTTTCATTGGAAAGCAATACCTGATAGCTGCCTTCCGGCACTGCTAACAGCATGTCCTCGGTAATACGCTGCACAACCGCATTGCCGACCTCTATCCAGCCGCCAATCAATGCCTGCTCATTGGACAGGCGCAGATATCCATGGCCTCTTTCTACATTAACGCTGTAGATGGTATGGTCGATACCGCTGACCGTCAAAACATCTTTATTGACAATTTCCATCAGTTCCGCCCGTCTGCCCTCCGATAAAATTATGGCATCATCCGGCAAAGAATATGTATTGGAGCCTATGGTCGCGGTTTTATTCATACCGCCCAAATCATAATTTTCTATATTGTCAAATACCCATGAATCCGGCGACAACTGTACGCTGGCAAGTCTTTTTTTGCTCTTCAAAAAAGTGATATCCACAATATCGCCTTCTTTAATCTGCGCCATTGACATAGGACTTTCGTAGCGGTCTTTCACATAAGTTGTTCCGTCGTACGACAATGTATATTGCTTTCCCGTCGCAATATTCATAAAAGTAACATATCCGTTTTCCATATCGGTCGATACAACAACTGCCGTATCTGCGGAGTCAAAACTTCCAACTTCCGCCACTACAAAATCCGTTCCTATGGCATTCGGGTCTTTTTCTCTGGCAAGACCAATATTGCTTGCCTGGGAAGTGCAGCCGGTAATTGTCAATGCCAATATCATAAAAGCTGTTGTAATGACCGATAATCTCTTGTACATTGTATTCATCATATATAACCATGCCTTTCTCTTACTATACGGGTTTGGATATTTTACTGTTTTTTAAAAATCGTTTCCAGAAATTCCTGCTTCATCTTCTCCTGCGCGAGAAGTTTCTCCAGCTTTTCCATATTACGCCCCGGAATCCATGCTTTCCCGGAATTATAATAAAAATTTACAATCTTCCAGAATTTCTCCGGATATGCAAAGCGGTAATATAGCTGCATATAATCTTTTTCCGATAGGGTCCTTACCTCATCATACGCGCATAAAAGCGTATCGCCAAGTGTCAGCAGCCAATTATTTTTTTCCAGCAGCTTGCGCATGAAAAGGTATAAATCCCTGACCGGATTATCCCGCACACATTTTTCAAAATTAATCAATGCCATGCCATCTGCTGTCTGTATAATATTATGATACTGATAATCGCCATGACATACAATAGAAAATTCAGGAAATCCATCCTGCTTTTTTGTTTTTCCATCATATATATAATAATGCATTTCCCCCGTAACTTGCAACGCAATATCGAAAAAATAATCATAATGTTCCATCAGGTATATCTCAAAAGCCGTTTTTTGGCTTTTTTCCCGCAGGAAACGGCGCACTTTTTTCAATTCTTTATTGTGCTTTTCATATTCTCTCTCAATGCGGAACACCGGCTGGGAAGTCAATTCCTCCCAATCTGACAAATCGGAGCAGTTATGTAATTTTGCAAGAACGCGGACGGCATTTTTACATTCCTGTATCTCTCTGTTATTGCATTCTTTTCCTTCAAAATAACTCTTAACAATATAAGGAATCCTATCCTGGTCATAGACAATCAGTTCTTCCTCTTTTGTCTTCAGAATAGACTCTGCGTACGAAAATCCTGCCTCCTTAATATGTTTTAATAAGGCATCCTGAAAATAAATCTTATTCATAGGACCGTGATACTCTTTTAAAATAAAAAGCCCTTTATCCGATTCACAAAGAATCGCCCCGCGTCCTTTCCAGGTACGTTTCACTTCTATTTCATAGTTCTCAAACAAACTGACCGCTCTGTCATTCACGAAAATACCCCCCATACCAGTTCCTCGTCTATCCTATCTTATGAGAAAGTATGGAAAAGTATGTTTTTTTTGTCGGTTAATCTCGTGCCGGCAAAAGAGAAAGCAAGTATTCTTTTCGGTTATGTTCCGGATTTTCCAACACATCTTCCAGTAATTTATGAAGCGTTACTCCAATTTCCTTTCCCGGCTCCATGCCTGCCGCAATCAAATCGCTGCCTGATACCGCCAAATCTTTCAGACAGAGACATTCTTTTCTTTCCAGTATTTTATCATAAATTACTCGAAGCTTTTCCAACTCCTGTAATTTTTCTTTCCTTTGGTAATCGCTCTGCGCCATGATATCCGCATACTTTACGGCAAACAGCATCGGAAAAATATCTTCGCCTATCGTATTTACCGCGCGCCTTACGCTTTTCGCGGACAATTCTATCTTCCGGTCATGGTATCTTACAAGTTTTCTGACCTTATCGAGCGTATCGTTATCGAATTTCAATCTTCTTAAAATTTTTACGGTCATTTCCTCCCCGACGGCCGCATGACCGTGGTTGTGGGTAATCCCGTCTTCATCAATCGTCAATGTCTGTGGTTTTCCAATGTCATGAAAAAACATTCCCAGCCGCAATACCTTATCTGGCTCTACAAAGATAAGCGTATGTATGATATGTTCTCCCACACTGTAGCAATGATGAGGATTATTCTGCTCAGTTTCCATGCAGATATCAAATTCCGGCAGTATCTGTTTCGTAATGCCCGTTTCATACGCCGTTTTAATATCTTCCGGGTGATTTGATACAAGCAGTTTTACTAACTCTGTCTGAATCCGCTCCGCACTGATATTTTGCAGGGCAGGCGCAAGTTCTTTTATGGCCTTTTTCGTTTCTTCTTCTATCGTATAGCCCAACTGTGCGGAAAAACGCACGGCACGCATCATACGCAGGGCATCTTCGGTAAAACGCTCCCTGGCATTGCCGACGCAGCGGATAACTTTCCGCTCCATATCCTGTATTCCTTCAAAAATATCTATCAGCCCGTCCTGTTCATTATAGGCAATCGCATTGATAGTAAAATCCCGGCGCCGCAAATCTTCGCTTAACTGCGACGTAAAAGTTACCTCTTTCGGGTGACGGCTGTCTTCATATTTACCGTCGATGCGATAGGTTGTGACTTCAAAGCTTTCCTTATCCATCATTACGGTAACGGTTCCATGCTGTATACCTGTATCGATAGTTCTGCGAAACAGCTTTTTAACCTCCCGGGGCGTCGCAGAAGTAGTAATATCCCAGTCATCAGGCTCTTTCCCCAAAATGGAATCCCTGATACAGCCTCCCACCGCATAGGCTTCATAGCCTGCTGCCTGAATTGTTTCTATAATATAGTGTACTTTTTGTGGTAGCTGTATCCGTACATCCATTCTGTACCCGGACTCCTTTCACATTACCCTATGCCCGGTCCCCGGAAAATAGACGACGACGGGTCTTCAAAATGCGGATTGTCGTCTTCCTCCCCGCCTAAAGAAGCGGTTAATCTGTCCAATTCGCTTTTCGATAATATACTTCTATGTCTTTCTATATATTCTCTTTTTTCATCATCGGACATATTGTCATAACCATCGCCCGCTATAGCAACGGCGTCCTCCAGACCGCTTGTCAGGCCATAATTATATCCGAAAGTCAACTGATTATAATCCATATCGTTTCATTCCTTTCTGTATTTTTCTAATGGTACAGAAATTAGAATATACAAAAAGGAATGAATTTATACTTTATCTATTTAGTCTATTTATGCCAATGTACAAAGACCGCGCAAGCGGATATCTTCACAGGACGCACCCACGAGAATCTCATAATCTCCCGCGTCCGCAATAAAATCATGAATATTGGTATCAAAATATGCAAAATCCTGCGGAGATAATGTCAGTGTCACTTTTCCCGACCTGCCGGGCTGAAGCTGAATTTTTTTATACGCTTTCAATTCCTTTACAGGGCGGTCTGCTTTTGGCGCAATCGGCGCGATATAAACCTGTGCGATTTCCGCTCCCGCTCTTTTACCTGTATTTTTCACGCTAAAAGTTACCTTTACTATTTTACTGCCATCTTTCTCCTGTTTCAAGGTCAGATTACGGTAGTCAAAATCCGTATAAGACAAGCCGTGTCCAAAACAAAAAGCAGGCGCAATCCGTTCCTTATCATAATAACGGTAACCATAATATAAACCTTCCGACAGACTGATGCTTCCGCGTTTGCCGGACTGCCCGTTCTTAGCCGTAGCGCAGTCTTCATATTTGACCGGGAATGTCTCCGCCAATTTGCCGGACGGATTTACTTCCCCGAAAATAATTTTCGCCAAAGCGTTTCCCGTTTCCATACCGGCATAATAACTCCACAAAATTGTCTCCGCCTTGTTACGCCACGGCATTTCCACAGGAGAGCCGCCTATTAATGTAATTACCGTGTCTTTTCTTACTTCCAGAAGTTTCTCTATCAGTAAATCCTGTTCAAAGGGAAGTTTCATATCCTCCCTGTCAAATCCCTCACTGTCAAAATTATGGTTCAGCCCGCCGACAAAAATAACTTCGTCCGCTTCCTTTGCCAGGGCAAGGGCTTTCTCAAATAATTTTATATTTTTTTCATGAACAAGCTGTGCCTCTTTTTCTTTCTGCGCTGCTTTTTCTTCCTCTTCTTTGCGAAGTCTTTCTTCGTTCGGCTCCATCTGGCTCTCATCCCTTACGGCAACGCCTGCGCTTGCATCTTCCAACAGCTCGTCCAAACTCTTTTCCTGCCAGTTATGGTCGAAAGTTTTTGGTTTTTCCGGCACATAATATCCGGGCGTATAAATAACTTCTGCATTACCGCCTAAATATGTTTTGATGCCCATTAACGGTGAAATCTCATAGAGTGCCTTAATCTCTGCGCTGCCGCCGCCATCCGAGTGGATTTTAGCCGCATTTTGTCCGATTACGGCAATCTTTTTTATTTTATCTTTGTTAAAAGGCAGCTTCTTTTTCTCATTTTTCAAAAGAATCATGGACTCTTTTGCTACGCGGTATACCGCCTCTCTATGCGCAAGAGAATTATATGTTCCCGCTTTTCTTGTATTTTTATGTTTTCCTATCATTTTCAGACGGAACATCATGCGAAGAATATTACGGACTTTACTGTCTACTGCCGATTCTGAAACTTCACCTTTTGCAATGGCCTCCTTTAACGGATTGGCAAATTTATAATTATCAAAATCAGGGAATACCGACATTTCCACATCCATCGTAACTTCCGCCGCTTCTTTCGTTTTATGTACGCCGCCCCAGTCGCTGATTACCGTGCCGTCGTATCCCCATTCTTCGCGTAAAATAAAGTCCAGCAATTCCTTATTTTCACAACAGTGCGTTCCGTTGAGCTTATTATATGCGCCCATCAAAGAATAGGCTCCGCCCTCTTTTACCGCCGCCTTAAATGCCGGAAGATAAATTTCATATAATGTTCTTTCATCTACAATCGTATCTACCATCAAACGGTCCGTTTCCTGTACGTTGCAGGCAAAATGTTTAACGCAGGCAGCCACGTCGTTTTCCTGCACGCCCTTAATAAACGGCACGGCAAGGGTCGCTGTCAGTTTCGGATCTTCACTCATATATTCAAAATTTCTGCCGCATAACGGGTCTCTTTTGATATTGATGCCGGGCGCTAAAATAACATCCTTGCCGCGTCCTCTCGCTTCCTCTCCCAAAACCTGGCCCGATTGGTGGGCAAGTTCAGGATTCCAGGTGGACGCAAGCGCGCTGTTACTTGGTATATAAGTTACGTTATCATCATTATTTCCTGTCGGAATCCATCTTTCATTATGAAATTCGCATCTGACCCCCATAGGTCCGTCGGAACATTTTAAAGGCGGAATGTCCAGCCTTTCTACTGCTCCCGTTTGAAAAAGCCCTGCCGCATGGATCATGGCAATTTTTTCATCTAAGGTAAGTTTTTTCAACAGCTTTTCAATCTGCGTTTCCATTTTTTTATCGTTGCCGTTACCGTTTCTCATATTTACACCCTTATTCCTTTCCTAAGCTGGAAGAATTTATTCTTTCCACTTAGTATATCTGCAAATCATTGCAAATACAATCTCATTTTCTCGCTTTTTATAATTTAATTTCTTTTATATCCAATATTGACAAACCGGTATAAAATATTGTATTATCTTAATTGTCCGTATGACGGCGGGGTGTGGCTCAGCTTGGTAGAGCGCTACGTTCGGGACGTAGAGGCCGCGTGTTCGAATCACGTCACCCCGATTTTTATGAATAGCTGCTCATGTTTCAGTCTGGATTTATGTAATAAAAGCCTTGAAACTTTGGTATGTTCAAGGCTTTTTGTATTTTATGGTAATCTTACGGAACAGCTATTCAAAACAACTGAAAGGGAGCATGGCCCTGCTCCCTCCCAACCGCCAGGAAAGAAAGGAATGTTTTTCTGCCACTGTACATTAAATAAAATCTTTTCTGATATCCGCATGATATATATCAACGAATATTTTCTTTCCTGAATATTTATTCCCCTTTTACAGAATTTATTTTACTTTACAAATTGTTACTAAACCGCTACTTTCTATATGATTATTGTCGGTTTTTAGAAAAAAGCCGTGAATTTATAAAATTTTTATTATCTATGCTATTATCTGCTCTATTTTCTTTTCCAGCTCTGTCTGCGGCTGCGCTCCTATCATTGTTTCCTTAATTTCACCGCCTGCAAAAATCATCATTGTAGGAATTGACATAATCCTATACCGTTTTGCAAGTTCTCCTTCCTTGTCCGTATCACACTTTCCTACCTTTAATTTTCCATCGTATTTTTCGGCCAGTTTTTCTACAATCGGCGCCATCATTTTACACGGTCCGCACCAGTCCGCATAAAAATCTACAAATACGGGAATATCGGACGAAAGAACCTCTTCTTCAAAATTTGCAGTTGTAAATGTGTATTCCATTGTTTTCTCCTTTCGACAAGCGTTATTTTATTATATATTTATAAATAGGATTTCCCTTTGCGGAAAATCTTTCTTCATATTCCGTCATTACATTGTTTTTCATCATATCTTCATCATGATGGAGGTCATAGGTTACCTTTTCTAACTGCCAGCCGGCAGGCTCCACTTCCTCTAAGGCAAACAGAAACAGTTCTCTGTTATCCGTTTTAAATTCAAGATTTCCCTCTGCGGATAGTATTTCTCGATATCTGTTTAAAAATTCACGGGATGGCAGCCTTCTTTTAGCATGTCTGTCTTTCGGCCATGGGTCGGAGAAATTCAAATAAATTTTGTCAACTTCCGCCTGTCCAAATACTTGCGTAATCTCTTCCGCATCCATGCGGATAAAATAAAGATTGGGAAGTTCTTCCATTTCCATTTTCTGGACTGCGCGAATCAAAACGCTGGAATATTTTTCGATTCCAACATAGTTAATATCAGGATTACGTTTTGCCATTTCCGTGATAAAACGCCCTTTCCCCATGCCGATTTCAATATGCACCGGCTGCGTATTGTTAAACAATTCCCACCAGCGGTTTTTATATTCTTTCGGGTTTTGCACGACAAAACGGCTTGTTCCGATTGCTTCCCTTGAACCTGTAACGTTTCGTAATCTCATAATAATCCTGCCTTTTCTATATTGTCATAAAAAGTCACAAAAAAATCAAGTAAAAAATGTTTTGTTTTCCTGTAAAATAGTGTATGATGGTAAAGTGTATTTTCTATATATAGAAAGGTTCGATTTATTCATGTATTTTATTAAGAAGAAAAAAACGATATCGCTTTGCTTCCTTACCGTTTTTCTAATCACATATCTTTTTCATAGTTATGAACTGACGGCTTATGCCACCTTGGAAGAATTGACCGCCGAGGCGGAAGCAAGAAAACTGCTCCCGATACAGTCCAATGAAATAGAAAACTGGCCGATTGGCCCGCAAATCAGCGCACAATCCGCTATTTTGATGGAGGTCAATACCGGTGTTATTCTTTATGCCAAAAATATCCACGAGAAATTATATCCCGCCAGCACTACTAAAATTCTAACTTCCTTAATCGCTATGGAAAACGGCGATTTGGATGATATGGTTTCATTCAGCCACGAGGCGGTTTTCAGCGTTCCCGTCGGCAGCTCCAACATGGGAATGGACGTGGGCGAATCTATCACATTAGAGGAATGTCTTTATGGTATTATGGTGGCTTCGGCAAACGAAGTGGCAAACGCGGCGGCGGAGTATGTCAGCGGCACTATTGACGACTTCATAGCTTTAATGAATAAGCGCGCAGAGGAACTTGGCTGTACGGATTCCCATTTTACAAATACAAATGGACTTCCCGACGCCGACCATTATACTTCCGCTTACGATTTAGCCCTTATTTCCAAGGCTTTCTTTCAAAATGAAATGCTTTGTAAAATCGGTAATACGGCGCGTTATCATTTCGAGCCGACTGCAACGCAGCCGGATGATTTTTATGAAAAAAATAAGCATCAATTAATCACCGGCGAAATTTCCTATAATGGTATCTTAGGCGGTAAAACCGGTTACACGGACGAAGCGAGACAAACGCTTGTCACTTGTGCGGAACAAAACGGCATGAAATTAATCTGTGTTGTTCTCAAAGAGGAATCGCCGAATCAGTTCAGCGACACTACCGAGTTATTTGACTATGGTTTCCAGAATTTCCAAGTATTAAATGTTTCTGAAAATGAAGCAAAATTCAACATTGATAATGTTAATTTTTTCCAGGCCGATAATGATATTTTCGGTAGTTCCAAGCCTATTTTATCCATTGATACGGGCAGCTATGTCATCGTTCCCAATATGGCGGATTTCTCCGACTTGGATTCTACGATTAATTATGAAATGACACAGGACAACCATGTCGCGGAAATCAACTATACTTACAACGGAACATATGTCGGCAGCGCCTATGTCAATCTCGCCGAATATACGGAATCTACGTATGAGTTCAACACAGAACCGCAGGCCGTAGATATTACCACGGAAAAAATCGATACTTCTACAGATGAAGACAATACGATTTTCATCAACATTAAAAAGGCGTTAATCGGTATTTTAATTGTTGGAACGGTCATTATCTGTATTTTTATGATTCATGCCCTTATCAACAACCGCAACAATGCAAGACGCCGGAAAAACCGCGTAAACAGAAAAAATTACCGCAAAGAGCGCATTCGCTCTAATTTCGATGATTTTGATTTCTAGCGATTCTTTTTTCCTTTCGCTGTTGTTTTGCATGTTCTTTTTTTGCTTCAATATTTTTTACATCATCTTCGGAAATAAATTTATCCGTCTTCACCACATATACCTGTTCATTTTCCGTTTTACGGATACGGATTTTGGATTTCATATATCCGTGTTTATCGCAATAGGACACGCTATAATAATGCTTTCCGTTCGGCGAAAACCAGCGGATTTTTTTTCGCAGGTTTTTCCGGCACAGATAACATCTTGTGCTGGTAACGTTTTTATCGCTCATCGCTTTTACTTTATCGTCAAATCCCCTGGAAATATATTTCTTATAGGTTTCTTCCGGTATATTGTCAAAAAGTACATGTATCTCTTTTTCTTTATCATCCGGAATATGGAAAACGTCAAAGGAATAGTTTCCCAGATATTTCTCATCCAAAAGAGCCAGTATCTTTGCAGTATAATAAGCGTCACTAAGCGCCCTGTGAAAAGGGATGTCTTTTTCGATATTCAAAAAATCAATCGCATATTCCAGCGACCTTCTGGATGCTCCATCCTCATATGCAATACTGAAAAGCTTCTGCACATCCAAAAACGCAAAAGGCCTGTCCGCAAGAGGTTCCATCCGGTATTGGCGGATATTTCTCTGGAGTTCCGTTAAATCCAAAGGCCCCCAGGTACAAAAAATGTAATCTTCCCCCCACCAGCTTTGAAACTCTTTCATTACTTCGGGAAATGTCCTTTTATTTTTTAGCTCTTCCATCTGTAAATGAATCAGCTTCTTTGTATAATAGTGCATTTCATGATAAATCTGCGGTTTTATCAATTCGTTAAACTCGTCTGTTTTTTGACGATGTTCGTTTAACTTAATTGCGCCGATTTCAATAATCTCAAAAGGCAGCGTTTTACATATTTCTTCTTTTCCCGTATTACTTTGATTCCATTCTAAATCTAAAATAATATAATTCATATCATTTCCTTTTATAGTCAAAGACCCCGCCGCAAGCAACGGGGCATTAATCTTGAAAGGGTGCAAATCCGTCATCAGAATTTACACCCTTTTAAGCGTTCCCGAGAGGATTTGAACCTCCGACCCCTCGCTTAGGAGGCGAGTGCTCTATCCAACTGAGCTACGAGAACGTATTACCAAACTGCCATTACTATGCTATCGGATAATTGATATATCCCTGCATCCAGATAATGCCTTTAAACCTGCGTCCTATCTGAGGTTCACCGTATAAGTCCATGGCATTAATACAAATATCGAATTGTAAATCATTACAGCTTATTTTCATTAAGTAAATCTGTTCACCCGTTAATTTATTTATAGTCGTGGAATATTCCAAAATTTCCCCTAAAATAGAATACTGGTCGCATTCCACCCCGTATGGCATAAAGTAAGTATCAACTAAACTAAAAACATCCTCTGTCAATATCTTTCTGGAAATTGACGTATAAGTATCCATATCTTCCAAAGTCAGACTTTCTATCGCTTCCTCATCCCCCTGCCTTGCC
Source organism: Clostridium sp. (assembly GCA_023664605.1). GTDB lineage: Bacteria > Bacillota > Clostridia > Lachnospirales > Lachnospiraceae > UBA3282. Next base: position 16,740 of record JAMPFF010000007.1, read on the forward strand.
GCTGCAATCAGTTGGCTGCGGTTACGGGATGCCTTTTCTACCCTCTGCACTTCTCTTTCATTTTTTATAATCGGAAGAATAATAGTTCCTTTAATGGAAAGAGCAGACAGTGTAAGCGTCGTTCCCTTGATAGGAAGCATATCCATATACTGTGCCTTTACATATGGTATCATATTCTGCAAATAGAAAATTAAACTGACCCCTACCTTGATATCATCACAAATACCGGCATAAGATTCTTTCTCCGCATGACGTTCCACGGAAACATCCTCATAGGAACTGACTCCCCTGCCTCTTAAGTATGGGTAATAATAATCATATGTGAATTTATCATCTGCGTCAAATTCCCCGCAGACGGCAATGCCCATATTCTCAGCAAAATCTTCGCAAAATTCTGCAAGTATCGTTTCGTCGCCATTAGCTGTATAAGTCCGATGCGTTGCACTTAAAATAATATCTGTTATTAATTTCTGCTGCTCCTGTCTGTCAGACAGTTTGCTAAAACCGATAGCCCGCATATATTTATGCACAGATTTCACCTCCCTATCTCAACCCGCGATATTTGAACCGCAGGCTCAAACTTGCATCCCGAATAAGCTTCAGCTTATTTGGGATTTTCCGCCCATATAAGGACGAAGCACTTCCGGTATGCGTACGGAACCGTCCTCACATAAATTGTTTTCCAAAAATGCAATCAGCATTCTCGGCGGTGCAACAACCGTATTATTTAATGTATGTGCAAAATATTTTCCATCTTTGCCATTAATTCGTATTCGCAGTCTTCTTGCCTGTGCATCTCCAAGATTAGAGCAGCTTCCGACCTCAAAATATTTTTTCTGTCTCGGAGACCATGCTTCCACGTCATAAGATTTTACTTTTAAATCGGCAAGGTCGCCGGAGCAGCATTCAATCGTCCTGACCGGAATATCCAGGGAACGGAATAAGTCTACCGTATTCTGCCACAATTTGTCAAACCACATCGGAGATTCCTCCGGCTTACATACAACAATCATTTCCTGTTTTTCAAACTGGTGAATACGGTACACGCCTCTTTCCTCGATACCGTGCGCGCCTTTTTCTTTTCTAAAGCAGGGCGAATAACTTGTCAATGTCTGCGGAAGTTTTTCCTCCGGGATAATGGTATCAATAAATTTACCAATCATGGAATGTTCCGACGTACCGATTAAATATAAATCCTCTCCCTCGATTTTATACATCATAGCGTCCATTTCTGCGAAACTCATAACGCCGTCAACAACCGCGCTGCGAATCATAAAGGGCGGTACGCAATAGGTAAAACCTCTGTCAATCATAAAATCTCTCGCATAAGCGATTACCGCGGAATGAAGTCTTGCAATATCGCCCATCAAATAATAGAAACCGTTTCCGGCAACCCTGCCGGCAGCGTCCATATCAATACCGTTAAATCTTTCCATAATTTCCGTATGATATGGAATCTCAAAATCGGGAACAACCGGCTCACCATACTTTTTTACTTCAACGTTTTCGGAATCGTCTTTTCCAATGGGAACGGACGGGTCAATAATATTGGGAATCGTCATCATATCTTTTTTGATTTTTTCCCGCAGTTCGTTTTCTTTTTCTTCCAGTTGCTCAAGACGTTTTGCATTTGCGGATACTTCTGCTTTTTTTGCTTCCGCTTCTTCTTTTTTACCCTGTGCCATCAATGCGCCGATTTCTTTGGAAATTTTATTTCTGTTAGCACGGATATCATCTGCTTCCTGCTGCGCTTTTCTGACTTCTGCGTCCAGTTCTATTACTTCATCCACCAATCCCAATTTGGCATCCTGGAATTTCTTTTTGATATTCTCTTTTACAATTTCAGGATTTTCTCTTAAAAATTTGATGTCTATCATTTTTCAAGTTACTCCTTTTCCCTTTATTTACGTGCTAGTATAAATGCATATTGCGATAATCCCATTTTAATAGTCTCATCATCCATATCTAATAAATGTTTCAATAAATCGCTGTCTTCTTCTATATTACTTAAAATACCATTTAAACAAAGATGATATATTAATCCTCCGATAGGAATAATAGTCGGATTCAAAAATATTTTTTCTATTGCCGGAATAATAGATTCAGAATCCGCCGCTTCTGATGGGTCGCTTGCATTCATAGCCTCTATACTTGGTCTATTAATTATCTTTGCATAAATTTCTCCATTACTCTTTTGAAATACACTCTCGTCTAAAGTTGCTCTTATTCCATTTACGATTGCCAATTCCATATCAGACCATTGAAATTGATTTTTTCCTATAAAATCATTACAGAAAAAAATACCTCCTGGCTTTAAAACTTCATACGATTTTTTTATAGCCTCATAAGTATCCATCATATGATGAAGACTATTATCCCAAAAGATAAAGTCATAACTCATATTTGCATATTCAGACTCAAAGAAATCTTCATTAAAAAATGAAATTCTATCCTGCAATCCTTTTTTTTGAGCAATTCTTTCCCCCTCTAAAATCCGTTCTTTTGAAAATTCAAAACACATAAAATTCTGAACCAGATTATTTTCCAATAACACCATTTCCTTATTTCCTGTTCCACATCCAATCGACAGAGCATATTCTACCCCCCCCCGCATTAAATGTCTGCTGAAGTAATTTTATTCCTCCGGCATTCCAGCCATCTAAAAGCTCTCCACAAATTGTTTGATTAATATGCCTAATAATTGTAGGAGAATCCCACCATCTGGTCCTAAATTTTTTTATATTATTATTTGTTTGATTATCCCAATGTTTTGCTATTCTATTTTTTATGTGTTCATCCATTACTACAATTTTCCTAATTTAAATATTTTACCCTATGACCTCTTTAATATAAATATTGTTCACAACCAATAAGTCTTTTATCACATCCACCAAATTACCGTCTTTATCTTTTATAATACGGATAACGGGTCTTCCCGGAAACTGTTTGTTCTGGCGAAGCACGATGCCGACTTCCCCTTCATTTGTCCTGACATAAGTACCTGCGGGATATACCGCGGTAAACTCCAGAAACACATCTACTATTCTGCCATCAAATTTAACATCTTTAAACTCTTTTAGATATTCCACCGCTTCATAAACTTTTACTCTCTCGCAGCCGATACCGCATATCATTTCATCGAATGCGTCGCATACCTGAATAATACGGCACTCTAATGGAATATCCGATGCTTTTAACGGATAACCGGAACCGTCTATTCTTTCATGATGATATAATATCATATTCTTACTGACATTGGAAATCCAATTTTCCCCTTGTACAGCAGAATACCCATAAACGGGATGTTTCTTATATTCCGAACATTCCATTTCATCCAATTCTTCTATATTGCGATTGGTATAGTCAATGGTTAAATATCGCAGCCCTAAATCATGCAGCAAACAACCGACACCTATGTCATGTATCAATTCAGAAGAAAGTTCCATACGCAGCGCAACTACCGTTGCCAGACTGCATATACTAATCGAATGCTCATAGATATCAGAACTTCTTTCCCTGATATCATATATTTTATCGACAACTTCCTCTTCTTCCAGAATATTTGTTATAATATGATTTGCCGTCTGGCTTAACTCTATCAATTCTTCGTTATGGCAGTATGTATGTTTCTCTAAAATCTCTTTTACCTTAAATTGAAAATTCTGCTTTAAATTCTCTTTTAAGATGGCAACGGCTTTGACATCCTTTTCATCCCATACATAAACCTTTTTAATATTCTGTTCTTTTAGTTTTTCAATATACTCTTCCCTTAACAGAGTTCCCTCAGCCAGTAATACTGTATAATCTTCATTTATTACACTATCGGCCAGACGTTCCCTGCCTGTTAAGTCATCTACTTTACATACCTTTTTTATCATAAGTCCTATATTATTCCCCCATTGCTATATCCAACGCTTTTTTCTCTTCATCCCCTAAAGAGATATTACACTCACCCTGCTTAACTTCTTTCGTATAAGAATAACAGCCCTCCGCACTATGTACAGAATTTAAAATAAATCCATTATTATTTTCATCTAAAAGTGCAAGAGAAAAACTTAATTGTCCGCCCATCTGAAAGGCATCATATTTAACAACCCCAATTTTTTGAAAAGCATTTTCAAATCTTTTATATAAAGTATGAATATCTTTATTATTTTTTTCAAGGGAAACTTTAATAAATTTATTATCTTCATATAAACCTACAATATCTGTTTCCAGATTCTTTGCATTTTTCCCTAACATAAATTTTTTATATTTATTTGTCAATTTTTTTAACTTTACCGCTTGTACAATATTCAAAATCAATAAAATAAGAATCAGGGCAAGTATGGCAATAAAAATATAGGTAATATCAAAACTGCCAAGCCCCATATATTTTAATAAATCATAATTCATTCCTATACTCCTTTGTACTTTCCTATATGAATCTGCAGTTTTTACTTTGATAATAAATCTATAATTTTATCCAAATCATCATGCGAATAAAATTCTATTTCGATTTTACCGGCGCCATTTCCTTTTGAAGTAATAGCCACCTTTGTATCAAGAGTCTGCTTTAATTTTTCTTCTATATCCTGATAAATAATATCCAGGCTCTTATCTTCTATCACTTCTTTTTTCGGTTTTTCCGGTTTGTTTAAATTTTTTACTAACTTTTCAATATCACGGACGCTCATTTTCTCATCGAAAACTCTTTGTGCAATCGCGTACTGCTCCTCCGGGTCCTCAATGGAAATCAATGCTCTGGCATGTCCGGTAGAAATCATGTCATCAATAATCATCTGCTGCACTTCATCACATAATTTCAAAAGCCGCATAGAATTGGTAACCGCTGTCCTGCTTTTAGATACTCTTTCCGCAACTTCATCCTGCTTTAAATTGAACTCTGTCAAAAGTCTTTTATAAGCAAGCGCTTCTTCAATCGGATTTAAGTCCTCTCTTTGAATATTTTCTATCAAAGAAATTTCGACAATTTCCTGTTCCGTATAATTCCGAATAATGACGGGAACTTCTTTTAACCCCGCAAGCTTCGCTGCACGCCAGCGGCGTTCACCGGCAATAATTTCATAATATGTTTTTCTATCCTGTACAAGAATAGGCTGCAATAAACCGAACTGCTTAATAGAATCCGCCAATTCCTGTAACGCATCTTCATCAAAATTTTTTCTGGGCTGTTCACGATTTGGCTCTATCTTTGTTATTTTTACTATTGTTTCCGGTTCTTTTTCTGCTGCCGCTTTATCATTTGTATTCTTTGTCTTTATGTCCGCCTGCACATTGGGAATTAGTGCATCCAGTCCTTTTCCTAAACCTCTTGCCGCCATTTTTTAATACCCTTTCTCTAGTATTTATGAAGCAAATTTTTTGTTATTGATTACTTCATCCGCCAACTGCATATATGCCTCTGCTCCCGCAGACTTCGGGTCATAAAGATTAATCGGCGTACCATAACTTGGCGCTTCCGCCAGTCTGATATTTCTTGGTATCACCGTCTGGTATACATTTTGATTTAAATGGCTCTTTACATTTTCCACTACCTGCATGGAAAGGTTTGTCCTGGAATCATACATGGTAAAGACCACTCCTTCCATATCCAGTTCAGGATTCAATCTCTCTTTTACAAGATTTACAGTATGTATTAACTGGCTCAAACCTTCCAAAGCATAATACTCACATTGGATAGGAACAAGAACTGTATCCGCCGTTGTCATAGCGTTAATTGTCAACTGACTCAAAGAGGGAGGACAATCTATAATAATAAAATCATATCTGTCTTTTATCCAGTCCACTTCATTTTTTAATATATATTCTTTCTTATCGATACCGATTAATTCGATTTCCGCTGCTGCCAAATTTACATTAGAAGGAATCATGGAAACCCCTTCAATAACATCTTTTAAAATACATTCTTCAATAGAACATTCATTTAAAATTAGCTCATATATGGTATTATCCAAATCGTTCTTCTCAATACCAAAACCGCTGGTCGTATTTCCCTGCGGGTCAATATCAATTACTAGTACTTTCTTTCCTTTTGCTGCTAATGATGCGGATAAATTAATAGATGTTGTTGTCTTACCAACTCCGCCTTTTTGATTTGCAATCGCGATTGTTCTTCCCATTATCTTGCCTTTCTCTTAATCTGCGGTATTCTGCCGCATGGTACAAAAACTTTTTACGCCGCTCGCCGAATGAGTAAACTCATTCTTCTCGCTCGCTATCACTCATTATATCACGCTTTTATATGATAATCTATAAAAAATTATCGAAATTATTTTTTAAAAAATGTTTCACGGACTCCCATTTTTTTATCAAAAATGTTTCACGATTTTTATTACAACATCTAGTATTTATATGTTTCACGTGAAACATTATCTTGTGAATAAATTTTTTATATATTTAATGTTTCACGTGAAACATTATTTATGTGAAACACTTTTTTATCATATAAAAAATTTCTACAGGCATCAAATTTGCTATGCAAATTTTTGTAAAGTCGGTTTCTCATGACGATTTTTACTTACTATAGCTTTACAATATTATTTTTTATGGCAAAGACTGCTGCCTGTGTTCTGTCGGAAACTTCTATTTTCTTAAAAATATTGGATATATGATTTTTTACAGTACGTTCTGTAATGTCTAAATTCATAGCAACTTCTTTATTAGACATACCATTTACCACCTGAATAAGTATTTCCTTTTCCCGCTTTGTCAAAGATTCTACTTTATCTTTCTTTAAATCTCTATTTGCCAATCTATAATTCAAAGCTGGAATCAAATCCGGCTGAATATATTTTCTATTATCCATAACATTATAAATTGCTTTCTTTAACTCTGATACATCTACACTTTTCAAAAGATATCCGTCCACATTCAGATCAATGGCATTTACCAAATAATCTATTTCATCATATCCTGTCAAAATAATAATTTTTATGTTATTTTCATACTCCCTTACTCTTTTCAAAACTTCCATACCATTTATTTCAGGTATATTAATATCCAAGAGAATTACGTCAGGAAAATAATTTTTTATTTTTTCAAGACATTCTATTCCGCTTCCGGCTTCCGCTATTATTTCTATTCTACTGTCAGATTCCAATAACTTCTTTATTCCCTGTCTCATCAAAACATGGTCGTCAACAACCATCACTCTAATAATATCTGTCATCCAATAACTCCTCATTTTTATTTGTAATCAATCCAAATATATTATATAATGTAGTAAGGAGCAAAGAAAACAAGCGACGCGCAGCGGCATTTGTTTTCTTGCGAGTTTTACTTTACAAAACAAGTATCACGCCAGTAACTTATTAATCAATCCAAAAACGGAGAATTTTCAAAATGAACAAAAAACAACTCATCACCACCGGAATTCTATCCGCATCCTCAATTACATCTATTCATATTATAAATAGAGTATACCACTTTTTGTACACCTCTAAAAATATATTATCCTGTTCAGAAAATTATTATTATAAATGGCGCTTCGGCAATATCAAATATGATAAAAAAGGAAAGGGAAGTCCTCTTCTTTTTATTCATGACCTGACAGTGGGAAGTTCAAGTTATGAATTTCATCGGCTTATCAATAACCTCACAGATAAACATGAAGTTTATAGTCTGGATTTATTAGGGTATGGAATTTCTGATAAGCCGTCCATTACTTATACTAATAATTTATACGAACAATTAATAACCGATTTTATTAAAAATATTATCCAGAAAAAAACTTCGATTGTTGCAACAGGAAGTTCTGTTCCTTTTGTTATTATGGCATGTCATAATAACCCCGAATTTTTTGATAAACTTATCTTTATTAATCCGCAAAGTTTATACAGCCAGAATCAAATTCCATCCAGTCAGACAAAATTTTTAAAATTAATATTTGAAACACCCATTATTGGAACTTTCATTTATAATATTTTAAATACAAAGCACTCCTTTGAAAAAACTTTCAGAAAAGAATACTTTTATGATAAATCCAAAATAAAAGAAAAGTATATCTTAAATTATTTAGAGGCATCCCAGACTTTCGGTTATTCCTCCAAATATTCTTTTATAAGTTACGTCGGTAAATTTACGAATACTAATATTATTCATGCGCTCAAAGAAATTAATAACAGTATTCTTATGATAGGCGGAGCAAATAAAAAAGATATCGAAACAACCTTGGAAAATTACGCATATTATAATAGCTCTATTGAGCTTGAATATTTACCCGAGACAAAACATCTTCCGCAGTTAGAAGCGCCCGATAAAGTTTTGGAACAAATTAAGTGGTTTACATAATATGAATTCGTATAGAAAAATCCATTCACATATATTATACAATCGGCGTCTTTGCTGGCACTCCTGCTTTTCTTGGATAAGAGGCAGGAGTTTTTTTCATTTTACAAATCACAACCAGATTCCGATAATAATCTGAATTAGGAATCATGAACTCCACTTGATTTTCCAGTCTGCCACCCAGAACGGAAATAGCTTTTTTTGCATTTTCCATTTCTTCCGATACTTTTTCCGACTTATAGGAAATAAAATAACCGCCTGTTTTCACATAGGGAATACAGTATTCGCATAATGTTGAAAGATTGGCGACTGCTCTGGAAACGCATATGTCATATTGTTCCCTGAGCTTTCCCTTTCCCGCAAAATCCTCTGCCCTGCCATGGATTGCCTCTATATTTTTTAATGAAAGTTCTTTTATAATAGTATTTAAAAAATTGACTCTTTTATTAAGAGAATCCAGCAGCGTTACTTTTAAATGCGGAAAAGCAATTTTTAACGGAATGCCGGGAAACCCCGCGCCCGTCCCGATATCAATTAGAGTTTTCACGGAAGAGATATCATATGCCTTTACCAAAGACAAACTATCAATAAAATGTTTCTTACAAACTTCGTCAAAATCAGTAATCGCAGTTAAATTCATAACCTGATTCCATTCCACTAACAATTCATAATACTTCATAAACTGACGGATTTGTTCTTCACTTAAAGAAATTGATAATTGTTCTAAATCTTCATAAAAAAAATCTAATTGATAATTTTCCAATTTATATTTTTCCACAGTAACTATATACCTCTTTTACTTTTATGTTTCTTACACATATTTCTAATTTCCATTTTTCTTTTGTTCCAGATACACCAACAGCACCGAAATATCCGCCGGAGAAACGCCCGCTATTCTGGAAGCCTGTCCAACCGAAACAGGCTGGTAGGCAATCAATTTCTGTCTTGCCTCCAGACGGAGACTTTTTACATCATTATAATCTAAATCCGCCGGAATCAATTTTTTCTCCATCTTTTTAAACTGCTCCACCTGCCGCATCTGTCTTTCAATATAGCCCTCATATTTAATCTCAATTTCAACCTGCTCTATCACATCTTCCGGCAGTGGTTTTCTTTCCGTGTCAATTTCAGATAATACTTCATAAGAAAGTTCAGGACGGCACATTAATTCCGCAAGCGTGACGGCAGTCTTTAAAGAAGAACTGTTATGAGAAGCTAAAAATTCCTGATGTATTTTGGATGCACCAATAACAGTACTTTTTAAACGTTCTATTTCTTTCTCAATCAAATGCTCTTTATATAAAGTCTTTTCATATTGCTCTTTGGAAATAAGCCCGACTTCATAACCTGTTTTACGAAGCCTTAAATCCGCGTTGTCCTGACGAAGCAAAAGACGATATTCCGCTCTGGAAGTCATCATCCTATAAGGCTCTCTGTTTTCTTTCGTCACAAGATCGTCAATTAATACGCCGATATAAGCCTGGGAACGGTCTAATATAACAGGCTCTTTTCCCAATATTGTAAGAGAAGCGTTTATGCCCGCAAGTAAACCCTGCGCCGCGGCTTCTTCATAACCGCTGCTGCCGTTAAACTGTCCGCCACTGAAAAGACCCTTTACATTTTTAAATTCCAGAGTCGGATATAACTGTCTTGCATCGATACAGTCATACTCAATCGCATAGGCGTTTCTTACTATTTTACAATGTTCCAGTCCGGGAACGGTCCGGTACATGGCAAGCTGCACATCCTCTGGTAAAGAAGAAGACATTCCCCCCACATACATCTCATTGGTATGTAAGCCCTCCGGCTCGATAAAAACCTGATGCCTGTCCTTATCCGCAAATTTTACAACCTTATCTTCTATGGACGGACAATATCTGGGACCTGTTCCCTCGATAATTCCTGCGTAAATAGGAGAACGGTCTAAATTATTTCTGATAATCTCATGCGTCTTTTCATTCGTATAAGTAAGAAAGCAGGAAACCTGCTCTATCTGAACATCCTCCGGATTGGTAGAAAAAGAAAAAGGAATTACCCTTTCATCTCCAAACTGTTCCTCCATCTTACTAAAATCAATAGAGCGTTTATCCATTCTGGCGGGCGTTCCTGTTTTAAATCTTTGCATCTGAATACCAAGACTTTTTAAGGAATCCGTCAAATGATTTGCCGCCTGTAAGCCATTCGGACCTGTATGGGTAATCGCTTCTCCGCAAAGACAGCGCGCCTTTAAATAAGTTCCAGTACAAAGAATAACAGCTTTACATTGATAAACCGCTCCGGTAAATGTTTTCACTCCGACAATTTTTTTCATATTGTCAAAATTATTTTTATTCAAATTATCAGTATCAATGTTTTCTACTAACAACTCGCAGACCTCAATCTGCTTAATCGTAAGATGTTCCTGATTTTCCAATACCTTACGCATTGCTCTGGAGTACTCCGCCTTATCCGCCTGCGCGCGTAGAGAGTGAACCGCAGGCCCTTTTGACTTGTTTAACATCTTAGATTGAATAAAAGTCTTATCAATATTTTTACCCATTTCGCCGCCAAGCGCATCGATTTCCCTTACCAGATGCCCCTTAGAAGTGCCGCCGATATTAGGATTGCAGGGCATCATGGCAATACTGTCAACGCTGACCGTAAAAATGACTGTTTCAAGACCAAGTCTGGCACACGCCAGAGCTGCCTCGCAACCCGCATGTCCCGCGCCGACCACACACACGTCTACTTGTTCTTCTATTTCACTCATCATACTTATCCCTTTCTCAATTTACAATAATCATTCATTCCGCTTTGCAAAATGATAAATATGTGACGATTTACACCAGACATTGTAAATATTATCATAAATTGATATTACTTACCCATACAAAATTCTGAAAAGATTTTATTAACCAAATCTTCTCCGACTTCTTCTCCGATAATTTCGCCAAGAGAAGCATACGCGCTCATCAAATCGATAGAGTAAAAATCTTCCGGCATATTATTTTCTATGCTTTTTTGTACCTGCATCATACTCTCATAAGCATTCTGTATCGCTTCTTTATGCCTGATATTGGTAATATATATTTCGTCATGAGAGGATAACTCCCCATGAAAAAACATAGTTTTAATTGTCTGCGTAAAAGTATCGATACCCTCGTTTTCTTTTGTAGAGGTCTTTATCATCTTAATATGAGAAAAACTTTTATCAATATCAGAAAGCATATCATTCAACTTTTCTTCTGTCACATCCATATCCAAATCGGATTTATTTAAAAGAATAATTGTTTTCTTATCTTTTATGATATTCATAATAGAAATATCGTTTTCATCCAATGGCACGGAAGCGTCCACGACATAAACAACCAAATCTGCTTCTTTTACTACTTTTTTTGCTCTTTCCACACCTATTTTTTCTACAACGTCATTCGTATTTCTGATTCCTGCCGTATCTACGATATTTAAAGTAATACCGGAAAAGGAGATGGTTTCTTCCAAAATATCTCTTGTCGTTCCCGCTATCTCCGTTACGATTGCTTTATCTTCTCCGACTAATCTGTTTAATAAAGAAGATTTTCCGGCGTTCGGTTTTCCCACAATCACCGTATTGATGCCCTCTTTTAACATCCTGCCGTCATCCGCACAGTCCAATAATTTTTTTAACCGGTTTGTTATCTCTTCACTTTTCTTATATAATTTTTCCGGATAACCATCCAAACTGATATGTTCCGGGTCGTCCAGAGCCGATTCAATAAAAGCAATTTCATAAATAATCTTTTCCCGTAAATCTTTTACCATTTCCGAAACAGAACCTTTTAACTGCCTCATGGAACTTTTTAAGGCAAATTCATTTTTAGAATGAATAATATCCATAACCGCTTCCGCTTTGGATAAATCGATTCTGCCATTTAAAAAAGCTCTCTTTGTAAACTCGCCCGGCTGCGCTATTCTTGCCCCGGCGCATAAAACAACGTCCATTATTTTTTTCATCATCAAAACGCCGCCATGACAATTAATTTCAACCGTATCTTCCATTGTATAACTATTGGGCGCTTTCATAATAGAAACCATCACTTCATCAATAACAGTTCCATTTTCTTCTATAATAAATCCATAATGAATGGTATGCGTTTTATAAGAAGCCAGACATTTTTCATTTTTTTTATTTACAAAAATAGAATGCACAATAGAAATTGCTTCATCACCGCTTACACGAATAATACCAATACCGGAATCATTCATGGCGGTTGCAATCGCAGCAATCGTATCTGTTTTCATAAAAATAAACCATACCTTTCCTGTTTCTTCTTATTAAAAAATATAGCCTATAAAAATTGGAATGTAAACAACTTACATTCCAATTTTAAAGTAATTATCGTTTTTCTTAAGACCTTCCGTACTTTTTTAATACGACTACAACATGTCTGAATGGTTCATCCCCCTCGCTGTGAGTTGTAACATATTTATCATTTTGCAAAGCGGAATGAATGATTCTTCTCTCGTATGGATTCATAGGTTCTAACGATACGGGTCGTTTTGTCCTCTTTACTTTATAAGAAATATTCTTAGCCAGATTTTCAAGAGTTTCTTTTCTTCTCTGTCTGTAATTTTCCGTATCTACTTTTACATGAATATAATTTTCAACATCCTTATTTACTACTAAAGATACCAAATATTGTAAAGAATCTAAGGTCTGTCCTCTTTTACCGATTAAAACGCCCATCTCGTCGCCGCTTAAATCAATATTCATGGAATTATTCATTTCATCATAATTAATATCAACCACAACAGTAAGATTCATCGCTTGAAAAACGCTGTTTAAGAAATCTTTTGCACTATCTTTAATGGAAGACTTTACTCTTGCTTTAATAACAGCAGGTTTTGAACCAATTCCAAGAAAACCCGAAGAACCTTCTTCCACTACTTCATAATCTAACTTATCGCTTGTTACTACAAATTTCTGACAAGCTTCCGTAATCGCATCATTCACTGTCTTAGCTGAAAATTCAATAAAATCCATAACGATTAACCTCCTTAAAACTATTCTTTCTTATTTCTTATTATTTTTTTCATTATATTGCTTTACCATATTTGCTTTTGCCGCAATACTTCCGGGCTTTGCATTCTGATTATAATATTCCGTAGATTTTCTGACCGCTTCTTCCTTTTCTTCCTGTGTAAGATGCTTTTTTGTAGAAGACGGTTTGGCAGAATTTACGTTTTTAGTGTTCATATTGGCGTAAGCGTTTAATCTGTCCGCCCTGACGCCGGCTTTTTCCAGTTTTTTCTTTGCTTTCGCTTCATTTTTCTTAATAAGCTCATCCAAATCGATTTTATCAATATGCTTATTAATCACAATCTGCTGAATACATCTTACAACCGCACCTGCTATCCAGTAAATACCAAGACCTGCCGGCAGTGTATAACAGAAAACTGCTGACATAACAGGCATCATGACATTCATTGTTTTCATGGACTGCATCATTGCGCTCTGCTGGTCGTTTGCATCATTATTAGTAGGCTGCTGCTGTGGCATCAATTTTGTGTTTAACCACTGTGTCACGGCAGAAAGGACAGGAATTGCCAAAGCTGCGGCCGCCATTCCCAAACTTGCCGCTGTCAAAGAACCCTGCATATTCGCTACAGCCTCTTTCATAATAAAAGAAGGGGAATTGGCAATATTTAAACCTAAAAAGTTATTATAACGGCCTAATAATGAAAGCGTATTATCTACATCTGTCGTCAAAGACGGAAATTTATCTTTAATGCTCAACCATTCCGCACTAGACGCTTTATTTAATACGTCAATAAAAGTATTCTGCACATAAGTCGTTACGCCGCTTGTAAAAGATTCGTTTGTAAATTGCTTACTATACATTCCGGCATTGGAAAATCCCTTGATAAACTCTGCACTTCCTGCTTGTGCAATCAAATTATCCACTAACGGGAAAAAAGCGTTTTTAATCATTTTTACATAAGCAGGCATATTATAAATAACTCTATACAATGCCCACATAATGGGTAACTGAATAATAAGCTGTACACAGCTTCCGGAAGGGGAAACGCCGTATTTTGCATATACCGCCTGCGTTTCCGCATTCATTGCCATCATAGAATCATTGTCTTTTTTATTTTTATACTTATTTTGAATAGCCTGAAGTTCAGGATTCATCTTAGCAGATAATTTTGAAAACTTCTGCTGTTTAATCGTAAGAGGCATTAAAAGTAAATAAACGACAATCGTAAATAAGATAATAGCAAGTCCGACATTTGGAATTCCTATTTTATCCAACAGGGAAAATATAGCTTCCATAATATATCCCAGTAATTTTGCTATAGGCCCTATAATTCTTCCGGAATCCTGCGTTAATAAAATACCCGGCACTCTCACTTCCTCCTTTTTATAAAAACTCAACTTATGGAACAGGGTCATAACCGCCCTTTGAAAAAGGATTACATCTGATAATTCTCCACAAAGCAAGAAAACCACCTTTTAATGCCCCGTATTTTTCCACCGCTTCCAGTCCATATTCGGAACAAGTCGGAAAATAAGGACATTTAGTAGTTTTCATAGGAGAAATATATCTTCTATAGAATTTAATAAGATAAATTAACAATTTTTTCATATCAATTTCTAATTAAATCCATTCTTAATAAAAATAAATTTTTAATATCTGATGGATTTTTGCAAGATGTAATAATGCGCTTTCGATTTCTTCATAACCGACAAAAGCAGCGCTTTTTCTGGCAACGACTACTATATCTAAACCACTATTAAATATATTTTCATGTAGTCTGTAACTTTCTCTTACCAATCTGGTAAATCTGTGTCTTACAACACTGTTTCCTATTTTTTTGCTTGCTGATATTCCCAGTCTGTTTATCCCTTTGTTGTTTTCCAATACATACATTACTAGATACTTATTAGCATAACTCTTACCATTTTGATAAACATGACGGAAATCATTATTTTTTTTCAACGATTCTGAAAATTTCATAATCAATTATATCCTGTTTTTCCGTTAGGAAAGAAAAGGCCACATAAATGCGGCCTATGCTGATAATCTTTTTCTACCTTTTGCTCTTCTTGCAGCTAAAACCTTTCTTCCGCCCTTTGTACTCATTCTGGCTCTAAATCCATGAACTTTGGCTCTATGTCTCTTTTTCGGCTGATATGTCATTTTCATTTCGATGCACCTCCTTTACAAATATGAATCTGTTAGGAAAACAACAACCTTTATTTTATATAATTTCATCCCATACGTCAAGTAAAACCCGCTATTTTAGAAGAAAAAAAGATATCCACTTTACATAAATCTATCCACAATATGTGGATAAGTTGTGTATAACTTTCTTTTTCACTCTTAAATATCATTCTTGTCCACGTTAATTATTATTTTTATACTTATACACATAGTGTAATATAAATGTAAAAATATATGTAAACCTGTTTATTTTTTGTGGATAACTTATTAATTGAATTTTTAACTATTTTATATTATTATTATATATAGGGAATTTTCGATATTAATATAGTAATGTAAAAGTATGAGGTTTTTTATTTATGGATTCTATTAAGGAAAACTGGAATTTAATTAAAGAAACGCTGAGAAAAGAATATGATTTATCGGATATTTCCTATTCTACCTGGATTTCTCCTCTTAATTTTTATAAGGTAGAAGATGATATTGTGACGATACTAATTCCTTCCGACCAGTCACATGCCCTGAATTATATCTCTAATAAATACAAAAGTTATTTTCAGGTAACAATATCGGAAATGATGAACCATACATACGATATTTCTTTTATATTGGAAAAAGATGCAAAATCGGAAACACAAAACAGTATTTCCGAACCTAATCATACTTATAATATTAATTATGAAAATGCAAATTTGAATGCAAAGTATACATTCAATACTTTTGTAGTAGGAAGCAATAACAAATTTGCCCATTCCGCAGCCTTAGCCGTAGCGGAATCTCCGGGGGATACTTATAATCCTCTCTATATATATGGAGGATCCGGACTTGGCAAAACACATTTAATGCACTCCATCGGACATTTTATTTTAGAACAAAACAGCGATATTAAAGTATTATATGTCACATCAGAAAATTTTACAAACGAAGTTATCGAAGCCATTAGAAGCGGCGATGCTAAAAAAATGAACCGATTAAGAGAAAAATACAGAACCATAGACGTTCTCTTAATAGATGATATACAATTTATAATAGGAAAAGAAAGCACGCAGGAAGAATTTTTCCATACATTTAACACACTGCATTCCTCCGGCAAACAAATTATATTATCTTCCGATAAATCTCCAAAGGAAATGGACATACTGGATGAAAGATTCCGTTCCCGGTTTGAATGGGGATTGGTTGCTGACATACAGCCGCCGGATTATGAAACAAGAATGGCTATTTTAAAAAAGAACGCTGAAATCTACAATAAAGAAATAGACAATGAAATTTTACAATATATTGCTACCAATATTAAATCCAATATCAGGGAATTAGAGGGAGCGTTCAATAAAATTATTGCATTTTCCAAATTAAATAATGTAGACATTAACTTGGAAAATGCGGAAGAAGCATTAAAAGACGTTATTTATCCGGATGAATTAAGAGAAGTAACTCCTTCCTTAATTATAGATGTTGTTGCAGAATATTTTAACATCACTACTGATGACATTATGTCCAAAAAGAGAAATTCCGACCTCGTGCAGGCCAGACAGATAGTAATGTACCTATGCAGGGATTTAACCGCAACTTCTCTTTCAGCGATTGCCAAATTATTAGGAAAAAAAGACCATACAACCATTATACATGGTGTGAATAAAATTAGTGATGAAATTGTGAATAATGAGGAAATGAATATAAAAATCGAAGCCATTAAGAAAAAATTAATGCCGTCCTGATTTTTGAAATGTTTATAAGTTTTACTTTATAAATTGTTTATTCAGATTTTTTCACACCTTATACGTTTTCTTTTTTATTGAATAATAGTATAATAGATAAGGTTATGCACATTTCAACATCTATTAATACTATAGAATATGAAATAAATAATAAATATATAACATTTGTCAACCTGAGATTTTAACTCATATTCAGAAAGGAAGTTATACACAAATGAAAATTGTATGTAAAAAATCTAATCTTTTGAATGGTGTACAAATTGTTTCCAAGGCAGTTCCAAGTAAAACGACAATGTCTATTTTGGAATGTATTCTGGTAGATGTCAGAAACGGTGAAATCAAATTGGCAGCAAACGATATGGAACTCGGTATTGAAACGAGGATAGAAGGTGAAGTTATTGAAAGAGGCATGATTGCCTTAGATGCAAAAATTTTCTTAGAAATTGTAAGAAAACTTCCCGACAGTGATATTAAGATAGAAACGGATGATAGCTTAAAAACGACTATTACCTGTGAGAAAGCAAAATTTAATATCATAGGAAAATCAGGGGAGGATTTTTCTTATCTTCCTCTTATAGAAAGAAACGATTGCGTGATTCTTTCACAGTTTACGTTAAAAGAAATTATCAGACAGACTATTTTTTCCATTGCTGATAATGATAACAATAAACTGATGACGGGAGAATTATTTGAGATTGATGGAGATATCTTAAAGGTAGTATCTTTGGATGGACATAGAATTTCCATTAGAAAAATTAATTTAAAAAATAGTTATGTACCTAAGAAAATAGTCGTTCCGGGAAAAACTTTAAATGAAATCAGTAAGATTCTTTCCGGCGATACGGACAAAGATGTTAATATCTTCTTTACTGACAATCATATTTTATTTGAATTTGATAATACCATTGTATTGTCGAGATTGATTGAAGGCGAATATTTTAAAGTTGACCAGATGCTTTCAAGTGATTATGAAACAAAAGTAAAAATTAATAAAAAAGAATTTTTGAATTGTATTGACAGAGCGACTCTTCTTGTAAAAGAGGGAGATAAGAAGCCTATTATTATCAATGTAATGGATGAAGCCATGGAACTTAAGATGAATACCATCATTGGAAGCATGGATGAAGAAATTGACATTGAAAAAAGTGGTAAGGATTTGATGATAGGATTCAATCCTAAATTCTTAATCGACGCTTTAAGGGTAATTGATGATGAGGAAGTTGATTTATATATGGTAAATCCAAAAGCGCCATGCTTTATCAGGGATGTGGAAGAAAATTATATCTATTTGATTCTTCCTGTCAACTTTACAACTGTAAACTAATATTTTTATGTTTAAGATTGGAAGTATATGGAAACAATAAAAATAAAAGATGACTTTATTAAACTTGGTCAAGCCATAAAACTTGCAGGCCTTGTAGAATCAGGAGTACAAGCTAAAGTAGAAATTCAGGAAGGTTATGTAAAAGTAAATGGCAAAGTGGAATACCAGCGCGGAAAAAAAATTCACGCCGGAGATGTGATTGAGTTTGATGGGCAGCAAATTAAGGTAGAAAACTGATGATTATTAAGTCATTAGAATTAGCGGATTTTAGAAATTATCATTCTCTGGAAATTCATTTCAGTAACGGAACGAATATTTTATATGGGGATAATGCGCAGGGAAAGACAAATATATTAGAAGCTATTTATTTATCTTCCACAACGAAATCCCATAGAGGAAGTAAAGACAGGGATATTATAAATTTTGATAAAGAAGAAGCCCATATCAGAACTTTGCTGGAAAAAGACAGTATCGAAAATAGAATTGATATGCATCTTAGGAAAAGTAAGGCAAAGGGCATTGCTATCAATGGACAGAAAATAAAAAAAGCGGCGCAGCTTTTGGGATTATTAAACGTTGTTTTTTTCTCGCCGGAGGATTTAAGTATTATTAAGAACGGTCCTGCCGAAAGAAGAAGATTTGTGGATATGGAGCTTTGCCAGCTTGATAGTTTTTATTTATATAACCTGAATCATTATAATAAAATAGTGAATCAGAGAAATAAATTGTTAAAGGACATGTATTTTCGCCCGGAACTTAAGGATACTTTAAATATATGGGATTCCCAGCTTATTTCTTTTGGCAGTAAGATTATCGAAAGAAGAGAACTTTTTGTAAAACAATTAAATGAAATTATATTTGACATACATAGAAAATTATCCGGGAATAAAGAAGATTTACTGATTCATTATGAACCTGATACGAAGATAGAAGATTATGAGAATGCTTTAAAAAACAGTCAGGAAAAAGATATTAAATTAAAACAGACTACGGTCGGCCCTCATAGAGATGATTTTTCTTTTATTGAAAAAAATATAGACATTCGTAAATTCGGTTCTCAAGGTCAGCAGAGAACTGCTGCTTTGTCTTTAAAATTATCAGAAATTGAGTTGGTAAAAAAAATGACGAAAGATAATCCTGTTCTTCTTTTGGATGATGTTCTATCGGAGCTTGACAGTAACAGACAAAATTATCTTTTAAATAATATAGGAGATATACAGACAATTATTACCTGTACGGGATTGGATGAATTTATTAATAACAGATTTGAAATAGACAAGGTATTTCAAATTGAAAAAGGCAGTATTGTGACGGCAGACGTCACAGGTTAAGAGAAAGGCATGGTAAATAAAATGACGAATGATTATGGCGCAGACCAAATTCAAATATTGGAAGGCCTTGAAGCGGTTAGAAAAAGACCCGGTATGTATATAGGAAGTACATCAAGCAGAGGACTTCATCACTTGGTATATGAAATTGTGGATAATGCCGTGGATGAAGCTTTGGCCGGATTTTGCAGCGTGATTGATGTAACGATTAATCAGGATAATTCCATTACGGTTATTGATAACGGCCGCGGCATTCCAACCGGTATCAATCATAAAGCGGGTATTCCCGCCGTAGAAGTAGTATTTACAATTCTTCATGCGGGAGGTAAATTCGGCGGCGGAGGATATAAAGTGTCGGGAGGTCTCCACGGTGTGGGCGCTTCTGTTGTTAATGCGCTTTCTGACTGGCTGGAAGTGGAAGTTTATGAAAATGGAAAAGTGTATATGCAGCGTTATGAGAAAGGACATGTCTGCTATCCTTTAAAGGTTATAGGAGATTGTGAACCGGAAAGAACAGGAACTAAGATTACTTTCAAACCGGATGCTACGATTTTTGAAGAAACTGTTTATGATTATAAAACATTGAAAACGAGGCTTCGGGAAACCGCTTTTTTGACAAAAGGACTTAAAATCATCCTTTCCGATAAAAGAGAAGGTATGGAGCAGACAAAAGAATTCCATTATGAGGGCGGTATCAAAGAATTTGTCACATACTTAAATAAAAGTAAAGACGCTTTATACGAGCAGATTATGTATTTTGAGGGTACTAAAAACGGCGTTTATGTGGAAGTGGCGATGCAGCATAACGATTCTTATAATGAAAGCGTTTACACTTTTGTCAATAATATCAATACGCCGGAGGGCGGTACGCATTTAATAGGATTTAAGAATGCCCTTACAAAAACTTTTAACGATTACGCCAGAAATAATAAGTTATTAAAAGAAAGCGAAGAAAATCTTTCGGGCGACGATATCCGTGAGGGATTGACTGCTATTATCAGCATTAAAATAGAAGACCCGCAGTTTGAAGGACAGACGAAACAGAAATTAGGTAACTCCGAAGCAAGAGGAGCTGTTGATAGTATCGTCAGCGAACAGCTTACTTATTTTCTGGAGCAGAATCCTGCTGTTGCCAAGATTATATGTGAAAAATCCATTTTGGCGCAGCGTGCAAGAGAGGCGGCAAGAAAAGCAAGAGATTTGACGCGCCGTAAGACGGCTCTGGAAGGTTCTTCTTTACCCGGTAAATTGGCGGATTGTTCCGATAAAAATCCGGAAAACTGTGAAATTTATATCGTAGAAGGAGATTCCGCCGGCGGCTCTGCAAAAACGGCAAGAAGCCGCGCAACGCAGGCAATTTTACCTCTTCGTGGAAAAATTTTGAATGTAGAAAAGGCAAGGCTTGACAGAATTTATGCGAATGAAGAAATTAAAGCCATGATTACTGCATTTGGAACGGGCATTCATGATGAGTTTGATATTACAAAACTTCGTTATAATAAAATTATTATTATGACGGATGCCGACGTGGACGGCGCGCATATTGCAACGTTAATGCTTACTTTTATCTATCGCTTTATGCCGGAACTTATCAGACAGGGGCATGTATATTTGGCAAAACCTCCTTTATATAAGCTGGAGAAAAACAGACAGGTATGGTATGCCTACAGTGATGAAGAATTAGACCAGATTCTTTCTGAAGTGGGGCGTGACCAAAATAATAAGATACAGCGTTATAAAGGTTTGGGAGAAATGGATGCCGACCAGCTTTGGGATACTACCATGGATCCGGAAAAACGTATTTTACTCCGCGTCAATATCAATGAAGAAGAAGAGTCCGAAATAGACCTTACTTTTAATACGCTGATGGGCGATAAGGTAGAGCCTCGCCGTATCTTTATTGAAGAAAATGCGAAGTTTGTTAAAAATCTTGATATTTAAGTAAAATAAGGTCGGATAGAAACCGGAATGATTTCCGGTGAAAGGAATTAGACTAAAATGGATGAACGTATATTTGACAAAATTGAAGAAGTAGACCTTAAGAAAAAAATGGAAGATTCTTACATCGATTATGCAATGAGCGTTATTGCAGCACGTGCGCTTCCTGATGTAAGAGACGGTTTGAAACCGGTACAACGAAGAGTTCTGTATTCCATGATTGAATTGAATAACGGACCTGACAAACCGCACAGAAAAAGCGCGCGTATTGTCGGTGATACGATGGGTAAGTATCATCCTCACGGTGATAGTTCTATTTATGGCGCTCTCGTTAATATGGCGCAGGAATGGTCTACCCGTTATCCTTTGGTGGATGGTCATGGAAATTTCGGTTCCGTAGACGGTGACGGCGCTGCCGCAATGCGTTATACAGAGGCACGTTTGAGTAAGATTTCCATGGAACTGCTTGCGGATATCAATAAAGATACGGTCGATTTTGCACCAAACTTTGACGATACCGAAAAAGAACCTGTTGTGCTGCCGAGCCGTTATCCAAATTTGTTAGTAAACGGCACTTCCGGTATTGCAGTCGGCATGGCAACGAATATTCCGCCTCATAATTTACGTGAAGTGGTAAATGCCGTTGTTAAAATTATAGACAATCAGGTGCAGGAAAACAGAAAAACGGATATAGAAGAAGTATTGGAACTTGTAAAAGCTCCTGATTTTCCTACCGGCGGTGTTATTCTCGGTACAAGAGGCGCGGAAGAAGCTTATCGCACCGGACGCGGTAAAGTAAGAGTGCGCGCCGTGACAAACATTGAAACAATGGAAAACGGGAAAAGCCGTATTATCGTAACGGAACTTCCCTATATGGTAAATAAGGCGAATCTGATTTTAAAAATTGCCGATATGGTAAAACTGAAAAAAATCGACGGCATAACAGACCTTCGCGACGAGACAAACCGCGAGGGTATGAGAATCGTTATCGAGCTTAGAAAAGACGCCAATGCAAACATTATCTTAAATCAGCTTTACAAACATACACAGTTACAGGATTCTTTCGGTATCATTATGTTAGCGCTTGTTAATCAGGAACCGAAAGTAATGAATCTTCTGGATATGCTCGGCTATTATTTGGAGCATCAAAAAGACGTTGTTACCAGAAGAACGAAATATGATTTAAATAAAGCGGAAGAACGAGACCATATTTTACAGGGATTGTTAATCGCCCTTAATAATATCGATGAAGTGATTCAGATTATCAGAGGCAGCCAGACAACCCAGATTGCAAAAGAAAGGTTAATGGAACGTTTTGCTCTTACCGATGCACAGTCACAGGCAATCGTGGACATGCGTCTGCGGGCTTTGACAGGTCTGGAAAGAGAAAAACTTGAAAACGAACATAAAGAATTATTGGCAAAAATTGCAGAATTAAAGGCAATTTTGGCAGATGAGAAATTGTTGCTTGGCGTTATTAAAGAAGAGATGTTGATGATTGCCGAAAAATTTGGCGATGACAGAAGAAGTAAAATTGGATACGACGTATATGATATCAATATGGAAGATTTGATTCCGAGAGATAATACAATTATCGCCATGACAAGCCTGGGCTATGTCAAGAGAATGACAGTGGATAATTTTAAGGCGCAGCACCGCGGCGGTAAAGGAATCAAAGGGATGCAGACGATTGAGGAAGATTACATAGAAGACCTTCTGATGACAACAACGCATCATTATCTGATGTTTTTTACCAATTTCGGAAGAGTCTATCGGCTGAAAGCGTATGAAATTCCGGAGGCCGGACGGACGGCAAGAGGAACTGCAATTATTAACCTTTTGCAGTTAAATCCGGGTGAAAAAATTTCCGCTATGATACCGATTAAAGACTATGAAGAGAATAAAAATTTATTCATGGTTACCAAAAAAGGTATTGTAAAGAAAACTTCTATTCTGGAATATAGTAACGTTAGGAAAAAAGGTCTTGCGGCTATCAATCTTCGTGAAGATGACGAACTGATTGAAGTGAAATCAACGGACGCGGATACGGAAATTTTCCTTGTGACAAAACAGGGTATGTGTATCAGATTCAAGGAAACCGACGTCAGGGCAACCGGAAGAACATCCATGGGCGTTATTGGTATGAATTTATCCGATGGAGATGAAGTTATTGGTATGCAGTTAGACCATCAGGGAGATTCTCTCTTGATTGTATCCGAGAACGGTCTTGGAAAACGGACTTATCTGGATGAATTTAGCGTACAGCACCGTGGCGGTAAAGGCGTAAAATGCTATAAGATTACTGAAAAGACTGGACAGGTAGTTGCCGTAAAAGCCGTTAATGACGACCATGAAATTATGATGATTACCACAGAAGGCGTTATTATCCAACTGCGGATGGAAGATATCTCAACACTGGGGCGTATTACATCCGGCGTCAAGATGATGAATCTGGAAGAGGATGTCAAAGTCGCTAAGATTGCCAAGGTAAGGGAAAAAGTAAGCGACGGCAGCCAGGAATTTGAAAATATCGACGATGCAATGGAAGATATCCCGGAAGAAGAGCGATATGCTAACATTCCGGATGATGACGAAGAAGTAACGCTGCCGCAGGAGAAAGAGGAAGAATAATGTGAAAAATAAATTATTTCACAGAATAAAAGAGATGCTGCTGTGTGGCATCTCTTTTTTTAGAAATGGGGTTTCATGTAAAATGCTAAGATTGACGGAAAGGCATAGTAATAAATATGAATAACGGTATGTATGATAAAATCAACCGAAGTAAAACAGGGAAAAAAGATACGAAATTTGGAGTAACCG
Organism: Clostridium sp.; assembly: GCA_023664605.1. Classification (GTDB taxonomy): domain Bacteria; phylum Bacillota; class Clostridia; order Lachnospirales; family Lachnospiraceae; genus UBA3282. The sequence goes on from JAMPFF010000007.1 coordinate 41,344, forward strand.
TTATGATTATACTTATCATAGCGGCTGTTATTATTGCTTCTTTCGCCTGGTCGTTCGGATTCCGTTATCGGTTTTCCCATTTTTTACAGCAATTATCAGACTGCACTTCTTATGCTTTGAAAGAAGACTCTCTTATCGTAGAATTGAATGGAAAATTATATCAACTGGCGGATGATAACACGCAAGACATTTTTAATTACATAACGCTTAACGGTTATGGCAAGGAAAGTAAAGAGACGCCTGACAAAGAGCCTATTACGCTCGATTATGGAAATGGAGCAGTATTAAAATTATGGAGCGTTCCGGCGGATGGATATACAAATAGCAGCGGGCTTTTTATACATTATGAGGACACGGATGGAAATTCTTATTCTTATATTAACTATAAGATGACCCTTGAAACGATTGTCACGAGGTATCTGCTTTATGATAATATTGAATTAACCGAAGATAAAACAGATACAGAGAAAATATTGGTAAGTGAGAATAATGTAGAAGAAAGTGAAGTAGAAAAGAAAATAGAAAATAAGACAGAAGAAAAAGGTGAGATGGATATATATGATGAAAAAATAACGATTCAGGAGATGGATTGGGATGCATACCGGGATATTATGAATGCAGAAGAATTTGAAACGCTGTCAGAATATTTACCTGTTTTGACGAATGAAAAAACATTTATATGGGATGTTGATTTTTATTTTCATGATGAAAGAGAACAGAAAGTGGTCACTATAGATGAATTTAGATATATTATTGATAATGAACTATGGCATATAGAATATAACCCAGATGAATTTTGGGTAAATTCCATTGCCATATGTGATATAGATGGAGATGAAACAAAAGAATTAATTTTATTATTTGAGCATCATGACGGGCATTTTCTGATTTTACATAAAGAAGATGAAGAGTTTTATGGAACAAACAGAGTTTTTCGTGGTTTTACAGCATTACAGACAAATGGAACATATATTGCTTCCGGAGGAGCAGCTTATAATTATTATTGTAAAATGAAATTCATAGATGGTAAATTTGAAGAAGATTTATTAGGACATACAGATTTGGAAGATAATGATGTAATTTATTATGATGCAATCAGAAAGGAATAAAAACTATTATGAAACTGGCGGTTATTGGAGATATTCACAGTAATTATATAGCCTTGGAAACCTGTATTAACCATGCGTTGGACAAAGATGTAGAAGAATTTCTTTTTCTCGGCGATTATATCAGCGACTGCCCCTATCCGCAGAAAACAATGCAGATTATTTATGAAATGCAGAAAAAATACATATGTTATTTTATCCGTGGAAACAGGGAAGATTATATGCTAAACCATAGAAAAAATCCGGGAGAAAAATGGACATATTCTTCGGCAAGCGGCAATCTTTTGTATACTTATGAAAATCTTACCGAAAAGGATTTTGATTTTTTTAGCAGGCTGGATATCAAAGGAATTTATCAAAAAGACGGGTATCCTGCTTTCCGGTATTGTCACGGTTCTCTTACATCTTCTTCGGAACCGCTTCGGCTGGATAATGAAAATCTGGAATCCATTATGAAAAATCTGGATGTGGATTTATTAGTGAGCGGACATGCGCATATACAAGAAAGCATAACCTGCGGAGGAAAGAAGCTTATCCGCCCCGGCTCTGTCGGGATTCCCTGGTATCATGGCGGAAAAACACAGTATATGATTCTGCACGGAACAAGCGGGGGCTGGGAGGAGGAATTTTTCCAGTTAGAATATGATGTAGATATGATAAAAAAGGATTTTGAAACGTCCGGTTTAGATAAAAAAGCGCCTTACTGGGCGAAATTAAATAAATACACGCTTGATACAGGAAAAGATTATACGACTCCCTGTTTAAAACTTGCTTTTAAGTTGTGCGAAGAAGCCGAAGGCAGCGTAAAGTGGCCGGATATTCCGGAAAAATACTGGAAAGAGGCGGCAGCGGCATTTGGTGTAATGTAAGAATGGAGGATATTATGAAATCATCAGAAGAATTAAGGAACAATTTGCGGGCAATTAACCATAAAAGTTATCCTGCTTATAAATCGCTGGCGGGAAGTTATTCGTTTGGGAAGTATATATTAAATATCGAACATGTGCAGGGAGACCCTTTTGCCGCGCCGTCCAGACTCAGCGTAAAAGTCAGCCATAAGACGGCGGGGTTTCCGGCGGCGTATTATGAGACAAAATGGAATAAAACGGCGTTGGAGGATTATTTGATACGTCGTTTTCATAAACAGGCGGATAAATTCTGTTTTCAGGCAAAAGGTTCGGGAAAGAGCGGTATCATTACCGTGAGCAGATGCGGTCAGGAAGTTTTGGAAAGAACGTCATGCGAAGTGGCGGCGGAAGAGATTACCGTGCGGTTTGAAGTGGGATTTCCGGCAAACGGACGCACTATCAACGCGCCGGAACTGGAAAAAATTTTATTCGATTTTATTCCCGTCTGTGTGGAACAAAGCCTGTATTATGTGAAAACGCCGAAAGAAGAACTGGAAAAGACAATTTATCTGGCTGAAGATCAGCATTTTATCAGGGAAGAGATGAAAAAACAGGATATTGTCGCTTTTATAGCGGACGGTTCTATCCTGCCGAGGGAAAGCGGCGTATCGGATAAACCGTTGAAAGACGGCGTTCCTTTCCAAACGCCAGAAGAGATGGCGGTTACTTTGAAATTACCCCATAAAGGGGAGTTAAAAGGCATGGGCATTAAAAAAGGCATTACCCTAATCGTGGGCGGCGGCTATCATGGAAAGTCTACGCTTTTAAAGGCATTGGAAAGAGGCGTTTATAATCATATCGCCGGAGACGGAAGAGAATATGTGATAACGGATGAAACTGCGTTAAAGCTTCGCGCGGAGGACGGCAGGAAGATTACGAATACGGATATTTCTCTTTTTATCAACCATCTTCCAAACGGGAAAGATACGCATAAATTCTGTACCTTGGACGCCAGCGGAAGCACTTCGCAGGCGGCTAATATTATCGAGGGAATAGAAGCGGGCGCAGAGCTTTTTCTGATAGACGAGGATACTTCGGCGACAAATTTCATGGTGCGGGATGAGTTGATGCAGCGGATCGTGGCAAGAGAGAAAGAGCCGATTACGCCTTTTTTGGAGCGTGCAAAGGACTTATATGAAAAAGCCGGTATTTCTACGATTTTAGTAGTCGGAAGCTGCGGTTCTTATTTCTATATAGCGGATAAGATTATCCAGATGGATTCCTATCAGGCATTGGACATTACAGAAGAAACGAAAAAAATTCTGGAAAATGATTCGGCTGCCACTTTGACAAATCCTAAATTTTCGGCGCCGGATTTTCATCTGCCATCGGATAAAAGGAAAATTGATTTATCCGGTACTATGCAGAAGCGGAAAAATTACCGGGGAAACGGTTATGTGGAAGAACGCCTGAAAATCAAAAGGATGGGAAAGACGGCATTTTCGATTGGAAAAGAAAATTTGGATTTGCGCTATGTGGAGCAGATTGTGGATGAGGAGCAGACCCAGACGCTCGCCTATCTTTTGCGTTATGCGAAAGAGCATTATGCGGAAAGTGAAAGCGACGTCAAAAGCATTGTCAAGGCATTAGAAAATATATTAAGGACAAAAGGGCTGACGGGTATCTGCGATAAAGGAAATGTTCCGTCGGGTCTTGCCATGCCGAGGGTACAGGAGATTTTCGCGTGTTTTAACAGATATTAAAAATCACTAAAATGTCCGATTTACCAGAAAATTTTGTGGTAAACCGGACATTAGAATTGTGTACATCTATTTTTTATGAACAGACTCCACAATAATAGAAGCAATTCCACAGCCGATTCCAAATACCGGAAATACGACAACGGAGGGCATACCCCATTTATTCCAAACAAATCCCAGTATTAAATAGATGATGACTGCAAGCAGCATAAGGCATCCGTTGATACGTCCTTTGAGTTGATTTTTCTTATAATAATCAGATTCTGTATCATGTGATAAATTATATTCCTCTATGTTATATTTCGATTTCTGCATTCCTGCATAGACAAAAACAGTTACCGCAATAGCAATCAATAAAAAAAAGAAAGCGCCGGAAATAATTTCGTAATCATAGGAAGCGGGCATATTTTGTTGGATAACGGAAGAAACGGCGTCTGTGCCCATTGTTCCTATCGATATTAAAACGCCGATTAGGATAAGAACAAGGCCGGATGTTATCATAACCGTAAATTTTTTATTGAACTTGTCAATTTCACTTTCATGGTAGAAATTTTCTATGTAGAGATTCTTTTTTTCAAAATCCGAATGCCATATTCCCGCAACGATAAAAACCGCCACGGAAATAATAATAAAAATGAAAAATATAATACCTGAAATTTCTTCCATAATCTCGCTTCCGGCATTTATTCCCATTAGCAGAGATGCAACGGATAAACCGAATAAAATGAAGAAAACGCCTGCGGATATCATTTTGCTGAATGTATTCATATGATTGTCATATTCGGCTTTGTCCTCTACATAGAGCGCGCTGATATCTTTTTGCAGTAAATCGTCCATACTGCAATGGAACATCTGGCATAGCTGTATTAACTTATCCATCTCCGGATAAGTGGCGTCAGATTCCCATTTTGACACGGACTGTCTGGAGACCTCCAGCCTTTCCGCCAGTTGTTCCTGTGTAATATTTTCCTTTTTCCTAAGAAATTGTAAATTTTCGCCTAAACTCATTTTTTGTACTCCTTTCTTTTTATGTGCCATGCACTTGTTAGGCTTACTTTACAAAATCAGGCATGTAAACGCTACAAACTTCATGTTGCTTTTTGGTTTTTTGATGGTGATTTCAGGTTGCATTATACTATTTTTTCAAAATCATCAACTCCATGCTTACACCAAGGACAGATAAAATCAGGGGGAAGTTCTTCTCCCTCATAGACATAACCGCATACGGTACATCTCCAGCCCTTTTTGGTAGGAGCGGCTTCCGCATTCGGCTTCGGCTTTACAAATTCATGATAATAAGAGTAGGTCATCGACTTTTCATCGGAAAGAACCTCTGCGTCTGTTACTTCCGCAAGAAACATCATGTGTGTATCTAAATCGTAAGAATTTAATACCTTGCAGTCAAAATAAGCGTTCGTATGTTCAGTCAGATACGGAAGTTCCTGTTTGGTGAGTGCGAAAGGAACGCCGACAAATTTATCCGCATCTCTGCCGCTCCGGAATCCGAAGTTTTGAAAAAGAGAAAACGGTGCGGATTCCGAAAGGACGGAGATAGAGACCATCCCTGATTTCCGTACCAGTTCGGAAGTAAGATTCTGCTTATTAATCGAAAGAATAATACGTTTCGGATTGTCCGCCACTTGTGTGACGGTATTAATAATACATCCGTTCATTTTTTGTTCCGCTTTAGTAGCGGCAACGAAAAGACCATAAGATAATTTGAAAAATGCTTGTGTGTTCATGATAATGCCTCCCCATATTTTTATTTTTTTAATTAGTATGTTAATGGTATTTGATTTTTATTCTTTTCTTTTTAAGTTTCTATGTGACTTTCCATTTTCCGTTCTTCTTTCCGTTTTCTCTTTTTAGATATCCTTTTTTCTGTAGTTCTACCGTTCTGGTTTTTATTGTTCTTTCCGATTTTCCTATTTTTAACGCTAATTCTTTTTGAGTGATTGAAGGATTATTTTTTATTTCATTTAGAATAGCTATTTCTTCAAAAGTGCAATTTTTGCACTTTGAATCAATATCAATTGCACTTTGATTTACATTTTTATAGTCAACATGTAGATATCTGTTTTTCAATTTATGATGTTTATTCATTAAAAGATTTTCAAAAAAGTATTCCAGATATATTGTTGTCTCATGGATATTGTTTTCCCAATTATTATAATTTGCACGAACAAGTGCATTTCTAAAATACCATGAATTATTTGAAAAGGTATCATTGCTTATATGAAAGCCAAATGTTTTCAGATACTTGATAATAAAAACGGCAGTAGACCTTGTGTTTCCTTCACAAAACGGGTGAATCTGCCATATTCCGGATGTAAACACAGCGATATGTTTAACAACTTCTTCTATTGTCAAATCTTTGTATGAATATTTTTTTTCCTGTTCAAAATCATAATCTAAAGTATCTTTGATACTATCAAAAGAAGCATACACGACAGTATTTCCTTTTAGTACCCACTCTTTTTTTGTTATGTTGTATGTTCTAAAAAGCCCTGCATGGTCAAATACTCCCGCAAACAATTTTTTATGGATATTTTTTAATTCGGCGGGCGAAAATTGAAATGTTTTTTCACCTAGAATTTTTGCAATCCTAACGGAAACAATATCGGCTTCTTTTGTATTTGTTTCTATTTTATTTCTGTTTGAACGTTCTTCGTAATAATTTTGTATCCGCTTGTCTGCATCTGAAATACTTATTTTACCCTCAATATGGGCTTTTGCCGTATCTAAAAGGTAGTCAGATGTTTTCAATCCATCTACGTCCTGTAATCCAATCGCCGCTTTCCATGCGTTTGTTTTTTCAATTTTATCAGGTTCACCTTGACAAATATATGCTTCTAAATCCGTTTGCCAATTATTATTTTTCATATATAACGAACTCCTATTTATCTATATATTTTTAAGTATATCATATCGTTACTGGCAAAGTCACTATTCAAAAATATATATGACAATTTTATAATCCACTCACAAATATTTCCATGCCTTTGCTTGTTTTCTTTTTTTGCAAGGTTTATAATTTTTATTGACAGAAAGGGCATGATGAATATGAATTTTACAAGCGCAGAGGAAAAAAGAACCTATATGCTGGAAACGCCGGTCAGGAAACTGGTATGTACATTGGCGGGACCTACCATTTTAAGTATGCTGATTACTTCTTTTTATAATATGGTAGATACTTTTTTCGTGGGAAAATTAAATACACAGGCGACAGCGGCGGTTGGCGTGGTCTTTTCTTTGATGGCGATTATTCAGGCAGTCGGTTTCTTTTTCGGGCATGGTTCCGGGAATTACATATCGAGAAAACTGGGAGCGAAAGAAACGCAGGAAGCGGAAAAGATGGCGTCGGTCGGATTTTTTTCCGCGTTTATTGCGGGTGTTGTTTTGATGGCGGTCTGTTTGATTTTTGTAAAACCGCTTGCTTATGCCTTAGGTTCTACGGAGACGATACTGCCGTATACGGTTACATATCTGTGGATAATCTTACTTGGCGCGCCCGCCATGACTTCTTCTTTAGTGTTGAATAACCAGATGCGTTTTCAGGGAAGCGCATTTTATGCAATGATTGGCATTGTTTCCGGTGCGGTGCTGAATATGGTTCTTGACCCGCTTTTGATTCTCGTTTGTAATTTAGGAATCGCCGGGGCGGCAATGGCGACAACTATCAGCCAGTATGTCAGCTTTATTCTTCTGGTTATCATGGTAAGAAGAGGCGGCAACCTGCAGATACGTTTCAGCAATTTTAAGCCGAGCGTTCATTTTTATAAAGAGATGATAAGAGGCGGAACGCCGTCTTTGTGCAGACAGGGGCTTGCGAGTCTGGCGACTATCTGCTTAAACCATACGGCGGGTATGTACGGGGACGCCGCAATCGCGGGTATGTCCATCGTGTCGAGAATCGCCATGTTTGCGAACTCCGCCCTGATTGGATTCGGACAGGGATTCCAACCGGTCTGCGGTTTTAATTACGGCGCCGGAAAATATAAAAGGGTATTGGAGGCATTCTGGTTCTGCGTAAAATATGCCTTTCTATTTCTTATCGCGGTGGGCATTGCGGGCTTTATCTTTGCGCCGGAACTGGTGGCGTTATTCCGCAAGGGGGATGCGGATGTAATTGTCATTGGAACGGCGGCGCTGCGTTATCAGGTCATAGCCTTTCCGTTAAATGCTTGGATTGTCATGTGTAATATGATGTTACAGTCTATCGGTAAAGGACTAAAAGCGTCTATTGTAGCGTCGGCGAGGCAGGGGCTTTGCTTTTTGCCTTTAATACTGATACTGCCGCGGTTTTTAGGACTAACGGGCGTTGAAATCTGTCAGGCGGTTTCCGATGTGTTGACGCTTTTCATATCTGTGCCGATTGGACTTAGTGTGATTCATGAAATGAAGAAAGAAGTAAACGAATAGGGAAAGCGCAGGGTCATAGCCCTGCGCTTTTTGAGGCAAAGTAAGCGGAAAAATTAAAATTTCTAAGATTTATGCGAGTGTATTTATCTTTAGAATTGGTACGGAAGTGGTGCAGCAGTTGGAAATACCCAGTAAAAAAATGCTAACCGCGTAGAAGAGACCGCTTTTTTTGAATGGAACCCCTAACTTTTTCATAGATAAGAAGAAATAGCAAAGGGTTCCGACGACGAAAAAAGGGTAAGTGATGCCGGAAGCGTTTTTATATAGGCAGAATGTGTAAAAAAGTGCGTAAAGCATGGCAGCGGGAGCGAAGAAAGAGAGTTGGCTTTTCATTTGCTCTGTCATCGGCGTTTCTTCTTTTAATTGCTTTTCCTCCGGTTGGAAATAATTGTCTACAAGTTGTTCGTTCATGTGATAATCTCCTTTCATGATGGTTTGTAATATATTATTTCGTGGAGGAATCTTCGTCGGATTCCTCGTCTTTTGTATATTGAATAATGTCTCCCGGCTGGCAGTCCAAGGCTTTGCAGATTGCCTCCAGCGTAGAGAAACGGATTGCTTTTGCTTTATTGTTTTTCAGGATGGAAAGGTTGGCAAGTGTGATATCGACTTCATTCGCAAGTTCCGTCAGGCTCATTTTGCGCACCGCCATCATAACATCCAGATTGATAATAATCGCCATCGTTTTTGCTCCTTTTCTCTATATTGTTAAGTCGTTTTCCAGTTTGTAGGTGACCGCCCTGTCAAATACCTGCGCAAGCACTTTGCTGAACAGTCCGGCAATTACAAACACCAGAATCAGGATAAAAACGGCGGGCGTTATATAGATGAAGAGCCGGCATGCCATAATCACGGAGATGAAAAAGCTGTAGACGCTCATTTTTTCAAGGCTTGTTACGTTCTCCCTGATAAAGCAGTCGTCGTTTATGACGGAGCAAAACATTTTGCGCAGTTCGCCAATAATGAGAACGGCGAAGATGCCTGCGAGGAAAAAGACGACCAACAGGGAATAATAATTATTTCTGAAATAGGAATTGTATTTTCCATAAAAACGGATGCTAAACGGCAGGGTGACGATAACAAGCATACCTGAATAGTACATAAAGTCCAGCATATATTTTGTGAACAGGGTAATTTTATCTTTCATAAAAGCCTCCTTATCATGCTTTTTTCTTATCCTTTTCCATAATATAGCATAGTGGATTTCGATTGTCAACAAATATTTATTGAAAAACAATAAAACTTTATTATTTTACAATAATGAAAATAAATATATTATGTCTATAAGGATAAATGGCAGAGCGGGAACGGTATATTTATGATAAAATAAACAGAAAACGTTGGTTAAGAAAGGCGGGATAAAATGGAGCAGGATATGTGCAGACAAATCATGGATATGCTGGACAATAACGAATATGTGCGGCTGCTCGGCATTAAGATTGAAGAATTGTCATTGGGTCATTGTAAAGGGAAAATGGAAGTTTCCGAGCGGATTAAAAATCCATATGGCGCGCTGCATGGCGGCAGTTTGTATTCTTTCGCCGATATCATTGCAGGCGCCGCGGCGTGTACTTATGGGAGTCAGGTAGTAACCGTATCGGGCAGTATGAATTTTCTGCTTCCGGCAGCAGGAATCGAGTATGTATACTGTCAGGCGGACGTTGTCAGACAGGGTAAAAATCTGGCGGTATATGATGTGAAAATGACGGACGAGAGCGGAAAAATTCTGGAAAATGCAAGTTTTACTTTTTTTGTGATAAAAAATTAAGGATACAAAATAAAAAGTTTGTACAAATCGCAGATTAGGTATTATAATAAGAATAGATATCAAAATTAAGTAAAATAGCAGGGGGGAAAGAGTATGACTGAAGAACAATATAAAAGAGTAAATAGTGCGATGTTTCCGGTTGTTATGATTATAATTGGATATATTGCGTTATCTATGCTGTTATGGGCGTTTTCTAATGGGGCATCGTGGAATACATGGGCGCAGCTTATTTCTTCCGTAATCGCAATGGTTATTATTACCGCGGTTTATCTTACAAACAGGACAAAAAAGATATGCGGAACGGTTATGATGGTATGCGCCGCTTGTGTTTATGCAATAGTCAGTTTGATCGGCACTACGGTAAATACATGGTCGTATGCGCTGCCGATTATATTTGCGTCAATTGCATATTTGAATCTTAGACTCGTTATCTGCGGGAATGCCGTAACTTTATTGATAATCATAATCCGGTTTGCCAAGTGTATTGTGACTGGTGAACAGAATGTCATGGAGAATTTGGTAATTGCAGTAATAGTAATGGTACTTACAGCATTTGCTTCTATCCGTGTCGTATCGCTCCGCCTTCGTTTTAATGAAGAGAATATGGAAGATATCAGGCAGGCGGCGGCAAAACAGGAGGAGAGTAATAAAAAGATGACTCTCGTTGCGGAAAATATCTCACAGCATTTTGAGGGCGCAATGGAGATGTTGAAGAACCTGAAAGAAAGCATTGATACCAGTAATTTCGCTATGGGCAATATAGTGGAAAGCACGGAAAGCACCGCGGAGGCGATTCAGAATCAGGCGGCGATGTGCGCGGACATTCAGGAGAGCATGGATAAGGCGGAAGAGGGAACGAAACGGATGATGGAAGTTTCCCAGAGTACGGAAGCCATGGTAAATGAGGGTTCTAATGTAGTAAAAGAATTAAAAGAGCAGGCAACGAACGTAGAAGAAGCAAGCAATGTTACCGTACAGGTGATTGAGAGATTGACGGCGAAGGTAGGGGAAGTGCAGAATTTCGTAGGCGATATTTTAAGCATTTCCAATCAGACAAACCTGCTTGCGTTGAATGCTTCGATTGAAGCGGCGCGCGCCGGAGAGGCGGGCAAAGGCTTTGCAGTAGTTGCGGAGGAAATCAGGCAGTTATCCGAGCAGACAAAAGTAGCTTCCAATAATATTACAAGCATTATCGGAGAACTGAACGAAGATACGAAGCAGGCGAACGAAAGCATCGGCAATTCGGTGGCTTCCGTGACAAAACAGAATGAATTGATTGAAAATACAAGAGAGAAATTTGAAAAAGTGGATGAAGAGGTTTCGGAGCTGGTAGAAAATATTGAAAGTACGGAGGAGATTATAGCGGGTATTCTGGCGTCCACCAGTACGATATCCGATAATATTTCACAGCTTTCCGCAACCAGCGAGGAAGTTGCGGCTTCTTCCACGGAGAGTTTGAGCGCGTTCGAGACAACGGTAAAAGATATGGAAAAGACAAAAGAGATTTTGGAAAATATCTTTATGTTGGCACAGGATTTAAAGCAGTCTATTTAAAGGCAATATAAAATTTTGGAAATATAAAAGATAATAACCGGTCAGGTCGAAAATGGGAAAACCGTTTTACGATTTGGCCGGTTTTATATATAAAACCTTTTTACATGTAAAAATTTTTTGTATGATATATTTTTTAATTTCAACTTTTTTGGCAAAAGAAACGTTATTTATATGTAAGACGTTTTACGAAAAGAAAAGAGGACGCAGGTGACAGACAAGGAACTTATTCGGAAAGTTCATAATGGAAACAGAGAAGCCCTTAGCATGATTATCAGCAAGTATTATGACGAGATATACCGGTTTTGTTTTTATCTGACGGGATATGAGACGGATTCTTATGACATTACGCAGGAGGTATTTTTGAAGTTCATAAGATATGCAGATTCCTATCAGTATAAAAACTTAAAAGGCTATCTGCTTATTATTGCGCGCAATTTATGCTTTGATTTTTTCCGGCATAAAAAAGAAAATGTCCGAATGGAAGAAATCGTGGAGGCGGGCAGGGACGACGCGGGGATGAAAAATATAGAGGACGGGCTGATGATTAAACAGGCGCTTTTAAAAATCCCTGTCGAGCAAAGGGAGGTAATTGTGCTTAAAATCTATGAAGAACTGAAATTCATGGAAATCGCGGGAATGCTCGGATGCAATATATCGACAGTAAAATCACGTTATCATTTGGGATTGAAAAAGTTAAGAAAAATAATGGAGGAAGAAAGTGAGAAATAGAAAAATAGAGAAAAAACTCCGCGCGGAAAAACCGGATATCAGGATTGATGAAGAAAAAAAGGCAAAGACGATGCTTGTGCTGCAAGGCTGTATTTCGCAAAAGCAGATAGGCGTTTTGCAAAACAGGCGGCAGATTTTATGGGGACAGATACGTTATATGGATAAGTCCGTATTTGCCGTGCATACGCTTTTTTGCATCGCGATAGCGGCGGCGGGCGTATTCATGAATTATAAAGAAGCGCCGAAGGAGGACGTTATTGCCTTTTCCATGATATTAGCGGGCATTCTGGGCGTTATTTCTATCGTACAGACAGGGCGCATTTTTTCATCAGGGATTGCGGAACTGAGTGAAAGCTGTTATTTCAACGTCAAACAGATAGTGGCGTTTCATATGGTGTTATCCGGCATTATCAATCTTACATTTTTGTTGTTTGGCATTTTCTTCGTAGGAACTCAGTGGAAAGTAAATCTAATACAAATTGGGCTTTATATACTGGTGCCGTTTGTGATAACGCAGTGCTGCTGCCTGCGGGCGCTTTTAACGGAAGCGGGGCGCAAAAACCCCTATGTGCTTATTATGGTCGGCGTTTTTGCGGTTATTTTCTATTTAGTGATAGCTTTGATACCGGAACTGTACAGAGCCACCGCGCTTACCGTATGGTGCGCCGCCTTTGTCGTCGGGGTGTTGTTATTGGGCATACAGATAAAAACGCTATTCAGAGGAATTGAAAGAGGGGATATGATATGCACGAATTAGAGTTTGTAAACATTGGAAAATCATTTAAGGAAAAAGCGGCGGTGCAGGATATAAACGTCCGTTTAGAGTATGGCATATACGGGCTGTTAGGGGAAAACGGCGCGGGAAAGACAACGCTTATGCGGATGATATGCGGCATTTTAGAACCTACGCAGGGAAATATTATGTGCGACGGCATGAGAATACAGGAAATGGGGGGGGCATATAGGAGCCTGTTAGGATATCTGCCGCAGGATTTCGGTTATTATGAAGATTTCAGCGCACATCGTTTTTTGCATTATATGGCGGCGTTAAAAGCGATTCCTGAAGAGTATGCGAAGAATAAGGTTGATGAACTGCTGCAGACGGTGGATTTATATGCGGTAAAAGATAAGAAGTTAAAAACCTATTCCGGCGGCATGATTCGCAGAGTCGGCATTGCACAGGCGCTTTTGAACAATCCGGAGATTTTGATATTAGACGAGCCGACCTCCGGTTTGGATCCAAAAGAGAGAGTGCGGTTCCGTAACATTATCAGTTCTCTTGGGAAAAACAGGATTATCATTTTATCGACGCATATCGTTTCGGATGTGGAGTATATCGCCGACCGTATTATGATTATGAAAGACGGGAAGATGATAAAAACGGGAACGGAAGAGGAATTGGCAAAAGAGGTAAAAGACTGCGTATGGAAATGTCTTGTACCGGAAAAAGAAGCGATGGAATTAAACAAACAGTATATTGTAAGCAATCTGAAAAATCAGGGGGATAAGGTGGAACTGCGTATCGTGTCAAGACAGAAACCCGTTGCGGACGCCGAGCCGTTAGAGGTGACGCTGGAAGATATTTACCTGTATTGTATCCAGAACGGATAAAAAATGCTGCAGGATGACAAAAAGAAACGGATAAAAATGCTGCGGGATGACAGAAAGGAACGGATATTACTATGCGGTTATATAAAATGGAATTATATAAACTCTGCCATAGAAAACTTTTCAAGGTTGGCGCCGGATGTACAGCCGCGCTGCTTATTCTTTTTTTCTGGATGAGGGTATCACAGGAAAGCAGTTATGTGGACGGCGTCAGTTATCAGGGTTATCAGGCGGTGCAGATGGATAAAAAAATCATGGAGGAATTTAAGGGCGTTATTACGGATGAAAAAGTAGGAAAAATCGTGGAAAAGTATGGTTTTCCCAAAGAAGTGAAAGAGAATTACCCGTATTATCAGGACAGTAACTTTTTAAACGAATGGGTGGAACAATATTTATCCGATGGTTATTATCGTGGCTGGGATAATTATAAAATCGCGTCTTTTGCTTATCCGCTTGCCGATACGGAGGCGGGAGAAGCCGCTAAAACGGCAGGAAAGGATATCGTGCTGGCATACAATAACGGATGGAGCGCCTTTTGCGATATTTTAACATTCGGGCTGATAGTAGGGAGCGTTTTGATTTTATTTGGCGTTTCCATTGTTTTTGCAAACGAAGGGCAGACGAAAATGCTGCCGCTTATATTTACGACTAAAGATGGGAAAGAAAAAGATATCTATGTCAAAATCGCCGCGGCATTTACGGTAGCCGTCGGTGTGTGGCTCGGGGTTGTTCTTTTGGATTACCTGCTATGTAATAGCGTCTACGGGTTTGACGGCAGAGAATGTATGGTGGGTATGATGGGGCTGTCGCAGTCTATCAGTTCTTACTATCCATTATCCATGTTGTCCGCAGATGTGTATACGGCGGTTGTGCTGTTTCGTTCCCTGCTTGGCATTTTACTGTTATGCTCTGTCACAATATATCTTTCGGCGCATTTTCCAAGCTGCTTTCATGCAGTGGTAAGCGCAGCGCTTAGCTGGATGGCGCCTGTTTTGGTTTTTATGTTTACGGTAATTTTTGATATAGGCGGCGGCATGATAGTCAGGCTGATTCGTTCTGTTATTGTGTGCTTCATATATGCGTCGCCGATATATTTAGTCAGATTTGATTCGATTATCGACTGTTACGGAAGCTGGAGGCTGTTAGCGTGTATATCGGCAGCAGGAATCGTCCAGTGTATGGTAAGCGCATACAGAAAATATAAAAAATTGGTATAGCAGATAAAAAATAAGTTTGACAGCTTATTTTGCAAGGGGAAAGAAAGTTATACGAAAGGCGAGATTGTGAAATGAAATTATACAAAATGGAACTATATAAAATCTGTCATAAGAAAATTTTTATTGTGGGAATATGTTGTGTTATCGCGATTGTGCTTCTTAGGTTCTGGATTGAAGTTTGGGACGAGGAAGCGACGGTTGACGGGGTGCGGTATACGGGGTACCGCGCCGTGCAGGTCAACAGGGAAATTACGGAAGAATTTAAGGGTGTCGTTACGGATGAGAAAGTAGAGCGGATTGCAGAAAAATACGGCTTCCCCTCGAAAGTGGAACATGGCTGGAACTATTTCAGGGACGCGAATTTTTTAAATAAGTTTGTGATGGATTATTTATCGGACGGCTACATGACCGACGAGTATAACTACCATGTGGCGACGAAAGTTTATCCGATTGCCGATTCGGAGTTACAAGAGGTCATAGATTATACCGGAAAAGAAATTATACTGGAATATCATCATGGCTGGAATGCGTTTTTGGAAGTATTATCCTTTGGCATGACGACGGGAAGCATTCTGATTCTATGCTGTCTTTCAGGGGTTTTTGCCAACGAGGGGCAGACGAAGATGAGTGCGTTATTATTTACAACCAAAGAGGGGAAAGAAAAAGATGTCCATGCCAAAGTGGCGGCGGCGTTTACGGTAACGCTTGGCGTCTGGCTTACCGTATTTTTGCTGGATATACTGTTATGCGGCAGCGTCTATGGTTTTGACGGACTGCACTGTTATAACGGGCAGGTTGTCTGGTTTCTGTCTCCGGCAGATATGTGTTTGATACCGATGGGGCGTTATCTTATGATAGCGGTATGGCTTAGCTTTTTTGGCATGGTTTCTTTATGCTTTATTACAATGCGTATTTCGGCAGGACAGAGAAGCGTTTTTCATGTGGTGGTTATTTCCGCGGTCTGCTACGGCGCGCCTGTTTTGGCGGCAATGTTTATAAATATGTATGGAATTGCCAGAGCGCTGTATGCTGCGCCTGTTTTTATGACGATTTATCGTATCATCGAGGATATTTACGACGTCTGGTTGATGCTGGCAGGAATTTCCGTGGCGGTTTCTGTGCTGTGTGGAGTTACGGCATATCGAAAGTATAGAGTGCAGCAGGTTATTTAACATTTTAATTTGGATGTTTTAGTTCGGCGTAAAATGTCATATCAGTATACACAGGAGACCCAATATCCGGAGAGAAGCCATCTTCCGTGCGCCAGCATATAAAATGTGCATATTCGGAGTCTACCGACGGAAGGGCGGGCAGCGGTTCCCCGTCGAAAACGTATAACGTATCATAAATTGTATCTTCCACCATAAGCGTAATCTTATGTACCGGAATCTGTTCAATCCATGCCTTGTCAAGAAAGGCCTTGCGCTGCATGATATAGTCGGATAGAAAGGCAATTTCCTCTTCACGGCTTCTTGTTACTTCATTTTCTGTATATTGGCTCTGCCAGCGGAGCCTGTCCATCGCGGCGGAAGCGTTCGTCATTTCGGCAAGCCGTGGAAGAGTTTCTTTTGCCAGCGTTTCTAAATAACCGCTTATTTCATTCTGATAACAGGCGGTTATTTCCTTATAAAAATCTGATTTGTCATATAACGCGCAGAACCAGACGGAAGAGTCGATATGAGAGGCAAGTTTGGTAAGCCTGTTTGGAGAGGTGGATAGATAGCCCAGATAGGCGGGCGAGTTTCCCCAGGTAACGTCGTAATCCCAGACGGGTCCGGCGTAAAGTTTATCAGATACCGCGTCGATATCTTTGTAGAAATAGGAGCTGGCTACGCCGCCGTCGTAGTTGGCGCATATCTCTTCGAGCAGATATTTACGCGCAAAGGAATCGACGTCTATTAAATCCGTATAATATTTTCCGCTCCGGGAGTCTATACCGTCAGGGGATAGGATGGCGTTTTCCACGCTCTGGACAAAGTCGTTAATATAAATGACCTGATTTTCGGAGGCATATTCCGGAGAGCGGAGGATAAAGCATTCTTCCGCCTGTGTAATAAAATAGCTTCCGTTTGTTTCAACTTCTTTTATAAATCTGGCGTCAAAGTCGCGTTCTATCAGATAGCCGCCCGTAATGTCCTCCGGTTCCGCAGGAATCTGTTTCGACTTGGTCTTTTCTGTCCAGACGGTATCGTAAAGGCTTAGGTTGACGTCGTTGTTCATCATTTCCATTTCTTTTTCCAGATTGGTGATGTCAAGACGCGACTTTGCCACTTCCACTTTTTCCGTCACATAATAATTGCCCGCATATTCGCCGTTTAAATACAGGTCTACAAAAACGCCCTCTTTCGACTGCGGCAGTCCAAGATGGTCTGCAAGGTCTCTGGAAAGCGCGTTGCGAAGCAGGGAGGAGTCGGCGGCATTGGCGGTAAAAATCCATTTTTTAGAAGATTGCATACCCAAAAAAGGCGCAGATTCCCGCAGTTTTATCTGGTAGGATTTTTTGTCGAATTCCGTATAGGAAGTATTTCCCCGGCCTTTTATATAATCAAGCGGGAATGTGGCAGTATGGCCGTCAGCGTCCAGTACGGATATTTTTCCAGGTTCCCTTATGTCTTTATCGCTGTTTATCTGCTCTGATGTGCCGGATTCGGTTTCGATAAAGACTGCAGGGATGTTTTCGGAATACATCTGAATGATGGAAGAAGAGTCAACTATGGCAGGAATCTTCGGCTTAATTCCGGCGTCCTTGCAGGCGGAGGGAAGAAAGGCATAGAGATTTTCTTTCTGCTGCCATAAAGCAACTTTATGACCGGATATGTTAATATAAACCGTGTCCGAGTCGAATCCTGTCGGCGTATCATATGCCTCTTTGGCATCTGAAAGCGTTTGAAAGCCCAGGATAAAAAGCAGCAGGAAACATATTAAGATACCAATAATTGTTTTTGTTTTCATCAGCCTATAACACCTTTTGTAAGCAGCCCGACCGGACAGTGGTCGGAACCCATGATATCTTTATAGATAAGCGCGTCCTGTAAATTGTCTTTTAAGCATTCGGATGCAACAAAATAGTCGATACGCCATCCCACATTTTTTTCTCTGGCATGGAACTGGTAAGACCACCAGGAATAGGCGTTTTCCAAATCAGGGTAAAAATAACGGAATGTATCAACAAATCCCGATTGAGTAATGGTTGTAAATTTAGCGCGTTCTTCATCCGTAAAACCGGCGTTTTTCCGATTAGTTTTCGGATTTTTCAAGTCTATTTCCTGATGCGCCACGTTTAAGTCGCCGCAGAAAATAACAGGTTTTTTCTGTTCCAATGTTTTGAGATAGGCAAGAAAATCCTCTTCCCATTTCATACGGTATTCTAATCTGGTGAGTTCGCGCTGGGAATTTGGAGTATAGACGGTCACCATATAAAATCCCGGAAATTCCAAGGTAATAACGCGCCCCTCATGGTCGTGTTCTTCGACGCCGATACCGTAAGTAAAGTTAATCGGTTCTTCTTTCGTAAAAATGGCGGTGCCGGAATAGCCTTTTTTCTCGGCATAGTTCCAGTACTGGTGATAGCCCGGCAGTTCCAGTTGAATCTGCCCCTCCTGTAATTTGGTCTCCTGCAGGCAGAAAATGTCGGCGTCCTGTGCTTCAAAAAATTCCATAAATCCTTTGCCCATGCAGGCTCTTAATCCGTTGACATTCCATGAAATCAGTTTCATTATGGTAATAGTATCCTTTCCGAGAGTTCATACATATTCTGTAGTCTGGACTGATAGTTTTCTTTTGTCAGCCTACCCTCTTTTGCTATCATTTTATCACACACAAGCCGGTTAATATCTTTGGAAAAATGAATCATATCCATGTAATTATCCAGATTGGTGATGACTTCCTCTTCATCCTGATAATAGTAAATTTCCACATTGTCATATTCTAACAGCGCGGCGATTGCCTGCTCTTCGTTATACAGGTGCGCGTCTCTTTCTCCGCCGCGGTACGCGTTATCCCACCAGAGCTTGGAATAGGGCGAGAAGAAAAATTTAAAAGTCGTTTCGGGATGCGCCTGTACCTGTTCTTCCAATAGTGCGATATTGGCGTCAAGTTCTGCCTGATGGCAGTTTTTTTCACGCATCGGGGTTATGGTGGAGCGTCTGTTATACATACCCAGCGCCAAATCCGCGCCGAAGTATTTCCACTGCGCCCAGTTATAGGAGTTACCTTCATCATAATCGCTTTTCATGGAAAAAGCCAGCATATATGGTATTTTTTTCATAATAACGTCTTTGTTGAGGACGTAGGAATAGTCGTTTAAATAATTTGTATCGTATAAATACATCGGGCATCCCGTGGATTCGTATGTCGTTTCCGCGCTGGCGGTCAGGGAATCCGGGTCGATGTTAAAAAAGACGTATTTCAAATCCTGATTCTGATAGGCGATATCCAGCAAGTAACATAAATCCGCGATTGCGCCGTATGAGCGGATTGCCTTGATGGCGGTGCAGTCAAAACCCTCGTCGAACCAGTGATTGTTATAGTTTTCACAAACGGACGAGCCGACAATCAGACTGTCGTAATCGAAGGTGCGGAGCGTTCCGACGCATTGGTACTCCTTGTCCGAAAGAACGCTTTTTAACCCCGGCAGCGGTTTATGGTATTGGTAAAAAGGGTCGAATAAAACCACGACCGCGATAAGGATAAACAGTATGACGATTGTTCTTACAAAAAATGATTTGATAAATTTTTGTTCCATATAAATGACCGTTCTTTCTATAATAAAAAATTTAAAATTGAATTGTTAAAAATTAAAATATAAAAATGTGCTGACCTGTGAAAGCGAAATAATACACCATACAAAGAGGATGGAAACCGCCCAGCACTTTTTGGAGGAAAGTTTTCCACCCTCCGCAATCTGTAACGCGTTTTTTCTAAACATCAAATAAAACGACAGCCCCAGATAAAAGAATAAAAGCGCCAGGTAAGCGTATCCGACAAGACCCGGCGCAAGGATGCCGAGCGCCTCCTGTATCACATAAAATTCCGGTATGTCCAATGTGGACGCTACTTCAAACATTTTCCCCGTATAATTTAACGCGCCCAGATTGCGGAACATCTGCACCGCGCCAATCATGCTCTCGCTGCGGAAGAAAAAGAGCGACAAATTAAAAAATATAAAAGTGCAGAGCCAGCCGAGCCACGCGGGGATGTGGAATTTTGCCGGACGCTTTTCTTCTCGCCCCTTAATTCCGACGACGCCGAGGTTATCCCAGACAACGAGCAGCCCCTGCATCGTACCCCAGGCGATATAAGTCCATGCCGCTCCGTGCCAGAGTCCGCTTAAGAAAAAGATAATGATAGTATTGATAATCGTCCGCGCTTTGCCCTTTCGGCTGCCGCCGAGCGGGATATAGACGTAGGTAATAAAAAAGCGCGATAAGGTCATATGCCATCTTTGCCATAATTCTTTGACGCAGCAGGCGCGGTACGGGGAATTAAAATTGACGGGCAAAATAATGTTAAACATTCTGCCAAGCCCCATCGCCATATCGGAGTAGCCGCTGAAATCAAAGTAAATCTCAAACGTATAGGATAAAATAACAAGGATAGTCGAGGGCGTATCCAGACTGAACGTCTGCGCAAAGCCGTAATTCACGGCGAGGGCGAACACATCGGCAAGCAGCACTTTTTTGGAAAGTCCGAGGACAAATAAGATAATGCCCTGTGAGAAATTCTGCGCGTTGAATTTCCGGTTGGCGGTATCTTCAAACTGGGGAATCATTTCTTTATATAAAACAATCGGACCCGCGACCAACTGCGGGAAAAATGTGACGAAAGTAAGGTAGTTGATAAAGGAGTAATGCTCTGCCCGACCCAGCGCGCGGTCTATGATAAACGATAACTGCTGGAACGTAAAAAAGCTGATGCCGAGCGGCAGCAGGATATGTTTGAGCGTAAAGTCCGTATGGAGCGCGTAGTTTAGATTTTCGACGAAGAAGTCATAGTATTTAAAATAAAAAAGCAGTCCAAGATTAAAAATGACGCCAAATAATAAACCCGCGCGGTTGATAAATTTTATCTTTGCCGGGACTGCGGCGTATTTTTTATCCGCAAGAGTAAGTAAAAAACTTAGCAGATAATTTACGGCAATGCTGACAAGGATAATGGCAAGATAATAGAAATTAAAATAGCCGTAAAACCATAAAGACATACCGGCAAGGAAAACCTTTGCCAGTTCGTATCGTTTGCAGTAATTCAGCCCGTACCAGCCCAGTAAGGTAAGCGGCAGGAATATAAAAATAAATAAAAAAGAATTAAATAACATAATAGCTCCGTTTTTGTTTGACTTGGTTAAGTATACCAAATTCGGAAAGGGGTTACAATAAATATGGATTGAAAATTCATAGATTTTTCAATCGCAGGTTAGAAGAAAGGAAAAGGAATCGATTTTATGGTAAAAAAAATAACGGTTATAGTATTGACAGGCTGTTTTATCTTATGTATGCTGACGGGCTGCGGAAAAAATACGCCGACGGACGAGCTGGTGGAGGACGGACACAAAAATGTTCTGCAGAGCGACGGCGCGGACGTAGCAGCGATGGTGTCGGAGAGAAAGCCTCCGGCATTGTCCAAACTGCGGGAAAGCGTAAAAGAAGAATTAGGAGATAATTACTGGCCGGAAATTGCTCTTTCCAAAGAGGAATTGGAGGAAAAGACCGGAATTACACAGGATATGTATGTGGAATTTCTGGCGGAGGAGCCGAGTTTAAAATCCAATATTGACACGATGATTATTGTACGCGCCAAAGAGGATTATGTCGGTGCGATTGAAGAGGCGTTAGAAGAATACCGTACCCGTTTGATTGAAGAAAATAAGCAGTATCCGCAAAATTATAATAAGGCGTCGGCTTCCCGGATGGAAACAATCGAAAATTATATCTGCTTCGTGCAGTTGGGGGCGGATACGACGATTGTAGCAGATAAAGGAGGGAAGGAAATTCTTGCCTATTGCCAGGAAGAAAATGAAAGGGCGCTTCATGTTCTTGAGAAGGCTATTTTACGATAACTGATATCTTGCGATAGAAAAATCCATAGGGATATGATAGAATGAAAACAATGACCAATATCCGGAAAAGAGGAAAATACAAATGAACGTAATCATTCCCATGACAGGATACGGTTCCCGGTTTGTGGCGGCGGGGTATCAGGAACTAAAGCCCTTTATCCGGGTTCTGGACAGGCCGGTTATCGAATGGATTGTAACGAGAATGTATTCTGATGACGTTAATTTTATCTTTGTCTGCCGTGACGAGCATCTGCAAAAAGATGCGTCCATGCGAGACAGGCTTACGGCGCTTGCGCCGAAAACAAAGATTGCCGCAATAAAAGACTGGGTCAAAAAAGGTCCGGTCTATGACGTGCTTCGCGCTTATGGGATGTTATGTGAGGCAGGAGAGATAGATACAAAAGAACCCTGCATTATCAATTATTGTGATTTTTACATGGTATGGGATTACCGGGCGTTTGCCGATGAGGCGGCGGCAAGGAACTGTGACGGTGCGGTTCCCTGTTATACGGGATTTCATCCGCATCTGCTGCCTGAAAAGAATTATTACGCGTCCTGTCTGACGGACGCAGAAGATAATTTGATAGAAATTCGGGAGAAATATTCGTTTGAAAAAGATAAGACGAAGGCAAAACATTCTCCGGGAACTTATTATTTTAAAAGCGGCGAAGTCATGGAAAAATATTGCCGGATATTGACGGAGCATGAAGAATGCGCCATTAACGGGGAATTTTATGCGAGCCTGCCCTATCAGTTTATGGTAAAGGACGGCCTGAAAGTATGGATACCCACAGACATCGATTATTTCTGCCAGTGGGGTACACCGGAGGATTTGTGTGAATTTGTGTACTGGACGGATTTAATCCGTAATGACAGCCGGGAAAAGAGCAAACATACGAATGTATCTTTGAAAACTTCTGACGGAAAAGTGTTGATTCCGATGGCCGGCGCAGGACAACGTTTTACCGACGCGGGATATAAAGTACATAAACCGGCCATTATGACAGCGGATAGGAAATGTGGAAAAGACGCGCCGATGGTGGTGTGCGCGACGAAAGATTTACCGGATGTGGACGCAACTGGCGAAAATCTGATTTATGTGGACAGAACATTTCATAAAAGCGATGGTGTGGAGGATGCCATCCGCGCCTACTATCCGGAAGCGAAGTTTATTACGATAGACCATTTGACGCAGGGACAGGCATGTACCTGTATGCTTGCCGAAGAGTACCTGAATCCGGAAGAGCCGCTATTGATTGCAGGCTGTGATAACGGCATGGATATTGATGAGAAAAAGTATGAAGCGCTAAAAAAAGAATGTGACTGTATTGTTTTTACGTACCGCCACAACGAGTCGGTACTGGCTAATCCGAATGCATACGGCTGGATGATTACGGACGGCCAAGGGAATATTACGGGTACATCCATTAAAAAGGCGATTTCCGATACGCCGATGGAAGATCCGGCGGTGGTTGCAACTTTCTGGTTTAAAAAGGCGAAAATATTCATAGAAGCAACGAAAAAAATGATTGCGGAAAACGACCGTATCAATCAGGAATTTTACGTGGACCAGGCTATAAAGCATGTACTGGAACTGGGGTACAGTGCGAAAATTTTTGATATTGACAGATATGTGGGCTGGGGAACGCCTGACGATTATGAGGCATATCAGAAAACATATCAATACTTTAAAGGATTTATCCAGCATGAAGAAAATAAGAATGCCTGACATTGAGAAAAACTATGAAGGATACCTTAAGACTGCCATTATCCTGACAGTCTTATTCAAGTTACTGCTGATGGGGCTTTTTTCATCCGATTATCAGGACTTGATGTTCATCCCGTTTGTAAAGCGTTTTTTAATGGGAGAGGGGAATCCCTATCAATATTATTATGATAATCAATTATTGTCCTCGTTTCCTTATCCGCCTGTGATGCTTTTGATTGAGTGTATCGGGGGCGTTTTTGTGACATATCTGCAAAATTTACCGATTTTTTTGCAAAATTTGCTTTTTAAACTGCCGATTTTAGGGATGGATTTGCTGGGGTTGTTCTATTTAATGAAGATTTCCCAGTCAAAAAGAAAATATATTCTGGCGTTGTATTTTTTATCCCCTGTTATTTTATATGCGTCCTATATGCACGGGCAGCTTGACATTATCCCTACGGTTTTTTTGCTCGGCGCGATTTATTATCTGACGCAGAGCGGTATAACGGGGAGCGAATGGAAGTATGGCATTTTTCTGACGCTTGCGCTTGCATCAAAGTTTCATATCGTGGCGGCGCTTCCCCTGTTTTTTCTGTATATTTATAAAAAGAAGGGTCCTAAATCTGCGGTTATTATGACAGGGCTTCCGATACTGGCAACGGTGGTGATTGTGCTGCCGTTTTGGGGCAGCGGTTTTGCCAATATGGTTTTATTTAATAAAGAGCAAAGTGCGATTGATAATGTTTATATAGACTATGGAAGCGCAAGGCTGTTGTTGTCGGTACTGCTTTTATTGTTTATTTATTATCAGGCGTTTCGTATCAACCAGATGAACAGGGATTTATTAATCAGTATGACGGGTCTTTTGTTTTCCGTCTTTTTGGCCTTTGTTCCGGCGATGCCCGCATGGTATATATGGGTCGTGCCGTTTTTTATGCTGTACCTTGCGAGACAGCGGGAAAGCAGAGGGAAAATGGTATTGATTTTCGGTATTTTTTATCTTTTGTACCTGCTTTATTATATCTGTTTCCATGCGACGCAGTTTGTGGATTTATATTTTTTGGGCAGTGATTTGTCCTGTCTGAAAATACAGGACGCGGATATGAAAAACATCGTGTTTACGCTTATGGTCGGCGTGTTTTTGGTGCTTGTCTTTTCCATGTACCAGTACGGGGTGAACAGCAATTCCTACTATAAAAGAAGAAGCCGTCCTTTTATTATCGGCATCGCGGGCGACAGCGGTTCCGGAAAGAGCAGGCTGCTTTTGATGTTGGACGAGCTGTTAGACGAAAATCATATTCTGAATATTGAGGGAGACGGCGACCACAAATGGGAGCGGGGCAGTGAAAACTGGAAAGATATGACGCATTTAAATCCCCGTGCCAATTATCTGTACAGGCAGGCGGAGGATTTGCGTATTCTGCGGGATGGCAATGCGGTGAAAAGAGTGGAGTACGACCATGATACCGGTATTTTTACAAACCGGAAGAGAGTGACTCCAAAGCCTTATATTGTGCTGTGCGGACTGCATTCCCTATATCTTCCGCAGATGCGGCAGGTGCTGGATATGAAGATATTTCTCGATACAGATGAAGATATACGGCGTTATTGGAAAATATATCGGGATGTAAGTCATAGAGGGCATCAAAAAGAGGAAATCATAAAGCAGATAGAAGAGCGCAGGGAGGATGCAAAAAAATATATTTATCCACAGAAGCAGTATGCCGATTTGGTTATCCGATATTTTGATAAAGGACTTGCGCTTGCTGAAAATAAAGATAACAAAGCCTATGAACTTCAGATAGGCGTGGAATTTATAATGGATGTCAGCATTAACGCAGAACCGCTTCTTGCGTTATTACAGGAACGGGGCGTGGAAGCGAAGCTTGTCTATGATGATTTGCTGCATCAGAGAATTGTGATAGAAAGCGAGAGTCTGCATGTCACGAAAGAAGTGTGGGAAGAAGCGGCATTGCAGGCAATTCCCCAGATAGAGGATTTGGCGGGCAGCAGGATTGCTTGGGAAGACGGCTTGAACGGAGTAGTGCAGTTGATGGTTATGTTGGTAATCGGAGAAATTATGAAAGTGAGTACTTAGATGGAAAAATAATCTTGATAGCTTATTTTTTCCATCGGCAATTTGAGTCAGAGCCTCAAATATGCCTTGAGCGCAGCCGAGAATCTAAAATTCTCGGCGCGATGTCATCGCAGTAAACTGCTCTGACATGGAGGATTAATATGATGAAAGCGGTCATATTTGACTTGGATGGTACGTTATATGATTATGACGGACTGGATAAAAGAGCCGGACAGAATGTGGAAGCGTTTACCTGTAAAATGCTGGGTATCGGTGCGGATAAATTCAAAGAGGCGTATCTTTTTAGCAGAAAGGAAACCAAACGGCAGTTATCGGACTTTGGAGCGGGACACAACAGATTGTTGTATTTTCAGAAAATGCTGGAATATCTGGACGTTTCGCCGATGCCCTTATCTTTACGGATATATGATGAATACTGGAATACTTTTTTGCAGAATATGACGCTTTTTCCAGGGGCAAAAGAGGTTATCGGCTATTTAAGGCAAAAGCGGATACCGATTATGATATGCACGGATTTGACGGCGCATATCCAGCATCGTAAAATAGAAGCGTTAGGAATCGCCGCGGATATTAAATATCTCGTAAGCAGCGAGGAGGCAGGCAGGGAAAAACCCGCAAAAGAGGTTTTTGATTTATGTTTGGAAAAATTAAAACTGCCGCCGGAATATATATGGTATGTGGGAGATAATTTTGAAAAAGATATCAAAGGCGCCGCGCAGGCGGGGATGCAGCCCGTCTGGTTCCATAAGACGGCGGAATTGCCCGGCGCTGCTGTCGAGGGGAAGTTTTGGGATGAGTATACCAACCGGGAGATTTCTTATAGAGTAGTTTCTGATTATACACAGCTGTTATCCGTGATGAAAGATATAAGGAGTAAGAATATTGTGCCTTGCGTATAGCGAATTGCTTTCGCATTCAAATGTCGCAGGCTGAGAGAAAGGCATGGTTATTATGATAAAATTATCGGTTGTGGTACCCTGTTATAATGAAGAGGAAAATATTCCGCTTATTCTGGAACAGTTTGAGAAAGTGATGAAGAAAAAAGAAAACGAGATAGAAGTGATTCTTGTCAATAACGGTTCTACGGATAATACCGCCGCCGTGCTGGATAAGCTTTTACCCCGCTATCCTTTTGCAAAGACGACGCTCGTGCCGGTCAATCAGGGATATGGGTATGGCATTTTACAGGGATTAAAGGAATGTCAGGGAGAATATATCGGCTGGACGCACGCGGATATGCAGACCGACCCGAAAGATATTCTAAAGGCGCTTCATATCATAGAAAGAGTCGGCGAGCCGGTTTTTGTGAAAGGAAACCGGAAAGGGCGTCCGCTTTTTGATATTTTTTTCACAATGGGAATGAGTGTGTTTGAGACCTGTTATCTGCGTAAGCCCTTATATGATATCAATGCGCAGCCGAATTTGTTTCCAAGGACGTTTTATGAAACGTGGGAAAACCCGCCGCATGATTTTTCTCTGGATTTATACGCCTTGTATATGGCGCAGGTAAAAGGGTTAAAAGTGATTCGTTTTCCGGTGCTGTTTCCGGAGAGAATCCACGGGGAGTCGAAGTGGAATACCGGCTTAAAAGCAAAGTGGAAGTTTATTAAAAGGACTATGGAGTTTAGCGTGAAGTTAAAAAAGGGCGGACTGCGGTAGGACTGTCAGATAAAACAGCCGCAGGCTGAATAAAGAAAGTACAGATTGAGAGAGAGGAAATGGATATGGAATATATAGCGCATCGGGTCAATACGATAAAAGAACTTCGCGAGCTGCCGGCGGAATATGGAGTGGAACTGGATTTGCGGGATGATTTAAACGGCAGGATTTATATTTCCCACAATCCGTTCGAGCCGGGGGAGGACTTTGAAGAATATTGCAAAGAGTACCACCACGGCACGATAATTCTGAATGTAAAAAGTGAGCGGATTGAGCATAAAATTTTGGAATATATGGAAAAGTACCATATTGAAAAATACTTTTTTCTGGACTCTTCTTTTCCAATGATAAAGTTGCTGACAGATATGGGCGTAAAAGATATCGCGCTCCGTTTCAGCGAGTTGGAGGGACTTGACACTATCCGAAATATGGCGGGAAAAGCGGATTGGGTCTGGGTGGACTGCTTTACGAAGATACCGTTAGAACAGGAAAGCTACCGGGAATTAAAGGCTCTCGGTTATAAATTGTGCTTTGTTTCGCCGGAGTTGGAGGGACAGGAGGAAAAGCTGCCCGCCTATAAAAAGTATCTGGAAGAGCAGGGCTTTATATTCGACGCCGTTTGTACGAAGAGCTACCATATCAAAGACTGGAGGTAAAGGCTGCTGATGAATGGTGAGACAAAGAAAAAAATCGGCATGGCGGCGGCAGTGCTTGCGACATTGATTGCCGGTATTCTTGTTTTTTATAAACACTGGCAGTTTGAACTGCCGGGTTATCCGAATGTGGACGAGCTGTTGTCGTTAGATTGCATTCATGCACTGTTAAATCAACATATTTATGCGGGAGATATTTACATACTGGATTTTTTCCGCTATCCGCATCTGACATTTTATTATGCGCTGCTGGGGTTCCGTATCATGAGCAGGATATTAAGCGGATGGGATACGGATAGCCTGATACGGTTCGTTATCTGCGGAACCGCCCTGCTTTCCAACGTGTGCGTATATTTTACGCTCCGTAAAATAACGGGCAGCAGGAAATGGGCGTATATCGGGTTTGCGCTTTCGGTTTTTTCTTTGTATAGTTTTTCCTATTTGTATTATACCGGGCCGGATACGATGATGTATGCGGTGGCAAATGTCATCATACTGCTTGGCACGCTGATTTATAAAGAGGAGAATGAAGAGAGAAGCGTTTATTTGTGGTATCCGCTTCTGGCAATTTGTATCGGGCTTGCGACAGCGGCGAAATATCATGGTATTTTATTCGGTCTGTTCTGGCTGGTTTTGCATATCGCGAAAAAATACTGGAAATCGTACCGGAACAACTATCTTTTCTTTTTGAACTGCATTGTGCTTGTTCTGGTATTCTGTGTCTGCAATTATTCCATGTTTTTTAACTTTCCCCGCTTTGTCAGCGATAATCTGTACAATTTACAGCACTACGCATGGGGACATCCGGGCATCGAACATAACCTGCCGCTTTTAGGGCATCTGGAGGCGTATGGGCTTACAAGCTACGGTATTGCCGGAGGGCTGCTGTTACTGCTCGGGATAGCCGTGATGATTTGCCGTAAGAAGTGGAAACAGCTTGCCATCTATTTGATTATGCCGGTATTTGTGATTCTTTTTTTATCCAGATATCATATTATGTTAGGGAGGAATCTTTCGCTGGTGATTCCGTTTACTTATCTTTTCTGGGTATACGGGCTGACGGCGTTAGAGGACGGCATTAGAAAGGTCATAGAGAAAAAAGGACTGGCGAAAAGGTTATCGGCAAAAGCCGCATGGATTATTCCGGTGGTCGTGGCGATTATGGTGTTGATAAATATTTTTGCCGCGGTAAACACATATCGCTATGAGCTGACATATACACAGATAATACCATGGATAGAGGAAAATATCCCGGAGGGCGCAACGTTCTATGTGACATCCTATGCGCCCATTCTGGATACGGAAAAATATCATATCATAGATATCGGGGAAGAATTTGCCAAACTGCCGAACACTTTGGCGGAAGATGAATATTATATAGAGGTGGAGTACGCAACGAAATATTTCAGCCAGCAAAAAGACTATCTGATAATGCAGGGTGGCGATATGTATCCCGAATTAAAAGCCGCTTATGAGAATAAATTGAGCGGTTATACGCCGCTGCAGTCCAGCAGGGGCATTACCTACGGAAAAGAATGGAAATTCCGGGTCGGATATTTTGATATATTCCGCTATTCCCCGAAAGAATATGGGGTAGGGCCGACGATATCAGTATATCATTAGAATTTATTTAGTATTTTTAGAAATCCTTTATAAATATGTCATAGTTTGGACATAAATAAATGATATGATAGATTTATCATTTAGATAATCAAATAGCGAATGAAGCTGTGGGGTTGTTTCTTAAATGTATTCGGTTCTAACAGCTTCGACAAAAAACAATGCCGCTTTCCGAGGAATGGGAAGCGGCTTTTTAATATTACACCAAAAACTCTTTCAACAGGGATTCCAGCTCTTTCGCCTCCGTATGGGAAAGAACCGGATTTTCCTGTTTACCCGGCTTGTCCGCAGATGCGGCGCCGGGCTCTTTTTTTGCGTCTGTTTCCATATCCTCTACCAGCTTTAAGTCGAGCGTGGTCTGCTCCATGCGGCTTGCGAGATGGTTTTCCAGATAATCTATCAGATTTGTGCGTAGCATCTTGGTCTTTCCGGCGACGTCCACCAGAGAGGAAATTGCAAAATAGCAGTATAATCCCAAAAAACTGATGATATAATAAGGAATAATATAAATAACGGATTCGTCCAGCATGATGCCTTTGCAGGCGCCGATGCCGGAAATAAGGACGGATAACAGGACAAGCTGTCCGGAAAGGTGTTTTAGCGTATTGAGCGAGATGCCGTGTACTTTTATTTTATTCAGATACTTGTCCACAAAAACGGGAATATTGGAAATACCCTCATGAAGCTTACAACAGCTTGAAAACTTTAATTTTAGCTGCTGTAAGGATTTATTGGAAGTGGAAGCCATATTTTCGGTTTCCCGGATAAGTTTATGGCATAGCACACCCATGCTGATTTGGCATATGATACTTAAGGATAATAAAATCAGAGTAGGAATCATAAATTCCGGATGTTGAAATAAAATCTGCAGCATACAAACACTTCCTTTGAAAATTCTTTTTTACAAGTTCTATTATAAGCAGGCCGGAAAAGAATCTCAATCGCCCGAAGCATGTAAGGCATCAACAAATTTCTTCTTTTTTATAGGTAAATTGTGACAGGGGATGTAAGATTCGGGGGATTTTAGTCGCTTAGGACTGGAAACTGTGACGGATTTGTGGTATAGTGAGAACAATGATTTGTAATAATCCGGGAGGTAGAAGTTATGATATATAAACCGCAGGGAGTATGTTCCAATGCCATTGATATTGAAGTAAAGGACGGCGTTATCAAATATGTTGAATTTACGGGCGGCTGCAACGGTAATTTGCAGGGGATTTCCAGTTTGGTAACAGATATGAAAATAGAGGACGCCATCCGCAAACTGAAAGGGATAAAATGCGGATTTAAAAACACATCCTGCCCCGACCAGCTTGCATGTGCATTGGAGAAAATTGCAGAAGGCGCAAATTGATTCCGATATAATCTATTTGTTTAGGAGGCTTCTCTTGCATGGATAAGAAAATTGTATTAACCGGCGGCGGTACTGCCGGACATGTAACGCCCAATATTGCTTTGATTCCCAAGTTAAAAGAGTTGGGCTATGAAATTTCCTATATGGGTTCCTATGATGGAATAGAAAAAAAATTAATTGAGGATTTCGATATCCCCTATTATGGAATTGCAACAGGGAAATTCCGCAGATATTTTGACCCGAAAAACTTTTCCGACCCGTTCCGCGTATTAAAGGGAATGTCGGAGGCAAAAAAGTATTTAAGAGAAATTAAACCGGACGTCGTTTTTTCCAAAGGCGGATTTGTCAGCGTACCGGTTGTGCGGGCCGCAGCTTCTTTGAAGATTCCCTGTATTGTGCATGAATCGGACATGACACCGGGGTTAGCCAATAAACTTTGTATTCCGGTTGCGAAAAAAGTATGCTGCAATTTTCCGGAAACGTTTAAACTACTGCCTGCCGAGAAAGCAATTTTAACGGGTTCACCGATTCGGGAAGAGTTATTAAAGGGAAATAAGGAGGCGGCTTATCGGTTATGCGGCTTTGATGCGTCAAGACCCGTCGTCATGGTAATCGGCGGAAGCCTTGGCTCGGCAGCAATCAATCAGGCGGTCAGAGACGCCCTGCCGCAGCTTTTGGAAGACTTTCAGGTTGTCCACATATGTGGAAAAGAAAAGGTGGATAATCTGCTTTTGACAACAAAAGGATATAAACAGTTTGAATATATAAAATCGGAATTAAAGGATATTTTTGCCATGGCGGATGTTGTTATTTCCAGAGCCGGGGCAAACGCCATCAATGAGCTGCTTGCATTGAAAAAGCCGAATCTTCTGATTCCGTTACCGTCCGCGAGCAGCCGCGGCGACCAGATTCTCAATGCCAAATCTTTTGAGGCGCAGGGATTCAGTATCGTAGTGGATGAGGATGATTTGACAACAAAGCTTTTAGTAGAGAAAGTGCAGGAGCTTTACTTTACGAGGCTTACCTATATAGACGCTATGGGCAAAAGCTCACAAAGAGATGCAATCGCCACGATTACAGCGGTCATCGAAGAGGTGGCGGCAGGAGGAAAAGACAAATAACTTTAAAGCCTTATGAGGAAGCGGGGATAACCAGATGACAAAAGAAGAATATGCTTTAATAGAAGAACAGATGAAAAAAAGAGCGGCAAAAGGTTATTTCGTAAGAGATTTGGAAAAAGACCGCGTATACTGTCCGAAAGGGGAAATTCTGCGCAGAAAAGCCGTAAAGAAAAGCGGCGAGGTGCGCTATGCAAACAAGATGGCGTGCAAACAGTGTGAAGTCAGAGAGAAGTGTACAAGGTCGCCGTGGAAAGAAGTGGATTTTCCGGACGGAGTAAAAGAAGCAAGGAATTTAAACTGGCTGAAAGCAAAAGAGGGCGCCGCAAAGACGAAAAAGAAAGCATAACAAGGTACATGAGGGAGAATGCAAAGCATTCTCCCAATGTGTTTTTATTCATTTTCCCGCAGTCTTTCCACGATGCTTTGTCGTTTAATTTTCCGCCAGGCAAAAAGCGGCGTAAGGGCGGCTACGATTAAAAGCAGCGGCAGCATAATAAAAAACGGAAGTATCTGAAACTGATAGCTGAAAGCGGAAATAACGTCGTTTAAAGCGCTTAGGATAAACCGGGATAAAACGCTTCCCAAAACGAAACTGATAATAATGGCAACGGCGACATAGCTGACGCCCTCATAAATCAATACTTTCTGCAGCTGCGCCTGCGTCATGCCGATACTCTGCAGCATGGCAAACTCCTGTTTTCTGGAAATGATTTCCGTTACCATCGCATTGATAAAATTCAAAATAGCGATTAAGCCAACCACTGCCGCAAGCGTCGTGCCGACAGCCGCAATAACCATCGTCATATTCTCAAAGGATTCCCGCAGCGTATCCATAGAGATATACCCCATCATGGCGTGGGCGTCGGAATAAGATTCTATCGCCTGTGCGAACGCTGCCTGTTTATCATCCTCTATCTGATAAGATACGGAGAAACAATGGCATCTATCGGAGTTATCAAACGTCAATTCCGACAATGGCAGGATAACGTCGCAGTGATTGGGATAATAGAAAGGCAGATTCATGCTGCTTGGACGTCCAACAATAGCCATAACTTCATATTCTTTTGTGAGAAGATTTTCATAACGGACGTCAATGGGGTCTCCCGCTTCGTCCGTAATGGCATAAGATTCGGAATCATCCGTAAAAAAATCTATGCTTACTTTATCCCCCGGATGGTAAACATGCTCATCCGCCGGAATAAAATCATCGCTGCCTAACATTTGTGTCAGCAGGACATAATCGCCGCTTAAAAATTTATCTATGTCCAGACTGCCCTCCAGTACGGTCAACTGGGAGAGAAGTTCTTCGCTATAGCCGTAAAAGTTGTGTCCCAGCTGTTCTTCACCCCGCAGCATTCTATCCAGTGTGTGGCTTGTGTATGAGTCACGCCAAAGCCTGCCCTCCGCGTCCAGTTTCCGGAATTGTTCCATCGCTTTTTCATTCATGTTTAGAAAACAAGTATAGCGGAACCACATTTCCGTCCGGCTTTCAATGCCCTCCTGACTGTCCGCTAACGCAAGATATTCAGGCTCGATATCATATTCGTTTGTTTTTGCATCGGCGGTAAAATTCACATTGCCAAGCTGGAAGTCTCCTGCAATCCGTCCCTCTAAATAAGACTCTATTTGGAAACTTTGCACACCTGTCACAACAATGGCAAGCAAAATAATACTGAAAGAAATTGCGCTTATTACGACTATGGTAGTGCGCCTGCTTCGTCCAAGGTTAGATAACGCCATGGAAACTGCGCTGAACCGGCTGCTTTTTTTCTTCTTTTTGGAAGCGCCTTTTTTCATATTACTGACTTCCGTATACTTCACAGCTTCGATGGGGGAAACGCTTCCGGCGATTTTCCCCGGTTTCCGGCAGCTTAAAAAAACAGTCAGACCGCAGAAGAGTACGCTGAATATCGGAATCCAGACGTTAAAATGCAAAGACGCGGAAGCGCCTGAAAAATCTCCGATACTTGATACAAGCGGCAGAGCAAATTTCCCGATACAAAAGCCGATAAGAATACCGACAGGAATGCCGATAATTGACAAAACGGCGGCTTGGCGCAGTAACAGTCTGCGAATCTGTTTTTTCGTCGTGCCGATAGTCTTTAATAAGCCATAAAACCTGATATCGTTGATAACGGAAATCTGAAAAATATTATAAATAATCAGATACCCCGTTATCAAAATAATTATAACCGCGCCAAGAAGAACCATAACGCTGAGCATATCAATCGATTCCACGCGGTTTCCCATATATGCCCAGTTGACGCCGTAACGCAGTTCGGTATCCGGGTCGTATCCGGCGTTTTGGATGACTGTCCGGATTTTATCTTCCAGATTGGAAGCGTTATCAAAAAAGATATTGACGGCATATAACCCTGCATTGGCGTCGTCCGGATGCTCTTCTCCCCAGGCAAGAAAATCATCGTCAGTCAAAGAACCTTTTAATTTCGTCCAGTAACTTTCCGACAGGCACAGTTCACTGGCATGGGAAACATAGTCGCCCTGATACCATCCGCTTACGATAAATTCCTCTTCTATTGTTTCTCCCATAAAAGTAAAAGTAATGGGGACTTTCTCACTCAGCGCATGGGGAAGATGCAGTTCATCGAAAATAAAAGTATCTACGACAATTTCGTTTTCCGCGGCGGGAAGCCGTCCTTCTTCCAATGTAATAAACATAGTATCCAGTGTTTTTTCATCGGGAACATAGCGAAGCTCTGCCTGCCGTTTTAAAATATTATCCGCCATGCCTATATAAATGTTATAAGAACTTGACTTTACCATCGGGTCGGCGATAACTTTCTCATACTGCTCTTTCGTAGCCGCTTTTAATCCTGCGTGCATTTTTGTGCCGACTTCGCGCATCGTGCTTTCCTGCGTCATCTGAATAATGCCGCTTGTTAAAGAAAAGACGGCGGTAAAAAGGATTCCCGTCAGCATAATCGCCACAATGGCAAAAATATTTCTCATACGGTTATTCTGCAGACTGCGGCGGGAAAGTTTACGGATAGAGGCGCCGTTATTATTTATCATGTAAAACGCCTCCTTTCCTGCGTTCATCCACAATCCTGCCGTCCTCAATATGGATAACCCTGTCGCAGAGCTGCGATAACGCTTCGTTATGGGTAATCATAACAATCGTTTGATGGAACTGCTCCCCGGTCAGTTTTAAAAGCCCAAGCACTTCCTGCGTTGTTTTACTGTCCAAATTTCCGGTCGGTTCGTCGGCAAGAATAATCGCGGGTTTGGTAATCAGCGCGCGGGCAATGGCGACCCGCTGCTGCTGTCCGCCGGAAAGCTGTCCGGGAAGATTGTCCAATTTACTCTGTAACCCAAGCGTGCGGATAATGTCCTCGGCAAAGGCGTGGTCTACCGTTCTGCCGTCCAGTTCCAAAGGCAGAACGATATTTTCATAGACGCTCAATATTGGTACCAGATTATAACTTTGGAACACAAAGCCAATCTGCCGCCTCCTGAAAATGGTTAAATCGTTTTCATTTAATTTAAAAATTTCTTTGCCCGCTACGGTTACCGAGCCGCTTGTCGCATAGTCGAGACCGCCCAACATATGAAGAAGCGTAGACTTGCCGGAGCCGGAAGTGCCGACAACGGCGGCAAATTCGCCCTCTTCTATACACAGATTGACGCCGTCCAATGCTTTCACCTGCGTGTCGCCGGTTCCGTAGTATTTTTTAAGTTCCTTTGTTTCTAATACGTTCATGAGAAACCTCCGTTCTAAATTCTGTCTAATCTGTATCGCATATTTTCACGGATATGCAGATTGCCCGCGTACCTGAGTACGTTGTCTTGCATTTTTATTTTACCAGATACTTCTTACAACGTTCTGACAGAACATAGCGAAAGATATGACAGTTTTGTAAGAAAATCGTCCGTTGTCTATTGTAAAGAGAGGAAGAAAATGCTAAATTTGATATAGAAATAAGTTACGCGCTATTTGATTTATTATAACAAAAGAGAAAGGTATTTGATTGACATTATGGGGGAAAGATTCAAAGAAAAACTGTCACAGGCGCTACAAAGAAACGCCGCTTCCATGAAATGGGTTATTTTAGCCGCTGCCTCCGGGGTCGTTATCGGGGCAATCGGTACGCTTTTTCATCGATGTTTATCCTGGGTTACTAATACGCGCGCGCAGTATCCGTACGTTCTCTGGCTGTTGCCGTTTGGCGGGCTTTTAATCGTAGGAGCCTATCGTCTGCTCCATGATGAAAACGACGCGGGAACGAACCTTGTTATTTCTTCGATTCATTCGGGGGATAAACTGCCCGCCCGGCAGGCGCCGCTTATTTTCTTTTCGACGCTGATTACGCATTTATGCGGCGGTTCGGCGGGGCGCGAAGGCGCGGCGCTGCAGATTGGCGGCAGTATCGGCAATAAAATCGGGGAACTTCTCAAACTGGACGAAAAAGACAGGCATATTATGACGATGTGCGGTATGAGCGCGGCTTTTTCCGCATTATTCGGAACGCCGATGGCGGCGGCGATTTTTTCGCTGGAAGTAGTGAGCGTCGGCGTTATGTATTATTCCGCGTTAGTGCCTTGTGTTATCGCCGCTTTAGTGGCGCGCGGCGTCGCCGTTTATTTTAAAACGCCGGATGAGGTTTTTATCTTAGAGTCGCTTCCGGCTTTTGGCGTCAGTTCGGCGGTAAAAGTGGCGGTTCTTGCCGTATTGTGCGCATTCGTCAGCATTTTGTTCTGTGTTTTGCTGCATCAGGCGGCGCATCTTTACCAGAAGTTTTTAAAAAATCCGTATATCAGGATTTTTGCGGGTGGCTGTATTGTGATTGTTTTGACATTGTTAGTGGGAGACCAGAGATATAACGGTTCCGGTATGAACCTGATTGAGGGCTGTATGGAAGGCAGCGTGAGACCGGAAATGTTTTTAATGAAAATATTGTTTACGGCGGTAACGTTAGGCGCCGGTTATAAAGGCGGCGAAATCGTACCATCTTTTTGTATCGGCGGCACATTTGGCTGTCTGTTCGGCACGTTGATTGACTTTTCGCCCGCGCTTTGTACGGCGGTCGGCATGGGGGCAGTATTCTGCGGCGTGACAAACTGCCCGTTGACGTCGCTTCTCATTTGCTTTGAGCTGTTCGGCTATGAGGGAATGCCGTATTTTCTGCTGACGGTAGCGTTCAGTTATATGTTTTCCGGTTATTATGGTCTGTATCACAGCCAGAAAATCATGTATTCCAAATATAAGACATTGTTTATTAACAGGAAAGCAGAGTAGCGTTTAAGGAGCGGCATTTAGCAGAAACAGCGAAAAACTGCTTCCCTGACCGATTTTAGAGGCTACAGTGATGTAGCCTTTTTCGCATTGTAAAATAAGCTGCGCTAAATATAGCCCGAGACCGTTTCCATCCTGCTGTTCCACGTTTTTTCCACGATAAAAGCGTTTAAAGATATTGTTATATTCATTTTCAGGAATGCCGACGCCCTCATCGGAAATAGTAATCCTTGTGTAAATATCCAGTCGGGTAATCGTTATTTTAATGCGGCTGTTTTCCGGCGAATATTTTATGGCGTTTTCCAAGATATTTGACATTGCCTCCGCTGTCCATTTCGGGTTGTGGTAGAGAGAAAAATCCGGAAATTCTTCTACCGACAGACGAATGCTTTTGGCAGCCGCCTGTGCATAGACGGCTTCAAGCGCGCGGGCAATCGTTTCCTTGACGCCGGTATATTCGGCGTTAAATTGAATGACGCCGTTTTCTAAGCGGGAAGCTTTTAAAAGGTCTTTCATTAACCAACTCATTTTATCCGCCTGGCTTTTGGTATGCTCTAAAAATTCCCTGCGTTCTTCCTTTGCCAGGGCGTCATTTTGGAGAATCTCCATATTCATTACGATATTCGCCAGAGGCGTTTTTAACTGGTGGGAAAGGTCGGAAATTAACTCCGTGACCTGGTCTTTTTCTTTAACCGCCTGATTTTCCCGAAAGCGGGCGCTGCTTAAAATACGGCGAAGCTGGCTTGCGACGCGGGATTCCCTTGTTTCATAATATTCCTGTTCGTATGCGCTTTCCGGGTCGTTTTTTTGAAAACTTTCCAGTATGCTGTCCAGTTTTTTCCATTCCCGTAAAAAATAGAGTGTGCCTGTGATAAGAACGGCAAGACATAGAAAAAGCGTCAGAGCAAGCAGGATAATAACGCTGTCTTTTGTCATGGATTTTCCTCCCATAAATAGCCGATGCCCTGAATGGTACGGATATAGTTTCCGCCCAGCTTTTTGCGCAGACGGCTGATATTGACGGAAAGCGTGTTTTCTTCCACGAAATTGCCGTCTGCATCCCATATATGCTGTAAAATCTGTTCTTTGAGAAGCACTTTATTTTTATTTTCCAGAAAATATTGAAGCAGCCTAAACTCTGTTATGCTTAAAACAATTTCCGTATCTTCGTTAAAAGCGCGGAATGAGGCTGTGTCTACGGCTATTTTCCCGGACGTCAGCATATGCGGCGTTTCCTTGTCGGAAAGTCTGCGCTGCATGATGTTTTGTAATCTGATTTTTAAA
The DNA here is from genome assembly GCA_023664605.1 of Clostridium sp. Taxonomy (GTDB): domain Bacteria; phylum Bacillota; class Clostridia; order Lachnospirales; family Lachnospiraceae; genus UBA3282. Next base: position 80,161 of record JAMPFF010000007.1, read on the forward strand.
ACGGAGATGGAAAAGGGTTTCGTCATATAGTCGTCCGCGCCGCTTGAAAGCCCCATGATTTCATCGACTTCCATATCCCGTGCGGTCAGCATTAATAACGGAGTCTTTGATTTTTCTCCAGCCGCTTTGCGTATAGTTTTGCAAAAGTCCATGCCGTCTCCGTCCGGCAGGTTCAAATCGAGTATAACGGCGTCGGGAGCTTCTTTTTCAAAAAGGGTTAAGCCCTCTTTCAGCGTCCGCGCACACAGCGGTTGATAGCCGTCTTGTTCCAGCGCAAAGGAAATGCCGCGGTTTAGTCCGGCGTCATCTTCGATAATTAAGATTTTCATGGGAGCGTCCTTTCGGGGGTTAGAGTTTGCCGTTGTTGTCATTTTTATTTTTAATTTCCATCCAGTTTTCAGGGAAACCCATGTATTTGTATAATTGATTTCTCTGGATTCTTTTGGTATCGTCAAGTAATTTTTGTATTAGGTCATTTAATTCTGATACAAAAGAATCAAAATCGTTTTCGTTTAATAAATATTTTAAGACAATCACTACAGCGAATAAATCGTTTTTGCCCTTTTTATATTGTTCATTTACCTTTGGGATTCCCAGAGCGGCATGAATATAGGTATTGTCTATGGTTCCTTTTCGGTATTTGTAATCGAATAACCTTTCGTTGTGGGCGCATACGTTTCTTACACGGGCTAATAAATCCAGCATTTGCACCAGCATACTTTCATGTACATAGTCAAATTCTTTGCTGACATTGGACTGGATGCTTTGTGGCAAAAAGCTGTACATTTTTGATACGGTACCTAAAGTCAGCGCTTTCATCATAACCCATAAGGGAATATTGCCGTGTTTCTTTTTCTGATGTATGATATAGGGGTAATTTTTAGGGTCGGTTGTAATTTTTGTAAGTCTTGTAATCAGTTCATATATATCATCCTGATTTTGGGAATTATAATTATATTTGGTCGCATTAAGATAGTGCTGCTGGTTTTCGCCATAGACTGCACAGAAAGAATAGGAGATTAGCGATTTAACGTGCTTTTCAATTTTTAATATGTATTGTAAAAAAAGCGCCCTTAAAGAGTCGTCAAAGATATATAGTGTATAGATATCCTGAATGGATACATGTACTTTGTAATTGCCATCCTTTCCTTTAAAAGGACCTTTATATCCCGATATTAAGGCAAAATAGCTGTGTTCTTTCAGTAATTTAATTGCATAATCCCTGTTATTTATTTCCAGTTTCTTTTCTTTGCTTAGTTTTTCAATTAACTGGTCGTAAGTCATAAAAGGCTTGTCCTGTTTTAATTCATTTTCCATAACAATTCTCCATTCTTATCTGAGTAGCATACAAAAAGGCTCCCGCAGGAGCCCTTTTTTGGTCGCAGGCCTCACAGGTATCTGCAACACGATCACTGATAATATTATACATAACAGGCGTAATCATGTCAACATATATTTTTCCTGCTATTGCGTAATTTTAATCAGCTTTTTATTTATATGCGTTATCGTTTGTAAGTATACAAAAATTCTTCAGAAAAGTCATTGACAACTGATATGTACTGTTATATACTGTTTATTGCGAGGAACAAATTCGCATATTAAGAAAGGCATATAGGTAATAATGAAAATCATAATAAGCAATTCATCGATGGAGCCAATTTATGAACAAATCATAGGACAGATTAAGGCTATGATTATGGATGGGAGACTGCAGGAGGAAACTATGCTGCCTTCGGTCAGGTCTTTATCCAAAGATTTAAAAATCAGCGCACTGACGGTAAAGAAAGCCTACGACTGCCTCGAAGAGGACGGATTTATCGTTACGGTGCATGGAAAGGGAAGCTTTGTTGCGCAGGGGAACCAGAACTTATTGCAGGAGGAAAAGCGCAGGGAAGTAGAAAACAAACTGGAGTCTGCCGTGCAGGAGGGAAGAAGGTGCGGCATGAAAGATGAGGAAATCAGGGAATTATTTGATTTAATCATTAATGAGTAGTGTGAAAAAGGCATGATTTTAGAAGGAGTGAATCGACATATGCTGCTGAAAATGGAAAATGTACAAAAAAGTTACGGAGATTTTAAGCTGAATTGTTCGATGCAGGTGGACGAGGGATATATAACAGGTGTTATCGGAGCGAACGGAGCCGGAAAAAGTACGACGTTTAAGGCGATTCTTGGATTGATTCAGACAGACGGCGGAACGGTAGAAATACTGGGAAAAGATGGGAAAAACCTAACGGGAGCGGACAGACAGCAGATAGGAACGGTTTTGTCGGAAAGCACTTTTAACGGCGTGTTGACAATCAAGGACGCAGCTGTGGTTATGAAAGCAATGTATGCAAACTTTCATAAGGAAGATTTTTTTCAGAAGTGCGAAAAGTACGGACTGCCTTTACAAAAGCCGATAAAAGAGTTTTCCACCGGTATGCAGGCAAAATTCAAACTTTTGCTGGCAATGAGTTACGATGCGAAACTTTTAATACTGGACGAACCGACCGCCGGACTCGACGCGGTTGTCAGAAGCGAACTGTTGGACGAAATGCGGGAGTATATGAGCGCGGGCGACAGGGCGATTTTAGTCAGTTCCCATATTTCATCCGATTTGGAGGGACTGTGCGACGATTTGTATTTTTTACAGGACGGCAAAGTATTATTTCATGAGGATATGGATGTGATTTTATCCGATTACGCCGTTTTGAAAGTGAATGAGGAACAGTATCGGGCACTGGATAAAAGCCATATCAGCTATCGGAAAAAAGAGGCGTTCGGCTATGAACTTTTAACAAAGCAAAAACAGTTTTATCGGGATAATTATCCGGACATTGTCATGGAGAAAGGGAACATTGACGACGTGATGTTAATCGTGACGAAAGGGGAAAAGATATGAAAGGGTTGTTTCTTAAGGACTTGAAATTAATATGGTATAATAAAAAATTATTTCTTGCGATATTATTAGTGATGGTGATAGCCTCCCGTAATTACGATAACTATAGTTTCTTAATCGCGTATGGCACAATGATATTTATTTTGTTAGTGTTAAATACAATATCATTGGACGAATATTATAAAAGCACTTCTTTCTGGATGACGACGCCCATTAAAAGAGTGTCTTATGTGACGGAGAAATATATATTGATGTTTGCATTCAGTTTTTTAGGCACTGTGTTGATGAGTCTTGCCTGTGTGTTGATGCATCCGGAGAGCGCTGTACAGAGTATAATAGAAGCGTTTCTTATCTATTTGGTTATGGCGGTAGTGCAGCTTATCATGCTGCCGATTCAACTCAAATTCAGCGGAGAAAACGGTGAAAAGGCAAGAATGATATTCATAGGGCTGATAGCGGTTGTAACGGTTCTTTCGGCGTCGCTTGTAAAAAGTTTCCCCCGCATTTTCAGTATGGACGGCGTCGTGGGCGAATTAATCAGGAATATAGTTACCGGTTTTCTTTCCCTGCAAAAGGGCGTTATGGCGTTACTTATCTGTCTGGTATTTGCGGCGGGCGCGGCGGTATCGTACTGCGTGAGCAGGAGAGTTATGCTGGCGAGAGAATTTTAAGGATATTAGTTTATTGTTGGTTTAATAGGAAAATAATTGTATGTTGACATTCCTAAATGAATATACTAAAATATACACAAGTTGACAGTAGAATCAATTATAATATTGATAAGTTGACGTGTATAAAAGAACATGGAACAGAAATGTTCTTAAGTATTTTAAGAAGGATAAACTGATGGTGTTTCTAGTGTGTACTAGAAAATGTCTGTCAGTTTTTTCCTTTTATTTATTATTATCAGAATAATATAATGATAAATCTATATACATAACACAGCGTTTAAAATGTGTGGATTTCATAGCTGCGTTTCTATCAAGATGAAATAAATTTTGACATACTTCCCGTATTTGTGTAAGGGAAAAAGAGTCTATACTTTTTAATAATAGACCGGCTTTTTTATTAATATCATCAACTTTTTTCATTTCATCCAGTAAGGCATCATAATCAGATATTGAGGGCAGGGTTTTAATTTGTTTTTGAATATTGGAAGGAATTAGTTTTTCCTTTGTATTATGTAATGTGGCATAGTTTTCCAGTTTTTCATTTGCGCTGATTGGAACAGAAGCATTTTTCATATATTTATGAACCGGAAGTAAACGGGTAGATGAAATGGATTTAAAACGGGAAAGGCACATTTCATCTGCGTCAAAGTGTTTATTGTCAAAAAGAATATCTTCAAAAATCATGTCATCGGATAATAATCCGTATCCAAATTTATTTAAAATATTTTCTTTATACCCAATGGCAATAGCAAGAGGTTTATTTTTAAAATTTATGTCATCTAAAGCATCAATACCCAAAATGAGGGCTTCAGCATCATTTTGGCTGATACTTTGGTCCACGATTGTTTTAACAAACATTTTGGTTTCGCGTATTCTCACAGGGGAGATACCTGGTGTAATTCTATTTAGGATATCGTATACAAGAGAGAAATTATCTGTTTGAATTTCTGTAATAGGAATTTCTAATCCTTTCTTTGTTGTTATAGTACGTCTGATTTCTATTAAATTTTTTTCGTGTTTTTTATAACTAATAAATACAAAATGTTCTTCAATATTTTTTAGTTCTTTATAAGTAAGGCATGATAAAAAATCAGTTATGATTTTTTGAATATTTTCATCGGTAAAGGAATAGCCAAGGAAAACGATAGGAGATTCTGCAAATAGGGTCAGCATTTTAGCAATAATTAGTTTTCTCGTATCAGCAAAGTGTTCATAATCATTTTCAGTTATAATAATTGAATTTGCGTCTGTAGCGCTGCCATGTATTTTATAAATTTCTGCAATATTATAGCTGTCAGCGGAAAAAAGTTCATTTTGGTGAACAAAAACTTTAAAATCATTAGCAAAGACTTCTGTTTCAAGGAATAAGTCAAAATTAGTGGTTATAACAGCAGAAATTTTATTTTTCAATGCCTTTAATTTAATTAATTCGTCTGCAGTTTTTGCTGATTTATACAAAGCCATATCTTTAAAGTATTGTGCAAGAAACATCTTATAAGGGGAAATGCCGCGTTTTACCCATGCAGGATTTTTAACCCGTCCGAGTTTTATTTTTCTGTCAAAAAATGCTGCGTTGAATTCATCTTCAATAATAGAGGCTATTTTGGTATTAATTTCAAATTGTGAGAGATTTTGTCTGGTGAACTGGTCTTTATATTTTTGCAGTTGATAAGCATCATTTCCGGTTTTATGATAGGATAAATCGAGTAGTTCTTCCCAATCAGGATATTTGTATAAATATCTTTTAGAAATCCCTGAACCGATAAATAATACCGGCATGCGTCTTTTTTCTACAATTTTTTCTAAGACAGAAATATACATAATGCCTCCTATTGATAAAATAATTGAGTAGTTTCGCAAAACAGATAATGAATAGATGATACAGAGTATAACATGCGTATAATAAAAATGCAATTATTTTGGAGAATTTTAGATTGAAAAAGCGGATAAGCAATGCTACACTAAAATTAAAAAAAGCGTGACGCTATGAGAAGGAGAGTAAACGATGGGAAAAATTAAATTTGATTATTCCAAAGCGGCTTCTTTTATTTCCGAAGAAGAAGTAAAATCCATGAAGCATCTGGCTTTGGATGCAAAAGAAGTTCTTGTGAGCAAGACAGGCGCGGGCAACGATTTTCTTGGCTGGATTGATCTGCCGGTGAATTATGACAAGGAGGAGTTTGCGAGAATCAAAAAAGCGGCGCAAAAGATTCAGGGCGATTCCGAAGTCCTTTTGGTAATTGGTATCGGCGGTTCCTATCTGGGCGCAAGAGCGGCGATTGAATTTTTGAGACACAGTTTCTACAACGTAGTGGATAAATCCATCAGAAAGACACCGGAGATTTATTTTGTAGGAAATTCTATCAGCTCTACTTATATTAAACACCTGATTGACGTTATCGGCGACAGGGATTTTTCTATTAATATGATTTCCAAATCAGGTACGACGACGGAGCCTGCTATCGCGTTCCGTGTATTTAAAGAAATGGCGGAGAAGAAATACGGCAAAGAGGGCGCGGCGAAAAGAATCTATGCGACAACGGATAAGGCTAGAGGCTCTTTGAAGAATCTTGCAACAGAAGAAGGCTACGAGTCTTTTGTAGTGCCGGATGACGTCGGCGGACGTTTTTCCGTACTTACCGCAGTCGGCTTGCTGCCTATCGCAGTTTCAGGAGCGGATATCGATAAACTGATGGAGGGCGCGGCGGAAGGCAGAAAGATGGCGCTGGAAGCTCCTTTCGAGGAAAATGACGCGGTACAGTATGCGGCTCTGCGCAATATTTTACTCCGCAAAGGAAAAAATGTTGAAATTCTTGCCAATTATGAACCGGCGGCGCACTACGTTTCCGAGTGGTGGAAACAGTTGTACGGCGAGTCTGAAGGAAAAGACCAGAAAGGCATTTTCCCGGCAAGCGTTGATTTGACTACGGATTTGCATTCCATGGGTCAGTTCATTCAGGACGGCGCAAGGATTATGTTTGAAACGGTTTTAAACATCGAGACGAGCAGAGAGGAAATTTTAATCGGCGAAGAGCCTGTCGATTTGGACGGTCTTAACTACCTTGCCGGTAAAAACGTGGACTTTGTCAATAAGAGCGCGATGAATGGAACTATCTTAGCGCATACGGACGGACAGGTTCCGAACTTTGTAGTTAATATCCCGGAAGTAAACGAGTTCTATCTGGGCGAATTGTTCTACTTCTTTGAGTTTGCCTGCGGCGTCAGCGGATATCTGTTAGGCGTCAATCCGTTTAACCAGCCGGGCGTTGAAAGCTATAAGAAAAATATGTTTGCACTTCTTGGTAAACCGGGCTATGAGGCGCAGAGAGAAGAACTTTTGAAGAGATTATAAAAAATCGTCGCTTGTAGCGACGATTCGGAGAATGCTGCGCATTCTCCTTAAGGACTATAAGAAGGCGGTATCGACAGATATCGCCTTTTTGTATGTCTTTTTTGAGGTATGGATAAATTTTTTAAAAAAAATAATAAAAATATATTGACAAAGAAGTTAGGCGGTGCTAACTTAATGATAGGAAGTTAGCGTGGGCTAACTAACAGAGCGAACAACTGTGGGCAGTTATCACGATACCACGACAGGGATGGATAAAGGAGATGAGCATATGCCGTTAGTATTTGCAAAAGAGGGAGAAGCTAATTTTATCAGGAAAGTAACAGGAAAAGAAGAGACGAGACTGTTTTTGGAGAAACTCGGATTTGTAGCGGGCGCAGCCGTTACCGTGGTATCTTCCATAGGAGGAAACCTGATTGTAAATGTAAAAGATTCCCGCGTCGCCATTGATAAGAATATGGCGAAAGGGATTTTTATAGCATAAGAATAACGAGGAGGAGGGCAATATGAAAACATTACGAAACGCAAAACCGGGCGAGACCGTTCAGGTAGCCAGAATCAATGGCGAGGGAGCGTTAAAGCGTCGTATCATGGATATGGGCGTAACCAAGGGCGTTGAAATTTATGTAAGAAAAGTTGCGCCGCTTGGAGACCCTGTCGAAGTTACGGTAAGAGGGTATGAATTGTCTGTTCGTAAGGCGGACGCCGAATTAATAGAAGTGAAAGATTGAAAATCAGAGATTTTCAAAGACGAATTTGTTCGTCTTGCGAGTATTGCATCTTATGGCTGCAAACATCGCAGGATGTGAAAAGAACATAAATAATAACAGGGAGGAGTTAATCATATGTCTATTACAATCGCATTAGCAGGAAACCCGAACTGCGGTAAAACGACATTATTTAACGCACTGACGGGCGCAAATCAGTTCGTTGGAAACTGGCCCGGCGTTACAGTAGAGAAAAAAGAGGGAAAATTAAAAAATAACAAAGAAGTTGCCGTTATGGACTTACCGGGAATTTATTCTTTATCCCCGTATACTTTGGAAGAAGTGGTAGCAAGAAATTACCTGTTGACGGAAAGACCCGACGTTATTTTAAATCTTGTTGACGGTACAAACTTAGAGCGTAACCTTTATCTTTCCACACAATTATTGGAACTTGGCATTCCGGTTGTGATGGCGGTCAATATGATGGATATTGTAGCCAAGAACGGAGATAAGATACATACCGATAAATTGGCTAAAAAATTAGGCTGCGAAGTAGTGGAAATTTCCGCTCTTAAAGGAACGGGAATCCAGGAAGCGGCTAATAAAGCAATCGCAGCGGCAAAAGGAAAAGCGAAAGCGGTACACTCTTTTGCGGAAGAAGTGGAATCCGTTATTAAGTCGGTTGCCGATAATAAGTTAGGAGCAAATGTTCCGGAAGAGCAGAAGAGATTTTTCGCGATTAAGCTTCTGGAAAAAGACGATAAGATTGCAGAGCAGTTAAAGTCCGTACCGGATGTGTCCGACGAAATTAAGACGTTGGAAACAAAATACGACGACGATACGGAAAGTATCATTACTAATGAAAGATACGTTTATATATCCTCTATTATCGACGAGTGCTGTACCAAGAATAAAAAGGGACAGATGACAACTTCCGATAAAATTGACAGGATTGTAACAAACCGTATTCTGGCATTGCCGATTTTTGCGGTGGTTATGATTATTGTATACTATGTGTCGGTTACAACCGTCGGTACGATTGTAACGGATTGGACGAATGACGTATTGTTTGGAGATATTATTCCTCCGGCAATCGAAAGCCTGCTGACCAGCATCGGCTGTGCGGACTGGCTGATGGGATTGATTCTGGATGGTATTGTCGCAGGTGTGGGCGCGGTGCTTGGCTTCGTTCCGCAGATGCTGGTACTGTTCTTGTTCCTTGCTTTTCTGGAAGGCTGCGGATATATGGCGAGAATTGCTTTTATCATGGACCGTATTTTCCGTAAATTCGGTTTATCCGGTAAATCCTTTATCCCGATTATGATAGGAACCGGATGCGGCGTTCCCGGCGTTATGGCTTCCCGTACGATTGAGAGTGAACGTGACCGCAGAATGACGATTATGACGACAACATTTATTCCGTGCGGTGCGAAACTGCCGATTATCGCATTAATCGCGGGCGCGCTTTTCGACGGCGCATGGTGGGTTGCTCCGAGCGCATATTTTGTAGGTATTGCGGCAATTATCTGTTCCGGTATTATTTTAAAGAAAACAAAGATATTTGCAGGCGACCCGGCTCCGTTCGTTATGGAACTTCCGGCATACCATCTGCCGACCGTAGGCAGTGTGCTTAGAAGTATGTGGGAGCGCGGATGGTCTTTCATCAAAAAAGCAGGTACGATTATTCTGTTATCAACGATTGTTCTCTGGTTCTTAATGAGCTTCGGATGGGTAGACGGCTCGTTCGGTATGCTGGAAGCAGAAGAACTTGACAGCAGTATTCTGGCAAGAATTGGCAGCATAGTTGCTCCGTTGTTTGCACCTCTTGGATGGGGCGACTGGAAGATGGCTGTTGCAGCGGTAACAGGACTTATTGCAAAAGAAAATGTTGTCGGCACATTTGGTATGCTCTTTGGATTCGCGGAAGTTGCAGAGGACGGTGCGGAAATCTGGGGCGAACTTGCGGGCAGTATGACGGCAATCGCAGCATATTCATTCTTAGTATTTAACCTTTTATGCGCGCCTTGCTTTGCTGCAATGGGGGCAATTAAACGAGAAATGAATAATACAAAGTGGTTCTGGATTGCTATCGGATATCAGTGCGGTTTAGCTTATCTCGTATCGTTATGCGTATACCAGATTGGCAATATCTTCGCAACAGGCACATTTGGAATCGGAGCGGCAGTAGCGATTATCATTGTAATCGGATTTTTATATCTGCTGTTCAGACCATACACCGAGAGCAAGACGTTGAAATTAAGCGTCAATACCAAATAGGTTATTAAAATGAGTTCATTGTGAAAGGTCAGGTTATCAATATGAGCGTAGGTACATTAGTTACGTTAGCGATAGTGGCGGCAGCCGTAGGGCTGGCGGTCAGAAGTATGGTACGCGATAAGAAAAATGGGAAATCCCTGCAATGCGGCGGCGATTGCAGCCATTGCGGAGGGCATTGCCATTGACCTAATAGATTGTAAAGCATAGGGTATATGAAATCAGGCGGCATATTGTTGGGATATGCCGCCTGGTTTTTTTGCAGATATTTCAGCAGTATTTTTTCGTGGTCGGAAAATTACGCAATCTGCTCTATACGGCACTTCTGGCATAAAGGATATTCCGTAATAAAAGGTTCAATTCGTTTTTTCATTTCAGCAAAAGAACTGCCATAAAAATATAAAGCAGTATATGTGCTGCTTTCCCAATAGCTATACATTCTGCCGATTCCTTCCATTGCCTGTCCCATTTGCTCAATCACATAATTGATATCACAGGTTTGGTATACTTCATCCGGTAAATCCACACCATTAGAATAATAAGCTAATCCCTCTAATGTACCCACTTCAATTTCCATTTGAGGTTCTGCGCACTGCAAACGGGAACCTTTTGGAATGCCCATTCTGTTAAGTAAATCTGCCAGCCATTTTACGCTATCTGATGTATCAGATGTTAATTGAATTTCTATATCGCAAGACATAATTTCTCCGTCCGGATTTTGAAGAGTACCGCCTCCGGTTACTTCCCCAAGCTGTTCTTTTTCAAGTATTTCCTGCAAAGCATCTTCCAACTCAAACCTGTGCATAGGTTGGAATCGTGCATTTAAGTTTAATGTTAAATTCATATTGATATTGTTCTCCTTATCATAATATTTTTTAACTTTATCACTCAATCTCTAACTCAAATATACCGCCGTCAAAATATATGTTGTTTCCGTCCTTATCTTGATAAAATGATACCTTTTCTGTCGCTATCTGCTTAAAGCCCAGCGAATTTAGTAATTTCACAGACGGTATATTTTTTAGTGCGGTTCCTGCCCTAAGCCTCTTGATGCCCTTATCCGAAAACCATTTGATAAGCGCAAGATAACTTTCTTTTGCATATCCTTTCCCGTGATAATCCGAATGGAAGCAATAGCCGCATTCATAGCCATTGCCAATATCATGAAAATCGATATAACCTATCACTTTATCTTCAAAACATACAGCAAAAAATAAATGTTTTTCTTCCTTATTGGCATTTGCCCATTTATTTACCTGCAATTTGATTTCATCTGCATCAGATTTATGAGGAACATCATATTTTGCATACTCTGACACGCGGAAATCATCCCATATCCTTTTTATGCTTATCCAATCATCAGCGACTATTTTTCTGATAAGTAATCTTTTTGTTTTTATTTCCATGATAATTTCCATTCCGGAGCATTTGTGTCTGTCATCAGGGCATATTTTTGGTTTCCTTATTTTTAAAATAGGAATGCTCCAGTGTCCGCTATTTTCAAGTGTTCAAACAGGCTCATCGGTTGTGATTTGCCTTTTGGGAAAGAATACCACCTATTTCGCTGCCCTATTTGCCTGTATCTGATTTCAGCATTTCTATTTCATTGAGAAGTTCTTTGATAGTTTTATCCTTTTCGGTAAGTTTTGCGTCCTTTTCAGCAATAATTTGTTTACTTTCGGAAAGCGCTTTTTTATCTTCCTCAATAATTTTTTTATTTTCTTCGATAATCTTTTTATTTTCCTCGATAATCTTCTTATTCTCCGCAACTTCCCTCTCATACGCCCGTATATCCAAATAATACTCTTCGCGGTCACGGCAGCGCTTAAGAATCTGTTCCTCGGCGCTTAACTGAAAAATGGTTTTGGACGCTTCGTTAATGTAGGGGTCTTTCGCTGCTAACATCTTGATCTCCTCCCATGTGG
>JAMPFF010000008.1 GCA_023664605.1 Clostridium sp.
CTGGTCTGAAAAACCGCCCTGAACATATAGTCGTTAGTCATGCCGTAGGGGATGGCACCGTGGGCGTTTTTAAGCAAATCATCTGAAAGTAAATCGCTTGGAAGTAAAGCATTAGGATTGGAAACGAAAGCTGCATTTTTAAGATTTGTTGTTTTTTGATTCATAGACATGACTCCTTTGTGATGTAAGATAACAGAAAGCGCATAAGCAGCTTTCCGCAGAATGAATTAGCCGAATGACCGAATATGAATTATTTATATCACATTTAAGAGAAAAACGCAATTATTTCTTTTGTAAAATTTTTCTTATGTGCATAAAAAAGCGCAAGCTCTGCAGCTTGCGCTTAAGTTCTCATCATGATTACAGCAATTTCCTATTATATAAAAAATGGGGAAACTGTTTACGGATAGGCAGCATATAAAGTTTCACTATTTTTTGGATAGAAAAGCAAAACTATGGCATAATAAGAATGCAACACTTTGTATAAAAATGTTGCATTTCTTTTTGTTTACACTTTATATATCGGAGCCTTCTTTTAAAACTTTAGTCCTTTTTTCAATTTTTTTAAAATTTTTTAAATACGGAAAATGACGCGCTATTTTCTATAATTGTATATGAAGATAGACATTATCCCTCTCATCCTGCTCGATACCAAGGTAACGCTGTGTTACCTGATACGAGGAATGGTTATAGATATCCATAAGCATAGCGGGTTGTGTTCCCTGCTTCCAGGCATGATAGCCAAATGTTTTTCGCAGGGAGTGACAGCCGATATGCTCATGTAAGCCGGAACCGGCAGCCGCTTCTTTTACAATGCGGTAGGCTTGATAGCGTGACAACGGGAAGCCTTTATGTTTTCGGCTTTGAAATAAATAGTCGCTCATATGGGCGGGGGTGTTGAACAAATAATAATCTTTTAAGGTGTTGCGTTCCGTCTGATTGATGGCAACAATCCGTTCTTTTCCGGTCTTTTGTTCCATAATGCTGATATGGCGGCGGAATGTCTTTTTCTTTTCATCATATACATCATTCCATGTTAATGCCAGCAAATCGCCTATTCTGAACGCTGTGTTTAATCCCATAATAATCATCGTGTAATTACGCGGGTTAGGTTTGGTTTTTAAATAGAAATCCTTAAAATCTTTTAATGCTTTTTTGTTCTTGATTGGATAGGTAACGCTCATCTTCTTATCTCCTTTACATTTAATTATAGTAATTATATAAATTTAACAACAATACATCCTGCAATGCAACATTTTTATACAAAAAGTTGCATTGCAGGGAGGCACTTAAAAAGGCAGGGAGGTTTTTGAATGTTAAGACTGACAGTAAACACGGAAGAGTATCTACAGATTGGGGAGGACATTAAAATTGTTTTTCTCGGCGGCAGCAAAAATCATACACGGATTATGCTGGATTTGCCAAAGGAAGTGAATGTTATCCGAAGCAAAGTGATTGAAAAGACGGTAAGCGATTCGGATGATAAGAAAAATCTTCCGCATTACTACGCAGAGCCGGAATTGCCGGAGAAGTACCGCAAAAAACGAGTGGTAACAAACGATTCGGCAAAAGAGAAGAAAAAGATGGTTGCAAAGGCATAACAGTGTATCAGTAAGGTAATAACCCGGAGTTATCCTGGGGGTTTCGGGATTATTATAAAAAACAAAAAATCAAATGCCACAAACGGATTTGTGGCAGACACACAACAAGGAGGTAATATTATGGTAGTACAACACAACATTACAGCAGTAAACGCAAACAGACAGCTTGGTATAACAACCAAAACACAGGCAAAGTCCACAGAGAAGTTATCATCCGGTTATAAAATCAACCGTGCAGCAGATGATGCAGCAGGCTTGGCGATTTCTGAAAAGATGAGACGTCAGGTTAGAGGTCTTACACAGGCATCCTTAAATGCACAGGACGGTATCTCATGTGTACAGACGGCAGAAGGTGCATTAACAGAAGTTCATGATATGTTACAGCGTATGAATGAACTTGCTGTTAAGGGTGAAACAGGTACATTGACAAGTACAGATAGGGATTATATCAAGAAAGAACTTGACCAGTTGATGGATGAAGTTGACCGCGTACAGAGTACAACGACATTCAATGAAAAGAAATTGTTGGATGGAAAATTTGATGTACAGCTTCAGGTTGGAGCAGAGGCAGGTCAGCATATTCAGGTTAAAATTGATAATATGGATTGTAGTTCATTAGGTATCACTGCTAAAATTGCTGCTGCAACCGGCACAGAAACAGCAGATTCCCAAGCATATGGAGATTTTAATAAGCTGGTAAAAGCTGCAATTCAGAAAGTTTCCGAACAGCGTGCAGACCTTGGTGCAGTTCAGAACAGACTGGAGCATACGGTAAATAACCTGGATAACATCGTTGAGAACACCACAGCGGCAGAATCACAGATTCGTGATACGGACATTGCAACAGAGATGGTTAAATACGCTAACAACAATATCTTGCAGCAGGCAGGTACATCCATGCTCACCCAGGCAAATCAGTCCAACCAGTTGGCGCTGTCATTACTCGGCTAATCAGGTATTCCGCCTCATATTTTGGTTAAGTAAGTGTACGAAATATTGCAATAAGAGTTTATTGCAAAGTGAAACGATTACCATAAGGCAGCCGCATTCCATTACGGGATGCGGTTGTTTTGTATACGAAAAACAAATAAAAAGTACAAATAATTTCCTAAAAGAAATAGACTTTGTATGTAAAGTATGATATACTGTATCTGCTCAGTAATGGATAGTAGTAAGAAGTGGAGGCAAATGTCAGATAACGAAAAGCTTGATTTGGTCTTGGAAATGGTAGTAACTATTGACAAGAAAGTAGATACGCTCAACAAAAAGGTGTAAAGTCTATTGCTTGATTAAGGCTTTACACTTTTTTACCATATAGGAAAAGTTAAAAGGAGGAAAACAGATGCAGCAAGAGAATAAGGTTTTCCAATATCTGCTGTTTGATTTGGACGGCACATTGACAGACCCTAAGATTGGTATTACAACATGTGTGCAGTATGCGCTGCGCCGGTTCGGGATAGAAGAACCGGACCCGGATAAACTGGAAGGCTTTATCGGACCGCCGCTTTCGGACAGTTTCCCGGAATTTTATGGATTTGATGAAAAGCAGACAAAAGAGGCTATTCAAGTGTTCAGGGAGCGGTTCAGTACAATCGGGCTGTATGAAAACGAGATATATCCGGGGATAAAGGAAATGCTTGCCGGATTAAAAGCCGCAGGAAGAAAACTGGCGGTTGCCTCTTGTAAAGCGACGGTTTTTATCACCAAAATATTAAAGCACTTCGAGATAGAGCAGTATTTTGGCGTGATTGCGGGAAGTGAGTTAGACGGTACCCGCTCCCGTAAGGAAGAAGTTATAGAAGAGGCGTTACGACAATTATGTCATGAGAATAAAAATGAAAATGACATAGCTGTCATGATAGGTGACAGGAAGTTTGATATACTGGGGGCGCAGGTTTTTGGGCTGGTGAGTGTGGGCGTTTCTTTCGGGTATGCACCGCCCGGCGAGCTGGAGGC
The DNA here is from genome assembly GCA_023664605.1 of Clostridium sp. Taxonomy (GTDB): domain Bacteria; phylum Bacillota; class Clostridia; order Lachnospirales; family Lachnospiraceae; genus UBA3282. Next base: position 3,558 of record JAMPFF010000008.1, read on the forward strand.
AGCGAATGCGGATTATATAGTAGGAACGGTGGCGGAACTGGAGAAACTGTTGCTTACGAACGGACATGGAGGATTATGATAAAAAAGGATGATATGTTGAGGAAACAAAAAGGTTTTCATAAATACATAATGATTTTCGGGGATATTGTAATCCCCTTTTTCATTTATTTTTGCATTTATATCCTCGCGCTTGTTGGATTGACTTCATTAGTCATTAGTATATTGGAAAAGGCTGGGGAAGGCTGGCGTAATCTGCTGTTGGAGCGGGAGGCAACGGTGAATGCCGTGATTGGCGGATTTGCGATGTTATTGGGGATTGTGCCGCTTGTTCCGATGTTCAGGCAGGAAATAAGCCATGAGAGAGATGACAAAAACGGTACCGGAGCAGGTACACGCACAGGCAGAGTAAAGATTTTTCTGACGATAGCGCTTGCCGTTACGGCTTCCGTTGCCATTAATATTTTTTTCATCCTGCTCCATCTGACGGAAAGTTCAGAAGCATATGCCCAGACAGCCGAGCATCAGTATAGCGTGCTTTTTCCGTTCGGGCTTTTTTTGTACGGAGTGGTTTCTCCGCTGGCGGAGGAAGTGGTTTTCAGGGGCATTATTTATAATAGAATGAAGAAATATTTTCCGGCTGCGGTATCTATGGTATTGTCGGCGGTTCTTTTCGGGTTCTATCATGGGAATGCGGTGCAGATGCTTTATGGTTTCTGCATGGGTATGTTGATAGCCTATACATATGAAAAGTTTGGCGGGTTTTTCCATGCTTTTCTTTTCCATGCGGCGGCAAATGCGGCAGTTTATACGATTACGGGCAATTCCCGGTTGCATGAAATGTTAATCAGACCGTATGTCGCTATTGTGTTTGCGGGGATTGCGGTGGGGGTGGTGGTTTGGATGGGGAGAATAAAAGATACAAAATCATTCCAAGAATGTTGACACCAAATATGACACCACATATAATAGAGATAGGAGAATTAGAATGTCGAAATGGGATAAACTATTAACGCGTATTTGTACTTTATCAAAAGACCTCTGGTTTGATGAATTGCGTAAGGTAATGGAAAGCTATGGATATGAGATGAATGTACCAAAAGGAGGAAGTAGTCATTATACATTTAGAAAATCCGGGTGCCAGCCAATTACAATACCAAGGCATGAACCGATTAAAAAGATATATGTAGAGATGGTAAAGCAGGTTGTAGAAAGTGAGGTAAAAGATGATGAAAACATTGGATGATTATATGGCAATGTCCTATCGCATGGAGATTGTGGAAGATAAGGATGAGGGTGGTTTTGTGGTTTCTTATCCTGACCTTCCGGGATGTATTACCTGTGGTGAGACGGTGGAATCTGCGGTAGAGAATGCACTGGATGCAAAGCGGGCATGGATTGAAGCGGCGTTGGAAGATGGTGTAGAGATTCAGGAACCGGATAATTTAGAGGATTATTCGGGGCAGTTTAAATTGCGGATACCTCGTAGCCTGCATCGGTTATTGGCAGAGCATTCTAAGAGAGAGGGTATTAGCATGAATCAATATTGTGTGTATCTCCTTTCCAGAAATGATGCTATGTATTCAAACTAAAAGCAAAGGCAATTCCATAAATTACACAGACAATAACTATCAAAATGATAAATTGTCAAATTATCTGACAATTCCCTGAAAATTCTTTATTTACAACCGCTCCAAACAGGTGTATAGTAGTTATAGTTTCAAGTCGCAAAGGTGCGCTTTCAACAGAAAGGTACTTTGTGGCTTTTTCTTGTGCATTAGTAAATTTCTTGATGAGTGGAAGAATGCGAAGCATTCTTCCCGAGATAATCGCGTAGCGATTTTCTCATATGGAACTAACGGGAGGAGAGAAAAATATGTTTGATGTAAAAATGACTGTTCCAGAAGCGCCGCTTCACAGAATGGAGTTTGAGCATGATAACTGCGGTATTGGCGCGTGCGTCAATATCAAAGGGCAAAAAAGCCGCACGACAGTGGAGAATGCGCTGAAGATTGTGGAAAATCTGGAACATAGGGCAGGCAAGGACGCGGAGGGAAAAACCGGCGACGGTGTCGGCATTCTGACGCAGATACCTCATAAGTTCATGCTGAAAGTGACGAAAGAAGCAGGCATTCAAATCGGAAAAGAAAGAGAGTACGGCGTCGGTATGTTTTTCTTTCCGCAGGATGAGCTGCAACGCAATCAGGCAAAGAAGATGTTTGAGATTATTGTGGAAAAAGAGGGACTGGAATTTTTAGGCTGGCGCAGCGTGCCGACGAATCCGTCCGTCCTTGGACATAAAGCAGTGGAGTGTATGCCCTGCATTATGCAGGCATTTGTAAAAAAACCGGCGGGGATTGCCTGCGGGCTGGAATTTGACAGGAAGCTCTATATTTTGAGAAGAACGTTCGAGCAGTCAACGGATGTGACATATGTTGTTTGTTTATCCAGCAGAACCATTGTTTATAAAGGAATGTTTTTAGTCGGTCAGCTTCGTACGTTTTTCCCGGATTTGCAGGACGGCGATTATGAATCGGCTATTGCCATTGTGCATTCCCGTTTTTCCACGAATACCAATCCGAGCTGGGAGCGTGCGCATCCGAACCGGTTTATCGTACATAACGGTGAAATCAATACTATCCGCGGCAATGCGGACAAGATGCTTGCCAGGGAAGAGACGATGGAATCCGAACATCTGGCGGGACAGCTCCATAAGGTGCTTCCGGCAATCAGCGCATCCGGTTCTGATTCAGCGATGCTTGACAATACGCTGGAATTTCTTGTTATGAGCGGTATGCCGCTTCCGCTGGCGGTTATGATTACCATTCCGGAGCCGTGGGAGAATAATAAGACGATGTCGCAGAAAAAGAAAGACTTTTATCAGTATTATGCGACGATGATGGAGCCATGGGACGGTCCTGCGTCCATTCTTTTTTCCGACGGCGATATTATGGGGGCAGTGCTTGACCGGAACGGTCTACGCCCGTCAAGATATATGATTACGGATGACGATACGCTGATTCTTTCTTCGGAAGTGGGCGTACTGGATATTGACCCGACCAAAATTGTCATAAAAGAGAGACTGCATCCGGGAAAAATGCTTTTAGTCGATATGGTTGAGGGCAGGGTGATTGATGATGACGAGTTAAAAGAAAAATACGCTTCGGCGCAGCCTTACGGCGAATGGCTTGACAATAATCTGGTGACGTTAAAGGAATTGAAGATTCCGAACCAGAGAGTGCCGGAATTTACCTATGAGGAAAGACAGCGGATGCAGAAAGCGTTTGGCTATACATACGAGGAGTTAAAGAGCAGCATCCTTCCGATGGCGAAAAACGGCGCGGAGGCGATTGCGGCGATGGGCGTGGATACGCCGCTGCCGGTGCTGTCTAAGGCGCACCATCCGCTTTTCCACTATTTCAAACAGTTGTTCGCGCAGGTGACGAATCCGCCGATTGACGCTATCAGAGAGGAAGTGGTTACGTCTACGACGGTTTATCTTGGCATGGACGGTAACTTATTGGAGGAAAAGCCGGAAAACTGCAATATGTTAAGGGTGCATAATCCGATTTTGACAAGTACGGATTTATTGAAAATTAAAAATATGAAGTCGGAGGGCTTTAAGGTGGAAGTCGTACCGATTACTTATTATAAGAATACCAGTCTGGAAAAAGCGATTGACAGGCTGTTTGTGGAAGTGGACAGGGCATTCCGCGGCGGCGTCAATATTTTAATCCTTTCCGACAGGGGCGTGGACGAAAACAGGGTGGCGATTCCCTCGCTCTTAGCGGTATCGGCATTGCAGCAGCACCTTGTCAATACGAAAAAAAGAACGAGCGTGGCAATCGTCCTGGAATCGGCGGAACCGCGCGAAGTACATCATTTTGCGACGCTGCTTGGTTTTGGTGCTTCCGCTATCAACCCGTATCTGGCGCAGGAAAGCATCAGGGAATTGATTGATAATCATATGCTGGATAAGGATTATTATGCGGCGGTCAACGATTATAATGACGCCATATTGCATGGCATCGTAAAAATTGCTTCTAAAATGGGTATCTCCACGATACAGTCTTATCAGGGCTCCAAGATTTTTGAAGCAATCGGCATTGATAAAGAAGTCATTAATAAGTATTTTACCAATACGGTATGCCGCGTCGGCGGAATTACTTTGAAAGATATTGAAAAGGAAGTCGATACGCTGCATTCCATGGCTTTTGACCCGCTCGGTCTATCGACGGATTTAGCGCTGGATAATCCCGGACATCACCAGATGCGGAGCGGTGCGGACGAGCATCTTTATAATCCGGAGACGATTCATTTATTACAGGAGTCAACCAAGCGCGGTGATTATGAAATGTTCAAACAATATACCCAAGCGGTCAATAAAGAGGACAGTATTAAGACGCTGCGTGGTTTAATGGACTTTAATTATGCCAAGAAACCCGTGCCGATTGAGGAAGTGGAGAGTGTTGACAGTATTGTCACAAGATTCAAAACAGGCGCGATGTCCTATGGTTCTATTTCCAAAGAGGCGCATGAGACAATGGCAATCGCCATGAACAGGCTGCACGGAAAATCAAACTCCGGCGAGGGCGGCGAAGATAAAGACAGGCTGACAATCGGAGCGGACGGACTGGACAGATGTTCCGCGATTAAGCAGGTGGCAAGCGGACGTTTCGGCGTTACAAGCGAGTATTTAAACAGTGCGAAAGAGATTCAGATTAAAATGGCGCAGGGCGCGAAACCGGGAGAGGGAGGACATCTGCCGGGCGGCAAAGTCTATCCTTGGATTGCCAAGACAAGGCATTCGACGGCGGGCGTAAGCTTAATCTCGCCGCCGCCGCACCATGATATCTATTCGATTGAAGATTTGGCGCAGCTTATTTACGATTTAAAGAATGCCAATACAAGGGCGAGGATTTCGGTAAAACTTGTTTCGGAAGCCGGAGTCGGCACGGTAGCGGCAGGCGTGGCAAAGGCGGGTGCACAGGTCGTTCTGGTGTCCGGTTACGACGGCGGTACGGGAGCCGCGCCGCGCAGCTCCATTCACAATGCCGGACTGCCTTGGGAGCTTGGTCTTGCCGAGACGCACCAGACGCTTATTCAAAACGGGCTGCGAAACAAGGTGCGCATTGAAACGGACGGTAAATTAATGAGCGGCAGAGACGTTGCGATTGCGGCGATTCTTGGCGCGGAGGAATTTGGATTTGCAACGGCGCCCCTTGTGACGATGGGCTGCGTGATGATGAGAGTCTGCAATCTGGATACCTGTCCTGTCGGCGTGGCGACGCAGAATCCGGAATTGCGCAAGCGTTTTAAGGGCAAACCGGAGTATGTGGAAAACTTCATGAAATTTATTGCGCAGGAACTTCGGGAGTATATGGCGGCGTTAGGCATCCGCAGTGTCGATGCGCTGGTCGGCAGGACGGATTTATTAAAAATCAAAGACAATCTACCGGAAAAATTAAAAAAGATAGATTTGAGCCTGATACTTTCCAATCCTTATGAGGGAAGTAAGGAAAAAGTGATATTTGACCCGAAACAGGTTTATGATTTTGAACTGGAAAAGACGTTGGATGAAAAAGTGCTGTTAAAGCAGCTTGCAAAAGCGATGGAAACAGGACAGAAGAGAAGCATAGAGGTTGACGTTACCAATACGGACCGGACATTCGGTACGATATTAGGTTCTGAAATCACGAGAAAGTTTGGCGATACGCTTCCGGAAGACACATACCGCATTTTATGCAATGGTTCCGGCGGACAGAGTTTCGGCGCATTTATCCCGAAAGGACTGACGTTAGAGCTGGTAGGCGATTCCAATGATTATTTCGGCAAAGGATTGTCCGGCGGTAAATTGATTGTATATCCGCCCAAAGGCTCCAAGTTCAAGCAGGATGAAAATATTATCGTCGGCAACGTGGCGCTATACGGCGCGACGTCGGGCAAGGCATTTATTAACGGCGTGGCGGGCGAACGATTCTGTGTCCGTAATTCCGGCGCGATGGCGGTCGTAGAGGGCGTAGGAGACCACGGCTGCGAATACATGACCGGAGGCCGTGTGGTTGTGCTTGGCGCGACCGGCAAGAACTTTGCGGCCGGCATGAGCGGCGGTATCGCCTATGTACTGGACGAAAACAATGATTTATATACTAAAGTCAATAAGGAAATGGTTTCTTCCTATGAAATGACTTCCAAATATGACGTTCTGGAGTTAAAGCAGATGATTAAAGAGCATGTTGCCTATACCAATTCCGTCAAAGGGAAAGAGATTCTGGATAATTTCGGGGAATATCTACCGAAGTTTAAGAAAATCATCCCGCACGATTATGAGCGTATGCTAAAGCTGATTGTGCAGATGGAAGAAAAAGGCTTAAGCGCGGAGCAGGCGCAGATTGAAGCTTTTTATCAGGGAATGAAAGCTTTCTAACGCATCGAAGAACGATGAATGGATTATATTTGGAGTAGTAAGAATGGAGGAAAAAAGATGGGAAAATCTACTGGATTTTTAGAGTATGAGCGCAAAGTTTCAATAGACGTAAGTCCGAAACAGCGCATTAAGAATTTTAATGAATTTCATGAGCATCTTTCAATGGAGGAGCAGCAGCTCCAGGGCGCGCGCTGTATGGACTGCGGCGTTCCGTTCTGCCAGTCGGGCATGACGTTATGCGGTATGACTTCCGGCTGTCCGCTGCACAATCTGGTGCCGGAATGGAATGACCTTGTTTATACGGGAAACTGGGAACAGGCATACAACCGTCTGCATAAAACAAATAACTTCCCGGAATTTACGTCCAGAGTGTGTCCGGCGTTGTGCGAGGCGGCGTGTACCTGTAATCTGACAGGCGAGCCGGTGGCGACGAAAGAAAACGAATATGCCATTATTGAAAATGCCTATGAAAAAGGCTATGCAGACCCGAAACCGCCAAAGACGAGGACGGGGAAGAAAGTTGCCGTGGTAGGAAGCGGACCTTCCGGACTTGCCGTGGCGGACCAGCTCAATAAAAGAGGCCATCTGGTGAGCGTTTTTGAGCGTTCTGACAGAATCGGCGGTCTTTTGATGTACGGTATTCCGAATATGAAACTGGAAAAACACATTATTGACCGGAAAGTGAAAGTGATGGAGGCAGAGGGCGTTACTTTTGTAACTAATGCGGATATCGGAAAATCGGTTAAGGCGGATAAGCTGACGAAAGAGTTTGATTGTGTTGTGCTTGCCTGTGGTTCCTCCAATCCAAGGGATATTAACGCGCCGGGCAGAGACGCAAAAGGAATTTATTTCGCAGTTGACTTCCTTGGCAGAAATACTAAGAGCCTGTTAGATTCTGATTTTAAGGATAAAAAATATGTCGATACGAAAAATAAGAACGTCGTTATCATTGGCGGCGGCGATACGGGCAACGACTGCGTGGGTACGGCGATACGGCATGGGGCAAAGTCCGTGACGCAGATAGAGATGATGCCGAAAGCGCCGGATACAAGAGCGGAAAATAATCCCTGGCCGCAGTGGCCGAAGGTCTGCAAGACAGATTACGGTCAGGAGGAAGCGATTGCGGTATACGGACACGACCCGCGTATCTATGAATCTACGGTCAAAGAGTTTATCAAGGATAAGGAGGGTCAGCTTAAGGGTGTTAAAATCGTGGCGCTTTCATGGGAAAAAGACGAGGCGACAGGACGTATGAACATGAAAGAAAAAGAGGGTTCCGAAAAAGTGCTGGATGCCGATATCGTACTGATTGCGGCGGGATTTCTCGGAAGCCAGAAGTATGTGACGGACGCTTTTAAGGTGGAACTCGACCAGAGAACGAATGTCAAAACTGCTGCGGGCGGTTTTAAGACAAACGTGGATAATGTTTTTACAGCGGGCGATATGCACACCGGACAGTCTCTTGTCGTCAAAGCCATCCGTCAGGGACGCGAGTGCGCAAGAGAAGTGGATGAGCATTTGATGGGATATACGAATATGTATATTCAATAGAACATGAATAAAATCCCCTGTGACCGGAAAGCCACGGGGGATTTTTTTATAATAGTTGTATCCCATGTGCCAGCGCTTCTTTCGTCACTTCATCCGGCCAGAGAGAGGACTGTACCTCCCCGATATGCGCTTTTCGCAGGAAAAACATACAGATACGCGATTGTCCGATACCGCCGCCGATGGTGAGCGGAACCTCATCATTCAGAATCGCTTTCTGGAATGGCAGTTTTGCTCTTTCAGGGCATCCTGCTTTCTCAAGCTGGCTTAGTAAAGATTCTTTATCGACACGGATACCCATAGAGGATAATTCCAGCGCAATGTCCAAAACCGGATAATATACGACAATATCCGCATTCAACGCCCAATCGTCATAGTCGGGCGCGCGGCCGTCATGTTTTTCACCGGACGCCAGTAAATCGCCAATCTGCATCACGCAGACGGCGCCTTTTTCTTTGCAGATATGATATTCACGTTCTTTCGGAGGCATATCAGGGTACATATCCTCTAACTGCTGTGTGGTGATAAAGAAAATATCATGCGGTAGGATTTCTTCTATGTAGTCATATTGAATCGCCATATATTTTTCCGTTTTGCGCAGTACTTTATAGACGGTGCGCACGATTTCCTGTAAAAAATCAAGATTCCGTTCTTCCTTGGAAATGATTTTCTCCCAATCCCACTGGTCAACATAGATGGAATGAATATTGTCGGTATCTTCGTCGCGGCGGATGGCGCTCATATCTGTATACAGCCCTTCTCCATAAGAAAACCCGTATTTTTGCAGGGCAAACCGTTTCCATTTTGCAAGGGAATGCACGATTTCAGCCTCGGCGTCGTTCTGTTCCTTGATGCCGAAAACAACCGGGCGTTCCACGCCGTTTAAGTTGTCGTTTAAGCCGGAGTGCGGGTCAACGAATAACGGTGCGGAAACGCGTAAAAGATTCAGGCGTTTTGCCAGTAAATCCTGAAAAAAGTCCTTGACTGTCTTAATGCCAATCTGCGTATCGTGAAGATTCAGCGCGGACTGGTAATTGTCGGGAATCATTAAGTTTTTCATAAAATCCTCTTTTCCATTATATTGATTCTATAAATATATTGTTCTTGTATTATATTATGCCATATTTCTTACGTCAATAGAAGATGCTCGTTTACATTTTAATAAAATAGAACAAATGTTCTAAAAGGTATTGCATGTGAAGAATGAGTATGTTAAAATATAAAAAATAAGAACATACGTTCTAATATAGATTGGAAAGGAATCCAACATGGAAATAAGAATCGCTCCGGACATGTCCATTATGGATAAACTGCATATTCTTGCCGATGCTGCGAAGTATGATGTTTCCTGCAGTTCCAGCGGTTCATCACGGAAAGGGGATGGAAAGGGAATCGGCAATACCGTGGCGGCGGGGCTTTGCCATAGCTTTGCGGCGGACGGACGCTGTATTTCTCTTTTGAAGATTTTATTCACGAATGAATGTATTTTTGACTGCAAATACTGTATGAACAGGAAGTCCAATGATGTGCCGCGGGCATCTTTTACGCCGGATGAAGTCTGCGAACTGACGATGGAGTTTTACAGACGTAATTATATAGAAGGCTTATTTTTAAGCTCCGGCATTTTGTACAGTCCTGATTATACGATGGAATTGATTTGCCGGACGCTTTACAAGCTGCGCACGGTGTATCATTTTCAGGGATATATCCATGTCAAGGCGATTCCGGGAGCAGACCCCGTCCTGGTAGAAAAGGCGGGATTTTTGGCGGACAGGATGAGCGTCAATTTAGAACTTCCGACGGCGGAGAGTCTGCAAAAGCTGGCGCCGAATAAGCATAGGAAGACTATTTTACGTCCGATGCGGCAGATTCAAAACGGTATCTCACAGAATCGTGACGAGTTGGTTTTATATCGCCATGCGCCGCGTTTTTGTGAGGCAGGGCAGTCCACACAGATGATTGTCGGCGCAACGCCGGAGAATGATTATCAGATTATGGCGGTAGCGGAGAGCCTGTATCAGAAGTTTGCCTTGAAAAGGGTTTATTATTCCGCCTTTGTCAATGTCAATGAAGATAAGGATTTACCGGCGCTGCCCGGCGGGCCGCCGCTTCTTAGGGAACACAGGCTGTACCAGGCGGACTGGCTGCTGCGGTTTTATGATTTTACGGTGGATGAACTGTTGAGTGAGGATAGACCTAATTTTAATATGATGATAGACCCGAAGGCGGATTGGGCGGTCAGGCATCTGGAACTGTTTCCGGTGGAAATCAACCGCGCCGATTATAAGATGTTACTAAGGATTCCCGGCATCGGCGTCAAAAGCGCGCAGCGGATTGTCAAAGCAAGGCGGTTCGGCAGACTGACGTTTGAAGATTTAAAGAAAATCGGCGTGGTACTAAAACGAGCCTTGTATTTCATTACCTGTAACGGAAAAATGATGTATCCAACTAAGATAGAGGAAAACTATATTGTTAGAAATTTAACGTACCAGACGCTTACCGGCAGGAAAGAAAGGGAGCTTTTTTCCACGGATGGTATGCAGTATGAGCAGATGTCGCTGTTTTCCGGGAATGGGAGTTAAATATGGAAGAGATATATATGATTTGTGAAGATTCCATAGAGGGTGTTTTTACGGGGATTTATGACGCTTATGCCTTGAAAAAAGGACATGAGCATATTCATCTGCAAATCGGCGAGGAAGAAAATTATAGGTTATTTTCACATGATATGTATATACAGCCGGATTCTGTCAAGACTAGGAAAGTAGCGGAAACGATACAAAGACGGTTAGGCGCGGATGTTTACATGAGTATCTGCCGCGCATTGGCAACGGAAGATGAGCAAAAGGCGCAGGCGGTTTACCGGACTGTCGTGGATGGCATCACGTATGGAAGCGGCAAAAGAGTATTGGAAAATATGGCAAATCCTTACGTGAATACGCTGTTTCAACTGGCGAGGAGTGCAGGCAATGAAATTCACAGAATGATGGAGTTTCTCAGGTTTGAAGAATTACAGCAGGGCATTTTGTATGCCGGGATAGGACCTAAATGCAATATTGTTTCTTTCCTGATGCCGCATTTTACGGACAGGCTTTCTTTGGAAGATTTTGTTATCTATGATGAAAAGAGGAATTTATATGGCGTACATCCGGCAAAGAAAGACTGGTATCTGGTATCCGGGCAGGAAGAAAAGGTAAGGGATGGACTTAGGATGTCGGATAAGGAAGAAGATTACCGGGAACTTTTTACCATGTTTTGCCATACCATTGCGATTAAAGAGCGGAAGAATCTGAAATTACAGCAGCAGATGCTGCCTTTACGCTTCCAAGAATACATGGTGGAATTTAGTAAAAAGTGAGAAAATTGCATTCTTTTACGGGGAAGAAGAAAAGTAATAATAAGCAGAATGAACAAAGAAAACAAAAAAAGCCGTTAAGAGTTGTCAAAAATGTAAAAAACACGGAAATTGTGTCTATTGTAGATGCAATAATTCACTATTTACAAATGAAAAGAATGGAGTATAATAACAGCAATAAAAGAAAAGCGGTTTCAGGTTTGCACGTAATCATATAATGAGAAGGAGGGTATTTATGATGATGCAGCACAGAATTAAGCTAAGACCAGATGAAGTAAAAGAATTTGTAGCGGCAGCCGCAAAGTGCATGTTTGACGTGGATATTTCCTATAACAGCTTCATAGTAGATGCCAAATCCATCATTGGCGTGTTGGGTTTGAACTTCGACCAGATATTGACAGTTTCCTGCAATGGTTATGATGCTGATTTTGAAAAATATCTTACAAAATTTGCCGTAGCTTGTTAGGGCGGCAAAAATAAAAATACTTCATTGACTCCCTGTACAGGATTATAGTGTCCTGACGGGGAGTTTTTTGTTATAATGGACATAGAGAAAACGGCGGAAAAAACAACAGAAAGCAACGACAGAAAAATCAGCGGAAAGAAACGGAAAGCAACAGCGGAAAAATCAGCGGAAAGAAACGATGGAAAGGAAAAAGAAAGAATGGAGATTCGGGTTTCGGTCAGAAATCTGGTAGAATTTATATTGCGCTGCGGAGACATTGATAACCGTAAAACTTCGGCACCGGATGCCATGCAGGAGGGTGGGCGTATCCACCGTATGATTCAGAGGCGGATGGGAGCGGAATACCATGCGGAGGTTGGCTTGCGCATGGTTTATCCGACCGATGAATATGATATTGTCATCGAAGGGCGCGCCGACGGTATTATTATAGAGCCGTATGGGAACAAAAGCGTGGTACCGGAGCTTACCGATACGAAGATTCCACCGGAAAGTACGGATAATGTCACGGTAACAATCGATGAAATCAAGGGAACCTACCGTGATATTGTAAAGATGAAACAGGCTGTGGCGGTCCATCTGGCGCAGGCGAAATGCTATGCCTATATATTTGCCCTGCAAAACCGCCTTCGTTCGATTCGTATCAGAATGACATACTGCCAGCTTGACGCCGATAATATTACGGATATCAGTCAGGACGCCATCCGGTATTTCCACTATGAATATAGTTTTACGGAATTAGAGGAATGGTTTGAAGAGGTTATGGAACAGTACAGGAAGTGGGCGGACTATAGCTTTTCGTGGCAGAAATTGAGACAGGCGTCCATCAAAGAGCTTGTTTTTCCTTTTTCCTACAGAGAGGGGCAGAAAGAGCTGGCTTCCTATGTATATCAGACGATTTATCATAAAAGAAAGCTTTTTATCGAAGCGCCAACCGGCGTCGGCAAGACAATTTCTACGGTATTTCCGGCGGTAAAAGCTATGGGAGAGGGAATCGGGGAAAAGATTTTTTATCTGACGGCCAAGACGATTACAAGAACGGTTGCGGAAGATACCTTTCAGTTATTGCGCAGTAAGGGCTTACAGTTTAAGACGGTTGTTTTGACGGCAAAAGAAAAAATCTGTTTTTTAGAGGAGATGGAATGCAATCCGGAGGCTTGTCCTTATGCCAAAGGCCATTATGATAGAATCAATGAGGCCATGTATGCGCTTTTGACAAACGAGGACAGCTTTCACAGGGAAAAAATAGAAGAATATGCAAAAAAATATCAGGTCTGTCCGTTTGAGATGTGTCTGGACATGAGCTTGTTTTCCGATGCCGTTATATGCGACTATAACTATGTTTTTGACCCGCATGTGTATCTGCGGCGTTTTTTTGCGGAGGGAAGCAGGGGAGAATACCTGTTTTTAATCGACGAGGCGCACAATCTGGTGGAGCGTGGCAGACAGATGTACAGCGCCGTTTTACGCAAGGAAGATTTTTTACGGCTAAAAAAGGCAGTGAAAGAATATTCTCCGAGGCTGGAAAAGCAGCTTGAAAAATGCAATAAGGAATTGCTTTCTCTAAAGCGGGAATGCAGTAATTATAAAATAGAAGATAATATTTCTTCTTTCCTTATGACGCTTAACCGTTTAAACAACGGCATGGCGGATTATCTGGAGGAACACGAAACAAGCCCGGTGCGTCAGGATGTTCTGGAATTTTATTTTGAGGTCTCACATTTTTTAGGCATTTATGATTTGGTGGACGATAATTATGTGACATATACGCAAATGGACGATGACGGCGGCTTTTCGGTGAAGTTATTCTGCGTCAATCCGGCGAATAACTTAAGGGAATGCATGATGCGGGGGCGGAGTACGATTCTGTTTTCCGCGACGCTTTTGCCGATTCAGTATTATAAGACGCTGCTGGGAGCGGAAGAGGGAGACTATGAAGTTTATGCGAAGTCCGTTTTCAGACCGGATAAGAGAGGGCTTTATATCGGAAGCGATGTGACAAGTAAATATACGAGGCGCGGCGAGGTGGAATATTATCATATTGCTTCCTATATCTATGAGACGGTAAAGAACAGGCACGGAAACTATATGGTCTTTTTCCCGTCACATGCTTTTTTAAAGAATGTATATGAAAGCTTCACGGCGCATTTTGCAGAAGAACAGATAGAATGCATTGTGCAGGAAGATTATATGAACGAACGCTCCAGGGAGGAATTTTTAAGCCGTTTTACGGGGAATGAGGATTGTAATTTAGAGAGCGTGATTCATATGGACATCGAAGTGGAGGAAGAAAAAATCCTGCTTGGATTCTGCGTGATGGGAGGTATTTTCAGCGAGGGCATCGATTTGAAAAACGATAGTCTAATCGGGGCAATTATCGTCGGAACCGGTTTGCCGCAGGTGTGTAACGAAAGGGAAATTTTGAAAAAATACTTTGACGGCTGGGGAGAAAACGGTTTTGACTATGCCTACAGATATCCGGGAATGAATAAAGTGCTGCAGGCGGCGGGGCGCGTAATCAGGACAATGGATGATGTCGGTATTGTCGTACTGCTGGACGAGCGGTTTCTAAATCCCGCCTACCAAAGACTTTTCCCAAGGGAGTGGAGCAATTACGAGGTTGTTACAATGAGGCAGATTGCCGCCAGAGTGGAAGAGTTTTGGAATAATAAGTTGAAAAAACCCTGATTTTTCCCCATCATAATGCATGTTACTTAATTATACTATATTCGAGCAATTTCCGCATAAAATATATTAGAAAATTTTGTCATTATGGAGAAAATTGTCACACTATGGAAAGGGAGTCATAAATGTATGACACGAGTGTCAATGTGGATAACTCTGTGGAAATTGGGGATTTCTTCTGCAATTTCACCTGTTTTTGAAACGAAGCCGTCATAAATTCTGTGGATAAGTCAGTCAATTTTGATTTTGAAAATGAAAAAAACTGTTTGAGTCAATAACGGTTTCTGTGGATTTTATTGGCAAGCTGCCGGAAGTGTGATACACTAGCGATGGAGCAGAAATTTGTGATTCCCGGTGCGATATTATCGCAGTGGGTTGAAAAAAAGGCGCAGTCATTATGATGAAGAATTGGACTATAAAAAACATAAAAAAACAGGTGATATGGGAAATGGCGGTTCTATGGATAAGCGGCGTTTTATTCCTATTGTATTTTTCCTATATGACAAGTCCGTTGTTTCCGTATTCCTACGGATGGGATTCGGCCTTTTTCCAGCTTGTGGGAAACGGTATGACAAAGGGTTATCTGCCATACCGGGATTTTTACGATATGAAAGGGCCTTGGCTTTTTTTTATTGAATATGCGGCGCAGCTTCTTTGGCGCGGAAGGACGGGTATCTTTTTGTTGCAGTGTGTCAGCCTGTGCTGTGTGTTATTTTTATGCAGCCGCATTTACAGGCGGTATTTTGGCGGCAGCGGCATCATCAAAAGCCTGGTAACGGTTCTGCCGCTTTATGTGGCGCTTGCCTCGACAATCGAGGGGGGGAATCTGACGGAGGAATGGAGCCTGCCCTTTATCTTTTTATCTGTTTACCTTTCGTTAGATTTCATTATGGGAGAAAAGAAAGCGCACAGACCTGTTTTTGGTTTCGTATATGGCGTCTGCTTTGGCATTATCGCGCTTATCAGAATCACGAATGCGGTTATGATATGCGCCATTGTTTTAACTATCTCCTGTTATCTTATCAAAAATAAAGAATGGAAAAACCTGTTATGGAATGCGGCGGCGTTTCTTTTGGGGCTGGCAGCAGCGTTTCTTCTTCCCGTGCTTTACTTTGGATATTATGGGGAACTTGGCGATATGCTGCAATGCGTTTTTGTATTTGGCTATATATATGGTACGGAGGGATTTCAAATAGGAGCGGGCGGCATCTTTTTAGTAACGCTGCTGTTACCGCTTATGGTATTTGTGTTGACCGGACAGGATAATAGGAAACTGTGGATGCTTGTACTATGGAATACAGCAGGGATGATGATAACGCTGGGAATGGGAAACAGCACGCTGCATGATTATATCATGGTGATTCCGGGGATGATGTTCGGCGTATGGCGGTTTGTGCAGACATGGCAGCTTATGCGGACGCAGCGAGAGGAAAGTTTTGATAAAATAAGAAGATATCTGATGATAGCAGCTGCTATTGTATGCTTTGCCTATCCGTGCTATAAGATGGCGGGAGCGGGCATCTCCATTTGGAAGCAGGCGGGGGATGATACGGCGTACCGTAATGTGATGGAAACGGCAGAGTGCATTCCGGAAGCGGAACGAAACAGCGTATGGGGATATGAGATAGCTTTGCGGTGGTATACGATTGCGGATGTTATACCATATCATAGATACTGCGGGTGGCAGGAGCATTATATGAGTCTTTCCCCGCAGATTGCAGCGGAAGTAAAAGAGATGTTAGAGACTGCTCCGCCCAAATGGATTGTGACGAAAAAAAGCGCAGTGATAGAAAATGAGACGGTAAAGGACAAAATGGCTAAAGAGTACAGCCTTTATATGGAAAACGAGGAATATAAACTCTATCAGCATCAATAAATCGCCGCATTGCGAAACCGGCGTTTTTATGATATGATAGATGAGGTCTTTGGCAAAAGACAAATAAAAACAAAAAAGACAGATAGAGGTAAAGAGAGGGGAAAACAAATGTGGGCATATGAGAGTGTTTTTTATCAGATATATCCGTTGGGATTTTGCGGCGCGCCGTTTGAAAACGACGGCGTATTGGAGTCCAGAATAGAAAAAGTGAACGACTGGATTCCGCATATGAAGAAGCTGGGCGTTAATGCGATTTATTTTTCACCGGTGTTTGAATCCGACACGCACGGTTATAATACGAGGGATTATCATAAAATTGACTGTCGTCTGGGAACGAACGAGGATTTTGTGAAAGTTTGCAAGAATCTGCATGAAAACGGGATTAAGGTGATTTTAGACGGCGTCTTTAATCATGTAGGCAGAGGGTTCTGGGCGTTTCAGGATGTGTTGGAGAAAAGATGGGATTCGCCTTACAAGGACTGGTTCCATATCAGTTTTGACGGCAATTCCAATTATAACGACGGCCTCTGGTATGAGGGCTGGGAGGGCAACTATGATTTGGTGAAGCTTAACCTGCGCCATGAGGATGTTATCAATCATATTTTAGACAGTGTCAAAGGATGGGTGGAAGAATTTGACATCGACGGGCTGCGCCTCGATGTCGCTTACTGCCTCGACCATGATTTTTTGCGCAGGCTGCGGAGTTTCTGCGATGGTTTAAAACCGGATTTTTATCTGTTGGGCGAGACGCTGCACGGCGATTACAATCAGTGGATGAATGATAGTATGCTTCATTCCGTTACGAACTATGAATGTTATAAGGGGTTGTTTTCCAGCTTTAACAGCATGAATTTGTTTGAAATTATTCATTCGCTCTTACGGCAGTTCGGACCGGAAAACTGGACCTTATATAGAGGAAAACATTTACTTTCCTTTGTGGACAACCATGATGTGACGAGGATTGCCAGTAATTTGACAAATGAAAAACATCTGCCGCTTATTTACGCCCTTTGCTTCGGTATGCCGGGCATCCCCTGCGTTTATTACGGAAGCGAATGGGGGGCAAAAGCGTTAAAGAGCGAGGGAGACCCCGCGCTGCGCGCCTGCTTTGAGAAGCCGGAGTGGACGGATTTGTGTGACTGGATTGGCGCGCTTGCAGAGGCAAAGAAAAATTCTCCTGCCTTAAATTATGGAACATTCCGTTCCGTGGTACTGACGAATAAACAGTGTATCTTCGAGAGAAAAGCGGATGACGAGCGCGTGCTGGTGGCAATCAATGCGGACAGTGAAAGCTATACGGCGCATTTCGACGCGGGCTGCGGCATGGCGGTCGATTTAATAAGCGGTAAGGAGCATGATTTCGGGGGCGGAAGCGAACTGCCGCCTTACAGCGCATACTTCTGGAAGATGGAAAGATAGAAATTTTATCAAAAGAGTAGTTGACTTTTCTCTGATAATAACGTATTATAGCAAGTACGTTATATAGTGTGATTACAGAAATTGAAAAATAAAGGAAAGGAGGTAACAACAATGTTCACATATGTAAATTTTGACAGTAAAAAAGACAGAAAAACAAAACAAAGAGTAACAGGACATGAGATTACCTCCGTATATAGGAAACATTGATAGTGACCGGCATATGGTTATATCAGTGAAACGCGTTATGTAAGCAGCCACGGTAATTTCACCGTGGCTGTTTTTGCGTGAAGAGAATACGGAGGACGGTCGGTGAGGGGGTTTTATCAATATTATGAAGAAAATATCAACCTATATATGGGAGAATAAGGCGTCATATCTATTGGCGGTAGCGGCTATTTTCATTGCGGTTACGCTGGATATGATGTCGCCGAGACTGACGAAGCTTGTCGTTGACGACGTCATCGTCGGCGGGAATATCGCCAAGTTAAAATATCTGCTGCTCGGCTTTCTGGGAATCGGCGTGGGCAGAAGCGTATTTCAGTATGTCAAGGAATATACATTCGACAGTACGGCGTCGAAGATTACGGCGCAGATGCGTAAGGATTTGTTCGTACATATTCAGTCTTTGAGCGCGGATTTTTTTGACAGAACCAATACCGGTGAGTTGATGGCGCGTGTAAAAGAGGATATAGACCATATCTGGGACGCGCTGGGGTTTGTCGGGATGTTGATTATCGAGGTCATCTATCATACAAGCATCATTTTAGCAAGTATGTATATGCTGAACTGGAAACTGGCGCTGATTCCGACACTGTCCATGATTTTTTGCGGCGCTATCGCGCTTATTATGGAAAAAAAGTTAGGCGGCGTCTATGAGGAAATCAGCGAGGAAAATGCGGCGCTCAATACGGTAGCGGAGGAAAACTTGGCGGGGGTGCGGACGGTTAAGGCATTTGCCAGAGAGAAGTTTGAGATTGGCAAGTTTTTATCGCATAACCAGAGATACTACGACTTAAATATGAAACAGTCAAAGGTTTTCGTGAAATACTACCCATATTTTTCGGTAGTATCCAAGGTGCTGCCGTTATTGACTATATTGGTCGGTGGAAAATTTGTCATTGGGAAAGAGATGACGCTTGGCGAAATGACGGCGTTTGTGGAATATTCTACAAATATCGTATGGCCGATGGAGATGTTAGGGTGGCTGACAAACAGCTTTTCTTCTGCCGTAGCGTCCAATAAAAAGATTCGCAGAATCTATCAGGAAAGCCCAAGCATTACGGAGGTGGAAAATCCGATTGTACTGGAAAAAATAGAGGGAAAAATCTGTTTTGACCATGTCAGTTTCCACAAGGCGGATATGTATGAAATTCTGCATGATATCTCTTTTACGCTGGAACCGGGAAAGACGCTCGGCATTATGGGAACGACGGGAGCCGGAAAGACTTCTATCGTGCAGCTTTTACAGCGAATGTATGATGCGACGGGCGGCAGTATATCCATAGATGATGTGGATATCAGACAGCTTTCGTTAGAGCAGCTTAGAAGCAATATCAGCTATGTGATGCAGGACGTATTTTTGTTTTCCGATACGATTAATGAAAATATCAAGCTCGGCAAGAAGAGTACGACGGATTTTAATATGGTATGCAAAGCCTCTACGGATGCGCAGGCAAGCGAATTTATCGAGCGGATGGAAAGAAAATACGATACCGTAATAGGCGAAAGAGGGGTAGGACTCTCCGGCGGGCAGAAGCAGAGGATTAGTATCGCAAGGGCGCTTTCCAAAAAAGACCCGATTCTGGTACTGGATGATTCCACTTCCGCGCTGGATATGGAAACGGAGCATTTGATTCAGGAAACGCTGGAAAAACTGCAAGGTACCACAAAGATTATCATTGCCCATCGTATCAGCGCGGTGCGGAATGCGGATGAAATTCTGGTATTGCAGGATGGCGGTATTGCGGAACGGGGAACGCATGAGAGCCTGCTTGCCGAAAAAGGTTTATATTATGAGACATATCTTGCCCAGTACGGCGAGGTATTGGAAGCAAAGGAGGCGTAGACCATGGCGGTCAATTCATATAGAGATGATGAAACAAGCATAGAGCGCAGTAAGATACAGACATTAAAAAGGCTTTTTGCCTATCTGTTCGCCTATAAGTGGCAGATTGTGCTGGTGCTTTTGATGATGGGCTACGGCGTTATTATCAGTCTTATCAATCCGCTTATTATGGAGGCGGCGATTGATGAGCATATCGCAATCGGCGATACGGCGGGCTTGTACCGTCTGCTGCTTGTGGCGCTGGCGTTAAATTTATTGCTTGTTTTTATGATAAAACTGCGGATGTATATTATGGCGAAAGTATGTAATAACATTCTTTTAACTATCAGGCAGGAATTGTATACACATATTCAAAAACTGGACTTTCATTTTTTTGACAGCAGACCGACGGGAAAGATTCTCTCCCGGATTATAGGCGATATCAATTCCTTAAAGGATGTGCTGTCTAACTGCGTGACGACGTTGATACCGGACGGCTTTACTGTTATTGCGGTTGTGGTGATTATGATTTATAAAAATCCGCGCCTTGCGCTTGCCTCGATGCTGACGATTCCTTTTATGGCGGCGGCGATGGTTTGGATTGAGTTAAAAGCGCATCCGCGTTGGCAGCTTTTTCGGAAAAAATCGGCAAACTTAAATGCTTTTGTACATGAGGATATGGCGGGAATCCGCATTATCCAGAGTTTCCATGCGCAGGAGGAAACAAGGGAGACGTTTGATAATCTGGTCGGGGAGCATAGAGGCTCGTTTTTGGACGCGGTCAGAATCAGTGACGCTTTCGGTTCCGTGATTGATTTTTCCTGGGGGCTGGGATGTATTTTGCTTTATTTTACAGGAATTGTTATACTGGGAGTTGATAAGGTATCGCTGGGAACATTCATTGCTTTTAGTAGTTATTTAAATATGTTCTGGCATCCGATTCAGAATATCAGTAACTTTTATAATCAGCTTGTGACGAATATTGCGGGTGCGGAAAGAATCTTTGAAATACTTGATACGCCTCCGGCAATCGCGGATGAAGATGGCGTGGAGGAAATGCCGGAGATTACCGGAGAAGTGGCGTTTGAGCATGTAACGTTTTCTTATGATGAAAACGTCAAGGTGTTAGATGATGTGAACTTTACCATTAAACCGGGCGAGACGATTGCGCTGGTGGGACCGACGGGCGCGGGAAAATCCACAATCGTCAACTTAATCAGCCGTTTCTATGACGTGCAGCAGGGCATCGTGCGGATAGACGGTAAGGATGTGAAAAAAGTTTCCATTGAAAGTCTGCGAAAGCAGATGGGCATTATGACGCAGGATAACTTTCTGTTTTCCGGCACGATTAAGGAAAATATCCGCTACGGCAAGCTGGATGCGACCGACGAGGAAATTATCGCGGCGGCAAAAGCCGTCAATGCCCATGACTTCATTATGAAGCTGGATAAAGGATATGAGACGGAACTTTCCGAGCGCGGCGGCGGACTCTCTATCGGGCAGAAACAGCTGCTTGCCTTTGCCCGAACCATGGTGTCCATGCCGAAAATTCTGGTTTTGGATGAAGCGACGTCCAGTATTGATACTAAGACCGAACTTTTAGTGCAAAGCGGCATTGAGCATCTTTTGCAGGGCAGGACGTCTTTTGTCATCGCCCACAGATTATCGACCATACAGCGCGCCGACCGTATTTTCGTGGTGGACGACGGACGGATTATAGAAGAGGGAAACGCACAGGAATTACTGGAGAAAAAAGGCGCTTACTATCAGCTTTATATGGCGCAGTTTTCCGCATAGGAATTGCGTGCCGGCGCGCTTGTTTCGGAGAATGTTTTGCATTCTCCTATAGATTGCGCTAAGATGTAGTAAGAAAGGCGGCGTTGGTCGGATGTGGAATAGAAAAGGATTACAGAAAGAAGAACGTAATAAAGAGAAATATCAGTACAAACTACAGCATGAAAGCGATTTGGACGAGACGGAGCGGAAATTATTAGAGACTTTTAAAAGAAACAAAAACCACTCCTTAAAAACGTTAATCGGGATTTATAAGGGGCATTATCTGGAACTTCTGCTTTCTATTTTGCTTTTTGCAATAAAGCATTCGCCGGTCTGGATTCTGCCGATTGTGACGGCGAATATCGTCAATATTGCGACGAACAGGGAAAAGGACGCGGCGGTCAAAATCATCGTTCAGGTTGCTATTATGGTTGTGATGATAGCGCAGAATGTGTTAAGCAATTATTTTCACACGTTATGCTATGCAAGGGCAATCAGGAACGTGGAACGCGATTTGCGAAGCTCTCTGGTGCGGAAACTGCAGCAGCTTTCCATTACTTATCATAACGAGATGCAGTCGGGACGTTTACAGTCTAAGATTATGCGTGATGTGGAGCAGATAGAGACGCTTTCGTCGCAGATTTTTATTACGGTTTTAAGCATTATTATGAACGTTGTGGTTTCTTTTGGCGTTGTCATTACTAAGAGTCTGACGGTGTTTGCGTTTTTTCTTGCTACGATACCGGTCGCGGTCTGCATTATGGTGACGTTTAGAAGCAGGATAAAAAGCTATAATAAAGAATTTCGGAAAGATATGGAGGAAACTTCCGTTCATGTGATGGAAATGATAGAAATGATTCCGGTAACAAGGGCGCATGGGCTGGAGGAAAAAGAAATCGGCAAAATGGATAACCAGCTTCATCATGTGGCGCGTTCCGGTCTGCGGCTGGATATGGTGCAGTCCTATTTTTCCTCTATCAGTTGGGCGTCGTTTCAGATTTTCCAGGTGTTGTGCCTTGGATTTACCGGTTATCTGGCAAGCCGGGGCAAAATCAGCGTAGGCGAAGTTGTGATGTACCAGACTTATTTTGCGACGATTGTCGCGCAGGTCTCCAATATTATTACGCTGCTGCCCACGATTGCCAAGGGACTTGAATCCGTCGATTCTATCGGCGATGTGCTGCTCTGCCATGATGTGGAGGATTATCATAATAAGAAGAAACTGCCCTCGCTGCGGGGAGAGATAACGTTTGAAGATACGGGATTCCGTTATAAAAACGGGGAAGAGTCCGTATTTACCCATTTGAACCTGAAAATACAAGAGGGTGAGACGGTTGCATTCGTCGGTGAGTCCGGGGCGGGCAAGACGACGATTTTAAATATGGTTATCGGTTTTTTGCACGCCACACAGGGGCGCGTGCTTATCGACGGGTATGATATGGAAAAGCTTCATTTAAAACAGTACCGCTCATATATTGCGGTTGTGCCGCAGACGCCGATTTTGTTTTCCGGTACGATACGCGATAATATTACCTATGGAAAAGACGACATTGAGGACGAAAAACTGATGGAAATTATCCGTGCGGCGAATCTGGAGGAAGTCGTCGGGCAGCTTCCGGACGGCATCGATACGATGGTAATGGAGCATGGAAGCAACTTATCGGGCGGACAGCGTCAACGGGTTTCCATTGCCAGAGCCTTTATCAGAGACCCCAAAATTTTGATTCTGGACGAGGCGACTTCGGCGTTAGACAGTATCGCGGAGGAAAAGATACAGGCGGCGACACAGCGTTTGATACAGGGCAGGACGACGCTGATTGTGGCGCACAGGCTTTCCACCATCCGCAACGCCGACCATATCGCGGTTATCGGTCACGGAGGCTTGATGGAATACGGTACATATGAAGAATTGATGGAAAAACAGGGTGAATTTTATAAACTCCGGCAGTTACAGATATGATGAAACGTCAGATGTTCAATAACAGGTCTTGAAATCCATAGGCAAGATGTGTAAAATAATATCGTCTGAAATCCGTAAAGAGCGTGTTTTGCCACGACTTTACGGGGTGAGAAAGGGGATATGGAGAAATGAAAAAGATACAGACGAAGATTATGCTTATGGTAATCGTGGCGACACTTGGCGTTTCGATTGTGAACAGCGCGCAGAGCATAGCGATTACCCGCAGTTCCACCATGTCGGCGATTGAGCAGACCTTGATGGAAACGACGCAGTTAGCGGCTTCGTCGGCGCAGAATATGATATCTACCTATACGCTGACGATTGCGGAGATTGCCGCCAATCCGATATTTACGGATGACAAATATTCGCTGGCGCAGAAGCAGGATTTGCTGCAAAAAAGGGTGGACGCTTACTATATGCGTATGGGCGGCATGACGGATGCTTCGGGCTATGATTTGATACATGATGCGGATGTGTCGGGAGAGCCTTTTTTCCAGAAAGCAATACAGGGAGAAACTTATATGTCCACGCCCTATATAGACGGGGATGACAGTTATCTGGTCGTTGCCGCGCCGATTGTGAAAGATGAGAAAATAGCGGGCGTACTCTATTTCCAATGTGATACCTACATATTACAGTCAATCGTGGAAGAGGTTCAGATTGGCGAAGAGGGCGAGTCCTATATTCTGGATAAAAACGGCGTGACGATTGCCTGCGGAGATAAACAGGCGGTGCTGGAAAAGGAGAATATTATAGAAGAAGCCGCGGCAAATCCCGACAGGGGGGATTTACAGAAACTTGCGGCCATTGAACAAAAAATGATAGCCGGGGAAAGCGGTATCGAACGATATTATTATGAAGAGGATGATTCCAATAATATTCAGGGGTATGCGCCTATTCCGGGAACAGACGGATGGAGCGTTGCGGTAACGATGGATGAGGATGAGTTTATGCACACCGCCTATGTCGGCAATAACAGGCAGATTGCGGTTGCTTTTATCCTGTGTATTGTCGTGATTTTCATTGCGGTAGTGTTGAGCCGTTCCATTGCAAAACCGATAGTCAGATGCGCCAACCGTCTCCATGCGCTTTCGGAGGGGGATTTGCGAAGTCCGCTGCCGGAGGTAAGAAGCAGAGACGAGGTACATATGCTGTCGGAGTCTATTGCGCACCTGATTGAAAACTTTAAGTCGATTGTAGACGAGGTCGGCACGGTGCTTGGCGCAATCGCCAACGGGGATTTGACAAAAGAAGCGGTAAATGCGGATTATCCCGGCGATTTCAGCGATTTACAGTATTATTTACAGGTTATCAATGAGAAACTCAATACGACGCTGGGCGGCATTGTGGAAGCGGCAGGACATGTGTCAAATAATTCGGCGCAGGTAGCGTCCAGCAGTTCCATGTTGTCGCAGGGAGCAATGCAGCAGTCGAGCGCGGTAGAGCAGCTTTCCGTTACCATGTCGGATATGGATAAGGATGCAGAACAGACCGCGGAACTGGTGACGCAGGCCAAATCGGCGGTCGATGTTTCGGGAGCCGAGCTGCAGGAAAGCAGCGAATATATTGACAGGCTGAATCAGGCAATGAATTTAATTATGACTTCCACCAATGAAATCGGCCGTATTATAGATGCGATTGAGGATATCGCGCTGCAGACAAACATTCTGGCGTTGAATGCTTCCGTGGAAGCGGCGCGCGCAGGCGAGGCAGGCAAAGGATTTGCGGTGGTTGCCGGAGAGGTACGGGAACTTGCGGCTAAGTCTGATGAGGCTGCCAAGGCGACATTGGAATTAATCAGAAGTTCGACCGATGCGGTCAATAGCGGAAGCGAAGTGGTGACAAAGGTAACGCAGTCCGTAACCAATGTTGTGGAACAGTCCGTTCAGACGGCGGAGAAGATGGGAATTGTAGCGGCGGCGATAGAACGTCAGACAAAATCTATCGGTCAGGTGACGGAAGCCATCAGCCAGATTTCGGGAGTTGTGCAGTCTAATACGGCAACTTCACAGGAAAGCGCAGCCTGCAGCGTGGAATTATCAGAGCAGGCAGGAGAGCTGGAGCGTCTGGTCGGAAGCTTTTCACTGCGCGGATAGCAGGACGCGCCGGATGGTAAAACAATAAAAAGCAGTAAAAAGAATATAAACAGCCAAAAGAATCACAGGTGGAAAAGGAATATACCGCCTGTGATTTTTGTATGGCATAATCCTCGATAAAATTTCATATAAAATATTTTATAATATGTATTGACAAATAATATTATATGACGTATAGTATCGGTAACAACAATATTATATGAGATATAATATTATAGAAAAATATAATAATATATCATCGGCAATTTGAGTCAGAGCCTCAAATATGCCCGGAGCGCAGCCGAGAATTTGAGATTCTCAGCGCGATGTCATCGCAGTAAAACTGCTCTGACATGGAGGATTGGAATGAAATATGTAAGAAAAGGGAGAGGAGGATATCGAATGGTTTTTAACACGGGCGCAGCTTTGCTGGATGCCATAGTCCTTGCCGTTGTGTCAAGCGAACCGGAGGGTACTTACGGATATAAAATTACGCAGGAAGTGCGGGGGGTAATAGAAATTTCCGAATCGACGCTGTATCCGGTACTCCGCAGACTGCAAAAAGACGAGTGCCTTGAAGTGTATGACATGGAATGTGCGGGACGAAACAGACGATACTATAAGGTGACGGAGAAAGGACGCGCGCAGCTTAATCTGTACATCAGCGAATGGTATCGCTATTCTGCGAAGTTGAACAGTATTTTTGAGGGAGGATTGAAAAAATGAACAGGGCAGAATTTATGAGAAAACTTGCAGAGCTGCTGGCGGACGTATCACTGGCGGAAAGGGAAGAGGCAATACAGTACTATAACGATTACTTTGACGACGCGGGGGCTGAAAACGAGCAGAGCGTGATTGCGTCTCTTGGCACGCCGGAACAGCTTGCCAAGTCCATTAAGGCGGGATTATCCGACGGCGGAAACGCGGGGGAGTTTACGGAAAAAGGTTTTTCGGGATATGAGCAGAGGAATCATAACGAGGTATTAAATCCCGAAAGCGCATATTCGCAGCATACGGATTCTTCGTATCAGAATGGAAACTACCAGAACGGATATGCCGGTCAGAATACTTATGCGCAGGAACCGCAAAGAGAGCAGAAAAAAGAAAAGATGTCAGCCGGTTCCGTCGTGTTGATTGTGCTGCTGTGCATTTTGGCTTCACCGCTTATCATTGGTATCGGCGGCGGACTCTTAGGCGGCGTTATCGGTATTATCGGAGCGTTGTTCGGCATCGTCGTAGGATTTGGCGCGGCGGCGGTTGGGCTGTTAATTGCAGGCGTATGTCTGTTCGTCTATGGCATTACCTTATTATTTGGAGCGCCGCTTGCCGGTTTGTGTACGATAGGCGCGGCAATGGTATGTATTGCCGTCGGTCTGCTTTTCTTATGGTTTGTCGTGATGATTTGCGGCGCGCTGATACCGGCGGCTGTCAGAGGCATTGTGAAGATATTTCAAAGGCTTTTTCCGAATAGGGGAAATAAAGGAGGTGCGGCGGCATGAAAAAGTTTACAAAAGGATGTTTAATCACCGCGTTAGTGCTGTTTATCTTCGGAGTCGCGTTCTGGGGAATCTGCGGAGTTATGGGTGGTTTCAGACAGTTAGATAACTTAGATATTGACAGCAGCAGGTTTTTCAGTCTCGGATGGAACGGCTTTAGATGGGGATATAACGGGAAGTGGTTTAATGTGCGATGGGATGACGACGATTTTTTTGATGATGACGGGTGGTCCAACTCAGCAGGAACGCCGAATCTTGTAGAAGTGGGCGAAACGGTGCAGACGGGTTACCGTGCTTTGGACATTACGGATATAGACATCGAATTGGGAGGCAGTAATCTGTTTATTAAAGAATCGGATGACGATTATGTCCATATTGCGAATAATGCCGATGCAAATACGGTCAAGTATGCGTTAAAAGGCGGTACATTGAAACTTTATTATGGAAAAACCGTGCAGCATTGGATTGGCATTGGTAAGAATAACGGAAATATCGTTTTGTATCTGCCAAAAGACATGACGCTGTGCTCTATCGATATCGAAATGGGCGCGGGCAATATGGAGAGTATCGCACTGGCAGCGGATGAGATTGACATGGAGATAGGAGCGGGCAATTTTAGCATAGAAGGGCTTGTGAGCGACGAACTGGATATCAGTGTCGGAGCAGGTAACGCAGAGATAGGCGCCGTTAGCGCCGGAAATGTTTCTATGGAAGTCGGCGCGGGAGAAATCGTTGTAGACGATATGATAATCAGAGATTTAGACCTGGAATGCGGCATGGGAAATTCTACAATAACCGGAGCTATTACCGGGAATGCAGATATCGAATGCGGCATGGGAAATGTAAACCTGATGTTGTCCGGCGGCGTTGCAGACTATAATTACCAGCTGGAATGCGCTTTGGGAAATATCACCATTGGCAATGATGAGTACGGCGGTATTGTTAATGAGAGAAATATCAATAATGGCAGCAGGCAGAATATTGATATAGAGTGCGCGACGGGGAATATTGCGATTGTGTTTACGAATTAAGAACAGAAAGGAGCAAGTAGGATATGGGAAATGATTATAGGAAACTGACACGTTCGTCGGGAAATAGAATGATATGCGGTGTGTGCGGGGGATTGGGGGAATATTTGAACATTGACCCGACCATCGTTAGAATCATATGGATATTTTGCGCACTGGCAGGCTGCGGCACGGGCGCGCTCATCTATCTGATTGCGGCGGTTATCATACCGGAGGCATAAGCGGTCGGAAACATTATCAAATAAGGAACTGCCGAGGGTTACGGCAGTTCCTTATATTTTTCTAACTGTTCATTCATTCTTTTCGCATCCCGGGCGGCACGTTTTCTGGAAACATACGATACAAAGACAAAAACAGCGGCGATGGAAATAAGCATAGCTGCCACGCTGCGGATATCGGCAGGATGATACCATTCAAACCGCCAGCCGAGTCCCAGCACGATAACATTAATCAAAATATAATGTATGCAGACGCGGATATAAAACTCCGTTTTCCGAATGGCACGCTCCCATGGATAAATCAGGGGAGACAGCGAACACAGAAAAGAAGTGATAAGAATCTGCCACAAGGTATACGGCGTTATCGAAGCCACGGGATTGATTACGGTGGTAAAAAGCGCCGTTACTACCAGAACACAGGCGGTTATAATACAGAAACAATTCCCTATGAATAATATTTTCTTTTTCAAGTCCGCACCTCCTATAATCCCAGTTTTTCTTTTAAAACCGGCACATACTGCCGGGAAACAATCAGTTTTTCTTCATTTTTTAAACAGACTTCAAACCGGCCGTTGAAGCCGGGACTGAAGTTTTGTACCTTGGAAAGATTGATGATGGTCGATTTGGAGGCGCGGAAAAAATCGGTATGCCGCAAACGTTCCTCCAGCTCGTATAATTTCAGCTTCGTTTCGTAGACCTCTTTTTGCGTGTAGGCATAGACGCGATTGTCCACGGCGTCAAAATAATATATTTCCGACGGCGGAAGCTGTAATAATTTTTCTCCTTTTGACACAGTGATTTTATCACGGCTTGCCTTTAAGGAATAAATTGTTTTTAATAACTGTTCGTCTATCTGTTTACAGCGGATGATGATTTCCTCCTCTTCACCCGCCGGACAGTCCTGGATTGTAATCTTCATGTCGCTCCTTTATTTAGCGGTCTTTTAGTTTCCGTTTTTTATTGATATATGCGGCAGCAGCTATCGCTATTATAGCATAACCGAGTAAGACTGCGCACTGTGTTGTCAGCGTTATTTCACTATCGTTCCAGAAAAGGGTGATGCCCATCTGTTTCTGAAAAATATCTGCCACACTGTCAGGCAGGCCCGCAAATGTCTCATCAATGGCGGCCTTGGTACAAACCTGACGCATCATGGAAGCTCCGTGCAAAACCGGCAGGCACATTAATACCTTTTGCAGATTTTCCCCTAACATGCCAAGAGATAAATAGATACCGCCGATAAATCCGACCAGCGTACCGATAATGGTAAGCATCCCGCTCCACGCGCTGTCGCTGTGGATAAACAAAGCCAGAAGATATCCCAGAGCCGAAAAGGTAAAGGCATTTAAAGCAATCATGCCGGTTAGGGTAAATATATCGGATGCCGTCAAAAGAGGGTATCCCTGTATCAGGAAATAAATCTCTCCGACCGCCAGCGTTAAAAGGCACATAAATGTACCGACAAGCCATGCAGATAAGATATAGCCTAAAGAGAGTTTAATGCGTTTAACGGGGCTGACATAAAAGGCCACAATCCGGTGTCTGGTTTCATCCTGTACCATAGCTCCCAGTACGGTCAACGTTACGGTAACGGAGTTTACGACTAAAATACCGGCTAACGTCCAAAGCTGTATCAGGCAGGTAGCATTGCGCTCATCGACGGCGCTGTCTCTTCCCCCGAACTGCGCCAACACATCCAGCAAATCATCGCTGTTCATTTTCCCTAAAAAAATAACCATCAATCCAAGCACAATCAGCATGGATAACATGGAAAAAAATACGGCAGCTTTGTCTCTGATATAAATGAGGCAGTTTCTTTTCGTACAATAAAATATTTCGTTCATTTTCACAGCCCTCCCTTTATTGATTCTGTAAAGTTTTTCCGGTGACGTTCAAAAAGACGTCGTCCATCGTTCCTTGCAACATCTCAAAGCCCGACAGCAGATTTTGCGCCGCCTTTAGAATCTCCAATGCCTTCATGCTGTCTTTTACCGCAACGATAACCCGCTCGTTTGCTTCTTCGATATCTTCCTTTTGATATGCCATCTTTTCTAAAAGGGAAAACAGTTGCCTGCGAGACTCTTTGTTTGGAATCAGATGGAGTTTATCTTTGGCATAGTTTTCCTTTAATTCAAAGGGCGTTCCGTATTCTTTGATTTTTCCGCTGTCGATAATGGCGATATGGCTGGCGCAGGCGGCTTCCTCCATATAGTGCGTCGTCAGAAAAATTGTCGTGCCGTCCTCTTTTTGCAAAGCGTCCATGCTTTCCCAGACAAGTTTTCTGGTAGCGGGGTCTAGTCCCGTAGTCGGTTCGTCTAAGAACAGGACTTTCGGCGTATTGATAAGCGCCGCGGCGATTTCGCACCGCCTTTTTTGCCCGCCGGAAAGCTTTTCATAGCGCATATGGAGGATATCCTGTAAATGCAGTTTCTTTTCTATTTCCACAATCCGCTCTTTCAGGCGGTTTTTGCTAAAACCGTATAACGAACCTCGCACAAGGAGGTTTTCCTTTACGCTTAGGCGTTCGTCCAGACAGTTATTCTGCCATACGACACCGATACTCTGGCGGATTTTTTCATCTTCTTTTCCGATACGATATCCGCAGATGGAAACTTCGCCCGCAGTTGCCGGAAACAGCGTGCATAACATATTGATGGTGGTTGATTTGCCCGCCCCGTTGATACCGAGAAAGCCGAAAGTTTCGCCCTGTTCGACATGAAAGCTTATGTCGTCTACTGCTTTGACTTCGCGGAAGTACTTTTTTAGGGCGGTTACGGTTATGATGTCGTTCATATGTTTGAGTCCTTTCTTTTTGTCGCGTTTTTATTAAGTGACATATCACCCGTGCTATACATTTTAAACGGTTCATGGGGTAAGTATAGCTTTTCATACCGAATAGAACAACGAATTTGCGGTAAGTTGCGTTTTTGGCAGGGTAAGCTGCATAAGCGGCGGTGTACGGGCAAAGGGAGATTAAAAAATTATTCATAGCATTACGGAAGCGTTTGTGGTAAGATAGCAGTATTACATAATAAATTTCCGTTTAAAAACGATAACTTCCCGATTTACAGGAGGAAGATGAACGATGGCTTCTTTATTGAAATCAACAAGAAATACCCGCGCATTGCCTACGGGTACAATGCGTTACATTAGAAGTGATGTACCGTTGGATTTGACAGATGACGAAATTCAATGGCTGATAGATAATAATATAACAACTCTTGTAGATTTAAGGTCAGATGAGGAAGCTTATAAACAGCCTTGTGGACTTGCAGATAAAGCAGGTTTTCAATATTATCATTTACCGGTTACAGGCGGCGGAGATACGCCCAAATCACTTGAACACCTATATACTGTATATTCACAAATGATAGATAAGCAAATGGAAAAAATTATTGACACAATCATGGCGGCAAAGTCAAATGTAATGTATTTTTGCAGTGCGGGTAAAGATAGGACTGGTGTGGTATCTGCTGTGCTTTTACGGAAATTAGGGTATTCTGATGAGGTTATTATTGAAGATTATATGAAATCAAAGGATAATTTGATGGATATGCTTACAGCGTATGTAAAAAAACACCCTGAGGTTGATATTGAAATCATTATTCCGCATATTGAAAATATGAGTAGATTGTTGGAACAAATATAACCTCTTTTTTGCCATGGAGAATTAGATATGCAAGCAGTTATTATAAGACATGGAAAAGTGGATTTTCAATGGAAAAAATGGAGTACATCAAAACAATTCGACGAGGATTGCATAAGGTATGATGAAGCGCCGGTTTTTCCACTGTCATCTGATGGAACATGGACAGGCTATAAAAATATTTATATTAGCAGTTTACGGAGAAGCAGAGAAACCGCCAATCAGTTGTTTGGGGAAAAAAATTTTATTTCTACAAAGCTGATTGATGAAGTGCCATTGTGTGCAGGTATTACTTCAAGTAAGAAGCTGCCGTTAATATTTTGGAATGTTTTGGGGCGTCTGCAATGGTTTTTCAATATCCATTCACAAAAAGAATGTAGGAGAGATACCATTTATCGCGCAGGGCAGTTTATAGAAATGATAATAAAAAGCGAGACGGACTGCATTATTGTCACACACGGATTTTTTATGCACACACTCTTAAATCAAATGAAGAAAAAATCATTTCAAATCAGCCATACACAATTAAATTATGCAAATGGTGAATATGTTATTGTCAATCAAAATCAAATATAGTAGCGTTAGGGTGCATAGAAAATAAAAATTCCGCCTTTTTTAAAGAATGGAAATGGGCAGCGCGGACAGCGAAATATTTGCCGCCTATTCCGCCGTCCTATTTCCCCGTATTTGATTTCAGCATTTCTATTTTATCAAGAAGTTCTTTGATAGTTTTCTTATCTTTCGCAATAATCTTCTCCTTTTCTGCAATAATCTTCTTATCTTCAGCAATGATTATATCCTTTTCACTGATAATATTCTCATTTTTTGCAATAATCTTCTCTTTTTCCGCAAGCATCTCCTTATCTTCGGCAAGTTTTTTGTCTTTTTCCGCGATAGTTTTCTTATTCTCCTCAACTTCCCTCTCATACGCCCGCAAGTCCAGATAATACTCTTCACGGTCGCGGCAGCGTTTCAGTATCTGCTCTTCGGCGCTTAACTGAAAAATAGCCTTAGACGCTTCGTTAATGTATTGGTCTTTCGCTGCTAACATTTTGATTTCCTCCCATGTTGTGGCTTTAAAAAGCTTTGCCCAGTAATCGATATGATATTCTTTGTCCTCATCGGTGGCAAGTTCTATATGAGTTAAGTCTACCACACTTAAGGTCAGCTTGTCACTATAAACATGATGATTTTTTACGTTAAGAAGTTTATAAGTAGCATAAAATTCAGGACAATCTTTGAATAAGGTATAATCCAGAAAGCCAATATGTATGACGGGTTTGACTTCCGTATAATCCTGCCCATGATTAAGCATATCAAAAGAGCGGCAGAGATAGCTGACGGAGCGGTTGGACCAGATAAGCCTGCCCGTTACCTGCATTTCAAGATTAATACGGGAGCGGTTGTTTAATTTAACGTTAATGTCCAGACGGAATTCCTTGTTTTTAATGGATTCTCCTAAGATAACGGGATTTGTGATTTCCACGGATATGATATCTTCTTCCCGAAGATGCAGAAGCGAACGGATAAGACCGCGTAAAGCCTTGTTGTTTGTCTGGAAAACCGCCCGAAACATGTAGTCGTTAGTCATGCCGTAGGGAATAGTTCCGTGGGCGTTTTTAAGTAAATCGTTTGGATTGGAAAGCAGGGTTACATTTTTAAGATTTGTTGTTTTTTGATTCATAGACATGTCTCCTTTGTGGTGTAAGATAACAGAAAGCGCATAAGCTGCTTTCCGTAGAATGAATTGAATTGGTCGAATGACCGAACATGAATTATTTATATCACATTTAAAAGGAAAAAGCAATGATTTCTTTTGTAAAATTTTTCTTACGTGTATAAAAAAGCGCAATCCCGGCGGCTTGCGCTTAAGTTCTCACTACGATTACAGCAATTTCCTATTTACATAAACAATGGGGAAAGTCAAAAGCGAAATAGAGTTGCACTGCGTGTTTGCGGTATGGTAAAATAATAGTATTGGGTAAATCTGCAATTCTTATTGATGGCGGTGTATCATATGTTAAAAGCAATTATTTTTGATTTTGATTATACATTGGGGGATTCTACAAATGGCATTGCATTAAGTATCCATTATGCTTTGGGAGAATTAGGCTATGCAGCCCCGAATATTGCAGATATCAAAAAGACAATAGGCTTATCTTTAAAAGAGACATATTTTAAATTAACATCAAATAATAGTTCGGATGAGGCAGAGCAATTTATTAAACTGTTTAGGGAAAAAGCCGATAGCGTGATGGTTGCTAATACCGAACTTTATGCAGGAGTAAAAGATGTTTTGCAAAAGCTGAAGGCTAAAGGATATAAGACAGCTATTGTTACAACAAAATTTCATTATAGAATTGAACAGATATTAAACAAATTTGATGCAAATGAGTTGATTGATATGATTGTGGGAGCCGAGGATGTAAAAATAGAGAAACCCAACCCGGAAGGATTGCTCCGGGCTATCGCACATTTGGATGCAATGAATGAAGAGGCGCTTTATGTTGGAGACAGTTTGGTTGATGCTAAGACAGCCGAAAATGCAAAAGTTGAATTTGCCGCTGTACTAACGGGAACGACCACAAGGGAAGATTTTAGAAGTTATCACAGTGCGTATATAGGTGAAAACATATCAGATGTTTATAAATACATATTAACTTTGTCGCCATAAAATCCTATTTGTATAGGAGATACACTAAACATCTGAGAGAGCAGATAACAGAGTCAAACTAAGCGGCGCAAATTGGGGATATAAATGGAGAAATTAAAACAGTTAGCAGAGGGGATGAATCACAGATTTCCAAAGGGCAATGAGAAAGCGGGTATTCCCCCTTCTTAAATC
Source organism: Clostridium sp. (assembly GCA_023664605.1). Classification (GTDB taxonomy): domain Bacteria; phylum Bacillota; class Clostridia; order Lachnospirales; family Lachnospiraceae; genus UBA3282. Next base: position 38,416 of record JAMPFF010000008.1, read on the forward strand.
AAATAAAGATTAACGATATGGCAGAGATTATCTTAACAGACAATCGGCTGTCTTTTTTATTTTTGGTAGCGACCAACGCATCATAGAAATTTTATTGTAAATGCGAGCGGTCTTTTGTATAATAAAAAAACGGTTAAAGCTGTGGAGGCGATATAGTAGGAGAATAACTTAATGGAACAAATGAAATACTTTGTAACTATTATTATGATAATTTGCTATGGACTACCAACGATAATGCCTCAGACCGATGCGAATAAGTTTATATATCAAAAGGATATTACGGAATCTGTATATCAATCAGAGCGCGATGCCATAGATAATAAATGGCAGGACTGTGATTTGGAAGTGGAAGAATGGCCCGATTATGATTTTTTTATAAATGCTCAACAGAAACACTATAATCTTTCACTTGAAAATGCAGTAGCTTTTGTGGTCAAAGATTATATGAATGGAAAGGAAAAAGAGTTGTGGGAGTTAAAGCAGATATATCATTATAGAGACGATATTTATCAAGCTTATACGGAATCGGACATGGGAAATGAGTTGTATATACTTTTTAAAACAAATACTCCAGATACATTATCCAGGTATGTGATTGTGGCGGATATTCGCAAAGACAATGTTGCAGACATTCTTTTATATGGGGAATATTCTTATAATTCTATGCTGGAATGGTACTCCTATCAAGACTGGTTCGATGGAAAGATTAGTACAGAACAACTTCCATTTGACGTTACTAATGAAATATATGATTCAATATATAATGGGGAAGTCCGTTTAGCTATATATGATTATGTTGATATGGCGGATAAGGATACAAGGATTCATTGGGAATTAGATGGCAATTCCATGTATGTCGGGGAAAATGGATATATCGTATGTGTTAATTGTAGCAATGGAGTTCAAAATATAATTTTATTTGTGGATGTATGGAATAAAACATATGCAGTATTGACGTAATAAAAATCAAATATGGTATTCAAACATTCATATCACAAAAATCATTGACAAAATAACCGGATGCGCATAAAATAATAAACATGTTAATATTTAATATGTTAATAATTAATAGATTAATTATCAGATAATTGCAAAGTGCAAATCTTTGGGGCAGCGGCATGAACGAGAGTGTGCGGACAAAGGAACCATTCATGTCACTGCCTACACAGGTTTCAAAAAGCGGTTGATAAACCACTACCGCTGACTTTATTCGGAAAGAGGGATGAATGTGACGGAATTATACAGAACGACAGCCGAAATATTCCGCAAGACGGACGGCAGGCTTCGTCGCTGCATTGAAAAGGAATTAAAAAGTCTGGACGAGGAAGTCTATCGCAGCCAGCACAGACTTTTGATGATGTTGGGGAAAAATCCGAACTGCTCGCAGAATGAACTGGCGTCGGCGCTCGGTATTTCTCCGGCGGCGGTTGCCGTTTCTTTAGGAAAGTTGGAAAAGGGAGGCTATATCAGGCGGGAGACGAATTTAGACGACCACCGCAGCAATCAGGTCGCCATTACGGAAAAAGGAAACCAAATCATATGCAAGAGTATTAAAATCTTCGACAAGGTGGAATGCGCCATGTTCGACGGATTTACAAAAGAGGAGCTGGAAAACTTTCATGAATTGATGAAAAAAGCATACGGAAATCTTGATAAAATGCTGCAAAATAAAGGAGGAGCACAATGAAACGATACGGAAAATATGTAAAACCATATTTGTCGGCATTTATTTTAGGACCCCTTATGATGATAGTGGAGGTCGTGGGAGAAGTCATGCTGCCAGCCATGATGGCGGATATCATTAATATCGGGGCGGCGAATCATGACATTCCCTATATTATCGGCAAGGGCGTTATGATGGTCGGCATGGCGTTTGTTATGATGGCGGGAGGCATTGGCGGCGCGTATTTTGCGGCAAAAGCGGCAATGCACTTTGGCAGGGATTTAAGAAAGGATTTATTCCGAAAAGTACAGAAATTTTCATTTGCTAATATTGACAGTTTCAGCACCGGTTCTTTAGTAACGAGGCTGACCAATGATATCACGCAGTTACAGAATGTGATTATGATGGGGCTTAGGATGATGTTGCGCGCGCCCGGTATGTTAATCGGAGCAGTCATTATGGCGTTTATGATGAATGCGTCTCTTGCGGTGGTTATTTTGATTGTAGTGCCGCTTCTGGCGGCGGCTATCGGCACGATTATCAGAATTGCATTTCCGCGTTTTGAAATCATGCAGAAAAAACTCGACCGCTTAAACTCCAACATACAGGAGACCTTAACGAATGTCAGAGTTATTAAGTCCTTTGTGCGCGGGGAGTATGAGGAGGAGCGTTTTTCTAATTCTAATGAGGAATTAAAAAATGCGGGTCTGGATGCCTTTAAGGTCGTTATCATTCAGATGCCGATTATGACCTTTGCCATGAATGCGACGGTAATCGCGGTCGTCTGGTTTGGCGGCAATCAGATTTTGGGCGGCGCGATGCAGGTCGGCGATTTGACGGCTTTTACCACCTATGTGACACAGATTTTGATGTCGCTTATGATGCTTGCCATGGTGCTTTTACAAAGTTCAAGGGCGGTGGCGTCCTCCAAGCGAATCGGTGAAGTGCTGGATACGGATATCGACTTGACGGACGATAACGCGGCGCAGAAAGATAAAAAGGTGGAAAAAGGAAAAATAGAATTTAAGCACGTTTCTTTCCGTTATTATAAAAATAGCCAGGAAAAAGTGCTGGATGATATCGACTTTACGATAGAGCCGGGACAGACGGTAGGCATTATCGGCTCTACGGGTTCAGGAAAAACGACCTTGGTGCAGATGATTCCGCGCCTCTATGATACGGACGAGGGAGAAGTGCTGGTAGACGGCGTCAATGTCAAAGACTATTCGCTTAACAATCTGCGAAACGGAGTCAGCATGGTATTACAGAAAAACATACTTTTTTCCGGTACGATTCTGGAGAATTTACAGTGGGGGGATGAACACGCCGCAGACGCCGAAATCCGCGAGGCTGCGGACGCCGCGCAGGCGGATGGATTTATCAACGCATTTCCGGACGGGTACGAAACGGAGCTTGGACAGGGAGGCGTCAACGTGTCCGGCGGGCAGAAACAGCGTCTTTGTATTGCTAGAGCCTTACTGAAAAAACCGAAAATATTGATTCTCGACGACAGCACGAGCGCGGTAGATACCGCGACGGAGGCGAAAATCAGAGAGTGTTTCCATACGACCCTGCAGGATACGACCAAGTTAATTATTGCGCAGCGTATCAGTTCCGTTATGGACGCAGATCTGATTCTGGTAATGGAAGAGGGAAAAATTACGGGAATGGGGAGACACGACGAACTGTTGGCTTCTTGTCACGCATATCAGGAAATCTATGATTCCCAGATGGACAGGGAGGTGAGCGCGTAATGGATGAAGCAAGAATAGCAAGACTGGAAAAGAAATACGGCAGGAAAGAAGCGGCAATGCCGGAAGCCGGACGTGGACCCGGACCAAGACCGGGGCGTGGACCCGGCTCCGGACCAAGAGGCGCCCGTATGCCCGGCGCAAAACCGCAGAATGCAGGAAAAACGATACAAAGGCTTTTTTCCTATATCGGCAAAGATAAGTGGAAACTGGTTATTTTTATCCTCTGTATCATTATCTATACGGTGGCGAGTCTGGCAGGCTCCTATCTGCTGCGCCCGGTTATCAACAACCTGGTTTCCGAAAACGGCAGCAGGGAAACGCTTTTTCACTCGTTAATAACGATGGGCTGTATTTTTGCGGTCGGTATTATCGCCCAGTATTTGCAGTCCAGAATTATCGTTTCCGTATCACAAAACGCTTTGAAAAAGCTGCGTGACGATTTGTTCCATAAAATAGAAAACCTGCCGGTGCGGTTTTATGATACCAATAACCACGGCGATATCATGAGCCGTTTTACGAACGACGTCGATACGGTAGGCGAGATGTTGAATAATACAGTGAATCAGGTAATTTCCGGCGCGATTAATATCGTGGGAACATTTATCCTTATGGTATATACCAATATTTACCTGACGATTATCACCGTTGTCATGGCGCCGCTTATGATTCGTGCGGGCAGGGCTGTGGCGGGCAGGAGCCGGAAATACTATAAACAGCAGCAGGCGGCGTTGGGAACCTTAAACGGCTATATCGAGGAGACCGTTACGGGACAGAAAGTCGTGAAAGTTTTCTGTCATGAGGAGATTGCGGAAGAAGAATTTTCCTATCTGAATGACGATTTATGTAAAAAACAGATTAACGCCCAGTTTTTCGGCGGCATTATGGGACCTGTCATGGGCAATTTAAGTCAGGTCAGCTATTCGCTGACAGCCTGCATCGGCGGTATTTTATGCGTGTTAAAAGGCTTTGACTTAGGCGGACTCACTATTTTTGTCAATTACTCCAGACAGTTTTCCCGCCCTATCAATGAGATTTCCATGCAGGTCAACACCATTTTTTCCGCGCTTGCCGGAGCGGAGCGTGTATTCGACGTGATGGACAGAGAGCCGGAACCTGCCGACGAAGCGGACGCAGTGTCGATTGTGGAAAAAGGCGGGAAGTTTATCTACCGGACGCCGGACTCGGGAGATTATGTAAACCTGAACGGAACGGAAATGAAAGGCGCAGTAACCGTGGAGCATGTTACATTCGGTTATGTGCCGGAAAAAACGATTTTAAGGGATATATCGCTGTATGCGAAACCCGGACAGAAAATCGCCTTTGTCGGTTCCACGGGCGCGGGTAAAACGACCATTACCAATCTGATAAACCGTTTTTATGATATTGATGAGGGAAAGATTCTCATAGACGGCATAGATATCAAGAAGATAAAAAGGGATGACTTGCGAAAAAGTATCGCTATGGTTTTGCAGGATACGCATCTTTTTACGGGAACGGTCAGAGAAAATATCCGCTATGGGCGGCTGGACGCTACGGACGAGGAAGTGGAGGCGGCGGCGAGAATGGCGAGCGCGCATTCCTTTATCATGCGCCTGGAACACGGCTATGATACGATGTTAGAGGGAGACGGCGCCAACTTGAGCCAGGGGCAGAGACAGCTTCTAAACATTGCAAGGGCGTCTATCTCTAAAGCGCCGATTCTGATTCTGGACGAGGCGACAAGCTCCGTCGATACAAGGACGGAGAAACATATCGAACACGGCATGGACAGACTGATGGCACAGCGGACAACGCTTGTCATTGCCCACAGGCTTTCCACCGTCAGAAACGCCAATGCCATTATGGTGCTGGAAAACGGGGAAATTATCGAGCGCGGCGACCACGACGATTTGCTGGCGATGCACGGCAGATATTATAACCTTTATACGGGGTTGAGCGAGTTGGAGTAGCGTTACCGTATAAAAATATGAAAACCAGAGAAAATACCAGATATGAGAAAGAAGATTACCTTTGATTATTATATCCTGTTGTTTTTTCTGGTTTCTTTTTGGGGATGGATGTGGGAAGTGTGCATCTATCTGGTACGGGAGAAACGGTTTGTCAACCGCGGCATTACAATAGGACCGTGGCTGCCTATCTACGGGGCAGGCGCGCTGCTTTTGTATTTGATTCTTCGTAAACAGGCAAAGAAGCCGGTGCGCGTTTTTTTCCTTTCCATGATTATCTGCTCCGTTTTAGAATACGCAAGCGGCTGTTTTCTGGAAAAAATGTGGGGCGTTAAATGGTGGGATTACAGCGATATGTTCTTAAATCTGAACGGTCATATCTGCCTTATAAGCTGCCTGATGTTCGGCGTCGGGGGCGTCTTTTTGATGTCATTTCTCCTACCTGTTTATACGGCGTTATATCATAAGATACCAGTGAAAGTAAGGGGAGCTGTCAGTGTGCTTTTACTGCTTCTATTTGTCGCGGACGCGGCGTACAGTGCGGATATCCCGCATATGGGACGCGGAATAACGTATCGGGGGTGAGTTCTCCTTTTTTGGAATTGTGTACCTGTTAAAAATGGGTTATAATGATGTCAACAAAGCGGGATTTGTTGGGGGAAAACACGATGAAGATGTGGAAAAGCAGAACATGGCAACATGAAACAACGGGCTTTGATGGAAGCGCTACTTTATTTGGTGTCAATATATTTGATTACAAGTGGCAGAACACGCACAAATCTGTCACAGTTCGAGACCCTTTATATAATCAAGAACATGAATTTCATATCTATACAGTTATTATTGATGGACAGGAGAAAGAATTTGCTGCTGGGGAATTTAGCAACTGTGTTTGGGGATTTTATCTCTTGAAGTATTGAGTTATACAAATCTTGTTTACAGAACGGCAAATAGTAGCACTTTTTCCAAAAGAGTGTAAAATAAAAAAGAAACGAGCAGTCCGCTTGATAAAAAAACTGTACGGTGAAAACCCATTTTTTTATGCATGATTGTATTGAAAGAGTGAGGTTTTGTCAAAAATAGAAATAGCAAAAAAGATATTGATTATTTTCAATGAATTGCATATAATAAAAGCACAGATAGAAATATCTGTACAGCGGTTAGAGCGTCCAATGAAAATGCTCGTTTAAAAGCGGTTAGATTGTCCGATAAAAACAATCGTTTAATAGTAGTGGATGGAGTTGCCCCATCCACTTTTTCCTTTAATAATTTATGATATAAAATGAGCAAAGCTACCTTGATATTTAGGTAGCTCAGCTGGTAGGATATGCGATTTTAGAGTTTGCCAGACTTATTATTTGTGGATCGTTCATCACATAAGTCTGACCTGCTTTCTGTGTTGGGGGCATTGGCTCACCTTTAACAACAGTAACCGCTTTGTTAAGTTTTCTGCCACGAGGTCCAATAACGCCATATTGTCCAGAAGCAGGGGCTTTTTCCCCTGGTTTAAGTGTCATAAGAAATCCTCCTTTCTCGTTATCAGCACTCGAAATAAATGAGTGCTGATAATAAATTAACACTAAATATAGACATTGTCAATAAAAAAACACTATAATTTGAAAATTATGCTGATTTTTTATTATATTTGTGATAGAGTATAAGTAATAATTTTTGAAGATATTTTATCAAACACGAGGTGTAGTATGACCGAAGCAGAAAAAAGAACCGCCGCTACAAAGTTTTATAATGACTGGCATGGCATAGGAGATGAGAAAAGTGACTGCCAGCGATTTTGGATTGAATTTCTCAGTAATGTTCTGGGTATTGAAGATGTTACACAGAAAATTATTTTTGAAAAGCGTGTGGTAGTGGATGGTCAGACTAAATTTATTGATGTTTATATACCGGAAACACGGGTTTTAATAGAACAAAAAAGTATAGATAAGGATTTAGGCAAGAAAATGCCGCAGTCAGACGGAAACCTACGGACACCTTTTGAGCAGGCACGCAATTATGCTCAGTGGATGATACCAAATGAAACGCCATTATGGATTGTGACTTGTAATTTTAAGTCTTTTGAAATCCACGATATGAATAAGCCAAATGAACAGCCTTTGGTAGTCTTGCTTGAAGAAGTGCGTAATAAGCTTCCGCTGTTTGATTTTATGTTTAAAGAGGATGTCAAGGAACTATCCCGCGAAATGGAAATATCCGTCAAGGCGGGCGAAATTGTAGGAATACTTTACGATAAACTGCTTGCACAGTATAAAGAGCCGGATGCACAGTCATATAAAAGTCTAAACGCATTATGTGTACGACTTGTATTCTGCTTGTATGCAGAGGATGCAGGCATTTTTGGTTCGCACATGATGTTTCATGACTATTTGAAAGATATTCCGGTCAATAGTTTCAGAAAGGCGCTTGTGGAACTGTTTAAGGTTTTGGATACGCAGATAAAGAATAGAGATAAGTATTTAGCAGAGGATAATCCCCAATTAGCTGCTTTTCCATATGTCAATGGTGGTTTATTTGCAGATGAAACGATAGAAATACCGCCTTTTACAGAAGAAATAAAAAGTCTGCTTTTGGATAAAGCAAGTGCAGATTTTGATTGGTCAGATATCAGCCCGACTATTTTTGGTGCAGTGTTTGAAAGCACGTTAAATCCTGAAACCCGTAGAAACGGTGGAATGCACTATACTTCTATTGAAAATATCCATAAGGTCATAGACCCTCTGTTTTTGAATGAACTCAAAAATGAATTGGATGAAATAAAGAAGATTGATGTGGAGCGAACAAAAAAGGCGAAGTTAAATGCTTTTCAAGTGAAAATTGCCGGATTAAAGTTTCTTGACCCGGCATGTGGTTCAGGAAACTTTTTGACAGAAACGTATATTTCATTACGCAGATTAGAAAATGAAGTTCTTAACGAGTTGCAGGGTGGACAGATTGTATGGGGAGAGGCTTTTAACCCAATACAGGTGTCAATCGGTCAGTTTTATGGAATTGAAATTAATGATTTTGCCGTAACGGTCGCAAAAACTGCATTATGGATTGCAGAAAGCCAGATGATGAAAGAAACGGAAGATATTGTCCATGTGAGTCTTGATTTTCTCCCTTTGAAATCTTATGCGAATATCGTTGAGGAAAATGCACTTCGAATTGATTGGGAAAGCGTAGTACCGAAACAGGAATTGGATTATATAATGGGCAATCCGCCGTTTGTTGGGGCAAGATTGATGACACCATCACAAAAACAGGATATAGCATATGTATTTGGTAGATTGAAAGGTTCTGGTAATTTGGATTATGTGTCTGCATGGTATAAAAAATCAGGAGAAATGATGCAAGGCACAAATATAAAAACAGCACTGGTTTCAACTAATTCAATAACGCAAGGCGAACCAGCCGCAATATTGTGGAAGAACCTATTTGGCAGCGGTATAGAAATCTTTTTTGCATATAGGACATTTAGATGGGATAGTGAAGCAAAAATTAAAGCCCATGTGCATTGTGTTATTATTGGATTTGTAGCAAATTTACAATTAAAGGAAAGAAAAATTTATTGCAATAATAGTTGTACATCTGTTAATTACATAAATGAATATTTATTAGATGCTCCGAGTGTTACAATATTCAGTAGAAAGAAACCGTTATGTCAGGTACCGGAAATGGTGTTTGGAAATATGCCAAATGACGGTGGACATTTATCTGATTATTCAGATGAACAAAAGAATGAAATAATCAATAAATATCCGCAAGCTTCCCAATTTTTCAAGCAGTACTTAGGTGCAAGAGAATTTTTACATGGAGAAAACCGATGGTGTCTTTGGTTAATTGATGCTGAACCAAGTATTATGAAACAAATTCCGCCAGTGCTAAATGCTATATCGGCAGTTAAAGAAATGCGTGAAAAAAGCGATAGGGAAGCAACAAAAAAACTTGCTATGACACCACAGTTATTTGGAGAAATTAGACAGCCGGATAGTGACTATCTTATTATTCCTAGACATTCTTCAGAAAACCGCAGATATATTCCTATTGGTTATGTATCTAAAGAGATTATCTGTGGAGATGCAAATATGTTAATTCCAAGTGCATCGCTTTATATATTTGGTGTTATGATGTCCAATATTCATAACGCATGGGTAAGAGCAGTATGTGGTAGAATAAAGAGTGATTACAGATATTCAGCAAATATAGTTTACAACAATTTTCCATGGTGCAATCCTACCGATGAGCAGCGGCAGAAAATAGAGCAAACTGCGCAGGCGATATTAGATGCGAGAAACTTGTACCCTGAAAGCAGTCTTGCTGATTTATACGATGAACTCACTATGCCGCCGGAACTGAGAAAAGCGCATATGCAGAATGATAAAGCAGTCATGCAGGCGTACGGGTTTTCTATAAAAGATACAACAGAGGAAAGCTGTGTGGCGGAATTGATGAAGCTATATCAGAAAATGACAACTGCGTGAAAATATTATCTACATTTTTGGATGAAAGGAAAATGCAAATGAATATTGTCGGACAGATAATTAATGGATATTTATTTGAAGAGGCTCTTGGAAGCGGAAGTTTTGGTGATGTATATAGGGTATCAAAAAGCGACAAAAAGTATGCGGCAAAAGTTTTGTCGGAAACGTATATATTAGATGAATTTAAAAACGAACAGAATCGAATCACTAGGGAAATTGATGTCTTAAAAAATGTAAAGGGAAAAAATTTGATTCAGTATCAAGAGGATTTTTATTTTGAAAATGAATTTGGCATTATGGAGTATGTCATTGTAATGGAATATTTTGAAGGTATAACTTTAAGAAATTTTCTGAAAACAGACACTTCGCTTGATACCTTGATTCATATATTTGTAGATATTTTAAATGGAGTAAAGGATTTACATAACACTATCATTGAAAATGAGGGCATTATTCATAGAGATTTAAAGCCGGATAACATAATGGTTGATGAAAAATTGAATGTTAAAATTATTGATTATGGATTAAGCAAGATTATAGATTTTTCATCGATAACGTCAACAGGAATGCAAATCGGATCGCCATTATATATGTCACCAGAACAATTAAAGGACAGCAAACACATTGACTATAGAGCTGATATATATGCATTAGGAATTATTTTATACGAAATGATGACAAAGAACATTCCATATAAGGCAGCAACATTGCCTGAATTGTTGTTGAAAATATTGAATGATCCCATTATTCCGCCTAAACAGTACAACCCGAACATTAGTGACGGAGTAGAGCGCATTATATTCAAAGCGACTGCAAAAGAGCCGTATGCGCGTTTTCAGACAGTCGATGAGTTTATAGATGCTTTTGGTAAAAAGAATATCCAAGAAGAATTGGTAACGGTGGGAAAATATTATGCGTGGATATATCGTGAGAAAGATGTTACAGAACAATTTGAAAAAGTAAATAAGGCAGATATTATTTATCCTATCCATGTTCAAAATTGGATGAAAAATTTACATATGTATTTTGCAAAAAATAGTTTTCAAAATGTAATAATTGATCCATCTACCCAAAGATTGTCATATGTTGCATTTGCCAATACAAAGGGGCTTGTGGATTTACCTTATTCACCGGATAAAGGAGTCATTTCCTTAGAATATTTACATAATCCTCAAAAGCGCAAAGAATATATAGATACATGGTATTCTACAGTTTCTATGGGTCATAAATTGGTATTACCATATCACTATATTAGTAATACGGATTATCCAGTGGAAAAAATAGATGATTGGATAAAAATAAACATTCAATTGATTGATGAAAGCTTACAAGTAGTGGATGAAGGAAAAGAGAAATATGCAATGATATCAATAGGACTTAGTCATTTGGTATTTCAAGCGGATAGGATATTGTCTTATTTTGTTCATGCACAAGTAGATGGATTTATTGTACAGGTTTCTGATATGAAACAGTTGAATGAACAGTCATTAGGAAGTTATCTTGATTTTATGATTAATTTGCAGAAGTATACAAACAAGCCTGTGATTGCATTAAAAGTACCGATACCTTTGGGGCTGTCATTGATTACGAAAGGAATACATGGCTTTTCATTAGGATTGGCAAGTATTGATTATTTTGACGAGCAATATATAAAAGAAGAAAAAGATTCATTTAATTTATACTCAAAATTCTATTTTCCGCAAGTATTATCATTTTTGACCTATCCTAAAAAGGATACTTTTGCGTTTGAGCAGCTTTATAATTATTTTGGTGGTTGCAATTGTAGGTGGTGTAGTGGAAAAACCGCAATTGAAATTGGTACTGGCGATAAAGGAATACAGCTACATCATTGGCAGATGATGTTAGAAGAAGTTAATAAAGTAAATGAATATGCAGGAAATAAGAAAATTTCTTATTTGAAAGGAAGAATAGAATCTGCTTTAGATAATCTTGATGCGATACCTAGAGAAATTTTGGGAAGTCAAAAAAATACGGACTATTATAAACTATTGAAAAATCTAAAAAGAATAATTTAAAAGCAAAGCAGGTGCGATATATGTTTGTAAACGAAAAAGCATTGGTAGAAAAATTAGTTCTTGATTTACAGGAAAGATTTGGAACACATTATATTGTACGAGAATTACAGAGCGGAAATAATATTGCGGATATTGTTTATTCAACTGAAATAAACAGAAGCAATATTGTGTTTGATGAATATTTTAATGCATATTATTATTTTAGTGATATTTATAATAATAAAAAAGTCAATTTGGAAAATGTCAAAATTGCAGATGAAAAAATCGGTAAGAAATTTTATCACTTTCTTCGGGAACTAGAAGATATGGGATATGTACAAATCAATGGTAACTATATTACTTCTGTAAAAAAGGTAGATGCTGTTACTAAAAATTTTATTGCTGTAGAAGCGAAAATTTCTGATTGGAAATCAGGATTGGAGCAAGCAATCCGATATAAACAATATGCAAATGAAGTGTATGTTGCGTTAAGCTCTGAGTATATCTCCAAAGTTGATAGGCAGCAATTTAAAGACTTGAACATTGGTTTAATGAGCGTTTCTTCTGGTAAACTTAAAATATCCCTTAGAGCAAAAAAGCAATCTGTTGAAAAGTTGGATATCCAATATTATATTGCAGATCGATTTTTGAAGCAATTACAATTATTGGAAATTATATAAACTTAAATGGAATAATTGCTTAATATCTAGATCCGATTAAAACGGTTATTGGGTGGATATAAGTTATTATTGGACTTTTATGTTTTAATTCTTCAAATAGAAAACATTTCAATCAGTTACCATCTCTCGTTTATTTTGTGTTATAATGTTTTATGTGGTTTTGTTTCCCCATTTTCCCTTATCAGGGTTCATAACGCCCTATGAGAAGATATAACACAAGGGAAACGATAAAGGAAAGTTAATCCACAATAAATTTAGTAGAGCAAGTCGCAAGACTTGGCTCTTATGCAAGGGTTAGCGGAGATTTTAATAACATTTTACAACGGCTAATGCTTCCCTTAAAAAGTGTCAAATCACAACCGGAGTTTATGGAGATAGAGAGATGGTTTATACATCAATGACGATTAAGGCTATGAAATATGCCTATGAAGCACATTTAGGACAAGTGGATTACAATAATGTTCCATATATTTTTCACCCATATCATTTAGCGGAGCAGATGGAAGAAGAAAAATCCTGCACAGTCGCATTGCTGCATGATGTCATTGAAGATACGGACACTACATTAGATGATTTAAAATTGGAATTTCCCGATGATATTGTTGAGGCAGTGGCACTTTTAACACATGACGAGACAGTTGACTATTTTGATTATATAAAAATTCTCAAGAATAACCCTATTGCACGAAAAGTTAAATTAGCGGATTTAGAACACAATTCTGATGAAAGTAGAGCTGTAGGGTGCAGCTTGTCAGAAGATGAACAAATTTATTGGAAAGAAAAGTATGCAAAAGCGAAGATGATTTTGCTTAACTAAATTCCCGTTTTTGGACACAAATGCTTCTGGCGGCTGCTGGAAGCATTTTTTATGCAAAGGAAGCAGGAATCATATCTTCAAAAATCTCCCCAATCCCCTATCCAATCCTCCCGCAGTCACGTTATACTTATTAGAAAGCGCTTTCAAAAACAGCAGAAAGGAGGTTTCCATGCAGCAGGATTTTCTTTTGGTGCGAAAAATGCAGGATGGCGACGAAGCGGCAATGGATATTTTCGTGCAAAAATATTATCCGAAAATTCTGCAATACTGCGGATACCACTGTCCGGACAGGGAATCGGCGTATGATTTGACGCAGGAAACCTTTGCACATTTTTTTAAAAACCTGATTCACTACCGCCATAGGGAAAAGGCGTTGAATTACCTTTATACCATTGCCAGAAACCTCTGTATCGATTGGGGGCGGAAAAATAAAGCCATAGCATATGACAGATTTACGGAAATAGACGGAATAGCCATAGCAGACAAAATAAGCGGCGCGGACACACTGAACGGAGCAGACGGCATGAACGGTGCGGATGAAAGAGTAGCGGTTCGGGCGGTGCTTGCAAAACTGCCGGAAGAATTGCGGGAAGCTGTGATTCTGCATTATTTTCAGGAGTATACTCTGCGGGAGACGGCGCAAATTCTGCATATCGGGCTTCCGCTTGTAAAGTACAGGATAAAGAGGGCAAAGGAGCAGTTGAGGAGTTTGTTAGGAGAAATATGACAACATGATATTAACACTTGAAAGGAGGCAGCCATTTTGAAAACAATAGAAGAACGTTTGCGGGAGTATGGCAGAAATAGTGCTATCGAGATGGATGAAGCAAGAATGCGGGAAACACTTATCAATGCAAAGCGGCATTTTTATGAAAGCGCGGAGCGCAAAGAAGCTTCCTGCTCGGAGTTTTTCTGCGGGCAGATAGGATATATCAGGAAAAGATGGTGGATATTACAGTTTTTCGCCCTGGTTTATACCGGATGTCTTTTGCAGGGGACAAACAGCGCGTATTATATACAACGGCTGTTAGGCGTTTCGGCGTCTCTGTTCGTGATTATGATAATACCGGAGTTATGGAAAAACCGCAGCAGTCATTCGCTGGAAATAGAGGAGACGTCCCGTTTTACGCTCAGACAGGTTTATGCCGTGCGGATGCTTGCTTTTGCTATCGTGGACAGCGTTTTGCTGACTATATTTGCCGGAGTTGTTACAATGACTACATCGGTCAGTATAGAGGAGATGGTCATTCATTTTTTCCTGCCGATGGCGGTGGCATGCTGTATCTGCTTTCATGCACTGTGCAGCCGCTATGCGTTATCGGAATATACCGCCTGCTTTCTTTCCGTACTCTGGAGCGCGGTATGGACGCTGTTCATATTAAACGACAACGTGTATAAGCTGATTTCGCGCCCTGTATGGATGGGTATCTGCATTACTGTCATTTTATATTTGACCTGTCTGGTTAAAAAAATGATAAAAGGCGATATCGGCGAATTATTGAGTCAGTAGGTCATTGCAAAGTGACATTTGTGTCGTAACCTGACGTCATGATAGATGTGTTATGGCAGATTGCCGACATCATTGTATCATGGCACTGGTATCATATTTATTTCCGCGAGCAACGAGCCAAGTAGACGTGCTTGCACGTATATTTGGCGACTGCCGCGAGAGTCAAATACCCCGCCCCTTGGGGTGTTTCAAGATTGATGCACATTGAAGATGTGTTATGCTTTGCGGCGGGGGCTTTGACTTAATATAGAAAGGCGCATAAAACATGGAATTAAAAATAGAAAATCTGACAAAAGAATTTCAGGGAATGAAAGCGGTCAACGATATTAGTTATACGATGGAAAAGGGCGTATACGGGCTGCTTGGTCTAAACGGCGCAGGAAAAACAACGCTGATGCGGATGCTCTGCACATTAATAAAGCCGACGCAGGGCAGTATTACCTGTAACGGCGAAGATATTTTTAGGATGGGGGAGCAGTATCGGAAGCTGTTGGGCTATCTTCCGCAGGATTTCGGTTTTTATCCGGACCTTACGGTCAAAGATTATCTGCTTTATATCGCGTCGATTAAAGGAGTCAATAAGGCGGCGGCAAAGAAAAAAGTAAAAGAACTGCTTACAGAAGTAGGGCTTTCCAAGGCGCAGGATAAGAAGATGAAAAAGCTTTCCGGCGGCATGAAACGAAGAGCGGGCATCGCGCAGGCAATGATAAACAATCCGGAGATTTTGATTTTAGACGAACCGACGGCGGGGCTTGACCCGAATGAAAGAATCCGTTTCAGGAATCTTATCAGCACGCTTGCGCAGGACAGGCTGGTGTTATTGTCCACTCACATCGTATCGGATATTGAATCTACCGCTAATGAAATCATTTTTATGAAAGAGGGGGAATTTCTGCATACCGGCTCGCCGCAGACGGTTATTTCGGCAATGACGGAGAATGTGTGGAATCTGACGGTTTCCAATGCCGAGGCGGGAAAATACATGAGGCAGTATAAGGCGGCAGGCAGCAGGATGGTTCCGGAGGGGATGCAGCTTAGACTGCTTTCTGTGGAAAAACCGCACCCGGACGCTGTACAAGAGACGCCGACACTGGAAGATGTATTTTTATCCTGTATGGGAGCAAAAGCGGAGGAGGAAGAAGATGCTGTATTATGAATTGAAAAAAATATGGGTAAAACCGGGAACCAGAATTGCGTTGCTGTTATTGGCGGTATTATTAGTTGTTGCGAGCTGGTCTGCCTGTCATGGCGTTTACTGGTTGAATGAAAATGCCGAACACGAGTATGGCATAGAGGGCATCCGAAAGTTAAAAGAAGCAAAAAAAGAATGGGCAGGAGTGTTGACCGAAAAAGTCATTGCAGATGTTCTTAGAGAAAATGCGAGAATTAACGAGACGCCGGAAGCGCTTTCCGACGACATAGAACAAAAAAATATTGCTTATGGGTGGAAGCAGGGCTTTCATGATATCAGATATCTGATTATGCGCTCTTTTTGTAAGTTCCGTGAGGGAGATTATTATAAGCCGGACAGGGTGAAACCGGAGGAAGCGGTTCATTTCTATGAAAACCGCGTGCTGCAGTTAAAGGAATGGCTGGATGAGGAGGAGCAGCAGTATCGGTTTTCCGAGGAGGAAAGGCAGTTTCTTATCGAGCGGTATGAGGCAATGCAGACACCTTTGGAATATGATTATGCGGATGGCTGGAAGCAGTTGTTTGAATACTCCGCGATGGTGACGATGATTATGATGTTGATACTTGGCTTTGTAGCGGCAAGCGTTTTTTCGGGAGAGTTTGCCAATAAAGCGGACGCGGTCTTTTATTCTTCCTATCATGGACGGGGAAAGGCGGTAGCGGCGAAGCTGGGGGCGGCGGCGCTGTTTATCTCATTGGTATATTTTATCGTGATGTTTTTATATACGGTCATCGTTCTTCTCTTGTTGGGAGCGGACGGCGCAGGACTTGCCATTCAGTCAAGGTGGAACTTATGGAAAAGCTTCTATTATATAACGAACAGTCAGGAATATCAGTTGATTGTGTTAGGCGGCTACATCGGTACGATGTTTATCCTGCTGGCGACAATGTTAGTCTCTGCCGCGACAAGGTCAACGGCTTTAGCGGTTATGATACCTTTTATCCTGATTTTTCTGCCCGCTTTCATAGGAGACCCGGGATATTTCATTGTGGAAAAAATATTGGCGGTTCTGCCCGACCGATTATTCGACATTAACCAGACAATCAGTTATTTTTACTTATATCATATCGGGGGGAAAATAGTGGGACCGCTTAACATCATCTTCCCGCTGTATGCGGTATTAGCCGTTATTCTGTGTCCGGTTATTTATAAAGTTTATCGCAGGAAAGAAAGTAAGTAGGATATTACGCCGCGGCGCAGCAATATTATATGCCGCGGCGGTCTCTACGTTTCGGTATTTTTTTGACAAACCGGACAGTAAATGCTTCCCCTGCCGCCCACTACCATACGGGATAAAATAGGTAAGCTGTTGCGGAATAGCGGTGTCAAGCCGTTCCCATTCCTCCTTATGCTTTTTCATTCGTTTATGATAAGTTTCACATCCTTAACCGCCCCATAGCTGATTGGCGAGTCCATGATGAGACCGACTTCCAATTCCATGGCGGCGTCAGTATTCTCCGTTTTTGTGATTTCCATAGTGACGCTATGCTCGTGCCAGAGTTCTTCCGGGAAAAGGGCGCGGTTTATTTTCCTGTCGTCTGCCGCAATATACATTTCAACTTTTACACCCGTTGTATTATCCCCCATAAAAGATAATGAAAATTGATATTGTCCGGTTTTGTGTACCTTGATTTTCCGGCTCATACGGAAGAAAAATTTATCATTTCCCTTGACATATAAATAATGGTATGAATCATACGGAAGTTCGTCCGCAACCTGTTCCCGTACCTGTATGTCAACGCAGTCCGGCTTTTCTATCTGCCAATCGTCAAGACCATCTGTAAAATCGCCATTGGTAAGTAAGTTGATATGATTGGCGTCATTGACAATCTCAACCCGGACGGTAATGGTTTGTCCGTTGCAAATCCCTGTTATTTCATTTATCATGTCCGGTTTTATCTGCGCAGTATCGTTCCAGATGACCGGTAATTTATCAATATTTCCATCCATCCGCAGCGCCTTTATTTCTTTGGGAAGCCGTTCCGGTAAACTATCCGCCATATCTGCGGTCAGTTTTATTTTTTCGGGTGCATACAGCTTAGTGTAGTCCGCGGCGTTCAATTCATATGGATTTTCTGAAAATGCCTTTAATCCCTCCATCGCCCTGCCGTTTTGGTCTACCAGACTCATGCTTAAAGCCCACTTATCGTCCATTCCGGCGGGTATGCAGAACGGCTCCCAATAAAAAACGCCGAGTCCTTTATTTCCGCTAATATTTGCCGTGATGCACATGATTAGTTCCATCACTTTTTTCTGCCCTTCGGGACTGGAGGGAAAGCCTGAAAGTTCTTCCTGCGGTTTATCATATAAGCCGCCCTCAATGACCCTGTAACCGTGCGCCGCTTCTACGAGAATTATCGGTTTATCATATCTTTCCACAAGTTTTTCCATGGAATTTTTGACGTCATGATACCCGCCGTGCCAAAACGCATAATAGGAAAGACCGATAATGTCAAAGTCCGTCACGCCATGTAAAAGGCAGTTATCAAACCATTCTTCCAGATAATAATAGCGCCCGCCCTGGTCTAAATGGAGCATAACTTTTGTATTACGCTGTTTCTGCGTGTCCCTGACGGCTTTGATGCCCGCATTGATAAGCCTTGCAAGCATCGGCCAGTTATCCGTTTTGCCCTCCGGCCAAATCATGCCGCAGCGTATTTCGTTGCCTATCTGCACCATATCGGGATATGCGCCCGCCTTATCAAGTTCTTGCAGCGTGTTTTTCGTAAAATCATATACTGCCGCTGTCAGTTTATCATTATTAAGCCCTTGCCATGCTCTTGGTTTGGTCTGCGTACCCGGGTCGGCATACCAGTCCGAATAATGAAAATCAAGCAAAAGCCCCAATCCGCGCTTTTTTATTTCCTGCGCCATGCGTTTTGTATGCTCCAAATCGCAGTAACCTTTCGCTTCCGGCACATTTAGCGGCTCATTCCAGATGCGGAGCCGTCCGTAATTAAATCCCTGGCTTACGGCAAAGTCGATAAGATTTACTTCCTTACCGTCATAATCATAATAGTGATATCCCATATCTGTCATTTCAGGATAAGAGGATATGTCCATTCCTTTCATAAATGTCTTGGTCATGCTTACAGCCTCCTGTCATATTTTATCATAATTATTTTCTTCCCGCGTCAAATTATTTAACCACAGATATTTTTTATACCTTGGATAAAGCCACGGTAATTTCACAATTTCGTCGGCGTTCATCAAGATATATATCGCCATAACTGGCAGATGGAATAAGAAAACGCCAAGCAGAGCCAAAGGCAGCGCGAAACACCAGGAAGCAAAAAATACGCTGACAGCATCATAGCGGGAATCGCCTCCCGCCGGAAAAACGCCGTAGACAATAATCGTGTTGATGGAATACGCGAAAACGTATACGCCGCTGAAAAACAGCATAATAATCAAATACTGTTTCGCTGTTTCTGACAGCACGAAAAACTTTGCCACAACAGGACCTAAGATACAGAGCAGCAGCATATGCAGCGCGCCTGTCGCAAAAGAGATATGACAGAATTTTTTGCCATACGCCTTGGCTTTATCAAATAAATTCTGTCCCAGAAGTTTGCCGACCATAATGCCCGCCCCCGCAGAAATGCCTTTGCAGACGCAGGTGATAAGTTCCTGTGCAACGGATGTAATGGAAGCGGCGGCAGTTGCATCCGAACCAAGATGCCCCATAATAAAAGAGTGCATGGAAAATCCAAGACCCCATGCAAGGGAACTTCCCAGCATCGGAACGGAAATTTTCAGTAAATCTTTGGTAATTTCAGCCGAAAACCATCGGAGAGCCTGACGGTCAGGACGGATATTGTCTTTTTTGAAAGATTCCGCCATACACCAGATTAAGGCGACAAGTTCCACCACTACCGTGGAATATGCCGAACCATTTGCGCCTAATTTTGGCACTCCTGCAATGCCATAAATTAAGAAAAAATCTATTACAACATCGGTAATCAGGGTAAAAACGGAAATGATGACGCTTTTTGCCGCTTTCCCCTCCACTTTCATAACCAGGTAATAACACTGCGTAACGCCGTTAAAAAGATAAGAAAAGCTGACTATCCTAAGATAAGACGCGCCTATTTGAATTAATTCTTCCTCCGGCGTATAAATGCGCATTAAAATCCGGGGCGTAAACATCGCCAGAGCAAAAAAGAAAAAGGAAATAGCGAATGCCCATTTCATAAGCATACAAAACAGGTTTTTCACCATGTTTTTATCGTTTTTCCCCCAATACTGCGCGATTAAAACACCGCCGCCGCCGACTATTGCCCCGATGAACAGATTCATGATAAAAGCAATCTGATTGGCAAGGGAAACCGCCGCGACTGCGTCCTGCGTCAGACGCCCCAGCATCAATGCGTCCGATGCGCCGATTAAAGCGACCAGGAGATTTTGTAAGCCGATGGGGATGGCAAGAGCAAGCAGTTCTTTGTAAAAATCTTTTCTTTCCATATTTATAAACATACTCCTTTCCACCTTGGCATCCTGCGCCTGATTTGATAAATTATGCTGATTATTCTTGCGGTTGTAACATGAATTAAGTATAATTATGTCACGAATAAATAGTGAATTTCTATGGAAATATCACCTGAAAATATAATTTTGTTGCGCTTCTTGCCGCCTCTTCGCGACAAGTCGCTCAGAAATGGAGATTAAGATGGAGAAACGCCAAATACAGATTGACAAAGAACTTAATGCCATTGTGGAATATGATGATGCTTTCCGCCTGATTCTTTCGCATGATGATTTGAGCGAATACCATAAGGGCTTTGTAAATTGGCATAAACAGCCAATGATTGAAATTTCTGTTGTGGTGGAGGGCGCAGTAAACGTATATGTTTTAGAGCGTGAACAGATAGTGACAAAAGGAGACGGATTTTTTATCATGCCGGGCTTTCTGCACTCCATCCGTCCTGCGCCGGGATATCAGGCTGCAAAGTATTTTACTCTGATATTTTATCCTGAAATTTTATATGGCGTACAAGGAAGTTATTACGAAAAAGAATATTATCGTCCAATCGTAGATGCCAATACGCCGTTTTTTTTATTCAAAAGATGCGAGACATGGACTGCGGAAATATTCCCGAAATTAGAGTGGATAGCCGATAATTTTTCAGAAATGCCGGAATTTCGGTTAAAAACACAGCATATTCTGCAGAATATCTGGACTTTATTTGCCGCTAACCTGCCCGGACAAGAAAAAACAAGTTCCGCACTGCATGATAATAGGAAAATTTTGAATCTGGTGACCTGGTTACATACGCATTATCAGGAAAAATTCTCCTTGGCTATGCTGGCGGAAAGTATGTCCATGAGCCGTAACGAATGCTGCCGTTATTTCAAACGCATGATGAATATGACGATTACGGAATATCTGTTAGAGTACCGTTTATCCAAAGCGGCGGCGTTATTGGAATCTTCGGATTTAAGTATTACTGAAATTTCTGAACGGACAGGATTTTGCGACGTCAGCTATTTTATCAAAATGTTTCGCCGGAAAACAGGGATAACGCCGAAAGCGTATGCAAAGAAATTCTATTGACGAAGTCTAAATAAGCGATTATGATGAATACTGGATTGCAAGAGATGAGGCAAATCTCTTGGGCAAGAATCAGAGAAGAAAGGGTTAAAAAATATGCAGAAAAAATATAATCAAAAGCTTCCGTCACGCCTCCTTTGCATATCGTTTATGATTATGACACTACTGTCAGTAAGTGCCTGCGGAGATAAGATGGAAAGCGGAGCGGCATCCGCCGCCGGACAGGAAACGGCGAACGGTGCGCAAATTGAGATACTTGGAGAGGGCGAGACTGCATTTCTTTTTACTGTTACAGATAAAGAGGGCGGTGAGACGCAGTTTGAAATCCATACGGATAAAGAGACCGTGGGCGAGGCGCTTTTGGAACTCGGACTGATTGCGGGAGAAGAGAGCGAATACGGTCTTTATGTGAAAACGGTCAACGGCATTACGGCGGATTATGATACCGACGGCGTATACTGGGCGTTTTATATTAACGGCGAGTACGCGATGACGGGCGTGGATTCCACCGCGGTCACAGAGGGCGAAGCCTATGCCTTTAAAGTCGAGTAGGCATGGTTATTAGTATGAAAACGACAACGAGAGAACTGGCGGTTTTCGCGATGCTCGGAGCCGTTATGTATGCCTCTAAGCTGGTGATGGAGATTGCGCCGAACATTCATCTTCTCGGCGTATTCACGATTGCCTATACCGTTGTCTATCGGAAAAAAGCCCTATATCCGATTTACACCTATGTTTTATTGAACGGCATTTTCAGCGGCTTTGCGACATGGTGGATTCCCTACTTATACCTATGGACGCTTCTGTGGGGAGCCGTGATGCTGCTTCCTCAAAATATGCCGAAAAAGATACGCCCCTTTGTGTATATGGCGGTATGTGCGGCGCACGGTTTTTTGTTCGGCACACTATATGCCCCCGCGCAGGCTCTTTTGTACGGGCTTAGTTTTCAGGGCATGATTGCCTGGATTATTGCGGGATTGCCGTGGGATTTTATCCATGGCGTCAGCAATTTTTTCTGCGGCGTTCTGATTGTACCGATTATTTCGGTGCTAAAGTATGCGGAAAGCAGGGCGGGGAAGATAGAATGAATATGGAGGAAGAAAGTGAGAAATGACAGTGTATTAAAGAAAATTGAAATACTTGAAAAAGAGTATGAAAAAACATGGGGTAAAAAAGTTGATTATACTATAATGCCCAAAGGAATGACTCAGGAAAAACTGGCTAAGGTATTGGAACTGATGGTTGGAACAGGTGATAGTATCTTAGTTGCATATTCAAAATATGAAAATAATGTGGGTGCATTAGAGATAAGGAAAGTAGATAGAAGCAGATAAGGGGAATATAGGTTGCCAATTTACAGGGATTTGCTATAATAAATGATGTAATTGAAGTATGCTGCTGCCATAAATCAAGTTTAAAGAGATAGAATAGGAATAGATGAAAAATGGTTATTTTAGAGAGAAAATACACGATTAAAGAACTGTATGGAATTAATTCTTTTATAAATGGGTTTGTGAAAGGCGTTGTGGATTTGGATAAAGAATTAGTCGCACTTGATGCAGATATGCATTATGAATTGGCAAATTATCTGAAAGAACAGAAAGGTTCAAAGGAATCCGATATGTGGGGATTTAATTTGTGGCTTGAAAATCAGTCGATGGATGAAATTCTGGAATATGATTCTTTTATCAATATCCATAATAATCAGATTCATGGATTTCCACGCGGTGGGATGGGAATATTGGATTCGGATATTATGCAAAAGGCAACGGAGGTGATTTGTAAATGGATTCAGTTTTAAATGAAACATGGTTTGAATTATCTCTTGTGCAACAAATGATAAATATTGGGAATGAAGTCAAACGAGCGCTGAGGTTTGCTTCGGATACGGATAAAAAAAATATGTTTTTTGACAGAGCAATACAGTTTACTCAACTCACAATGAAAGACCCCAAAAATGCTCATGTATTATCTGAGTTGCTAATTAGTAAAGAGGTATTGGAAGATTATCGTGGGGAACACAATCTTACCTGCACTGGGGAGCAGATTAATAAATATTATCAAGCTTATCAATATCTTTTGTAATACTTTTAATCAGAAAAACCGGAACGGAGAAATTCGTTTCGGTTTATTTCATTATTTTTACTTTTTCGGGAACCTTTTGGCGCGCCGGTTTATCATAGTTAATAGAAGCCGGCAACAACAAAGGAGGTGGAGCATGGCAGCAATAGATAAGGAAACCTTTGCCAGACTCATTCATGAATATACGTCGGGGCTTTACAGGCTTGCACTAGGCATTTTGCATAATCGGGACGATGCGCAGGACGTTGTCAGCGAATCCGTATTGAAAGCGTATGAAAAACTGCATACCTTGCAGAAAAAGGAAGCTTTTCACGCATGGATAATGCAGATTACGGCAAATGAGGCGAAGCGGGTTTATGCAAAAAACAAGCGGCGTGCGCTGGTAGAAAATATAGAGGACTATATGCCCGCGTTTGAGGACGAGTATCATGAGTTGTGGGATATTGTTATGAAACTTGATATTGTTTACCGGGAAACCGTTATTTTATATTTTTATGAGCAGTTTTCCATCAAAGAAATAGGAGATATTCTTCATGTGCCGGAGGGAACGGTCAAGTCCAGACTCTCCAGAGCCAAGAAGCAGTTGAAAGAATATTTAGAATAGCCGGATTAGGTGCTTATGAAACTTCCCAAATGCTTGTATGGATAACATATACAGTCCAACACGGGTCCGCTTTCGCTACAGTTCAACCGTAGCGGTATATAATATGCGAAAATACCGCATATAAATACCGACGGTCTCACAGTACCCGCTTATGGATTGTATATGTTACCCCATGCCAGACATTATCGGAAATGTTTCGCAATCACCCATATAGCCGGATAACAGAAAGGAGCATATATGAAAGACAGACAATTTATTATAGATAAATTCGAGCAGGATTTATTGGAAATGGCACAGCGGGAAAAGATAATACCGCCTGAGTCATTGGAGAAAAGAATAGATGACATACTTGTCAGTTTGCCGAAAAAACGCAGAACAATCAGGATGACATGGAAAAAATCGGTGGTTCTTGCAGCGGCGCTCATCGCCATGTTTTCCTTTACAGTGACCGCAGCGGTCAATGCGTGGCGGCAGCGTATGGCGGCGATGAATGAAAAGGAAATGGAGGAATATTTTGTAGAGATTTATACGCGCAAGATAGGGGCTGACAATTATAACCGCCCTTATCAGGAGGAGGAAAAGGAGCGTATGAAGAAACTTCAGGTTTCCTATGAAGAGGAGGCGTTGTTCCCCGAAGGGAGCCTTACGATGATTGACGCGCCGGAGGAATATAAGGGAAAAGGCGTGGCGTTTTACGGCGATACCTCGACATATTTTTTCCCGGATAAGGAGATGAACGACGAGGAGCTTTTGCAGATTATTGATTTTATGCATAAAAGAGATTACAGCTTACAGGCGATGAACGACAGGATTGCAACGGGAACGGCGGACTTTCCACAGGATGAAATCATAAAAGAAAAGGAAAAAGAAATTGAGGCGACCGACGAAGCCATCCTGCAAAGCGACGCTGTTTATAATCCGGCGCAGGAGTTGACAATTCCGTATACGGGAGATTTGGAAATCCGCAATATGGCAATGGGGCAAAACTGCATTTTCCTGACAGGATGGAACGCAGTTCACACTATGGAAATCGGCAGCGGCGATTCGAGGCTCTTCTTTGATAATTTTGACGTTAAAAGCGATGTAAGCGCGCTATATCAGGATAAAAAGGGAGATGTTTACCTTGCGTTAATGGAACGTACGGATGGCGAGGACTACTGTGCGATTGTAGCGGGTGAAAAATATAAGAAATCCCTCTGGATTTTAAGTCGGGATGGAAAAGTGAAAAAGAAGATTGATTTATCGTCCTACGAAGATGAAATGTACGGCATCGTCAGCAGGATGGTGGTGGATGACGCAGGATATATCTATCTGCGCGGAAGCGGTATGAAAGATATTTTGATGGTACTGGATAAGGATGGAAACTATGTGAAAAACATTACCTCCAACTTGGAGACTGCATATATGCCTCATCCGGCAGCCGGACTGGGAATTGGAAAGGACGGCAGGGTTTATACCCAGGTAGATGCGGGGAACGATACACACTACAGCATGGGAATTGCCGCGGTCAATCTTGAAAAAGGCATGATAGAGGATGTGCATCTGGGGATTGTGCCGGAGGGAACGGTTATGCTTGATATTATCGCGCCCGGAGCCGACACGGACTTTGTATTCTGGGGATATGACGGCATCTTTACCTATAATCTGGGAGAAGAAAGCGCGGTGAATATACTGCCCGCCTATGAAGCGCCGTGTACATGGGAGGGCTGTGAATACTGCGCGCTGCCCGACGGACGGATTGTGTTTATGGACTGCACCGAGTACCGTACAGAGGGCGAGGTGGCGTACCGTATTCCAAAGAAATGCTGCTTTTACTATAAATCAGGGCTGCGCAGCCGCTAAGACGTAAGAAAATGACGGGAAGTTTCGAGGGAAAGCTTCCCGTTATTCTTATTCCCGCGAGCAACGAGCCAAGTAGACGTGCTTGCAGCGGGGTCTTTGACTTATGGAAAATTATGCTATAATATAATACTGACAGTCTACGAAATCATGGTACGCAGGAGATACAGGGATGCTTAAAGAAAATCTAAAAAAAGTATTATATTGTTTTATCAGCGTTTTACTATTCATTATTTTATTTTTTTTGTCGGCGCAGAGTCTTTTTACAGAGGTAAAATTGGATGATGGGGAACGTAAGTATTTTATCGCTTCCAATAAAGCGTTAGTGATTTTGCTGTTTTTTCTGCTGCTGGCGTTCTTTTACGCATGGCATAAATATGTAAGGCTGTCTGATAAGGCGGTCAAAAGAATTATCATTATCATGGCGGTCTTTAATTTCCTGTTTATTCTGGCTTCGCAGAACCTGCCAAGGTCGGATCAGGATGTCATTATGAAGTGTGCGGCGGAGATACTGCATGGAAATTACAGGCGTCTGGAATTTGGAAGCTATCTGTATATGGCTCCGCACCAAAAGGGCCTGGTGTTTTTCTGCTATTTTATTTCCCTGCTGTTAGGCGAATATAATTTTCTGGCCTTTCAGATGATAAATTTGCTGGCGGTCGGCTTCACCTATTATCTTTTGTATCACTATCTGGATAAATATGCACATGACGGTAGAAAAGATGAAATCATATTAGGCGTTATGCTATTTTTACCTATTATGTTCTATACGAATTATGTCTATGGGCTGCTTATTGGATTGATGAGCGCTTCCTGCGCGATGCTATACCAGCAGATGTATTTTAAGACGCGCGACAATAAAAAACTGCTGTTATCTATTCTATTTATTGCTTTGGCCTATATGTTTAAGACCAACTATGCCATCTTTGCCGTTGCCATAGTATTATTGTATTTTGTAGACGCATGGGATAATTGTAAAAGCATGATTGGTATAGCGGGTGTTATTGCCGCACTGTTATTGACAAATGTGGTGATTAATACGGGGCTTAGTGTGATTACCAATGGCGTAAGCGATGAATATAAGGGAGACGGCATCCCGATGATAGCCTATCTCGTAATGGGCGTTGACAGTCAGGACGGCGGATATGGCTGGTTTAATTCTTATAATTGGGCGGTTTATACCAATAACGATTACGATTATGAAAAAACGCAAAACGCCTGTATGGAGGATTTGAAAAACGAGATACAGTATCAGCTTGACAATCCTCAGGTAGCTCTTGATTTTTTTCAAAAAAAGCTGACGAGCATATGGTGCGAGGCGTCCTTTGGCTCATTTTA
The DNA here is from genome assembly GCA_023664605.1 of Clostridium sp. Taxonomy (GTDB): domain Bacteria; phylum Bacillota; class Clostridia; order Lachnospirales; family Lachnospiraceae; genus UBA3282. Next base: position 65,885 of record JAMPFF010000008.1, read on the forward strand.
TGAGATGCGGATTGACTATCAGACCGTTTTGCACAATCACAGCCATCTTTATAACGACACATTTGCCGATACGGGGAGGCTGCACAGAATACTTGCTTTATTTTTGGAAGTATACCAAAGTCTTATATATATAGGAGTCATATTCTATCTTATCTTTTCCCGAAAAGAATATGCCCTGTTAAAGCTGGCGGGATTGATTGTCTTTTTGGGCGGTTTTATATTCCACACGTTCTGGGAGGCGAAATCTTCTTATATATTTGCCTATTTTGTGCTGTTGATACCCTATGCCATCATGGGGCTGCGGAAGTGTTTTGATAACATAACAAAAGATATTTTAAAAGAAAAAACAGGTGGAATAAAAGCAGCCGCGCTTTTGGCGGGCTTTGTGGTTCTTGTCGTGAGCGGCAGCGCATTGGCAATCAATGAGAATGAAGAAGAGTGGTTGCTTTTTCTGGCGGAGCATAGGTTTATCAATGAGGGCTGTTATCACCTGCAGTCCAAAGCTGCTGACGAAAATGCCCGGCTTGGGGAATATGATAAATGGGTTCTTAACATTGATATGGATTATGTATGGAAATATACCTTGCTTTCACCCGATAAGAAAAACAGACTGGCGGACATAGACGGCGGACTCCGTATGGTTTCCGACGAGGAAGCGGATGCTATATTGGATGAAAACGGAGACAGCGCGAAATGGCGTTTTGAGCGAGTGGGGGGGGCATATTGTATCAGATGGTGGCTGGATATGAACAAAGTCCTTACCTATGACGCTGAAAGCGGTACGCTCTATGTAAGCGATTATGAAGCGGGAAATGAAAACCAGTTATGGGAACTGCGCCGATAGTGAAAAACGCAGCGATTCCCGGTAGTTTCGGGGGGAACATCCATATTTTTCACGGAATTTCCGATAAAAATAACTACTGTTATCATAACCGATATTTTCCATAATCTGTTCTACGGAAAGCGGCGTCTGTGAAAGCAGATAAGCGGCCTGCTGTAATTTCCGCTGCTGCAAAAGTTCCTTGAAATTGCAGTCCGTATGTTTTTTAAGCAGGCGGCTGATATAATAGGCAGGGTGGTTCATTTCTTCTGCAATTTCCGACAGTGTTCCGTTTTTATAATGCGTTTCAATATATTTTAAGACGGTAAAAACAAGATTCTGCTCATACTGGTGCGGGTTATCCTGGTTGATGGCGTCTGCAAAAAGCGACAGGTTCATAAACAAAAGCCCCATTGTCGTCTGGTTGACGGTATTGGCATTTGCCTTTTTATAGATTAAAGTCCATATCATATTCTCGACCAGATGCTGTACGGGAAGAATATCCTTGGCCTGAAAATGCAGATAGCTGGAAAGGGAATAATCGCCGGATAAGGAGGAGACCAGGAAATCATAGAGGATATTTTCTTTTTCAATCATGGAAAAGGCACGGTCGAAAAAAGCGGGCAGGATAATAAAGTTGACAGCAATGTCATGTTCTGCGGCAGGAAGAATCTCCTGTGTCGCATTCTGGTTTAAAAACAGCAAATCCCCCTCCTGTAACGTAATACGCTCTTTATCATTGATGATATGCGTCGTGCTGCCGCTGCACATATAGACCATTTCCACATAGTTGTGGCGGTGTTTCGGAAAATGAATGAATCTGGTATGGGGGCGTATCTCTATCAGACGGCCTTTCTGCAATAACTTCTGGCTGTCAATGACAAAGTCTTTATGGGATGTATAAAGTTCCTTTTTTACATTTTGCGCCCCTTTTAATATCGCCTGTTCTTCTTCTGTGATTTTTTGAAGATACCTTAATAGTTCCTGCTGCATATCTCTCAACCTTTCCTGTCTGCGTTTTCTTATACTATAGCATAAACCGTCTGCGGCTGTCATCCGAAACATTGCAAATAAGGTCCTGTTATTTTGACGGCAAAGACCTGATAAGAAAAAGAAAGCTCTGATATAATAAATCATATTCTAACGATTCACAAAGGGAAGGAGAAGGTATGATGACACAAAAAGAAAGATATGAAGCGGCAAAAGAAATGTATGCGGCGGTTGGCGTAGACACGGACAAGGCTATTGCAACATTAAAAGAGGCTCCGGTTGCACTGCACTGCTGGCAGGGGGATGACGTAATCGGTTTTGACCATGACGGCCCTTTGACGGGAGGCATTCAGACAACGGGGGATTATCCGGGAAAAGCAAGAACACCGCAGGAACTGATGGACGATATGTCTTTGGCATTGCAGCTGATGCCCGGTAAAAAGAAATTGAATTTACATGCAAGCTACGCTATTTTTGAGGACGGAAACTACGTGGACCGTGATAAAATCGAGCCGAAGCATTTTGCAAAGTGGGTGGCATTTGCGAAAGAGAGGAATATGGGAATCGACTTCAATCCTACGTTCTTTTCCCATGATAAAGTAAAGGACGGGCTGACTCTGTCAAGTCCTGATGAAGCGACGAGAAAATTCTGGATTGAGCATGGCAAGGCTTGTATCCGTATTTCTGAATATTTTGCGAAAGAAACGGGAATGCCATGTGTTATGAATATCTGGACGGGAGACGGTTACAAAGACATTCCGGCTGACCGTATGGGTCCCAGAATGCGTTATAAAGATTCTATCGAGCAGATATTATCGGAGCCTTATGATAAAAATCTGGTAAAACCGTGCGTAGAATCCAAGGTATTCGGTATCGGCGTAGAATCTTATACGGCGGGAAGCGCAGAATTCACATTGATGTTTGCGGCAACGCATGACGGCTGCCTGCCGCTTATGGATAATGGACATTACCATCCGACGGAGGTGGTATCGGATAAGATTCCGGCGCTGCTTTGCTATTTCCCGGAAATCGCTTTGCATATTACCAGGGGCGTGCGCTGGGATAGCGACCATGTCGTATTATTTGATGATGAGACCAAAGAGATGGCAAAAGAAATCGTAAGAAATAATGCTTTAAACCGTGTTTATATGGCGCTTGATTATTTCGATGCAAGCATTAACCGTATTTCCGCATGGACGGTCGGCTTCCGCAGCTGGCAGAAGGCATTGCTTTCCGCACTCTGCACACCGCATGAAGCGCTCAAGAAGCTGCAGGATGAAAACCGTATGACGGAACTCATGGTAATGCATGAGGACATTAAAACCTATCCGTTTGGCGATGTCTGGGAGGAATATTGCAGACAGTGCAACGTTGTTGCGGATAAGAGCTGGTTTGATGCGGTTAAAAAATATGAAGACGAAGTATTGTCAAAGAGAAAATAACAATATTATCCTAGCATTATGATAGCGAATTTTTTTGAGGGGAATCTTTTGGTTCCCCTTTTTCTGTTATTATGATATAATAATATTAGCATTTTTTGACAAACGAAGGAGTATGTGAAATATGAGTTTCGATTTGAAAAAAGACGGCAAGCGTATTATCGTCATATGCCTTGCATCTGTCATTATGGCGGTAAATACCAAAACTTTTGTCAGGACAGGCGGTTTATATCCGGGCGGAGTCATGGGATTGACAATCCTGATACAGGCTGTCTTTGAGAATTTCTTTCATATCACAGTTCCGTATACGGTAGTCAATTTATTGTTAAATATGATTCCTATTTATATCGGATTTCGTTATATCGGGAAGAAGTTTACACTATATTCCTGTTTGATGATTGTCCTGACCGGTATTTTGACGGATGCCATACCGGGATATGTGATTACGTATGATATTTTGCTAATCAGCATTTTTGGTGGTATTATTTGCGGTTTTGTCATCAGTTTATGCCTGATGATGAATGCGACAACGGGCGGTACGGATTTTATAGCAATTTTTCTTTCGGAGAAAAAGGGGGTGGATTCCTGGAACATTATTATGGGGGTCAATGTCGTTATCATTATGCTTGCCGGTTTGTTGTTCGGCTGGAAGCAGGCATTGTACTCGATTATCTTTCAGTACGCTTCCACACAGGTTTTGCACATGCTCTATCAGAGGTATCAAAAACAGACGTTATTCATTGTTACCAATCATGCAAAGGATATATGTAAGGTAATTTATGATGTCAGCGGGCATGGCGCAACGATTCTGGAAGGGGAAGGCTCTTATGAACACTGCGAAAGGGATATCGTGTATTCCGTAGTGTCAAAAGAAGAGAGCAAGAAAGTTGTCCGGGCGGTTAAGAAAGCTGATGAGGGGGCTTTTGTCAACGCAATAAGGACAGAAGAATTATTCGGAAGATTTTACCAAAAACCGACGGAATAGGAAGACAGAAGCTTTATTTGTAATATGTTGTGTAAAGGATTGTGTAATTGTGTAGTTGTGTAATGGGGTAATGAAAATGGAAAAAATCACGAATGAGGAGATTGAGCGAGCCTGGAGGGTATATCATAAGGCTTTTTTAGAGATACCGTATTCCAAGCAAAGAAAGTATATTAAAAGCAGTGAACACAATATAAAGCAATTAGAACGTCGGATTGCCAGAAAGAAGAAAATGGAAGCCCATCAGATTCTGAATGATATGACAGAACTGCATAAAAGGGCTGCCACTGTCGGTTATACGGTTTCCAACCGTGACCGCAGGCTGTGGGGAAAATATGAGAGAGTCCTGCGAAAACTGGTACAGTTGGATCTTTCTTTCCTGCACATGATGGCGCCGTCAGCCTCCGTGGAGGAAATCTTAAAGATGGACGGCCTTTTTGAAATGCTGCGTGAAAAATCCCTCTATGAAATTTACAAGGATGACTATATGCAGCTTATGGTCGGGAAAAAGATTGAGGAACTCATGGAGGCGGAGCCGGAAAAGCAATACCCGGAGGCGCGCAGTATGCACAGACATTTTATTCTGCATATCGGTCCGACCAACAGCGGCAAGACCTATCAGGCATTGCAGCGGCTAAAACAGGCGTATCAGGGTATTTATTTAGGACCTTTGCGTCTTCTTGCGCTGGAAGTTTATGATACGATGACGGCGGCGAAAGTGCCGTGCAGCTTGATTACCGGAGAGGAAAAGATTCAGACGCCGGGCGCATTCTGTCAGGCTTCCACGATTGAAATACTGGATTTAAAAGAAATTTATGACATTGCCGTAATTGACGAAGCGCAGATGCTTTCCGATGAGAACAGGGGCAGTTACTGGACAAGGGCGATTCTTGGCATCCGCGCGGAAGAGATACATATCTGTGCGTCTCCGGTAGCGGAGAAACTTTTGATTCAGATGATTACCCGCTGCGGCGATACTTACGACCTTGTATACCATGAGCGGAATACGAGATTAGAGTTTTTACCGGGGAAATATGATATGAACAGGGATGTGGAAAAGGGAGATGCCCTGATTACATTTTCCAAGAAAAATGTGTTGGCGATTGCGGCGGCTTTGGAGGCAAAAGGAATAAGAACAAGTGTTATTTATGGAAATCTGCCGCCGAAGACGAGAAGAGAGCAGGTACAGCTTTTTGCGGAGGGAGTCAATGACGTTGTGGTCGCCACTGACGCTATCGGCATGGGGATTAATCTGCCAATCCGCAGAGTTGTCTTCATGAATACCATTAAGTTTGACGGCAGCGTTAAAAGACGTCTTTATGCGGAGGAAATACGCCAGATAGCCGGAAGGGCGGGACGCTACGGTTATTATGATATCGGTTATGTACAGACCACAATGGATATGGGTTATATCGGAAAAAAACTGCAGGAGCCTTTTCATCCGCTGAAAAAAGCAAGAATCGGTTTCCCGGAACTGCTTTTGGATATCAATATGGAACTGGACGAGATTATAGGAGTTTGGGAAAATGCAGGCGGTACACAGTTATATGATAAGGTTTCAATGGCGGAAAGCGTCAAAAAATACCGTTATCTGAAAAACTACCGCAAAGCCGGTGAGAGCATGAAAGATAAAAGAATGCTGCTTTCTTTGATTACCTGTCCTTTTGATATAGGCGATAGGGATGTTATCAGGTTATGGCTTAAGTATTGTGAAAATCCGCTGGAGGAACAGCCCTGCCCCGCATACCCAAGAGAATCTTTTTTGGAGGAATTGGAATCCTATTATAAGAAGCTGGATTTGTACAGCCAGTTTGCAGGCAGAATGAACTGGCTTATTGACAGGCAGGAACTGGAGGCCAACAGAGAAGCTTCGCAGCGCGCCATCGGTAAGCTTTTGCAGGAAAATAAGAAGCAGTTCGAGAAGAAATGTCAGGTATGCGGAAAGACATTGCCGTGGGATTATCCTTACCGGATATGTGAGGACTGTTTTATGGAAGAGAGTGTGTAAAGGCAAAGATGATTAAGACCTATATTATGGATGTCAGGCAGTTGGAGAACGGGAACGCATTTTCTGACGCATTGCAGGCGGTTTCTCCTTACCGCAGACAAAAAATTGCCCTGCTAAAGCACAAAAAAGATAAAAACAGAAGTCTGGGAGCCGCGCTTTCCTTAAATACCGCCCTGAAAGCATACGGTCTGGAAGAACGCAGTATGGAATATGATTTGGGGAAGTATGGAAAGCCCGTTTTGCGCTATTATCCGAAACTGCATTTTTCTCTTTCCCATTCCGGCGATTATGCGATATGCAGTATCGGCGAAGTTCCAATCGGCAATGATATCGAATGGGTGCGCGGTGGCAAAGAACGTCTGGCGGAACGCTTTTTCGCACCGGAAGAATTGGCGTGGATACGCAGCGCAGACAGTGTCAGGCAGCAGGAAGAGCGGATGTTTAGAATCTGGACGATGAAAGAAAGCTTTTTAAAAGTAACGGGTCTTGGCATGTCTCTGCCGTTAAAGGACTTTGCGGTGCTTGCGGCGGATGATGACAGTATTTCCCTGCGCCAGCAGGTGGATGAGAAGACATATTTCATGAAAGAATATGCCATGCCGGAAAACCGGGTGGAGGACGCCGGCTATAAAATTTCCGTCTGCAGTGAAAGCCCGGAGTTTGACAAGAATATAGAACGGGTCTTTTTTCCTTATAACTGACGTATATTCCCAGATATGGCGGTACATACTAAATGCTATCAATGGCAGAAAGGGAGAGTTCGCATATGTTGGGAAAACAGAGCATTCAATTTAAAAATGCGCCTTATATCATAAACAGCGCATCTATCGTCGGCAGTAAAGAGGGGCAGGGTCCAATGGGAAAACTCTTTGATAAAGTGGGAAAAGACGATATGTTCGGCGCCGAGACATGGGAAGAGGCGGAAAGTGTCCTGCAAAAAGAGGCGGTGCAGATTTTACTGGACAAAGAAAACATGAAAAAAGGAGAAATAGAGTTAATCTTTGCGGGAGATTTACTTGGACAGTCGATTGCAAGCAGCTTTGGACTGACTTCTTTTGGTACGCCGCATGTAGGGCTGTACGGCGCGTGTTCCACCAGCGGCCTCTCTATTGCGGTTGGCAGCGCCATGATAGCGGGCGGTTTTGTAGATAAGGCAGTCTGCGTTACATCGAGCCATTTCGCAAGCGCAGAGAAAGAATTCCGTTTTCCGCTTGCCTATGGCAACCAGCGTCCGCTTTCCGCGACCTGGACGGTAACGGGCAGCGCGGCATTTCTGCTTGCTCCTGAAATCCCTGCCGGAAAAAAGGCAAATGCTAAAATAACAGGTGTAACGTTTGGGAAGATTATGGACTACGGCATAAAGGATTCCATGAACATGGGGGCGTGCATGGCCCCTGCGGCGGCGGACAGCATCAGGCAGAATCTGGAGGACTTCGGCAGAACACCGGAGGACTATGATAAAATTATAACAGGTGATTTGGGCGTTGTAGGGCAGAAACTTTTGTTTGAACTTCTGGATGACAAGGGAATCGACATAAAAAAACAGCACATGGACTGCGGTATTGAGATTTTTGACAGCGAAAAACAAAACACCAATGCAGGCGGTTCCGGCTGCGGCTGTTCAGCGGTTATACTCTCTGCCTATATCTTGAAGAAAATAGAAGAGGGCGTATGGAAGCGGGTATTGTTTCTGCCGACGGGTGCGCTTCTTAGCAAGACAAGCTTCAACGAAGGTCAGACCATACCGGGCATAGCGCACGGGGTGGTGCTGGAGAAAGTTTAATGGAAAGTATAAAACAGGGAAGCAGCCGACAGTCGGGGTGTTTGCCTGTTTTTTTGCGCTAAAGTATATAGGCAAGAGAATCATAGTTTGAAAATTGTGGAAATCTGAAAGGCATCATGATAAAATTAATTGTATATAGCGGCTTAGTGCATAGGGAGTTTTTATAATAGAAAAGAGGCGGCATTTATGGAACAGCTATACACACGTTGGGGAAAACAAATAGATAGCGGCAATGTTTTACAGGAATATCCCCGTCCTCTTTTACAAAGAAAGAGTTATGTAAACCTAAACGGCTATTGGGAGTATGCCATTACTCCTAAATTCCGTAAGCCGGATACATATGACGGCAGGATTCTTGTCCCTTTTTCGCCGGAGAGTGCGCTTTCGGGCGTAGAAAGACAGCTTATGCCGGAGGAATATCTCTGGTACCATAGGACGATTCCTGCGGATTTGGATAAGCTGCGCGCCGGATACAGGCTGATACTGCATTTTGGAGCGGTAGACCAGGCGTGCAGAGTCTATATAAACGGCAGAGAGGCGGCAAGGCACACGGGCGGTTATCTGCCATTTTCGGCGGATATTACGGAATATGCGGCAAAAGACGTTAGAGAGCAGGAATTATTAATCGCCGTGCGGGATGTGAGCGATACCTCATACCATACGAGGGGAAAGCAGAAATTAAAACGCGGCGGTATGTTTTATACGGCGCAGAGCGGCATCTGGCAGAGCGTATGGATGGAGTATGTACCGTCTGTTTATATAAAAGAAATGATAACAGAGCCGGATTTAAGGCTGGGCAAAGTGCGGATAACGGTTCGTTCGTCGTCCGCATCCGATATGCCTGTCCATATTCAGGTCAAAGAACCGGCGCTGTATCAGAATCTACCGGCAGAGACGGCGGCTATTATAGCGCAGGCGGATGGCACAGCTAACCGGAAAATAGAGATTCTTTTGCCTGTTAGTAAGCCATGGACGTGTGAGAAACCGTATTTGTATTATTTTACCGTGACAATGGGCGATGATACGGCGGAGAGTTATTTTGCGCTTAGAACTTTTACCATTGAACCGGATGAGACCGGTATTCCCCGCATCTGCTTAAACGGAAAGGTGCAGTTTCAAAACGGCGTATTGGACCAGGGCTACTGGCCGGACGGTCTCTATACCGCGCCATCCGATGAGGCGCTTATTTTTGATATTACGGAAATGAAAAAAATGGGCTTTAATATGTTGAGAAAACATATTAAAATAGAACCTGACAGGTGGTATTATCATTGTGACAGGTTAGGCATGATAGTCTGGCAGGATATGGTTAATGGCGGTACATATTATAAGCACTGGTTTGTGACCTATGCGGCAACGCTTTTTTCCAGAAAAAGATTGCGCCTGAAAGATAACTGCCTGCCGTTATTATCCCGCAGCCATAAAGCGGGACGGCGTGAATTTATCCGGGAAATGAAAGAAACGATTAGACTGTTAAAAGCGCATCCGAGCATAGCGGCGTGGGTTATTTTTAATGAGGGCTGGGGGCAGTTCCATGCAAAAGAGATGACGCGGATTGCCAGACAGTGTGATGACAGCCGCCTGATAGACCAGGCAAGCGGCTGGTTTGACCAGGATGGCGGCGATATGCAGAGCATTCATCATTATTTCTTTAATTTTACATTTTCACCGGAAAAAGAACGTGCCACTGTCCTGTCGGAGTTTGGCGGATATTCACTGCGGATTCCGGAACACAGCGCATATAAGAAATTGTACGGATACGGCACACATAAGACAATGGAAAGCTTGAATGCCGCTTATAGGAAGCGTATGCGGCAAATAGCGGAACAGATTCCGGACGGACTGTGTGCTTGCGTATATACACAGTTATCCGATGTGGAAGAGGAAGTAAACGGCATCTTCACCTATGACAGGGAGGTAAAGAAGATTGAATATGCGGGAAATGGAATTTAAAATGGAACGCCCCGGGCTGTTAAAGAAAGGCGACCATGTAACGGTAACGGAGGGTGTTTTGCCAAGCAACTATTACTATACGATTGACCCTTCGCTTGCCATGTCCGGCAACTACCCTTTTCGAGAGAGGATGTTAGAGCGTGAGGGAGAAGTGCTGGAAGTTATTGAAAACGAAAGAGGCTTTTATGTAAGGGCCAGATTTTGGTAATGAATAAGAATGGAAGAATAGATTGAAAAATAAGCTTGATAGCTTATTTTTCAAAGTCTGAACAACAAGTTCAGACTGCAATTATGTGCGGGAGCGTCACAAATATGCCTTGATGGCAGACGCAAATTGGAGATTTGCGTCGCCTTTCCGTCGCAAAAAACGCTCCGGAATGGAGGATAATATGTTAAAAAAAGTATCAACAGACAAGGCTCCGGCGGCAATCGGACCATATTCACAGGGAATTATCGCAGATAAGATGCTCTTTGCGTCCGGACAGATTCCGATTGACCCGGCGACGGGAGAAATTACCGGCAGTGATATTACCGGACAGGCAAATCAGGTTATGAAAAACGTGGGCGAAATCTTAAAAGCGGCGGGAACCGATTATGAAAATGTGGTAAAAACAACCTGTTTTTTGGCAGAAATGGCAGATTTTGCCGCATTTAACGCGGTTTATGAAAAATATTTCACACAGAAACCGGCAAGAAGCTGCGTGGCGGTAAAACAGCTACCAAAAGACGTATTGTGCGAAGTGGAGGTTATTGCCTATCTTGGATAACGTGGAACGTTTTTTTAGATATCAGGCGGCGGAATTTACATTAGCGTGCATAACATAGGAAATAATGCAGAAAATAACAGAAAGCAATATCAGAAAAAGTAAGTGAGGTTATGCTATGGATTATGTAAATGCTTTCTGGGTAGGCGGCGTTATTTGTGCGCTGGTGCAGATTTTAATGGAAAAAACGAAGATGATGCCCGGCCGTATCATGGTGCTGCTGGTCTGTCTGGGCGCGGCAATAAGCGCGCTCGGATGGTACGAGCCGTTTATGGAATATGCGGGCGCGGGCGCCAGTGTGCCGCTTATGGGCTATGGCAATATTTTGATGAAAGGCGTAAAAGAGGCGGTGGATAAGGACGGTTTTATCGGTCTGTTTAAGGGCGGTTTTACCAACGGCGCGGTAGGCTGCAGTGCGGCGCTTATTTTTGCCTATCTGGCGAGCCTTATTTTCCGCTCTAAAATGAAAAAATAAAAGAAATAGCGTAAAAAAAGACGAAAATAGCGGAGATGTCGATGAATTAATTTGTTGACACCTTCGCTTTTTCGGTTTATGCTGATAGTAGATATAAAACTGAACAGGAATTGGTCAGCGGCTGTTAAAATGGGCAGGCGTGAAAGGAGAATGGTACATATGGCGAGAAATGAACGTGGAGCGGGCAGAAAGCCGGCGCTTTCGGCACATCAGGTAAGCCAGCTTAAAAGCCGGCATGAAGCGGGTGAAACGGTAACGGCGTTAGCAAAGGAATATAATATTTCCAGACAGGTATTATCGGGGTATTTAAACCAGAGCAATGAAAAAGAGAAAGAAAATTATTCTACGGTTAAGTCATGGGAGCGATTAAACCGCGCCTTTGACGATATCAAGCCGACAGATTATACGATACGCATGGAATATATGTGTAAAGAGGATTGCTGCAGTATCATTTTGATAAATGCGGAAGAAAAGAAAGTGAAGGTCGTCAATGAGACCGATAATATACTCCATAGGGCTTTTGGGATTAAGGCAAAGCCGAACTGGGAGGATTTTGAAGAATTTTTGCAAAGCCGCTGTTTTCCGGAGGACAGAGAGGATATCGACGTCATCTTGGAGGATTTGAAACTGGATGAATATGACCCGCTTGCGATTGTAGAACGGACGGAGGGCAGAATGGCAGAGGATTTGCAATGGATTAAGATAAGGCATTTTAAATTGTAAGAGGGGGGATAAAATGAACAGGATAGAAATTTCCAAAGATTATATTGTGACCGGGGCGGAATATTCCAGCGTGGGGAATCAGTTGAAATGGAAACAGGACGATTACTGGTATAAAGCGGACAGGCTGGGATTTGAAAGCCTTGCGGAAACGGTTGTTTCCCGTCTTATGCAGCATTCTAATATAGAAGAATTTGTGAATTATGAGCCGGTAATGATAGATTATAAAGGAAATACATATCGGGGATGCCGCAGTGAGAATTTCAAAAAAGAGACGGAAGAGATTGTATCATTGGAGAGTCTTTCCAAGAAATGCACCGGTTTCGGGCTTTCTGAAATGTTGGAACGCATTGCGGATGTAAAAGAGCGTATTTTATATACGGTGGAACTGGTGGAGAATGTGACGGGATTGGAGGATTTTGGTATCTATCTGACGAAGATATTGGAACTGGACGCTTTTTTTATGAATGTGGGCCGCAGAACGGATAATATATGCCTGTTATATGATATAGAAAGCCAAAAATATCGTTTCTGCCCTGTTTTCGATATGGGCGATTCCTTTTTTTCTGATACGAAGTATGCCTGTCCGCTGGTGAAAAGTATGGTGGAATGTTATCACGTCATCAAAGCAGAGCCTTTTTCACACAGTTTTGAAGAACAGGTAAAGGCGGCACAGGCATTATATGAGAGCCAGTTGAAGTTTACAATCTCCGAGCATGAGATGATTAACATCGTCCGTGACATGATAAACGGCATGAGGGGCAATGTGAACTATCAGGCGGGGGAAAACAGGAGGATAGGAGAAATACTCCGTTTCCAGACAAAGGCGTACCAGTCTTTTTTCAGAAGATAATATCATAGGATAGGGGCGCAGGCTGTAGTAGAGCTTGCGCTTTTTTATGTGATAGGAAATTCCTCGATACAGTTAGATAATTTGCGAAGCAATTTTCTTGTCATATAGGAAATTCCTATAGGACTGTAAAAAAATAAGAAAATTGATACAAAGTTGAAGATAATCATAAGCTGACGGCGTTTTAATATATGAAGATGCACAAAGCAGAGAGGGGGCGGGGCATATATACAAGGAAGAACAATTAACAGCGATGATGGATTCCTATAAAAATCTTGTTTTTTCCGTTTGTTATAAGATGACCGCAGACTACTTTGCCGCCGAGGATTTGGCACAGGAAACATTTCTTTCGGCATATGAGCATTTGAAAAGCTTTGACGGCGGTAATGCCAAGGCGTGGCTTTGCAGGATAGCGACGAATAAGTGCATCGATTATATGTCGCACTCCGGCAGGCGCAGCGTTCCGACCGAAGAATTTCTCATAGAGGGCAGTATGAATGAGGTTTTGCTTCATGACACGCCGGAGAGCATCTGTATGGAAAAGGAAGTAAAGGAAATGCTGCTTGCAAATTGCAGACGTCTCAGACCGCCTTATAATGAAATTGCGCAGGCCTACTACTATGAAGAACTGGATGTAAAGGAAATCGCCGCACGGCGCGGTCAGAAGACGAAGACGATACAGACGCAGATATACAGAGCAAGAGATATGCTGAGAAAAATCTACAGAAAGGAGAACAGCGCATGAATAATATGGAGAATAACCGCTATCTTTCAGAGGAAGAATTGAAGAAGCTGATTGCCATGACGGAAGCAGAACCGCTGCTGCATCCGCCGAAAGAGTTTCAAAACGACGTTTTAAGGCAGGTGCGGCGTAAGAGGGAATATAGAAAGAATATAAGGCTGTTTTCCTATAGCGTAAAGGTATTTGCGGCGAGCGCCGCGGCGCTTGCCGTCATGATTGCCGCTCCGGAAAGTATCCGTTCGGAAGATACAGTGCAGGAGCATATGGAGCGGAAGAGCGGGATGCAGGAAGCGGCAAGCCGGACTGATGATGAAAATTTTATATATCAGCTGAATGAAAAAATGAATGACTACTGTAGTCAATTAAACGGTAAATTAAATCAATTATTAAGAATGGAGGATAATTAGGAATGAAAAAGAAGAAGAACAGATTTTTATTATTTTGGCTTTCCTTTTTGCCGGGTGCGGGGGAAATGTATCTTGGTTTTATGAAAATGGGACTTAGCCTGCTTAGCGTGTTTGCCCTTGCAATAATCATTACTGTTTATTCTAATATTGGCGTGATGGGATTTATCGTCTTTGTTATTTGGGTTTACGGATTTTTTCATGCAAATAATTTAGGCTCTCTAAGCGATGAAGAATTTTATCGGATAGAAGATGAATATTTGTTTGGAATCGGAGAAAAAGATATGGATTCTTTCAAAAATTCCATTATGGGAAAATATCAGAAAGTAATTGCGGTTTTGCTGATTGTTTTGGGAGTCGGTATGCTGTGGCAGACGTTTTGCGGATTTTTGCGCCATATTGTAGGGGATGATTTTTATTTCCAATATATCCACGTATTTACCCGTGCTATCAGCCAAGATGTGCCGAGAGCTATTGTCGGCATCGCCATTATCTGGGTCGGAATCAAATTGATTCAGGGGAAAAAAGCGGAATTGGATAATCTTGAAGAAAAAGAAGAGCGCGGAGAGACGGATACGCAGCAGAGTAGAACCTATCAGGCAGAGAATACGCAGCAGACGGAAACCATGCAGCAGCAGGCACAAAGCTACTGGCCGCAGGATGACGGGAATCATTTTGGGCAGTAACGTAGGGAAAGGAGTGGTATTGTATGGAGAAAGGCAGGACTCACAGAGTTGGAACGATAACATGTGGATTGATATTTGTGGTGTACGGTATCTTGTTTCTTTTGCATATCGTTATGCCGCAGTTAAATTACAGGATACTTTTTCATTTGTGGCCGATTGCGCTGATATCTCTTGGCGTGGAGATTTTGGTAAGTTGTACACGGAAAAATCAGGAAGAGAGAAAAGTCATTTATGACTTTCCGGCAGTCCTGCTCATTATGCTCGTGATTTTGTTTGTCATTATCATGACAGCGCTTGATTTTGGGTTGGGCGTCAGCCGCGGATGGTATTCCGAATATTATAGTGATTACGGCAGCAGTTATGCCGGCGGATATAGTGAAGAAAAATCGGAAGCCTTAGAATCTGCGGAATTTGTAGAAAATATTGAGAGTGCTGATGAAAGTGCCGCAGCAGAATTGCCAGATATGACAGAAATGTCAGAAATGACAATGCCGTCGGAAATGGTCGGATTGCCTGCGGTAGAGGATGTCGGGTCTGCGTTTACAGATAACTGGCCGGAAAGCATCCGATTTGACGCAGAAGGGGTGTATGCAAAATTATACGAGTTTTCTTTTGTCATGGAAGATGCCGCGGATATAGAAATTGCTTGCGTTACGGAAGATGGAAAGTTAAATATGTGGATAGAGGATGCTGACGGCAGACAGGTTTTTTATGAGAAAAATATGCAGACAGATAAGTATGAAGCGGTGATTGATAAAGCCGGTACTTATACGGTCTTTTTGCAGATGCAGTATTATTATGGAAGTTTTATCATAACTCCTCATAATTAATATCACGTTTATCCAAGAATTTCTTTACGGCATTATCCCAGAGTGCATCCACGCTTTTATCCATAAGGAAAGTGTGAAACGCCGTACCGGTAATCAGGGTAAGCGTGGCGCCGTCATACTTTACGGTCAATACAAGCGCCTTTATCTGCTGCGGCGTAACCGAGCTGTTCCCGTCTTTTAAAATAGAAGCTGCATAGTCCGGTATCAGGTGGAGAATGAACTTAAAGGCGGATGGGGTCTTTGTTCCTTTAATAAGCGAATAACAGATAGGGCGGATTTGCTTCCATGGGGTAAAATCATAGGGGCGAATCTCCCTATTCTCCCATTCCTCGCTCGTGTAGAAATCCTTATTCTGATGCCCGTCTATCATAAAGGTATTATAGGTACTGATGGAAGCCTCTTCTAAAAGAAAGACGTCAAAGGCTTCGGAAGCCAGTATTTTTCCCATAAATTGTTTTACGTTCGTAATTTTTAACGCTATCATGATTTCTAATCGTCTCCTGTACTTTAGTACCCCATATTTTATGTCCTTTTGTTTCTTTCGTCAAGTTTTTCAATAAAAGCGAAAAAGACTATTTACAGAGTAAAGCAACTTGTGCTATCATAAGTAGTAATGAAAACTACATGGAATGGTTGTGGAGGCTACTGTGAAAAATAAATTTTTCACAGGTGAATTTGCGTCTTGCGACAGCAAATATCACAGGCTGAGAGGAAAGGGATAGTTATTGATATGAGTTATAAAATCATAGTAGATAGTTGTTGCGAACTGCCGGAGCAGTATAAAAAGGATAAAAGATTCCAGATTATTCCGCTGGGATTAGAGGTCGGGGATTATCAGATTATGGATGACGAATGCTTTGACCAGGCGGAGTTTCTGGCGCAGGTGGCGGTCTGCCCGCAGTGTCCGAAATCTTCCTGCCCGTCTCCTGAAAAATATATGGAGGCTTATCGCACGGACGCGGAGAATATCTTTGTTATCACGCTTTCCTCACATTTAAGCGGCAGTTATAACAGCGCGGAACTCGGAAAGAAACTGTATCATGAGAAATACGGAGAAAAAAATATTTATGTGATGGATTCTGAATCGGCAAGCAGCGGGGAGACGCAGTATGCCTTAAAAGCCATGGAGCTTCAGGAAAAAGGCGTGTCTTTTGAAGATACGGTAAAGGAGCTGGAAACGTTCCGGGATGAGATGCATACCTATTTTATTCTCGATAATCTGGAGACGCTTCGTAAAAACGGCAGATTGACCGGCGTCAAGGCGATGCTGGTATCGACTTTAAATATCAAACCGATTATGTGCGGCAACCATGGCGTTATCGAACAGAAAAGCCAGGCGGTCGGCATGAAGAAAGCAATCAGCAAACTGGCGGAGATTATGATAAAAGAAGAACCGGATATTGCAAACAGAATACTTATGATATCGCACTGCAACTGTCCTGACAGGGCGGCTTTTATGCAAAAGGAGCTGTTAGCAAGAACAAACGTAAAAGATATCATTGTCATGGATACCGCGGGCGTCAGCAGTATGTATGCCAATGACGGCGGTATTGTCGTTACGGTATAAATTGGTTATTCTGTATTGTTCTTATAAATGATCTGAAATTTCTGCTAAAGCGCGGATGATAGAGATATATTTATCATACTGCGCTTCATTATTTTGTTTCACTGTTTCAATGATACTGGTCACGGTGGCGTCGCTGTTTGGCACCTGATTATAAAAGCAGAGAAAAATGAATATTACTCAAACTGAATATTGTTTTGCCTGAGCAGATTTTCCAGATAATCAACCTGGGCAGCTAACTGTTTATTTTTATTGTTTGCGGTATCGAGTAACGTTTCATAATAAGTTGTATAGTAAGCCTCCGCCTCCTGTTTTGCGCGTTCCATCATTTCCTCAAACATAGATGATTCTCCTTTCGCATTTGAATTGGCTTTTGCCAGCTGGTCCATATATCTGATATAGATGTCCTGCTCTCTGTGTTGCTGATAATCGTCAATCAACTGATTGATAAGCGCAGTATTATTCAGATTATCCGTCAGACAGTGCAGGTAAAGATTATCTTCCGGCAGAAGTTCCTTGACAACGATAATTTGAACATTAAATATCTCATTAATGATATGATAAACCCCTTTGGAGAAATTTTCAACTACTAATTTTCTATCTTTTTGTAAATGATTCATTAAACGTTTTGGATAATGAAAACTTAAAAAGGATAGACTGATATCCAATGCGGTATATTGATTCCGTTTTCCACTCTGATTAATGAGAATACCTGCATATCCTATCGTTTTATAATATGCATCGGTATTGATACTTGAACCAATGCCTTTTATCTCAAATATGTTATAGGTTTTAAAGATATGGGCAATATTTTTGGGTATTATCTGCCTGCTTAATTTTTTAATAATGAGCAGGTCGATACGGTAATTGTTTTTACCCAGTACATATTCAGATAGAAATTGCAGCAGATGCTTATATTCCTGTAATTCAATTTGTATGGCACACGCTGCTGCTTCATGCCAGTTGGTATTGTGTTTTCTGCATGGCGCAGTTTTTGAAGAGTCCGTTTGCTGATGTGGCATAAGAAAGTCCTTTCGTAGAGTAAATAGAATATTTAGATATGAAGATATGATATATTTATAGCATGGACGGAAACAAAAAGCAAAGGACTTTGTGTGATTTACATGTAGATTACCATTGCGAATAACTTATATACCGCATTCATTGTCAAAAGAATGTTCTCACAGTATCATTGCGAGGGAGTTCTGCCAAATGCTTTTCCCAATGCCGGTGATAATCCTTTTTTGCATCTATTTTTATCTGCTGCAGGCAGGCAATATAAGAAGCCGCTTGTTACGTTTGTTTCATGTGTCATAACGTATATAATCTGCACTTTTACTTTGAATAATGATACGATCAGCGCCTTTTTGGGACGTATGCTCATATGTGTTTTTGCGCCAAATGCATTATATCTGTTATGTTATAGAAAGTCAGAATACTTTTCCCGTGAAAGCTGCCCCGAAGATGATTGACAAGTACAGGTAAGCAAGAGTATACTAAAAGAAGTATAATGGCTGTTGATAAATCATAAGCCGCAGCCATATTTCTTTATTGTGAAAGTTAGAAAAGACTAACCAATATATGGAAAGTATATCACCTGATGGATAGTCACTTATCAATTTGAGAGGAAAATTTTATATGCAAAAAAGAAAAACAAGAGGAATCGGTATCCGGACGAAAATCTTATTTCCGGCAAGTTTGGTAATTATTTTATTGTGTACGGTTATGGGAGTCAATTCTTATCAGCGCACCAAGGAGGGGCTTATCGCCATGGGCGTGGAAGAGGCGCAGATGGCGGCGGCTATAGCCACGAAAGTGATTGATGCAGATACGGTGGCGCAGATGACGGCGGAGCAAGAAGGAAGCGAAGAGTATAACAAGCTTTTAAACGATATGTACGACATCAAAGGGGATTGCGGGATTCAGTACCTTTATACGCTGTATACGGATGGAAGTACGGTATATTATGGAATCGATGCGGATAATACGGAAAACCAAAATGACTTTGGCGCTGTTTTTGAAACCCCTTACCAGGAATTAAAATTCGTTTTTGACGGACAGACATATGTGCAGGATTATATCGATTCGACTGAGGACGGAGACTTGATTACGGCATATATGCCGCTTACAGACAGTAACGGCAGCGTGGTAAGCATTGTCGGCTGCGACTATGACGCTTCCGGCGTGGTAGAGCGGTTACATCAGGCATTGATGCGGGTGCTGCAGATTTCAGTGGTCTGTCTGGCGATTGCTTTGGTAGTTCTTAATTTGACGGTAGACAAAGTGATAAAAAGGCTCCGCAAAGTAGATGATAAAATATACGAGCTGGTGCATAATGAGGGAGATTTGACGCAGACGTTGGACGTTCATACGGGTGATGAACTGGAGATGATTGCGGAGAATGTCAATGAACTGCTGCAATATATCAGGAAGATTATGTTAAATATTTCTGAAAATTCAGGAAATTTGGGAGAATCTTCCCGTACTGTGGCACAGAACCTTTCAAACGGCGAGGCGGAAATTACCGACGTTTCTGCCGTAATGGAACAAATGAGCGCGGCTATGGAGCAGTCCAGCGCTTCTTTGGAACAGGTAAACGAATCGACTAAACAGATATTTGAATCAATAGAGAATATTTATGAACAGGCGGAGGCGGGAAGCGCATCTTCCGACGGAATTATGGCGACCGCTTCGGAAGTATACGACCGCGCCGTAGTGGAAAAACAGGATGCGGCGCTGCAGGTTGCCAATATGGCGTCGTCGGTACAGCAAAAGATTGAAAAGTCCAAGGATGTTGAAAAAATCAGGGAACTGACTAAGAATATTATTAATATTACCGAAGAAACGAATCTTTTAGCGTTAAATGCAAGTATAGAGGCGGCGCGCGCCGGAGAAGCGGGAAGAGGATTTTCCGTTGTTGCGGATGAAATCGGCAAGCTGGCGTCCAATTCCGCGGCGTCTGCAACGGAGATTCAAAACGTGACGGACGAAGTCATCCAGACCGTGGACGAGCTGGCGGCGGAAGCCGAACAAATGCTTCGCTTTATGAATGAAACGGCAATCGGCGGATATGAAAAGTTATTGGAAACAAGCGAGAGCTACCGGAGCAATGTTGGCAATATGAATGAAATGTTACAGCATTTTGCATCGGAAAGCGAGCAGTTAAAGACGAATATGGATGAAATCAAAGATTCTTTGGAAGCCGTAAAGATAGCGGTCAGCGAGAGCGCGGAAGGCGTCATGAACGTTACGGAAACTGCCGTGAGACTGGCGGGCAATATCAAGGATATAGGAAAAGAAGCGGATTCCAATTTAGACATTGTTGACAGACTAAACGGTGAAGTAGGAAAGTTTAAATTATAAGACTATTACAGAAAAGCAAACTCAATCGGCGAGTAGATTAAAAGCAACACAATAGCAATCTGTATCACCAGAATAGCGGGCATTCCGAACAGGAAATACCAGTGCCTTGTTTTGTGGTGAAACAGATGCATACCTATTGTGGCGCCAAGACTGCCGCCGATGAGCGCAATGACAAAAAGGGTAGCCTCGGGGATTCTCCAGGCTCTTTTTTTTGCCCTCAATTTGTCAACGCCCATGACGATAAGTCCTGTTAAATTAACGGTTACCAGATACAAAACAATATATGAGATAACGCTCATAATGACCTCTTCTTTATTTTTTACCCTCGGCTTCCTGCATCTTCATAGCGCGCACCTTGCTGGCAAGACCAAACAGATTGATAAAGCCCTCCGCGTCGTGGTGGTCGTATAAGTCGCCCGTTGTAAAAGATGCAATGCTTTCATTATAGAGAGAGTAAGGGGAAGTAGTGCCGGCTTTGATGATGTTGCCTTTATAAAGTTTGAACTTCACTTCTCCTGTCACATATTTCTGCGTGGATTCGATAAAAGCCTGAACGGCTTCACGCAGCGGCGTGAACCATTTTCCCTCGTATACAAGCTGTGCAAATTTATTGCCTAAATCCGCTTTTAACGCATAAGTGTCGCGGTCAAGAATAAGTTCTTCAAGCTGCTGGTGCGCTTCATATAAAATTGTTCCGCCGGGCGTTTCATAAACGCCGCGGGATTTCATGCCGACAACGCGGTTTTCCACGATATCGACGATACCGATGCCGTGCTTGCCGCCCAGCTCGTTTAAGGTGGCAATGATATCGGCAACTTTCATTTTTTTGCCGTTTACGGAAGTCGGAACGCCTTTTTCAAATGTCATCGTTACATATTCGCCCTCGTCCGGCGCTTTTTCGGGCGTTGTGCCTAAAACTAAAAGATGTTCGTAGTTAGGCTCGTTTGCCGGGTTTTCCAATTCTAAGCCCTCATGGCTGATATGCCATAAGTTACGGTCGCGGCTGTAGCTGTTGTCTGCGGAAAAAGGTAAGTGGATGCCATGCTGGCGGCAGTATTCAATTTCCGCCTCACGGGAATCCATATTCCACTTTTCATTTCTCCATGCCGCGATGATTTTTAAATCGGGAGCAAGCGCTTTGATGCCCAGCTCAAAACGAATCTGGTCGTTTCCTTTACCGGTTGCGCCGTGGCAGATTGCCGTCGCGCCCTCTTTGCGGGCAATTTCCACTAATTTTTTAGCGATAACGGGTCTTGCCATGGAAGTGCCGAGCAGGTACTTGTTTTCATAAACGGCGTGCGCCTGTACACAGGGAACGATAAAATCATTGCAGAACTCGTCGGTCAAATCTTCAATATATAATTTGGACGCGCCGCTTGAAAGCGCTCTTTCCTCCAGCCCGTCGAGTTCCTCCGCCTGTCCGCAGTTGCCGCAGACGCAGATAACTTCATAATCAAAATTTTCTTTTAACCAGGGGATGATAACCGTCGTATCAAGACCGCCTGAATAAGCAAGAACAACTTTTTCTTTCATAATGATTCCTCCAAAATGTTGTAATTATGTATAACGTTAAAAATGTTCTGAAAACAATATACAACAATCACCGGAAGAATGCAAGTGTAATTTTATGCAATTTTTTAAGAATATTCGTTAAATATATGCAATAAAATGAATAAATATAAAAAGTTGTTGCATATTATGCAAAAAGAGTGTATGATTTATGCAGGATGAATGCTTGTGTTGAAGAGGAGGGGGCGGCGGAATGTTCCTTTGTCGTCACGCTCTCGCTCTGTGAAAAGCATAGCGGTACTAAGTTCAAAAGCGATAAAGCCGCTTTTTCACTAAGTGCCGATGCTTTTCAAAGGACTCCGCAGGAATCTTCCGCCACTACTGCATTGTCACTTGCCGGGTGTCATTTACATAAAATTTTATATACTATCCGGGAATAGTGTGGTAGAATAGAAAACGTGCGGAAAAGTTAGAAAGGCATGGAGGATTAGTGTGAAAAATCACACTGATGTGCTGATTTTTCACACGGCAATTTGTGCCGGAGCGTCACAAATATGCCTTGATGGCAGACGCAAATCTGATATTTGCGTCGCCCCGTCGCGAAAACGCTCCGGAATGGAGATTATTATGATTAAAGCAGGAATTATCGGGGCGACCGGATATGCGGGCGCAGAACTTGTCAGAATTTTGACGGCGCATAAGGACGTTGAAATCGTATGGTATGGTTCGAGAAGTTATATAGATAAGAAATATGCGCAGGTCTATCAGAATATGTTTCAGATTGTGGACGCCGCGTGTATGGATGATAATATGGAAGAACTGGCGAATCAGGCGGACGTTATTTTTACCGCGACGCCGCAAGGGCTTTGCGCGTCACTGGTAAATGACGATATATTATCGAAAACGAAGATTGTGGACTTGAGCGCCGATTTTAGAATCAAAGACGTGTCGGTCTATGAAAAGTGGTACGGCATCGAGCATAAGTCGCCGCAGTATATAGAAGAGGCGGTGTACGGGCTGTGCGAATTAAACCGTGAGGATGTAAAAAAGGCAAGGCTTGTGGCAAATCCGGGCTGCTATACGACGTGTTCCATTTTAACGGCGTATCCATTGGTAAAAGAAGGGCTGATTGATGCGGATACGCTGATTATTGACGCCAAAAGCGGTACGTCGGGAGCCGGACGGGGCGCAAAAGTGCCGAACCTTTACTGTGAAGTCAATGAAAATATCAAGGCATACGGCGTGGCAGCCCACAGACATACGCCTGAAATTGAGGAACAGCTTGGCTATGCGGCAGGCAGGACATTTACGCTTAACTTTACCCCGCATCTTGTACCGATGAACAGAGGCATTCTGGTAACAGAATACGCGACGCTTCTGCCGGTGAAAAAGGCGGATGGAAGCAGTGCACTCCCGGATTATGAGCAGATTAAGGCGGTATACGATAAATATTATCAGAATGAAAAGTTTGTCCGCGTTCTGGAAAAAGGCGTCTGTCCGGAAACGAGATGGGTAGAGGGCAGCAATTATGTGGACATTAATTTTGTCATTGATGAAAGAACCGGACGCATCATTATGATGGGCGCGCTGGATAACCTTGTAAAAGGCGCGGCGGGTCAGGCGGTGCAGAATATGAATCTGATGTTCGGACTGCCGGAGGATGAGGGACTGGAACTGGTTCCCGTATTCCCGTAAGCCAGGCTGAAAATCAAAGAGTTTGGCAATGAGTTTGCCGAGCTTACGGCATCATCTAAACTCACAGCAAAAGAAAGGCATGGTACGATTATGATAAGGGTAATGACGATAGCGGATTATGACGGCGTGCGCAGTCTTTGGATGACGATTAAAGGATTCGGCATTCGCAGCGTGGACGATTCAAGAGAGGGCGTGGAGGCGTTTTTAAAAAGAAACCCGACCACCAGCGTCGTCGCCATAGAGGACGGGAAAATCGTGGGTTCTATCTTATGCGGACACGATGGCAGAAGAGGCTGCCTTTATCATGTCTGTGTGGCAAAAGATTACAGAATGCGCGGTATCGGCAAAGAGATGGTTATATTCTGCATGAACGCTCTGAAAGCGGAACATATCAATAAAGTTTCCCTGATTGCCTTTACCAGAAACGATATCGGCAACGCCTTCTGGAAAAGAATCGGCTGGACAAAGCGGGAGGATTTGAATTATTATGATTTTACGCTGAATGAGGATAATATTACGGCGTTTATAGAGGAATAACCCTACACACGAAAGGAGCAGTTACCATGAATATCATAGAGGGCGGTGTTACCGCGGCAAAAGGATTTGAAGCGGCAGGCGTTGAAGCTGCCATTAAATATCAAAACAGAAAGGACATGGCGCTTATTTACAGTGAGACGCCGTGCATAGCGGCGGGTGTTTTTACAAGCAATATGGTAAAAGCGGCGCCTGTTTTATGGGATAGGGAGATTGTAGCGCATTCCCCCGCGGTACACGCGGTTGTCGTGAACGCGGGCGTCGCCAACGCCTGTACCGGACATGAGGGGTACGAGTGTTGTAAAAAAACCGCAAAAGCGGCGGCGGATTGTTTGCAGATTCCCGAAGATTCCGTGCTTGTGGCGTCTACCGGCGTTATCGGTACGCAGATTCCGGTGGAAAAAATCGCGGCGGGCGTAAAGAAACTGACAGAAGCGAAAAAAGATACCATCGAAGCGGGAAAACAGGCGGCGGAAGCGACTATGACGACCGATACGA
>JAMPFF010000009.1 GCA_023664605.1 Clostridium sp.
AAAGTGTTGCGTTTCGGTATTTCAAGAGGTGTTGCGTTTACCTTGAAAATCTTGCATGAAAATTTTAACTTTTTCTGTGCCGATATGGGTATGGTAAAAGAAGAATATTCGTGTTATACTAATTAGACACGATAGAAACAGAAAAAGGAAATATACCCGGAGGTTTTCATGCAAAAATCCTTTCATGTGGAAGTTTCGTCAATCTATCCTTTAGGTGTGCGTTTTGTACCGCAAGGCCTACATATAGCGGCAGTTTGCGAAAATGGCGCGGAGTGCGGCGTTATTTTATTTGATAAAAAGCATAAAGACGGTGTCAGGATTCCTTTTTTGCCGGAAGGCAGAAAGGGAAATGTTTATGCCATGCTGTTTAAGGGCTATCAGGACAGAACCTGTTCCTATCTTTTTTATCGGGGAGAGGAACTGTTTCAGGATCCTTATGCGTATGCGCTGGTAAACGAGCGGAAATATGGTGAAAAGAAAGAAATTCCCGCCCGCTGCAAGCCGTTGGATGGCGTCTATGACTGGGGCGGCGACAGCGCGCCGCGGATTGCCTTTGAGGAGAGCGTCTTTTATTTACTGCATGTGCGCGGTTTTACGAAGCACCGCAGCTCCGGCGTACATGCGAAAGGAACCTATGCCGGCATCGTGGAAAAGATTCCGTATTTGATGGAACTGGGAATTACCTCGCTTTTACTGATGCCGTCTTATGAATTTGACGAAGTGCTGCAAAAAGAGAAGAAACCGCTCAGTATGGAAGAGGCGCTTGTTTCTTACAAAGAACCTTTGTGTGAAAAAGAGAATGAAAGCGTGCGCATCAATTATTGGGGATATCAGGAGGGACTGTATTTTCTGCCAAAATACGCCTATTCGTTCCAAAAAGATGCGGTTACGGAATTTAAAGATATGGTAAAGGCTCTGCACCAAAACGGGATAGAAGTGATGATGCAGTTCTATTTTCCGCCGACCGTGGACGAAGTAAAGATTTTAAGAATACTGAAATATTGGGTGTTGGAATATCATGTTGACGGTTTTCACCTGATGGGGGTGGATATTCCGATGCAGATGATTGGCAATGACCCGCTTTTTGCGGAGACAAAGCTGCTCGGCGAACATGACGCCGCCTTTTCAAACCATATACAGCAGGATTTTCGTAATTTCGGGTTTATGAACGAAGGCTTTTTATATGATATCCGCAAACTGCTAAAAGGCGATGCGGGTATGATTAACAGGCTGTTGTATTTATGCCGGGAAAACGCTGTGGATAAGGGCGTTGTAAACTATATTGCCAAACAGGACGGTTTTCGTCTGTATGATTTGGTGTCTTATGATAAAAAGCATAACGAGCAAAACGGCGAAAACAATGAGGACGGCAACGCCTATAATTACAGTTGGAACTGCGGCATTGAGGGAAAAACCAGAAAAAAGGCGATTTTAGACGCCAGACTGCGGCAGATGAAAAACGCCATGGTCTTTGTTTTGCTTTCACAGGGAACGCCGCTTATTTACAGCGGGGATGAATTTGCCAATTCCCAGGATGGCAACAACAATCCTTACTGTCAGGACAATGCGGTATGCTGGATAAAATGGAATCAGTCGAAAATGGGAGAGGAGCTTTATGCCTTTACAAGGCAACTGATTCGTTTTCGGCGGGAAAACCGGATTTTTCATATGAGGATGCCGCTTCGGGGCATGGATTACCTTTCCTGCGGCTATCCGGACATTTCTTTCCACGGAAAAGAGGCGTGGCAGCCCGAAACCGGATCGGACAGCAGGAGCCTCGGCATTATGTACTGCGGCCAATATGAACAGGATGATTCTAAAAAGGAGAAAGAATTTATATACATCGGTATTAATATGCACTGGGAACCGTATGTATTCGGTCTGCCGCAGATGCCGAAGAAAAAAGAATGGGTGCAGCTTTTGACGACAAACGCCTTACAGCAGACGCAAAAAGACGATAAAAATATAACGGTTCCGCCCCGCAGCATTGTCATTTACGGCACAAAGACACATCCTCTGCCGGGTGGGAAAAAAAGGAAGTAAGTCATGAATAACGCATGGAGACATTTTAAGACAATCACATATCATAAATATCTTGTGATGCAGGGATGTTTTAAAGTAGGCTTGTATAAACAGGGGCTTTTGCATGATTTATCCAAATATACGCCCACGGAATTTCTGGTGGGAGCCAGATATTATCAGGGGGATAGAAGCCCGAATAACGCGGAGCGGGAAGCGATTGGCTATTCTTCGGCGTGGCTGCACCATAAGGGCAGAAATAAGCATCACTACGAATACTGGATTGACTATAGCGCAAAAGAGATTCCCGGCGGCATGGCGCCCGCGCCGATGCCCAATCGTTATATTGTGGAAATGCTGATGGACAGAATCGCGGCCTGCAAGGTATACCATAAAGAAAACTATACCACGAAAGCGCCGCTGGCCTACTATGAATCGGGAAAAGATATGGCTCCCTTACATAAAGACACGAGAAGAAAGCTGGAAATTCTGCTTCATATGCTGGCGGACAAGGGAGAGGACTATACGTTTCGCTATATTAGGAAGCGTGTTTTGAAAAAGTAAATAAGTAGCAGATACTTTCCTTTTGCATACAATAAGTTATGAGAAAAGGAGAGGAAGCTATCTATGAGCGCATGGATTATTTTATTATTGCTCTTAGCCGGTAATAACTGCGGCTGTGGCAATACCAACGGCAATGCAAGCTGCGGCGGCGAGAGCGGCGGATGTGACGAAAGATTTGGACGTAACAGAGGTGGAGACGGAGATTGTGACTGTGACTTCGATACTCCGAGGTTTGAACCGAGATTTGACGCAAGACCGTTTAGTGACAGGGAGACCTGTAGCTGCGAGGAAAACGATAATTAAGGGATTTTGGTAGAAGTGCCTCCTGTCCGGAGACACTTCTATTTCGTGTAAGAAACGCTTCCATTTTGATAGTTGACGAATAGGAATGCCAATGATAAACTTATTTTTAAAATAAACATAGAAGATAGCCGGATTTACTACGGTTAGGAGGCAGTAATTATGATAGACGGTAATAAGGTATTATTCAGCGGAATGCAGGCAACGGGTTCGTTGACACTTGGCAATTATTTAGGCGCGCTAAAAAACTGGCTGACGCTTAGCGACGAGTATCTGTGTTTTTATTCGGTGGTCGATTTACACTCCATTACGATTCGCCAGGACCCCGCAGAACTTAGAAAAAGAGCGAGAAATCTGCTTACTTTATATATAGCGGCGGGATTGGACCCGGAGAAAAACTGTATTTATTATCAGTCCCATGTTTCGGGACATGCCGAGCTTTCATGGATTTTAAACTGCTTTACCTACATGGGGGAATTAAACCGTATGACGCAGTATAAGGACAAGGCGGCAAAACACGCGGATAATATCAACGCGGGGCTTTTTACCTATCCGGTATTGATGGCGGCGGATATTTTATTATATCAGGCGGACGTCGTTCCGGTCGGAAAAGACCAGATGCAGCACTTGGAGATTACAAGGGATATCGCACAGCGTTTTAACTCCATTTACGGGGATGTGTTTACGGTTCCTGAACCTTATATTGGAAAAGCGGAAGAGGGCGCGAGCATCAAGTCTTTGCAGAATCCTGAAAAGAAGATGTCCAAATCGGATGAAAACCCGAATGCCAGCATCTATCTGATGGATGATGCGGACACGGTTATCCGTAAATTCAAACGTGCCGTGACCGATTCGGAGGCGTGTATCCGTTACTGTGACGAGCAGCCGGGCATCCATAACCTGATTGACATTTACTGTGCATGTACGGGAAAAACGCCGCAGGAAACGGAAAAAGAGTTTGACGGCAAAGGCTACGGCGACTTTAAAATAGCGGTCGGGGAAGCGGTTGTGGATATTTTAAGACCCCTGCAGGAGCGGTTCAACGATTTAAGCAAGGATAAGGCGTATATCGACGGCGTTATCAAAAATAACGCCGAAAAAGCCGGTTACTATGCCTCCAAGACACTGCGCAAAGTGCAGAAAAAAGTAGGGTTTCCCGAGAAGATCAGATAAAAGGCAAACTAAATAGATAAAATAGCAGATCAGGGGCAGCCATCGGCTACCCCTGAAAAGCGTCCGTAAAATATCCCGCGGAAGATACCGGCTCGTCTCCGGCATACAGATGTCTGGTATCGCCTATCATCTGCGCGCGGAATATCGCTTTGCCGGGAATCCGTTCTTCTGTCGCAACAACGGTGACGGACGACGGCGCCAGATAAAGCCCGTGGCAGAGTACGACGGGAGAAATGCCGAGCAGGCGGCTTAGCATTACGCAGGTAACTCCCAGATGGCAGAACATGACGATTGTCGCGTCCTGCTTATCGGGAGTTTTTTCATGCTCTGTCTGATAATAATTATGATATCTGGAATACCCGTAAGTATGTAAAATCTCGTCAAGACCCGCGCACACTTCGTCATAAGCGGGTATTAAATCCGGGTTGGAACGGTAAAGTTCCGTGCTTTTCCAGTTGTTTTTATCGTACATACTTTCTATTTCCGTCCAGTATTCGGGCATAAAATCCCACGGCACGCCGTGTCTGCCCGTGGTCGGGTCGTCCACTTTATAGTTAAATTCCTTAAGCCATGGATAGGTAACGGCGTCGCGGTTAAGCTCTTTTAACGAATAGGAAGCCGTTTCTTTGGCGCGTCCTAAAGGCGAGCAGTAAATTTCGGTAATGTTTTCCCAGGATGTTACTCTTTTTGCCAAAAGAGCCGCTTCGCGCCTGCCTTTTGGCGTCAGCGAGTCGTTTTCATAGTCGGGTTCCGCGTGTCTGATAAATATGATTCTCATAAAAATCCTCCGTCTCTTTTCGTTTTTATTATATTCATGAAAAAATTTACTAATTTTTTATTAGTGTTCCTGCGCTCTTTGTTATATAATAACATATTATAGAAGAATTGAAACAGACGGAGGAGAAAATTATGTTTGGTTCTAATGCAGGGAATACACAAAGAGCAGAGAAACCCCCCATAAATAGAAGGAAAACAGCCGCGGCCGTGAAGATTGTCATAGCGGTTTTTATTTTGGCTGTTCTGGCGGGTAATTCCTACTATACGATTCAGGAGGAGGAACAGGCGGTTGTCTGTACCTTTGGAGCGCCGCAGGCGGTGACGACGCCCGGGCTTCATTTTAAGATTCCGTTTATCCAGACGGTAACGAAAGTCAATACGACGATTAAAGGATTTACCATTGGCTATACGGCGGAAATGGAAAATTCGACGGCTATGGGTGATACAATGATGATTACATCTGATTATAACTTTATCAATGTAGATTTTTATGCGGCATACAGAGTGACCGACCCGGTCAAAGCACTATATGCTTCGGAAGACCCGGTGGAAATTTTAAAAAATATTGCGCAGAACTGTATCAGGACGACAATCGGCTCCTATACGGTAGACAGCGTATTAACAACCGGTAAAAATGAGATTCAGGCTAATATCACGCAGATGATTTTGGAAAAGCTGGAAACATATGATATCGGCGTCCAGTTGATTAATATTACGATTCAGGACGCGGAACCGCCGACGGAAGAGGTAAGCAACGCCTTTAAGGAAGTGGAAACGGCAAAGCAGGGCAAGGAAACGGCATTGAATAACGCCAATAAATACCGTAACGAGCAGATTCCGAACGCGGAGGCTAAATCCGACGAGATATTACAGAATGCGGAAGCGACAAAGCAGGAGCGTATCAACGAGGCGAACGGTCAGGTGGCAAGGTTTAACTCCATGTACCAGGAATATGTAAAATATCCGGAAGTCACCAAAAAGAGAATGTTCTATGAAGCGATGGAAAATGTGCTGCCGGACATTAAAGTTATCATTGAAAGCGCGGACGGCACAACAAGCACGGTTTTACCGCTTGACAGTTTCGTGTCCAGTCAGCCGTCGTCCATAAACGGCAGCGCGCTTACGGATGCAGATGACGATACGGCTTCTACAGAGGAGGAATAGAGATGATATTTGGTGAAAATCAGGCAAATCAAACGAATCAGTCTAATAATACAGGATATGAAAGATTTAATTCCGACGGCACGAAAAAGGGCAAAAAGGCAAAATCCGGCAGACACGGAGGAGGGCTTATCGCGATTTTGCTTATCGTTGTGATAGCGGTTCTTGCCGGAAACAGTATGGTGGTGACGAAACAAAACCAATATAAATTAGTCAGGCAGTTCGGACGGGTGCAGCGCGTCATTTCACAGGCGGGACTCAGCTTTAAAACGCCTTTTATCGAGTCGGTGGACACGATTCCCAATGAATTATTATTATATGACTTACCGGCGTCGGACGTTATTACCTCGGATAAAAAATCCATGATTGTGGACAGTTATGTGCTGTGGCGGATTACAGACCCCTTAACGTTTGCACAGACTCTTAGCTGTTCCGTATCGAATGCGGAGAGACGTATCGATACGATTGTTTATAATGCGACCAAAAATACGATTTCCAATATGAAACAGGACGAAGTCATTATGAGCCGCGACGGAAAAATGACGATTACGGTACAGCAGACGGACAGCGATGTGGCAAACAATAATTTGGATTTACAGACGGAGACAAAAGAAGTTATTGACATCAAATCTTTGACAGAAGAAATTATGGATCAGATTAACCATGTAGAAGAGCAGTACGGCATTGAGATTGTCACCGTCGAGGTCAAAAAGCTGGATTTGCCGGACGATAACAAACAGGCCGTCTATACGCGTATGATTTCCGAGAGGGAGAATATCGCCGCGCAGTATACGGCGGAGGGCGCGTCCCAGGCGAAGATGATAGAGAATACGACCGATAAGGAAGTTGCGATTATGATTTCCGACGCACAGGCGAAAGGCGAAGCGATTATCGCGGAGGGCGAGGCGGAATACATGAGAATCCTTTCCGCGGCGTATGCCGACCCGGAAAAAACGGATTTTTACTCCTTTGTCAGGGCTTTGGACGCTTTAAAGGCCAGTATGACGGGGGATAATAAAACGGTTATCCTTTCGGACGATTCACCGATTGCCCAGATTTTTAACGGCAGTTATTGATTTTAAGATAGGGGAAGTTTTTTCATGGACGTGAATGCTTTTTTTGCGCAGCTGGATCATTATTTTGCTGACAATCAGATAGATAAGGTAGAACCCTTTTTATGCGCAAGCTTAGAACAGGCGAAAGAAGAAGAGGACTACGGCGCTTATATTTCGATTTGTAATGAGATGATAGGATTTTACAGGAGCGTTTCGGCGTTTAAGAAAGCCTATGACGCGGCCGAGGACGTGCTGCTTTTGATGGAGGAACTGCAGTTGGAGCGTTCGGAGCATTTCGCTACTACGCTTCTTAATACGGCGACGGTGTACCGCGCCGCCGGTGATTATAAACAGGCGTTTGTCTATTACGAACAGGCGTTGCAGATATACGGAGGGTTACTTGCGCCGAACGACTACCGTTATGCGGGGCTTTATAATAATATGAGCATCCTGTTAGAGAAAATGGAACGCAATGAAGAAGCGGCCGCATACGGCGAGAAAGCGCTTGCCATTATCGAAACGTTGGAAAACGGGGAGATGGAAACCGCGACGACGCTGACGAATCTTGCCTTACTCTATTTTAAGACTGCGGATTTTATAAAGGCGAAAGCATTATTGGAACGAGCGCTTTCCTTATTTGAAAAATGCGGGGATAAGACGGACGCGCACTATAGCGGCGCGTTAGCGGGCGTCGGCGAGGCGTATTACCGCATGGGAGAGTATGAGAAATCGCTGGCGGCGTATGAAAAGGCTTTGTCGGAAGTGGAAAAGCATTTTGGGAAGAATATGAGCTACGCCGTATTGTGTGAAAACTGCGCGGCGGTCTGCGAAACATTGGAATATCACGAAAAACAGCAAGATTATTTACGACAGGCAGAACAGATAAGAAACATGAGCAGATAAGAAGCACGAGCCGGTAAGAAGCGTGAACGGGTAAGAACTACAAACAGGTAAGAAGTGCGAACAGAGTAAGAAGTGTGAACCGATAAGAAACATGAGCAGGTAAGAATCGCGAACCGCTGGAAAGGCACATGGTATCAGCATGAAAGGACTGGAACTTTCAAGAAAATATTATGAAACCTATGGAAAAGAAATGCTGGCGCAGTTTCCCGAACTGGAAAATGCGTATGCCGTAGGACTGGTGGGAAGAGGTTCGGAGTGTTTCGGATTTGATGATGAAATTTCTAAAGACCATGATTTTGGACCGTCCTTTTGTATCTGGCTGCCGGAAACGTTATATAAAGAATATGGGGAAAAACTGCAAAAGGCTTATGATGCGCTTCCTCGTGAGTTTATGGGCTTTCCCGCAAGGGTGGAAGAAGAAACGGGAGGCGGCAGGGTCGGCGTTTTATGTATTGAGGATTTTTACTATGGGCTGCTTGGCATAGACCATATTCCGGCATCCAATGAGGAATGGCTGCGCCTTTTAGACGAAAATCTGGCGTCGGCGACAAATGGAGAGGTGTTTGAGGACAGGCTGGGGGCATTCAGCAGTATAAGAGAGGGGCTTTTATCCTATTATCCCGAAGATGTGCGGCTTAAAAAGATAACCGCCCGTATGGCAAGAGCCGCCAGGGCGGGGCAGTATAATTATGCGAGGGCTATGAAGCGCGCAGAAAGGATTGCCGCGGAATTAGCGCTATCTGTATTTATCAGGGAAATCATGGAACTTGTCTATTTATTGAACCGTAAGTATGCGCCGTTTGATAAGTGGATTCACAGAGGGATGAGCAAACTGTCCGTATGTTCTGAAATCGGGGATATGCTCGCGCTGTTGTATCAGGTGAAAGAGCCGGAAACGGCGTTAGAGCGTTCGATTATTATCGAGGCGGTCTGCAATATTATCGTGCAGGAATTACAGGCGCAGGGGTTATCGACGCTGGACGATAACTTTTTACAGGCGCATTTATCTACGGTAGCGAAGAAAATACAGGATGAAAAAATCCGCAGACTGCAATTTTTAGAAGGATGACGATATGTTGAAATCATCTGCAAAACATTCCATAACTAAGGCGGATATCCTGCTGTTGTGCGCTCTGCTGGCATCGGCGTTTTTGGTTTTGATTCTGATGGGGAAGTATCGTACACCGGGAAGTTATCTGGAAATTTCCTGTGACGGCGTGCTGTTGGGGAGCATCCCGCTGACCGGGCAGGAAGAGGCGTACTATCTGCTGGCGGAGGCGGTATCTGAAGCGGAAATATCTGCTGCCCCGGCGTCAGAAAGCGGCGCGGCGAATGAAGCTGAAACGTCGGTATCAGAAAGCGGCGCATTCACAGACACACGGATGACGCTCTATAAGCTGACAAAGGACGCGGATGAGGAGTGGGCACAGACAATAGCGCGCATAGAAGAGGAATGCCAAAACAGCGCCTACAACATATTGGTCTGTCAAAACGGTGAGGCGCGGATGCTAAAAGCGGACTGTTCCGACCAAATCTGCGTGCATCATTATCCCGTATCGGCATCAGGGGAGAATATTATCTGTCTGCCGCATAAAATCGTGCTTGCGGTAACGGGGGATAAGATAAGCGAACTGGACGGAGTGGCATATTGATGGAAAAGAAAGTTGTACTGCCCGGCTTTTTGCTGGCGTTATCCATGATTTTATCGTATATTGAGTCCGTACTGCCGTTTGCGGTCGGGATTCCTGGCGTGAAACTCGGACTGCCGAATCTGGTTGTCGTTCTCTTACTCTATACATACGGGGCGAGAGAGGCGTTTATTGTGAATTTTCTGCGTATTCTGCTCTCCGGCTTTCTATTCGGGAATCTGTATTCGATACTCTATGCGCTTGCCGGGGCGGTCTGCAGTTTCATTATGATGTTATGTTTGCGGAAAACGGGCTGTTTTTCGATTGCGGGAGTCAGTATCGGCGGCGGCGTATTTCATAATATCGGGCAGATATTGGTCGCTATCATTGTTGTAGAGACATATGCGCCGGTATTTTATCTGCCGTTTTTACTGATTGCGGGTGCGGTTACGGGATTTTTGATTGGTATTGTGGCAATGAAACTTTTACCATATATGCAGAAATTAAAAGAACAGTAAGGAGAATAGTGTGAAAAATCACACTGATGTGCTGATTTTTCACACGGCAATTTGTGCCGGAGCGTCACAAATATGCCCTGATGGCAGACGCAAATTTGAGATTTGCGTCGCCCTGTCGCGTAAACGCTCCAGAATGGAGATTATCATGTACGCTTATTTAAAAGGCACGATAGAAGATATTACGGAGGATAATCTGGTAATCGAAGCGGGTCAGATTGGCTATAATGTGAAAGTATCCGCAAGGACGATAAATGCGCTGGGCGGCATCGGCAGTTTTGTTAAAATCTATACCTATACGCTTGTCAGGGAGGATGCTTTTAGTTTATACGGCTTTTTAACAAAGGACGATTTGGAGATTTTCAAGAAACTGATTACGGTTAATGGCATCGGTCCCAAAGGCGGACTTGCCATTTTATCCATTATGAGCGCGGATGAACTTAGATTTGCAATTCTTTCGGCGGACGCCAGGGCGATTGCGAAAGCGCCGGGAGTCGGGGCAAAGACGGCGGAACGCGTTATTTTGGACTTAAAAGATAAGATTTCAATAGAGGACGCCATATCGGGCGGCGGCGCTTCCATTTCTGCGGCTGTGGCGGACGAGACGCTTGGCAATCAGAAAAACGAGGCGGTGGAGGCGTTAGTAGCGCTTGGTTATTCGCCATCCGAGGCGCTAAAAGCGGTCAAACAGGTGGAGCTTACCGGGGATATCAGCGTGGAGGATATCTTAAAGGCGGCGCTAAAATTTATATTTTAGGTAATATTTTGAATTTTATTGGCAGTTTTTTGTCATTAATGATATACTATAGACAGTGTGGTGTAATATAGGAGGGATTAACATGGGTAATCAACTGATATGGCAGGAGCGTTATAATATTGGCGTGAACTTTATTGACAGGGAGCATAAGAAGCTTTTCGGCATTTTAAACAGGCTGTTTGCCGCCGGGAAAAAGAAAGAAAAAGGCACCTGGGTTATCAGGGAAGGCATCAAATACTTTAAGGAACACGCAACCAAGCATTTTTCGGAAGAAGAAACCTATATGGCGTCTATCGGTTACGAAGGGTTTGAGATGCACAGACGTCTGCATGACAGTTTTCGGAAAAAAACGCTTCCGGCGCTGGAAAAGGAGTTGGAGAGGACGCATTATTCGGCGGATGCAGTCGAACATTTTCTTGCCGTGTGCGCTGGCTGGCTGATTGGGCATACGCTGACGGAAGATAGGGCGATTACGGGAAAGCCGATGAACCAGTGGAAGAACCTTTTGCCGGAAGAAGAGCAGGAGGCTATGCGCAATACCATCATGGAGCTTATGAAAGATATGTTCCAGTTAAAGTCCCATGTCGTCAGCGATTGTTACAGCGGCGAGAAATTCGGAGACGGCATATACTATCGTCTGGTGTATGGTACGCCGAACGGGGAACAATGGGAAACGATTCTTATTTTTGAAGAAAAGCTTATTGTCAATACGGTGGGAGCCATGATGGCAACGGAGGCAGATACGTTAAATGTTGTCGTGTTAAACGCGGCAAGGTATACGGCGCAGCAGTTTGTAAACCGTATCAGCGAACATTTTCCGTCGGCCGGCACTTATGAGATGAAAGAGGAAAACCTGCTTACATATGAACAGTTTGAGAAGATATTTGAGGAGCGGAGACCGCAGCTTAGTCTGTTATTTGGTACGGATGAAGGGTATTTCGCATACTGCGTGACCGCGCCGCACTTATTCCAAGATGGCAGGGAGACGGCAATCGACGCGGATAACGCGGTGGCGGAAGTCGGCAAATATCTGCAGGAAACGCATGAGGCAAGCAAGCGGAAAAAAGTTGTGGTTGTGGACGATTCGGACGTTGCTCTGCTTGCCATGAAAAACCTTTTACAGAACGATTATGAGGTCACGCTTGCCAAATCAGGCTTAGCGGCAATCAGGTGTCTGACGTTAGACAGACCCGATTTGATTTTACTCGACTATGAGATGCCGGTCTGCGACGGGAAACAGGTGCTTGAGATGATCCGCGCCGAGAAAGATATTGCGGACATACCGGTTATCTATGTTTCAAGCGGCGGCAGCAAGGAACGGCTGCAGCAGTTATTGGATTTGAAACCGGCGGGGTATCTGTTAAAGACGATGCCGCAGGAAGATATTAAACGGGGAATTGATAATTACTTTAAGAAATTGGTAAACAAGTAAAGGGAATTGCTATTATTTAGGAGGAAACTTGTGGTGAAAGGGAAAAAGAAATCGTTACAGGAAATTATTTATGTCCTGATTCTTTTGGCTGCCATGCTTATTGCGTTTCAATGGTATACGACACAGAACAGCAACCGCATGGAGGAAAGGAACAAAAATTACGCGGCGGACTCGGCAAGACAGAAAGCGACGCGGATAGACGAAGAACTGCAGAATGCCTTAAATATTGTCAGTACGCATGCTTATTTCTTGGAGCATAATTTGGAAGAACCGATTGTTACGGCACAAACGCTGGCGGAACTAGAGGAAAATTCCGTTTTTGACGCGGTAATGTTTACGGACAAAGACGGTATGGATTATATTTCTGACGGACGCTCGGCGAATATGCCTTACCGGTATTTTTATACCGACGGCATTCAGGGACACAGCGGTATCGATATTATTTATGATCCGCATTTTTTTGACAGGACGATGGTATGTTTTTATGTTCCGGTCTATTTAGACGGTGAAATTATAGGAGTGCTGCGCGGGGCGCATTATGCGGAAGAATATCTGCCGGATATGCTCGACGCCACTTATTTTGGCGAGACGGCGGATGTATTTTTATGTACACCGGACGGAAGAGTGACCGCCAATTCCTATATGGATGCTTATAACAATGGCAATCTGTTGGACATCCTGTTAGAGAACGGCACCGTTGACGCCAAAACAGGCGATGAAATTAAAAAAATATTTGAAGAGGGCGGAGAGGGCGCTTTTATCTGTACTGACGAAAGCAAGGTAGATAATATATGCGTAAGGTATCTGCCAAAGAGCGGTCTGGTTCTCGTACAGACATTTCCGGAGAAAGTTACGCAGGGCATGATAACAGAGGAAAACCTTGTCGGCATCCGTCTGGAATTTATCGTAATCGGTCTGTTTATTATTTATATTATCTCCCTGATTTTCCGCGCCGGTCGTGACAAAAAGCAGTTAGAGCAGGAAAACCGCGAGATGGGCTATATTACCGACGGCGTTACGACTCTGTTTACACGGTTTGCGATGATAGATTTATTAAGCGGAACATATCAGTATCTTGCCGATACAAAACCTGAGGACTTAGGCATACAAGAAAGCGGAGAATATGAAGAACTGGTAAAATACCTCTCTTCCAGTATCATAAAAGAGGACGAAAGAGCCGAGTTTGTAGAGCAGATTAGTCAGGAAGCTTTAATTACGGCGTTAGAAGAAAATAATGACGTGCGCTTTGAGTGTTATGTCATGCGCAGAGGAAAGCCGGAATGGGAGCACGTCAACATTATCTGTGTGGAGAGAGAAGATGGTAAGGCGTCCAAGGTGCTTTTCACCCGCCAGCATATTACGGAAGTAAAGGAAAAAGAAATCCAGATTCAGGCGAAGATGTCCGTTGCCAACCGTAAGGAAAGACAGTACAAGATAGCGATTACGGCAAACGCCATCAGCACTTATGAGTTTAATCTGACAAAAGATTTGATAGAGGAAGATATCGTTCGTATGATAGACGGGGAGAAAGTATCCTCGCTTGCCCGTGTGGGAATGCAGGCGCCCTGCAAGGCGTCCGAATGGTTTGAAAAGAGCAAGGCTTACGTTTTAGAAGAGTCTTTGGATATATATTCTTCATCGGTCAATATAGATTCTTTGAAAGAGCGCTTTGAAAAAGGCGATGCGGAAGTTGATGTGGAATATTGGAGCAGTTTTTCCGCCGGGCAGGAAATGTGCGTAAGACAATCGTTTATTATGACGCGCGATTTTGATACGGCTGATATTATGGTATTGGTTGTCACCAAGGATATCACCGATATCGTCAAGGAGCAGAGGGCGCAGACGCAGGCGTTGCAGGACGCGTTGATGCAGGCGCAGCACGCCAACAGGGCGAAAACGACATTTCTTTCCAATATGTCGCATGATATTCGTACGCCCATGAATGCGATTATCGGTTTTGCCACGATTGCCGTGAGCCATATTCACAATACGGAACAGGTAAGAGATAGTCTGGAAAAAGTCCTTTCCTCCAGTAACCATCTGCTCAGTCTGATTAACGATATTCTTGATATGAGCAGGATTGAGAGCGGCAAGGTACAGATTAAAGAACAGGAATGCAACATTTCCGAGTTGATGCACAATCTGGTGAACATTATCCAGCCGCAGGTAAAGGCGAAACAGCTTGAACTTTTCATAGATACGTTTGAAGTGGCAAACGAGGACGTGATTGCCGATTCCTTAAAGTTGAATCAGGTATTTATCAATCTGCTCAGCAATGCGGTAAAATATACGCCTGCGGGCGGCAGCATATCGTTTAGGATTATGCAGAAAACGACGTATCATCATGGCTACGGGGATTATACTTTTATTATAAAAGACAATGGCATCGGTATGGCGCAGGAGTTTGTGGAGCACGTTTTTGAGCCTTTTGAAAGAGAGGCAACCACGACTAAGACCGGTATCGAGGGTACGGGTCTTGGTATGGCGATTACGAAAAATATCGTTGAAATGATGAACGGTACGATTAACGTAACGAGCGAAGTCGGCAAAGGCAGCACATTTACGGTGGAACTGACCCTGAAATTACAGGACGTTGAGAAAAATGCGGAACAGATAAAAGAGTTAGACGGTCTGCGTGCGCTGGTTGTGGATGATGATTTCCATGTCTGCGACAGCGTCAGCAAGATGCTTAAGCAGATAGGAATGCGCTCCGAGTGGACAACTTCCGGCAGGGAGGCGGTGTACCGCGCTAAAAGCGCGCATGAAGAGGGAGACTCTTATCATACCTATATTATCGACTGGCAGATGCCGGAAACAAGCGGTATCGAGACGGCCAGAAGAATCCGCAAAGTCGTAGGAAAAGATGCGCCGATTATTATTCTGACGGCATATGACTGGACGGATATCGAAAAAGAGGCAAAAGAAGCAGGTGTGACCGCATTCTGTGCAAAACCGCTTTTTATGTCCGATTTAAAGGCTGCGCTGTTAGCCGCCAATAACTTGGTTGATAAAGAAGAGGAAGAGGCTGCGGGATGGACGCTGCATGACTTTAGCGGGAAGCGGATTTTACTGGTAGAAGATATTGAGTTGAACCGTGAAATCGCGGAAGTTATTTTGACGGAGACCGGATTTGTGGTAGAATCGGCGCCGGATGGAACGGATGCGGTAGCGATGGTGGAAGCGTCTAAGGAATACTATTATGACGCCATCTTGATGGATGTGCAGATGCCGATTATGAACGGTTATGAGGCAACCCGGACTATCAGGTCACTGCCCAGAGAGGACGTAAAGACGATGCCGATTATCGCCATGACGGCCAATGCGCTGGAAGAGGATAAGGAAGCCGCTTTAAAGAACGGTATGAACGCGCATGTTGCAAAACCGATTGATGTTGATGTTTTCATGGAAGTGCTGGGGCAGTTTTTAAATAGAGACAGCTAAATATGATAGAAAGTTGAAGACGGATGGCAAACAGAGTAATAGAGACGAATCTGATGGAAGAGGATAGTAAGATAGAAGGTTCTCTGCGTCCACAGACGCTGGACGATTATATCGGGCAGTCTAAAATAAAGGAAAACTTAAAAATCTATATCGAAGCGGCAAAAGGGCGTAATGATTCCTTAGACCATGTGCTGTTTTACGGGCCTCCCGGACTTGGTAAGACGACGTTGGCCGGAATT
Organism: Clostridium sp.; assembly: GCA_023664605.1. GTDB lineage: Bacteria > Bacillota > Clostridia > Lachnospirales > Lachnospiraceae > UBA3282. The sequence goes on from JAMPFF010000009.1 coordinate 15,965, forward strand.
ATCGCCAACGAGATGGGCGTCAATATGAAAGTGACGAGCGGGCCGGCCATAGAAAAGCCGGGGGAGATGGCAGCCATTTTAAATAACTTACAGGAGGGGGATATCCTTTTTGTAGATGAAATCCACAGGTTAAACAGGCAGGTGGAGGAGGTACTCTATCCGGCGATGGAAGATTTTGCCATTGATATTATGATTGGCAAGGGAGCCAGCGCGCGTTCTATCAGGTTAGAGCTGCCGCATTTTACGCTGGTTGGCGCCACGACCAGGGCAGGGCTTTTGACCGCGCCGCTTCGTGACAGGTTCGGCGTTCTTCATCATCTGGAGTTTTATTCCGTGGAGGAGTTAAAGCATATTATTCTGCATTCGGCGAGGGTTCTAAACGTATCCATCGAGGAAAAAGGCGCAATGGAACTGGCCAGAAGAAGCCGGGGAACGCCGCGTCTTGCCAACCGTATTTTGAAAAGGGTGCGCGATTTTGCGCAGGTCAAATACGACGGCGTCATTACGGAAAAAGTGGCGTGCATAGCATTGGACTTACTGGAAGTGGATAAAATGGGCTTAGACCATATTGACAGAAACATTTTATTGACAATGATAAATAAGTTCAAAGGCGGTCCGGTGGGGCTTGATACGTTAGCCGCGGCAATCGGGGAGGACGCCGGCACGATAGAGGACGTATACGAGCCGTATCTGTTAAAAAGCGGCTTTTTAAACAGGACGCCAAGGGGGCGGACGGTAACAGATATGGCTTATCATCATTTAGGGCTTGAAATTCCTCTGTAAGCTATATATAATAGTATCATAGATATTGTATAAAGGAATTTTGTTAAGCGGCATATTTTGTATTGGAGAGGAGATGTCCAATGTCAGCGAAAACAGATACGGAAGTTATTATCGGTGGAAAAGTATTTACGTTGAGCGGTTATGAGAGTGAGGAATACTTACAGAAAGTAGCTTCGTATATTAATAATAAAATAACTGAATACGGTAAGGTTGACAGTTTTAGGAGACAGCCGCTTGATACGCAGAATGTGTTAATGCAGCTCAATATTGCAGATGATTATTTCAAAGCCAAACAACAGATTAATCTTTTGGAAGAGGAATTAAAAAATAAAGAAAAAGAACTGTATGATTTGAAGCATGAGTTAATTGCGTCTCAAATTAAACTGGAAAATACGGAGAGAAATGTTAAAAATCTTCAAAGTGAAGCAAATGAAAATGCAAAAAAGATTGTCCGCCTGGAAACGGAATTAAAGGAATTGAAGAAGTAGGAAGTATAAGCTGTCTTTAGTCTTTAAAGACAGCTTTGTCTATTTAAGGCATTTTTGTAATGGAGTAAGCATGGAAAAAAGAGTGGAGTTATTGGCGCCGGCAGGCAATTATCAGGGTTTTATCGGCGCAGTCAATGCGGGAGCGGATGCGGTTTATTTAGGCGGGGAGAAATTCGGCGCGAGGGCTTATGCGGATAATTTTACGAAAGAAGAGGTCTGTAAGGCCATCCGTTATGCGCATATCTTCGGAAGAAAGGTTTATCTGACAGTAAATACGCTGGTAAAAGAGAGTGAGTTTTCTCTTCTTTATGAGTATTTAAGTCCTTTTTATGAAGCGGGTTTAGACGGCGTCATCATTCAGGATTTGGGCGTGTGGAGCTACATTAGGGAAACGTTTCCCGATATGGCGCTTCATGCCAGCACACAGATGACGGTTACCGGGAAAATGGGCGCCATGTTTTTAAAAGAGATAGGCGCGGCGCGGATTGTTCCGGCCAGGGAACTGTCATTGGAGGAAATCAGAAACATCAAGAAAAAGTCGAGGCTGGAGATAGAATGCTTTATCCATGGCTCGATGTGCTATTCCTATTCGGGGCAGTGCCTATTCAGCAGTATTTTAGGCGGCAGAAGCGGCAACAGGGGAAGATGCGCCCAGCCGTGCAGGCTTCCGTACAAGGTGGCCTGTGATGAGGACGGACCGGAATCAAGGGAATATTATCCGCTCAGTTTAAAGGATTTATGCACGATAGAATTTATTCCCGCTTTGATAGAGGCCGGTATTGATTCCTTTAAGATAGAGGGAAGAATGAAAAGGCCGGAATATACGGCCGGCGTCACGGCAATCTACCGTAAGTATATCGACGCCTATTACCGGCATGGCGCAGGCGCATACCGTGTCAGAAAGGCTGATATGGGGCAACTGCGAAGCCTCTATATCCGGACGGAAATACAGACCGGATATTACGAGAGGACAAACGGCAGAGAAATGCTTACCATGGATGATGAGCCGGGATATTATAATGTTGACGAAGCGTTGTTTCAGGAGATTGCCGAAAAGTATCTGCAGGAAGAGAAGGTTCATCCGGCGTCTATGAAAGGCGTTTTCCATACCGGGCAAAAGGCCATGCTTTATATAGAGGATAAAAAGATTTCGGTTTCAACTTACGGAGAAACAGTGGAAACGGCGAAAAAGCGTCCGATGGAAAAGGAGGATGTCATCAAGCATCTTCGTAAGACAGGCGGTTCCCATATTCGGATAACCGACGAAGATATTACGGTGGATGAGAATATTTTCATGCCGGTCGGACAGATAAACGAACTGCGCAGACAGGCGGTAACGGCTTTTGAGGATAAACTGATAGAAGCGCATGGATTAACGCTAAAACGAACCTGCATTATGCAAGATACCTTGCAAAATATACCAAAAAAGACGAAAAATTTACCAAAACAGCAGGAAGCAGGAATTCATCCGCCGCAGCTTCATGTGCTGGTAAGAACGTCCGGTCAGTTGGAAAAAGTATGTCAATATACATGTGATAGAATTTATATTGACAGCGACTACTATATACAGGAAAATGACTATATTGGTCGATGCCTGGAGGACTTTCATGTGAATGAAATTTTTCTTGCATTGCCTTACGTGATTCGAGACAAGGATAATTTCTATTTTCGGCGGTTACATTCCCTTTTAGGAGGGAAGATAAAGGTAAAAGGTTTCCTTGTGCGGAACTTAGAATCCCTTTTCTGGGTGTGTTCCCTGCCGGAAGAGTATGAGACGATAACGGATGCGGGCGTTTATTCTTTTAATGCGCAGGCGCTGCGTTTCTGGAATCAATATGCCATGGAATCCTATCTGCCATATGAGTTAAACGGCAAAGAGTGCAGGAGGCTCATGGAGGGCGGCGGCAGGTTATCCATGGTCGTATATGGTACGCTGCCAATGATGCTTTCGGCTAACTGCCTCAAAAAGACGGACGAGGGATGCCCGGGAGATAAAAAATGGCTGCAGCGGGTATTTTTAATAGACAGATACAATAAGGAATTTCCGGTTTTATGCAACTGTAAGCATTGTTATAATATTATCTATAATTCCGTTCCCTATTCGCTGCACACCAAACGAAAGGAAATCGGTAAAATGGGACTTTTTGCCATCCGTCTGGATTTTGTGTGGGAATCGGCAGACGAGGCAGCGGATATTTTGGACTATTATGTGGGAAGAAGGGTTCTGTTTCCGCTTGGCGAATATACGACGGGGCATTATAAAAGAGGCGTAGAATAGGTTGAAAAATCTTTGATTTTTCAACCGCGAATTTGTGCCTTTCAGTCACAAATATCGCAGGCTAAGAGAAAGGCATGGTTATTAATATGGAAATTTATATTACAGAGATTTCCAAGTATTTAATTACATTACTGCTTGCACTATATACGCTGGAGTGTTTTCTTGTTTTCCGTTTCCCGGATGAGGAGAGGCGGCACGGCACTTATATCAGGCAGAATTTTTTGATGTTTTTTGTGCATTTTTCCTGTTTTATGGTTATCTGCTTTGAAACGGGGAAGCTGGAATATATGTTTTTTTATATTTTTCAGCAGATTCTTTTGTTTGCGACGGTTATCCTGTTCCACATGATATATCCTAAAGGGAACAGGCTCATTATTAACAATATGTGTATGTTACTCAGTATAGGATTTATCATCCTGACAAGACTGTCTTATGAAAAGGCGATTAAGCAGTTTTTCATTGTAACGGTTTCTATCGGCGTGGGCATGGTGATTCCGTATTTTATTCATAAGCTGAAATTTTTAAAAAGTCTTACATGGGTTTATGCGCCCGTCGGCATCTGCGCCTTGGGCATCGTTTTGACATTGGGTTCCGTGACGCACGGTTCCAAAATTTCCTTTTCTATCGGCGGCGTTACCTTTCAACCGTCGGAGTTTGTCAAAATCCTTTTTGTATTCTTTCTGGCAAGCGCGCTGAGTGAGTCGCATGATATTCTGCGGGTGATGCTGACGGCGGTTATCGCAGGCGTCCATGTGTTGATTTTGGTCGCTTCCAAGGATTTGGGAAGCGCGCTCATTTTCTTTATCGTATATATCTTTATGGTATATATCGCGACAAGGAATGTCGGCTATCTTTTGCTTGGCACGGCGGGGGGCTGCGGCGCGGCCGTACTTGCCTATCAGGTTTTCACCCATGTGCAGATACGTGTGCAGGCATGGCGCGACCCGTGGAGCTGTATCGATGACGCGGGCTATCAGATTACGCAGTCGTTATTTGCCATCAGCAGCGGCGGATGGTTCGGACTGGGGCTTTTCCAGGGGAATCCTACGGCGATTCCTTTTGTTGAGGCGGATTTTGTCTTTTCCGCGGTAGCGGAAGAACTTGGCATTATATTTGCCATGTGTTTGATCTTAATCTGTATCAGTTCTTTTATTATGGTAATGAATATCTCCATGAAGTTAAAAAATCGTTTCTATCAGTTGATTGCGTTTGGTCTTGGCATCACTTATATATTCCAGGTCTTTTTGACCATCGGGGGCGGAACGAAATTTATTCCGATGACGGGCATTACACTGCCTTTTATCAGCTATGGGGGAAGTTCCGTCCTGACAACGTTAGTAATGTTTTTTATTATAGAAGGCCTGTATATCATCAGGCAGGATGAAGGAGCAAAAAGTGTCAGAAGGAAAAAAGAAAAGCCGCGAAGAAGCGCAGCTTATCAAAAAACAGAAGCAGAAGAACCGAAAGAAGACGAGTAGGCAGATTCAGTTGGTGACGGGCGTTTTTGTCTGCCTCTTTCTGGGTATGATGAGTTATACCTGTTATTATGCGATGACGCATAAACAGGAAATGATCGACAATAACTACAACAGCAGGCAGGAAATGCTAAAGGCCCAGAATACGAGAGGAACGATATATGCCAGTGATGGACAGGCGCTTGCGCATACCGTAACCGATGAAGACGGTAAGGAGATTAGAGAATATCCGTTTGGCAACATGTTTGCCCATGTGGTGGGCTATGCCTCTAACGGCAGGTTCGGCGTGGAAGCGCAGAGTAATTATTATCTGATACAGTCCAACGCCAAACTCTCCGATAAAGTGGCAAGCGAGGTCTCCGGCATCAAATACCCGGGAGACAGTGTGGTGACAACGTTAAACGTCGATTTGCAGGAGGTTGCCTATCAGTCATTAGGCGTCTATAAGGGTGCGATTATCGTCTCGGAACCGTCTACGGGAAAGATTCTGGCGATGGTGTCAAAACCCGATTTTGACCCGAATGAAATCGAGGATATATGGGATGACTTATTAGAGGAGACGGAAAGCGGCGTTTTATTAAACCGTGCGACGCAGGGATTATATCCGCCGGGTTCTACCTTTAAGATTGTTACTGCGCTGGAATATATCAGGGAAAACCCGGATACGTATCAAAATTATTCCTATCAGTGCGGCGGCAGGTTTAAGATGGGTGATGATGTGATTAACTGTTATCACGGTACGGTGCATGGCAGCGAAAACTTTGCGAAATCCTTTGCCAAGTCCTGTAACGCGTCTTTTGCCAATATCAGCATGACGTTAAACAGGACAGACTATCAGAATACGTTGTCCGATTTGCTCTTTAATAAAGAACTGCCGGTTATGTTCGCCTATAATAAAAGCAGGGTTATCGTGGATGAGAGCGTTTCGGATTCTGATGTCATGCAGGCGTCTATCGGCCAGGGAGCCGACCAGATTACGCCGCTTCATATGAATATGATAACGTGTGCGATTGCCAACGACGGCGTATTGATGAAACCGTATCTGGTCGATTATGTGAAAAACTATAACGGCAGCGTCATGAAGCAGTTTTCTCCCGACGAATACGGCAGATTGATGTCGGACGAAGAAGCGCAGGCGTTAAAAGAGCTGATGGCGGAAGTGGTGCAGAGCGGTACGGCTACGAAATTAAAAGGACTCAGCTATACGGCGGCGGGAAAGACCGGCTCGGCGGAATATAACAGCGTGAAAACGGATTCCCATGCGTGGTTTACGGGCTTTGCTCCGGTGGAAGACCCGCAGATTTGCGTGACGGTTATCATAGAGGGCGCGGGTTCCGGCGGTGATTTTGCAGTGCCGATTGCGAAAAGGATTTTCAACGCATATCTGGATGGAGGGAATGAGTCATGATTGAGGCGGTAAGCTGCGGAGGCGTTGTTATTTTCCGCGGGAAGATACTTGTTTTATATAAAAATTTCCATAATAAGTATGAAGGCTGGGTGCTTCCGAAAGGAACCGTGGAAGAAGGAGAAGAGCATAAGGAGACGGCCGTGCGGGAAGTGCGGGAAGAGTCCGGCGCACGCGCGGAAATTATGAAATATATCGGCACAAGCGGCTATACGTTTTCCGTGCCGGAAGATATCGTGGAAAAGGAGGTCCACTGGTATCTGATGAGGGCGGAAAGTTATTATACAAAGCCGCAGCGGGAGGAATATTTTACGGATTCCGGGTATTATAAATATCATGAGGCTTATCATCTGCTTAAATTTGCCAACGAGAGGCAGATTTTGGAGAAAGCCTATAGTGAATATATTGAACTGAAAAAAAATAATCTTTGGAGGCAGGCGAAATATTAGTTTCTTTTTTGCCGCCGGCGGGTTATAATACGAATATATGTCTAAAATATAGTAAGGAGGTATTCATATGAAAGCTTCTTCAATGGATACGCATATGGGAAATATTGCGATTGACCATGAAGTAATTGCGCAGTATGCAGGCACTGTGGCAATGGAGTGTTTCGGCATTATCGGCATGGCCGGTATGAGCGTAAAAGACGGTCTGGTAAAATTACTGAAAAAGGAAAGTATGACCCGCGGCATACAGGTGGTACTGAAGAATAACAAATTAACGCTGAATTTCCATGTGATTGTTTCTTACGGCGTCAGCATTCTGGCCGTGGCGGACAATCTGATTGACAGCGTCAAATATAAGGTGGAAGAATTTACCGGAATAGAAATTGAAAAAATCAACATCTTCGTGGAAGGTGTAAGAGCGATTGACTGAGGGAGGACGTAAGGTGGCTTCAAATAGTATGGATGCTAAGATGGTTGCAAAGATGTTCTTAGCGGGTGCAAAGAATCTTGAGAGCAAGAAAGAATGGATTAATGAGTTAAATGTATTTCCGGTGCCGGATGGAGATACCGGCACGAATATGACATTGACGATTATGTCGGCGGCAAAAGAGGTTGCCGTACTGCACGATATGGGAACGATTGACATGCCCTCCTTATGTAAGGCGATTTCCTCCGGTTCCCTGCGCGGCGCAAGAGGAAATTCGGGAGTTATTTTATCACAGCTTTTCAGAGGGTTTACCAAGGGCATTAAAACATATGATATCATAACGGTTCCGATATTGGCGGACGCTTTTGAAAAGGCTGTAGAGACGGCATATAAAGCGGTTATGAAGCCGAAAGAGGGTACGATTTTAACCGTTGCCAAGGGCGGCGCCGAAAAGGCAAGGGAGTTAGCGGATGCCGGTGTGGAAGATTTAGCGGAGTTTCTGGATCAGATTATCCGCCATGCGGACGACGTGTTGAGCCAGACGCCGGAGATGCTTCCCGTGTTAAAACAGGCGGGCGTTGTGGATTCCGGCGGACAGGGTCTGATGCAGGTGTTAAAAGGCGCGTATGACGCATATCTTGGCAAGGAACTGGATTTGACGATATCTGCCGCGCCGAGTGCGCCTATGCAGAGGCTTTCCCCCAATCTGGAGGCACAGGCGAACGCAGATATTAAATTTGGGTACTGTACGGAATTTATCATTATGTTAAACAGGGTATTCAATATCAAAATGGAGATGGATTTTAAAGAATATCTGGAATCTATCGGTGATTCCATTGTGGTAGTGGCTGACGACGACGTGGTAAAGGTGCATGTACATACCAATGACCCCGGACTGGCTATCCAGAAGGCATTGAAGTATGGCGCGCTTTCCAACATGAAAATCGACAATATGCGTTTGGAGCATCAGGAAAAACTCTTTAAGATGTCGGGAAAGGCTGACGATGGAAAAGAGAGTTTTGTGGCACAGCCTGCCGTGGAAACGCCGAAAAAGGATGTCGGCTTCATTGCGGTTTCCGTCGGAGACGGCATCAATGAAATTTTGACGGGACTGGGCGTGGATTATATTATCGAGGGCGGTCAGACGATGAATCCCAGCACGGAGGATATGTTACAGGCGATTGAGAAAGTCAATGCGGACAATATTTATATCCTGCCGAATAATAAGAATATTATTTTGGCGGCGAACCAGGCGCAGACGTTAGTGGAGGATAAAAATATCATCGTTATCCCCACAAAGACGGTGCCGCAGGGAATCACGGCAATCGTCAACTATGTTCCGGATATGTCCGTTGAGGAAAATACACAGACCATGACGCAGGAAATTAAAAATGTGCATACCGGACAGGTCACCTATGCCGTAAGAGATACGACGATTGACGATAAGGAAATCAAACAGGGCGACTTTATGGGCATCGGCGATAAAGGTATTTTATCCGTAGGCAGCGCCATAAAAGATGTTACCTTTCAAATGATTGATGAAATGATGTCGGATGATATGGAATTGATTAGTATCTACTATGGCGGGGATGTGACGCAGGAAGAGGCGGAAAGCATCCAGGATAAAGTAAGGGAAAAATATAATAACTGCGATATTGAACTGCAGTACGGCGGGCAGCCCATTTACTATTATATTGTTTCTGTAGAATAAGGTAAAAATAACTATGGACATCACCGCATTAAAAGGAATCGGCGACAAGACGGCCAAACTTTTTGCAAAACTGGGGATTACAAAAACAGAAGAATTACTGAATTACTATCCGAGGGATTATGAACAGTTTGAGCCGCCCGTAACAATCGCCAAAGCGCCCGTCGGGGAACGCGCCGCCATCCGCGGCGTAATCACCGGGAATATGGCGCTTAGGCATGTCAGGAATCTGAGTATTTTAAGTTTCACCGTGCAGGATGCTTCCGGCGTGATGCAGATGACCTATTTTAATATGCCTTATCTGAAAAACTCGTTAAAAAAAGGAACTTTTTATATCTTCCGGGGTCTGGTACAGCAAAAGGGAAACAAACTGGTGATGGAGCAGGCCAAAACCTATAAACCGGAAGAATATGAGAGCATGACAGATCATCTGCTGCCGAAATATATGTTGACAAAGGGTCTTAGCAATCATGCTCTGACAAAAGCCGTAAGGCAAGCCTTTTCGGTATGTATGCCGCAAGAAGAGTTCCTACCGGAACCCGTTATGCGCAAATACCGGTTTATGCCGCGAAAAGACGCTGTTTATCAGATGCACTTTCCGGCGGATAGGGAAACGTTATTACAGGCCAGAAAAAGGCTTGTTTTTGACGAATTTTTTTTGTTTATCATGATGCTTCGCAGGATGAAAGCTGACGGGGGTGCGCAGCCAAATTACTATCGCATGATAGAAGTCGCCGAGACGAAACGGCTGATAGAAGCGTTACCGTACCGGCTGACGAATGCACAGCAGAAAGTATGGAGCGAAATTCAGGCGGATTTATGCGGTGATACTGTTATGAACAGGTTAATTCAGGGCGATGTCGGCTCCGGCAAGACCATTTTAGCCTTTTTATCGCTTATTATGTGTGTGGCAAACGGCACACAGGGCGCAATGATGGCGCCTACGGAAGTTTTGGCGAAGCAGCATTTTGATGCGCTTATGCAGTTGAAGGAAAAATACGCGCTTGCCATACATCCGGTATTGTTGACCGGGTCTACAACGGCCAAGGACAGAAAAGTGATTTATGCGCAGATAGAAAGCGGCGAAGCTGATATTATTATCGGAACCCACGCATTAATTCAGGATAAGGTGCATTATCATAAGCTGGCGCTTGTCATTACCGACGAGCAGCACCGATTTGGCGTCAGACAGCGGGAAACGCTTGCCGAAAAAGGAAACTGCGTGCATGTGCTTGTTATGAGCGCGACGCCGATACCGAGGACGTTAGCCATTATCTTATACGGGGATCTGCATATTTCCGTACTGGATGAGTTACCGGCCGACAGACTGGCTGTCAAAAACTGCGTGGTAGGACCGTCCTACCGTGAAACGGCATACCGTTTTATTACCAAGGAAGTAAATGCAGGAAGACAGGCGTACGTTATCTGTCCGATGGTGGAAGAAGGGCAGATGGACGAATTGGAGGATGTTGTCTCTTATACGGCAAAATTAAAGGCCGTTTTACCGCCCTCCATTCAGGTGGCTTCTCTGCATGGGAAGATGAAACCGGCACAAAAAAATCAGATTATGGAGCAGTTTGAAGCGCACCATATTGACGTGCTTGTCTCGACGACGGTTATTGAAGTCGGCATCAACGTGCCGAATGCCACGGTGATGATGATAGAAAACGCAGAGCGTTTCGGACTGGCGGGCTTACATCAGCTTCGGGGGCGCGTCGGGCGCGGCGGGCATCAGTCCTACTGTATTTTTATCAGTACATCGGAAAATAAGGAGACGATGGAGCGGCTGCAGATTTTAAATGAATCGAACGACGGTTTCTATATTGCAAGCCAGGATTTGAAAATGCGCGGACCGGGCGATTTGTTCGGCATCAGGCAGAGCGGGATTATGACGTTTGCCCTGGGAGATATTTATACAGATGCTTCCGTTTTACAGCAGGCAAGTGAGGAAGCGGATGCTATTTATGCAGATGACCCGCGGCTTGAAAGCGAGGTACATAGCAGGCTGCGGACAGTTTTGGAGCAGTCGGTTCAGGATGCTGTTGATTTTAGGACAATATAAATATAATGGGGGTTACAATATGACCAAAATTGCAATCGTTACGGACAGTAACAGCGGGATTACGCAAAAGCAGGCAAAGGAAATGGGGGTATCTGTCCTGCCGATGCCGTTTATGATTGATGAAGAAACTTATTATGAAGACATTACGCTGACGCAGGCGGAATTTTATGAAAAACTGGCGGCCGGGGCAGCCGTTGTCACCAGTCAGCCGACACCGGAGTCCGTTTTGAAACTCTGGGATGAATTATTAAAAGATTATGATGAAATCGTGCATATTCCAATGTCCAGCGGACTAAGCGGTTCCTGTCAGAGCGCGGTTATGCTTTCGGAGGATTATGAGGGCAGGGTGCAGGTTGTCAATAACCAGCGGATTTCCATTACCCAGAGACAGTCGGTGTTAGATGCGCTGATGTTAGCTAAGCAGGGAAAGAGTGCGGCCGAGATAAAGGAGATTTTGGAAAAAGATAAGTTTAATTCCAGTATTTATATTATGTTAGACACGCTTTATTATCTGAAAAAAGGCGGACGGATTACACCGGCGGCGGCAGCGCTCGGCACGATTTTAAAATTAAAGCCGGTTTTACAGATTCAGGGTGAAAAACTGGATGCTTTTGCCAAGGCCCGCACGGTAACACAGGGTAAATCCATTATGATAAACGCTATCCGTAACGATATGAACAACCGTTTTGGAGGCGCGACGCCGGACAATATGGAGTTAATGATGGCATATACCTATGATTTGGATGCCGCAGAGCAGTTTAGGGCGGAAGTAAAAGAAGCCTTTCCGGGATTTGACATTCATATGGACCCGCTGTCACTCAGCGTGGCGTGCCATATCGGACCCGGCTCTTTGGCCGTAGCGTGCTGCAAAAAGCTAGGCGCTGGCGCGCATAACTAAGAGAATGCTCTGCATTCTCCATAGAGTGAAGAGTGTATTATATAATGTCTTCAATGTAGAGTTCGGGGTGTTTGCTTAAATCTAAAAAGCCGTCGTCCGTCTGAATGGTGGGGGCGGCAAGATGCGATTTGTTGATAAAGATAATTTTTCCGGTAACGCCATTATTTAAGCGTACCGTATTCGTATAATATGTATTGACGACATTTTCCAAAAACGTCAGAATATAGTGAACATCATATTTTTGCAGACCCTCTTTTTCAAAAAGGGCAATCGCCTTAAACGGGCATAGCGGCCCGCGGTAGACCCTGGCGGAAGTCAGGGCGTCATATACGTCCGCAATCGCGACAATTTTCGCATAGGAATCTATCTGCGCATCGGTCAGCCCGTCGGGATAACCGGTACCGTCGCATCTTTCATGGTGCATCAGGACGGCGTTCAAAATATGGGAAGAAAGAGCGGAATTTTTTAAAATATCATAACCTTCCCGGGGATGTCTTTTGACGATATCATATTCCTGCTGTGTCAGCTTGTCAGGCTTTTTGATAATACTATCCGGGATTTTTGTTTTTCCAACGTCGTGTAAAAGACCGCTGATAGTCACGTCGCGTGTCGTCTGTTCATCGAAGCGCAGCCATTTGGCAAGCATATTACAGATTAAGGCCACATTCATGCAGTGAATGTAAGTGGCGTCGTCATATTCCCTCATACAGTGCAGCATTTCAAATACATTGGGCTTTGTCTGTTCGGGATTTAATATCGCTAATGTATTGGACATAAGCTTGTCAAGGTCTAACGGCTCGTTTTTTTCAATCAATTCGTTAATCGCGTTTTTGAAAGTATCGACATCTGCCTCGAAATTCTCCTTAAATTCAATAAATTCCGGGCTGCTTTTAAATTTCTCAACATAGGACGGTTCCGATACTGCGGGAATGGGAACCTCCGCGACGGTATCCTCTATCCTGATCTGCAGGATGGAATAAAACGTCAGCTTTAAAATGGCTTTATCCGTTAAGACAGAACCCTTTGGCAAAATGAGCTGTCTTTCATAATTAAAAATATCTTCAGCGGTAATCATACCGGGAACTAAGTCCGAAGTGCGTACTCTTTTCATAGAAAAATCCTTTATTATTGTTATTTGAGATTCATTGTCTACTATGCCATACGAAATATAGATACTATAAATTATAAAATCATGTCGCCCGATTGTCAATCATATTACCTTTCTTTTTGGTTGAAAAAAAGGCGGATTTGAAGTATAATAACAGCGCATGATTTTGAAAGGTGTACTTGTATGGATGAACTAAGCAGACAGTATGAATATATAGAAAAAGCGAAAAAACATGTGGATAAAATAGCCCGGAAACTTGGTTATCAGCCGCTTTGCTGTGTCACCACTTTTGGCTGTCAGATGAATGCCAGAGACTCCGAAAAACTTGCCGGTATCTTACTGCAGGCCGGGTATCGGATGACCGATTTGGAAGAAGCGGCGGATTTTATCATTTACAATACCTGTACGGTAAGGGATAATGCAAACCAGAGGGTCTATGGAAGACTGGGCTATCTTGGCAATATGAAAAAGAGAAGGCCGCATATCAAAATTGCCTTATGCGGCTGTATGATGCAGGAACAGGCCGTTATTGAGAAGATACAAAAGAGTTACCGTTTTGTGGATTTGATTTTCGGTACGCATAATATCTATAAATTTGCGCAGTTGCTTGTGGAAATGTTTGAAAGCGATGGAATGCTCATCGATATCTGGCAGGAAACGGATAAAATTGTGGAAGATCTTCCCGTCAGCCGTAAATATCCTTATAAATCGGGTATCAATATTATGTTCGGCTGTAATAACTTCTGCAGTTATTGTATCGTGCCTTATGTCAGGGGACGGGAAAGAAGCCGTCAGCCGGAAGATATTATAAAGGAGATTGAAAAACTTGCCGCGGACGGCGTTGTGGAAGTGATGTTACTTGGACAAAACGTCAATTCCTACGGCAAAAATCTGGATAAGCCGGTTAGTTTTGCACAGTTATTGCAGGAAATAGAAAAGATAGAGGGCATTAAAAGGATACGCTTTATGACCTCGCATCCGAAAGACTTATCGGACGAGCTGATTGCGATGATGAAAGACTCAAGGAAAATATGCCGCCATCTGCATCTGCCCTTACAGTCGGGTTCCAGCCGGATTTTAGAAAAGATGAACAGAAAGTATACGAAAGAGCAGTATTTATCGCTGGTGGCAAAAATCAAGGCGGCGATGCCGGATATCGCCATCACGACGGATATTATCGTGGGCTTTCCCGGGGAGAGCGCGCAGGATGTGGACGAGACGATAGACGTCGTAAAAAGGGTAGGTTTTGATAACGCTTTTACGTTTATTTATTCCAAGCGGACCGGAACGCCTGCCGCCGCTATGGCAAACCAGGTGCCGGAGGATGAGGTAAAAGCCAATTTTGACAGGCTTTTACGCGTTGTACAGGATACGGCGAAAGAAAGAGCGGGTATGTTACAGGGAAAGGTCATGGAGGCGCTGATAGAGGAAGTCAATGAACAGGACGCCTCTTATGTGACGGGAAGGCTTTCCAATAATATGCTTGTACATATTCCGGGGAACGCTTCCGATATCGGGAAATTGATGATGGTTTCACTAGACGAGTGCCATGGTTTTTATTACATGGGGCGCCGCATATAAAAATACAGGAAAGACGGTAAAGAACATGGCAGAATTAACTCCCATGATGCAGCAGTATATGGAAACGAAAAAAGAATACCCGGATTGTATTTTATTTTATCGTCTCGGCGATTTCTATGAAATGTTTTTTGAGGACGCGCAGATTGCCTCGAAAGAACTGGAAATTACGTTGACCGGGAGAAGCTGTGGGCAGGAGGAACGCGCGCCGATGTGTGGGGTTCCTTATCATGCAGTGGACGGATATTTGAGCAGGCTGATATCGAAAGGCTATAAAGTCGCTATCTGTGAACAGATGGAAGACCCGCGCCTGGCGAAAGGCCTTGTGAAACGGGAAGTGACAAGGATTGTGACGCCCGGCACGAACTTGGATATTCAGGCGATAGACGATTCCCGCAATAATTATCTTTTGTGTATTGCCTATCTGCCGGAAAAAATCGGCATTTCCGCCGCGGATGTGACAACGGGCGATTATTATTTAACAGAGGTGGAGGATATCCGCAGACTACAGGATGAAATCAATAAGTACGCGCCGTCCGAAATTATCTGCAACGAAGCGTTCCTTGTCAGCGGCTTTGCCATCGAAGAGATGAAAAACCGCCTTGGTGTGGCAGTTTCTTCTTTGCCCAATCATTATTTCGACGAAGATATTTGCAAACAATGTCTGTTAAAGCACTTTCATGTGACCTCGCTTCTCGGGCTTGGCATTGAGGAGTTTCCGGTCGGTCTGATTGCGTCCGGCGCGCTTATGCAGTATCTGTATGAGACGCAGATGACGTCGTTGGAGCATTTTACGCATCTGTATCCCTATATGACAAGTAAATATATGCTGCTTGACGGCGCGACCAGAAGAAACCTGGAACTGCTTGAGACATTGCGCGAAAAGCAGAAAAAAGGCGCGCTTCTTGGCGTGCTTGATAAAACAAAGACCGCTATGGGCGGCAGAATGTTACGAAAATATATCGAACAGCCGCTTATCGATAAGGCAGCTATTGAAAAAAGGCTGGACGCCGTGGAGGAACTGACAAAAAGCAGTATGTTACGCGACGAACTCAGGGAATATTTAAGCCCTATCTATGATTTGGAAAGACTTCTTGGAAAAGTCAGCTATAGAAGCGCAAATCCAAGGGATTTAATAGCCTTTCGCATCTCGCTGAAAATGCTGCCGTCCATCAAAACCGTGTTACAGGATACACATACGCCGTTGCTTTCAGAGATTGCCTCGCAAATGGACGATTTGTCGGATTTATTTCAGTTGATAGATAATGCCATCGTGGAGGAGCCTCCGCTTGCCTTAAAAGAGGGCGGCATTATCAAAGAGGGATTTAAGGAGCAGATTGACGAACTGCGAAAGGCCAAGACGGAGGGAAAAAACTGGCTTGCCGCGCTGGAAAATGAGGACAGGGAACGTACCGGCATTAAAAATCTGCGGATAAAATATAATAAGGTGTTCGGCTATTATTTTGAGGTGACAAATTCCTATAAGGAACTGGTTCCGGACGACTATATCAGAAAACAGACGCTTGCCAATGCGGAACGTTATACAACGCCCCGGTTAAAGGAATTGGAAGATACGATTCTAAATGCGGAAGATAAGTTATGTACGCTGGAATATGACGCTTTCTGTGAAGTCAGGGAAACCATTGCGGCGCAGATTGAGAGAATACAACAGACGGCCAAAGCGGTGGCTAGGTTGGATGTACTTGCCTCTTTTTCCTATGTGGCGGAAAGAAACCGTTATGTCAGGCCGTCGTTAAATGAAAAGGGCATCATCGATATCAAAGGCGGCAGACATCCCGTTGTAGAACAGATGATTCCCAACGATATGTTTATTGCAAATGATACTTATTTGGATAACAACAAACACTGCATTGCAGTTATTACAGGCCCGAATATGGCCGGAAAGTCCACCTATATGAGACAGACGGCCCTGATTGTGCTGCTTTCTCAGATTGGCTGTTTTGTACCGGCCGCAAAAGCGAATATCGGCATTGTGGACAGGATTTTTACCAGGGTCGGGGCGTCGGATGATCTGGCAAGCGGACAGTCCACTTTTATGGTGGAGATGAATGAAGTCGCCAATATTTTGCGCAACGCGACCGCTAACAGCCTTTTGGTATTGGATGAGATTGGGCGCGGCACTTCCACCTTTGACGGCTTAAGCATAGCCTGGGCGGTGATAGAGCATATCAGCAACCGCAAGCTGTTGGGCGCGAAAACGCTTTTTGCGACACATTATCATGAGTTGACCCAGTTGGAGGGCAAGATGGATAATGTCAACAATTATTGTATCGCGGTCAAGGAAAAGGGCGACGATATCGTATTCTTACGAAAGATTATTAAAGGCGGCGCGGATAAAAGCTACGGTATTCAGGTGGCGAGGCTTGCGGGCGTGCCGGATATGGTAATCGACAGAGCCAAAGAAATTGTGGAGCAGCTTAGTGACAATGACATTACGGAAAAAATCCAGAATATCGAGGTCAATATCAAGCAGGAAAAAACAAAACCGGTGAAATACGACGAAGTAGAGTTAGAGCAGATTTCTTTATTCGATACGGTAAAGGATGAGGACGTTGTCAGGGAGTTAGAGGAGATTGACATTACGAATCTGACGCCGATGGATGCGCTCAATACGCTGTACAGGCTGCAGAATAAGTTAAAAAACCGGTGGCAAGGCTGAAAATCAAAGATTTTCAGCCGCGAGTTTGTGCGAACGTTGACAGCGTTCGTACAAACATCGCAAGTTGAGATTTTGGAAAAGGAGTATAGCTTTATAGATGAAAATTAACATTTTGGATAATCAGACGATAGACAGGATTGCGGCGGGAGAAGTGGTGGAAAGGCCGGCGAGCGTGGTAAAGGAACTTGTGGAAAACGCCATTGATTCCGGCGCGGACGCGATTACGGTAGAAATCAAAGAGGGCGGCATTTCTTTTATCAGGGTGACGGATAACGGAGGCGGAATCGAACGTTCACAGATACGGAATGCGTTCTTACGCCATGCCACCAGTAAGATTTTATCGGCGGATGATTTGACTGACCTAGTCAGTCTGGGATTTCGTGGAGAAGCTTTGGCAAGTATCGCCGCCGTGGCCATGGTTGAGGCGATTTCCAAGGAAGAGGCGGACTTAACCGGTGTCCGTTATGTAATCGAGGGCGGCGTAGAGAAAGAATTGGAGGAAATAGGCGCGCCAAACGGCACGACGGTTCTTGTCCACAACCTTTTTTACAATACGCCGGCGCGGAAGAAATTTTTAAAACAGCCGCAGACGGAAGGCTCTTATGTGGCGGATTTGATGGAGCATCTGGCGCTGTCGCATCCGCAGATTTCCTTTCATTTTATCATCAATAACCAGAATCGGTTTCATACTTCCGGAAACAATGATTTAAAAGAGATTATTTATCGTATTTATGGGAAAGATATTGCCGGGCAGCTTAAGGAAATTCATGAAAAAGGGGAGGGATTTTCGGTTGACGGTTTCCTCGGAAGACCCGTTATCAACCGCTCCAACCGCAATTATGAACTTTTTTATATGAATGGCAGGTTTATTAAAAGCACGTTGTTAAGCAAGGCTTTGGAAGACGGTTATAAAGAATACCTGATGCAGCATAAATTTCCTTTCTGCGTGCTGCATTTTACCGTTGATACGAAGCGGATAGACGTCAATGTGCATCCGTCCAAGCTGGAAGTCAGGATTGCGGGCGGACAGGAATTTTATGAGCAGGTGCGGGATATTATCTTTGATTTTTTGCGCAGACAGGAAATGATTCCGGAAGTGACGTTAGAGGATAAAGCGGATAAAAAGCCGGTATCGGAGCAGGTAAAGACGCCGTCGTATGTTTCCATTCCGGAGCCTTTTGAGACCAGAAGAATCGAGGCCGAGAAGCAAAAGGAGCAGACGGCGAAAGCGGAACAAGAAACGCAGGCAAAGAAAGAAGCGTTGATGGCAAAAGAAACCCAAATGGCAAAAGAAGCCGAAAACGCCGGAAATATCGTCCGCGAACCGAATCCGTATGGCGGTATGGAGGCGGCGTTTGGCGTAACCGCCCCCAAACCGGAGCAGATGCAGCTTTTTGACGATAAACTGCTTTCGGCAAAGGCGAGGGAACACTATGAAATTATCGGGCAGCTTTTTGATACTTACTGGCTGATTTCCTATCAGGATAAACTGATGATTATCGACCAACATGCCGCGCATGAAAAAGTAAAATATGAGCGACTTATCAAGCAATTTAAGGAACATGGCATTGTTTCACAGAATGTAAACCCGCCGATGATTATTACGCTAAATGGCAGAGAAAAAGAATGCCTGATACAAAACATGGAACATTTTGAGTCGCTTGGCTTTACGCTGGAGGAATTTGGCGGAAACGATTACGCACTTAGCGGCGTGCCGCTTGATTTATACGGGTATCAGGAAACGGAGTTTTTCTATGAATTGTTGGATGAACTTGCAAAAGAGGGGGTCGGCGGCACGCCGGACGGCATCCGTATGAAAATAGCCACGGCGGCCTGTAAGGCGGCGGTAAAGGGCAATATGCGGCTTACGAAGACGGAGGCAGAAGCGTTGATTGACGAATTGCTTTCTTTGGAAAATCCGTATAACTGTCCACATGGGAGACCGACCATCATTACAATGAGCCGGTATGAACTGGAAAAGAAGTTTAAGAGAATTGTGTGAAAATCATATAAAAGCAAGATGGAGCGTATATGGAGAATCAGAAAAACCTAATTATTTTAACCGGGCCGACGGCGGCGGGAAAAACTGCGCTTTCCATTAAACTCGCTAAGGCGGTTGGCGGAGAGATTATATCGGCGGATTCCATGCAGGTATACCGGTATATGGATATCGGCTCGGCCAAGGCGACGGCTCAGGAGATGGGAGGGGTTTTCCATTATTTGATTGACGTTTTGGAGCCGGATGAGGAATTCCATGTGGTAAAATTTCAGGAAATGGCAAAAGAGGCCATAAAGGCCGTTTACGATAAGGGAAAAGTGCCGATTATCGTCGGCGGAACCGGCTTTTATATTCAGGCGGTATTATATGATATTGATTTTACGCAGACGGATGAAGACAGCGCGTTAAGAGAACAGTTAGAGAATCTGGCAAGAGAGAAAGGAAACGACGCCTTGTTTGAAAAGCTGCGCCGCATCGACCCGCGCGCCTGCGAGAATCTTCATCCGAACAATGTAAAGCGCGTTATCCGGGCGATAGAATTTTATGAAAAAAGCGGGGGAAAACGCATTTCGGAGCATAATGAGAAGCAGCATGAAAAATCTTCGCCATACAATTACACCTATTTTGTTTTGACGGATGAAAGAGAAATTTTATATGAAAAGATTAACAGGCGGGTGGATAAGATGCTTGCCGACGGTCTCATAGAGGAAGTAAAGAGACTGCGGGATATGGGCTGCCATAAAGATATGGTTTCCATGCAGGGGCTTGGCTATAAAGAGATACTGGAATATCTGAACGGCGAATGCACGCTGGAAGACGCCATTTACCGTATGAAACGCGATACGAGGCACTTTGCCAAAAGACAGCTTACATGGTTCAGGCGGGAAAGAGACGTCATCTGGATTTCCAGACAGGATTTCAGAAAGCAGGACGCGGCGCATGATGAAGAGGAAGAACGCATTCTTGCCTATATGTTACAAATAATACGGGAAAGGCATGGGTTGTCCATATGATAAAGGCAAACGAACCGGCAAATAAAAACCGGGCATTACAGGGAAAATACAAAGAGCTTGGCATATCCGAAACGGTATACCGTTTCGGCGAAGAAATTCTTTCCTCGCTGGCAGACCGTTTCAGGCAGATAGACGAGACAGCGGAATATAACCAGTTAAAGGTGGTTCAGGCCATGCAAAAGTGCAGGGTCAGCGAAGCCTGCCTGTCGGGTACGACGGGGTACGGATACAATGATTTGGGAAGAGATACGTTAGAGGAGGTCTATGCGCAGGTGTTCCATACCGAGGACGCGCTGGTGCGCCCGCAGATTACCTGCGGCACGCACGCACTGGCGCTGGCGCTTCTTAGCAATCTGCGCCCGGGAGATGAACTGCTTTCTCCGGCGGGCAAGCCTTACGATACGTTGGAAGAAGTAATCGGTATCCGGGAATCGAAAGGTTCTTTAAAAGAGTACGGTATTTCGTATAGACAAGTGGATTTACTTGAGGACGGCGGTTTTGATTATGAAAATATCAGACAAGCCATCCATGATAAGACGAAGTTAGTGACGATACAGCGTTCCAAAGGCTACCAGACAAGGCCGACCTTTTCGGTATCGCAAATCGGAGAGCTGATTACGTTTGTAAAAAAGATAAAGCCGGACGTTATCTGTATGGTCGATAACTGTTACGGGGAATTTGTGGAGACGATAGAGCCGGGAGATGTGGGCGCGGATATGACGGTAGGCTCCCTTATCAAAAATCCGGGCGGCGGCCTTGCGCCGATAGGAGGCTATATTGCGGGAACAAAAGAATGTGTGGAAAACGCCGCTTACCGTCTGACCTCTCCGGGACTCGGCAAGGAAGTCGGGGCGTCTCTTGGCGTGATGTCATCCTTTTATCAGGGACTGTTTCTTTCACCGACCGTAACGGCAGGCGCGTTAAAGGGCGCGGTTTTTGCCGCAAATATTTATGAAAAAATCGGCTTTCCGGTGATTCCAAACGGCACTGAGAGCAGGCACGATATTATTCAGGCGGTTACGTTTGGCAGACCGGAGGGCGTTATCGCCTTTTGCCAGGGGATTCAGGCGGCGGCATGCGTGGACAGCTATGTGACGCCGCAGCCGTGGGATATGCCGGGGTATGATTCTAAAGTTATTATGGCGGCGGGCGCATTTGTTTCCGGTTCTTCGATAGAGCTTAGCGCGGACGGTCCGATTGCGCCGCCTTATGCGGTCTATTTTCAGGGCGGGCTGACATGGCAGCATGCGAAATTCGGCATTTTAAAATCTTTGCAGAATTTGATAGACTGTGGGATGGTTTCTGAGGATTTTAACAGATTGTAACAGTTCAGCCATGGCATTCATAGCAAGCTCCCACGGAGATATCATTAAATCCTTTCTGCATGGCTGAACTATTTGAAAAAATTGGGAAATTTTGTATACAGAAAAAAAGGATTGTGATAAAATAATAGGATGTGAAAGTTATTTTCCTTTATCCTTTAAGCAAACAGGAGAGAATTGCTGTCGGGAAAGAGGTTGAATGAAATTAGTTAAGTATGAGAACAATGATAGTAACGCCATACAAAATCTTCCATATGAGAAATTTATTTCCTATGGAGCGGAGACGCTGACTGACGCCGAACTGCTTGCCGTCATCCTGCGGACCGGAACGCCTCATATGAACGCGCAGGCTCTTGGCGCGGAGGTTCTTAAGGCGGCCGGAAAGTATGGCAACGGGCTTTTAGGGCTGCATCATATTCCGCTGCAGGAGTTGATGAAAGTAAACGGCATTGGGAAAGTGAAAGCGGTAAAGTTAAAAGCGCTGGCGGAAATATGCACCAGAATGGCGCAGACGAGGGCAAGGGGAAATTTGTCCTTTAGAGAGCCTTATTCGGTTGCGGATTATTATATGGAGCGGTTTCGGCATGAAAAAGTAGAACATATTCTGCTTTTGCTGCTTGATTCGGGGCTGCATCTGTTGGAAGAGAAGATTCTTTCGACAGGCACAGCGAACGCTTCTTTATTATCACCAAGAGAAGTCTATATCAGCGCATTCCGGTCACAGGCGGCATATATTATGCTTTTGCATAACCATCCGGGAGGCAATCCCGCGCCGAGCGGGAATGATATCTCCATTACCGAAAGGATTGCCCAAATCGGGAAAACCATTGATATTTCCCTGATAGACCATATTATTATCGGTGATAACAGCTATTTTAGTTTTAAGGAAAGCAAACTAATCGGCTAAAAAGCGAAATGATGAAAGGAGTAATTTACCTTGGCAAATAATGCATTTGGAATTGATTTGGGAACGAGCAATATCAAAATATACAATCGCGCGGATGACAGCGTTTTTGTGGAAAAGAACATGATTGCGATTGAGAACAAAAGAACGTTGTTCGCATACGGCGATTCGGCATTTGAAATGTATGAGAAGACACCGGGCAATATCCAGATTACCTATCCGCTTAATAACGGCGTCATCGCAGACATAAAGAACATGGAGACGCTCATAAAATATTTTATGATTGATCTGATGAAAGGCAGTATGCGTCCTGCCGATTACTATATCGCGGTTCCGTGGGATGTGACGGAAGTGGAAAAACTCGCCTTTAAAGACCTGATAAAAGATTCTGATGTGAAAGCCAAAAAGGTCATGGTCGTGGATAAGGCGGTTGCCGACGGTTTGGGGCTTGGCATCGACGTAAAGAATTCGCAGGGCGTTTTGGTGGTCAACGTCGGCTTTGATACGACGGAGATTTCTATCCTGTCGTTAGGCGGCATTGTCCTTAGCAAGCTGGTGAAGGTCGGCGGCAAGAAATTTGACGAAGCGATTAAAAATGCGGTGCGCAGGGAGTACAGCCTGATTATCGGCGGTAAGACGGCCGAAAACGTCAAAATGGCATTACAGGAACTGGAAGCGCAAAGATGCGGTGCGGTCGTATACGGACGCGATATCGTAACGGGCCTGCCGGTAGAGCGTGAGATTCCGGTTTCTTTGGTGGATGAGTGCATGACGGAGCATTTTAATACGATTATAGACAATATCAAAGTTATTTTAGAGCGGACGCCGCCGGAACTGGCCGCGGATATATACAGAAACGGCGTATATTTAACGGGAGGCGCGTCGCAGGTAAATAAACTGGCGCAGCTTTTAAGCAAAGGAACGGGGCTTAAGGTGAACGTTTCCGAACATCCGGTGGAAAGCGTGGCGTTAGGGCTTGCACAGATTATCAAGGACGATAATTATAAATCAGTGGCTTATGCGATAGAAGGAATGAGTAAATGAGTCCAATTATAAAAAGAAAGGGAGAAAAATTTACTCTGCCGGGTAAGTATCTCCTTTTCATTTTAACAATTTTATGTACCGGGATGGTGCTTTTGACTTTTAATACCACAATCTTCAGCGGTCCTTTGAGTATGATAGCGGGATATACGGTCGTACCGTTTGAAGAGGGCATCAGTGCGCTCGGAAGCTTTCTTCGCAGCCGCTCGGAGGAACTTGGGCAAATCAGGGAGTTGATTGCGGAAAACGAGTCCTTAAGAGAACAGGTTGACGAACTGACAATAGAGAATACGAGATTACAGCAGGACAGATATGAACTGACGAATCTGCGCCAGTTATATAATCTGGACTCTCAATATGACGAATACGATAAAATCGGAGCAAGAATCATCGCAAGGGATTCCGGCAACTGGTTTTATTCTTTTGTGATTAATAAAGGAGCCGACGACGGGCTTTTGGTCGATATGAACGTGATGGCGGGAAGCGGGCTTGTAGGCCGTATCGTAGATACCGGCCCTAACTGGGCCAAAGTAAAATCCATTATCGCGGACGATTCCAATGTCAGCGCGATGGTATTATCCAGTTCCGATAATATGATTGTTACCGGAGATTTGAAATTATATGCGTCCGGCGTCATTTCTTTTGAACAGTTGATAGACAGCGCGGATGTGGTCGCAGAGGGCGATAAGATCGTGACTTCCAATATCAGCGACAAATACCTTCCGGGCATCCTAATCGGGTATATCAGCGCAATCGACACGGATGCCAACAATCTGACAAAATCGGGCTATATTACGCCTGCCGTGGATTTTGAACACTTAGAAGAGGTTTTAGTGATTTTAGAGCAGAAACAGACTGTGGAATAAGCAAAGGGAGAACTGCATTGAGGCGTATAATAGCGACTGCGTTTTTTATTTTCATATGTTTTTTGCTGCAGTGTACCGTATTCAGGGCGCTTGATTTCGGCGGTATCGTACCCAATCTTTTGATTGTGCTGACGGCGTCGTTCGGGTTTATGCGGGGCGAGAAGACGGGTCTTTTAATCGGTTTTTTCAGCGGTCTGTTAATCGACATTTTTTTCGGTTCGGTCATCGGTTTTTATGCCCTGCTTTATATGTACATCGGTTATGCCAACGGAAAGTTCAGTTCGATATTTTATCCGGAGGATATTAAGCTGCCGATTACCCTGATTTTATGCAGCGACTTTTTTTACGGCTTTGTCTGCTATGTGATTTTGTTTTTGCTGCGCGGAAGATTTGACTTTACTTATTATCTGGTACACATTATCCTGCCGGAAATGGTCTATACGGTTGTCGTGACGCTGTTTTTATATCCGATTATTCTATGGGTCAATAAGAGGCTTGAGAGTAGAGAGAAAAGGAGCGAGAAGAAGTTTGTTTGAGGAAGTTTGGGAGCATTTAAAAGAAAATATATTCAATATGGTTACTTCCAGGCTGCTTGTTCTTCTTGTCGTGATACTCGGTCTTGGAGGGTATCTGATTTATACCATATTTCAGTTGCAGATTGTAAACGGTGAGGAATATGCCAATAACTTTCAGTTAAAGATTACCAAGGAACGTACCATCCAATCGACGAGAGGCAATATATACGCCAGAAACGGCGAACTGCTCGCCTATAACGAATTGGCTTATTCCGTGACGATTGAGGACGTTTATGAGTCCGGCAGCAAGAAAAACGCCAATTTAAACAACACCATATACCGCTTGATTCAGTTGATTGAAAGAAACGGCGATTCCATTATCAATGATTTTAATATTGTACTGGATAACAATAATAACTATCAGTTTAATTTGGAGGGAACGCAGCTATTGCGTTTCCTGGCGGATGTATATGGACATGCCTATATAGACGACCCGGATTTCCAGGAAAAGGAAAAGAGCGCGACGCCGGATGAGGTCATCACGTATTTATGCGGCACATCCCGCTATGGCATCGGGAATTATGCCGACGAGGACGATAAGGATAGTTTTGAGCCGGGGCTTGGCTATACAAAAGAGGAAGTTTTAAAAATTCTGACTATCCGCTATGCCATGAGCGCAAACAGCTATCAGAAATACATCGCGACGACGGTAGCCAATAACGTTTCGGAAGAAACGGTGGCAGTCGTTATGGAAAATGCTGATGTGTTAGACGGTGTGTCGATTGCGGAGGGAACTATCCGCAAATATAACGACAGCGTCTATTTTGCACAGATTTTAGGCTATACGGGAAAAGTCTCCAACGACGAATTAAAAGCGCTGCAGGAAGAAAATCCAAGTTATGATTTGAACGATACGGTCGGAAAATCCGGTATTGAAGCGTCGATGGAAACCATATTACAGGGAACGAAAGGTTCCGAAACCGTCTATGTTGATAATGTCGGGAAAGTCATTGAAACAAAGGACAGAGTGGAACCGGTGGCGGGAGACGATATATGGCTTACGATAGACCCTGATTTACAGATTGCGTGCTATCATATTCTGGAAGAGAAAATCGCCAGTATTTTACTGGCAAAGATACAAAATGTCAAAGAATATACGCCGCCCGACCCTCCGAGCAGCACCAGTATCATTATTCCCATTTATGATGTGTATTTTGCCTGCTTTGACAATAATGTGTTAGATACCAGCCATTTTTCCTCCAGGTTTGCCGGAGAGACGGAGAGCGCTGTCTGGGAAGCTTATTTGGATAAAAAGGCCAGAGTCTATGAGCAGTTGAAAACGGAACTGACGGATACCTGTACGCCCTATGATATGCTTTCCAAAGAGTATCAGGTGTATGAGAGTTTTATCGTCTCGATGCTTTACGATAACAATGTGATTGTGCAAAGCGAGGTGGACAAAGAGGACGCCACCTATATTGCGTGGACAAAAGAGGAAGTTATCAGCCTGAATGAATATTTAAATTATGTAATAGCGAAAAACTGGGTGGATGTGTCCAAACTGGATATTGTTTCACAGTATTCGGATTCACAGGAAATATATGCCAAAGTAATCAGTTATATCTTTGAAAAACTGGACAGTGATGCGGACTTTGAGAAAAGAATATACCGCTATATGATTAACAATGACGAATTGACCGGCAGACAGATTTGTTCTCTTTTACTGGAACAGAATATCGTGAGCGTAGAGCCGGATGAGTTGGCAAAGTTTGAGAGAGGCGCGATATCGCCCTATAACTTTATGCTGGACAGAATCAGGCATCTGGACATTACGCCGGCGCAGCTTGCCTTGGAGCCTTATTCTGGTTCCATCGTCATTACGGATGTCAATACGGGGGATGTGCTTGCCCTTGTGTCCTATCCAAGCTATGATATTAATAAGATGGCAAACGGCGTGGATGCGGATTATTTTGCAAAATTGCGAAGCGATTTGTCGCGTCCGATGTTAAATTATGCGACGCAGCAAAGAACCGCGCCGGGTTCCACGTTTAAGATGGTCTCCGCTACGGCGGGACTGATGGAGAATGTGATTGGCACGAAGGATACCATAACCTGTACCGGCACTTATGATAAGATTACACAGCCGCCAAGATGCTGGATTGCGGCGGGCGGCGGCGCACACGGTTCTTTAAATGTGATTGGAGGCATCCAGCATTCCTGTAACTGGTTCTTTTATGAAGTGGGTTACAGGCTTGGCATTGTCGGAAATTCCTATAACAGCGACGTAGGCTTGAAGATGCTTGGCAAATATGCCGATATGTACGGATTATCGGAAACTTCCGGTGTGGAGATAGAAGAGTATGAGCCGGAAATATCCGATTTGGACTCCGTCCGTTCCGCAATCGGACAGGGAACGAATAACTTTACGACGACCGGTCTTGCGCGATACGTTACAACTGTCGCCAATAGCGGAACATGTTATAATTTAACATTAATAGATAAAATTACGGACCATAGCGGCGATATGGTAGAAGAAAACCATGCCGAGATCCGCAATCAGATTGATATGGATGACGCCTACTGGGATGCGATTCATCTTGGTATGCGCAGAGTGGTGGAGGGAAAAAGCTATTATTCGGATTTGGGCGTACATGTTGCCGGTAAGACAGGTACGGCGCAGGAAAGCAATTCCCACCCGAACCATGCGCTGTTTGTCAGCTATGCGCCTTATGAAAACCCGGAAATCAGCGTGGTTGTCCGTGTAGCCAACGGCTATAATTCCGATTATGCGGCACAGATAGGAAGAGAGGTCTATAAGTACTATTACGGGCTGGCGGATGAGAGCGAAATCATTACGGGCAGCGCAGGCACGTTAGAGGGTGGCACATTCGTTGGCGATTAATCAAAAGAATGGAGAGATACTATGAAAAATCCGGTTATTATCAAAAGTTTTCCGAACGGACTCTCGCTCTATCTGGACGAGACAATGGCATTTGACAGGCTGCTCGATGAGGTGGCGTTAAAATTTAAAGAGTCCGCACGTTTTTTTCAGGATGCCAGCATGGCAATCTCTTTTGAGGGAAGAAAACTGACGCCGGAAGAGGAACGCATGGTATTGGACGTAATATCGGGAAATTCGTCTTTGAACATTGTCTGCGTGATTGATAAGGATGAAGAAGCGAACCAGAATTATGTCCGCGCCCTGCAGCAGCTTACGTTTCACCAGCAGGAGATGGAGAATGCGGGACAGTTTTATAAGGGTACGTTAAAGGACGGACAGATTCTGGAAACGGAAAACAGCATTATTATTCTGGGCGACGTATATCCCGGCGCCTGCATTATTTCCAGAAAGGATATCGTAGTTTTAGGGGGATTGTATGGACAGGCCTATGCGGGAGGCGGAGGCCTTGACGGACACTTTATTGTTGCGCTTGAAATGTCACCGGAAAAGTTAAAAATAGGTGAATTCAAATATAAAACTTCAGAAAAACAGAGCAAGTGGTCGATAAAACCTAAGATTCAGCCCAAAATTGCTTATGTAAAAGACGGTCGGGTTATTATGGAAGCCATTACCAAAGAATTACTGAACGCCTTGCCGGTATAGTGAGGATTCAGGGGACGATAACGATTCATCTGGGAGGTTTTAAACATGAGTGAAGTAATTGTCGTCACATCAGGGAAAGGCGGGGTAGGAAAGACCACTACTTCAGCAAATGTCGGCACAGGTCTTGCCGCTATGGGCAAAAAGGTTCTTTTGATTGATACGGATATCGGATTGCGCAATCTGGATGTTGTGATGGGATTGGAAAGCCGTATTGTATACAATCTTGTGGATGTGGTGGAGGGAAACTGCCGCATCAAGCAGGCGCTTGTCAGGGACAAACGGTATCCGACGCTGTTTCTTTTACCGTCAGCGCAGACAAGGGATAAGAGCGCGGTCAATCCGGCGCAGATGGTCAAAATGATAGGCCATTTAAAAGACCAGTTCGATTATATTATTCTGGATTGCCCGGCGGGCATTGAACAGGGATTCCAGAACGCTATTGCGGGAGCGGACAGGGCGCTTGTCGTAACAACGCCGGAAGTATCAGCAATCCGGGATGCAGACCGTATTATCGGCCTGTTAGAGGCCAATGAAATACAAAAGATAGATTTGATTATCAACAGAATCCGTTATGATATGATTCGCAGAGGCGATATGATGTCCTCTGATGATGTTGTGGATATTTTATCCCTTCCCCTTATCGGGCTTGTTCCGGATGATGAAAATGTCGTGATTGCAACGAATCAGGGAGAACCCCTGGTCGGCAGCAACACATTGGCCGGACAGGCATATCAGAATATCTGTTACAGGGTAAACGGTAAAGAGGTTCCTTTTCTGGATTTTGAAAAAGGCATTTCTTTCTGGACTAAAATTTCCGGTATTTTTCATCGGAGTTAGGGGGGAAACGGATTGTTTAAGGGTATCATAAAAAGAAAAAGCTCCAGAGAAATAGCAAAGGACAGGCTGAAAATACTGCTGATTTCCGACAGGGTGAACTGTTCGCCGGAAATGATGGAAATGATAAAAAATGACATTGCCAAGGTCATATCAAAATACATGAAAATTGATACGCAGAGTATGGAGATTCAGATTACCAAGACAAGCGGCAAGGGAAGGACGCTTAAAAATCCCACTCTATATGCCAATATTCCGATTTTGGATTTACATAGTCTGAAAAATTAGTAGAAAGGAGAATGACGAATGATTAGGCACTATCATATCAGGGATTATGATTTTAAGTTGATTCTTCTGGTTGTAGCGCTTACCGTCATGGGCATTCTGGCAATCGGCAGCGCCAAGGAATCTTTGCAGTCAAGACAGATTGCAGGGCTGGTATTCGGACTGTTTTTGATGATTGTTATCTCCCTTTTTGATTATTCGGTCATTCTTAGATTTTACTGGATTATGTATGCAGTCAATATGGTTCTGCTTATTTTGGTACAGCAGGCAGGCATGGGCGTGGATGTCAACGGCGCGCAAAGGTGGCTCAATATCTTCGGTATCCAGTTTCAGCCGTCGGAGACCGCCAAGATTTTTTTGATTTTATTTTTTGCACAGATCATTATGAGGCATCAGGAGGAAATGGATTCCTTTAAATTTATTGCCTTATGCATGATACTGCTTGCTTTTCCGCTGTATACCATTTATAAACAGCCGGACTTATCCACAAGCATTATGGTGGTTGTTGTTTTCTGTGTCATGATGTTTGTGGGAGGGCTTCACTGGAAATATGTCGTTACGGCGCTTGCCATTGCGATTCCGACGTTTATTATCCTGTTAAGCATTATTTTACAGCCGGATCAGGATTTGATTCCGACTTATCAGCAAAACAGAATCCTCGCCTGGCGGTATCCGGAACAATATGCCAATGCGGAGGCGTACCAGCAGTTAAATTCCGAAATGGCTATCGGTTCCGGTCAGCTTTATGGAAAGGGCTATAACACAAACGAAATCAGCTCCGTAAAAAACGGAAATTTTATTTCCGAACCGGAAACGGACTTTATTTACGCGGTTATCGGGGAAGAATTTGGATTTGTTGGCGGCTGTAGTGTAATTGTAATATTGATTTTCATCTCATTTGAATGTATTATGATAGCTAGGAGGGCAAAAGATTTGGCGGGAACGATTATCGCCGCGGGGGTAGGCGCGCTGATCGGGTTCCAGGGAATCCTGAATATAGCGGTCGCCACAGGCGCCAGTCCGAATACGGGAATTCCGCTGCCTTTTGTCAGCTATGGCCTTACATCTTTGGTGAGTTCTTATATCGGAATCGGGTTTGTTTTAAACGTAAGGCTGCAATGCAAGAAATGAGACGGAAAATGATACTACTTAGTGGGGGCATTGGCATGAATATTGCACTGATTGCACATGATGCAAAGAAAAAATTGATGCAGAATTTTTGTATCGCTTATCGGGGTATTTTGAGCAAAAACGAATTGTATGCGACGGGAACAACGGGCAGGCTGATTGAGGAAGTGACGAATTTAACGATTCATAAGCATCTTGCCGGGCATTTGGGCGGAGAACAGCAGATTGGAGCGCAGATTGAACACAATCAGATTGATTTGTGTATTTTCCTAAGAGACCCGTTAAATCCAAAGTCGCACGAGCCGGACGTCAATAACGTGATGCGTCTTTGCGACGTACACAATATTCCATTAGCGACGAATCTGGCAAGCGCGGAACTGTTGATCAAATCGCTGGACAGAGGAGACTTAGAGTGGCGTGAAATGTACAAATAGAAAAAAGAGTGACAGCAGGAAACATGATTTTCATAAGGCGGGCGCGCTTTTTGTGGCGGTGTCCTTACTTTTGACGGGCTGCGGCGCGGTCGGCTATGATATGCCGTACGACAGCAGCTATCCGGTCAGCAGCTTTAGTATGGTACAAAGTAATGATTTTCAGACGGCGACACCGTTTGCCGCCGATTTATGCGTTGTGGACGCGGATGTTTCCAATCCGGATGTTTCCTTGACGGATATAGGTTCCGCGGCCTTGTTTGATCTGGACGGCCTGGATACGCTCTATGCCGTCAATGCAAATGAACAGGTGCATCCGGCGAGTTTAACCAAGATTATGACGGCGTTGGTCGCTTTAAAGCACGGTTCTCCCGACCAGACGCTGACAGCCTCGGAAAATGTGAGAATAACGGAATCCGGGGCGCAGCTATGCGGCATAAAACCGGGGGATTCCATGACGCTCGACCAGGCTTTGCATATTCTGCTGCTCTATTCCGCTAATGACGTTGCGGTTATGATTGCGGAGGGCGTCGGCGGAACCGTGGAAAATTTTGTGGAAATGATGAATGAAGAGGCGAAAGCTCTTGGCGCGACAAACTGTCATTTTACCAATCCGAACGGATTAACGCAGGAAGGGCATTATGCGACGGCCTATGATTTGTATTTGATTTTTGAAGAGGCGCTGCAATATGATTTATTCAACGAGATTATTCAGATGACCGCTTATAATACGAATTATACGGGCAGTGACGGCGGTCAGTATGCGCTGGAAATTAAAACGACGAATCAGTATATAAGCGGCAATTATACGATGCCGGAGGGCATTACGGTTATCGGCGGCAAAACCGGCACCACAAGGGCGGCGGGACACTGCCTGATACTGCTTGCCAGAAACAGTAACGGAAAGCCCTATATTTCCGTGATTATGAATTCCGATTCCACGGAAAATCTGTATGCCAAAATGACGGATTTATTAAAGGCGGCGCAGTAAACGGCGTGCCGTTATGACAATTTATAGAATAAAATGATATTTGTAGTTGTCTTTTTGGGCATTTTCACTTATAATATAGGTTAGTAAGAATCATATCGTATTATTTTACTTTAGGAGGGTTTATCATGGTTCAATTAATCGTAGGCAGGAAAGGCAAAGGCAAGACAAAACAGCTCTTGGATAAAGTAAATGCGGAAGTAAAAGATATTGCAGGAAATGTTGTTTATCTTGATAAGAGTACAAAGCATATGTTTGAACTGAACAACAAAATCAGGCTGATTAACGTTTCCGATTACATGGTTACAAACAGCGACGGATTTCTTGGTTTTATCTGTGGGATTATTTCTCAGGATCATGATTTACAGCAGATGTACTTTGACAGTTTTTTGGATATCGCATGTTTGACGGAAGACGGCATTGACGCTGTTATTGACAAACTGGATGCTGTCAGTGGAAAGTTTGGCGTCGATTTTGTTTTGAGCGTTTCTTTGGATGAACATGAACTGTCCGAAAAGGCAAAATCAAAAGTGATTATATCGTTATAAAACAAACGTTACATAGTTATTCACAAGGAATTTCATAAAAACCTCGGATACCCGGGGTTTTTCGTATGTTGCAAATTTTGCATCTTGCAAAATGTTTGCAGTATGCAAAAAAGGAGAGAGAAAGTTTGGCGGGTTCGGGAAATAACATAACCAAATACAGGCGTCCGATTAATATAAACATTGGAATGATTATTTTTGCCGTTATTTTTGTCTATACCGTTATCTGCGTCTTTATGTATCTGTCAACGGAGCATATCGTCGGCTATGAGGTAAAAGAGGGCGCGCTTTCTTCCGATAATATCTATAAGGGGCTGGCTCTGCGTACAGAAAAGGTCGTTACCTGCTCCAGCGCCGGATATACAAACTATTATGCAAGAGAGGGCGAGCGCATTGCGGCCAGGGATCTGGTTTATACGATTGATGAGGCCGGGCGGCTTTCCGATTATATTAAGACAAACGAGACCGGGGAAAATTCCCTTTCCGATAAAGACTTAACCGAGTTAAAAGCGGAAATAGAGTCTTTTGCCAATGGATTTGATAAAACCAACTTTTCCGATATCTATAATTTTAAGTATAGTGTACAGGGAACCGTCATAAAACTTGCCAATTATAATGTGCTGGAAAATGTCAGCGTCCTGAACGAAGCTTCCAATACGGCGCTGATAGATTATTTTTATGCGACGCAAAGCGGTATCATCATATATTCCGTGGATGGTTATGAAGAACTGACCTTGGAAGATATGAACATGGAATATTTTGACCAGAAAAATTATGAGAAACAGCATATGGTGAATAATGAATTGGTCGCCGCCGGAGATCCGGTATATAAACTGGCTACGAACGAAGACTGGTCGATTGTAATTCCGGTGGATGAATCTTTGGAAAAACAGTTGGTAGATAATGATATCACGAGCCGGGTACAGGAGGGAAGAGACGTCTATATACAGGTCCGTTTTTTGAAAAACCAGTATCTGTCCTGGGGGCTGGTGGATCTTTTCACCAACGAAGCGGGAGACACCTTTTTATCATTAACGTTTACTAATTCCATGGTAACGTTCTGCACGGACCGATTTATTGATGTGGAACTGATTTTGGAGGATGAGAGAGGATTAAAAATCCCCAATTCCGCGATTGTGGAAAAAGAGTTTTTCATTGTGCCGAAAGAATATGTGACGCAGGGAAATAACAGCGGTTCTTACGGCGTTTTACTGGAAAAGTATGACGAGGAGTCGGGAAGTATGACAACGGAATTTACGCCGACGACCATTTACGAGGAAACGGAAACAGAGTATTATTTGGACGATTCCGTTTTGACAAGCGGCAGCCAGTTAATCAAGCCGGATTCTACCGAAAGACATACGGTCAGCAGGATGGGTTCCTTAATCGGCGTTTATAATATCAACAAAGGCTATGCGGATTTTAAGCAGATTATTATTCTGGCGCAAAATGATGAATATTCGATAGTGAAGTCCAATACGACGTATGGACTCAATGTATATGATTACATTGCGCTGGACGCGGAAGCGGTGGAGGATAATGATTTCATTTATGAATAAGCCGAAAGTAAAGATTTTCGGCTGCAAGTTTGTGGAAACGCACAGAGCGCGTTTTGCACAAACTCGCGGGTTG
Source organism: Clostridium sp. (assembly GCA_023664605.1). Classification (GTDB taxonomy): domain Bacteria; phylum Bacillota; class Clostridia; order Lachnospirales; family Lachnospiraceae; genus UBA3282. The sequence continues at coordinate 50,408 of JAMPFF010000009.1, forward strand.
AGAGGCAGCGGGAAAGGATTATGGCATTATGATTCAGGACAATATCAGGAATGTGGAGCAGCATATGGAAGACGCCTGTGAGCGGGCGGGGAGGAAAGCGGAGGATGTGACATTGGTTGCGGTGAGCAAGACGAAGCCGGTTGAGATGCTAAAAGAGGCTTATGATTACGGATGCCGTGACTTTGGCGAGAACAAGGTGCAGGAATTAGTGGATAAATACGAAAAGATGTCCAAAGACATCCGCTGGCATATGATTGGACATTTACAGCGTAATAAGGTAAAATATATTGTGGATAAGGTCTTTTTAATCCACAGTGTAGATTCTTTGCGGCTGGCGGAGGAAATCAGCAAGGAGGCCCTTAAGAAAAATGTGACGGTATCCATTCTGATAGAGGTAAATGTGGCGGGGGAGGAGTCCAAGTTTGGAACGACCTGTGAAGAAGTGTCGAAACTGGCGCAGGAAATTGCGAAACTGCCGAATATTTTGATAAAAGGGCTGATGACGATTGCACCATATGTAGAAAATGCGGAAGAAAATAGACAATATTTTGAAAAATTACGACAAATATATGTTGACATAAAACAGAAAAACATTGATAATGTTTATATGGAAGTTCTTTCGATGGGTATGACCGGTGATTATGAAGTCGCCATAGAAGAGGGAGCCACTTATGTGAGAGTAGGCACAGGTATATTTGGAGAACGTTTTTATGCAGGTTGAGAGAATATGCATGGTTTTTGATATGGAGGATGCAGCATGAGCGTTATGGATAAGTTTTTAAATGCAATGAAACTGAATGATGAAGAAGACGATTTCTATGATGATGATTATTATGACGAGCCGGAACCGATTAAAAAATCATTACCGGTAAAAGAAGATACAGTCTCTGAAGAAGAAAAGACGGTCAAGAAGACAACGCCTAAGGTGACGCCGATGCGCCAAATGCGGAAAATGTCTGATTCCGGCATGGAAGTATGCGTGATTAAGCCGACTACGGTGGAAGACGCCAGAGAAATTACGGAAACGCTTTTGGCAAACCGGACCGTGGTTTTGAACTTAGAGGGGCTGGATGTGGAAATAGCGCAGAGAATCATTGACTTTACTTCGGGTTCCTGCTTTGCCATCAGCGGAAATTTACAGAAAATATCGCACTATATCTTTATCATTACGCCGGCAAGCGTGGATATTTCGGGTGATTTCCAGGAAATTTTCGGCGGCTCTTTTGATGTTCCGATTAATAAAGCGTAAAATACAGCGTTTTTCCGAATCGAGTGTTAGCGCACTCGATTTTTCGTATAATAGGAAATTTCTCCAAGAAGCGGAAGAAGAAAGATGAAAAGGATTAAAAACAATGGCAAACAGACTGACAATTAATTATGAAAAGAAACCCTGCTATGACATTGTATTTGCACATGATTTTAGCGGATTGTTAGAAGAATTGCAGGACTTGAATATAAAAGAAAGAAGAGCCGCAATTATTGCGGATTCCAATACGGCGTCTTTGTACGGGGAAGAAGTTCGCTCGATTTTGGACGGAAACTGTAAGAAAGTGATTTTACATAGTTTCCCGGCGGGCGAGGAACATAAGACGCTCGATACGGTAAAAGATATCTATAAGGTCTTGATTGAAGAAGGATACGACAGAAAGGATTTGCTGATAGCCTTAGGCGGAGGCGTGACAGGCGATATCACGGGCTATGCGGCGGCAACTTATTTGCGCGGCGTGGATTTTGTGCAGATTCCGACGACTCTACTGGCGCAGTCCGACAGCAGTATCGGCGGTAAGACCGGCGTGGACTTTGACGGTTACAAGAATATGGTAGGCGCGTTTTATATGCCGAAACTGGTATATATGAATATAGGCACATTAAAGACGTTAGACGACAGGCAGTTTTATTCCGGATTTGCGGAAGTCATGAAGTATGGATTGATTAAGGACGCCGCGTTCTATGAATGGCTTCTCGATAATATGTATGAGATACAGGACAGGGATTTGGATATTCTGGAAGAGATGGTTATGAGAAGCTGCACGGTGAAAAAACTTGTGGTGGAAAAAGACCCGAAGGAGCAGGGAGAGCGGGCGCTTTTAAACTTCGGTCATACCATTGGACATGCGATAGAAAAAGCCAAAAATTTTGAGTTGATGCACGGGGAATGCGTTGCGCTCGGCGCGGTTGCGGCGGCTTTTATCTCGTGGAAGCACAACTGGCTTTCCATGGAGGAATATTATGAAATCCGCGATATGTTTGTACCGTTTTCACTGCCGATAAGCATCGACGATATCGACCCGGAAGAGATTCTTAAACTGACAAAATCCGATAAAAAGATGGCGGCGGGGCAGATTTGCTTCATCCTTCTTAAAAAAGTCGGCAAAGCCGTGATAGATATGACGGTTACGGATGAGGATATTTTAAATGCGGTAAAAGAAATTCATTTCAGCGAAGAGGATGAAAAGGCATAAAATATATGAAATATAAATACAGTAGTAGTAAAAGGAAAAAAATAAAAGCGCTGGCCGCGGATCTGCTATTCATGGCCATGCTGGTGATTATCGACCAATTTACGAAACAGCTTGCGGTGTTGCACTTAAAGGATAAACAGGCATTTAAGCTGATAGACGGCGTATTGGAATTAAATTATCTGGAAAATAAGGGGGCGGCTTTCGGTATGCTCCAGAATCAGGGCGTCTTTTTCGTTTTTGTGGCGGTTATCGTACTGAGCGTTATCGGCTATATTCTTTATAAGACGCCAAACGGCAGAAAATATCATATCATGCACATATTATTGTCGTTGATAGCGGCCGGAGCCATTGGCAATATGATAGACAGGGTACGGCTGAATTATGTGGTGGATTTTATCTATATCGTACTGATTAATTTCCCGATTTTTAATGTGGCCGATATGTATGTATCTTTTGCTACGGCTATACTGGTGCTTTCCCTTTTATTTTATTATAAAGAGAGCGATTTAAGCTTTATCGGCTTTAATCAAAAGAAAATCCGGGAATTAAAGTAGGGTGCGTTATGAAAGAATTTTCCTATAGAATTTCTCTTGAAGAGGAAGAAGAGAGAATTGATAAATGGATTTGCAATACGTTACAGTCTTTGTCCCGTTCTTACGTCCAGAAATTAATCAAAGAAAATCTGGTCTTTGTCAATGATAAACCGCAGAAAGCAAGTTATCGGATTAAAGCGGAGGATGAAATCCGCTTTCAGATTCCTGATGCGGCCAATCCGCAGATTCCGGCGGAGAATATTCCGCTTTCCATTTTATACGAAGATGATGATATTTTAATTGTCGATAAGCCCAAAGGCATGGTTGTCCATCCCGCGCCGGGACATTACAGCGGTACGCTTGTCAATGCCGTTATGTTCCACTGTAAAGATAATTTATCGGGTATCGGCGGCGTGATGCGCCCCGGAATTGTGCATCGCATCGATAAGGACACGACGGGTTCTCTTATCATCTGTAAAAACGATATGTCGCATCAGCATATTGCCGCACAGCTAAAGGCTCATTCCATCACCAGAAAATACCGCGCCATCGTGCATGGCAGGCTGCAGGAAGAAGAGGGCTGTATCGACGCGCCGATTGGAAGAGACTTAAAAGACCGTAAAAAAATGGCGGTCAATGAAAATAACGGCAAACCGGCTCTGACGCATTATAAGGTTTTAGGAACCTGTAAAGAATATTCCTATCTGGAATGCCAGTTAGAGACAGGGCGCACGCACCAGATCCGCGTGCATATGGCGTCTATCGGGCACCCGCTTTTGGGCGATATGGTCTATGGCGGGCGAAAGAGCGGTTTTCACCTGGAAGGGCAGACACTTCATGCCATGACTATCGGTTTTATCCATCCGTCCACCGGAAAATATCTGGAAGTGGAAGCGCCTCTGCCGGAGTATTTTGTGCATCTTTTGGAAATTCTTAATTTTTGCTAAAATTTTTGTGAATTTTAGATTGTATTTTCCATATAAGTGTGATAAAATTAGTACTATGTTTTGTTATACCATACAAGATGTATGGATAAAACAGCGTGAACTACATAAATAGAGAGTCGATACAAATATCGCAGACTGAAAGAAAGGCATGGGTTTTTGTATGAAGACGGCTGAATATTTGGACAGATTGCTGGCAAAATACGCGGGTACATTTGATATTTATCAACCTTATGTCATTCATGGGAAAGAGTATCCTGCGTATGGGTACTTTTTTTCACATACGGAGAAATACGTTCTTGTCAGGGAAGCGAATATGTGGTCGTCGGACTGTTATGAGCATATCCTTTTTATAGAGACGGACGAGGTAACGAAAGAACTTTTACAGGAGGCCTATACGATTGTAAAAGAGTATATGGAACCAACGCTTGTCTGTAAGGGAGAAAAACTCCCGCCGCCGAATCATATGTACAGTTATCTTACGGTTGCGGTTCTTTCACAGAGGGCGTTGATGGACTCTGTCCGCAGGGCGGTCAAAAAGTTCAAGTTTGAAAAAGGCTATAAGATGAATATGCGTGGTTTTTCGCAGGCGCATCTTATCTGCGCCACGATGGAGGATGAAAAAGTCTATACCAACTATGTTGCGCATTCATCCGCCAAGGCGTTTCGGGATACCTTTAGCGAGGTAAAAGCCAAAAAACCGGGATATTCCGCCTTAAACCTATAGCCGCGGCAAAGCGGCGGCTGATACAGCTTGTACAGCTTATATAATAGTGACGCTTTATAAATAAAGATGCTTTATAAATAAAGATGCTTTATAAATAAAGCGGGCTGTTTTTATATAAGGATTCCAGTAAACAAGGAAGATTAAATTTTAGGAGGGATTAGTGTGAATTCAGTAGTATTAATCTTATTAGCTATTGTTATCTTCGTTGCAGCTTATCTGACATACGGCAGATACTTAGCTAAGACATGGGGAATCGACCCCAACCGTAAAACACCGGCACACGAATTGGAAGACGGTGTTGATTACTGTCCTGCCAAGACACCTGTATTGATGGGACATCACTTCTCATCCATCGCCGGAGCAGGCCCTATCAATGGTCCTATTCAGGCAGCGTTTTTCGGATGGGTTCCGTGTTTCTTATGGATTGTAATCGGTGGTATTTTCTTTGGAGCTGTACAGGATTTCGGTTCCATCTTCGTATCCATCCGTCATGAGGGTAAATCTCTTGGCGAGGTTATCGAAGAAAATATCGGACGTAAGAGCAGAGTTCTCTTTACCGTATTTGCATGGCTGGTACTGTTACTGGTTATCGCGGCATTTGCGGATATCGTAGCAAACTCCTTTACGGGAAGCGCAGCGAACGGCTCTGTTGCAACGGCGTCCATACTCTTTATCATACTGGCAATCGGTTTTGGTTTTGCCGTATATAGAAAGAACGCGCCGATGGTTGTTGCATCCATTGTCGGCGTTATCCTTTTGGCGGCTTGCGTGGCAATCGGTCTTGCTTTCCCGATTGAACTGCCGAAGTCTTTCTGGATTGCATTCGTATTTATTTATATCATGATTGCATCCGTAACGCCTGTATGGATTTTGTTGCAGCCGAGAGATTATTTGAGCTCTTTCTTACTTTACTTTATGATTATTGCAGCGATTATCGGTATTTTCGCCGCACATCCGGCACTTCAGATTCCGGCATATGTGAACTTCAAAGTTGGCAACAGCTATCTGTTCCCGACCTTGTTCATCACGATTGCCTGCGGCGCTATTTCCGGTTTCCATTCACTGATTGGTTCCGGTACGACGTCCAAACAGCTGGATAATGAAAAAGATGCGTTATTAGTAGGTTACGGCTCCATGTTAATCGAGTGTGTGCTTGCAGTTATTTCCTTAATTGCCGTTGCCACATTGACGACGGACGGACAGTTTGCTGCAGCAGGCTACGGTTCTCCGACAGTCGTATTTGCGACTGCAATTTCCGGATTCTTTGCAACGATTGGATTTTCAGAGGGAGCGGTTTCCGCGACTTATACGATTATCGCTCTTGCAGTATCCTGTTTCTGTCTGACGTCTCTGGATACCGCAACAAGACTTGGTCGTTTCATGTTCCAGGAATTGTTCGCAGGAACGAGCGTTGGCAAGAAGTTAAAACTGGAGAATATGTATGTGGCTACCGTTATTACGGCCGTTTGCGGTTTCGCGCTCTGCCTTGCAGGATATGCAAAAGTATGGCCGCTGTTCGGCGCTTGTAACCAGCTCGTAGCGGTACCGGCATTCCTTGCTATCGGCACTTACTTAAAGAAACTGGGAAGAAACAACAAGATGTTATATATCCCGATTATCTTTATGTCATGCGCAACGCTGGTATCTTTGGTATTCTCGTTTAAGAACAATATGTCTGCTTTATTAGCGGGCGGCTTAGACGGTGCGGCAACATTTACAAACGTACTGCAGAACGTTATCATTGTTCCTATCGTAATCCTTGCTGTTATCCTTTTGATTGACGGCGGTAAGGTACTGTGGGGGAAAGAGAAATAAGTTTATGGATTTATAAATCGGAAAGGGCAGGTGCGGATGCGCCTGCTCTTTTTTACGTTACGCCTCATGGTACACGTTTCTAAAAGCTATTTGAATTTACAAGATAATCTGCTATAATTACTCTATAAGTTAAGAAAGAAGGTATTATATATGAGTGATAGAGAAAAGGCTATACAAATTTTAAATGATATACCGGATTATAAAATAGGCTATATTGTTTCTTATTTGCAAGGATATTTACACGGCATGACTGATGGCGAAGAAATACCAAACAAAGAGACATTGGAAGCATTTCAAGAAGGTGATGAAATGTTAGCAAATGGTACAGGCAAAAGATATACCAGCGCAGCTGACCTTTTTGCTGATATGGAGGCGCAATAATGTTAATAATTACACCGACCGGAAAATTTAAGAAAGATTATAAGCTATGTAAAAAGCGTGGTTGCAATATGGAGTTATTGAAAGAAATTATTGATACTTTAGCAATACCAGAAGAATTATCACCTAAATATGATGATCATAATTTAAAAGGAAACTATAAAAATAAGCGTGAATGTCATATAACGCCGGATTGGTTGCTTGTGTACCGTATAGAAGGCGATAGGCTTATGCTGTATAGAACCGGAACACATGCGGATTTATTTAATAACTAAAGTTATTGGTCAGGGCTGTAGTTTGGGAAAATAATTGCTTTTTATAGAGAAAATGTATATAATGGAAACATAAGGGATAATGTATAAAGGACATTTTAAGCATGTCATGGCAGAAAGGAAGGGAACAGCATATGAATACTATTATTACTATCGGCAGACAGTTTGGTTCCGGCGGCCGTGAAATTGGGGAAAAATTAGCGGCGCATTTCGGTATCAAATATTATGATAAAGAATTACTGACAAGAGCGGCAAAAGAGAGCGGATTCTGCGAGGAGATGATGCACACGCATGACGAGCGGCCGACCAATTCATTCCTCTACAATCTGGTTATGGATACTTATTCTTTCGGCTATAATTCATCCTCTTTTGTGGATATGCCTATCAGCCATAAGGTTTTTCTGGCGCAGTTTGATACGATTAAGAAAATTGCAAGTGAAGGCCCATGCGTTATCGTCGGCAGATGCGCGGACTATGCGTTGAGCGAATATCAGAACTGCCTGCATATCTTTATCCATGCGGACGAAAAGAGCAAGATTAAGTATATCATGGAGAAATACGACGATATCACAACGGAGCAGAAAGCCCGCGATATGATGATTAAGAAAGATAAGCAGCGCCAGAGCTACTATAATTATTATTCCTCCAAAAAGTGGGGACGTTCCGACAGTTATGATTTATCTATCAACAGCGGTATTCTGGGCGAGGATGGCACCGTAAAGCTTTTAATCCAGTATATTGAGGACTTTGAAGCGAAAGGGCAGAAGTCATAAGATATATGATAGACGGGATAGGATTTTCTTTTATGAATCCTATCCCGTTATATTATTAATTTCTGTGATTTTCGCCCCATACGCACATCTGGTCAAGTATGGGAATCAGCGATTTTCCTTTTTCGGTTAAACTATATATCGCACTTAAATGTCAGTACTTGTTTTTAGGATAATTCTTGATATGATTATAATATGAGAAGTAAAAGAAGTCAATTTTATGAATAAGAAAAGGAGTGATAGGCAATGACAAAGAATTTAGGAGTAAAGCCGTATTTATTTCCAATGCCGACTTATATGATTGGCAGCTATAACGAGGATAACAGTGTTGACGTAATGATGATGGCGTGGGGCGGAATCTGTGCTGAAGATATGGTGGCATTGAATTTGGAAGCAGAGCATAAGACGGTTGCTAATATCGAAAAAAGAAAAGCATTTACCCTTGCCGTACCGGGAACGGATACCTTGAAAGAATCTGATTTCCTTGGAATAGCGACGGCTAATAAAATGGCGGATAAATTTGAACGCACAGGGCTTCACGCCGTAAAAAGCGAACATGTTGATGCGCCGGTTATTACAGAATATCCGCTTACGTTAGAATGCGAAGTGGTAGAAATGCAGACACAGCCTTACGGTTTGCGGGTTCTTGGAAAAATCATCAATGTGATTGCAGATGAAAAAGTCCTGGATGATGCAGGAAAAATTGATGCGGGGAAACTGCAGGCTTTTGTCTTTGACCAGATGCAGAACGGATATTATGCAGTTGGGGAAAAAGTCGGGCAGGCATGGCACAGCGGTGCGGACCTCATGAAAAATTAGGAAAATTAAATTTAAAAAAAGCGTTTGAGAAATACATTCGGCAAATACAGAACGAAAGCTGTGTTTGCCGAATATTTTTATGCCGTGATTTTTTAGAGATAAAATAGAGAATGGCTTGCTATAATATGTGAAAATGAAATTTTTACAAGAGAGGATTTAAAAATGCAAAAGAAGAGAAATTGTGTAACGGTAGGAATGATGGTAATTATGCTGGCGGTAACGGGATGCGGCAGTGAAAAAGAAGCTGTTAGCATTCCTGTAGAGGAAAGCAGAGAAATGGATAGCACAGTACAAAATCAAAGTGATGAAAGACAGCATGATGTAACACAGAAAGATGTGTTGAAGAGTCCAAATGCAGATGATGCGGCGGATAGTATAGATGATGATACTGCCGCCGGTAACGATAAGGCAATAACGGAGAGTGGCGAAAATAATGACAGAAATGATACGATAGAAAACATCGGCGGGAAAGTAAAGAGTATTTCGCAGGACAGTTTTGTCTTAAGCCGGGTGATAGTAGATGAAAACGGTATGATTCTTGTGATGCCGGGCGAGGGCGGTCCGAATGAACTGTTGACAACGGTTTATTGTACGGATTCGACGGTATATGAGCATTGGACGATTCAGGGCGGCGGAGCCGGTATTGAGAAAAAAGAAGCTGCATTTTCTGATATAGTGGAAGGCTGCGACTTGGAAGCAGAAGGATATTTTGAGGGGGAAGAGTTTATCGCTGATAAGGTTATTATTGAGGTATATCAATAAAATAGCGCTTGACATATATATTCGGCAAGTGTAGAATGATAATATGTTCTACATTTGCCGAATATTTTTATCATGTATTTGTCTTGTGAATATGGTGCCAGCGCTGTTAATATTTTGGCATACAAATGTCGCAGATGGACAGAAAGGTATGGTTATTAGAATGAAAAGACTGCCGGATTCAGAACTGGAAATTATGATGATTATTTGGGAACTTGACAGGGCGGTAACGCGCTTTGAAATTGAAGCACAGATGGGGGGAGAGCGAAAACTTTCACCGACAACAATTCTTTCTTTTCTGTCCAGATTACAGGAGAAAGGCTTTTTGGAGGTAAAAAAAGCAGGTAAAAATAATGTATATCAGGCGTTAATTGATAAGGACAGCTATATGCAGAGTGAAAGCAAGAGCATCTTGAAGCGTCTGTATCAAAATTCCGCCAAAAACTTTCTGGCGGCGTTGTATGACGGGAATCAGTTAAGCAAAGAGCAACTGCAGGAATTGGAAGATTATATCAGCGAAAAGAAAAAGGAACAGCAAGGCTGACAGAAAGGCATGGTGCCATATGCGGGAAGTCTTTTTTAACATCTTGGAAATTAATATTGGCGCGGCTGTCGTGATATCCATTCTGCTGCTGTGTGCGGATAAACTGCGGAAAAGATATGGCGCGGTCTGGATGAAAACGGTTTGGCTGCTTTTAGCCGTCAGACTGGCAATTCCCTATAATTTTTCCCTGTCCTTGATGGAGATTCGGCTGTTTGACAGACCAGGCTTTGAGACAGATGCGGTCGAAGAAAATCTGATAAACGCGGCGGGTGCAGGTGCAGGTGTGGATGAGCAGTATGTGGGTATGGCGAATGACAGTGCGGGTGCGGATGAGCAGTATATGGATATGGCGAATGACGGTGCAGGCGCAGAATGGCAACAGACAGATGAAGCGGGCGTGAATGTGGATATAAACGGGAATGAACAGCGATTGCCCATGACGGATACAGACGGAAATAGACAACGGTTGAACGCAGCAGATACGGACACGGGGCTGGACGGGCATCAAAAAAATACATCGGGTATGAATATAGATGCAGAACCGGTATTCGCGGCGGGCGCAGATATCGACACGCTTACAGGCGGGCAACGGGCGGATGCAGCAGACATAAACGCAGTTGGACGGCGGACAGATATAGCTGGTATTATGCTGACTATCTATCTTGTCGGCGCGGGCGTTTGCTTGTTGTATGTCTTTGCCGGGTATTTGCTTTTTATCAAAAATGCAGAAAAAAACATATGTCCGCTAAGAGATGAACGGTTGAAAGAGTGGATTTTAACGGCACAGCAGAAAATTATGGGCAAAGTATGCGTTCCGGTCGTTCAAAGCTTTCACATTACGAGTCCTATGCTGATTGGTATTTTTTGCCCCCGAATGGTAATTCCCGTTTCGGGGAAACAGTGGAACGAAGCGGAGCTTGCGTTTATCATGGAGCATGAGCTTTGCCATTACCGAAAGAAAGATTTGCTGTTAAAATTTTTCGTAACGATAGTCTGGTGTATGAACTGGTTTAGCCCTGCCGTATTTTTGATGAAAAAGCAGTTTTTCTATGATGTGGAACTGGCATGTGACGAGACTGTTTTGCAAAAATGCGATGATAAAGAGAAAGAAACATATGCGCGGATAATACTTTCCGTGGCGGGAAACGGAAAAAAGACGCCGATGTTTTCCACGGGCTTTACGGAGGATAAAAAGCGGATGAAAAACCGCATTGACTATATATTTGACAAAAGAAAAAGGAAAAAAGGCGCGGTCGGCATGATAACGGCAGGAGCGCTTATTCTGATGATGAGCGTCGTTGTTTCCTGCGGCTATCGTAAGGAATGGGAGTCGGCAGATATAGCGGAACAGGAAAATATAGGACAGACGGCCGCGGCAGGCGGTCGTGATGAGAGGACGCAGACCGGGGCGGCGGACAGCAAAAGCGCAGAGGCGGATGCACTTGGCGAAAACACTGCAAAAGAAGATATTTCAAGCAAAACGCCGCAAGATGGGGAAAAACCAGGTAAGACAGGAAAGGATGGCACAGAGCAGGACGCGTATGCAGAGTTTGACTATAATCATGAATATAACGCGCTCATCCGTGTCTATGAAAACGACGTCTATATTGCCAGAGAGAAAGGCATTTACCGGGTAAAAGACGGTGTGGGCAAAGAGGAACTTATTTTTGAAAATGACTATATGTCAAACAGGGGGATGGAAATCTATCAAAACTATCTGTATTTTACCGGACAGAAAATGGGAAAGGCACAAAAAGAGACAAAGACCATTGAAAAGACGCAGACAATAGAAGAGATACAGACCATAGAAGAGACACAGGATGTGGAGGAGAAAACAGAAACAGCTACAGGAGCAGAAACCAATATGGAAGTGGAGACAGATACGGAAGCAGAAAACGATATGGAAGCGGAAACAGATACGGAAGCGGCGACGATATATAGAATGAATCTGGATACTCTTGAAGTGGAGGACGCGCTGGCGGCATACGACCAGCATTTTGAATACTTACACAAGATATCCGTCTATGAAGAGAAACTGTATGTGTCGGAGGGATTCGGTCACAGAACAGGATTTTCATTAACAGCCGACGGAAAAATCGGCAGTCTGCTTGATGAGGATGCGGACGACTTTTTATATCAAGAAAATAATGCTTATATGGACTGGTTTAGCAGGAGAATAAACGCATCTAATATGGAGGAGTCCGATGCGCTGATGGAAGAGGAGGCGAAGCTGTATCAGCCGCTTGCGGACACCGCAGACTGTAAGAAGCTGCTGCATGGAAGTTTCCTTGTAAGCCGCTATAAAGACGAACTGCGCAGGGCGGCTTATCTGGAACATGAGGATGGCACATATGAATATTTGTGCGATATTTATGACGGGTATGAGTTGATAACGGAAGACGGATTATATTATACGGATGGTGTAAGCGGCGATATTATGTATGTGAATTTTGAAACGAAGCAGTCTGAAACGATTTTGAAACAGCCGGAAGAGGACTGGATGCAGATTTGCCTGCTGACTTATGATGCGGATGATATCTATCTGGCGGCGAACAGGCATCTCGGCTTCGACGAAGAAGATAATCTGATACTGGAAATCAGCTTACAGCGGATACCAAGACAGGGCGGCGCGATGGAGAAACTCTATCAATTTGAGAGCGGCATAGAATGGCGGATGCCGTGGCGGCTTGCCGGACACTGCGGCGTATACGGCGGATATATGTATCTGGCTTATTATGATACGATTCACTTAGAACCGGTCATTTAATCGTTGAGAATATAATTTTTATGATATAATGTACGCGATGGCAATGAGCAGTGCCGCGAAGTAAGATGAAAAAATGGCAGCTTGCTGACAATTTTTTCAGATTGCGGAGCGATAGGGCGAAGCCCGCGAATAAGGAAAACTGCAGGTTTTCCGAGTGAACACTGCGGAGATGATATAATGAATGTTAGCAAGAAAAATGAGTTTACCCATTCGGCAAGCGGTAAATATTGTCTATATAAGGAGGTACGCAATAATGTCAAATATTGTAATTAATGAGCAATTTTTACCTAAAAACAATTTACAGATATATGTGAGAGAGTATATTTCAGACAACGCTGCTAAACAAGAGAATTGCTCAATGCCTGCAATCATCCTTTGTCATGGATTTGGTTCAAATTGTTCTGAAAATGATGATTACTGCGATTTTTTTGCAAGGCATGGATATGCGGCGTATTGTTTTGATTTTTGCGGTGGCAGCCGTAACGGCGAGGGCAGAAGTTTGGGCGATACGGTTGACATGAATGTCTGGACAGAATGTGATGATTTGATGACTGTTTTATCCTATGTGAAAAAACAGCCATTTATTGATAATAGCAATATTACGCTAATGGGAACCAGCCAAGGCGGATTTGTAAGCGGACTGACAGCAGCAAAGTGCAGGGATGATGTGAAAAACCTTATTATGGTATGTCCTGCCCTCTGTATTCCGAATGATGCCAGAAAAGGGCGTTTGGGCGGTGCAAGCTATGATATCGCAAATGTGCCGGAGAAAATAGTATGTCCTAATCATATGGTAATCGGCAAACAATTTCATGAAGCAGTCGTGGGTATGGACCCTTTTCTGGAACTGGCGCAATACGAGGGCAATGTCCTGTTGATTCATGGAATGCAGGATACGACGGTACATTATTCATATTCTGTCAAAATGGCTTACCATTATAAAAACGGGCAATGCCAGTTAAAGCTTGTAAGAAATGCAGAGCATGGATTTTCGGAAGAGTTAAAAGACAGCGCCATGGTGACGATGTTAAATTTTCTGAAAGGAAAACGGGAAATTCTTACCGTTCAGGTATTTATTACGGGCAGTGAAACGCTTGAAAAGAGGATTGATGATAAGGAAAATGTAATTTACTTTACAGGTTATTGTGATAATGAATATTTTAAGGGTACGATACTTCCGGGTGCGAAAGACGTACAGACCCGGACTGGTGATGGCGCTGCAGAGCTGCGGGCGGAATATACTTTATATGGAACGGATTATGAAGGCAATGTATGTAATATCAGCATTGTAAACCGGCGTGTCGGAGAGTTCTTCCACCCTCAGATAACAACGGATAGTCCGGTTCTTTCTTATCTTAATAACCAAGAATTAACAGCCGCGCTTGAAGGGTTTGAAAATGGTCTCACTGTAAGGATTTTCGGAGATAACGAGTCAGGGCGTCTGTCCTGACTCATTATGTCTTGTGTTTTTTTCACGGAGTCTTACCTTGTCTGCGGCATAGCGGCGTCTGTCATCTTCTAAGGCGGCGTAGTGTTTTTTGGTCGTATTGACGTCTTTGTGTCCCAGTACGTCCGCTACCAGATAGATATCGCCGGTTTCCCGGTAGAGAGAAGTGCCGTAAGTGCTGCGCAGCTTATGCGGTGTGATTTTTTTTAAGCCGGTCACGGTGGAAGAGTATTTTTTTACCATATTTTCCACGGAACGTACACATATACGGCGGTTCTGCATGGATAGAAAAAGCGCGTGTTCATGACCGGACTGGGGAATAATGTGCTGCCTTTCTTCCAGATAATCCTGCAAGGCTTCCTCCACTTCCTCACCAAAATAGATAACCGCCTCATAACCGCCTTTGCGGCGAATCTTAATGCCGTTATTTTTAAAATCCACGTCTTCTAAATCCAGACCGACGCATTCCGATACACGGATGCCTGTGCCAAGCAAAAGGGTCAGCAGGGCGACGTCCCTTGTTTTTGTCACCTGATGATAGCGTTTCTGCGATTTGGTAAGTTCCGCGCCGTCCTCGACCTGGTCTAATAAAATCGCGACCTCGTCGACGTCCAGACGGACAATCTCTTTTTCATGCAGCTTGGGAAGCGGCACGAGCGCGGCGGGGTTTTTTTCAATCAGTTCCGCTTCAAAAAAGTAGGAATAAAAGCTTCTAAGCGACGCCAGTTTGCGTTTTTTGCCCCGTTCGTCGTTGGTATACTGCTTGCCGTCTTTTTCATAATAGGATAGGTATTCCACATATTCTTCGATATCTTCCCTGGTAAGTTTATCTAATATGGACAGCGGAAACTCCGTTATCTCCATCTTAGCGCAGTAGGGGTTTTTATCATGCAGATATTCAAAAAAAACGCGCAAATCATAGGCATAGGCAAGCCTTGTGCGCGACGAGGTGTATTCCGTGATGCCGCGGAAAAACTGCTTACAGAAGCGCGGAAGCGTCTCCGTAACGGCGCGCATCTTTTCTACGTTATGAATATTCTGCTGGTCGTGGTAGTTGGTGTTGTTTTTATCGTTCATGGCGTGGTTTCCTTTCATGGTCCATTATATCACAAAAGCGGGAAAGGAGAAATTGATTTATTTTGAGTAGTCAGGTATACTATTAAATTAAGAACAATTACCTGATTAAGGTACGACTGAAAAGAGAAATACCATGCTGAACCCTTGGGAAGAAATATCATTATCTGATTATGAAAATCATATGCAATTAGCTTCTGTCATGCAGTTACAAAATATGAACCAAATGATGAAAAGCCAGTTTAATGCCTATTCTGTAAGTTCCGTTATGATTTTGGGCATTGCCGGGGGCAATGGTTTGGAACACATTGACAGGGAAAAATATCAAAAAGTATACGGTATTGATATTAACGCAAAATATTTAAAAGCAGTGAAAGAAAGATATGCGGACATGGCAGATATATTGGAATGTATACAGTTAAATCTGATGGAAGAAACAAATAAACTTCCAAGGGCAGAATTGCTCATTGCCAATTTGCTGATTGAATATATTGGATATGATTGTTTCCAAAAAGCAGTGGAACAAGTGCAGCCGCAATATGTTTCATGTATTATTCAGATAAATACAGATAATAGCTGGGTATCTGACTCGCCTTATATCCATGTATTTGATAATCTCAATAAAGTGCATCATCAAATGGATGAAGATTCATTGATACAGACTTTGAAAAGCAGTGGATATAAGCTGATAACACAGATAGAAAAACCATTGCCCAATGGAAAGAAATTAGTGCAGTTGAATTTTGGAAAAAGAATACAATAAAAACTCTCTTTTCAGAGTATTGGAGGCAGATTTGTGAATAATAAAAAAATGGATATAATAAACGATATGGAATTTTCTTCTCTATTTCAAAAATCAAGAACCCTAATTGACAATGCCAGAAGCAATATGGGGCAAATGGTAAATGCAATTACGGTTATTACAAGTTTTTTGCTTGGACGTTATATTGTAGAACAGGAACAGCAGGGACAGGAACGCGCAAAATATGTTTCAAAGGTTATTGATTCCTTATCTGCATATCTTACAAAAGAATATGGAAGAGGATTTTCCAGAAGTAATGTTGCGGGAATGAGACAATTCTATATGGCTTACAAAGACAGAGAAAATGAAATTATCCAATCACAAATTGGACAATTAGATATAGAGTATTATATATATCCGTCTATTACGCTGTTATGTACTTATTAATTTTAAGGCAGATGAACTAACCCATCAAGATTTAGGGCAAATGCAGATGTATGTAAACTATTTTGACCGTTATGAAAGAATAGAAGGAGAAAATCCAACAATCGGTATTTTGCTTTGCAAAAAAAGTGATGAAGCGCTGGTTGACTTGACATTGCCGGAAGATGCCAATATTTATGCAAAAGAATATGAATTATACCTACCGGATAAAAAAATATTGCAGCGAAAGTTAAAAGAATGGATTGATGAAGAACGAGACAAAAGTGAGTAGTGAGACATAAAAATCTTTCTTAAGCCGTTAGGATATCCTAAGCCGACATATATCCAAAGTGCCATATGTCTCTGAAAATGGGAAATTATATCACAAAAGCGGGGAGGGAGAAATAAGTTAAAAATTCATTGACTAAATCCAAGAATATTATTATACTATTAAGCGGTGAGTCCTACCGTAAAGTGGACTGCTAAAAGCGTTAGCAACTCTAATGGAGTTACTACCAAATGGCTATGTGGAAACGCATAGCCATTTTTTATACTGAACCTCTTTAGAGCGAAGCTGATTGACAAATCGAAAAGATGAGGATAAGAAAAAAATATAGAGCAAGATAACTTTTGCAAAGCCTCCTGTTGTGTAGTATAATTTAAGCATATACTAAGGAGGAATGTATTATGGCTTTAATAAATTGTCCAGAATGTGGGAAAGAAATATCTGATAAGGCGGTATATTGTCCGAATTGTGGGTTCCCAATCGAACAAAAAATAAATGAAAAAGTCGAAACAGAGTATGATAAGATTTTAGAAGAAAATGAAAGCTATGAATTATATACCGAAAATAACGATGAAGATATAGAAGAGGAAGAACAAAAAATGTCACCACTAAGTATAGTGGCATTAATTTTATCTATAACATTATTTTTTTCCATCTTTGGACTTGTTATCGCTATTATAGATTTGAAAATGCCAAACGGAAAAAATAAGAAGCTGTCAAAATGGGCAATAGGAATATGTTGTTTTTGGGTATTAATAATTATAATTCCATCAAACAGAAGTGAAAAGAAATCATACACCCAAGAGGCGAAAACAACGTCTGCCGAAACACATAAAACAACTGAAAGCCAATACAATACAGATAAAATCAATGAAAACATTGAAATTATAGACGAACAAAATTTAGAGCAAACACCTCAATCTAGCGAAATAACCTATGAAGATATATTCTTTTATAATTTAATGGATAATGTAGACCAGTATAACGGAAAGTATATAAGAACAGTGATACAGGTCTATAGATGTTATCAATCGGAAAGTGAAGCATATATACAGAGCCAATATTCGGATTATAACTTGGTAAAAAATAGTGATAATATCACAATATATCCGGACAATTATCAAGAATTTCAATCTGGAGAATATATTACTGTTGAGGGGAGATTAGCTAAAAACGGAAATGATGATGTGCTGGTAAATGCACATATTGTTGATAGTGGAGAAAATTCCCAAAATACATTTGAAAGCGATTTAGCGGTTCGTCTTGAAGAACAAAATCAAAATTTACAGCAGGAAAAAGACAGTTTTATAGAAAGCTGTGTTTCAGTTTCTTATGAAGAATTAAGGAGATATCCAGACACATATCAAGATACACCTATAAAATTAACAATATACATAAAAGATGTAGAGCCGGACGGATTGATATTTCTCGGGGATATTATAGCAACGATGAACGGAGAGGAACTGGCGGTATATGACGATAGAATTGAGAGAGAGCCAAGGATAATAGAAGGAGAAACCATAACCATATATGCAACCGGAAATGGTTTGGCGACAATGAAAGTTAAACAAAAAGGCGTTGTATTTAATAAGACGGTAGATGAATACGAAGTGCCGGCGGTTAAAATTAAATATACAGAAAATGATAAGGACTTCATAGAAAATAATTAAAATAGAAACATTTCTTGGTAGTTTGTAAAAAAACTTTTTTATGATAGAATGAATTGTCTATCGCAAAGGAGAAATTAGGAGGATGGAAATAATAGCGCAATGGAAAATCTTGATGAAAGTGGCGTGGAAGAATTATTAAGAAAGGGAGATATGCTGTTTAAATCGGTAGGATATTCCAAGCCGGCTTGTATTCAAAGTGCATATGTCTCTAAAAAAGAGATATCAGATGTTGTAAATTTCTTAAAAATCAAGAAATGGGAAATGTATAGGTATAGGTTATATAGTGGACAGGGCAAAGATAAGTTCCGCGAAAGCCCGTGAAAAACGCTGGCACTTAGTGAAAAAGACGCAACGCGGCTTTTGAACTTAGTGTCATTGCGTTTTTCACGGAGCGAAAGCGTGCTGACAAGGAACTTATCTCTGCCCTGCCGTTTCTAAACATGAATATTTACCGAAAGTTGATGTTTGTAGAAAGTATTGTATGAAATCAGTGTATTTTGCATGAAAATATGATAAAATAAAAAAGAACAAAGCAGATACATACAAAATGGAAGTTGATATTCCGCAAGAATATTTCGTGACAGACGGATGTATATTGATGAAAATGCAACACAGATATTGTTAGACAAATATATGAGAAAGTAGGTGAAAATATGTTAGCGATAGCTAAAAAAACAACAGATTATACACATGATATCGCTTATTATGCAAAAGACAGCAGATTAACGGAGTTGTCTGACGGCAAAAGATATGAATGGCGGAAGATGATTGAACTTTCAAAAGAATTGGACAGACCTCTTACGGAAGAGGAAGCAGAGGAATTTAGGATTGAATAACCGAAAAACAAAAAAATATCTTCCCATCATCAGCATCCTGCTGGCGCTCCTGATATCTGCCACAGGTGTTTTCATTTGGCACAATGGCTTTGGCAAAGAAGATGCCCAAAAATCGGCAAGGGAAGAACAGGAAGAGGACATTTCTATTTTGCATCTTAGGACATGTTATCTGGAAAATCCGATTGGCATTGATGAAGAGACGCCGGTCTTTGGCTGGCGGATGAACGGAGAAACGCGGGGGCTTTCCCAGAGTGCTTATCGTGTTATGGTAGCGGATTCTTTAGAAAAATTAAAAGAAGAAGAATATATATGGGATAGCGGTAAAATAGAAGCATCCGAGTCGGTGGGGATTCCTTATGCCGGGAAAGCGCTGGAGCCAAAAAGCAGATACTACTGGCAGGTAACGGTATGGAATCAGGAGGATATTCCTTTTACTTCCGTGGAAGAAGCTTTTTTTGAGACAGGGCTAATGGGAGAGGGAATGCAGGGCGCAAAGTGGATATTCGTTCCGGATGATGCAGAAACGAAAGACTATGCGGACAGCGATTTTATTTATACGATTCATTTTGACATAGAAGTTCCAAACACTACCGCAAATTTCATTTTTGGCGCAGAAAAGGGCAAGTACGGGGATATGTACCTTTGCCAACTTAGCAGTAACGGGGAGCAGGCATTTTTTTCCTTACAGAAAATGAGCGGCGGGCGTTTCAATGTGGATGATGCTATAGAAGAGATAGATATTACGGATTGTCGTATTGATGGCAGCGATTTATATGAGGTAGAGTTACAGGTTGACCATGAAATGCTATCCGTTACTGTTAATGGCAGCAAAGCGGGGGAAATGACAATAGAAAGCACGCCCGTGGCTGCCGTCGGTTATTATATGGCTAGAGGAACCTCGTATGCTTATCTGGATAATCTGTTTGTGCAGGATGGTTCCGGAAAGATTTTGTATCAGGAGGATTTTGAAGGGGAAGAGAATATTTTCAGCCCATATTATGTGACGGTGGAAAACGGCAGGCTTAGGATTGGAAGCGGCATGGTATTGACGAAATATCATGAAAACCCGGCGCCGCTTTTTTATCGTGAATTTTTATTGCAGGATAAGGAAATCGCAGACGCCAGAATTTATATGACCGCATTAGGAAGTTTTTCGCTGCTGTGCAACGGACAGGCTGTTTCCGAAGACTATTTTGCTCCCGGGAAGATTGTTTACAATCAAGAACTGGCTTATATGACATATGACGTTACGGATTTACTGCATCAGGGGGAAAATAATGCGCTAGGGGTTATTTTACTTCATGGCTGGTATGACAGGGCGGTAGGCTATCCGGAAATTTTTAAAAGATGGGGAGATAAAAACGCTCTCCTTGGTCTGTTGGAAATCCATTATATAGATGGCGCTGTAGAAGTGATTACAACGGATGAAAACTTTTGGTGCAGCGCCAACGGCGCAATCCGAGATGATGATATTTATCAGGGAGAGTACTATGATGCGACTATGGAAGAGGACGGTTTTGGTGAAGCGGGATTTGCCCATTATAACTGGAAAGCGGCCGAAACGGATGATATAGAGGCGGCATATTACAATCTGCCGCTTGTAGGAAAAGAAAATGAACCGATTCGCTGCACACAAGAATTGACACCAGTGTCAGTATCGGAACCGCGTGAGAATGTATATGTTTATGACTTTGGACAGAATTTTGCCGGAACCTGCAGGATTAACGTGACAGGCGAGAGAGGACAGGTTGTGACGCTGCGCTATGGAGAGACGTTAAATACTGAAAATTTGGAAAATTGTGATGATGCAGCAGGAACGATATGGACGGAAAATTTATTGACGGCGGAGGCGACTGATTATTATGTATTGAAAGGCAGCACGGAGGGAGAAAGTTTTGAGCCTGCCTATACTTATCATGGCTTCCGGTACTTACAGATTTCGGGACTTGATAAACCGCTTGCGCCGGAAGATGTCACAGGTATCGTGTTATCTTCGGATTTGGAACGAACCGGAACTTTTGAAAGTTCCGATACGCTGTTAAATCAATATTATGAAAATACCGTATGGAGCCAGAGAAGCAATTTTATGGATAATCCGACCGACTGTCCGCAGCGTGACGAACGCCATGGATGGGCGGGAGATGCGCAGATTTTTTCTCTGACGGCGTCTTATCATATGGATACTTACAATTTTTACAGGAAATATCTGCATGAGCTGATACTTTTACAGACCGAGGACGGCGCTTTTCCGGATATGACGCCCAGAAATTTCTTTACCGGCTGGGATGGCGTTGGCGGCAGTTCCGGTTATAACTGTTGGGGCGACGCCGCTATGGTGATTGCATGGAATCTTTACACGCAGTATGGCAATAAAGGCATTTTGGAAGAAAATTATGATGCTTTATGTAAATGGGTGGATTATTTAATAGAAACCAGCGATGGCTATATCCGTTATAGCGGAGGGTACGGCGACCACCTTTCCTTTGAGGATACGCCGACGGAAGTATCCGATACGGCGTGGTGCGCCCACAGCGCCGATTTGCTTTCCAGAATGGCTGATATTCTGAATAAACCGGAGGATGCGGCATATTACAGCCAGATTTATGAAGAGTACAAAGCGGCGTGGCGGAATGCCTTTGTGCAGGAAGAGGGCATTACCGTTTGTGATACGCAGACTTCATATGCGCTGGGGCTTAGTTTTGATTTGTTTTCTGAAGCGGAAAAAGAGGATGCCGCAGCCAGATTGGATTTACTGGCGCAGTATAGCGGCTATCATATGAATACCGGCTATTCCGGCATCGGATATCTGCTTCCTGCCCTTAGTGAAAACGGATTGACACAGACGGCATACCAATATTTGCTGCAAAAAGAATATCCTTCGCTTTTGTATCCTGCATCAAGAGGCGCTACCACGACTTATGAAAGCCTGTTTACTTATTCGGAAAAAGAAAATGGTCTCGTTTATATCAATGGCTCGTTGAACCATTATGCTTTTGGCGCTGCGGCAAGCTGGCTTTATACGGATATACTTGGCATAAAAAGCGATGCAGAAACGCCCGGATATCATCATATCCTGTTGGAACCGAGGATAAGTGATGCGCTTAGTTATGCCAAGGGAAGTTATGAAAGCGTATATGGGCAGATTCAGGTATCATGGGAAAAACAAGCGGATGGGTATGTGTTTGACATTACCATTCCGGCCAATACGACAGCAGCATTGACGCTTCCGATACTTCATGACGGCGGCGCTTATCTGGAGGAAAATCAGCCGGTAGAAAATGCGCCAGGCGTAGAAGTCATGGAAAGCAGTGAAATGGAGGTACAGTTTAGGATTGTATCGGGCAGTTATCATTTTACTTATGTTGCTGCTGATTCTTGACACCTCCCCCATTTCATGATAATATATCCTCAATATAATTCCCATGGGGGAGTAGCAAGCGTATATCGTAGCAAGTCAACATACTGACCGGACGGTCTGGCTTGTTTTAAATTGCGAGACTCATGTATAGCGGAAACTATACATGGAGTCTGTTTATTTTTAGAAGATACCAGGTATGGTTTTAGAAACTGTATCTGGTTTTTATATAATCAGGAATGACGCCACACATAACATTACCATGAGGATGTGAAACATCCCATACAGGCAGGGAGGAAACAAAAGATGGACGACTGGAACTTACTATTTTTCTTTAACAGCGTATTACTTGGTATCGGGCTGGCGATGGACGCTTTTTCGGTATCGCTGGCAAACGGCTTAAACGAGCCGGATATAAAAAAACAGACCATGTGCAAAGTAGCGGGCGTATTTGCCTTTTTTCAGGCGGCAATGCCGATGATTGGCTGGATATGCGTCCATACGATTGTGCAGTATTTTCAGGCGTTTAGAAAATTCATCCCGTGGATTGCCTTGATTTTACTGTTGTTTATCGGTGGTAAAATGATAGTGGACGGCATTAAAAATACCGGTGAAGAGATAGAAAAGACCAAGTTAAATATGGCGGTTTTGTTATTGCAGGGCGTCGCTACTTCCATAGACGCATTATCGGTCGGCTTTGCGATTGCGGAATACGGTTTTATCATGGCGGCTGTATGCGCGCTTATTATCGCGGCTGTTACATTCGTTATCTGTATGGCGGGCTTAATCATCGGCAAAAAATTCGGGACGAAATTTTCAACCAGAGCGGCTGTCTTTGGCGGCGCTATTTTGATTGCGATTGGTTTTGAAATTTTTATAACGGGAGTGTTTTAAGTTCCGTTTCAGTTCCGGCGTTTTTTATATCCGCCATCCGTCAATTTGTTCCTGAATCGCCGTAAACATCCTGTCTTTTACGCCGGGTGCCTCCTGATTGATTTGGCGTAGTACGTTTTTGGCATATTCGCGCTTCGTATGCCCGTCGGCGGGGCAGGGGCTTTTGACGACGGGAACTTCGTATTTATTGACAAAACCGATAACGTCCGCCTCTTTCATATAGATAAGCGGTCTGATAACGGTTAAATCCATGCGGTCTAAATAAGTGACCGGGCGAAACGTATGGAAACGCCCCTCATAAATCAGCGACAGCATCATGGTCTCCACAACGTCGTCTTTATGATGCGCGTAAGCGATTTTATTACAGCCAAGCTTTTTCATGGCGTCATTTAGCGCGCCTTTACGCATCTTGGCGCAAAGCGAGCAGGGATTGGTTTCCTTTCTGTCCTCAAAAATGATTCTGCCGATATCGGTTTTTACAATATGGTAAGGGATATCGAGAGAGGCGCAAAGTTTTGTGATTTCTTCCAGATTCAGGTTTTGAAAACCAAGGTCAACCGTAACCGCATGAAGCGTAAAACGGGCAGGATAAAAGCGTTTCAGCCCATGCAGCGCATAAAGAAGCGTCAAACTGTCCTTACCGCCGGAAATACCGATGGCAATCGAATCGCCGTCTGCAATCATCTTATAATCATCGACCGCTTTTCTGGTCACGCTTAAAACCTGCTGTAATTTCATTGCAAAACCCTTTCCCGTCAACTCAACTTATTTTACCACAAAAATTGCTTGGCAATTCTTGCAGTGCAGGACTATCATATATATCTTCTGCAAGAGCCGATGAATCACCTGTCTTTGCAGAGACGAATATCACAGTCTGAACTTATTATACAAGGAAAGGCGCAAATTTTACACAATTTTTGAGAAATATTTCAGAAAAGTAATACAGAATGTAAAAAAAATGTTATACTTAAATTATCATGAAGCAGGAAAGGCGTGGATATTCATATGAAATTTCGTTTTAATAAAAAGTATCTGTATTGGGGAGTAACAGCTGTTTTAACGATTGTCGCCGGGATACTTTTTTATTATATTCTTTTCCACAGCGAGAGCCTGAATCATGCGATTCATTCTTTTATTACGATTTCCATGCCGATAATCGACGGCTTGATTCTTGCTTATTTGATGACGCCGGTATTAAATACGATAGAATGCAGGATTATAAAACCGTTTTGTCATAAGTTTTCGATTTCCACCAAGGGGAAAAACCGCAAAAGGATACGCATGGTTTCCATTTTGCTGACCGTCTGCGTCGTTTTCATTGTTGTTTATGAATTTTTCTCTCTGATTATCCCGGAATTAATACGCAGTATACAGAGCATTGCCTTTCAATTCCCCATCTATGTTGAAAATTTACAGGACTGGGCGACAGGACTGTTAGAAAATAATCCGGATGTGGAAGCGCTGGCGATGGATTTGTTTAACAAGTATTCGGAAAAAATGAAAGACTTTTTAAACACCAGCGTGGTGCCAAGGTTAAATGAGCTGCTTATCAGCCTTTCCTCCAGCGTTATCGGCTTTTTGAAAGGTATGTGGAATCTTATTATCGGCTTTATTATTTCTATTTATATATTGGGCAGTAAGGAAACTTTTGCAGGACAGGCGAAAAAAATTGCCTATGCTTTTTTTGATGCAGGCGCCGCGAATCAGATTATTTCAACTTTCCGCTTTACCCATACGACATTCAGCGGCTTTATCAGCGGGAAAATCGTGGATTCCATGATTATCGGCATTATCTGCTTTTTCTGCACGAATATCATCGGTACGCCTTATGCGATTTTGGTAAGCGTCATCGTCGGCGTAACGAATTTGATTCCATTTTTTGGTCCCTGGATTGGCGGCGTTCCAAGCACGTTATTGATTCTTATGGTAAATCCGATACAGGCTCTATATTTCCTCATTTTGATTTTTGTGATACAGCAGTTTGACGGCAATGTCTTAGGACCAAAGATTTTGGGGGATTCCACAGGTTTATCCGGCTTCTGGGTTATTTTTTCCATCACCATTTTCGGCGGCGTTTTTGGTATTCTCGGAATGGTAGTAGGCGTACCGATTTTTGCGGTGCTGTATGCAGGCTTTAAGGCGCTTGTCAATCAAAAACTCGCTAAGAAAAACCTGCCTGTGGAAACGCAGCCGTATCTGACGGTAGGCTCTATTGCGCAGGATAATACCTTTACGGAATATGTTCCTGTCAAAAAGAAGAGAAAACCGCAGAATCATAATGCTAAAATTATCAACAGTATTTCCCAGGAAATTATTTCAAAAGAAGCCGCGAAAAAAGATGCCCCGGATTAAATAATAATCAGATATATGAGCGAAAGAGAGCGGCAATGGGTATGAAATACAAAAAAAGAATCACACTCTTTCTTGCAGCGCTGTCTCTGATGATTTGTACAGGCTGTGCAGAGCAGAAACAGGAAACGGAAGCAATCTTGCAACGGGAATCCGTATTATATCAAAAATACAGCGATACTCTGCAGGAAATGGGCAAATACCATGAAAAATACGCCATTTTTGGGGAAAACGGATGGGAAAACGCGAAAGACTGCTATCGGGAGGTACTATCGGAAACCATATTCGGAATGTGCGCGCATAACAATAATGATGATAAAAACCCGAAGAATGAGATGAGGGGTATCCTTGCAGCGCAAGATTTGTGGTATGATGGATTCGGCCTGCGGATTGCCGTTTCCGAGGCGGATGAAGTATGGGAGTATGGCTATTATGAAGACTATGACACCGACATGAAGTATATTACCTGCCGGAAAACAGGGGCAAAAGAAGGCGATATGCCGGAATATCAGTTATGCGAGGAAGTATTAAACCATGGAAAAGTAAGCGGTCGGGATTATATAACCAGCGCTGGAGACTATCATGAGGCGCAATGGACAGAGTGGCTGGATAAATACGGACAGATGATAGACGGGGAAGTAACGGAATATTGTGTGGTCGATAACCATGTATATCGGATAGACAGGGAAAAGGAGCAGTTTCATGACGTGACCGGGCAGACGGAGTCTTATATGGCGCAGTGGCTGCAATCGGAAAAAGAAAAAGCCTATTATGGCATGAAAGTAACGGATGAGGTAATGGAAAAGATAAAAGAACTCATACCGGACGGATACCGCTTAAGGATGGAACCATGTATAGCAGTTTGCGACTTAAACCACGACGGGGAAGATGATTATGTGGCAGTGACAATGAATATGGAGCATGAAAAGTTTTGGCATACGACTGAGGCTTTGTGGCTCTTCCTTTCTGACGGAGTGAGCGGATATACCAAGAAGCTGTTGTTAGAAGGCTGGCTGGAATGTTATCAACTGGATTTTGTGGGGGATGGCGTTCTCATGTGCTGGAACATGTATGGAATGGACTTTGAAAAACCTATGCGGAGGAGAGAGAATTTTCTTTATGACGAGGCAGCGCAGGAATTTTATCTTGACAAGGTCTGCCAGTGTGAATTGGGCAGCGGCGTATTGATAGAAGACAGGACAACGCTTGAGCGTATTGGGATAGGCAGCTATTACCGTAGCAAAAAGAGTGATAATATCAGCAGTGACTGGGCATCGGATTCCTATCATGTCTATCATGAGGAAAGAAAAGTGGAATTTGACAGAGCTGTCATTTATAGAAATGCGGATAAGGAAATGGGGAAAACGGTCAATGATAAAATATTCGAGATAGAGGTTGCAATCGCGGAGAGATTATTATTCGATAAAGATATCAAGATAAATTCCAGTTTAAATTATCTGAATCCACATATTTATGGCGGTTGTATAGCGGGAAGCGTGTGGAACAACGAAAGTTCTGCGTATTTAGACTCCCTGCATTTTTACCTGCCTGTCATAATCGATTTGGAAAGCGGAGAATTTCTGGACATAACCGATTTACTTTCCAAAGAGGAGTTTATAGAAATATGCCAAAAGGGAATGAAAGACAGATACCGCATTGAACTTTCCGAGGAAGAGATGGAACGAGGAATCAGCCTGATTCAAGATAGGTATGAAGACGCTTTTCGCGTGACGTCATCAGGAGAACTGATACTGACAACAGAGGAATCATGGATTTGTCTTGAGATAACAAGCTGGGGCGTACAGGTAACGGGAAAAGATGATGCAGGCGGGATTAGCTTTTGGCTGGATAAAGAGTATTTTATCGACACGCCGCTCTGGCATTATATGGAGCCTGATTTTTGGTAGGAGAGGGAAAGAAAGGAATGGATAATTAATATGAAATTTTTAATACAACGTGTCGCGCAGGCACAAGTGTCGGTAGATTCCCGCATGATTGGGCGGATACAAAAAGGATTTCTTGTTTTCGTCGGCGTCAGTCAACAGGATACTGAAGAAATCGCGGATAAAATGATTCATAAACTGATAAATTTACGCATTTTTGAGGACGACGCCGGAAAAACGAATTTGAATCTGGAAGCTGTCCATGGTGAATTGTTAATTATTTCACAATTTACGTTATATGCAGATTGCAAACATGGAAACCGTCCGTCTTTTACCGACGCGGGAAAACCGGATATGGCGAATGAACTTTATGAGTATATTATCGCCAAATGCAAAGAAACGGTTTCTAACGTACAGCATGGAGAATTTGGCGCGGATATGAAGGTATCGCTTGTAAATGACGGACCTTTTACGATTTTATTGGATTCAGAGAAAATATGACAAGAAAGTACTATTTCTGGATTAGCGCGAATGCGGGATGCGGGTTTTAGGCATAGAAACGGTTGATGATAAGGAGGATGTGCAAAATGGGCGGAATCATTAAAGCAGGCATTTTACTTGTTATTTTTGTGGTGATTATGTATGTGTACAGTTTCAGAAGGATAAAAATAAATAAAGAAAAAACGCAAAATATTAATTCCGTGCGGGATTTCCATGACAGTTACCGGCATATTATGTCCGGCAAAAACCGTATGGAACAAGGACGCGTACAGCAGTCATCCGATGATGAATATTACCGCAGATATGTGACAAAATACAATAGTTCTGAGGATTATCGGGAAAAATAATAATAATACGAATTGAAAAGTAAACAACTATTCGTTAAACAAGCGTTTTGCGCATAGTTCTATATAGCAAACCACGCTATCCTCCATTGACTCTTTCTTTTTCCAAATCCTCATCAAAAGCGCCGTTCTGAATCAAGTCCAGTAAAATATTGACAATAGCCGCATCCAACTGTGTGCCGGCAACCCGTTTCAATTCGGACACAATCGTATCCATCTGCATACTTTTCCTGTACGGACGGGTTGAATGCATGGCGTCGAATGTATCCGCAACTGCAATAATCCTGGCAATCTGTGGGATTTCCTCCGCATGTTTCCCGTTTGGATATCCTTTGCCGTCTAAACGTTCATGGTGATATCCGGCTCCCAATGCCAGATTGGGAAGGCTGTCAATTTCCTTAAGAATATCATAACCGTACTGTGCATGTTTTTTAATGGTTTCATATTCATTCGTTGTCAGTTTTCCGGGCTTGTTTAGAATCTCCTCCGGAATCCCAATCTTTCCGATATCATGAAGAAGCGCAATATGATAGATATTGTCGAGCGTTTTACCGCTGTATCCCATTTTAGCGGCAATCATGGAAGCATACTCTGCCACACGGAAAGAATGGCCCTTTGTGTACTGGTCCTTAATATCAATGCTTTTGGCAAAGGCGCGTATCATCTGGTTAATAAATACTTCTCCTTCTTTTTCTTCTTTGATGGCCTTTTTTAACTCCGCATTCTGTTTTTTTAGCTGGACGGAAAAGTTATGTACTTCATCCTTCATATAATGCACGCAGTTTGCCGGTATATTGCTTCCATTATAAATGGCAGCCGCCATCTCGCGACAGTTTCCATAGCCGCATGCGCCGCAGTTAATGCTTCTTTTTACTTGGTTGTCTTTATTCATCAAAATAAAGATAGCGTCCAGTTCTCTTTCGTTCGGCTCACGCAGGGAAATAGTTTTTGACTTATCGGTGTAGCTGCGCATAAAATCCCGGATATCCAATTTGGAAAACTGCCGGTTAAGCTGCTCTAAGCGTTGTTTCGGGGTAAGTTTTAGTGAAAAAGGGTCTGTTTCATCACTGTTTTTCTTACATCTTTCCCTGATTTGCTGCAGATTATAAAAGTTATCCTCGGAATCATTCTTTTCTGTTTCAATGCCTGTTCCGTAAAGGCAGCCGCGGTCACAGTTTAAAATATCAACCATAAACGGCAGTCTCTGACCGTTAGCCAGTCTCTTTTTGTAGTCCTTCAAAAAGGCATAGGAACGCTTCTCTCCCTCTACCTGCCGTATCATTGCTTTCTCACCGCAGAACCAGTATACATTCTCTTTCAGCCCTCCCGGCATGGGATAAACGGCTCCCAGGCCATATTCAATCTCATCCGCGGCATCTTCCCCGGCAATATGATGTTTGCGGGCATATTCCATAAAATGCTGGAAAGTCAGGTTATAAGATACATATCCATATGTATTTGGGTCGGTAATCTCCACCTTTTTGGCAATACACGGACTGATAAAGGCGAGTTTATCCGTAATATTCATATATTTTTTCGCATAAATCGCCGTACACAGCAAAGGGCTGTGAATCGGTATCAGTTTCGTTATCAAATCCGGAGCATAATGTTCGATATAATTCACTATCGCCGGACATGGCTGGGAAATTCCTCCCTCCAGATTATGCTCGGCAATATAGTTGATATACCCCCATGTCGTAATATCGGCGCCAAAACTGACGCTGATAATTCGATTGACGCCTAAAGCCTTTAACCCGCCAAGTACGGAGGCATATTCTTCGGGATAATTCGCCTGAAAGGACGGCGCTAACAGCACGGATATCTGCTCCCCGTGCGCTAAGTCACTAAAAAACTGTTGTGTATCGTCATAATATTCTCTGGCCTTATGCTCACAAACATCGAAACAGGCTCCGCATCCGATACAGTTTTCGCTATGCACTTCTATCCGCTGCCCGCTTCCCGACTGAACGGAATAATTTGCAGTTAAAACTGGACATACTGAAATACAGCGGTTACACCCCTGACATTTTTCATTTGTATAGACCAACTGGCTCATTATCTGATTTTCCTTTCCAAAACAAATAGACTCCCCAGCTTTGACTGGCGCTTATTTATATTGCTTTAAATTTCGCAATTTCTTTCTTCAAATCGTTGGACACTTCATCATTGATTGTCGTGTAATCCTGGATTTCCTCCATATTGGCGGATAAGCCCTGCATAATATCGGAAAGGTTCGATACCTTGGCGTTTTCGCTTTCCACTGCCTGTGAAATGCGGGAAATACCGGAATTGATAATTTCCGAAACAGAGGACAGTTCCGTGGATTTTGTATAAAATTCCTGCATCATGTCCTCCAGTGTGTCCGCATCGTGTAAATACTTCGAGGAAGCTTCTACAAATTGGTCATAATCTCCCAAAACATTGGTATTTACAAACTCCAGTAATTTATTAGAGGAATTTGCCATTTCTTCTACACTGGATACGACATCATTGCTGATTTGCTGAATACTATTAGCCGTATTGCGGCTATTATCGGCAAGACCGCGAATTTCGTCCGCTACAACGGCAAATCCTTTGCCTGCCTCTCCCGCTCTTGCCGCTTCAATGGAAGCGTTTAAGGCAAGAAGATTCGTTTGGCTGGCAATAGATAAAATCTCATCCGTAAGATTCTGGATGGCATTAACGCTCTTACTGCCTTCCATGGAACTGCGCAGCACTTCTTCTAAAGAAGAGGTAATTCGTTCAGACTCACTCTTACTATTCAAGGCAAGTTCTTTGATGTTGTTGGCACGTTCTTTCATTTCGGAAGCATAATCTTTTCCCGATACAGTAGAATTGGAAATGACTTCGCTGCTGTTATTCAAAGAATCGATATCAGACATAATATCTTCCAATGTTTGTAAAACTGTCTGCATTTCCTTGCAAATCGCTTCCGTTTCTGCAGATACTTCTCTCACATTTTGAGAAGAATCTGATACTTTAGATACAATCTGACCGGAAGAATTATCCAGAGAAATAGAATGTTTCTGAATCGCTTGCATGATTGTCTGTAGTTTATTTAAAAATAAATTAATGCCAAATATAAGACGACCGATTTCGTCTTCTTTCTTACTGATAATACGCTTATTTAAGTCGCCCTCATCATGTTCGATATGTTCAATAAAAGTATTTAACTGTTTTTCTGTATCTGTTAAAGGTTTTACAAAACTTACATAGGTAATGATAATCGTAACAATCACTAAAAGAAGCTGTAAAGAAGAAATCAGTCCATTGCGGGATAACTGTGAAGAAATGACTCCCACATTATTGTTTGCAACGCTCGTGATGTCCGATGGTACGCCGGAAGATGATGAAATATCTTCAAAAACACTTCGCGTAGCCTGCAGACAGGATGTTGTCGTTGTATTGACCGTAACAGTCAACACAAAAATAAGAATCAGGGGAAGCATAATTTTCAGGGCAACATGTTTTTTCATATCTGGCACTCTCCTTTGATAGATATAAAATATTAGTGAAACTGCTTTCATTCAATTATATCGTATTTTGCCATATATCGCAAGAGTCTGTTTATGTAATTGAAGAAAGCGCTTACATTTGCCCGGAAGTTTTATTTTGCCGGCTTTTTAGTTATCCTGTATACTCATCCGTATAATATGGGATTACTAAATGACAGCCATATGTTATGGTATCACCTTGTAAATGATTCATCTGCCTGACTTCTTTAATATAATCATCGACAGACTGATAATGTGCGGTATCCATATATTCCTGCGCAATCGACCAGAGCGTATCTTCGGTGGATACGGTGATGCTCTTATAATATTTATAGTGCATGCTCTCACTGTCATCTTTGGCCTTGGACAAAAAGCCGCCAACGCTGACGGATAATATGATAATCAGGTTAAGAGTCGCTATTGTCATAAAAAAGTTCCTGCGAAGCTGTTTCTGCCTTCTGATTTTATTATTGCGGATTCTTCTTTCGCTTCTGTTGTTGCTCATTGTGTTTCCCTCCCATTTACGAACATATGTTGCGAACACGCGTTCTATTTAAGGACATTATATCGAACGTATTTTCGGTTGTCAATACTTTTGGGTAAAAAAATCGAACAAATATTCTGAATATATGTTTGCTTTTTGCGCCGAACTATGTTACACTGATATTACAAAGAACTGTAAATAAAAATACAGACAATGAATAAAGGAGACGCATATGGGATACGGTAAAATTACAAAGAAACAAGAGGCTATTCTTGACTATATTAAAGATGAAATTTTGAAAAAAGGCTATCCGCCGGCCGTCCGCGAAATCTGCGAAGCCGTGGGATTAAAATCGACCTCTTCCGTCCACTCACATCTGGAAACATTGGAAAAAAACGGATACATCAGACGTGACCCGACAAAACCGAGGGCGATTGAAATTTGCGACGATAATTTTCAGATGGTGCGTACGGAAATGGTTTCTTTGCCCGTTATCGGTCGTGTTGCGGCGGGCGCACCTATCTTAGCGGAGGAAAATATTGAAAGTTATTTTCCCGTTCCGGCTGAGATGGTTCCTGCGGGAGAATCTTTTGTATTGAAAGTAAAAGGCGATTCCATGATTAACGCCGGTATTTACAGCGGCGACCAGATTTTTGTCCATAGCTGCAATACGGCGTTAAACGGCGATACTGTCGTTGCCCTGATTGACGATTCCGCTACGGTAAAAACTTTTTATAAAGAAAACGGACATATCAGGCTGCAGCCGGAAAATGATTCCATGGAACCGATTATTGTGGACGACTGCCAGATTCTCGGAAAGGTATTCGGCGTATTTCGTTTATATCGCTAATTTTTCCAGTATACGCATCTTTCCATAAGGAATAATAATAGATGATGAAACGCTTTCTTTGGTTTTGGGAACGTTTTGTCATGATTGTGTATGGAAAGGGGAATATCGATATGAATAATAAAGGATTGGATTGTCTTGCTTTGACAATTGCCATTATTGGTGCGATTAACTGGGGATTAATCGGGTTCTTCAGTTTTGACCTGGTAGCCTTTATTTTTGGTAATATGTCATGGCTTTCCAGAATTATTTATGCTTTGGTAGGTATTGCCGGTTTATATATCATCACATTTTATATGTACGCGGGCGGTACGAACAAAGAGACGCAATAAAAGTTTAAATGAATCCCATCAAGATTCTTGTTGGGATTCATTTTTATCTGTCAGAATCAGCGTTATAAACTTTCTTTTTCTATCATAACGCCATCTCTCCAGATACGCTCTAAGTCATAGAATAAGCGGTTTTCTTTATCGAATATATGGACAATGATATCCTGACAGTCCATTAATATCCAGTTGGCGTTTTGATAGCCTTCCGTGTGTTTTACCGGATGCCCTGCTCTTGTAAGAGCCTCTTCCACGTTATCCGCCATTGTCTGTATCTGGCTGATATTGCTTCCGCTTGCAATGATAAAATAGTCTGCAATCGTAGAAATATGGCTGATATCAATGATTTTCATATCTTCCGCTTTTTTATCCTCTAATGCCTCAACGGCCAGTTTTGCCAATTCTTTTGAAGTCATATATACACTATCCTTTCCTGTGTTTGTTATTTATTTGCTTTATGTATTCAATATTTGTTTTATGTATTCGATGTATTCGATGTATTCAATGTATTCAATATTTGTTTTATGTATTCGATGTATTCGATGTATTCGATGTATTCAATGTATCCGTTTTTATGCTTTCATATGTCGCCTTTGTCATGGAATCAATCTCCCCGTCCACGGAACGCAGATAAGCAAGCGTATCTTCCAATATGCGAAACATTGTTTTATCCAAGTCCTGATAGGCGAGTTTGCGTATCTGCGCCAGATTGGCGGCATGTGTCCTGCCGGGTTCGATATAATCCGCAATATATATGATTTTTTCCAACCTGCTCATATCGGGGCGTCCCGTCGTATGGTATTTGATGGCGTTTAAGATATCTTCATCATCAATGCCGTATTTTTCATGGGCGAGGAAACTTCCTACCTTTGCGTGCAGAAGCGCCGTCGGGTTCTGCATTTCAATATCCGATACCGGCAGGTTGTTCTTTTGGCAGAGCGAGATGAGTTTCTTGGCGGAAAAACATTTCGCGCAGTCATGCAGCATACCGGCAGTCAGTGCGCTTTCTACATCCGCGCCATGCACCATCGCCAGCGAAGCTGCCGTGTAGGCAACGCTTAAGGTATGCTCATAGCGTTTGGCATGTAATTCCTTTTCCATTTCTTTTCTCAGTTTTTTCAGTTCCGACATTTTTATAACCGCCCTCCCCTGCGATATTCCTATTTTTCAGCTTTGTAAAGTTTATTTTTGATAATATAGTCATAGACCGCATCAGGAACAAGATAACGGATGGAATGGCCGTCTCGTATCAGGTCGCGGATCATGGAAGAAGAAACCTCTATCTGCCCGGTCTTTATCAGGCAGATATCGGCGGCAAATTTGTTTTTCAAATAAGCGGCCTGCTCTTCCATCGCGTCCATTGTCTTATCGTCTCGAAGCGCGGCGAGAATATGGCAGCCTGCAAATATTTTCTCGGGATTTTTCCAGTGTTCTATCGAAAAAAGGCTGTCTGCGCCCATAATAAAGTAATATTGTGCATGGGGGTTTTTATGCTGCAGAGTCTCTATGGTTTCGTAAGTATAAGTATGCCCCTCTTTGTCCACTTCTATCGTAGAAATGGAAAAAAAGGGGTTCCCCTCTATGGCAAGTTCGGTCATCTCTGCCCTGACATTTCCGGGCAGCACCTGGCCTGTATCTTTCATATACGGGATTCCGCTTGGCATAAAAATAACTTCATCCAATTCAAACTGCTCTCTTGCTTTTTCCGCGATAATAAGGTGTCCGATATGAACAGGGTCGAACGTACCGCCCATAATTCCGATTTTTAACAATGATTTCCCTACCTCCTGCAAAAATATTGATTCCCGTTTAGATAGCGGTTTTATCAGGGTAAAATGATTTTCGGATTCTTTTTGTCCGGTTTATATAATACAATCTTTTTCCCGATTACCTGAACGACTTGCGAATGCGTTCTTTCCGCCACGATAGCGGCAA
Source organism: Clostridium sp. (assembly GCA_023664605.1). Lineage (GTDB taxonomy): Bacteria > Bacillota > Clostridia > Lachnospirales > Lachnospiraceae > UBA3282. Next base: position 86,088 of record JAMPFF010000009.1, read on the forward strand.
TCTCGTTCGGGTCGTCGGCGCAGTTTTTTAAAACGGCGATTTTTATCAGTTCCCTTGTATTAAACGCTTCGTCTATCGCCTGTGTAAATTCCGGCGTCAGGCTGGATTTTCCAACCTGAAATATGGGATTTAAAGTGCTTGCCAGACTTTTTAAATAAGCCCTTTGTTTACTTGTCATAGCTGCCTCCATAATATCGTTTTATATCATTTATCATAACATTTTATTTATAATAATCAAAAGAAAGGCCGTACATCCTGACCGTGCTTCCCTCTTCGATGCCAAGTTCTTCCAGTTTCTTTAAAATTTCCTGCTCTTTTAAGAAATTCTGGAAGAAACGGAAGCCTTTTTCGGACTCTAAATTCGTATAGGAAAGCATTTTCTCGATACGGGGGCCTTCCACAACATATTCGTCATTTTTTTCATCATAAATAACCGTAAAAGGTTCGTCCTGTATGCTTAGATGCTCTTCCGGAACATATTCCGCCTCAAAGATAACGGGTTCTTTATCCAGTCCGTCCAGTTTATTCTGTATCGCATAGAGCAGTTCTCTTACGCCTTTCCCTGATATGGCGGAAATGGGATAGACGGGAATATCCGGCTCAAATTCGGCGCGGATACGCTCGACAGCGTCGCTTCCTAGCGGCAGCATATCGATTTTATTTGCCGCGATTATCTGCGGTCTTGCCGCAATTTCGGGATTGTACGCCTCCAATTCCTTATTGATGGCATAAATATCCTCCACCGGGTCGCGTCCCTCCGTGGAAGCCGCGTCAACGATATGCACAATCAGCTTTGTACGCTCGATATGGCGTAAAAACTCATGCCCCAGGCCGACGCCCTCCGATGCGCCCTCAATCAGTCCTGGAATGTCCGCGATAACAAATCCTTTGGCGTCCTCTAAATCCACGACGCCCAGATTCGGATTAAGCGTAGTAAAATGGTAATTGGCAATTTTGGGTCTCGCATTCGTTACCTGTGATAAAAAGGTGGATTTTCCCACGTTGGGAAATCCCGCCAGACCGACGTCCGCAATCACCTTTAATTCCAGTAAAAGCTCCAACTCCATGGCGGGCTGTCCGGGCTGCGCGTATTTAGGAGCCTGCATTTTACTGGTCGCATAATGCTGGTTGCCGCTGCCGCCCCGTCCGCCTTTTAACAGCAGAACCTCTTTATTATCGCCCGACATATCGGCGATAACCTGTCCGCTTTCGGCTTCCTTGATAACCGTGCCTGCGGGTACTTTGATAATGATATCCTCCCCGTTTTTGCCCGCGCAGTTGCGTTTACCGCCCTCTGCACCATTTCCTGCACAATATTTGCGAATATGACGGAAATCCGTCAGCGTATTTAAGCCCTCGTCCACGACAAAATAGACGCTGCCGCCGTTGCCGCCGTCACCGCCGTCGGGACCGCCGTTGGGAACGTATTTCTCTCTTCGGAAAGAAACGTGTCCGTCTCCGCCCTTGCCGCTTTTTACATAGATTTTCGCTCTGTCTGCAAACATTTTATGCCTGCCTTTCCGATATTTTCATTCCGGTTAAAAACGCCCGTCTTTCATGATGATAAAAGGCTCCAAACATAATAAATGTCTGGAGCCCGATTCATTCGTTAAGTATAAACAATGCTGGTTTTTGAGCATTCTTCTTACTTTTCTACAGGATATACGGAAGCTTGTTTTTTGTCTCTTCCTTTTCTTTCAAATCTAAGAACGCCGTCAACCAAAGCGAATAATGTATCGTCTCCGCCCCTGCCTACGTTAATGCCCGGATGAATCTTGGTTCCGCGCTGTCTGTATAAGATATTTCCTGCTTTTACG